>NZ_JBAZTL010000005.1:0-324918 GCF_041661885.1 Sphingomonas sp. | reverse complement strand
CCTATGAGTAGTCGCTGCACCGCTCACTGAATCTTCGATCTCGTCCGACACCCGCCACCCCGCTCAAAGAGCGGCAATCATCCCGGCGGAGGCCCGGCGTGCAAGGTGGCCGTCAGACCCCGCTTACCAGCTAGCTTGGCCGCGACATCCGACATCGGCATTTCTGCTGTGTCCAGGCCGTTCCGCGAGGCGAGCATAGGGCTGACTTCGCGGAGAGCGTCGTAGGTGGTGTTATGAATGACGGGAACAAGTTGATCACGCTGCAGGAGCACCGAAAGCTCCTTGTCCGCAACGCCCCCTGACGGAAGGCGCAGCAGCAGTGAGGGGGTCACCAGCACGATCCCAATTCGCGACTTCGCCAGCCCCTTGTCGATGGCGCGGAGAAACGGCTCGCCAAGTCCGATGTCATTCTCGCTGAACCAGACTGACACACCTCGCCCTACAAGAAGGTCGTTCAGCTCCTTGGCCGATCCCTGCCGGTCGTCCCATGCGTGACACAAGAAGATGTGCCGAAGATCGGGTAGTGGCGCTCGTCGTTCTACGGTTTCGCGGATCGGCGTGAGCGCCCGCACTTCTTCTGACGTGTAGAACTGAGCCGAGCCAACTCCTGACCAGCGTGGTTTTGCGGTACGAGGAGACCCGCCACCGCGACTCCGACCGCCCCCACTGTTTCCGGACGATGAATAGGAAGGTGTGTTGGACGCGCTGTAGGATGGGGTGTAAGACGACCTATAGCCGCGATAGCGGGGGCCGCACACTGGGCAGTCCGCTCCGCCGCCCCGTGTATGGCCTCTTACTGGTGCTGTGCATCTAGCCATGCGGCTCAGCTAGCACGAAACGTGAACAACGAAAAGGGGTGGGTAGCTCTGACTGCTCGCGGAGCAGGAGGCCCGGCCACTCGACGCGCCTTGCTGTCATTCAGTCGACCGCCTCAGGCGCGTTCTCCTCATCAGGATCGGGAGACACAATGTCCAATAGCGCCGGCAGCTCCGGCAGATCGAGGGTCTCGACATCGCGCAATTGCCGCGTGACGGCGCGGGTGCGGCGTCCCGCCTCGTCGACCGTGCGCTTCGCGGTCTCGAGCTGCTTGCCAAGCTTTTCCCAGACCTGACCGTACTTCATGAATTCCGACTTCGCCGCTCCCAGCACCTGCCAGACCTCGCTCGACCGCTTCTCGATCGCCAACGTCCGGAAGCCCATCTGGAGACTGCTCAGCAGCGCCGCCAGCGTGGTCGGTCCTTGGATCATCACGCGGTGTTTGGTCTGCAGCTCGCTCGCGAGGCCCGGCCGGCGGATGACCTCGGCGAATAGACCCTCGGTCGGCAGGTACATGATCGCGAAGTCAGTCGAGTGGGGCGGATGGACGTACTTGTCACAGATCGCCCTGGCCTGCACGCGGATCGCTCGCTCCAGTGCAAGAGCAGCTTTCTCCACTTCTTCGACCGCTCCAGCTTCCTGTGCCAAGAGCAGCCGGTCATAGTCCTCGTGCGGGAACTTGGCGTCGATTGGCAGCCAGAGCGGCGTATCGTCTTCACCGCGACCGGGCAGCCGCACGGCATATTCGACGACCTCACCGGAGTCCGGGCGGACGCGCACGTTCGTAGCGAACTGGTCCTTGGTCAGCATGTCCTCGAGCAGCATCCCGAGCTGGACCTCGCCCCAGCCGCCCCGCGACTTGACGTTGCTCAGCACCCGCTTGAGGTCACCGACGCCGGTGGCGAGGTTCTGCATCTCGCCCAGCCCCTTGTGCACCTGCTCGAGCCGGTCGCTGACGAGCTGGAAGGACTCGCCGAGCCGCTTCTCCAGGGTCCCCTGCAGCTTCTCCTCGACGGTCGCACGCATCTTCTCGAGCTTGTCCGCATTGTCGATGCGCATCTTGTCGAGTCCGTCGGCCACCGTCTGGCGCAACGCCTCCTGACGCTTGTCGTTAGTATCGATGAGCTGGCCAACCTTGCCCGTCACGCCCTCGAGGGCGACCCGTTGCTCTTCTCGCCCTTCGCGCTGCGCCGCGAGCAGGCGATCGGAGAGGCTGCGCACTCCGTCATTGGTCTCCTTGAGACGTTCGGACTGCGTCGTGGCGAAGCCTTCCGCGTTGCGCTGGACGGCCTCCTCGAGCTTCGCGCGTCCGTCCGCTGCCTCAGTGCGCATGCCGGAGAGTTGCTCTGTCTGCGCCTTGCCGAATTCGCCGAGGCGCGTCTCCACGGCGGAAAACCGCGTCTCGAGGGCCTCGGTTTGCGTGCCGAAGATGCCGCGCAGTTCCTCACGGCCGATCCGGGACTCGTCCCGCAGGGTGTCCGGTAGGGATTTGGCGATCTGTTCGAGCGCCGCGATTCGGGTCGAGAGATCCTCGGGGATAGTCGCTGGGCGCCCGACCTTCAGCAGGATCAGCACACAGAGCACTACCGCGACCAGCGCGAGTACCAGCGACGCGTAAACGGCGAACTCCATATCCCAGTTTCCTTCCACTGGAGCGGGCCGTCGCGGTGGCGACGGCCCGTCCCGATCACTCCTCGCGCACCGTGGTGCCCGGGCTGGCCTTGCCATGCTTCGTGGTCACGTATCGACCACTTATCGCGCTGCGATAGTGCGCGCCCGAGCTGCCGCTCGTGCCCGCCGCCTCGTGAACCGTGGTGCGGGGGTGTGAGCGTCCATAGCTCGCGCTCACGTATCGCCCGGATCCAGCGCTTCTGAAGCCACCACCTTTCGCCATATCAACTTCTCCATCTTCTTGGCGCCGCCCAGTCCCCGAATCGACCACCGCCCGGAGGAGGACTGCACTTTTGATGATCACACATGGGGGTGACAGAAGCTGTCAGGCTTCCGTAATCTTGCCGACATTCCCTCGGGCCTGGGCGCATCGCGACTTCGGCTTTAAGAGGAGGTCGACTTCAAGCACGTGCCGAACGTTGACCGCGCTCGGCGGGGCGACTTCGTGGCAGCATCACGGCCGCCTGCGACCCGCTGAGTCGCATCGTCAACTCGGATTGTTAATCCGGCGGCTGAATCAACCTGCACGCCGAATACGAGGCGCAGTTCGGCCAACCAGTTGTGGCCCACAAGGAAATGGCCAAGGCGCTCGCCAAGGCACCACTCTTCAGCGGCCTCGAGTTCGTCATCCGCTACGTGCTACTGGCCATGGCTGATGACCTCGGCGCCGATGTCGAAGTGACAGGGGGAGGAACGCCCGACCCGGCTGCCGGATGACTTCGCCGAGGCGTCCCGCCGGACCGTCACGCCGCAAGGCGCTCGGGAATCCACTGCCGACGAACCTGTTCGGTCTCGAAGAAGAGAACCTCATCCTGCGACAGGCGGACGAGCTGCCGTGCCTGGAGCGGGAGCCGTTCACCCGCGCGGACCAGCCACAGCTGGCAATCGACCGGTCTGTTCGCCTTTGCCAGCAAAGCGGTCGGGTCGATGACGTCCGCGTCGATCGCCAGAAGCTGACCGTCCACGTCCACGATGTTGCGCAAGCCGATGTCCCAGAATGCCATTTCGCGTCTCCTGTGCTTCGATGGATGCACATTCGCACGCGTGGGCGTCAGAAGCTGTCACCCCCGTATTCGCGCAGCATGCAGAGCGTATTGACCAGCGACATCTCCTCGACCGTACGGCAGGGCGTCTCAAGCAGGTGCGGGCTGGCGAACACCACAGCCGACGCCTGAGCCCGCGACACGGCGACGTTGATCCGGTTGAGCGAGAATAGGAACGCGATGTCGCGCGGCAGCTCCTCGCCGCTCGAGGTTGTCATCGACACGAGGCAGACCGGCGCCTCCTGTCCTTGGAAGCGGTCGACGGTGCCGACACGGACCGCTTGGGGAAGGCGGCTCCTCAAGGCGTTCACCTGCGCGTTGTAAGGGGCGACGACGAGGATGTCGGCGTGACCGATCTGCCGCTCGCGGCCCTCCCGGTCGCGGTAGTTCGCGCCGAGCAGCGCCCCCACGTGCGCCGCGATCGCCTCGATCTCCTCTGGGCTAACCTGCGAGCGCCCGAGGTGGGCGACCGCGCGCATGCCCGCGCCGATCAGGTCGGCTCCCGCCACGGATGTGAGCGACTGCATACCCGACGCCTCGTCGCTGCTCAGTCGGCCCTCGTAGACCGCAGTGGAGATGAAGCCGCAGACGCGTGGGTGCATGCGGCGGGTGACCGGGATGAACACGCCCCGGTCGGACGGCACAACTCGGTGTCCATCAATGAGGTACTCCAGGCAAGAGCGGCCGCTATCGCCGGGATGGCTGCCCTGGAGGGGCTGCGGGAGCTGCATCGGGTCGCCCACGAGGATGATGTTGCGGGCGCACCGCGCCATGGCGAGGATGTTGGCGATCGACACCTGTCCCGCCTCGTCGACGATCAGGTAGTCGTACGCGGCCTCGGCGTAGCGGGCGAAGTGCCATGCCGTCGCGCCGACGACGTGTCCGGACGCGATCTCGGGCGCATCGTTGTCGCTGACGAAGACGATTCCGGGATGGGCGTCGTCGTCGCCGTCGTCGGACGCCTTCTGCACTACTCGGCAGTTCACGCGCTCGGCACGCGCGCGGTTCGCCACCGCCTCGAGCAGGTTCCCGATCGCCTTGTGGCTGTTGGAGGATACGGCGACGCGCTTGCCGACGCGGACGAGGTCCACAATCGAGAGCGCGCTGACGTATGTCTTGCCGGTTCCCGGCGGTCCCTGGATGGCGAGCGTCGTGCCCGCCATGGCGGCGATCGCGCGGCTGGTCTCGGCCGGCAAATCGCCGTCGGCGGCAATCACGCCCGCGGGACGCAATCCGTCGACGAACATCGGTGACGACCGGGTCAGCAGATGTTCGACGGCGGGCAGGCGTCCGGTGTCGGCGATTAGCTGTTCGGTCACCGCGGCGACCGCATCCTTCAGCACCGAGTTGCGCAGGGGCTGCGGCGGGAGCAGGTCGAGCCGGTCGGGCAGCGGACCCTTCGCCGTCGACCGGCGCAGCACCAGCGTGTTCGCGTCATGGTCGATCGAGCGGAGGTTGACGTCTTCGGGCATCGCGGCCGGCTTGACGCACGGGGCCTTGCCCGCGCGTAGCTTCGTCTCCTGCGGTGGAAACCTGTAGGGCCGCTCGAACGACTGCCGGGTCACCTGCTCGGGTGGGCCGACCGCCACCAGGCCCTGGATGCACTCGAGGTCGTCCAGCAGTTCCTCGCTCTCCTGCGCGAGACGGTCGAAGATCGCCCACCAGGTCGGCTTGTCCTCGCGCTTGTGGAACTGGCTAAGGTCGAGCAGCAGGTCGCTGACCTGCTCGCCGAGACGATCGCGGACGGGCTGCAGTCGGGCGCGGAGCAATTCGATCTCCTCGTCCTCCGCATCGACGTTCGAGAGCGCTCCCCCCTCGGGCACGGCGCCGAGGGTCGGCCACGGCATTGCCTGCGGGCGGACGTCGCGGACCAGCCAGTCGAGGAGCAGCTGGATCGAGACGCAGTCGGTGCGGTTGTAGTCGTGGATCTCGTCGAGGAGGCGTTGCTCTCCGGTCTGGCGCCACTCCTCGTAGAAGACGACGCTCGCACCCGCCGTCGCGACGTCGGCGGCGCGCTTCTCCATGTAGAAGGCTTCGAGATCCTTGATCGAATATCCCTTCTCCGACGCGACGAGCGCCCCCGAAACGACCTTAAACAGGTCGACGAAGCGGCGCTCGCGCTGGAGTTGATCCATCGCCGCCTCGCCCGTGCGGTGCTGCGATGTCAGCCGGCGCAGCGCCGCGATCTCGTAGTTGGCGTAGTGGTAGATGTGCGCCGCCGGGTGCCGCCGCATGTGGTCGACGAGGAAGGTCAGCAGGTTTGCGACGGCCTGTCCCTCGTCCTCCCTGGTATGTGCCCAGAACGGGCGGAACGTCCAGTCGCCCGCCTCGCGGTACCAGAGGCCGTGCAGATACTCGAGGCCACCCGGGAAGTAGGGATCGCCCTCGATGTCGTAGAAGATGTCGCCATCGTCGGGAGCGGGAAGGAGACCGAATCCCTTGCCCGGCTCCGCGTCGCGCAGCTCGAACGACGGAGGACCGCCGGCGCGGCGGGCGGACTGCAGGCGCGCCTGGGAGACGAGCCGGCGCTGTGTCTCGGCGGCCATCCTGGGGATGCGTTCCTGCCTCGCGGCGAGACCGGCCATCGTCACCACGTCCGCCGCCTCGAGCTTCTGGCGCTGTGACCGGCTGATGCTCGCGACGAGCGCGAGACTATCCTCGCGGTCCCAGCGCTCGCCGCAGGCGTCGCTCCAGCGGCAGAGACCGCACGCCGAGACCGGCTCGGGCATCGTCTCAGGCCGCTCCACGAGGAACGCCTCGAGCATGCGCCGGGCGTAGCGGGCGTATGAGGAGACCTCCGAAAGCCGAACCGTGAAGCGAGTCCCGTCCCCTAGCTGGAGGTGCGAAGCCTCAGGCGCAACGCCCTGCACCGTCGCGAGCAGGTCGCTGTAGAGGCACAGCTGCAGGACGTGCTTGGGGTCGGGCTTGCGCTTTAGCTTCGTGTCGACGACCTCGTACGACCACGCTCCGAATACAGACGGGCGTTCGACGCGCTCGAGGAAGTCGGTGTAGCCGCCCCAGGCTCCCTCCAGCAGCGCACCCTGGAATATCACGTCTGGCCCGGCCGCCATCGCTTCGAGAGTGAGGCGGACGGATTCCTCTAGCGGGATCCCCTCCTTCGGAATCTCTACGATGACGCGGCCCTCGGCCTTCAGGCTTTCTAGGAACGCCAGCTCGTGCTCGTCGCCTTGGCGCTGCAGCAGCTCGGCCTCCGCGCTGTCCGCCCCAGGCTTCAGGTCGCCGACCTCGATGAGCCGCAGGTCGAGCGTCGTCGCGTGACGGCAACCCTTGAACCGCATCAGATCGGAGGCGGATAGCCTCAAGACTTCGTCAATCTTGCGCACGCGCATTCCCCTTTCCTCCGTGTTAGCACATAAGGGTGACAAAAGCTGTCGGGGTGATCCCATGTCTTTCGCGAAGGCCCAGGAACTGCTCAAGCTCGCGATGATGGCCACGCGCCGGAGCGGCGTGTCGCTTGAGGAGATCATCGAAGAGTTCGGCTGCGTCCATCGCTCCGCGCAGCGGATGACCGATGCGCTCGAGACCGCGTTCCCCCAGACGCAGGCCGACGACGGCGACGACCGCAAGCGCCGCTGGCGTATCCCCGCGCGCGCGATCGCCCCTCTGCTCACCCCATCCGCCGAGGAGCTTGCCGCACTGACGACGGCGATCACCGAGTTGGAGGTCGCAGGCCTGACTACGGAGGCGACCACCGTGAGGGGCCTGAAGCAGAAGGTTCGGGCACTGATCCCACCCGAAGCAGGAACGCGGCTCGCCGTCGACGAGGAGGCGCTGGCCGAGGCGCTCGGCCATGCGGTCCGGCCTGGGCCCAGGCCAGCCTCCAACACCGCGGTCGAGACGGCGATATACGAGGCGTTAAAGGGGCCCTTCCTCCTCCGTTTTCCCTATCAGACCCGCAAGCAACCGAAGCCCACAGACAGGGTCGTTGCTCCGCACGGCCTGTTGCTTGGCGTCCGGCGTTACCTGATCGGACGCGACACCTCGAAGGCAGCCTCAGCGCCACTGCAGCACTACCGGGTGGAGGAGATCACGACCGCGGAAGTGCTCCCGCAGAGCTTTGAGCTCGACGAGGGCTTCGACATCCACAGCCACGCCGAGAAGGGCTTCGGCTCTTTCGAGAACTCCGCCGAGCATGGCGACGTCGTGTGGCGCTTCGCGCCCGAGGCCGCACCGCATGCCCGTCGGTTCGTCTTCCACCCGACCCAGAAAACTGAAGAGGAGCCGGACGGCTCCCTGCTCGTCCGCTTCCGCGCATCGGGACATCTGGAGATGTGCTGGCATCTCTACTCGTGGGGGAAGTCGGTCGAGGTATTGCAGCCGGCCCGGTTGCGGGAGATGGTGCAAGGCCACCAGCGGCAGTTCGAAGTGTTACCGTAATGCTCGACTTTTCATTTTCTTCCGCCGGTGTTGCAGCGTTGGTATACCACGAAATCTGAAGGAGCCTTGCCCGCGCGCGGGCAAGTTACCCCGGAGCGTTAGAGCGAACTGCAAAAGGGTCTGCTATCGCTGCACCGCGAACAAAGGTTGTGGAAACGCCTGGCATGGAATCCAGCAAGCCGACACACAGCCACCATTTCCTCCCGAAGGCGACGAGCTCCTTCCGCAAGCAGAAATGGCCCACCTGGCCCCGCGCCTTAGTCGGGGCGATGCGCAGGAGCGGATCACGCAACCGCTCGATGACCCATATTCGTTCGTTCGCGGCACCCGTCCCACTTCCCGATTGGGGCCTGCCCGCTTTCGGGTGACAGGCCGGGAAAGGCGCTGTGCGCTCAGCAAACTGGCGTATCCGGCAAGACCGATTCCGATTGAGCGAGTGCTGCTCGACGCTAAAGATTTGGCGATTGCGCAGGTTGCAAACCCAACGGGAACCTCAGGAATGTACCCATTCCAGCAGGGCCATCGTGCCTAGCCCGCGAGCGCCTGCGATATAGACATCGTGGGCATATCCTTGGAGCTAATCTCACCGTGCTAGGCCTACATGGTTAACGCTTTGCGGACACGAGCTTCTTTGTGCTCCTGGATGCACATCCGCACTCTTGGTGGCGAACTTACAATCGGACCGAAATGGCGGCGATCTTCGCTCGCCGGAGACAAGCGCGTTCGTTACAGTCACGAAAATCGGGGGGCTAGCCGGCTAGCCGAATGTAACCGCTTATCGTGGTCGGCCGAGTGATCTGGCAGAGCGACCTAATTCGCCATCGGGGAGGCTACACGACGTGAGGTTCCGGGGATTGAGCGTCGCAGACGCGGCGATATTACCTGTGATGGCCGCCTGATGGCGTCGACTCCCCAAACCCCAGCCGAAGTGCTGGTCGGTCGCTACACCCTTACCAAAAACATCCGAAAGGGCGCGCAGGCGACCGTTACGCAGGCCTTCGACTCACAACTGGGAAAGATGGTCGCCATAAAGCGAGTGAAGTTCGGCCCGGACGATGAGCGCGGTCAAGCAGGCTTTCACCGCGAAGTCGAAATGCTGCAGCGGCTCAACCACCGCAACATCGTCGAGGTCATCGACGTCGACCAGGACGACGACGGTCATTGGTTCCTCGTTCTCGACTGGGTTGCGATGAACCTCGAGGACGTGATCATCCGCGACGGTGCGATGGCTTGGCAGGTGTTTTGGGATCGTTTCGGCGAGCCGCTACTCGAAGCCATCGCGTTCGCGCACAAGGGCAAGATCGCGCACCGCGACGTGAAACCCAAGAACATACTCGTCACCGACGACGGCACGGCCAAGCTCGCCGACTACGGGATAGCGAAGCTGCTCGACAATGGCGGCTCATGGGCTCCCGTGGCCGGAATCACATTCCGTTTCGATCGAACGCCGGGTTACACGCCGCCGTCTCCGGAAGAGGATCATGCCTTCGCGCGCGACTGCTATGCTTTCGCTGCAGTTGCGCTTTCATGCGTCACGGGTCGGACCTTCAACAGTGATGCAGAATTGCTGACCGCGCTGCAGGAAGCGACGCTTCCAGTGAACGTCCGGCCCATCGTCGAGCGGTGCCTCAACGCGGATGCGACACAGCGTCCCCCGTTGGCGTCACTCCTGCTGGAGCAACTGCGCCAGGCCAGCGCCACGGACGACGGGCGCGATGGTTCGATAATCGATCTGCATCTCCGAATGAACGACAAGACTAAGTTCGCCCTTGAGCGCCGGCTCGACACGGACGACGTCAACATGGTGGAGCGCTTCATCGCGGAAGAGCTGGGAGAGGCCTGCGCACTCGTCGCGCGACCCGAACAGGACGGGGAGTTGCCCCGAATAGACCTGATCAGCGGCGCCTGGAAGTTCGAAGCTCTGGTCACCGGCAAGCAACACGAACTTCTCCACATCACATCCGCTAGCGAGATCGGTGCCGGCTTGGCCGCGGATCTGCGCGAGGGCGGACTCATCCGACGCGTAAGGGCACGCTTCGTCCGACCGGAAGACGAGCGGCGCGCCGGCCAGCAGTTGAGTCTGCTGCTTTCGGAAGCCAGTTCACTGGGCGCACGGCTACGCGAGGAGCGGGCCGCTCGCGCCACCCAACGGATATTCCGGGTATGGGGAAGCTACCTCCGTGATCGCGCCGACCGGGAGGCGAAGCGCAAGAACGCGATCAAGTACGTCCATCGTAACGTCGGAATAGACCGCGTCGTGTTCACGACGGAGATCGCTCAGCCGGAAGACATCGTCGGCCAGGATCGTATCGTCGAATCGGGCGGCGGCAGGATCTCGGGAAGAATTGTCGCGGCTACCTTCAACTTGGTGACCATGGAGGTTCTGTTCGGCGACGCAAGCAGGCTCCCGCCGCGCGGTGAACTCTCAATCAATACCCTAGCGGCTCAGCGAGCGCTCACCCACCAGACCCACGCATTGAATGCCGTTCTCTACGACAGGGCCGTGGACGGAGCTCTCAAGCCGATCATACTGGATCCGAAATCGGCAACGCCCTGCATTCCGGTCGCGAACGTGCGTCCCACCGATCCCGACTTCGACGACGAGAAGCTGACCATCTTGAAGAAAGCCTTAGGCGTTCAAGATATCCTGGCAATCGAAGGCCCGCCCGGCACGGGCAAGACGAAACTCATCACCGAGATCGTGGTCCAGTGGCTGAAACAGCATCCCAAGCACCGAATCCTGCTCTCGTCGCAGACCCACATCGCGCTCGACAACGTGCTTGAACGCGTGACGCAGCTTGACCCCAGCCTCGACGTGATCCGCATCGGCAGGGCCGATGAGCCGCGCATATCCGCCGCGAGCAAGGAACTGCTTCTCGAACGCCGGGTGGAAAAGTGGATCTCGGAGGTGCGCGCCGCTGCCGAGGAAGACATGAACCGATGGGCTACCGAGAACAACGTCGATCGGGCGACGGTGGCGACCGGAATGAAGGTCGAGGGGCTTCTCCAGATAAGGAGGCGGCAGGAGGAGATGCAATTCGCGATCGATGATCTCAAGGCGGAGAAAGAGGAGGTCCAAGCCGAAATCGACGAGAAATCATCGTCGGTCGACGAACAAGAACTGGACGAGGAGTCCACACAGCTCGACAGCGATATCGGTGAGCTGCAGCGCGAGATCACCAAGCTGCGGAACAAAGAGCGCAGCTTCATCGCGGAAATGGACAGTATGGGCGGTTACGCCGCGGACCTTGCTAAGAGCGGCGATTCCGCCGAGCTCGCCGACTGGGCGGTGCACTTTCTCCAAGGTGACGAAGTGGTCATGGCGTGCCGAGATCGTCTCGTACTCCTTGAGGACTGGCAGTTGCGCGTCGGGCGATCCCCCGACTTCAATGCGGCAATGCTCTCATCGGCCCAGATCATCGCCGGCACCTGCGTCGGGATCGCCGGCGTGAAGGGCATGGACGACGTGGCTTACGACCTTTGCATCATCGACGAGGCGTCGAAGGCCACAGCGACCGAAACGCTGATCCCCATGGCCCGCAGCAGGAAATGGATCGTGGTAGGGGATCCGCAACAGTTACCGCCGTTCTTCGAGGAACTGGGCGACGACCTGCTCGACTCCTTCGATGAAAGGGAGGTGAAGCAGACGCTGCTCGACCGCTTCCTCGATCCGGATGACGGCCTGCCAGATGGCTGCCGCGACAAACTCCGCAACCAGTACCGAATGGTGAAGCCGATCGGCGACCTGGTGAGCCACTGCTTCTATGACGACGATCTCGACAGCCCGGTCACCAGCCACGGGCTGAAACTCTCGGCCGCGATACCGAAGTCGGTCACATGGTATTCCACGCATGCGCTGAAACAGCCCTATGAAAGGCAAGACGGACAGACGTTCAACAATCCGACCGAGGTCGCCGTCGTGCGCAGCCTGCTACTCAAGCTGCAGTTCCTGGCGAAGGCGCAGAAGAAGCGCATCAGCGTGGCTGTCATCGCGGGCTACACGTCGCAGGTCACTGCGCTGAACGACATGGTCTTGCGGGGTATAGCGGAATGGCCCGACCTGGACGTCACCTGCAACAGCGTCGACGCCTTCCAAGGCAGGCAGGCCGACGTCTGCATCTATTCGGTCGTGCGTTCGAATCCACAGAACAGGCTCGGCTTCCTCAAGGAGAAGCCTCGCCTCAACGTAGCCCTGTCGAGAGGCAAGAGCGCGCTCCTAATCGTGGGCGACCAGATGTTCTGCCGATCGGCCAAGGGCAGGAATCCATTCCGCAAGGTGCTCGACTACTTCGACGCCCATGAGGACACTTGCGAAATGGAGACGCTTTCGTGAGGGCCGAGGACGTAGCCCGTGAGGCGCAGTTCCGCGACGGTTTCACGCTGGTAGACTACGCCGAGGTCGGGTTGCCGATCTTTCGTCTGACGATCGAGGCTGTGACCACCAGCACGCGCGCTCTCCCGACGATCCAAGAATTCGCCATGCGCTGCCTGGAACTCGGCGAGACCGACGAAGGCTCGATCGGGCGCATGCTCGGTCTCAAGGACGACATCATACGCGCCGCCTTCGACACGCTCGTCGTTGAGGGCTTCGTCGCACGGACGGCGGTCGTCTCAAACCTCAGCAGCTTCGCCCTGACCCAGTCGGGATACGAACGACTCGAAGTCGAGGCGAAAGAGGTCGTCCAGGAGGAGATGATCGTCATCGACTATGACGCGATGCGCAGGATGCCGGTCAAGCTGGCCGGTGAAAACGTCGTGCGCGCCAACGAGCTCAAGACTTTTGGCGCGGTCGAGATACGCCCATACCCTTCCGACCCGCCAAACGTGAGCGAGCTCTCGATTCCGGAGATCCGCAGGGTAATCCGCCGACAGAGCGGCGACGACTTCCGGCACAACGTCCTCGCCCTGAAGCGCATCGTGCGCCGCAACAACGTGTTCCGGGAGGCGGTCGCGCTCGTGTTCGCGGCGGACAAGGGCGACGAGGTCCAGGTCGCATTCGCAATCGACGGCAAGCTCTCCGAATCGCATGAACGCGCGTTCGCCGAGAATGGTGGTCCGAAGAAGATGGGATTCGTCCGCATGATCTCCGACGACGGTGTCCGTCGCCGCCTAGAACGTCTCGTGGGACGCGACGCAGTGCGGTCACTCCCCGATCCACTGAGCCTGGCAGCCAACCGGAAGGAAGAGGCGGAGGCTCGCGCACAGATACGTTCCATCGAGCCCGCGGCCGAACTCTCCGGAACACGACGCACGACCAATCCTGCGGTCGTGGCCCTAAACGCGGCGAAGGAACGTCACGCCGTCGCCATGCATGATCTCGATGCTGTTCAGCTGCGTCCCCTCGCCTGCTACGAGCAAAACGAACTGCTGCACGAGGCGGTGACGAACACGCGCAGAAATCTCCTCGTGACGAGCGCCGGCCTCCAGCCGACCTTGCTAACACAGCACATGATGCGAGAGTTGGACCGACTTGCTGGCGAGCGGGTATCGATCACCGTCGCGTCTTTCCTGAAGCCCCAGCTTGAGCCGCGCGGAGGCGATTTCTACGATCCTCTAGCGGATCTGAGCAAGCGGACGCAGAAGGACAGGATGCAGCTAGTGACCACACCGCGTTCCGATTTCTTCTTCCTGATTCAGGACGACGATCTCGCGGTGATCTCGAACCGCCCCTTCTTTGGAGAGATGGTCCGACGGTCCGGCTTCCAACGCATCGATGGTTACGTCACCCGTGACCGATCAATGGTGGCCAAGGTCAAGGAGATGGCGGCAGATGCCACGCGCGCGCGTCGAAATGCCTGACAAGGTCTCCATACATGCGGCGACGCACGTCGGGTATCTGCGCGCTCACAACGAAGACCGGTGCCGTACCGCCGATTGGCGCACGAGCGGCGAGGACGACGACTGGCATGGAACGATTGCCCAAGTCGGTGGCTGGGTGGTGATCGCAGACGGCATGGGAGGCCATGGAGCCGGCGAGATCGCGAGCGAGATCGCCGTCGAGACACTGTCGAAACGGTTGCCTGACGCCACAAGCGAGGACGGCGTCGTCGAAGCGATCCGCGACGCGAACAGTTCGGTGCACGACGCGATGGCGCTTGGGCTGGGTCGGCCCGCGATGGGAACGACGATCGTGGGCGCCATCCTCGGCGCCGGCGTCTGCACCTTCTTCAACGTCGGCGACAGTCGGGCGTATCTACTTCGAGGTCGAAGGCTGACCCGGCAAACAGTCGATCACACGCCAAGCACGGACGGATCGCGCGCGCCGCGTAGCCATGCGCTCACGCAATCACTCGGAGGCACGCTCAACCGGCGGACGTTGAATCCGCACGTCGTGACCGTAGCCATAGCTCCGGGTGACGTCATCATCCTGTGCTCCGATGGCCTTTCCGATCTTGTCACTGATGAAGCGATTGCGGGCGTCCTGCTCAGCGGGCCGCTACATCCCGGCAGCGCGCTCGTCGATGCGGCGTTGGAGGCTGGAGGTCGTGACAACGTCACGGTGGCAGTGCTCTCCATCTAGGTGCGTCTCGTGAACTCGAACCACATCAGCTCCGCAGGTATGTCGAAGAGAAAAGCAGCCAAAATGGCTCGAATTCCAATGTCATCGTAACATCTTGAGGTTTTTAAACCGGGCACAGGCCCGGTGGCGAAAATTGGAGGCAGAGACCGATTGACGGTGATCTCCTCTTCAACCTAGCCTCGATCGCGGGCTGCCGCATCGATGGAAACGATGCGACTCCGGACATAGAAGTTTTTGGGGGGTGCGGGGATGAGATCAGCGATAACGCCGGAGATTTCCGGGCGAATGGGTGGTTGCGGCACTTGAGGCAACATCAGAGCCACAGCCGGCAACATTACAGATCTACGCCTCGGGCACGTCCTCTGCGGGAATGGCATGGGCCGCTGTTCGGACGGGTTCCCGAAGTCGCTAACGCGTATCTTGAACGCATCAAGGTCCTGGCGGCGGATTCCCGGACGCATCTCTACTTCGACACGTCGTTCCTGATGCTCCTGGCGAAGTTGGGCCAGCCAGCGCGACAGCAGTTCTTCGCGTGGACCGAAACGGTCGGTGCCGAGAGATTCCACGTTCCACTGTGGTCGGCGCACGAGTTCTTCAAGCACAAGCTGAAGAACACCATCCTCACGGAACTCTCGACCGACATCACCCGGTTCGACAAGGCCACGAAGCAGCTCTACGGCAGCCTGGTCACCTATTCCTCCGACCAGCTCTTTGGGTTCAAGGACGCTGGCTCCATGTTCCTCGACGAGTTCAAGCGCACGATACAACCGATCCGCGCGATGTTGACCCTGGCGAGCAAGTCGAAGGAGGCTGCGGTCGGCGTTCAGGAAGTCGCGAAATACATCGACGATCTCCTAGTGCCGGGGTCGCTCGACGAACTTATCGATGACATCGAAACCGACGAACGCGTCCGCAACCGCGGTGCCATACCGCCAGGGTTCAGGGATGCCCACAAGCGCGACGGCGACAAGGGCAAGGAGTCGACGGATGTCCCGGCGAAAGCGGACAACAGCTTCGGGGACATCGTCTTCTGGCGCGAAGTGCTGAGGCACGCGAAGAACGTGCGCGCCGGCGCGGTGATCGTCATCACGAAGGACCGTAAGGACGACTGGTTCGAGAAGTACAACAACGATTCAGTCCTGACCAAAGACATCCGACATCGGGTCAGCAACCCGCTCCCCGTGCCGCTCGCCCACCCATTGCTCGTGCGTGAAGCTCACGATTTCGGGGCTGGTGCGCTGGACCTGCTTGACCCGATGTATTGCGCGGTGCTGCTCGAAACCGCAGGCTCGACGTTCAGAGATTTCGCCTCAGCCGTGATCGATGCGCACCTCCCTGATCCTCCTACGAAGCAAAAGGCTGCGAGAAGCTGGGCGACCCGATTTGGCTCGGCGGCTCGCCTCCTCGGCGCCGAGTTGGGACAGGACGACGACACCGATGACGACGAAGAGGAGTTCGATGTCGACATCCTCGATGCCGCGATGCTTAGAAGCACCGAGGCGCTCTCGCCTCATGCCGCAGATCTGCTACCCGCCATCACGGGTGATAAACCGGCTGCCAGGACACTGGCTTTCGCGGAGCTTGAGCCTGACACGCTTTCGCTGTGGGAGGTGCATGACCTCGTGGCGCTCGGCCGCGTCGCGACGGAACTAGCCACAAACGAAGTTCCGGAAGCCGCGGCTTTTATCGACAATCTGAGGAATCTCGGACCGGAAATCCCGGCCGCACTAAGGCTTCCCCTTTGCTTCGGAGCTATGGGCGCGCTCTATGTCGACAGAGAGCTGAAGCCAGCTCCACGATCTGGCGCCAGGATCGTGATCACAGTGCTCGACATGTCGACCGCGCCGGAGATGGTCGGTGCAGTTGCAAGACTGGCCGCGGTGCTCAATGAGCTCGGCGTCGCGAACGCCATTGGGTTGAACGGCCCGATCGACGTCGAAGTCGTCTCAAACCCGTCCGCTGACAACAAGTCCAATGCCGACCTCGTGGCGATCAAGGTGGACGGGACGAACCTACTCACCTTGATACAAGACGAGGAACAGCTGCGGTTGAGTACTCTCGTAGGGCGCGAGTCCGCACCGTTCGATGTTGAGGTGGGAACGCTGCTCGACATCGTCTCAAGGTTTTTTCTGCTGCCGAGACAGAGGATCGTCGCCGACGTGGAGCTCGACTCGATGGTCAGAGTGCCGGAGTTCGCTGGCGTCGAGAACGAAGATTAAGGGGTATGGAAAAATGGTGATCACGCGACGCGCAGCGCCAAAGTCCAAAGGCCGCCCGGTTCCGGAACCGCTGATCGGCTCGTTCCTGCTCGAGTCGATCACGACGGGCATGTACGGCGAGCGGAAGAATGCCATCCGCGAGTACGTGCAAAACAGTTTCGACGGCATCCAGTCGGCCATCGACGCCAAGATTCTCCGAACGGATAGGGGCAAAATAACGATCACCATGGGCGACGATGGCGCGAGCCTCGTCATCCACGACAACGGCATCGGGCTGCCGCAGAGGATCGCTGTCGGGACGCTCACCGCGGTGGGTGCGTCGCGTAAGGAACGAGGCCGGCAGGCAGGGTTCCGCGGCATCGGACGGCTCGCAGGCATCGCATTCTCGCGAACGCTTCAGTTCCGAACCAAGGCGGCCGGCGAGGACCTCGAGACGATCGTGTGGTTCGATTGCGATGCGCTTCGACGCGGCATGCTGGAATCCGGCAGGAAGCCGGCGGTTGACCTGATCACGTCGTGCACGACGTTCGACCAGATGAAGGCCACGGATGCGGAGGCCCACTACTTCGAAGTATCCTTGCTTGGGTTGCGCAACGCTCCCGTCGAAGCGCTGGACGCGCTGCAGCTCGAGAGCTTTCTCGCCCAGGTCGCGCCGGTCGACTATCATCCCGACTTCCGGAAGTACCGGGATCAGATTCTGGGCGACGCTGCAGAACTCGCCATTCCCGAGGTCGACGAGGCGGACGAAGACGACGACCCGCTACAAGAGCGGCCCGACTGGACCGTGCTCGAGGATGACGCCTCATCCATGCTCGAGCGAATCCCGGTGTCCTCGGTCGCACTGGCAATCAAGAGCAGCGAGACCGCTCCCGAACGCCTTGTCCACAAGCCATACCGCATGAAACTCGGTGTGAACGACAGTCCGGCTGACGTGCCCATCGCAAAAGTCGATCTGATCTATGGAGCGTCCGGAGCGTGGTGGGGCTGGATCGGCCACAAGACCAAGCCTGGTGAATATCAAGATGGAAAGATCAGCGGAATCCGGTTCCGACTGAAGAACATCCAGATCGACGGCAACGAGCTCATAACCCTGGTCCCCACGACCAACGAGATTCGCCAGCCGTTCAGTCGTTGGTCCAACTGGTTCGTCGGGGAGATACATGTCGATCCGCGGGCGGTGGTCCCCAATGCAAGGCGCGACAATTTCGAGGAAGATGCGCGCTGGCTGGAAATAAGGGGTGAGCTGAGCACCATATGCTCGGAGCTGACACGTGAGGCGCGCGATGTATCTAAGGCGCACCAGATGTCGGTCGAGATGCTCGACAAGAAAGCAGCGAAACTTAGGAAAGACTTCCTCACGGTCTCGCGCGCCAATCCGTTCAGCATGAGGAAAGCGCAGAAGCTCCTGCAGGACAGCGACAGCCTCCAGAAGTTGATCGAGAAGGCGAGCGGTGGCGCACCCGCCGTCGAGCAGGTGCGCTTCAAGGCAATCGCCAAAGAAGTCACCCAAATCCGCGTCGGCCTCCTCGAGAAGCCGCAGACGTCGGAATATGGTCAGTTCAGAAGCGCGATTAGGGAAGAATTCCTGTCAATTGCCCTGTCGGTCCTGAATGACTTCCTGGACATCGAGCTCTACGAGGAGGTTCGCGAGACACTGGAGAAGCGTCTACCCCAATGATCAAGGTAACGTTAGGACCAGCCCTGTTCGCCACGGCTATCCATGCGTCGCGGCGTTAGTCCTGATACCACACCGACCAAGCAGCGAATCGCTTGACACTATCCGGCTAGATCGAGATGAGGCATTGCGCTACCTGCATCGCTGCGATGCACATTGCGCATTGTCACGCTGCGGGGAGGCCACATGCCATCGATCGAAATCCTCTGCCATTCCGGGCGTTCGGCCGACCGACGCGTCCTTCTGGGTTTCGCGCCGGCTAGGCAACTCCATGCGATCAGCTTTCCCGACATCCTAGATGAGCGAACAGGTGATGGGTATCAGCGCCGCTTCAACTCGAGCCACAGCCTCGACTTCCGGCGCTACATCCGCGAGGAGGGCAGCACCACGATCCCCCTCACCTTCAACCTGCGCCCGCGCGACGATAACGCATGGCGGCTGTTGGAGGCGGAGCACCGCTCAGCACTCCTGAAGATCGACTCAGATTCTGGGCCGGTGATGGCGCAGGTAGACTGCCAGCATCGCCTCGGCCACCTTGCAGACCTCGACGTTGAGCTACCCTTCATGTGCTTCGTCGGGCTCACCGTCGAGGAGGAGATGGCGGTGTTCACCGTCATCAACCGCAAGGCCAAGGGTCTGAACCGGAGCCTGCTCGACTTCCACGACGCGCGCCTCTGCGAGGACCTAGCCAATGATCGGCCCGAGCTGTTCATCGCACTGTGTCTTTCGAACGATCCGGTCTCGCCATGGTGCGGACAGCTCGACGTCGGTGGCAACCGCGTCTCCGGAATGTCGCGCAAGGCGTCGCTGCGCACGCTGCAGAAGGCGGTGCGTCGATTCCTACAGCGGTCTTCGATCCTCAAGCAGCGGACACCCGAAGAGGCGGCTCGCGTCGTCCTCGACTTCTGGGTGGCCGTGTCGATCGCCATGCGTGACGACTGGTCGCGACCGCGTGGTTCCCTCCTAGCAAAAGGTGTCGGAGTGTACGCGCTTATGGAGATTGCCGCCGACATGTGGCGCGAGAACGGCGCCGCACTGACTAAGGACCTGATGATCGCTCAGCTCGCTGACCTAGCGGGCGAGGTCGATTGGTCCTCCGAGGGCCCGCTTCGTGGCCTTGGCGGCGAGAGCGGTGTGGCAGCCGCGGCGTCAAAGCTGCGCGAGATTCGCTCGCGCCTCACCGTCAGGCAGGCAGCCTGATGGCCGGTAAGCGCATCCTGCTCATCGAGCCCGGGTACAAGAACAAGTATCCGCCGCTCGGACTCATGAAGATCGCCCAGTACCATGGGCCCCAAGGCAAGAACGACCACGTTACGTTCGTGAAGGGAGAGGATCCGTCCGTCCTCTCCCAGGCGTGGGACCGCATCTACGTCACCACCCTGTTCTCCTTCGAATATCCGAAGATATCCACGAGCATCGACTACGCGCTCAAGGTGGCGAACGGTCAGGCCGACAAGGTGTTCGTCGGAGGCATCGCGGCTTCCCTGATGCACGAGCGATTCCTCGAGGAGCGCCGCTGGCAGGGCGTGCGCTTCATCAAGGGGCTACTTACCGGACCACCCGCCAAGGCGCTCCAGCTCGATGATTTCGCCGAGGAGCTCTATTCCGACGACTACAGCAACACCGCGATCGAGGACCTCGTCCCCGATTACAGCATCCTGTCACAGATCGACTACGAATATCCGGTCCGCGATGCCTATTTCGCATACACGTCGCGCGGCTGCATCCGGAAGTGCCAGTTCTGCGGCGTGCCCAAGCTGGAAGGCATGCAGCGCGACGTGGAGTCGCTCACCGACATCGTCCGATCGATCGATGAGCTGTACGGTCCCAAGAAGGACCTGATCCTCATGGACAACAACGTGGTGGCCAGCGCGCGCTTCAAGGAGATCATCGCCGAGATCCGCGACCTTGGCTTCACACCCGGAGCCAAGCTGACCCGGCCGGGATCGCGGATCCCTGTACAACGGCGCGTCGACTTCAATCAAGGCGTAGACGCGCGCATCCTTTGCAAGGACCCGATGTATCTGCGCGAGCTGGCCACGATCTGCCTGAAGCCGCTTCGGATCGCCTTCGACCATCTCGGTGTGCGCAAGCCCTACGAGCAGGCAGTCCGCTACGCGCACGAACACGGCCTGACCGAACTCTCCAACTACATGCTCTACAATTTCCACGACGATCCGGCAGACCTGTTCGAGCGGATGCGCCTCAACGTGACCCTCAACGAGGAGCTCAACATCCGCGTGTGGTCGTTCCCAATGCGCTTCCAGCCCACGAACCGACCTGATCGGGGCCATATCGGCGAGAAGTGGTCGCGCTACGAACTACGGTCGATGCAAATCATCCTGCAAGCCACTCACGGCGTCGTCAGCGGCGAGCCGACGTTCTTCCGTCGCGCGTTCGGCGACACCGTCGCCGAGTTCGAGACGATCCTGATGATGCCCCACGACATGATCTTCAACCGGGACTGGTATGACAAGTTCGACGGTCGCGGTGAGTACGACCAATACATCTCCGAGGCATCCCGGCTCTCGCCCGAACGCCGCCACGAGCTCAAGACGCTGCTCTCGTCCTGCGACCCTCGCCACTACCACACGCTGCCCGGCATGACCGACGATGCCGGGATCCGATCGATCCTCCAACACTACATGCCCCGCCCCAAGCACGAGCTTGTCGACATCTGGCGGCGCCAGGCGGACTGGCAGCAGGTCGCACACGCGATGAACGTGCCCGAGGACGAACGCGTCGAGGATGCCGGGCTGGACGCGGACGAAGAGCCGATCATCGCCATCGCGGAACCCACCCGCGCAAGGCATGCCGCGTGAGCGCGCCGATCCGACTTGCCAAGAAGTCCGAGGTCGTCGGCGGCGGCCCGGCGGTCGTCGGCAAGGATGTCCTCGAGCTGCTCTCGACCGCGATGTACGTCGATCCGCTCACAATCTACCGGGAGTACGTCCAGAACGCGGCTGACGCGGTCGATCATGCCCGCGCGTCGGGACTCAAGGCAGGCAGCATCGCGATCTCGCTAGATGCGGCCGCAAGGACGGTCACTATACGCGACGACGGTGCGGGAATCCCGGCGGCGGAGTTTCGCCGCGTGCTGACATCTGTCGGCGCGAGCGCCAAGCGCGGAACCGGGGCGCGTGGCTTCCGCGGCGTCGGCCGTTTGTCGGGCCTCGCCTACGCCCGTGGCTTGACCTTTCAATCGCGAGCCGCTGGCGAGGACAACGTGTCCACGATGACCTGGAACTGCCAAGCGCTTCGCACCGCCCTGCGTGATCCGACCGACGCGCGCGATCTCGCGTCGATCATCGACGCCATCACGATGACGACCATCGCCAAGGACGCCGGCGAACCATTCTTCGAGGTCCGGCTCGAAGGTGTTGCACGGCAGGGCGACGATCGCGTCATGTCGCCCGGTGCCGTCGCCGACTACCTGTCCGAGATCGCACCTGTTCCGCTTGACCCGCGCTTCGCGCCGACCGCGTCGATCGTCGAGACGCTTGGCGGATCAGTTGGCCTGGGCGACCTGGAGATTACGATCAATGGCGGTGAGCCACTGACACGACCGTTCCGCGACGAAATACCGATCGAGGGCGGACGTCCACTGCGGCTGCGCGAAGTCGCGTTCGTCGAGGTACCCTCCGTCGACGGCGGCATCGGCGCCGTCGGCTGGGTAGCACACCACGATTACGAAGGAGCCATCCATCCCTCGACGCACGTTCGCGGTCTGCGCGTCCGCGCGGGCGACGTGCAGATCGGGGAGGCCGGGGTCCTTGCCGACATCTTCCCGGAGACGCGCTTCGATGCGTGGACGGTCGGCGAGATACACGTCCTCGATCCCCGGATAATTCCAAACGGCCGGCGTGACGACTTCGAGCGCAACGTCCACCTCGCCAACCTGAAGAACCACCTCGCGCCATTGGGCCGGGACGTCGCCAACCGTTGCCGCACGAGTTCGCGAGACCGTAAGCGTCTGCGCGATCTCGAACTCGAGCAGGCAGCGGCTCGTGAGGGTCTGGCCGTCCTAGCGCAAGGCGGGCTGAACACCGCCGGCCACGATCGGATGGCGTTGACGGTCGAACTGTCACTCATGCGGGCGGAGAAGCTCCTCGGGGAACCCGATCTCGTCGACGGCGCCGACGGTAGCGTCAGGAACGACGTCGCAGCCCTGCGCGACCAACTTGAACAACTGGCGGGCTCGGACGCCCCCAAGTCATCACCGCTCGATCGGCTCAGCAAGGATCGGCGCGATTGGTATGAGGAGATGTTCTCGCTGATCTACGAGTGTTCGGTCAATCGTGCAGCGGCGAAGAGCCTGGTCGACCGGATGATCTCCAAGATCGCCTGATCCATCAGACGACCAGGCGCGCCTGTCGCCTCGAGATCGACACCAGACCTATGCGGCGGCGCGCTGCTCTTCCGACTCGTCGAACAGCAGCTGGGTCTTTCCATCCACTGGCTCATCACCCTCGATGTGACGTTTCACCAGCGCATAGACCTCCCGCACGTAATCGACCTCATCCCGCGAGAGTGGTCCCTTCTCGACGTGGGTCGTTATGTTGCGCAGTCGGCTGATCTTGCCGATCCAGCGAGCGAGCTTCGCCTTCGCGCCCTTGCCGTAGAAGTTGTAACGGTCCTTGAAGAGGTCCCAATTGCCTTCGTAGACCACGATCTGCGAGTAATCGATCAGGTTCAGTGACTGCCACCGGTCCCGCGAGGTGTCGCCTTCGTTGTTGTAGCGAACGTCGCAGTCGATCCTGACTTGCTTGGGCACGCCGGTAATCCACCACGCATCTCTGACCTCGCCGTAATGCGACTTCAGCGTCGAGAGGACGTCGTCGTACAGGATCTTGTGAATCTCCAGGATCATGTCGCGGGCCTGCTCGGTGCCGGCAGCATCCTGGGAATCGAGATACGCCTTGATCTCAGGCAGGTCGAATTCGGGCTTGGCGGAGGCGACTATGGCCATCATCTGCTTCGCATTCTGATCCACGCTTGCAAGAGAGCTTCCACGATTGCGGAAGTAGGCAACTTCACTGGCGCTGGCGCGGCTGAAGAACTGACTGATCGGGCGAGCGTAAGGCTCGACAAGGTCAATCAACTCCTCTGGGGACATCGATACGACGCGGGTACCGTCCCGCTACACAAACTCGATCAGCTTGGTGAGCAGCACCAACAGCGCCCGAAGACCGAGGTTTGTGCAGAGGTAACCGCCCTTCGCGTCGCCAAGTTCCCAGTGATCATTCGCACCATTGGCGAACAGGGAGAAGTAGAGCTGGAGGCTGCGTTGTGACTTGCGGATGAAGTCTGCGGGCTCGGTCGAAAGGTGGCCGAGCGGCCCGGGATGCAAAACTGCCGAGCCGTTGCGCCCGGATGGTCGATGGATAGTGCCGACAAGGTTGTTGCCCTCCATGCCATCGACGAGTGACGTGAGCGTCAGGCACTTCCAGTTCGTCTTCTCGCTGCCGATCGTGAGGATGCGGTCCTTTAGCGGGGACGCCTTGTCCGAGCCCATGTTGAGTACCGCCCGCGCACAGATCGCCTCGAGCCTCTTCCTCGGATCATCATCCTCGATGTTCAAGTTCGAGATCAGCTCGTTGACCAGATTGCGCGCGACCTTCACCTGCTGCGTATTGATGTCGACGAACATCTCGATCTCGGCCCGCGCAGGCAGGTTCTCGTAGGCCAGGACCGACACCACGGAACGGTCCTCGTCGGCATCACGGCCTGCATAGGCATAACCGTATAGACGGTGTTGCCCGTCGATCACCCAAGCCGAGCCATATTGCCCGGGTAGCTCGAGCGTCCCCGTGGCGGTCTCGCCGAATGTCTCCTTCACGTCGAACCGGAGCCCATCGCGCTTGATGTTGACGACGATGTTCGTGGGGAATGTGCCGCCTTCATCGATATAGGCGCCGATCGCCTTCAACCGCGCGGGCTTCACCATCCGCTGATATGTCTCAAGGTCGTCGTTCGACGTACGGCCCATGTGACTGATGTAGGCGATGCGCAGCAGCTCATGCGGAGAAATGAGAAAGCTGTAGAAAGTGGTCGATCCCACCCGACCGCGCGTCGCAGGCAGTTTATTCCGGAGCCCCTCGACCTTCTCGTCGCGGAGGTAACGGCCGAGAAACTGATAGCGCGAAGCGTCGCGGAGGATGCCTGCAAGGCGCTGGAAGTATTCGAGATCGGCTTCGGTGATGATCGGCACCTTCGCCAATGCCGCCCGTTCCTTGTCGGCGGTGCGGATGTCGACATTCCTAGTCGCGATGGCCAGCTTGACCTTGAGCTTCGGTTCGCGGCCATATTTCGCCTGGACCGCCGCAAGCACGTCCTCGCGAACGGCCTCAATTTTATCGAGAAGGGACTTGATGGACTTCGAACCGCCATCCCGTGAATGTGTGCATTCGACAACGAACACCGTCTCGTCGTCTTTCGCGAAAACGTCGAGCTGGCGGCCGCCCTTCCCGTCCTTGCCCGTCACCATGAAGTTGCGGTCGGCGTTCAGCTCCTTGAAGCCCATCCGAAAGAAGAGCGCCCAGACGTCGTCCTCAAGCTGGCGGTCGACGGGCTTCTCCCGCTGCATGCGGAGAGAGCGCTTGTTCGCCTTGGCCAATGTCCAGCCGTCGTGCTCCTCGGCCTCGCGCTTCATCTGAAGT
The DNA here is from genome assembly GCF_041661885.1 of Sphingomonas sp. Lineage (GTDB taxonomy): Bacteria > Pseudomonadota > Alphaproteobacteria > Sphingomonadales > Sphingomonadaceae > Sphingomonas. The sequence continues at coordinate 299,917 of NZ_JBAZTL010000005.1, read as the reverse complement.
GCTGTCGCGCTCGATGCGCTGACTGTCTTCTCGTCGAACTTCTTCGATCGAAGGGCATAGATCGACTTGAGGTCGTCACCCCCAACCAGCGTCCCCAGGCCAGCCGTCATCAGAATTATCCCCTTCCGTCCGCGGCATATTGTCGGGTGGAAGGATTAACGTCCATCCCCAAGGGGCGACACGGCTACCCCAATCGTCCGTTAGCGGGCGATTCCGCCTGAATCCCTGCGTATCAGCGCCGATAGAACCACAACGGATGAATTATTTGGCGATCGTACGTTTGTGGTCAGAAGGGCTTCATTAAGAGCTTTAGCCACTTGCACTCAGGTTAGCTTATCTAAACCGTTGCCCGTCGCGGCACGTCTTCAGGACCGCAACTTGTCGAGCCACGTTTTGACCGTTGTCCTGTCGGCCGCTTCTACCGGATAGCTTCGCGCCGTCCGCGTGGCTTCCGCGCCCGGTGACATCGTCGACGTGGTCACGATGAGGCCTGAATCCGCCTCCTCCTCGAAGACGTCAGCGAAGACCGACTTTACCAAAACCTTATCGATTTTCGCCTTCTGACGCTTGCACTGGACGAGGATCATCGGTGGACGATCCGGGGCCGCATCGGCGGGATACACGCGCAGATCGACGCCGCCGTCGTTGCTCCCCGGCCCCAGAGCCACGCGGTAGCCTTCGCGCTCGAAATACTCCGCCGTGAACCCCTCGAACTTGCGCCAGTGCATGCTGTCGATCATCTCGAAGTTCTGAGCGAGATAGTCGATGTAGCGCTGATCGAAGAAGTGCGAGTGCTGCGTCACAAGGCCAGCGCTCTTGAACAGGCCAGTCAGTTCGACCGTGTCTTTCCATTCGACATTCCGCACCTTCCCCCACGCACTGCGATGCATGTCTCGGCCAAGACCCTCGATCAGCTCCATGGTCATACGTGAACCCGGCAGACCATGACGCTCGTGCATCTCCCGCATCAATGGTCGCGGATCTATCATGCCATTCTCTTGTGGCTTGTTGAGCTCTGATTCCATGAAGCGCAGGTATGCCTCCATCAGATCCTGTTGGACCTTTTCCAGCTCACTATTCCGGTGCTTGTGGAACAGCTCGATGGTGATCGGCATGTTGCTGTCCGTCGGCGTGTTCCCCAAGCGGAACAGTAACGTGACGACGGCTTCTGAGAAGGAGCTCGAATGAATTCGACCACCGCCCGGACCATCGGGATCGAGGATCATCGCCACGTCGCCCTGGTCGTGCATGATTTCGAACAGTTCGCGGTCGGTGAGGACGACGCCAGCCTTGTAGCCAGCGATCTCCGTCAGTGCGTCGGTGAAGAACTCACGCGAGCCCCAGATGCCACCCATAGAATCTCCCCCTCGGCTTTATAAGCACGACTAGCCATCGAACACGGCATCGTCACGGGCGCATCAGAGCAAGGCGGCGCCGACTTTCATCGGAAATCCTGCGGCTTGACCTTGATCCCCTCTGTCGGCTGACCGGGGATGATACCCGATCCCAACCGCAGGTCGAGAATGTAGACGTCGCGCGCTGCACGACCCAGTGGACGCTGCTCAACCGCTCCAGACCGGATAAACAAACGGCAGCTTTGACCAGTAGCCGCTCCAAAGCGGACAGGCCATCTTCCACCAATGTTCACGAAATGCTCGGCCCGCTCCGACCGCGCCCCATCGACCAGGTGATACCGTCGCCGCGCATCAATCCCGAGACTGATTTGCCGACCTGCCGTTCGAGCACCGGACGCCACGGCACGAGCGTGAAATCCCGGGCGCGTTCGATCAGCGCGAAGCGTCCGCTGACGAGATCGACCGAACGGCGATAGACGCCCTCGATCCGGGCGCCCTCGGCAGCCTCCCGGAATGGCATCTTCACCTCGTCGGCGAGCTGGCCCGCGACCCGCAGCAATTCGCGCCGCTGGAGCGCCGCGATCATGCCGTTCGAAAACGTAGTGCTGCCCCCGGTTTCCTCAGCAAAACCCTGCGCCACCAGCCACTGCCGCCGACGCGCCTGGGCATCACGCAGATCGTGGCCGAACCCGGCATCGCGAGCAGGCTCGGGCGCGGCCGAAACCAGCTCCCTGTCGATCCACGTCGCAGCCTCGGCATCGATCAGCCGATCGAGCGGCTGCGGTGACAGCATGGTGATTGCGACGGGACGGTCCCGCAGCTTCGCCGTCTCATGGGCTGTCACGCGATCGAGATGGTCCGGCGCGATGATCCAGCGGCCCGACGGCTCGCGCTCGACGATACCCGATATCCGTCGCATCGCCTCCAGCCGTCGGACATGGGTTTCAGCGAAGGCCTGCGTGGCGGTCGGATCGTGGCGAAGATGGGCATCCACATCGTATCGTCCATCATTGGCGGCGGCGACCGCGGCGAGGGTCCGATCCACCTCCCGCACTGTCGGGCTGACCGGATCGATCCGCACGATTGCACCACGCCGCAAGCTGACGTCGTTTTCCGTGCCCCCTTCGACGAAGCTCAGGACAGCCTTGCCGATCGCCACATAATGGCTGCGCCCGTCCACGCCTTCGACGATCAGATAGTGGCGATCGGCATGCTCGTCGGCGAGCCCGCGCGCCAGCACGCGGCCGACCAGCGGGCGGGCATCGGGTGCAGTCGGATCGTAGATCGCCTGGTCGGCTTGCGCCCGCTCGACTGCGGCACGGGAAAATTCGCGCTGCATCGTGCGGATGATGTCGCCGCGTTCACCCAATGCGCGGAGCGTATCGGCGAGGTCGGGCGCGAGCCGGAAGCGCCCGGCACCGAGCGGCTCGGCCAGGCCCAGGCGCGACAGCTTCGCCAGTCGGCCGGCGCGCAGCGTCTGGTCGAAGGCCTCGCGGCCATGGGTCGCGACCACTCGCTCGGCGTCCGCTCCCTTGAGCAAGGCCCGGTCGACCGAGGTCAGGCGTTCCTGCTCAACCTCGGCGCGCAGCGTCTGCGCGATTTCGCGATGGGTGCGCGGGCCGAGATCGAGATCGACCAGCTCGGCGGCGCGCTCGCGGATGCCGGTCGTCATATAGTCGCGGGCGATGACGAGATCGGCGCCACGATCATCCCTTCCGCGCACGACGATATGGGTGTGCGGATGGCCGGTGTTGAAATGGTCGATCGCCACCCAATCGAGCCTGGTCCCGAGATCCTCTTCCATGCGCGCCATCAGCCGCCGGGTGAGCGGTTTCAGATCGTCATATTGATCGCCGTCTTCGGGCGAGACGATGAAGCGGAACTGGTGGCGATCGCCAGCCCCGCGTTCGCCGAACGCCTTGCCGTCGACGGTATCGGCATCGCGCCCGTAGAGCGTGCCGCGTTCGCCCTCGCGCGTGGTGCCGTCGCGCTGGAGATAGCGCAGGTGCGCGGCAGCGGCTGACGCGCCCTTGCCGGCAAGCTTGACGATGCTTGCCTTGACGATGACGCGGCGACCGTTCGACGCCGCATGGCCGCCACGGCTGGCGAGCATCCGGCCGACGCCCGCGCCACGCCCGATCCGGGTGCCCGAGAATGCTCCCCGCGCGAAGCCGGGGGCAGCCGCGCCGCCGCGCGCAAGATTGGCGGCGGCAAGGACGCGGCCGAGATAGCGCCGGGCGCGCTTGCCGCCTTGCTGGCGCTGGCGCCCGAGGCGCGGTTCAAAGCTGTCGTCGTCGGCCATTTTCCTGATTCCGGAGGCGTGGAAGAGGAAGCATGCCTCGCAGCCCGTGATATGAAAACCGGTGCTGCCGTACAGGGCGGAATGCCGCCCTTTCGGCGCGGAACGGCACTGGTGTCGAGAGGACAGTGTCGGTCGCAGGTCCAAAAAACGATGTGCAGACAAAGGGTTATGGAACGCCAGTGCCATAGCTTTATCTTGCCTTACGCTGCCCTCCCGTCTGAGCCGCTCCTGCCGCCTATTTCCGCCTTCCTGTTGCCCGTTCATTTCGCCCGAGCCGAGGCAAAAAGAAGCCGGGACACGATGCCTGTCCGGCACCCTGTCCCGGCGTCTCCGATGCCCCGATCAATGCGTCGCCGCAAAGGCTTTGCGTGCCTGCCGTTCGCTCCTGAAGCTACGCCGCCCCATCAATCCATGCGCGTTCCCATCGCCATCGACGATGCTCACCGCGACGAACCAGCGGCCATCCAGCCGACCGATGATCGCCACCCGATCGAGTTCGAAATCCTCTTCGTCGATGCTCTCATACGCCCCGAGCCAACGCTCCGACGCCCTCGCATCCCACAGGAAATCGCTTTCCTCGGCCTCCAGAAACCGCTGCGCCAGCGCTTCGCCAGCACCCCGTCCGAACTCGATTTCGAGCCCCGCCACGAGCGTCGCCACCACGCGGTCCGACGCTACACCGATGGGTTGAAACATGGACATGATCGCCTCCTTTGCTTGAAATCCTCCTCATTGAGGACAGCCCTCCGAAGACGGGTGGCGGAGCGGCTGTCAGGGCCGCTGGAGGCGAAGCCGGAAGCGCCGCGCAGCGGCGGCGGAGGAACCGATTTTGTTGCGCAGGAACGAACAAAAGCGCGTGCGAAGCACGCTCTATTTCGCGGCAAAATTGGAGGTGCCGCCGGCCTTGCACAGCCGCTTCGGCGCCCGTCATGCTGGGCCTTGCCGAGACGAGCCCTCCCACCTCACCGAAGCGCGCTGTCTATCATAGCGTGCCGCATCGGCCCCTTCTTCATCCGATTCTGCGGCATCTGCGTTTTGCGAAAAGCCAGTGATTCTGGTATGATAGAGTTAACCGTCAGCCGAGTTTCGTCGTCATGGTGCAGCGTAAATCCGTCGTCATTTCTTCTATCATGCTGATCGCAGGATTTGTGATCGGGTTCGTGCTGCGGCCCGTCATCGATCCGGTTACGCCGACTCCGACAGGCACAGTTGCGGGACTCGTCCCGACGGCAATCGCGGGTCCGCGCGGCACACAGTATTTCGCCGCGAATCTTGATGAAGCCCGCAAGATCATCGCCGGCTGCCGGGACGGCTCGGTTCGTGGCGACGAGTGCTCCCATGCAGAAGAGGCTGTCGAGACTGCGGAAAGTCGCGCACGCACGAAGAGATTCCTGGGCAGTGGCTCGCACTAGCGCACCCCGGTCTCTCCGTCAGGAGCAGTCGGGGATAGGGTGACGAACAGGCTCGGTGGCGGCTCGCCGGCGTGCGATCGGCCGGCAGGCTGCCTCGCAGTCGCCAGCACAACAAACATGCTGGCGGCCGGGAGAGCCGCATTTCCGATTATTCCCAAACGGGTGCCCGACACCTGCGCAAGATAGGCGCGTGTCTCCCCCGGCAACGTCCGGCCGGATGCAAGATATGCTTCGTAACGGCCCGGTCCGGCATTATAGGCGGCGAATAGGCCGGGATAGCCGAAGCGGTCATACATCGCGCGCAGATAGGCAGTCCCGGCGAGGATATTGTCGCGTGGATCATGGGGATTGCGCCCAAGTCCGTGCGCGGCACGCATCGCCGCCCAGGTTGCTGGCATCAATTGCATCAGGCCCATTGCGCCCGCCCGGCTGGTGATCGGCCGCCCATCGAGCATGGTCTGGCCACCGCTTTCGGCGCGCATCACCCGCTCGATCCACGCCACCGGCACACCGAACCGCGCGGATGCCTCGGCGATCTCCGCACGCCAGCGTAATACCGCGTCTGTTCTCGGTGGATCGGCAGCCGCGGGGTGCGCGACCAGCAATGCGACGACGATCGCGAGCGTTCTCAGCGTAGCCACAGCGGGGTCGCCTTGCCGATTACATCCTGCGCCAGCGTCGGCCCGAAATAGCGTCCGTCGAACGAGTCCGGGGTCTCGGTCATGACCAAGAAGACCATGCCAGGTCCGAGCCGGATACACCCCTGCCATGCCGGCAGCGGACGGCCCGCCGCATCGGCGACGCGCCGTTTGGCGACCGGCCTTCCGTTCACCGCCACCACCCGATCCACCGCGCAGATCGTGTCCCCGGCAATGCCGGCGATGCGTTTCACCAGTGGCACGTTGCTGGGCAGATAGTGGCGGCTCGCGGCCAGTTGCCGCGCTTCGGCCGGCGACCAGGCGATCACCATGTCGCCGCGTTTGAGCAGCGCACCGGGCGACACGGCATAGAGGCCGATCGGCGCGCTGGCGCTGGCATTCCAGACCAGCCGAGGCAGCGGTGGCAGCGCGATCGTGAGGCCAAGGCAGGCGATGCCAGCGGCAATCACTCCGGCGCGGCGGCGCAGCTTTGTGCGGCGTGCGCGGGCGGCGCGCAGCGCGTTGCCCCAGGCGAAAAGCGGCAGGTCGCGGCGCTCAACCACGGTCGCCTCCGCGTGCGCGAGCCGCCGACCACGCCTCGATATCGTCGATATGATAACGCCAGGTGCGGCCATGCAGGCGGCATTTCGGACCCGTTCCCGCTTGGCGCAGACGCTTCAGCGTCGAGTAGGCGAGGCCGAGATGAAAGGCCGCCTGCTTAGCGGTAAGGAAGGGGCAGGATTCGCGCGCGGCCTGCGCACGTTCGGCAGTATCGTCCATGATAACGGTCCATCTGGGCCGGTGCATCGTGCGCCGGCTGATGAGCGCGGATTGGATCGATCTGGCCATCTTCGGCAGGGTCGCAAATCGACCCATGCGATTCCGACCCTCCTCCTTTCGGGCCGGTAGCGATGCTCCGCGCCGTTGCGGGACGCGGGGCGCAGGGTTCAGTCGGCCGGGCTCCTTTGGCTCGATTTCGGTATGAAGCGGTGTGGGTTGAACCGGGTGGCACGGACTTTCATCCGTGCAACGGAAAGCGGACGGTGCAGACGCCCCCGCCTGCAGAGTCCCTCGCGAGCTATGGCAAATCCGGCGCACCGCTTCATGCCCCGCGCCCTTGGCGGACGCGGGGCGATGCTATCAATCGGCCGGGTTCCAGATGATCGCGAAGGCGTCGTCATCATCCTGTCCGGCGGCGCGGCCGAGATTGGCGTAGAGCCGGCGCGGGCCGAATTCGGGGGCGGCGAGCGACAGCGACACATAGTCCTTGCCGCTCATTTCACCGCGCCGGACCCAACCGGCTCCGACCTCGACGCCGGCCGCCGACACGCGGTAGTCGGGCTGGGTGTCGCCGGACTTGCGGGTGTTGGGAATGATCTCGATCTCGGCGCGGATCGAGAGCGTCTTGAGCTGGCCCTTGAAGCCGTTTCCGTCGCGGGTGACATAACCGATGGCGGGCATTGTTCGTCTCCTGAAAAGTCGCCCCGAACCGTTTCCGGGCGATGGGCGGACCGGAAGGACGGTCACAGCGGGCCTGCGAACCGGCAGGCCGGAGCGGCAGCGGAGGACCGGAGCCGAAGGCTTATTTGAAGCGAAGCGACCGCGAGGAGCCCGCCTTGGCGGGCGGGGAAATAAGCCGCACGGCGATGGTTTCGCGGGACTGCGGCCGTCCCAGGTCATGCGCCCGAGGAGCCGGAAACGGCGCGGGACGCGGCAGCAAAAATGACGACGATGCCGCTGATGCATCTCACGCGATGGATCGGCCGGGGACGGCGCAAACCCGCTCCGCACCATCGGATCATCTGCCCGATGCACGCACGGCGATGCCGCCTATATAGCTGTCGGCATGTCCACTGACGACAGGACAGGGTTTCGGACCTGGCGCGAAAGGCGATGGACGCCAGCGCCATGTCGATGATCGCTATCCGTCTGCCGACGCGCTTTGCCGCGCTCCTGCCGGTCGCCGTCGCGCCGCCCTTTCAGGGATGCGTCGGCGTGACCGGCATCATGCAAACAAGCATATTCAGGCGAGTTGGACACGATCTTGGTGGGGGAGGATTGGCATAATTCAGCGCCGCGCGATCTCGGCCCTGATCGCGTCGAGCCGCGCACCAATCTGATCATAAACGGACCACTCCGCCCAGCGCACCGCGACCACCAACGGCTGCAGGCGGATGAGCGTCGTTGACAGGACCGTCTTCTCGTCCTTCAAATCCTGGTCGCTCATCGTCGCGGGGTCGGCGAGGTTCGGATCGCCGAGGGTGGGCAGCGACTCGTCTATTTCCTTCTGGTCGCCGGCGAGCACAAGCATATCAACGAGGATGTCAAACGGGAGTTCGGGCGAGCCGCGCGATATCTTGCCGCTTGCATCGGGATAGGCGTATTTGATCGAACGCGCCGTCATCGAACCATCGTCCCACGATGCCCAGCCGATCCGTAATTCGCCATTTCGATAAGGGAATTTGTGAGTCGTAATCATCAGTACCTCCACACTATTGGCATAGTATGAGCACAGTATGGAGATACTGTCAACGAACGTGCGCGCCCGCTCGTTTTCGCTTTGCGTGTGTTGGACGTGCCGGATAAAAAAACCGCGCGCCCGAGCCCGTCAGGGCGAGGGCGCGCGGCCGGATTTTGAGGGGCGGAAAAGAGGGGAGCGGCTTTCGCCGCTCCCCTCGATAATCACGCCGCCAACCGCACCGGATCGGCTTCGTCCTCCGGTTCCGCCGACGCGATCACCGCGCCGGGTGCGCTCGGGTCTGGCTCGTCATCGCCGTGCCGTGCTCGCTCGATCTCGCGCGCCGCCTGCGCCTTGGCATGGGCCGCGACGGTGCCAACACCGCCGCGCGGCGTGTAGGCGGCGGGCGGGAACGCCATCCAGCGTGGCACCCAATTCTCGCGCCGGTCGCGTCCGCCCACGCCGTCGAGATGATCGCGGACGATGCGTTTCAGGGTCTTGGTCTTTTCCCCCGCATTGGCGCTGGCGACGGTTTCGCCCGCCACGTCGGCGACGATCCGGGTCAGCACTTCCCGGTCGCGGATCAGCTCGAAAAAGGCGTCGTCGGCCTGCCAGCAGCGGGCCATATCGACGCCGATCTCCATGCCCACCGCCTCGAGCGCGGCGCTGCCCGCCGCCAAGGTTTCGCCCATGACGATGGCGATCACCTCCAGCACCACCGCATCGGGAAGGTCGAGCAGCCGCTGGAAGATGCCAACGACACCATAGTCGTCGCCATTGCCCCCGGTCACGGTCGGTTCCTCGGCGGAAAAGCCGAGAACCGCCAGCACCGCGCGGCGGCGCCCGTCGAAATCCGCCTCGGCCTTGCTGTTATCGAGGCTGTCGCGCACCTCGTCGTTGCGGGTTGACTGCGGCTCGGGAGAGACTCGCCACAGATGCGAGCCGCCGATGGCGTGGGCGACCATCAGGCGCAGCGCGACCGCAGGATGGCCGGTCAGCGCGGCGCGGACGGCGGCGTGGCGATGCAGATCGACATAGGTCTGCATGGTCGATGTCACCTCGGGCCGTGCCGCTTTCTGGCCGGTCCCGTTCTCCGACCCTTCCGCCTTGGCGATCCGGCGGGCTTCCTTGCCGGAGACATAGCCTTCGTGGACGATCACCTCGCCGGTCGCGCGCACGTCGATATAGACGCGCCCGCCCTTGCGCTTGCCCGCCTTCTCATATTCCCACGTCGAGAAATGATCGGACGGCGGCACGATGATCGCGTCGGCCCAGCCCTGTTCGACATAGGCCGCGCGGCGCGCCTCGATTTCGGCATTCTGCGCCGTCCAGAAAGCATCGGCATCGGCGACATAACGGTCCTCGCCGAACAGGTCGGCGATGGTCGCGATCCCGCTCGCCTCCACGTCGAACAGCGCATGTTTCACCGCGATCGACTGCCCGCCGAACAGCCATGCCTTCAACTGGTGGCCGGTCGGCAGATAGGCATTCTCGTCGTCGGCCAGCGCCAGCCATGCTTTTTGCTGGCTCTTGGACGCCATCGTCAGATGGCGCACGGTCGCCGCGTCGATCCGTTCCTTGCGGTAGAGGTCGCGGATCGCGGGGAGCAAATTGCCAAGCGCCAGCACGCGCTTGACGGTGAGGTCGGGCAATCCGAACGTCGCGGCGATGTCCTCCACCTTGCGGCCCTCGCGCACGAGGCGGGTGAAATTCTCCCACTGCGTCACCTCGTCGGGGTCGAGCCGCGCCATATTCTCGATCATCGACGCCTCGATGGCGGCGGCATCGTCGCCGTCGTCGAGAATCGCGCAGGGCATCGGCTCGGGTGTCGCATCGCCCGCCGCGCGCCGTTCTTCGGCGACGATCTTCGCGGCATGGAAGCGGCGGCTTCCGGCGACGATCTCATAGCCATCGGGGGCACAGTTCGGGCGGACGATGACCGGCTGGATCACGCCACGGCTGCGAACGGTCGGCAGGATATCGGACACGTCCGGGGCCTTTTTGCCGTAGCGCATATTGGCCTTGCTCACGACCAGCTTGTCGAGCGGGATAAAATCGAGTTTCATGGGACCACTCCTTGTGAGTGCCGGTCCCGTTGTTCGTCCAAGATTGGCGGGACCGGCTTACAAAACGGCGTTACGCGCCGCGCGTCATCCGCCTTTCCCTTGCTCGGGATCGGTCGGAATCTCGGGGGCCGGCGCGGACTCGATGCGCCAGAGGATCGATTGGGCCTGTTGGATCGACCCGGCGCGGCGCGCGGTGTCGGCCCAGACCGACAGGCTGGCGGTCGTCGAAAAGCCGATATCGCGCTCGATGCCGAGGCCGAACGGCAAGCGGATGCTTGCCAGTTCCGAAAGCCTGAAACAGCCAAGTTCGGGACAGCCGAACCCAAGGTCGGCAAGGCCGAACAGCGTGTCGCCATCGTCATAAAGTTCGGTCGCAAGCCATGTCGCCGCGCCGACGGGATTGAAGAATTTGACGGCGGGCGCGGGATCGTGGCCGGGCCTGTCGTTGTCGGTGGCATTCGCGCGCAGCACGGCGCGCAGTTCGGGGGTGAGCAGGATCATGCCGCCCTCCAGTCGCTTGCGTTGCCTTGGACGTGTTCGGCGTGGGCGGCGGCGTGCTTGGCCAGCAGCCAGTTGGCGGCCTTGGTCGCGGCGCTGGCCGCGCGGAAAATCGCACGATTGTCCTCGCGCAGCACCTCAAGCCATGACGCCAGATAATCGGCGTGACGCACGGTCGGGACGATGCCGAGCGCCGCGCACAGGAAGGCGGACCCCATTTCGGCGACCAGTTCCTCGCGCGCATAATCCTTGGTGCCGAAGCCGGTGGTAAGGTTGCGGCCCAGCCGCGACGGGTGGCCGGTGGCGTGGGTCAGTTCGTGCAGGCAGGTCCGGTAATAATTGATCTGCTCGTAAAAGGCCGGTTGCGGCGGCACCTGCACATAATCCTGCGCGGGCACATAGAAGGCGCGGTTGCCGCCGACGCGGAACTCGATGCCGCTCGCCGCGATCACTTCCTCGGCGATCGGCACGATCTCGCGTTCGGGGAGGGGCGCCGGATCGGGCGCGAGGCCGGGGCGAAGCCCCTCGCATTGCGCGACATTGAAGACGGTAAAGCGTTTGAGGAACGGAATGGCCTTGGTGTCGCCGCCGGTTTCGACGGCGCGGGCCTTTTCGGCTTCGGGCACGAAACGGTCAGCATAGACCACGGTGGTGCCGCGCTCGCCTTTCCTGACCGCGCCGCCTGCTTCGAGCGCCTGTTTGAAGGTCAGCCACCCCTGCGAGGGAAAGCCATGCTCGATCACCGCGCCCCACAGGATCAACACGTTGACGCCGGAATAATGGCGCGCGGTCAGCGCGTTGCGCGGCAGTCCGGGCGCGGTTCCGCGCGGGCTCCCGTCCGGGTCGGTCGCCCCCCAAGGCTGCACCCACGGCACGCGCCCCGCCTCAAGCTCGCCGATGATCCGCGCCGTCACCTCGTCATAAAGGTTCGTGCGGCTCGGTTCGGGACTGGTCCGGGCAATGGCTGCGAGCCGGCAAGCGGCACTGGCCGCCTTGTGCTTGCCACGCTTGCCGCGCGCGCGGACGGTCGGGGAGACAGGCATCGTTCACCTCCTGCACCGCCCCAAAACCCCCATGGCCTCCCCCGGAAGCGGGGGTGGGCGGCAAGATGCGACCGGAAAGGCCAGCTTGAGCGGCGCCGGCACCCAAGTCCGGGGTCCCCATCGCGCTCGCGCGATGGGGTGCCGCAGGGCCGCAACGCAGTGAAGGAGCCGGGCGCAGCCCGGCTTGCCGGGGACGCGAGCGGGCCTAGCAGGGAGCGCCGCCCACTCCCGCGCCACCGGGAGAGGCCACAGACAGCGCCGCCGCGCGAGCGGCGACCGCAGCACTCTCCGGCGGCAAGGCCGCCGCCAGCAAAGGGATGGCCCCCGGCCGGCGCGGGCGGGTGAGCGGTGCAAGGTCGGGCTTCGCGAAGGGGCCCCGCAAAGTACGACTTTGCGGGGTGTCCGTGGCCAGGGCGGCACTCGTCGCCGGCCTCGCGAAACCGGGCGCACCGCCCGACCGAGAGGCCGGAGTGCCTGCGGGGCCGCCATCGGGCGCCGCACCCTGTCCGGGCAAGGCGAAGCCGCCCGGCAGTGTGCGTCCTCAGCCCCGCTCCATCAGGTCAGCATCGCTGACCCGCGCCAGCCGATCGTTGCCGTCAGGCCGAGACCCGGCAACGGGGCTCGGCGGCGAGAAGCCTGGCTTCGAGCCGTAGAGCGCGGTCGCGCCGCTTCACCGGCGCGAGGCGCCCACCCCACCCGGCTAGAGTTCTGCTGGTAAATTTTTGCGATCCTGTACTCAGTCCTTCACGGAGCCGCCGTTCCGGCAAGGCCCAACAATGCCGGACATGGCACCAAACTTCGCAGGGCGGTTTGTGTCGTAATTCGCCGTTCCAAGGCTACAAAGCGGGTTCTCGACGGTGCGCCGCGATCGCCGAACGCTTTCCGCCCCCACAGCATCAACCTGCATCAGCATATCGCGAGGATCAGGTATCGGGCATTCCGATGGTTTCCATCGAATAATAGCGGCTTCTTCGACCGCACCGCGCGTCGTACCATTAAAGCATACCGAGAAAAGCCTTAACCGAGAATAGCCTCACGCATGTTCCCGGAAACGAACATCAAACGCCGAATCGATGAAGCGTGCTCCCCGCATCGTACGACCAAGGAACCGAAAATGAGTGCTGCCAATAGATCGGACAAGGGACTGCATAGGCGGGATATTCTCGCTGGAGGCGCTGCAGCGTTGGCGATGACCGCAGCCGCCGAAGCAACTGCACAAACCGCCGGGCGCGTCAGCTTCGACATTATCATCGTCGGTGGTGGATCCGCGGGGGCGGTGCTCGCCAACCGGCTGAGCGCCGATCCGGCGCGCCGGGTGCTGCTGATCGAAGCGGGCAAGGCCTATCCGCCCAACGCCTACCCTGATGCCGTCCGCCGCCAAGATCTGGTCGGCGGCGATGCGCAGCACGACTGGGGCTTCCAGAGCGAGCCCGGTGTGCTGGGCCGCAAGATCCCGCTCAACCGCGGCAAGGTGCTCGGCGGCTCTTCGGCGATCAACGGTGCGGTGGCGATGCGCCTGCCGAAGAACGACCATGACCGCTGGGCGCGCAACCATGATCTCGCCGCACTGAGCTGGGACGCGACGCACCCCTTCTACAAATCGCTCGAGCGCACCTCGGGCACCGGCGGCGAGGGGCATGACGGCCCGTTCCCGCTGCACCAGTTGGGCGAGGAGGAAATCTCCGACCAGCACCGCGCCTTCATCGCCTCCGCGCTCGCCGCCGGCCATGCGCGCTCGGCGGGGTTTGCGACCGAGCGTCCGCTGGGCGTCGGGCCGTATGTGATGAACACCCGGATGGGCGTGCGGCTGAACACGGGTATGACCCTGCTGGGCGATGCGGTGCGTGCGCGTCCGAACCTGACGATCCGCGACCAGACGCTGGTCGATGCGGTGGTGATGCAGGGCAGTCGCGCCACTGGCGTCCGGCTGGCGGGCGGCGAGATCGTCATAGCCGGCGAGGTGATCCTGTCGGCGGGCACCTATGTCAGCCCCGCGATCCTGATGCGTTCGGGCATCGGCCCGGCCGCCACGCTGCGCGGGCTGGGCATAACGGTGGTCGCCGACCTGCCGGTGGGCCGCCAGTTGCAGGACCACCCGCTGGTGCCGACGGTGTGGTCGATCCGCAAGGAAGCGGTGGGGCTACCCTATCCGCCGATCGGCGCGATGCTGTGGACCGCATCGGGCCATGCGCTGGGCGACGAGGCCGACCTCAATATCAGCACCGCGACCCTGCCCGAAGATCCCAAGGCGCCGCCGATGTTCCTGCTGTTCGCAGCCCTGGTGCGCCCGCGCTCGATCGGCTCGCTCACCATCAACAGCCGCGATCCCCATGCGGCGCCGGTGATCGACCTCGGCTTCCTGAAGGACGCGAGCGACCGCGAGCGGCTGGTCGACGGCGTCGAGATAATCCGCGACATCGCCCGCAACACGCCGTTTGCCGACATGATCGGCGGTGAACTCGCCCCCGGCGCGGCGGTGAAGGACCGGGCGGCGATCAACGCCACGCTGGCCGCTTCGGTGCTCACCTATCAGCATCCGACCTCGACCGTGCCGATGGGCGGATCGAAGGATCCGAAGGCCGTGGTGGATATCGACGGGCGCGTGCGCGGTATCACCGGGCTGCGCGTGGTCGATGCCTCGATCTGGCCGGATGTTCCCTCGGTCGCCACCGCCTTCCCGACGATGATGCTGGCCGAGCGCATCGCCTCCACGATCGCCTGAACCTGCCACTCCCGAAACCAAGGATACACCAATGACCGAAATGCTCACCTCCGCGCAGCGCGTCCAGCGCAGCCTCGACGCCTTCCTCGCCAAGGACATGAAGGGCTGGACCGAGCTTTGCGCCGACGACGTCGTCGCCGAGTTCCCCTTCGCCCCCCCGGGCGCGCCCGCGCGGATCGAGGGCCGCGCCGCGCTGTACGACTATCTTCGCGGCTATCCCGATGCGATCGACATCCGCGCGCTGCCGACCGTGAAGATCTACGCGACCGACGATCCCAATGTGGCGATCGCCGACTGGAGCGCATCGGGCACGGTGCTGGCCAACGGCAATCCCTATGAGATGCGCTATGCCACCTTCGTAACGTTCCGCGACGGGAGAATCGTCAACTACCGCGAATATTGGAACCCGCAGGCGTTCCTGGCCGCGATGGGCGGCGGCGGCTTCTGATCCCCGCGCGGTCGGGCGCCGCGCGCGCCTGACCGTCCCCCTTATCGGCGGCCTAGCCGCCCACACCATCGCCCCGGCGGGATCGACCAGCGATTCCGGCGACGGGAGCGTGCAACCGCGTAGCTTGAAAGGTAGACCATGCGCGAGATCGAAACCCACCGCCTCTATTCGGGCGGGGAATGGAAAGACGCAGCGGACGGCGCCACGTTCGACGTGCACGAACCCTATAGCGGCAAGCTGATGGCGCGCATCGCGTCTGGCGGCCAGGCCGATGCCACGGCCGCGATCGACGCCGCGCAGGCTGCGTTTCCCGCATGGGCCGCCATGGCGCCCACCAAGCGCGCCGCCTTGTTCTTGAGGGCCGCCGCCCTCTACCGCGAACGCTCCGGCGAGATCGCAGATATTCTGTCGCGTGAAACCGGCAGCACGATTTCCTTCGCGCGGTTCCAGCAAACCCTCGTTGTCGAAAACCTCGAAGCGGCGGCGGGCTGGGTGCATCAGCCCAAAGGCGAGACCTTCCCGACCGATGTCGAGGGCCGGCTCTCGATGAGCATCCGTCGTCCACTGGGGGTGGTCGCCTGTTTCACGCCCTGGAACGGTGCCAACATCCTGTCGTGGCGCGCCGCGCTCGGGCCGCTGGCAGCGGGCAACTCGGTGGTCATCAAGCCCTCCGAATTCGCCCCGGTCTCGGCGGGGCTGATGGTGGCGCGGATTGCGGAAGAAGCGGGTTTCCCTGCCGGCGTCATCAACGTCGTGCCGCACGCCCCCGGCGGCGCGGGCGCGATTGCGGACGCGGTATTCGCCTCGCCGCATGTCCGCTGCATCAACCTGATCGGCGGCGTCGGCACTGCGCGCATCCTTGCCGAGCGGGCCGGCCGCACGCTGAAGCGCACCGTGCTGGAACTGGGCGGCTATAACCCGCTGATCGTGCTCGACGATGTCGATGTCGACTTTGCGGTGCGCACCGCGACGTTCGGCGCATTCTTCCACCAGGGCCAGATCTGCATGAACACCCGCAAGGTGATCATCGCCCGCCCGCTGTACGAGAAATTCCTCAAGAGGTTCGTCGCCCGCGCGCGGCAGCTTCCAATGGGCGATCCGTCGAACCCGGAAACGCTGATCGGGCCGCTGATCAACAAGGCGGCGATCGAGAAGGTCAGCAAGGGTATCGCCGAAGCGGTGGCGCTGGGCGCGAAGATCGAGACCGGCGGCACGTTCGACGGGCAGGTCTATCACCCGACTATTCTCACCAACGTGCCCTATGAAGCGACCATCTCGAACGAAGAGACATTCGGCCCAGTCGTGATCGTGGAGCCGGTGGATTCGGTGGAGGATGCGGTGCGCGTCGCCAATCGCACGTCTTACGGCCTGGTCGCCTCGATCCTCAGCGGCGACAGCTATCGCGGGCTAGAATTGGCGCCGCGCATCCAAGCCGGGGTGGTCAATGTCAACACCGCCACCGTCAACGACGAAGCGCATGTGCCGCTGGGCGGGGTGCGGGACAGCGGCTGGGGCCGCACTGGCCCCGATTGCATGAACGATTTCAGCGACACGATCTGGATCAACGCCCGCCACAGCGCGAACGCGCCGCAATACGCATTCTGACCGAAACGGCGGCGCTGCCCCTCGGGTGGCGCCGCACCTTTCCCAACGCGAAGGCATTCCCATGAACGACTCAAGATTGAGCCATGAAGGCCGTGTTGCCATCGTCACCGGCGCGGCGCGCGGCATCGGCCAGGCGATCGCCGTCAAGCTCGCCGCGCACGGTGCCCGGCTGGTTCTCGTCGATATCGAGGAAGCGCAGGAGACGGCGCGGATGATTGGCGACGAGAGCCTGGTTGCCACCGGCGACGTGACCAGCGCAGCGGACTGGGCGCGTATCGATACCATGGTGCAGGAACGCTTCGGTCAGACCGACATCGTCGTCAACAATGCCGGAATCGGCAGCAACAAGCGCATCGACGAACTCGACTTCGAGCAGTGGAAGCGCACCTTCTCAATCAACCTCGACTCGCATTTCCTGAGCGCCAAGCAGTTCGTGCCGCAGATGCGCCGCAACAATTGGGGCCGCTTCGTCAACATCTCGTCCAATTCGATCGGCATCGCGATCCCCGGCATGAGCCACTACATGGCATCGAAGATGGGTGTGATCGGCTTCGTTCGCGGGCTGGCCAACGACGTGGCGGATTCGGGCATCACCGTGAACGCCGTGCTGCCTGCGATTACCAACACGCGCCTTACCCAGGACATGCCTGAAGAGGTCAAGCGCCAGACCTGGCAGCAACAGGCGATCAAGCGCTTTGCCGAGCCCAGCGATATCGCCGGCGCTGTGTGCTTCCTGTCGAGCGACGATGCGGCCTTCATCACGGGGCAGGCGGTTCCGGTCGACGGCGGCCAATACAAGATCTCGTAAGCGGCCACTCCGGCCCATCTCCAACCTTGCACGCTACCGAGCGGCCGTTGCGACAGCGGCCCAGCGGTGGCGCCACCAGGATACGACGCCATGCCATTCGGCAAGATCGACACGCATCAGCATTTCTTTCCGCAGACCTATATCAACGCCGTCGGCATGGACGTGCTCGCCGCACAGATGCCGAACAAGCGCGCGCCCGACTGGTCGCCGGAAAAGGCGATCGCGATGATGGACGAAGCGGGGATCGCGGAAGGCATATTGTCGGTCTCGTCGGTGCCGCACGTCGCCGACCCAATCCGCGTCGCCCGCGACTGCAACGATGCCGCCGCCACGCTGCGCCAAATTCATCCGGGCCGGTTCGGCGCCTTTGCCAGCCTGCCGCTGCCCGATATCGACGCCAGCCTCGCCGAAGCAACCTACGCGCTGGACGCGCTGAAGGCCGACGGCTTCATCCTGTTCACCAGCTATGACGGCGCCTATCTGGGCGACGACCGGTTCACGCCGCTGTGGGAAGAACTGGACCAGCGCCGTGCGGTGGTGCTGATCCATCCCAACGAGCCGAGCTACGCCTTACCCGCGGTTGCGCCGGCATCGGTGCTGGAATTCCCGTTCGAGACGACGCGCACCGCCACCAGTCTGATCCTCGCGGGCGTGCTCACGCGCTTCCCGGCGATCCGCTTCATCCTCTCCCATGCCGGGGGGGCGCTGCCCTATTTGTTCCCCCGCGTCGCGCTGTCGCTGAACATGATGCCCGGCGTGATCGAACGGGTGGGCGATCCGGCGGCGGCGTTTCGAGCCTTCTATTACGACACGGCGCTGGCGGCCGGCGCGCCGACTTTTGCCGCGCTGGGGCAGATCGCCGATCCGTCGCACATCCTGTTCGGGACCGATTTCCCGATGGCACCGGATTTCGGGCTCAGGACGTTTGCGTCCGCGCTGGAGGCGATGGACGTGCCCGGCCTCTCCCGGTCCGCCATCTATCGCGACAATGCCGCCGTCCTGCTCGGTCGGCCGCGTTGAGCAGCCGGCAGCAACTATTCGAATTCATCGATCGTTTCCTTCGATCTTATTCGGCTGTTTCGGCAGATCGACTGCGCCCAGTACCGCCTTGCACCGCCGGGCTGCGGCACAGGTGGAAAGGAACGCGACATGGCTTATCTCGATCTTGCATTTGACCTCCCCCGCGCCGCACTGGCAGCCACCGGCGTAGTGCCGCGCCACGATGTGGTGTCGCACGTCGCTCCGCTGGAGCGCCAGGTCGTGCAACTCGCCCGGCTTGACGGCCGCGCCAGCCTGCGTGCGCCCGGTCGGCTGGACACCGTGCTGGGCTGGCTGTTCGGAGGAAAGCGCGCCAATCCCCTCGCCGATGCTCGGCTGGAGGCACTGCGCCGCTACGCCGTAATGTATCGCCTGAAGGGTGATGCGTTGCCGCAGGCGGAAACCGAGCTGTTGCTGGGTGCAGGGTTCGTGCGCGAGGCCATCGACGAAATCCGCCAGCTTGTCCGCAACGCCGCGCGCGTCGCCGCCTGACCCGCCCGCCCTGGAGAACCGAAATGACGACCTTCAGCCTCCGTAGCGGCGCGCACCACGCGGCGAAGCGCCAGTCGAGTAATCCTGTGCACCTGCTGATCCGTGGGTTCTATGCCCTGGCGGGCGTCGCGGCGCTTGCGTCGCTCTATTCACGGCTGCTGGTTTTGCTGTCGGACCCGATCTTTTCCGCGATCGTGACGCTGGTCCTGATGATGGCGTTCATGCTGGTGGCCATGCCGCGCGTGCGCCGGCCATGACCTGGCTCCCGCTATTCCTGATCCTGTGCGGCTTCACGCCCTCTCAGGCATCGCAGATCGCAACGACGCTGGAGGTGATCGACCAGACCGGCGCCTTCTGCCCCGGCAAAGGCGATTGATGCCGCCGTGCGGCTACGGTTCCTGCTGGGTCCGCAGCCGCTCGATCAGCCACGCGGCGGCCGGTCCCGGCGGCGTATCGCTGCGGTGGATCGCGTGCATCGTATAGTCGCCCGGCGGCGCATCGGGCATGTCGAGGATCACCAGGCGCCCTGCTGCCAGATCCTCGCGCACCATCGGTTCGGGCATATAGCCCCAGCCGATGCCGGCATTGAGCAGCATGTGCTTGGACGACACATCGGCCAGCCGCCACGTCTGGCTGCTCATGACCGCGAAGTCCTTGCCCTCGGTCAGCGGCGAACGGTCGGTCAGCACCAGCTGGATATGGGCGCGCCCGGCCCCGGGCTGGGTGCGTCCGGCCAGCGCCAGCGGGTGGTCCTTCGCCGCGACCGGCACCAGCCGCACCGCGCCGATCGCAATCCGGTCGATCCCGCCCATCGTATCCAGCGGACCGCTGACGCCGATGCTCGCGCGGCGATCCATCACCCGCTGCGTCACCGCGCCCAGCGTTTCGACCGACAGATGCAGCGAAACCGTGGGGAAGGTCTGGAAGAACGCTGTCAGCGCATCGACCACCCGCGCCTGCGGCAGGAAGGTGTCGAGCACCAAGTGGAGTTCGGATTCCAGGCCCTGCAGCAGCCCCATGGTCTTGGCGCGCAGCGAGTCGATCCCGCTCGCGACCATCCGCGCCTCGCCGACGATCATCCGGCCCGCGTCGGTCAGTTGCGGCTTGCGCGTGCCTTCCCGATCGAACAGCCGGACCCCCAGCTGTGCCTCCAGATTGGCGATTGTGTAGCTGATCACCGATGTTGCGCGGTTCAGCTTGCGCGCGGCGGCGGCGAAGCTGCCGGTTTCCACCACGGTCACCAGTACGCGCAGTTGGTCGAGCGTTGGGGTACCGGGATCCGACATCATCGCATGTCCTTGGGTAATGACCCGGCAAGCCCTCGCCGGTCACCTCTTCATACCGAGTTGATCGAACAGTTCGATCGAAAATTGACCAGTTTTGGCGAACCATCTCGCCGCGTACATCCGTGCCATCGCAGTGTGTTTCCTGGGCGTCGGTCAACCGTCACCCGTCCGAAATGCCCGGCAAGGAGATTATGATGACGCTTTCGTCCCATACCGGCCCCGTTGAACAAATGATCCTGCCGGCCACCCGTGACCTTGGCGATTTCGAAGTGCGTCGGGCACTGCCTTCGGCAAAACGCAGGATGGTGGGGCCCTTCGTGTTCCTGGATAGCTTTGGACCCGTCGTGCTCGCGCCGGGGCAAGGTCTCGACACGCGTCCGCATCCTCATATCGGCCTGAGCACGCTTACCTACCTGATCACGGGAGAAAACGATCATCGCGACAGCGAAGGGCATTTTCAGACCATCCGACCCGGCGAGGTGAACTTGATGACCGCAGGGAACGGCATCGTCCACTCCGAGCGCAGCGGGCCTGGAAGCCGGAGCCGGGAGGAGACGCTGTTTGGTTTCCAAGCTTGGCTGGGCTTGCCGCAGGCGCTAGAAGAAAGTCCCCCGTCTTTCCAGCACGTGGCGGCCGGCGACGTCCCGATTCTTTCCGACCGTGGCGTCGACATGCGGCTGCTGGCGGGCACATTCGGCGGGCGAACCTCGCCGACCAAGCTGTTTTCAGACACTCTGTATGCGGACGTCGTGCTGGAAGCGGGTAGCCGCTTTCCAATTCACAGCGCCCACGTCGAACGCGCCGTCTATATTGTCGAGGGCGGTGTCGAGGTTGAGGGGCAGATCGGCATCTTCTGCAAAGACGAACTGGTCGTTTTCCGCCCAGGCAGTGAAATCATCGTCCGAGCCGATGGCCCGACGCGTTTTATGTTGATGGGCGGCGAACCGCTGGACGGCCCCCGTCACATCTTCTGGAACTTCGTGTCGAGCCGGCAGGACCGCATCGACCAAGCGGCCCTCGATTGGCAGGAGCGCCGTTTTCCGGGTGTTCCGGGGGACGAAACCGAATTCATCCCCCTTCCCGGGTCAGCGATCCCGCATCTGGCTCATTGACCCTTTCAACCCAACATTTTTCAACCCTGACTGAAGGATACTCCCATGACGAAACTGCTTCATATCGATTCCAGCATTCTCGGCGGCTATTCGGTCAGCCGTCAGCTTTCGGCCGAGGCGGTTGCCCAGCTGACCGCCGGTCGCAGCGATATGGAGGTCAGCTATCGTGACGTGGCTGCCAACCCGATCCCGCATCTGTCAGGCGGCTATCTCGCCGCGTTGCAGAGCGCCGAGGCCGACCGGACGCCTGAGCTCGAGGCCGATATCGCGCTGGGTGCCGAAGTGCTGGAAGAGTTCATCGCCGCCGACATCGTCGTGATCGGTGCTGGCCTCTATAATTTCGGTATTCCCAGCCAGCTCAAGGCATGGATCGACCGCGTCCTCGTCGCCGGCAAAACCTTCAGCTATGTCGATGGGAAGCCGACCGGGTTGGTTCCCGGCAAGCGTATCATCCTGACGGTGGCACGCGGCGGGTTTTACGGCAGCGAGTCGCCGATCGCCTCCTTCGAGCATACAGAGACCTATTTGAAGACCGCCTTCGCCTTTATCGGCCTGAACGCCGAGGCGATCGTTGCGGAAGGCATCGCCGTAGGACCGGACCAGCGCGCCGCCGCGGTTGAGGCAGCACAGGCGCAGATCGCAGCGCTGCACGCCTGACCTCCCTCTCGGCAAGCGGATATACGGTATGCCTTGTGGCTCGTGCGGTATTGCCCTTCGCACGAGCCATGTCTGCGTCAGCCAGCCTTCGTCACCTGCCACCCACACACCATTTCACGTCAGGAACGCTTAACCGATGTCTGTACCCCACAGCTTGCTCGCGCCTGTCGCGCTGGGCCGTTACACGCTCGCCAACCGGATGGTCATGGCACCGCTCACACGAGGCCGTGCAGGCGATGGCGATGCGCCGACCGCGTTGGCCGCGACCTATTATCGCCAGCGCGCCAGCGCCGGATTGATCATTTCCGAAGGGTCGCAGATCTCGGCGCAGGGCAAGGGCTATATGCGCACGCCCGGAATCTTCACCGCCCCGCAGATCGAAGGGTGGCGGCACGTGACCGATGCGGTGCATGCTGCGGGCGGGCGGATTTTCCTGCAACTCTGGCACGTCGGTCGGCTGTCGCATTCGGTCGTCCAGGCCAATGGAAGCCTCCCGGTCGCGCCGTCGGCCATCGCGCCCGAGGGCGAGATTTTCACCATCGAGGGCATGAAACCCTATGAGACGCCCCATGCGCTTAGTGTTGCTGAGATTGCGGCGATCGTGGGCGATTTTGCGCGCGGTGCCCAAAATGCGTTGCAGGCAGGGTTCGACGGCATCGAGATTCACGGCGCCAATGGCTATCTGATCGACCAGTTTCTGCGTGATGGCGTCAATCGTCGCACCGATGGTTATGGCGGGTCGATCGAAAACCGGCTGCGCTTTCTGCGTGAAGTGACCGAAGCCGTGGTTGCGGTGTGCGGGGCGGACCGTGTCGGCGTGCGCCTCTCCCCGATCGTCGGCTTCGGCTCGATGCACGACAGCGATCCGCAGGCGACATTCGATGCCGCTGCCGGAATGCTGAGCGGCTATGGTCTGGCCTATCTGCACGGCGTCGAGATGGGCGACCTGCCCTTTGATTTCGGGCAGTTCCGGCGCGCTTTCAGCGGCCTCTACATCGCCAATGGTGGCTATGATGCAGAGCGTGCCGAAACCGCCGTGGCCAGCGCCGCCGCCGATCTTGTCTCCTTCGGCACCAAGTTCCTTGCCAACCCCGATCTGGTCGAACGCTTTCGGCAGGGTGCCCCGCTCAACCAGCCGGACGTCGCGACTTTCTACCAGGGCGAGGAGCGCGGCTACACCGATTACCCGACGCTGGACGCGGGTGCCGCGTGACCGACGGATGAACGGCCGCCTGCCACCGACGCGCATCGGGATCGCGGGCCACGCTTGTCCGACGCGCGACCCTCTTCCAGGGCGTAGGGCATGTTTCCGGCAATCGCCACGCCCGGGATGCCATCAGCTGACACGGCGCCGGCGCAATGAAGGGCGCAACCGCTATCGAGGATTCTTCAGGCTAGGTTCGTTACGCGATGCCGGTCGCCCATATCCTGCGCAAGGCGTTCAGCTTTGCATCGTTGAACTGTTTGACGACACGGGCGTCGGGCGAGCCGTTATCGAAGCCATGGAATGCGCCGGGCACGACCAGCAACTCGGTCGGTACGCCGACGCCGATGAGCCGGCGGGCATATTCCATGTCCTCTTCCACGAAGAGATCCAGCGCTCCGACGCAGATGAAGGCAGGCGGCAGACCAGACAGGTCGCGGACCCGCGCGGGAACTGCCGCAGCGGGAACCTTCGCGGTTCCCGGCGTCTGACCCAGAAACGCACCCCAGCCGAAGCGATTGGCTGCAGGTGTCCAGATGATCTGACCGACTGTCGCAGGCACCGGACGGCTGCTGCCTGTCCGGTCATCGAGCATGGGATAGACCAGCAACTGGAAGGCGAGCCTGAACTCGCCGCGATCACGCGCCGCCAAGGCCAGCAATGCGGCATGGCCGCCACCGGCACTCTCGCCCATCACCGCGATCCGCTGCGGATCGGCACCCAGCAGGGCGGCATTGGCGAACAACCAGCGCAGTCCGGCGTAGTTATCCTCGATCGCTCCCTGATACCCAACCTCGGGCGCAAGACGATAGTCGACGGTCACGATGACGCAGTCGAGCGCCGCAGCCATCGCCTGCAACCGGGGCACGTCGTTCGCGGCGGTGCCAACGACGAAACCGCCACCATGCGTGTGCAGGATCGCGGGACGCGCGGTACCGGCACGCGCATTGATGACATAGATGACGACATCTGGCGCACTGCGGCCGCCGGGGATCGACCGACGATCCACCGGAACACCGGCCTCGAAAGCGGAAACCTTGCCACCCGCTGCCCGAACGGACGGGAGCGTGGCAGTCGACAGCGCTGACAGCATGGTGGTTATTGGTGCGGCTTCGCGCGCCGCGGCGCGCAGTTGAGGGTCCACGAGGGAAAGATCGACAACTCGCGGTGTCGGGGCCTGCGCCATGCCAGCGGAATGGGGGAGGCTCGCGGCCGCCAGACCGGCAAGGCCATTGATGGCGAGATCGCGCCTGGTCAGATCGAACATCATTCTTCACTCCTACCGTCTCGAGGGATTGCCATGGTGCGTGACCGGTCGGCGATGTCGCACTCGATTGCTGGAAGCGCGCTACGAACGACCGAATAGGGTGAAGCCCGCCGCACCGTGTGGAACGGCGGCCTTCAGGACATCAGTGATGGACCTGCCCGTTCAACCGCTCCAGCATCGTCGCAAAGCCGTCGCGCTCGGCGAAACGCAACGGGTGGACGCGCTGTACCAGAATTTCCTCTGGTGTGGGTGTCTGGCCGAACAGTGCCAGCACCTCGTCGGCAAAGGCCTCCAGCGGAAGATAGCCCTCGCGCGTGGACTGGCCCGGCGTGAGGTCGGTCTGGACTGCCGGCGGCACGAGTTCGATGACTTCGACCCGTCCCGCCAATGCCGCGCGCAAGGCTATCGTATAGGAATGTAGCGCCGCTTTCGTCGCCGAATAGGTCGGCGTCGCGACAAGCGGCACGAACGCCAGACCGGACGTCACATTGACGACCACGCCGTCACTGCGCGCGACAAGATGGTCGATCAGCGCGTTGGTCAGGCGGATCGGGCCCAGCAGATTGCTGCTGATCGTCGCCTCCGCATCGGTGAGATCACGGGACGAATCCAGCGCCTCGACGCGCATGATCCCGGCATTGTTTACCAGCACGTTGAGCGCCGGAAAGCGCGCTGTCACCTGGGCGGCGAATGTCTGAATGGCTGCGGGATCATCGATATTGAGCGTCATCGTGTGGATATTCGCCCGCCCCGATGCCACCGCGTCCAGCGCCGCCTGGCGTCGCCCGGCGATGACGACCGTGTTGCCCATATCGTGGAAGCGATGGGCCAGCGCCTCCCCGATTCCCGATCCGCCACCGGTGATGAGGATGGTGTTGCCTGTGGGTTTCATGACGGTGCTTTCAGTCTGGCGGGTCAGCCCGCCTTGCGGGCGTTGATCGCGATGTTGATCTTGACGGCGGCCGCCACCGTATCGGGGCTAGCGAACTGGCCCTGGCCGATGCCGAACCAGGGGCGGTCGATCGTCAGCGTCCCGCGCATCTGCGCGGCATTGCCGTTGATCGCGAGTTGAAACGGAAGCGCGACCGGGCGTGCAACGCCCCGGATCGTCAGCGTGCCGAGCGCCTGATAGCGGTTGCCACCGAGGCTCTTGAAGGATTTCGACACAAACGTCGCGCGCGGAAAGACCTTCACGTTGAACCAGTCCGGCGTGGGTAGCGATTCGTCGCGGGTGGCGTCGCCGGTGGCGACAGAGGCGATGTCGATCACGGCGGTGACGCTCGATCCGGCCAGATTAGCGGGGTCGAACGCGATCCGCGCGTCGAAACGGCGGAAACTGCCGTTGATCGGCTGTCCGTTCATGCTGGCGACGAAGGTCACCTGCGAGCTTGCCTTGTCGATCGTCCATGCCGGCGCGGGGGCGGCGACCGCCGGAGCCGCGATCAGTACGAGCGCGGCAAGAGGGGCGTAACGCATAGGTTCAACTTTCCTGTGATGGGAGGGGCGTGCTGCGAAGGCCGGGCACGATCCTGCCCAGAACGCCGTCGCGGGCGATGAACTGGTGCTTGAGCGCTGCGGCGACGTGCAGCGCGATCAGCGCAACCCCGCCAAGCGCCATGTAGAAGTGAAGACCTCCACCGATCGCCTCGACCTGCGCCTTGCCGGCTGCATCGAGCGTATGGAGAAATCCGATATGCGGCCACGGCACGGTTTTCCACAACAGCGTCGGGATGTTGTATGCACTGACCGACACCATC
The DNA here is from genome assembly GCF_041661885.1 of Sphingomonas sp. GTDB lineage: Bacteria > Pseudomonadota > Alphaproteobacteria > Sphingomonadales > Sphingomonadaceae > Sphingomonas. The sequence goes on along the minus strand of NZ_JBAZTL010000005.1, from coordinate 273,749 downwards.
GCCCAACCGGTCAACGGCATCCCGATCATCAGGCCGTAGAACAGCCAGTGCGTTGTACCGGCCGCGCGCCGTTCCCACGTCTTCATGGATATCAGCAACGGCGGCGGGGGATTGAGCATGCGCCAGCCGAGCCGCGCGACGCTGAGCAACAACACGGTGATGCCGATCGACTTGTGCAACTGGAACATGTCGAACTGCGCCAGGCCCTTCAGGTAACCCATCCGCCAGCCGAGCAGCAGATTGGCCAGAATTAGCGCCGCGATCGCCCAGTGGAGCAGGATCGCGATGGCGGAATAGCGTGTGCGCATAAGAAGGGCTTTCGGAAGGAGCCACCCGGTGCGCCGCGCGCGACGCACTGGGGAGCGGGGGCAGTCGTCAGTTCTTGCGTTCGAACGCGGCGCTGATCGTGATTGTCGTGTCGTCGCTGACCAGCGGTGCGTATTTGCTGACGCCGAAATCGGTCCGCTTGATTGCGCCGCTGGCCTTGAAACCGAGCGTGTAGGCCTTGTTCATCGGGTTGGTCACAGCCGCGTTGAACGTCGCCCGCAGCGTGACCGGCCTGGTCACCCCGTGCAGGGTCAGATTGCCGGCGACCGTCGCGGTCGTTGCGCCGGTGCGCGTCACCTTGGTCGAGATGAAATGCATCGTGGGAAACTGCGCCGCGTCGAACCAGTCTGCGCTCACCAGTTCCTTGTCCAGCGTGGCATTGGTCGTCGAAACACTGGCCACCGGGACGGTCACGTCCAGCACGGTGGCGGACAGGTTGCGGGGGTCTATCGTCAGCGAACCCGTCGTGCCGGGAAAGGTCCCGAAAAACTCGTTGATGCCGAAATGCGTAACCCCGAACTGGACGAGCGTGTGATAGCTGTCGACGCTGTAAGTGCCGGCCTGCACTGTCGCCGGCGTGGCGGCTGGTGCCGTCTGGGCGATGGTGCCTGTCGCTGTGGCAAGCGCGGCGGCGGAAAGTAAAATCGCGATAACAGGCTTCATTGACCTATACCCCTTGTTGACCCCGATATGGGGCGGTTGTTTGATGGTGCGGGATGCAATGGCCGCAGCGTATCGTTGCGACCATCCGAATAATTTCGACGGAATTGCTCTAGAAAATCGAACGTTGGCAGGCCCGATAGGACGGGCTGTCCTGGCAACGTACGACAAGCCTGCCGCCCCCCGAGGTGGAGCGGCAGGGGCTGGGATTCAGATGCGCACGAGATTGTGCATCGAGAGCGAGCCGAACGGCAGCGAGGCCAGCGGACCACCTACGTCCAGCGTGCCCAGGTCGATCGGGAAGAAGCCAATCGTTTCCAGAATGCCGCGCACCTGCGTCTTTGCGTCGGCATCGTCCCCTGAATAGAACAGTACGCGCTGACCACCGGCGGCTTCCGGCTCGCGCAGGACGTTGACGTCGAGATGGTTGAACGCCTTCACCACGCGTGCGCCCGGAACCAGCTTGGCAACCACGGCGCTCGAATGGGTGTCGCCCAGATCGACGGCCTTGATGCCGTAAGCGGCCAGCGGGTTGGTGGGATCGCTCGCTTCGGGCGAACCGGGCTGGAGGAACAGCACCGGGTTCGTGCCGTCGATTACGATGCGGTTGTTCCAGGCGGGCAGGCCGCCGAGCACGTCCTCCAGCGCGACCCAGGGCATCGCCAGTACGACGATGTCGGCAGCGGCGGCCTCGGCCACCGTGCCCGCCGTGACTGTTTCCCCCAGTTCCGCGACCAGCGCGGCGAGCGAATCCGGGCCGCGCTTGTTGGCGATGATCGAAGGGATGCCCTTCTTGGCAAGCGCGCGGGCGACGTTCGAGCCGAGTGCGCCCGAACCGATGATACCGATAGTCATGTCATGTCTCCTGATAAAATGGGGCATACGAAAGGGACGGCAGCGCCCCATCGGCTGGCCGTAACCGAAAGCGGAAAGGGTAAGGGTTGCGCCGCCTTCTACCGGCGGATCAGCCCCATTTGAGCGGCAGTTCGAACTTGCCGAGACGAGCGAGGTCGGTGGCGATATGGGCAATCGTTACCCCGGCCAGTTCCGCCTCCATGGCGGCGCGGGCACGGTCGAGCACCGGGCGGAGCGCTTGCTGGATGTTCCCGCCCACCGCACAGCCACGCAGCGGCGACATGCGGTGCAGCGTGAACAGCGCGGTATCCTCCACCGCTGCATAGACATCGAGCAGGCGAATTTGGGATGCCGGCTTCGCCAGCAACGCGCCGCCGCCGGCCCCCAGTTGCGAGACGGTAAGCCCCGCCTGATGCAACCGGGAAAACAGCCCCCGGATGACGACCGCGCTGGTATTGGCCGATACCGCCAGATCCTCGGATCGCAGCGGCGCGCCGTCGCCCACTGCCATGGCAGCAAGCGCGTGGACGGCAACGACGAAGCGAGAACTGGTTGGCACGCGGCCGATCCTTCCGATGGTGTGTAACGATCACGGTGACAATTTACTGGGCAGAAGAACTGCGGTTTCGGCGCCGCTTCCGCGGACATCGAAGCGCCGTTGCGCCCTGCCGAAACCCAGATCGCATGCTTGCAGTGGCCGGGGCAGCCTCTATTATCCGATCGAATCCATCGACTTTTCCGATGGAAGGAGGTTGCCGATGATCGACGCCATTTCGCTGGGCCAGTTGCGCGCGTTCATCGCGGTGGTGAACGAAGGCAGCTTCTCCTCGGCGGCCCGCGCGCTGCGGCGTACCCAGTCCGCCGTCAGCGAATCGATCGCCAATCTGGAAGCGCAACTGGGGGTGGTGCTGTTCGACCGTACCGGCCGCTACCCGCGACTGACGCCGGAAGGCGCGGTGCTGATCGCGGATGCGCGGGCGGTGGCGACCGCGCTTGACGAACTGCGCGCCCGCGCCAAGGGCATGGCCGGCGGGCTGGAGCCCGAACTGATCGCAGTGATCGACGTGTTCGTGCCGATCGATGTCGTGGCCGATGTCGCCGAACAGTTCGGCGTCGCCTTTCCCTCCACACCACTGCGCCTGTATGTGGAGGCACTGGGCTCCGCGGTGCAGCCCGTGCTCGAGGGGCGGGCCGGCTTTGCCCTGGTCGGCTCGCTGCCCGTACTCCCGCCAGACGTCACCGCCGAACGCATCGCCGACGTCAAGCTGCTGATGGTCGCGGCGGCGACTCATCCGCTCGCCGCGCATCGTGGCATGATTCCGCCGGAGGAACTGGCGCGGCATACGCAGCTGGTCCTCACCGACCGCTCCAGCCTGTCCGACGGCCAGCAATTCGGGGTGATGGCGCCCTCGACCTGGCGGCTCGCCGATCTCGCCGCCAAGCATGCGTTCCTGCTGCGCGGCCTCGGCTGGGGCGGCATGCCCTATCACGTCGTCAAGCAAGACCTGGAGGAAGGGCGGCTGGTCGAGCTGTCGATCCAGAACGTGCCGCCCGGGGGCGCCGCGCTGCCGATGTCGGCCATCTATCGTGCGTCGGACCCGCCGGGGCCGGCGGGGCGATGGATGATCGAGCGCCTGAAGCATTGCGCCCAGAACGTGGAATAGCGCGGCTATCCATCGGGCGTGCCGATGGTAGCAATCGAATATCCGTGGCTTCTGCGATAGCCGATTATCCGGCATTTCCGTTGCATCGCTCCAGCGCGAGCAACGAAAGGAACCTAGCCATGAACGCACCCGCCATGATCGCCACGCACCGCCGTGTCCGGTACAAGACTTCGGGCCAGGGCCACCGCCCGATCATCCGCCTGATGAGCCCCGGCGATCTCGGCCAGGTGCTGAAGCCGTTCGTATTCCTCGACCTGTTCTCGCCCGAGGCCGCATCGATCGGCGACATGCCGATCCATCCCCATTCGGGCATCGCCACGGTGACCGTGCTGACCGAAGGCGACCTGCATTTCGACGATCCCATCTCGGGCTCGGGCTCGATCGGCTATGGCGGCGTCGAATGGATGCGCGCCGGCGGCGGGGTGTGGCACGGCAAGGAAATGTCGAAGGGCAGTTCGCCGCGGATCAAGGGCTTCCAGCTGTGGCTGGCGCTGCCGCCCGAGTTGGAAAACGCCGCGGTCGACAGCCAGTATATCGAGGCGAAGGACATGCCGGTGGTCGGCCCGGCAACGGTGATCCTGGGCGAACTGGGCGGCGCGGCGAGCCCGGTGCGCGCGCCGGCCGGCATCAACTATCTGCTGGTGACGCTCGCACCTGGCGAGCGCTGGACCTACACGCCCCCCGCCGATCATGATGTGGCCTGGCTGGCGATCAGCCACGGTGCCCTAGTCGGGGACCTGACGGTGCACACCGGTGAACTGGCGTTGCTCGAGGGTGCGGGGGCGATCCCGCTCCAGGCGTCGGCCGAAGGCGCCCGCTTCGTGGTAGCCTCGGCGATCGAGCACCCGCACGATCTGGTGACAGGCTATTATTCGGTCCATACCAACAAGGCGGCGCTGATCCAGGGCGAGGCGCGCATCGCGGCGCTGCGCGAGCGGCTGTCGGCGCAGCGCAGCTCCGGCCCGACCCCGGTGTTCCGCGGCTGATCCGCTCGCCTTTCCAGATACCGATCGATGGGAGCATCCGCACGCCTGTGCGGATGCTCTTTTCGTGTGTGCTCTGGCCAGTTGTTCCGCTCGGGAATAAATGAAACAACGTCTGGCCCATAGCTGCCGGCAATAGCCCTTTCTACATCGTGGTCAGCAGAACAGGAGGATAGTCCTCCATATCCTGCGGCGGATGTATAAGGAGTATTACAATGAAAGTGCTTGGCTATAGAATCGGAGAGATCAACGCCGAAGCTGCGATGACGTCGGATATTGTGATGAAGTCCGATCTGCCGTTCGACATGCTGAACGATTTCGTTGAGATCGAGCGGCGGGTGATGGATATTCATGCGGGAATGAACCGCAAATACACGCCGTTCCAATATGACCCGGTGACTGGCGGGCCGCTGTGCGGCGGTCGTTATGTGTTCGACACCTGGGAAAATGTGCAGAAATACTTCCGGTGGACGGTCGAAGAGCTGGAATTCGAACCCGGCGTGAAATTTTGGAACCGCGAGATTTTCCCACAGGTCGACAAGCATATCTGGAAGGTCGTCGGCGCACATGACTTTGCGCCCGTAGAGACGCACGGCGTCAACCGCTTCGAGCGCTGGCACTATACCGGGGATGCAGACGCCACCCGGGTTGCGCTGGATACCCTCTGGCCGGCGCTGCGCGACGCAGCAGAGCGCGCCGGTCTCGGCACCATATGGCTGCTCGACCAGCCGGACGAAAAGCAGATCGCGATCCTCACCACCAACCGGTCTGCGCTGCTCGATACCGACATTCCGGCCGTGCGCGCCTCCGTCGAGGCGATGACGGCGATGCCGTCGCTCGGTACGATGCTTCCCAACGGGCTTGGCCTCACCAAGGCCTTCGACCGAACGGCGCCGATCTTTTCCACCTGGCTGCCGCTGTCCCGCCAGCTTCGCGGTGCGCCGGTGGCAAACCCCAGTTCGCCCGCGCTGCCCTTCCCGCGTGTCGCGGCGCAGGAAGTCTGATCGTCGATTACGCCGGTGTTCCTGGTCGGGGCGCTTTCACGAGCGTCTCGGCAAGGAAGTCGATGAACGCGCGCAGCTTGGCCGGCTGGGTGATACCATCGGGATAGATCAGATAGAACGGCCGAGTTGCACCGCCATAGCCGGGCAACAGCTCGATCAGGCGTCCCGCTGCCAGGTCTTCTTCCACGGCGAACCGGTACATCTGATAGATTCCGGCGCCAGCCCGCGCCAACGCGATGCCCCCCACATATTCGTCTTCGCAGACGAGATTGCCGTTGGTTGCAATCTCCTTGCGGACGCCCCCCTCGCTATAGCTCCAGGTCGATATCCTGCCGCTGCCCGGAAGCCGGAACTGGATGCATTGATGCTGGAGCAAGTCCTGCGGGCGGTTCAGCGCAGGCGCCCGCGCCAGATACTCGGGCGCGGCGATGATCACCAGTTCAGCATCTTCCAGCTTGCGCGCGACCATGCCTGAATCCGCAAGCTCATGGCCGCGAATGGCAATGTCGAAGGCATCGTTGCCAAGGCTCACCGAACGATCGCTGATGTGCAGCCTCACCTGGATGCGCGGAAAGCGTGCCTGGAATGTCGACAGCAATTTGGGCATTCGCCAATGGGCATAGGGGGTGGGCAGGCTCACCCGCAATTGCCCGGCCGGTTCGGCCTGCGCGCCCGCCGCTGCCTGTTCCGCACGATGGAGCAGCGCCAGCGCTTCGCGGCAATCGGCCACATAACGCTCTCCAACGTCGGTCAGGCGCATCGTCCGCGTGCTCCGCAGGAAGAGCGGAGCGCCCAGCCGCTGCTCAAGCCGCATGATCGCCTTGCTCACCGCCGCAGGAGAAAGGCCGGACGCATTCGCCGCCTGGGTAAAGCTGCCAAGGTCGGCTGCGCTGAGCAGCAACTTGATATGGCCGATCGTCAGGTCGTCAAAGGCATCGTGCATGCGATCTGTCTGCCACAATCGCAGGGCCGATGCATGTCCTCGGTCGGCGCCGCTTCAACTGCCGTCCTCGCGCGCCGTCGAGCGAACGGCGGCGAGCAGCATGTCTACAAAGGCAGTCACCTTGCGCGGCCGGAATCGCGCGGACGGCGCGACAGTAAAGATGCCGCCGGACGGCAGCTGCCATTCCGGCAGAACATGGTGCAACCACCCTGCTGCAAGATCGCCCGCGACGAGATAATCGGGCAGCACCGAAATCCCGCCACCGCCCAGAACCGCGGCCAGCACCCCGGGCGTCGTATCGATGGCGATGCTGGCGCGCAGGCGCACCGTCTGCCGTTCGCTGTCACCGCGCACGAAGGTCCAGGCCAGCGGATCGCGCAGTGCCAGGTTGGCGATGAAGGGGAGAGCGGCGAGGTCGTCCGGTCGGCGCACTTCCGCGACCCGATCGAAAAGGTCTTGGCCAGCCACCAGCACTTGCCGGAACGTACCGATCCGCCGGGCCAGCAGGCTGGAATCGGGCAGCCAGCCGACGCGGATCGCCAGGTCGATCCGGCCGTCGGCCAGATCCTGCGTCGTGTCGCCCAGCGTCAACTCCACCCGGCAGCCTGGATAGCGGACCGCAAAGGCCGTCACCACCGGCACGATCGCGGCGACCCCATAGTCATTGGGCGCCGTCACCCGCAGCACGCCGGTGGGCTCGGCGACCGTCAGCGCCAGTTCGTCCACCGCTTGCTCCGCTTCGCGCAGGATCAGCACGCAGCGCGCGTGCAGCATCCGGCCCGCCTCGGTCGGCTGCACCCGCCGGGTCGTGCGGACCAGCAGGCTGGTCTGGAGGTCCTGCTCCAATTGCGCGACCTGCTGGCTGACCACCGCCTTGGTAATGCCCAGCCGTTCGGCCGCGCGGGTGAACGATCCGGTGTCGACCACGGCAGCGAAATAGGAAAGGCGGTTCAGGTTCATCATCGGCGCTCAAGCAAGGTTGATTGTAAGCACATAGCATATAGTCTGTATCGTTTGTTGGCCTTCTTCGATCAGTCCCCGCGTGGCATAACCTAGCGCCAAGGAGACCCCGGCATGGCCCAAATTGCACACGCTACCTATCTGTTCGATCCGCTGTGCGGCTGGTGCTACGGCGCGGCGCCGGTTCTCGAACGGCTCGCCGCCGATGCCGGGCTTGCCATCGCGTACCTGCCGACCGGCCTGTTCGCCGGGCAGGGCGCACGCGCGATGGACAAGGCCTTTGCCGCATTTGCGTGGCGCAATGACGAACGCATCGCAGAGATGACCGACCAGCCGTTCAGCGCCGCCTATCGCGATCAGGTGCTGGGTGTGCCCGGTCGCTTCGATTCCGGACCTGCAACCCTGGCGCTCACCGCCGTCGCCCTGACGGCAGCCGATCGTGATGCAGAGGCCTTGCGGGCGATCCAGGCGGCGCGCTTTGTGGAGGGACGCGACGTGACCGATCTCGCAGTGCTCGCCGAGACGCTGGGCGGACTCGGCCTCGTCGAAGCCGCCGACCGACTGGCGCGATCCGACGACGCGCTGCACGCCGCCTGCCAGGCACGCATCCAGCAGGGCCAGGCGGCGATGCGCCAGTTCGGTGCCAATGGCGTGCCCGCCATGATCGCGGGCAGCGGCGAGGCCCGCCGGTTGGTGCCCGCAAATGCGCTGCTCGGCGACGCAGACCTGCTGGCCGCCTTGCTCAAGGCTGCCTGATCCAACCCTTTTCGACCCATTCCCGGAGACCGACCATGTTCACGAGGAGAACCGTCATGAAGACCGTAGCCGCCACCGGCGCACTCGCCGCCGCTACCGCCGCCGGCATCGCCAGGGCTGCCGGGCCGCTGACCTTGCAACACTTCCCCGCTGGCGAGAACGGCTTCTATCGCGCGCCGGTGCTGATCAGCGGCGGCAGCGAAGCCGTGCTGATCGACGGCGGCTTCACCTATCCCGACGGCCTTAAGGTCGCCGAGGCGATCCGCGCCACCGGCAAGACGCTGACCACCATCTATGTCAGCCAGTCCGACCCGGACTATTATTTCAGCCTGAAGCCGATCGTCGCCGCCTTCCCCAAGGCCCGCGTGATCGCCGCTTCCGCAACCGTCGCCGCGATCCGCGCCAGCGTCGAGAAGAAGCTCGCCGTCTGGGGACCGCAGCTCAAGGAGAACGGCCCGCAGGCGCTGGCCGACATCGTGTTCCCCGAGAGCTTCGAGGGCGCCTCGCTGCAGGTGGACGGCGAGACGATCGAGATCCTCGCGGCGGAGGGGCTCGCCAATCGGCGGACGCTGTTCGTGCCCGCGCTGAACGCGGTGGTCGGCGGCGTGCTGATCTTCTCCGGCGTTCATGTGTGGACCGCGGACACGCCGACCACCGAGCAGCGGGCAGCCTGGCGCGCGAACCTGGCAGCACTCGCCGCGCGCAAGCCGGGAATCGTCGTCCCGGGCCATATGGCGGTGACGGCGCCCACCGACAGCTCCGCGATCGCCTTCACCATCGCCTATCTCACCGCGTTCGACGAGGAACTGCCCCGCGCCGCCAACGCCGCCGCGCTCAAGGCTGCGATGGAAGCACGCTTCCCGGGCCTGGGCATGGGCGTCGCGATCGACATCGGGTCCAAGGTTGCCACCGGCGAAATGCAGTGGGGTTGAGATGAGCAGCAATCTGGACGTGATCCGGGCGACCTATGAAGGTGCGTCGGAAGACAATGGCCGGGCGCTGATGGCGGCACTGGCGCCCGACGCGCACTGGACCGAAGCGGCGGGCTTTCCCTATGCCGGCACCTATGTGGGGCCGGAGGCGATCGCCGCCGGGGTGTTCCAGCGCCTCGGCAGCGAGTGGATCGACTACCATGCAGAGGTGCATAGCTACCTGGCGGATGGCGACCAGGTGGCCGCATTCGGTGTCTATTCCGGCACCTACAAGGCCACCGGCAAAGCCATGCGCGCCAGCTTCGCGCATCTTTATCGGCTGAAGGATGGCAAGATCGTCAGCATGGAGCAGGTTGTCGACAGCGCGATTGTGCGCGCGGCGATGGCGCACGAGGCATGAGGCAGCGTCCGACAGATCCCTTGGCTTGATCGGGTTTGCCACGCCACTTGCGGGACGGGGGAGCGTTTTTCTGCTCGCCAAGGCGTGCGGTCGGCTGCCGGCAACGCAGGCTTTGTCGCGCGCGCCGCCTGCGCCATAGTGGATCTGCGAAGGTAGCGCGGATCTGTCAGCGGCTGCGGCGCATCAGCTGCCGGTATCCGCCGTGGGCCATGGCCCGCGCCTCGCGCACCAGCCGTCGGACGCGAGAGCGAAGCGAGTCCGAGATATCATTCCAGTCCCGCGCCACCCGCTGGTCACCGAACAGGCTCGCGCCGATATCGCGCTGGCTCGCGCCCTGGCCTATCGCATCATGCACCCGCAGCATGTCGATGCCACGGTCGATCCAGGGATCACGGGGAAACAGCGATCGTGCAAACCGCCGATGCCTGCACAGGTCGAGAAACCGGCGCAGGGGCAGCAGTCGCGCCTCCGCCGAAGCAAACCCGTGCAGCCGATACTGGAGCAGAACCGCTTCCTGTCCCTCCAACCGGCCCTCCTCGATGTCGAGCCGGACATGATGCCAGCCGTCCGACAGTACCGCATGCTCGCGCCCCAAATCGTCGACTGCGATGGTGAGCCAGGGCGCGATTCGATCAATGCGAATACTGTCGGGGTCGGCCGGGTCGGCGGGCACGGCAGCGACGGAAAGTGTCCCGGGATCGAAATCGGCATGCCAGATGAGCCGCGCCTCCGGGGCCGGGAGGTCGGGATGTTCCGCGAAAGTGAAGCCCCCACGGAATGGCATCGCCGGCGCCGCGCGTGGCCGTGCTGGCCCGCGTGTACCAGCCCACATAGCCGGGATCGCGGCGCAGCCATTCCCACATCAGCCCCGCGCGATCGATGCCGCGCAACGCGCAATACGGCGCCGGGTCGCGCCAGTCGGATCCCGGGGAGCGGGATCCGTCCCTGTTCATGCGCTATGCCGTCTCCGGACCGCCGCAGCACGATCCTCCTCGCCGGGACGCCCGATGAAACGGCCTGGCGCGCGATTGCCGCGATTCGCCGACATCCAGGTTTTGCCTTGCGACACACCATGATATGTCAGTTCCATGACACGGCTCGCCGGGTGACGGCTTGAGACACCGCCGCGCGGCCCAAGGGACCGGGAAAGGGCGGCCCAGGGATTGCCGGTGGCTTGAGACACCGCCCAGGGTCGTGGCTTTGCCCTATGCGCATGCACAGCATGGCAACGCAGTTCATGCGCGTCGTCGAGGCCGCAGCGAATGCGGACGATCTTACCGCCGCGATGGCGGCGGTGACGGAGCAGCTCGGCTTCCAGTATTTCGCGCTGACGCATCATGTCGATATCGTCGCGGCGAGCGGCAACGCCATTCGTATCCACAATTATCCGGTCCGCTGGGCCGATTATTATGACCGCAATGCGCTTGGCATCTCCGATCCGGTGCACCGTGCGAGCCACAGGACCAGTGTCGGTTTTCCCTGGTCGCGGATGTCCGAGATCATCCCCATGACCCGCGAAGACCACCGCGTGCTGGCGCTGGGCCGCGATCACGGTATCGGCGACGGCTTCACCGTGCCGGCGCATGTGCCCGGCGAGGCGCGCGGCTCGTGCTCGTTTGCGAACGAGGCGGGCTGGCCAATGCGGCATGAGATGCTGCCGCTTGCACAGCTCGCGGGGATGTTCGCGTTCGAGGGCGCACGGCGGCTCTGGGCGATGCGCGGAGGTCTGCAGATGCCGCCGCGACCAGTACTCACCGACCGCCAGCGCGACTGCGTGCTCTGGGTTGCACGGGGCAAGAGCGACTGGGAAATCAGTCTCATCCTGGGCGTCAGCGAAGAGACAGTCGCCCGCCATATCAAGCAGGCCTGCGAGCGCTACGGCGTGAACAAGCGGACATATCTAGTGATCCTGACGCTCTTCGACGGAACGCTGACCTTCGCCGATATCTTCCGCCGCCGATATTACCCTTTTCCGGAATAGCGGACTGACCCGCAGCGGGACGACCCTTGGCTGATCACGGTCAAGGAGCGAGACCCATGCTGCATGTTGTTCAATCCGCCGCGCGCCCGGCATCGGACGCCGTCCTGCGTTCAATGTTCGCCGCGCGCAAATCCGTCTTCGTCGACCTGCTCAAATGGGATGTGCCGGTCCTCGACGACCGCTATGAGGTCGACCAGTTCGACGATGTCCACGCCACCTACCTCATCCTCGCCGCGCCGGACGGCACGCATCTCGGGTCGGCCCGGTTGCTGCCGACGACGCGGCCGCACATCCTCGACAGCTTCTATTCGGGGCTGTGCGAGGAGGCTCCACCCCGCGACGCTGGCACGTTCGAGATCACGCGCTTCTGTCTCGATCGCCGGCTGAGCGCCTGCGAGCGGCGCCTGGTGCGCGACACGCTCGTCAATGCGCTGGTCGACCATGCGTTGGCGGCGGGCATCACCGCCTATAGCGCGATCGCCGAGATGGGCTGGTTCCAGCAGATCCTCGCCTTTGGCTGGCGCTGCGTGCCGCTCGGGCTGCCGCGCATCATCAACGGCACGATGTTGGCGGCACTCCGCATCGAGATCACGCCGGAAACGTCGAGCCTGCTAGAATCCAGGCGTGCCACGGCAGCCGCGCTGCGCGTCGACCGACGCGTCGCAGCTTGACGCGGGGGACAGAAAATGACCGACACACTCGACCTTTCCGGTGCAATCGCGCGCCACGCCGCCGATCTCACGGCGCAAGGCTATTGCATCATCCCCGACGCGCTGCCGCGAGCGACAATCGGCGCGCTTGATGACGACCTCGCTAGCGATTTCGCCCGCACGCCGTTCGGCCAGGGCGGCTTCTACGGTACTACGACCAAGCGGTTCGGTCGGCTTCTCGTCCGTTCGCCTCACGCCGCGGCCCTGGTCCAGCATCGCCTGATCCTCGGCGTCGTCGAGGCGGTGCTGTCGCCCTGGTGCGACCGCATCCAGCTCAATACGACTCAGGCGATCGCAGTGCATCCCGGCGCGCCGGCTCAGCTTCCCCATCGTGATCAGAAGCGAGGTTCTCAAGCCTCGGCACCGCCCTCGCGGCGCATGATAAGACTAACATTTTGATTCGGAGAAGCAATGCTAACCCGTCGATGCTTGTCGACTGAGCGCATTTGCTCAAACAGATTACGTTGATCGCCAGGCCCAAGCGCTCCAACTTGGCGGCGTGAACAGCGCTAATCTTAGGGACGAGATGGCCGACGAGCATTACGAGAACGTTACGATGTAGGTGAATTTCGTCAGGCAGGCCAAAGCCGATGGTGACGTAAAGGGCGCGGCAATGTTTCGTCAGATCGCAATACGCTTACAAGGGCGCTGGCAAAGCTCTCGGCGAGGTAGGCGGCCTCGGCGTCAGTTTCAGTGTCGCTCAAACTCTTATCACGGGCGAGCCGACACTCCCGAGCTCTGAAACCAGCGAGGTTCGGCAAGCTCGCATTGCCACAGTTCGTCGCAGTCCGTTCACGGCTGGTCGCAGCAGTTCGCAAAAATCCGCTTCAAAAACCCGGACGGAGACCCGGACGCCAAACCCAAAACCAAAAAAAATCTAATGTTTTCAATGGTTTTTGGCGGAGACGGAGTGAGCCAAAGTGGCCCATCGCAAGCATTTCAAAAATAGCGGTTTTTTGGTAAAATCTCCTCGGAAAACGGAGCGTTTCCCGTCGGCGAAGCGTCGAAGGCGGATCGTAGCGGTTCATTGCAAATCGCATCGATCCTCGACCCGAACCCGGCTGCAAACCCGGCTGCAAACCCGGCTGCAAACCCGGCTGCAAACCGTGAGGCGGAGGCAGGCGGATTCGAACCCCTTGGGTTCGATGGAGGAAGGAGAATTCGCATGTCCCGGAGCCTGCATAAGTTGAGCGCACGAAGGGTGGAAACCGTCAGCACGCCGGGTTGGCACAGCGATGGCGGCGGCCTGTATCTCCGTCTCGGCAAGGACGGATCAAAGCGCTGGACCTTCGCGTGGGAACGCGACAAGCGGCGACGGGAGATGGGCCTTGGTGCCTTCGCCAATGTCTCGCTCGCGATGGCGCGAGAGCGTGCCGCCATCGTTCGCGCGCAGCTTGCCGATGGGCTGGATCCGATTGAGGAGCGGCGTGCCGCCGAAGAGGCCGAGCGGGCGTCCCGCAGCGCGGATACGCCCACGGGCGGTGGAGAGTCGAAACAGTCTGGCGAACAAGCATCGCCCCACTTCGGCGTATTCGCCGACAAGTATATCGACACACACGCCGATGGCTGGAAGAGCTCCAAACACCATAAGCAATGGCGCGCAACGATCTGGACGCATGCAGCCGCATTGCTTGAGATGCCGGTCGATACCATCACCGCCGAAGACGTTGCTTCCGTGCTGCGCCCGATATGGCGGAAGATTCCGGAAACGGCAGGCCGCGTTCGCGGACGCATCGAAATCATCCTCGATGCCGCGAAGGCGTCGAAGCACATCGCCAGCCCATGGGAAAGCCCGGCGCGCTGGAAAGGGAATCTCGTTCACATGCTCCCGCGGCAACGCAGGAAAGCGCAGGTCAAGCATCATACCGCGATCCCCTACGAGCAGATGCCGGATTTCTTTGCCAGTTTGCGGAGGCGCGCTGCCCCTGCGGGACGCGCGCTTGCACTGACAATCCTTTGCGCCACCCGCACCAACGAAACATTGCGGATGACATGGTCGGAAGTGGATTTTGATGCGGGAGTCTGGACGATCCCTGGCGTACGCATGAAGATGGGAATCGAGCACCGCGTTCCGTTGTCTCCGCTCGCGCTCCAAATATTGCAGGAGCAGGCGCGCACGTCGAACCGACGTCCTGACGGCTATGTCTTTGCCGGCCAGAAGCCCGGAACACCGCTGTCGGGCATGGCGATGCTCATGGTGCTGCGGCGCATGAACATGGGCCAACATACGGTCCACGGCATGCGCAGCAGCTTCCGTGACTATATGGGGGACATGACCGGGCACCCCGAAACGATCGTCGAGCAGGCGCTAGCGCATCAGGTTGGCGATGAAACGGTACGCGCCTATCGTCGCGGCGATGCGTTTCTCAAGCGGCGAGTCCTTATGCGCGACTGGGAATGTTAGCTGTTGGGCCATGACAGTCAGATGCCGGCGAAGGCGGTGGAAGACGCTCAACCGCCGATCGAAGCCGCAGCCTGACGGCGTCTGGCCACGGCCAACGCCGCACCGATGTCGATGGGGTTCCATGGCCTGATCAACCTGCGATGGTCGGCGGGCAGGTGGCGCAAGGATTTGTAACGGTAGCGACGGCGGAACTGACCCAGTGCAGCCAGTTCAGATGGCTGCTCGGACAAAGCCGAGGGATGCGTCTTCGATGCCGCCCCGTACGATACGCATTGGAGAGGGTGCCATGTCGCCTGTCGCAATCGTGGCATCTAGATCGCTTTGGCGCGCCCTTTTGTCAGAAATATGCTACGTTAATCTGACAATCGGCCTTCCCATTTTGTCAGAAATGTGCATACAAACTTCTGACAAAGGAGAAGTGATGCGTGGGCCGGGGCTAGATCTGAAAACCGCCATTCTGGGTCGGATGACTCAGAAAGCGCCTTTCGGCGTGTGGACGCCGCGTGATTTCCTGGACCTGGGATCAAGAGAGGCCGTCGATCAAGCACTGCATCGCCTGAACCATGGCGGTGACATCCGTCGGATCGCGCGCGGGCTGTACGACAAGCCACGAGCGAACAGCCTGACCGGCCAGCCAACTCACCCCGATCCGCGCGCGGTGGTCGATGCCCTTGCGCGTCGGGATCAGGCGCGCATCATCGTCGATGGCATGACGGCCGCCAATGATTTGGGTCTCTCCGACGCCGTGCCCGCACGGATCGTCGTGCATACTGATGCGCGGCTCAAGCCGATCGCGCTTGGTAAGCTACAGATCGAGTTCAAGACGACCGCTCCCAGCAAGCTCTATTGGGCAGGGCGCCCCGCCATGCGTGTGGTGCAGGCGCTTCACTGGCTGCATGATATCGCGGCTGACCAGGGTCCAGAGGTCGAGAGGCGATTGCTGACGATCTTCGCCGATCCACATCATGGCGCTTTGATCGTGAATGACCTGCAACGCGATCTTCTCGCATTGCCCGCCTGGATGCAGGTGATCCTGCGCGATCTGCTTTCAAAGATTGATCTGGCCGAGCCTCCCCCAACGCGGAGAAAATGATGAACCCGGACTATGCCCGCCTGCTCACCGCCCCAGCCGACGACCGTCGCGATCTTTTCACAGCGACCAGCCAGCGGCTCGGCACGGCACCTCAAAACGTCGAGAAGGACTTCTGGGTCTGCTGGACGCTTGATGCCTTGTTCAATGGCCCGGCCTCGGAGCGGCCTCGTTTGCTGTTCAAGGGCGGCACGTCCCTGTCGAAGGGCTTCGGCCTGATCGCACGTTTCTCCGAAGATATCGACATCACCGTATTTCGGGAGGACCTTAACGAAGGAGCGAGCGTCGAGGAACTGGAAGGGCTGTCACGCAAGAAGCGAGAGGCGAAACTCGACGCCATCAAGGTCGCCTGCCAGGCATTTATCGGCGGTCCACTCCGGGCGCAGTTGCAGAACATCCTGACGACGATGATCGCCGAGACTGGCATGGCCGCGGATGGCGCACGGATCGAGATCGATGACGACGATGTCAGTCGGCAAAGCCTGCTGTTTTGGTATCCGACCGTGACCACGGCTTCGGACGGCTACATCCGGAAAGCGGTAAAGATCGAATCAGGGGCCAAATCCGCGCTCGACCCGCACCAACGGGGGCGCGTCGCTCCTTACGTAAACGACGATCTTCCCGCCTTCGCGCTGGAGATCGACAATGTCACGATCGTAGATGCCGAGCGCACTTTCTGGGACAAGGTCGTCATTCTGCACGGTCTGCGTCGCTGGTTTGATAAGCGAAACCTGCTGCGCGCGGGTGGGCAGCGCGTCTCACGACACTATTATGATGTTCATATGCTGATGGCAGCCGGCACCGGCGATGCAGCCTTGGCCAATCCGGCGCTTGGTCGCGACTGCGTTGCTCATGCGCGGTTGTTCTTCAACAGTCCTGATCTGGATCTGGCGCATGCGGAACCGGGAAATTTTGCGCTGGTCCCCAGCAACGCAATGATCGTCGATCTTCGCCGCGATTATGATGCAATGGCGGGCATGATTTTTGGCGAGATCCCAGCGTTCGACGATATCATGGAAACCGTGAGCCGCCTGCAGGATCGTCTCAACGACGATACCTGAAGCAGCACGAAACAGAGCCCGTGCGCTTTTCGTATTTTGCCTGCCTGTTGCTATGGCGAGGACCGGAACTGATGCGGGTTGCTCTTCAGCCTCTTCCCGTCCATCATCGCTTTAACGGGTTTGAGACCCGAGGGTGTCCTCGCGCAAAACCTCAAGCCATGATCCGATATAATCGGCATGGCCCACGGTCGGCTGGATGCCGAGCGCGGCACACAGGAACGCGCTGCCCATCGCCGCCGCGAAAGCCGTCCTTGCCGCCCGAGGCGTCGATCGAGGAGACGGTATATTCGGTCGCGTCGAGCAGCGGTTCGATCCAGTAGAGCCCCTTTGCGAAATCGAAATGATCGTCCCACAGGCCATAGACGTGCCGCATCGCGCCGAGGTGCCGCAGCACCGCGTCGCGGTCGTGGTCGATCAGATAGCGCGCCCAGACGGCGTCGGCGATCGCCTCGCTGAAATGGCGATCGTTGCCGCCCTCGTCATAGAGGAAATTGATGTAATCGTCGGCGAAGCGCCGGTCGCGCAGCCAGCGGCCTTCGTAGAGATGGAAGCCGGTCGCGTCGTTGAGGCTGGCATAGGGTTCGCGCTGCCAGCCGACATCGTCGAGGAATTCGGTGGTGATATAGCCCTTCGCGCCGAGATCGCGCTGGTGCGCGCGGTACACCTGCCAGCGGTAGTAATAGACGCGGTCGAGCAGCGGGTCCGAGCTTTCGAACAGCGGGATGCGGTCGGCATACCAGCCGGCGTCGCCCCCATAGCGTTCGGCGAGGATCTTCGGCGCGTCGAGGCGCGGCGGGGACGCTGCCGCCGTCAAAAGAACGGGCGCCGCGCACATCAGGAGAGTGCGCAGCGCCCGCAAAAGGTGCCCGGTAGCGCTCACAAGGGGAGGAGGAGCGAGACCGGACGAGGAAACAGCATCAGCGGAAGCCGTAGCGCACGCCGATCGCGAAAGTCCGCGCGAGCAGGGTGGTGCCGAGGTTGAACCGCTCCGGCCCGCCGACGTCGTCGAACTTGTAATAGGTCTGCTGCGTCGACTGGAGCAGATTGACCGCATCGAAGGTGATGCCGAGACGGTCGTTGACGTTGAAGGTCAACTGCAGGTCGAGGCTGCTTTCCGGCGCACGCCACACGCCGATCGGGTTGGCGAACAACCGCGCCTCGTTGTTGGCGAGGAACTCCTTGCGCCAGACGTAGGAGACGCGCGCGCCGATCGGGCCCTTATCGTAGGCGAGCGTAGCGTTGTACGAGAAGTTCGACACCCCGAAGAACGCCGAGTTGAACTGCCCGGTCAGATTGCCGGCGGAGTCGAACTGCGGGATGTTCTGACTCGAATCGAGGACCGTTACGCTGCCGACGAAGCCCAGGCCGTCGAGCAAGGGCGGCAGGTAATGCGGGAAGTAGGTGACGCCGACCTCGATACCCTTCAGCACGCCGTTGGAGGCGTTGAGCGGCCGGGTGATCGCGAAGGTGTTGGTGGCGCCCGCGACGATGCCGTTGTTCGGGATGTTCTCAAGCCGCGTGACCGGCACGACCAGGCCGTTGATCTCGCGGCGGAAGCCCGTCACGGTGATCGCGCTGTCGCGGCCGAAATACCATTCGGCGGCGATATCGAAGTTGCGCGACGTCGTCGGCTTCAGGTCGCCCGTGCCCGCGCTGCCGCTGCCATAGCCGACGTTGGTGAGATCACCCGTCAGCGTGTAGTTCGGGTTGACGTCGGTGAAGTTCGGGCGGCGTAGCGTCTCGCCGTAGTTGAAGCGCAGGCGCAGCTTGTCGGTGATGGCGTAGCGGGCCGTGAAGCTCGGCAGGAACTTCTCAGTCCCGTTCGAAGCGTCGGTTTCGGTGAAGTTGTTGTAGCGGTCGAAGAACTTCGAATTGGTGTCGACCGTCACGAAGCGCACGCCGCCTTCCAGCTTCAGCGGGCGGCCGAAGATCGAGATTTCGGCATCGGCTTGAACATAAGCCGAGAGCGTGATCTCGTCGATGTCGAACACCGTGCCGAGCGACAATTGATCCGAGGTTTTCAGGCCGTAGAGGCCGCGCACCTTGTCGGCATTTGCGTACACCCAATAACCATTGGCCAGCACCCATGTGGAGGGGATGTCGGCGCGGCCGTCGAAGAAGCCCTTGTTGGTGAAGGCGGCATCCGCCCCCAGCGACGCCAGACTGACGCCGAGGTTGCCCGCATCCTGCGAGCGCACCGCCGTGGAGGCCTTGCGGTCATCGAAGCGGAAACCGCCCTTAATGCGGCGCAGGAAGCCGTCGTCCCAGGTATATTCGCCGTCGATCGTGCCGGTGATCGCGCTGCCCTTGTCGCGCTGCGCATTGTCGTAGAATTGCGCGACGTTCCAAACACTCGGGTCCGCCAGCAGCGCGTCGTTGCCGAAGTGATAGGACGGGATGCCGCCGCCAGCGTTGAAATCGACGTTGATCGTGTCCGCCACGCGGTCCGTGCGCAGCGCGACGAACGAGGTCTCGTAGGTGCTGGTCTGATAGGCAAGGTCGGCGACGATCTTGCCGTGCGACCCGACATCCCACTTGCCGTTCAGGGCATAGACGAAGCTGTCGGTCTTGTTCTGCGTATAATCGCCGCTGTTGAAGCCATAGACGCTGTTGGCGACGCGCGACTTCACGATGTTGGTGCCGTCATACAGCGTTGGCTGCTGCGCGTTCGCCCAAAAATCGACGAAGCTGAACTGCAGGCTGTTGAAGGTGTTGCCGCGGAAGCCCGAATAGAACACTTCGGCGGTATAGACCGAACTGCTGTTGGGCGCCCATTGCAGGGCGACGTTGAACGAGGGGCGCTCGCGCTTGCCGTACAGATCGGAGCTGAACACGGCGTCGCGCGAGAGGTAATAGGGCGTGGCGACGCCGTTGTTGATCAGCGTCGAGCCCGCTGCGGTCGGCAGGCCGCGATCGAGGCCGACCTGCCAGTTGGGCGGGGTCTTGCCGTCGGGGAAGATTCGCTCGAACGGGGCGAGGCCCGAACCGGCCGGCGGGTTGAGCGTCGCGAAGGGCACCAACGCCCCCGCCGTCGTCGTCATGTCGCGGTAATTGGTCTTGCTGTAGCTGCCGTTCGCCAGGATACCGATATCGCCAATGCCCGTTTCCCAGCGATCGCTGATGAGCAGTGCGGCGTTGGGATTGAAGGTGTCGGCCTGCTGGTTGTAGATTCCGCGCGCGAGGCCAGAGATGGCGAAGCCCTTGAAATCGAACGGGCGGCGCGTCTTGACGTCGACCTGCCCGGCGAGGCCGGTCTCGATCTGGTCGGCCGAACGCGTCTTGTAGACGTCGACCTGCTTGATGAGGTTGGCGGAGATATCCTGCAGCGAGAAGGACTGGCCCGCCGCCGTGAAGATGTTGCGGCCGTTGAGCGTGGTCAGCGCGTCGGGCAGGCCGCGGATCGAGATGCCCGCTGCCTCGCCACCGCTGCGGTTCGTCACCTGGATGCCGGTGACGCGCTGGAGCGCCTCGATGACGTTGTTGTCGGGCAGCTTGCCGACGTCTTCCGCGACGATCGAATCGACGATCTGCGTCGAGTCCTTGCGCACGTTCAATGCGCCGACGATCGAGGCGCGGACGCCGTGGACGACGATGTCCTGCGCGTCGGCGGGTGGGGTGTCATCGGTGGTGCCGGTCGCGCCCTCGGTTTGTGGGGCAGAGGCAGCTTGCGCCATCGCGGGTGTTGCCGCGAGCAGCGACAGCAGCGAGACCGAGCACAGGATAACGGGCTTCATTGCCATGTGAAACATCCCCAAGATAAGCCGTTCTTTGGCGGCTATTAGTCCTACAAATTAGATGTCGCTTTGGCACCGAGTCCGGAGGGCGTCAAGCGGGTATGGGGACATTTACGGAGAGATCGGTGCGCTTTTGGGCCTGCTGATGCGATTTTGGCACATATCGCGTTAAAACAAGTAAGAGTTAAAATGCGCGCTATGACGCGATGCGCAACAGCGCCGCGCCGTGCGCGGGCACATCGTGCGCGACATGCCCGTCCGACGCGACGGTGCGTGCACCGGTCCACAGATCGTGCTCCGTCACGGTTCCGGCCATCCCGATCTCGTGCAGGGGCAGCGCCACGCGCCGGGTCTTCTCGGATGTGTTGAACAGCGCGACGTAGCGGTTCGCGCCCTCCGCCCGCGCCGACCAGACGCGCGTGCCGTCCTCCACGAAATGCGGCCGGTTGCCGCTACTCGCCTGATTGACCGCGATCACCGCGCGATTGGTCAGCAGCACCAGCGTCGCGGCGTCGAGATGGCGCAGATCGCCGACCATGATGAGCGGCGAACGCGCGATCGCCCATAACGTCATCAACGTGCGCTGCTCGTCGGGCGTAAAGCGCGTGTCGCGCGCGCCCATCGCGATGCGGCCGAGCGGCAGCATGTCGGCATCGGGCCAGCGCCCGTCGCCGCTATGCGGGCTCCAATTCTCCAGCCGGGTGAATTGCGCCTCCAGCATGCGCCATTCGTCCCAGAAATCGTCGGAGATGCGCCACATCTCGGCATGGCGACGGACGTGATCGGCGCGCGCCACCGGCGTCTCGCCAGGCGAGAGGCTGAGGATCATCGGCCGACCCGACCGGCGGATCGCGCGCGCGATCGCCTCGATCTCCGGCGCATGCGCGTCATAGGGACGGTTCATGTCGTCGACCTTGACGAAATCGACTCCCCAGCGCGCATATTCGGCGAACACGCCGTCATAATAGGCTTGCGCGCCGGATTTGCGCATGTCGACGCCGTACACGTCGACGTTCCATGAGCAGATGCTGTCGGGGTCGGCGATGTCACGCGCGCGGTAGGACGTGCCCGCGACCGGCAGATTGGCGGCGACCGCCGCGCGCGGGATGCCCCGCATCCGGTGGATGCCGAACTTCAGCCCGAGCGCATGCACTTGAGCGGCGAGCGGCGCGAAACCCTTGCCGCCCGTGCTCGACGGGAAACGCACCGGATCGGGCTGGAACCGGCCGAACCCGTCCATGACCGGCACGATATCGGTGTTATAATCATAGCCCTTGGCGCGCGGATCATACCATTGGTGATCGACCGTGAAGATCGAATAGCCTGCCGGCAGCAGTTTCTCCGCCATGATCCGCGCTGTCTCGATCGCCTGCGCCTCGGTGATCGTCACCGCGAAACTGTTCCAGCTGTTCCACCCCATCGGCGGCGTCGGCGCGAGCAGCGGCGCGCGCGGCGCCTTGCCACGCGCGCGGCCGAGGCCGGGTAGCGCGATCGCCGCGACGCCGCCCGCGAGCAGTTCGCGGCGACCGACGCCGTTCACGCGAGCCGCCCGTTGGCGACAGGTGCCCCGAAATCGGGCGTGCCGTCGGGCGTGTAGCGGAAGCGCTGCATGCGCGTGTGGCGGTTGGGATCGAACAGCGGGTCGCCCTCAATCTTGGCATAGTCGCGCGCGTGATAGACGAGCACGTCGCGACCGCGCTCATCGGTGGTGAAGCTGTTGTGACCGGGCCCGAACACCTTGTGCGCGGGCGACGACTGGAACACCGGCACCGGCGATTTCGTCCAGTTCGCCGGATCCATGATGTCGCTGTCGGCAGGCGCGCTCAGCATCCCCAGGCAATAGCGATCGTCGGTCGCGCTCGCCGAATAGGTCATGAACAGCCGCCCGTTGCGCTCCAGCACGGCGGGCGCCTCTGCGACCTTGAAGCCGCGCACTTCCCAATCGAGCGTCGGCACGGTGAGCCGCACCTGCTTCGCCGCCAGCGTCAGCGGTGTCGCGAGCGGGGCGAGATAGAGGTTGGAATTGGTCTCGATCCCCGGCTCGCGCTGCGCCCAGGCGAGGTAGCGCGTGCCCTTGTGGATGAAGCTGGTCGAATCGAGCGTGAAACTGTCCCACGCGGTCTGCAACTGGCCGAGTACCGACCATCCGCCCGTCATCGGATCCTTGCCGTCGCAGGCGATAGCATAGGTGCGGATGCGGAACACGTCCTCGCCGCCGCCGCTCGGGCCCGCCGCGAAATACATGATCCAGCGCCCGTCGATCAGGTGCAATTCGGGCGCCCACAGGAAGCCCGACATCGGCCCGCTCTTCTCGTGCCGCCACAACACACGCTCGGCGGCGGTCGACAGGCCTTCGAGCGTCTTCGCGCGGCGCAGCACGAGCCGGTCGTATTCGGGCACCGATCCGGTCATGTAATACCAGCCGTCGGTGTGGCGGAAAACCTGCGCATCGGCGCGCTGGCGTACCACCGGGTTGACGATGGCGGGGGTGGTCGGGGCCTTTTTCGCAAGCGCCGGGGTGGCCGCGAGGGCGGTTGCGCCCGCGACGAAAGCGCGGCGTGTAAAGTCGGTCATGGGTTCAATACTCCACTTGCGGCCAGCCGTCCGCGTCCCAGCGGATCGGTGCGATCCGCAAGGTGGGGACGCCTTTGTTCGCTTTGTCGTAGGCGTGGTAGACGACGTAATCCGTGCCATCGCGGTCGTGCAGGAAACCGGCGTGGCCGGGCCCGCGAAAGCGATCCTGCTCGGGCAGGTCGGCGCGCAGCAGGACGGTGCCGCCGCCCTGCATCATCGAACTGCCGTCCTTGCCGAGATACGGCCCGGTGATCGCCTTCGACCGGCCGATGACGGTGTAATAGGTGCTCTGCGCGCCCTTGCAGCAATAGTCGTAGGAGGCGATCAGCCAGTAATAGCCGCCGTGATCGACGATGAACGGTGCCTCGACCGGGGCGGGCGCGCCGGCTGGGGCGGGGCGACGCGCGATAGCGATAGGCGCGGCCTTGGGGTTGGCGGGCTTGCCGGTCGCTGGGTCGAGCCGGAACAGCTTGAGGCCGCTCCAGAAGCTGCCGAGCGACAGCCATTGCCCGCCGTCGCGATCGATGACGAGATTGGGGTCTATGGCGTTGAAATCGCTGTCCCGGGTCGACATCAACACAAGGCCGTCGTCGCGCCAGCCGTATCCCGGTGCCTTGGGGTCAAGCGTCGGGCTGGTCAGCAGGCCGATTGCCGAGCGGTTCGATCCGAAGGTCGATACGGCGTAATACAGCCGCCAGCGGCCGTTCACGTAGGATATGTCGGGCGCCCAATAGTCCTTGCTGCCGGGCACGACCCGCGCCGTCCAGGTGGGCATCGCCGCGATCAGCTTCGGCGCGGCGCTCCAGTGGATCAGGTCGGGCGAAGTCCGCACGTCGCCGCCTGTGGTGAAGACGTAATAGGTGTCGCCTTCGCGCGCGATGACGGGGTCGTGGACCGGCGCGAGGTCGCCGGTCAGCCGGTCGTTGAGCGTCTCCGCTGGTGCGGCCCCGACCAGCGCGAGCGCGGCAAAGGCGAGCAGCGCCTTCACGCGGACTGCCATGCCGATACCAGCGCCGCCGCCTTCTTCCCGACCGTCGCGGCGGCGTCGCCCGGCTTGTAGAGCGATCCGCCGACGCCGATGCCGTCCGCGCCACGCGCACGGAACTCGGCGAGATTGGCGACACCGACGCCGCCGACCACCCACAAGCGCACCTCGCGCGGCAGGACGTCGCGCAGGCTTGACAGATATGCCGAACCAAGCACCGATCCGGGGAACACCTTCAACTGTCGCGCGCCAGCACCGATCGCGGCGAACGCCTCGGTCGGTGTCAGGAAACCCGGCAGCGGCTCGAGCCCGCGCACGGCGGCAAGGGCGATCACCGCCGGGTCGGTATTGGGCGAGACCATGAAGCGCCCGCCCGCATCCGCGAGCTGATCGACCATCGCCGGAGTCAGGATCGTGCCGCCGCCGATCGCGGCTTCGTCGCCGATCGCGTCGGCCAGCGCGGCGATGCTCGCGGCGGGTTCGGGCGAGTTGAACGGCACCTCGATCAGGCGGACGCCCGTCGCGACCAGCGCACGGCCGATGCCGACCGCTTCGTCCGGTCGCACGCCACGCAGGATCGCCATGATCGGTGGCGCACCGGCTTCGAGGGCTTCGTCGATCGTCATGCTTTTCCTCGCGCCAGTGTGAGCCCCGCCAACGATGCGGCGTCGCCGTCGATGCGGCGGTGCGGATGGCCGAAGGCGTCGAGCGCGCGTGCATAAAACCCGCACAGCGCCGGATCGCCGATCAACACGACGCCGCCCGTCGCCTGCGCCGCGACCTCGCCGCCGATCAATAGGCCGGAGAGATAACCCCGCGACCAGTCCCGCCCGCGCCCGTCGAGCAGCCGCGCCGCCCGCGCCTCGAACAGCGCTGCGATCATCGCTTCACCGGCGCGCTCCACCCCGCGCGCGAAACCCTCGTCGAAATCGCCGCTGCCGGCCCGGTCGTCCCCAACGAGCGACGAGGCACCGCTAAGCAGCGCGAACAGCTCACCGGTCGGGCAGGTGCGGAACTTCCGCACCGCGCCGTCGCCGACCTGCACCCATTTGCTGTGCGTACCGGGCAGCACGAAGACATGCTCCCCGGCCAACAGCGCGGGATCGAGCGCCAACGCCCCGAAGATCTGCGTTTCCTCGCCGCGCATCACGTCCGGCACGCCGGTATCCGAACGGTCGCTGAGGCCCGCCAACACCGCGACCGGTATGCCCTGCACCTCGGTAGTCACGCGCTGGCCGTGCCAGTCGGCGGCGGTGGTGGGGCAGGCCACATACGCGGCCTCGATCAGCCCCCCGCGCGCGCCGGCCATGCCGCACAAGGTTACGTCGGCGATATTCGGCCATGCCGCCAGCCGCCCGGCAAGCGCACGCGCCGGGACGATACCGGTCGCGATAATCCCCGGCCCCTCGACGCGGTCGGTCACGTTCTCGCCGACGAGACGAAACAGCCGGAGCCGCGTCGAGCCCCAATCGCCGAGGACATAGGCGTCGGTCACTTGAGATCGAGCATCACGACCGACTTGGCGGGCAGCGTGACGACCAGCGCACCGCCGTCGATCCGAGCGCCGTCGAACGCGGCGGGCTTCACCGCATCGGGCGCGCCGAAATCGTTGAGCGCGTTCATCGTGCCCGCCGTCAGCACCTTGCCCGACACGGATGTCGCCGCGATGCCGTCGAGCTTGATGCGCACCGTGTTGCCCCGGTTCGGATCGAGATTGGCGAGCGCGACGTGCGCCACACCCGCCTTGTCGCGCACCGCCGATGCGCTGACCGCCGGCATCGACCATTTGCCCGCGCCATAGCCGGGCGACTGCACGTCGATCGGCAGCACGGTCGCATCCATCCACGGCTTGTAGAGGTCGAACACCCAATAGGTCGGCGTCTTCACCATCTTCGCGCCGTCGGTCAGGATCATCGCCTGCAGCACGTTCACCATCTGGGCGATCGCCGACATTTTCACACGGTCGGCGTGCTTCGCGAAGATGTTGAGGTGGATCGCCGCGACCAGAGCATCGCGCAGCGTGTTCTGCTGGCGCAGGAAGCCGGGGTTGGTGCCGGGATCGCCGGCATACCAAGTGCCCCATTCGTCGACCGCCAGGAAGATGCGCTTCTTGGGATCATATTTGTCCATGATCGCGCTGTGCTTGGTGATCAGCGCGTCCATGCGGTTCGCTTCGGACAAGGTCTCCGCCCAGCCGCTTTCGTCGAACTGGGTGGCGGAGGCGCGCGGCGGCCAGCTACCGGGGATCGTATAATAATGCAGCGACAGGCCGTCGACCTGATCCGCCGCCTCGCGGATCATCGTCTCGGTCCACTTATAGTCGTCGACGTTCGCGCCCGACGCGATCTTGAGGATCTTGGTGTCCCTCGGCGCCTTGATGAAGGTGGCGTAGCGGCGCGTCTCGTCCGCCGCGAATTCGGGGCGCATGTTGCCGCCGCAGCCCCACAGCTCATTACCGACGCCGAAATAGGGGACGGACCAAGGCGCCTTGTGGCCGTTCTTCGCACGCTCGTCGGCAAGGCTGCCGGCGGGCGAGGTCATATATTCGACCCACTCCGCCATCTCGCGCGGGGTGCCGTTGCCGACGTTGCCGGCGATGTACGCCTCGCTGCCGAGCTGATCCATCAGGTCCATGAACTCGTGCGTGCCGACGGCGTTGGGCTCGGTCACGCCGCCCCAGTGGGTGTTGATCTTGACCGGGCGGTTCGCGCCGATCCCCTCGCGCCAGTGATATTCGTCGGCGAAGCAGCCGCCGGGCCAGCGCACCACTGGCACGCCCAATTCCTTCAGCGCGCCGACCACGTCGTTGCGGAAGCCGCGCGTGTTGGGAATCTTCGATCCCTTGCCGACCCACAGCCCGCCATAGATGCCGTTGCCGAGATGCTCGGCGAACTGCGTGAAGATGCGCCGGTCGTACGTTGGGCCGGGCGTGTCGGCGTGCAGCGTCGCGGTCGCGGCGCCTTCGGTGGGGGCGGTCTGCGCCACCGCCGTGCCGGACAGCATCAGGGCGGCGATCGTCGCCAGTGTCTTCCTCATCCTGGTTCGTCCTTTGTTATTCGTTGAACGGCTCGACGATTTCCCGCTTGGCGCGCAGGAAAGCGTCGGCGACCAGCTTCAGCGGGCTGGTATCGACATCGCTGCGCCCCGTGCGGATCAGCGTGGCGAAGCGCGCGTAGAGGCCGGCATATTCGCGGTCCTCGCTATGTTCGGTCCCGCTCGGTAGCGTCAGTACCGATCCGCCGCGCGAGAGCTTGAGCGTGCCCGCGTCGGTCTCGACCGTGATGTCCCAGCTCTGCGGGCCGGTCTGGCGCCAGTCGAGGTCCATCGTGATCTTGGTGCCCGCCGTGTCGCAGAACACCAGATCGGCGGCGATCGGCGCGGAGCGGTTCTCGGGGCGCTGCAGCACGCCGCGCCGCAGGAAGAAGGGGCGCGGCAGGATGTGCGTCGCGATCGACAGCGCGTTGATGCCGGGATCAAACACGCCCAGCCCGCCCGGCTCCCAGATCCACGCCTGTCCGGGATGCCAGACGCGCACGTCCTCGCGCCACACGATCTCCACGCTGGTGACGTGCCGGTCGGCGAGCCACGCCCGTGCGGGGGCAACGCCGGCCGCGAAGCGCGAATGCCACGCTGCGAACAACGACGCGCCCGCACGCCGCGCGCGCTCGGTCAGCGCATCGACCTCGGACAAGGTCGCGCCGGGCGGCTTTTCGAGGAAGACGTGAACGCCGCGCGTCAACGCCATTTTGGCGAGATCGTAGCGTACCTGCGGCGGCGTGCAGAGCGCGACCGCATCGACCGCCGGGCCCTTGCTCAACAGCTCGTCGAGGCTTCCGAGGTGCGGTACGCCCGGCACGCCCTGATCGTGTGGGCTGACGGTGGCCGCAAGGCTGAAGGCGGTGTCGCCAGCGATGGCAGGCAGATGCTGGTCACGGGCGATCTTGCCCATGCCGACCACGGCGATGCGGATCGGGTCCAACCTACAGCGCCTTCACGGTGACGGGTTTCGCGGCGTCGCGCGCGAGCGGATTGCGCAGCGGCAGCGTGAAGGGCGAGGCCTCGATCTCGAACACGTCGCCCTCTTGCGTGCGGATGCCGTCGGCGAACGACAGGGTCGCGGTGCCAAAGAAATGCACGTGCACGTCGCCGGGCCGGCGGAATAGGTCGTATTTGAAGTGATGCGCTTCCAAATTGGCGAAGCTGTGCGACATGTTCGCCTCGCCGGACAGGAAGGGCTTTTCCCACACCGTCTCGTTGCCGCGCCGGATGCGGCTCGTGCCCTCGACATGATCGGGCAGCGCGCCGGTCAGCAATTCGGGGCCGAGCGCCGCCTGCCGAAGCTTAGAATGCGCGAGCCAGAGGTAATTGTGCCGCTCGGTCACGTGATCGCTGAATTCGTTGGCGAGGCAGATGCCGAGCCGGAACGGCGTGCCGTCCGGCCCGATCAGATAGATGCCGGCCAGTTCGGGCTCTTCGCCGCCATCCTCGGCGAAGCTCGGCATGGCGAGCGCCGCGCCGGGCGCGACCAGCGCGGACCCGTCGCCCTTGTAGAACCATTCCGGCTGCTGCCCGGTCTCACCCTCGGCGGGCTTGCCGCCTGCGACGCCCTCCAGGAACATGCGCATCGAGTCCGTCTGCGCGGTCGCCTCGGTCGCGGCGCGGTGCATCTTGTCACGCCCCTCGGCCGATCCGAGATGGGTGAGGCCGGTGCCCGCGAGGATGAGGTGCGCGGGATCGTCATGGTCGATCGGCGCGATGATGTGCCCGGCCTCATATTCCGCCGCGAGGAACACACTGTCGCCGGTGCCGCAGGTGGCGACGGCTGTGGCGAGATCGGTGCCGCTTTCGATCGCACGCATCGCCAGTTCGCGCACGGAGGTGACGCCGTTCACGAACGCGGCGGAGCCGTCGAAGGCGGCGATCACGGCGCGCCCGCCGACGGTGTCACGATGCTGCAGCAGGCGCAAAGCCATTCAGTTCACTCCCTTCAAGCGCGCCGCTGTTACGGCCGCGCGCAGTTCCATTGATGTCAGGCGCGCTTGCCGTCGACCAGGTGCGGCATGCCAGCAAGGGCCGCGTCGCGCAGGTCGGCGGGCAGCAGGTCTTGCTCGATATTCTGGTACGAGACCGGCCGCAGGAAGCGATCGATCGCGAGGCTGCCGACCGAGGTCGTGCGCCCGTCCGAGGTGGCGGGATAGGGGCCGCCGTGAACCATCGCATGCGTCACTTCGACGCCGGTCGGCCAGCCGTTGGCGAGGATGCGCCCGGCCTTGCGCTCGAGGATCGGCAGCAGGCGCGCGGCCATCGGTTCGTCCCCGGCATCCATGTGCAGCGTCGCGGTGAGCTGGCCCTCGGCGGCCTTGAGGACGGTCGCGAGCTCGGCCTCGTCGCGGCAGCGCACGAGGATGGCGGCGGCGCCGAATACCTCGTGCGCGAGCTTTTCGTTGGCGAGGAAAGCTGCGGCGCTCGTCTCGAAGAAAGCCGCCTGCCCGCAGGCGGTGCCGCCCGCGACGCCGCGCGCGATCAGCGCGACCTCACCCTGCTGCGCCAGCGTCGCGACGCCCTGTTCGTAGGCGGCGTGGATGCCGTCCGTCAGCATCGGCGCAGCGGCGCTCGCCGACAACGCCTCACCGGCGGCGGCGACGAAGGCGTCGAGATCGTCGCCCTCGATCGCCAGCAGCAGGCCGGGGTTGGTGCAGAACTGCCCCGCGCCGAGCGTCAGCGATCCGACGAAGGCGATGCCGAGCGCGGCCCCGCGCGACGCCAGCGCGGCGGGCAGCAGCACGACCGGGTTGATGCTCGACATCTCGGCATAGACCGGGATCGGCACCGGCCGGTTCTGCGCGAGCTTGAGTAGCGCGAGCCCGCCGCCGCGCGAGCCGGTGAAGCCGACTGCGGTGATGCGCGGATCCCGCACCAGCGCCGCGCCGATTTCGTTGCCCGCGCCGGTGACATGCTGGAACACGCCGTCGGGCAGACCCGACGCCGCGACCGCGCGGGCGATCGCACCGGCGACGAGCGCGCCGATATCGGGATGCGCGGGATGGCCCTTCACCACCACCGGGCAACCGGCGGCGAGCGCGGACGCCGTGTCGCCACCCGCCGTCGAGAAGGCGAGCGGGAAATTGGACGCGCCGAACACCGCGACCGGGCCGAGCGGGATCATGCGCAGGCGGAGATCAGGGCGCGGCAGCGGTGCGCGGTCCGGCAGCGCGGGATCGTGGCGCAGGCCGAGCCATTCGCCGCGCCGCACGACATCGGCGAACATCTGCAGCTGGCCGACGGTGCGGCCGCGCTCGCCCTCCAGCCGTGCGCGCGGCAGGCCCGATTCGCGCATCGCCGCTGCGATCAGCGGCTCACCGATCGCGACAATCTCCGCGCCGATTCGCTCGAGGAAAGCGGCGCGGTCTTCTCGGCTGGTGTTGCGATAGGGTTCGAAAGCGGCCTCGGCGGCCGCACAGGCATCCTCGACCGAGAACGGGGCAGCATCGCCGGCGGTTTCCAGTTCGGGTGCGATGATACTGTCGACGGTCATTGCCTTCTCCTTATTACTCCGACTTAATGTGCACAGGCAGGAAAGGCAATCTTTCGTTCCACCATTGTGCGACGGGGGTTAGGACGGCATGGGAGATGTGATGGCTGACGAAGAGACAGATGCGGACGCCAAGGCGGAGGCTGTGCCGCGTACACCGCGCGGCACCGGGCGGCGTTTGCACGGCGCGATCGCGCACAAGCTCGGCACGGCGATCGTCTCGGGCGAATATGCGCCGGGTGACATCCTTTCCAGCGAAGTCGTTTTCTCCGAGGCGCTCGACGTTTCGCGCGGCGCATATCGCGAAGCGATCCAGGTACTCGCCGCCAAGGGGCTGGTTGAAAGTCGTCCGAAGGCCGGTACGCGCGTATTGCCGCGGCTGCGCTGGAATCTGCTCGATCCCGATGTGCTCGCCTGGGCCTTCGCGGGCGAGCCCGACAAGGGTTTCGTGCGCAACCTGTTCGAGCTGCGCGCCGTGGTGGAACCGGCGGCGGCGCGCTTTGCCGCCGAACGCCGCGACCGTGAGGAATTACGCGTGATGAAGGATTCGCTCGCCGCGATGCGCCGTCACTCGCTCGGAACCGAGGCGGGGCGTGCCGCCGACCGCGATTTTCACGATGCCATCCTGCGCGCGACCCGCAACGAGGCGATGATCGTGCTGAGCGCGAGCATCGGCGCGGCGGTCAACTGGACGACGCAGTATAAGCAGCGTGCGCGGGCGCTGCCGCGCAACCCGATCCCCGATCACGCCAAGGTCTATGACGCGATCGCAGCGGGCGACGGCGACGCCGCCGACGCGGCGATGCGCGTACTTGTCGACCTCGCCTTCGAAGACACCCGCTTCGCGATGCCGGAGTAAATAAAGCCCCTCCCCTTCAAGGGAGGGGTGAAAATCATACCACCTCGGGCGCGGGCAACTCACCCGTCGGCTTCGATCCCCACAGCGCGTAAAACAACACGTACAGTTCGCACGCCGCCGTCAGCAGGAACGACATCTGGAGGCCGAACGCATCGGCCAGCCAGCCCTGCACGATCACCAGAGCGCCGCCCGCGATCGCCATGATGAGCAGGCCCGATCCCGCTTCCGTCAGCGGGCCGAGGCCGCGCACGCCGAGCGTGAAGATCGTCGGAAACATGATCGAGTGGAACAGCCCGACCGAGATCAGCGCCCACATCGCGACTTCGCCGTGCGCGAAGGTGGTGATCGTCATCACCGCGAACGCGCCCACTGCCGCGAAGGCCAGCACCTTTTCCGCCTCGACGCGCTGCATCACGAACGCGCCGACGAAGCGGCCGACCATCATGCCGCCCCAGAGGAAGGTGAGGTAGCGCCCGGCCTGCTCATGCGTCAGGTTGGCGATATCGGGCTGGCTGACGAAGTTCACGAACAGGTTCGCGACGCCGATCTCGGCGATCAGATAGATGAAGATCGCGGGCACGCCGAACACGAGGTTGCGGTGGCGCAGCAGCGAATAATTCTTGCGGTCGGCCGCCGTCGCGCGGTCGGCGGCCGCGCCCATCGCCGGTAGCGGGAAGCGCGCGATGACCACCGCCAGCACGACCAGCACGGCCGCGACCAGCACATAGGGCAGGATCACCGACTGTGCGTCGGCCAGCCGCTCGGCCGGCGTCAGCACCGTGCCCGCGAGCGCGGTGCCACTCTTTGACCGGCCAAGGATCAGATACGCGCCGAACCCGGGCGCGAGCATCGTCCCCGCCGAATTGAGCGCCTGGACGAGGTTGAGGCGCGCCGATGCCGTCTCGGGGCTGCCGACCACCGCGACATAGGGGTTGGCTGCGACCTGTAGCAGCGTGATGCCGCTGGCGATCACGAACAGCATCGTCAGCGTGACGCCGTAAGAGGGGATGCTCGCCGCGACCGTCATGCCGAGCGCGCCCGCCGCCATTGTCAGCAGCCCGACGACGAGCGACTTCTGGTAGCCAATCCTCCGGATCAGGAATGCGGCGGGGATGGCCGCAACGAAATAGGCGATGAACCACACCGACTCGATGAACGTCGTCTGCGTATAGTTCAGGTCGAACACGCTGCGCAGGTGCGGCAGCAATGTGTTGTTGATGACGGTGATGAACCCCCACATGAAGAACAGGCTGGCGAGCAACGTCAGCGCAGGGCGGTAATTGGTCCCCCCCGCATGGGGCTCCGCGGCCACCGCCGTCGCTGTGTGTATCGGCCCGGCCATCCCATTCTCCTGTCGCTACCCGTCATGGCAGATTTTCCGCCCGCACATACATGGCTTGCTCTGCTTTCATTTGTCGGACTATATAACCAACAAGCACGCGTCAACGGGCGTGCATATGTGCAAGGATAGAGAAGATGCGGGGAGCGATGCGCCGGGGCGCTGCACTGGCAGTGATAGCGGCGGCGACGCTGGCGGGTTCGGCACAAGCGGCCGACGCCAAGCGCGACGCTGCGGGAACGCTCAAGGACGGAACCGTGATCGAGGCCGTCACCCTGTCGAATGCGAAGGGTATTTCGGCGCGGATCATCACGTTCGGTGCCACCTTGCAGACTCTGATCGTGCCCGACCGCGCCGGCAAGAGGGCCGATATCGAGCTCGGCTATGACGATATCCAGTCTTACGCCGATCACCCCAATTACTGGGGGGCAAGCGTCGGCCGTTATGCGAACCGCATCGCTGGCGGCAAATTCACGCTCGACGGCAAGGCCTATCAGATCTCGCAGAACGACAAGGCCAATTCGCTGCACGGCGGCGCAAAGGGCTTCGATAAACGCAATTGGCGCATCGTCTCGGTGAAGTCGGGCGCGCAGGCGAGCGTCACGCTCGCGCTGACCAGCGCGGCGGGCGACCAGGGCTATCCCGGCACGCTCAAGGTGACGGCGACCTATACGCTGAACGACGCCGGCGATCTGACGATGGATTACGACGCGACTAGCGATGCGCCGACCGTCGTCAACCTCACCAACCACGCGATCTTCAACCTGGCGGGCGAAGGCGCTGCGGGCGGCATCAATACGCACAAGCTGACGATCCCCGCCGCCCGCTACACCCCGGTCAACGCCGCGCTGATCCCGACCGGAGAGCTGAAGCCCGTCGCGGGCACGGTGTTCGACTTCACCAAAGGCAAGATCATCGAGCAGGGCCTGCGCGACGGCCGCGATCCGCAGATCGTCGCGGGCCGCGGCTTCGATCACAATTTCGCGCTCGACGCCGGGGCGACCAAGCAGCCCAAGCTGGCCGCGCGGCTGGAAGATCCGGCATCGGGCCGCGTGCTGGAGGTGTGGAGCGACCAGCCCGGCGTGCAGGTCTATACCGGCAACTTCCTCGACGGCACGCTGATCGGCAAGGGCGGGCACCTGTACCGCATGGGCGACGGCATCGCGCTGGAGCCGCAGACGTTTCCAGATACGCCCAACCAGCCGGCGTTCGGCTCCGCACGGGTCGACCCGGCGCATCCCTATCATCACCGCATGATCTTCCGCCTGTCGACGACTGGCTGAGCCAAGGACTCTCGATGACCACGACCTCGCCGACTCCCAAGCTGCGTTCGCGCGCCTGGTTCGACAATCCCGCCAATATCGACATGACCGCGCTCTATCTGGAGCGGTATCTGAACTTCGGCATCAGCCTGGAGGAATTGCGCTCGGGCCGGCCGATCATCGGCATCGCGCAGACGGGCAGCGACCTCTCGCCCTGCAACCGCCATCACCTCGTGCTGGCGGAGCGGGTGCGTGACGGCATCCGCGAGATGGGTGGCATTCCGCTCGAATTCCCGGTCCACCCGATCCAGGAAACGGGAAAACGACCGACCGCGGGGCTCGACCGCAACCTGTCGTACATGGCCCTGGTCGAGGTGCTCTACGGCTATCCGCTCGATGGCGTTGTGCTGACGATTGGCTGCGACAAGACGACGCCTGCCTGCCTGATGGCGGCCGCCACGGTGAACATCCCGGCGATCGCGCTGTCGGTGGGGCCAATGCTCAACGGCTGGCACAAGGGCGAGCGGACTGGCTCCGGCACGATCGTGTGGAAAGCGCGCGAGATGCTGGCGGCGGGCGAAATCGACGATGTCGGCTTTATCAAGCTGGTGTCGAGCTCTGCACCGTCCACCGGCTATTGCAACACGATGGGCACGGCGACGACGATGAACTCGCTGGCCGAGGCGCTCGGCATGTCGCTGCCCGGCAATGCCGCAATCCCGGCGCCGTACCGCGACCGGCAGGAATCGGCTTATTGGACCGGCCGCCGCATCGTCGAAATGGTGCATGAGGATCTGAAGCCCTCCGACATCCTGACGCGCGACGCCTTCCTCAACGCGATCGTCGTCAATTCCGCGATCGGCGGATCGACCAACGCGCCGATCCACCTCGCCGCTATCGCCCGCCATATCGGCGCGGACCTGAAGCTCGACGACTGGCAGGACTATGGCCACAAGGTGCCGCTGATGGTGAACCTGCAGCCGGCCGGCGAGTATCTGGGCGAGGACTATTACCGCGCGGGCGGCGTGCCCGCCGTCGTCGCCGAGCTGATGAAGCAGGGCCTGATCCGCGAGGACGCGATCACCGCCAACGGCAAGAGCATCGGCGACAATTGCCGCGACGCGACCATCGAGGACGACAAGGTCATCCGCCCGTTCGCCGATCCGTTGAAGCAGGACGCCGGCTTCATCGTGCTGCGCGGCAATCTGTTCGATTCGGCTATTATGAAGACCAGCGTCATCTCGCCCGAATTCCGCGACCGCTACCTTTCCAACCCGCAGGATCCCGAGGCGTTCGAGGGGCCGGCGGTGGTGTTCGACGGGCCGGAGGATTATCATCACCGCATCGACGATCCCGCACTCGGCATCACGCCCGAGACCTTGCTGTTCATGCGCGGCGCCGGGCCGATCGGCTATCCCGGCGCGGCGGAGGTCGTGAACATGCGGCCGCCCGCCTATCTAATCCGCGAGGGTGTGCACGCACTCCCTTGTGTCGGCGATGGGCGGCAATCAGGCACGTCGGGTTCACCGTCAATCCTTAACGCCAGTCCCGAGGCGGCGGCGATGGGCGGCCTCGCTTTGCTCAAGACCGGCGACCGTGTGCGGATCGATCTCCGCAAAGGGACGGTCGATGCGCTCCTGCCCGAAAGCGAACTGGCGGAACGCCGCGCGTCACTGACCGAGGCGGGTGGCTATCCCTATCCCAAGTCGCAGACGCCGTGGCAGGAGATCCAGCGTTCGGTGGTCGGGCAGATGGAAACCGGCGCGATCCTGGAGGGCGCGGAGAAGTACCAGCGCATCGCCCAGACCGCCGGCCTGCCGCGCGACAACCACTAAAGGCAGCGACATGAACGACTGGCGCATAGTCGAGCGGGACAGACGCGATATCCTCGGCGAGGGAACGCTCTGGTCCGCGCGTGAGAACGCTTTGTTCTGGGTCGATATCCTCGCGCCTGCCGTCAATCGTCTGTCGCTCGCCGATGGCAGGATCGACCGCTGGAACATGCCCGAGCCGATCGGCTGGCTGGTCGAGCGCGCGGAGGGCGGCTTCATCTGCGGGTTACAGAGCGGCTTTGCCGAACTGACGCTCGATCCGTTCGCGATCCACCTCATCGCCGATCCGGAGCCGCACCTGCCTGGTAGCCGCATGAACGACGGCAAGGCGGATGCGTCCGGCCATATCTGGTGCGGCACGATGGACATGGCGGAGGAGGCCGATTGCGGTGCGCTGTACCGGCTCCGCCCCGGCTTCGTCTGGGAACGGATGGATACGGGATACCGCGTACCGAACGGGCCCGCGTTCTCGCCCAACGGGGCCTGGCTCTATCACTCGGATACCGCGCAGCGGACGGTCTACCGCTTCGCGCGCGACGCCGACGGGCTCGGCGAGCGAAAGCCCTTCATCCGCTTCAAGGAGGCTGAGGGCTATCCCGACGGCATGACGATCGACAGCGAAGGCCATCTGTGGATCGCGCATTGGGGCGGGAGCCGCGTCAGTCGCTTCGATCCCGACGGCAAACTCGACCTTGTGGTGCCACTGCCGGCCCGCCAGATCACGAACGTCGCATTCTGCGGCAAGAACCTCGACCGGCTGTTCGCAACATCCGCGTTGGTCGGCCTCGACGCGCGCGCCGAGGACGGTGCGCTGTTCGAAATAGCCGTCGATGCTACGGGCGTGCAGCCCGGCCTGTATCGCGGCTAGGTGTTTGATCCCACTGTTTGATGGTGTGATCCTTTCGGTGGAATGGAAGGAAGCCGCATGGGACAGGTACGTTACGGGAACGCCACGACCAAGCACGCCGGTGGCCAGCAGGTAGAACGTTACTGGAACCCAGATCAGCCCGGTGCCGATGGCAGGAAATAGCGAGAATACGCCCATCGCCACGCCCCACAGCAAAGCGCCGGGGATACCCATCGCCCAGAACACGAGGCCGCCGGTCGCCCCCTGAAGGATCGCGACAATCACGCTGCCCTTGATGGTCGCGCGGATCACCGCGACGAACTTCGCGATGAGGACCGCACGCTGGTCGGGGGTCAGCGGAATGGCGCGCTCAATCCGCGCCGCCAGCTCGTGCCCGTCGCGCAGCAGGAAGAAGGTGAGGTACAGCATCACGCCGAGCGCAAGGAAGACGGCGAATGTCCCTTGGCCGATATTGAGAACCTGTCCGGCCACACTCTGGAAGCTGCTGGCGAAGCCCTGGCCGAGTTTGGTGCGCAGCCCGCCCATGTCGCCGAGACCGATATCGGCGAGCCAGCTTCTGGCCCAACCGGGAAGATGCCCCTGCGTCTCCACAAACAGACGCCCGAGATCGATGTCTCCAGTGCGGATGCGCGCGTAAAAGGCGGTCGCCTCGCGCAGGAGGGCTGCCGCCAACAGCATTGCTGGCACCACAACCACGATGACGATGACGATGACGAGCAGCGTTGCGAACGCAGCGCTGCCCCGCCGCCGCGGCATCGCGCTAAGCACGCGCGCATTGAGCGGTTCGAAGAGCACGGCTGCAATAACGGCCCAGAGAATTGCGCCGGAGAAAGGCGCGATCAGCCAGACGAAGGCGAGCGTGGCAATCGCAACCAGCGCCACGAGAGTGATACGCGCGAGCACCGTGGGGGAGAGCACGCCCTCGCTCATGTCGCCACAATCTGGTTGCGGCCGGGGACTGCCGATACCCGCGCTGTAAGGCGCCGCACCAGCGGCTTGCAGCCTTCGAGCAGTACCAGAAGGACGATGCCCAGCCCGACCGCGAGCGCCATGTCGCTCCAGGCAATCGATCCGAACTTCAGCAACAGCCGCGCCTGTGGGAGAAACAGGATCAGCGCGGTTACCCCGGCGATGGCAACCGCGACATAGCGAAGTGCCGCATTGTGCCGAACGAGCGCATCGCCGATCGACGCGTTGAACGATCGGTTGACCAGGATCAGCGCAACGATTTCGGCAATCAGCGCGAAGAACGTGAGCGCGCGGAGTTCGATCTCCGGCATTCCGGACCAGTTCTCGACCAGAAAGACCGTCGCCAGCATCGCAAAGGCGAGGGCGCCCTGGAACACGCTCCAGACGATCATCGGCAGCGAAAACAGCGCTTCGGACGGATCGCGCGGCCGACGTTGCATGATGTCGTCCTCGTCGCGCTCGGCCTCGAACACCAACGCGCAAACCGGATCGATGACCATTTCGAGCAACGCGATATGGATGGGCCCGAACAGGATCGGCAGGCCGAACAACAAGGGCAGCAATGCCAGCCCCGCGATCGGCACATGCACCGCGAAGATGAACGCCATCGCCTTACGGATATTGTCGTAGATCCGCCGCCCGAGCCGGACCGATTGCACGATCGATCCGAAGTCATCCTCGAGAAGCACCGTGGCGGAGGCTTCGCGCGCGACGTCGGTGCCGCGCTTGCCCATGGCGATCCCGATATGCGCGGCCTTGAGCGAAGGCGCGTCGTTGACCCCGTCCCCGGTCATCGCGACGATTTCCCCGTCCGCCTTGAACGCCTGCACGATGCGGAGCTTCTGCTCCGGCATGATGCGGGCGAAGACTGTGACGGTCTTCAATCGCTCGGCGAGTTGCGTGTCGTCGAGCGATGCGAGATCGGCACCGGTCAGTACGTCGCCGTCGGCGATTCCCGCCTGGGTCGCGATCGATCGTGCGGTGGCGGCATAGTCGCCGGTGATCATCACGACCCGGATGCCGGCGCTGCGGCATTCCGAGACCGCGCCGGGGACGCTCGCACGGATCGGATCGGCCAGCCCGACCAGCCCGGTCAGCGCATAGTCGTAGTCGCGCTGGGTTTCGGCCCAGTCACGATTTGGTGGCGTGGCGGTCGCGACGGCAAGCACGCGGATACCGCGGATCGCCATCGCTTCGACGGCGGCTGTCATGGCTGCGAGCGCTTCCCCGGTAAGGTGGCAAAGGCCGGCGATCGCTTCCGGGGCACCCTTGGCCGCGATGGACAGCGTGTCGCCATCGTCCCAGACGTTCGACATCGCTAGCAATTCGGAGCGCAGCGCATAAGCATGAACCGGCGCACCTGTCGGCAAAGGCATCGTGGGGACGGCGGCGCGAGCGCCATGCAGGGCGATATCCATCGGATCGGTCGGCTCAGCGGCACTCGCGAGCGCCGCATTCTCGATCAAGGCGTGATATGAATCCGGGACCACGACGTCAGGCCCGATCGTGAGCGTATCGCCGGATGGCAGCCACAATGCCGCAAGCGACATGCGGTTTTCGGTCAATGTGCCAGTCTTGTCGGTGCAGAGTACGGTCGCCGACCCAAGGGTTTCGATCGCCGCCGCACGCCGGGTTAGCACCCCGACCTTGCCGATCCGCCAGGCACCCATTGCGAGAAACACCGTAAGG
Source organism: Sphingomonas sp. (assembly GCF_041661885.1). GTDB lineage: Bacteria > Pseudomonadota > Alphaproteobacteria > Sphingomonadales > Sphingomonadaceae > Sphingomonas. The sequence goes on along the minus strand of NZ_JBAZTL010000005.1, from coordinate 234,376 downwards.
ACGACCGGAAACTCCTCGGGCAGCATCGACATGCCGATCGCGATCCCCGCGAGCACCGCTTCGATCCAGCCGCCGCGCAGCAGGCCGTAGAGCGCCACCACCAGCAATGCGACCGCACCGCCGCCGATCGCGCACCAAGTCACGATCCGCGTCGTCTCGCGGCGCAGGCGCGGCGCTTCGGTATCGAGCGTCGCGAGCGATTGACCGATCCGGCCGATCTCGCTGCGTGGCCCGGTGGCCAGCACACGCGCGGTACCGCTTCTGCGGGCCACGAGCGAGCCGGAATAGACATAGGGTTGGCCTTCGCCACCTGGCCGGCGGGTCTCACGGTCGGCTTCTTCAACCGCAATCACTTTCCCGACCGGAAGGGACTCGCCGGTCAGCAGCGACTCGTCGGTCTGGAGGTCGCTCGCCTCGACGAGAACCGCATCGGCGGCGATTCGGTCGCCCTGTTCGAGTACGATCAGGTCGTCGCGCACCACCTCGCGCCCGGCGATGTGCACGCGCGCGCCATCGCGGATGACGAGCGCGCGCGGCGCGGACAGGTCACGCAATGCCTCCAGCACATGCTCGGTGCGGGTTTCCTGGATGACGGTCACGCCGACCGAAAAGGTCGCAAAGCCGAGTAGGATCAACGCCTCGGTCAGATCACCGAGCAACAGATAGGCGACACCGCCTGCCAGCAGGAGCGCCAGCATCGGCTCGCGCAAGACTTCGAACGCGATCCGCAGCACCGATCGCCGTCCCGCGCGGGCAAGTTCATTGGGGCCGTCTGCGGCAAGCCGCGCGGCGACTTCCTCCGATGTTAGGCCGACGCGCTTCTGGCTTTCAATCATCGCTTCCGCCCTCACGACCTTCGCGTCCCTCGCCACCCCCCTCGCCAGAGCCGTTGCGATGGCAGCGCGCACAGTTCTCGATGTTCCGGATCCCTTCCTCGGCGTGCTTGGCACGGATCTGGTCGGGCTGGTGCTGGTGGCAGCTGAAACAAGTGTAGCGGCTGACATCGCCACCGGTGTGGCAGGTCGCGCAGGACGCATTGTGCGGGCCGGTCAACGCGAAGTACTTGGCATGCTCGAAGGTCGCTGGCTTCCACCCGGCCTGGGTGTGACACGCCGCACAGTTGCTGCCGGCCTGCGCATGCAAAGGCGTTTGCGGAGCACGGTGGCAGGTCGCGCACTGGCCACGCACGTCGGGCCGCAGCAAGGCGTGGGCGAAGCTCTGCCGCGATGCCTTCACCAGATGGGGCGCGCTATGGTCGGTGTGGCAGGCCATGCAGTCGGGCGTCGTCAGCGACTGATGGAAGGCGACCGCATCGCCACGCCCTTTGACCGCCGCGCCGGTCGTGGTCCGTATGCCGATGTCGGCGACCTTGTGGCAGGCGGTGCAGCGCGTCGCCGACGCGCCCTTGAACGGCGCATGGCAGGCAAAGCAGTTTGTCGTGATGCTCGCGTGCGCCGGGATCAACGGCCCCGGCGCAACCATCAGGTGCGGCAAGGCAAAGACAAGCGCGATCAGCCCGCACAGGTTGATGACGATCAGCCAGAGGCCCCAACGGCGCATCATCTCCACCCCCAGAACAGGCAGATCGCGATGATATGCGCCAGCGCCAGCACGCCGAACGCCAGCGTGATCGGCAGGTGGACGACGCGCCATGCCTTGACGACATCGAAGGTGAGGCTGTCCCAATAGGTCTGCTCTTCAAGCGCTTCAGCCGACAGCCCCCGCGCGCGCAACCGCGTGCGGGTCGCTTCCAGTCGTTTGCGCGATCGTCCCAGCAGATATTTGCCGGTCAGGCCGCTGGCGATGTTGATGAGCATCGCCCAAACCGCGAGCCAGGCGAGGATCGCGTTGAAGTGGATGCCGGCATGGACGAGGACCAGCAGCGATCCTGCCCAGGCGAGCCGCTCATGCCAGCGGAGCAGGTTGGCCGGCTTGCCCGACTTGATCAGCTTGCGCTTGCGCATCGAATAGCCTGACGACGCAAGGATCAGCAGGACACCGGGAATGCCGAGATAGCGACCGATCCAGACGGCATTGGCAAGGTGCAATGCCGCGTCGAGTGCCAGTGCAGCACCCCCGAGCGCGGCGAGCGACAGGTAGAACGGGATGACCTCGCGGCTCAACAGGCTGGTGCGCAGGCCGCTCATGCCTGGAGCACCAGATCGCCGGTCGGCACAGCCACACAGAGCAGGCAATGGCCCTTGGCGACCTCGAAGGACGATGGTTGCGGGTAGCGGACTTCACCCGCCGTCAGCGCCGTCTCGCAGGTGCCACAGCTTCCCGATCGGCAGCCGGAGTCGACCGCGATGCCGTGGCGTTCGGCGAAGTCGAGCAGGTTCTTGTCAGCGCCTGTCCAACTGAGTGTCCGGGCCGAGGTCACGAACCGTATCTCGATCGGCGTTTCGAGAAGGGCTGCGATTCCCTGTTCGGGGGACTCGATCGAGGCCGGACCGAACGCTTCATAGTGGACAGCGTCGCCTGCCATGCCCCATTCGCGCAAAGCGGGAACGAGGCTCGCCATCATCGGTGGTGGCCCGCACACATAAAAGCTGTGCCGACCGTGCGGCAAGGCGCGGCGCAGCAGCGCGACATCGATAAAGCCTGTGGCGTGAAAGCTGTCCTCTTCGGCCTTTCCCGGAAGCGGGCAACTTTGGACGATCGTCACGTGGAAATTGGGATGCTGCTGCTCCATCGCTAGAAGGTCGGCCTCGAACACCAGTTCGCGACGATCTTGGACACCGTAGAACAGATGGAGAGCGCGGTCAGGCTGCGTCGCGAGCGCGGCGCGCGCCATTGCGAATACCGGCGTGATGCCGATGCCGCCCGCGATCAGGACTGCGGGGATGCTGGGGTCGTCTTCAAGCACAAATGCCCCAGCAGGCGCGCGTAGCTGAAGGATGGCACCCGGTGCGACCCTGTCGTGGAAGTGATTCGAAACGAGCCCAGGCGACAGATCGGGCCGATCGCGCGGCGCTGGGACCCGCTTCACCGTGATCCGAAACGCTTGCGGGTCATGCCGGTCGGACAGCGAGTAGCAGCGGGTGACCCGTCTAACCTGGCCCTGGCCATCGGGCAGCTCCAACTGGAACGTCAGGAACTGGCCGGCGCGATATGGAGCAAGCGGCTGCTGATCGACGGGCTCCAGGTAGAAGGAAGTCTGGCTGGTCGCGTCATCTTCATCCTCGCGCGATCGGACGCGAAAGGCGCGTAAGCCGATCCAGGCCGCGTTTGGGAGCGAGCGGCCCTGGACAGGTTCCCCCAAGGACGGTCGGCGGCGAAGCGCTGTGAAGAGGATCGCAACGATGACCTGGGCCAGCAGCGCGGCGGAAATATAGCCGAGGAGCGCGAGCGCCGTCACCCGCACCAGCATTTGGGTGAATCGGCGGCGCAGTGTTTCATACCGCCGTTCCCACCAGCAGGCCGATCCCGGCTGTCAGGGCCATTGCCAGCGCCCCCCAGAAGGTGACGCGGATGGTCGCGACCCAGACCGGCGCGCCACCCGCCCGCGCTCCAACAGCACCCAGCACCGCGAGGAATAAAAGCGATGCGAACGCTTCGATGACGACCAGCCAGGGCGCTGGCGCAAAGATGACGATCGCCAATGGCAGCGCGGCACCGGCGGTGAAGGTCGCGGCGGAAGTGAGCGCAGCCTGGATCGGCCGCGCCGTCGTCCTCTCGGAGATGCCGAGTTCGTCATGGGCATGGGCGGCGAGCGCGTCCTTGGCCATCAACTGCCGCGCTACGATGTCGGCGGTTGCCGAATCGACGCCGCGCTTCATGTAGATGCCAGCCAGTTCCTGGATTTCCGCAGCGACGTCGCTGGACAGTTCGGCGCGCTCGCGCGCAAGATCGGCCTGTTCGGTGTCAGACTGCGAGCTGACCGAGACATATTCGCCGGCCGCCATCGACATGGCCCCAGCGACCAGTCCCGCGACGCCCGCTATGAGGATATCGCCCGGCTTTGCGGCGGCTGCCGCCACGCCAATGATCAAGCTGGCGGTCGAGACGATGCCATCATTGGCCCCCAGCACAGCAGCACGGAGCCAGCCGATGCGCGACACCAGATGGCGTTCAGGGTGAAGGCGCAGCCTAGTCATCGCCGTGTTCGCCTTTTTCGGGACCGCCGCCGCGTTCGCCCGCATCGGCATGAGCACCGGGGGTGAATGCTAGGGGGTCGACCACCGTGGCTCCATACGTAGTTCCCGCGATCACGATCGCTGCGGCAGGCAACGCCAGGGGCGCCGGAGGACGCGCATCTTCTACGCCAGGGTGCAGATCGGCGCGCTTGGTCCCGGTGATGAACGCGCCGATCAGATTGTCCTTCGTCAGCAGCGACATCACGATGACGGCGGCGACGTGCAGCGCGATGAGGCCAAGCAGGACATTCGCCAGCGTCTCATGCAGCCCACCTTCGGCTTCGCCCTGCATCGTGGCACCGGTATAGACGATACCGCCGACCGTCCCGAGCAAGGCGATGATCGCGATGCCGCCAAGTGCGTTATGGCCGATCGACCGCTCAGGCTTGCCGGAGAAAAGGCCGCCGATGTGATGCGCGATCTGATGGGGCTTCAGGAAATCGGTGAAGCGTGCGTGCTCGCCGCCAATGACGCCCCAGACCAGCCGGAACGCAATGAGGATGGCAGCGACCCATCCGGCCGGCACATGCCAAGGTGCGAGCGCGCTGCCCTCTTCCGACGACAGGAACGCGATCAAGTTGGTCGCGACCAGCAACCAGTGGAACAGGCGCACCGGCAAATCCCACACGCGAACGCGCGCGGGTGACGACGGGGCGAATGAAGCCGGTGAAATCAATGAGTCGGTCACGGTCACCTCCAATGGGGCAACCCATCGACCAGACTTCTGACGGAAACCTGACGGCGGCGCTTATCCGTTCGCCTCGGGCGCGGCGAAGGTCACGCGGAACAGCGCGCCGCCGCCGGGGGCGTTTTCGACCGCGATGGTTCCGCCATGTGCCTGTGCGAGCCGCTGGACGATGCCGAGGCCGAGACCCGCCCCGTCTGTCTTGCGTCGGTCCTTGCGCCAGAAACGCTCGAAAATGTGGGGCAAATCTTCGTCAGTGATGCCGGGACCGTGATCGCGCACGCTGATCTGTGGTCCGGGTCCGGCAGTCACCTCGATCGGTGTATCGCCGGGCGCATGGGCGAGCGCGTTGTCGATCAGATTGCGATAGATGCGATAGATGGCCTCGGCATGGCCCAGCGCTCTCGTATCGCCAACCGCGTCAAACCGCAGGTCGCGTTGCGCCTCGAACACCTTGGGCGCCATCGTAGCAACAATCTCGCGACCGATATCGGCGAGGTCGACGATCGTGTCTGGCTCGACTGCCAGCGCGTCAGCCTGGGCCAGATCGAGCATCTGGCCGACCAGGCGGGTCATATGCTGTGTGTCGGCTTGCAGATCATCCCGCAGGGGACTGGCCGGCAGGTTGTCGAGCGACAGCTGCATGATCGATAGCGGGGTGCGCAGTTCGTGCGCCGCATTGGCCGTGAAACCGCGCAGGATGGCCATCGTCTCGTCGAGCCGGGTCAGCGCACGGTTTACGGCCCGGACGAGCGTATTGACCTCGCGCGGTTCGGGCGCCTCGGAAAGGCGCAGCAGGACATTGTCAGGATCGAGCGCATCGACCTCGGCCTCCGCGCGTCGGAGCGGCTGGAGAACGCGGCGGACCGCAAAGACGTTGAACAGCAGCAGCAGGAGCGACAGCGGAATCAGCGGCAGAATGACATGCTGCACGATCTCGTTGACGATCACGGGCACGTAGGGGCGAATGCCGTCGCCTTCAAACTGCATGAACAGCCAGCGTTGCTGCCCGTCCTGAACGACCGAGCGGACGCCCGAAATCCGATAGCCGCCAGGGACACGTTCTCGGCGCGTCCAGTCCATCAAAATGCCGGTGGGAGCATTGACGCGCAATGGCGCCGCGGACGACCTATCGGCGTTCGATTCAACATAGCGCGCAGCCCAGTGTTCCGCCCCAGGCGGCCCGGCAAGCAGGTCGGGGGCCAAAGTGGTCGATCCTTCCGCTTTGTTCGCTTCGAGCGTCAGCAGTTCCTGCGCGAGCGATTCAGGCTGTCTGCTGTAGGTGATGACGACGATGCCGACGTCGAGCAACGCGAACAACAGGGTGAATGCGGCCAGCCGCGTCGCAATCTGCCGGAACAGCGTCGGCCCGACCGGTCCCTTCTTGCTGTTTCCCGCTCTATCCATAAACAGTGACAGGCGCGAACAGCGCATAGCCGACGCCGTGGACCGTCCGGATCTGGACGTCAGCCCCGGCGGTGGTCAGTCGCTTGCGCAGGCGCGAGATGCACGCCTCCAGCGCATTCGGCGTCACTTCAGCATCCAACGAGTAGAGTGCGCCCTCGAGCGCAGGCTTGGCGACGACATGGCCGGCTCGCCGCAAGAGGCATTCGAGCAGGTCGACCTCGCGTGGCGTTGCTTCCACCGCAAGGCCAGCCACCGCGACGCTGCGTTCGGCAGAATGCAGAATGACGTTTCCGACCGTGAGTTCGGTCCCCAGCGATGCCCCGGGGCGCCGCAGCAGCGCGCGGCACCGTGCGGCGAGCTCCGGAATTTGGAACGGCTTGACCAGATAGTCGTCAGCGCCAGCGTCCAGCCCCAGCACCCGATCATCGAGCCCGCCGCGCGCGGTCAGGATAAGGATCGGCACCGTATCCTGACGCCGCCGCAGCCGGCGAACCAAATCCAGACCCTCGCCGTCAGGCAGGCCGAGATCGAGCAGCATCAGGTCATAATCGTTGATCTTCAGCGCGTGTTCGGCGCCATCGACCGTTTCACACCAGTCGACGGCGAAGCCCTGACGATCGAGACCCTCGCGGATCAGGCTCGCCAGACGGGCATTATCTTCAACCAGCAGCAGGCGCATTGTCGATGTCCGTCCCTTCTGCCGCCCGCTTGTAGCCGGTAATCATCGCGAGCGGCAGGTTCTCGCGGTGGCGGATGCTTTCGACGATCGCGCCGATGACGTGCAGCGCAACCGCACCGATCAATATGTTGGCCGTCACCTCATGCAGGGTCTCGACCCACGCGACGCCCCAGAACGCATCAAGGCCCATCATCCAGCCGGTTGTGCCGACCGTCGCGAGCAGAACCAAGAGTAGCACAATCATCGCCGCGCCCGCCGGATTATGGCCAACATAGCGCGGCTCGCGCTTGCCCAGCATCGCGGTGAAATAGCCGACCAGCCGACGCGGGCCAGGCACGAAGCTGGCGAAGCGGGCATGACCCCGCCCGACGAAGCCCCAGCCGAGCCTGAGGATCAGGGCCGCGATGACGGCATAACCGACATAGATGTGCTGGCTTTCTGCATGTCGCAGAAACGTCAGGTTGGCGATGACACCGCCCGCGACGGTCCAGTGGAAGATACGGACGATCGGATCCCACACCCTGACCCGGCGGGGGACCGGGCCAGGGGTGGGCGCAGCGGCGACGGGGGCGGTCGCGGCCACGATCAGTCGACGTTGTTCTGGACGACCGCGCCGGTCACCGGATTGAAATAGACTTCGGCGCGCTTGCCGTCCTTGGTGTGGGCATAGATCTCGTAGCAGCTGCCCGAAACCTGGAAGACCTTGATGTCGCGGTAGCCCATCTTGGCGATCTTCGCCTTCATCTGCGCCTGTGTCAGCCATTTGGCTGGCGGCACCTTGGTGCAGACCGGGGCCGCGCTTGCGATCGATGCAACCGACAGGGCGGCGGCGGTCAGGGCGAACTTGAGCAATCTGGAACGCTTCATGGGACAATCCTCTGTGATCGGGCGGTGTTGCCGACCCGGCTAAATCGGACTGCGCCAGGCTACTGACGAAAAGCTGACGGAAGGCGAAAAAGCCGTGGCCCGCAAATTTCGGGCTCTCTGAACGCTGCGTCAGGAATGCGTCAGGACATCGTTGCACAAGCCGGTCGTCGCCGCTGTCGGCGCATATCGGAGATACACCATGAACCGTACCCTGTTCGCTGCGGCCGCCAGCGTCGTCGCCATAATTTCCACCAGCGCGATCGCCGCGCCACCGGAAGGTAAACCACTTTCACCGCAGACCCGCACGAACCTCGAAGCCGCTATGCACGGGGAGGCGTATGCCAACCTCAAATATCTGCGCTACGCCGATCAGGCTGAGGCGGCAGGCAAGCCCGCGCTCGCAAAGCTCTTCCGCGCCTCCGCCAACATCGAGGCGAACGAGCATTTCGATCGCGAGGCCCAGGCGCTGAAGCTTGGCGGCGCGAACAGCGCCAATCTCGAGGATGCGATGGCCGGCGAGCATTACGAGAACGTCACGATGTACGTGAACTTCGCCAAGCAGGCCGAAGCCGATGGCGACGTGAAGGTCGCGGCGATGTTCCGTCAGATCGCAGTCGACGAAGGAACCCACTACGACGCTTACAAGGCCGCGCTGGCAAAGCTCTCGGCGAGGTAGGCGGTCTCGGCGTCAGTTTCAGTGTTGGTGTTGGTGTTGGTGTCGCTCAAACTCTAATCACGGGCGAGCCGACACTCCCAAGCTCTGAAACCAGCGAGGTTCGGCAAGCTCGCATTGCCACAGTTCGTCGCAGTCCGTTCACGGCTGGTCGCAGCAGTTCGCAAAAATCCGCTTCAAAAACCCGGACGGAGACCCGGACGCAAAACCCAAAACCAGAAAAAATCTAATGATTTCAATAGGTTTTGGCGGAGACGGAGGGATTCGAACCCTCGGTACCAGTAAACCCGGTACGGCGGTTTAGCAAACCGCTGGTTTCAGCCACTCACCCACGTCTCCGGATCACGGCGAAGGGCGGCTATAGCCGCGCCTGCGTTCCGGATCAACAGCGCGTTCGCATGTTATCTGGCCTAAAATCGACTCGGCTGGTCGCGGTCAATCGGGTGGTTCATTGTCGGGACAGGCACGATCGCGTTACGAGAGCGGATTGCAGCGTGGGGAGAAGAACGATGCGCAAAGTTTGGGCGAAGGCCTCGAAGAGTGGGGCCATTTTCGTGCTGGCGCTGGCCACGGCCTCTGCTCCTGTCACCGGGCAGGTGCGGACGATCGACCCCAATCAGGCGATCGACGCCGATCTTCGCAGGCAGGCGACCTCCGCCCAAACAAGGCCGCAAGATCCAGCCACGGGGCCGACCGCGCCGGATACGCCGCGTTACCCCGACGCGCCGCAATCGACAGTGCCGCTTTCGGGACAGCCCCCGGTGGCGGGTGCGCCGCAGGACGGCGCCACGCGCGATGCGCGTTCGCAGTCGGTTGCGCGCGAAGGAGCCGACGCCGAATCCGCCGCCAGCCAGACCTTTCAGAAGCAGGAACTGCTCAACGCCGCCGAGGGAACCTTCGGCAAGGGCGCGGCGGGCCTTGCCGGCATCCTGGAGCGCACGTTGAAGGAACAGGGCCAGCCCAACGCCTATATCGCGGGGCGCGAGGCGTCGGGCGCGATCGTGGTTGGCCTGCGCTATGGCAAGGGTACGATGTTCCACAAGATCGAAGGGCAGCAACCGGTCTATTGGACCGGCCCCTCGGTCGGCTTCGATCTTGGCGGCGATGCCAATAAGGTGTTCGTTCTGGTCTATAACCTTTACGATTCGGAAGACCTGTATCGGCGGTTCCCCGCGGGCGAGGGTCGGGTCTATTTCGTCGGCGGGTTCGCCGCGACCTATTTGCGGCGCGGCAATATCGTGCTGATCCCGATCCGGCTTGGCGTCGGCTGGCGACAGGGCGTGAACCTTGGCTATATGAAGTTCAGCCACAAATCGCGGTGGTTCCCCTTCTGATGCGGAGGCGCGCTTTGCCGATCGCGCGATAAGCGGATAGGCAGGCGCGATGAACCCCGCCATCGCGCCACGCACCCGCTCCGTCCTTCGTGCTCTGCTTGCAGCAGCGTATGGGGTTGCGGGCATTTTTCACCTGGCGGTGCCCGCGCCGTTTCTTTCGATAACGCCCGCGTTCGTGCCCTTTCCACGCGCCGTAATCCTCATCACCGGCCTGTGTGAAATTGCCGGGGCGGTGGCGCTGTTCCTGCCGCGCTGGCGGTGGTGGGCGGGGGTAATGCTGGCGCTGTATGCGGTGTGCGTCTATCCCGCCAATGTGAAGCACGCGCTCGATTATATCGAACATGGCACGGGCGGTTTGAGCCTGTGGTATCATGTCCCGCGTTTGCTGTTTCAACCGGTGATCGTGTGGTGGTCGCTGTTCGCCGGTGGGGCAATCGACTGGCCCTTCAAACGCCGGAGCAGTTTCCGATGAGCGACATCGACGATACTATCATCGACACGCCCGACGGCCCGATGACCTGGGCCGCGTGGAAGAAGAAGAACCCGGTGCAGATCCCCTCGCGCCGGACCAAGGGCAAGGACCTGCCGGTTAAGGTGAAACGCTTTACCGAGAAGTGAGCGCGCGCCGCTGTGCGGAAGGTTAAGAAGGGACAGACCGGTGCACCCGGATGGGGCGGACACAAGGGATTACCACACCCCTTACCCTATAAAGGGAGTTCCTTCGGCGAAAGCGAGTGAGAAATTGCGAGCGCACCTTGACCGTTGATGACTTTAAGTATCATATCGCTACCATGACTCTCAGCCCGCTTTCGATTCAGCCTATTCCCTATCAAGGGAGCAAGCGGGCACTCGCCCCCCGGATTTGCAGCCTTTTCCCGGACAGTGTCCCCACACTCTACGAACCTTTCGCCGGATCCGCCGCCGTCACGCTGTTTGCAGCAACGCACGATCTGGCCGACAGATTCGTGATTGGGGATAGCTACACGCCTTTGATCGATTTGTGGGCGCTCATCATCGATACGCCAGGCGAGCTTTCCGATCGTTATGCGGCGCTGTGGCATGGGCAGTTTGAAAACCCATCCCACTTCAATGACGTCCGCGCCGAGTTTAACGAAAGTAGCGACCCCGTATTGCTGCTTTACCTTGTTGCCCGGTGCGTAAAAAATGCCGTGCGGTTCAATCGCCGTGGGCATTTTACCCAGTCTGCGGACAAGCGCCGTACCGGCATGAAGCCGGATCGCGTTACGCGCACTGCCCACGCGGTCAGCCGCCTCCTCAAGGGTCGGGTCAGTCTATTTCGTGGTGATTTCCGCGACTGTGTCCAAAACGCGGCGGCAAGTGATTTGATCTATATGGACCCGCCCTACCAAGGCACAACATATGGGACAGACAAGCGATATGCAGCGGGCCTGGAGCGTGAACGCCTAATTGATGGCCTCCACAATTTCGACGCGCGGGGGGTTCCCTATATCCTCTCTTATGACGGGCAAATGGGCGAAAAAATCTACGGCGAACCCCTGCCCGACACTGTGGACGCAGACCATCTGGCACTTCATGCAGGACGCTCGTCGCAAGCCACCATTAACGGCCGCAGTGACGAGACGATTGAAAGCCTTTATGTCTCGCGATCCCTGAACGCTGGCACCGCGGATATTTACAAGTCTCGCCCAGTGCAGGACCGTTTATTCGCCTAAACGTCGCTTGATATATGCGACAATTTCGGTGCCGTTTGCTCCCGCCTCGCTTTTCAAACGTTCATAAGCGGCCACCTCTTTGCCGGTCCAAACCAATGTGACACGGCGTGATGGGGTTTCGGCAATATGCGCATACTCTTCGGGGGATGCCCAAAAGCACGCTTTGCAAATGACCGGATCGCGCTTGGTCCGAAAGTTGTCGCAATGTTCGCAGGACCAGCTTTTTGCACGGTTTGATGATGCGTCCAGCAACATGAAATCACTCGAATGCAACGGACCGCTGTCGTCCCCTGCAACTTCGTAGGGTACGCGGTGATCAATCTGAAGGTATCGTTCGTGGAGTGCTTGGTTCGTGATCGTATCCCGCGCGCCATAAAGCGCGATAAGCTCCTGCTTGAATTGCTTGGAAAATGCCCTGCGGCCTCCCACACGCCCCGCCTTGATCCTTGATATATCGTCAAAGGTATACGCACCCATACGGCGGCCAGTCTTGGGACTGGTGACGCGATGGGTAATCAGTGGAATTCCGTTTTCCCGCACGTCACGAATGGCGCGGGGTGGGTGATAGTAACCGTAAAGATAGATCAATTCCTCAGTGGTGATGATCCCATGTTCCAGAATATGGTCTATTACCGTGCGAGCACGCTTTGCCTCCACACCGCGACACAACGCGAGCATGGCCTCATCCAGTGCATTAGCCGGTGTTTTGGGAATATCACCTAATTCGGCCATCTTTTGCCTGCAAAAGTTCGGTAGGCGTGGTTTCCAAGGCTGCCGCCAGGGATTCGAGCGTAGAAAGGGTAATGTTCCGCTCGCCCCGCTCGACAGAGCCAATATAAGTCCGGTGAAAACCACTCAGGTCCGCCAACTGTTCCTGCGACAATCCAAGCCGCAAACGTTTGCACCTAACGTTCGCCGCGACCGTGGCCTGCAAGCCGCCGGACTCCAATTCCCCTCCGCTCATGCAAGCTCATGTCCGATAATGAAGACTTTAAGTCTACACACTTAGGGTAGAGTTCTGCGGGATAAATCCAGCGTGATGATAATCCATCTCGCTGGTCATCGCCTTTTGCCCGCCGCAGGCGCCCCGGCGGGTAGGGTTGGTGGACAGGGTAGGGTTCGAACCTACGTAGGAGAAACTCCGGCAGATTTACAGTCTGCTGCCTTTAACCACTCGGCCACCTGTCCCCAGGCGCGCATCCTTTGGGAAAGGATGGCCGCTTCAAAAAAGCGAGGCGTGCCAATGCCGACCACATGCGCCCCTGTCAACGGCTAAGGTCATCACAACGACGACAAGAGCGACCTTGCGCGCGCGCCGCGCCGCGCATACCCACGCAGATACCGTCCCTTTTCTGTTCGAGGTCCTTATATGATGCGTCGTGTCCTGCTTCTTGCTTCGTGCGCCGCGCTGGTTGCCGCGCCCGCGCTTGGCCAGTCGGTCGACCGCACGCAGGCCGCGCGAATCATCGACGAGGGCATTGCCCATAGCGAAGTGATGCTGACCGCCGAACATCTCGCCGACGTGATCGGCCCGCGCATGACCAATTCCCCCGCGATGCGCACGGCAGAGACCTGGACCCAGGCCAAATTCGCCGAATGGGGGCTGAAAAACGTCCATAAGGAAGGCTTCGAATTCGGTCGCGGCTGGTACATCGTCGCCTCCAGCGTGAAGATGCTGACCCCGCGCCCGATCCAACTCACCGCGATCCCGATCGCGTGGACGCCCGCCACCAACGGGCCGATTTCGGCACCGGTCATCGTCGCGCCGATTTCGCGCGTGCGCGATTTCGACAAATGGCGTGGCAAGCTGTCGGGCAAGATCGTCATGGTCACGCTGCCCAACACCGGCTCCGAGCCGGGCGAGGCCCCGTTCCAGCGCTACACCAGCGAGGAACTGGGCAAGCTCGACCAATATCAGCAGCCCACCTACAATCCCGAAGCCGCCGACCGCCGCCTGAAGCGGCTCGATTTTGCCAAGAAGCTCGATGCCTTCCTCAAGAGCGAAGGCGCGGTCGCGATGGCGACGATGGCCTATCGCGACGGGAAATTGGTCAGCGGCGAAGGCTATACCTTCGGCGTCGGCGATACGCCCGCGCTGCCCGCCGTGCAGATCGCCGCCGAGGATTATCGCCGCCTTGCCCGCCTCGCCAAGATCGGTCCCGCGCCGACGGTCGAGATCAACAGCGACGTGCGCTTCGACGATAGCGACACGCGCGCCTATAACGTCATCGCCGAAATCCCGGGCTCCGATCCCAAGGCCGGCTATGTGATGGCCGGTGCCCATCTCGATTCGTGGGTCGCGGGCGATGGCGCTGCCGACAATGGCGCAGGCTCAGCAATGGTGCTGGAAGCAGCCCGCATCATCGCCAAAACCGGCATCCGCCCCAAGCGCACGATCCGCTTCGCCTTGTGGGCGGGCGAGGAACAGGGGTTGCTCGGATCGCTGTCCTATGTCGAAAGCCACCTCGCGACACGCGGCAACCCCAGCGACCCGAAGCAGACCGGCCTGGCGCTGTATACCGGCTGGTCGAACCGCTGGCCAATCACGCCCAAGCCCGGCTGGGGCGATCTCGCCGCGTATTTCAACCTCGACAATGGCTCGGGCAAGGTGCGCGGCATCTATGCCGAGAACAATCCGGCGGTGGTGCCGATCTTCCGCGACTGGCTCGCCCCGTTCGGCCCGATGGGGGCGAAGGACGTCGTGATCCGCACCACCGGCGGCACCGACCATGTCTTCATGCAGGCGGTTGGCGTGCCCGGCTTCCAGTTCATCCAGGACCCGCTCGACTATGACAGCCGCGTCCACCATTCGAGCATCGACACCTTCGACCATTTGAAGGGCAATGACATGCGCCAGGCCTCGACCATTCTTGCGTCGTTCCTGGTCAATGCCGCCAATGCCGAAAAGGCCCTGCCCCGCCCGCCTTTGCCGACCAAGCCGGTGGTGACCGAGCCTTTCGCTTATTCCGACGAGGATGAATAAACCCGTGCCCGTACCCTTTTCAAAGAGTGCCCCGTTCCCCGTGCGCGCGCCGCGTCTCTCGATCGTGGAGAGCAACTGATGGCGCGCCGTGGACATCGCCCGTCACAGGCTCCTGCCGGTCGCCCGCGCTTCTGGGGACGCCATGCCGTCACGGCGGCGCTTGCCAACCCGGAACGGACCGTGCGCAAGCTGTGGGTGACGCGCGAAGCCGCCGCCAGCCTCGACATCCCGCCGGTGATCCCGATCGTCTATGCCGATGTCGCCGATCTCGCGCGGCTGGTGCCGGGCGACGCGCCGCATCAGGGGCTGGTCGCCGAAGTCGATCCGCTGGAGGATATGTGGCTTGGGGATTTGCTGCAGCAGGGCGAAGGCGACCAGCGTCCGTTGCTGGTGCTCGACCAGGTGACCGACCCGCATAATGTCGGCGCGATCATGCGCTCCGCCGCCGCGTTCGATGCGCTCGGCATCGTCACGCCCGACCGGCACGCGCCGCCTGAATCGGGCACGATTGCGCGCGCGGCTTCGGGCGCGCTCGAAATCGTGCCGTGGGTACGCGTGGTCAACCTCGCGCGGGCGCTCGATGAGATTGCCGAGGCCGGTTTCTGGCGCGTCGGGCTGACCGGCGAAGCCACGCAGACCTTGACCCAGGCGATGGGCACGCAGCGCGTCGCGCTGGTGCTGGGGGCCGAGGGCGAAGGAATGCGGCAGAACACGGCTACGCATTGCGACGAACTTGCGCGTTTGCCGATCTCCCATAGGGTCGAAAGCCTGAACGTGTCGAACGCCGCAGCAATTGCGCTGTACGCGGTGGCATCGCGCTGAACGGGAGAGCGCCCGATTAGCGGAGGCGGTTGGAGCGGGCGGCGACCGCGCCGCCCGCTTGCCGCCTCAATCCTCTGCGGCGATGCGGACCTTCAGTCCGTCCAGCGCGTCGGTCAGCTCAATCTGGCACGACAGGCGCGAAGTCGCGTCGCGGTCGGCCGAGGAATCGAGCAGATCGTTCTCGTCTTCGCTCATCTTGGGCAGTTTGGCCGCAAAGTCCGGGTCGACATGGACATGGCAGGTCGCGCACGAACAGCACCCGCCGCACAGCGCCAGAATTTCGTCGATCCCCGCGTCACGGATCACTTCCATCACCGAAAGGCCAGCATCGCCCTCGATTTCCCGTTCTTCCCCTTCGCGGGTCACGACGATAAGCTTGGGCATGAGCGATCCTTTGCGATAGCGACTGTCTCCACCGCCATGCCGCCAGATGCGGCCCCGATCAAGGTATCACCGCATGGGCCTGAGCGCCGACCAGTTGAAAACCGCGCTGGACGCGCTGGCCGAACGAGAACCCGCCTTTGCCGCCGCGCTCGCCCGCGTCGGCTATCCTGCGCCGCGCTTGCGCGAGCGCGGTTATGCAACGCTGCTGCGCACGATCATCGGGCAACAAGTCAGCACCAAGGCGGCGCAGAGCGTGTGGAACAAGCTCGAAGGGCTGGTCGGCTCGCTCGACGACCCCGCCAACATTATCAGCGCAAGCGACGAGACGTTGCGCGAAGCTGGACTGTCGCGCCAGAAAGCGGGCTATGCGCGCAGCCTCGCGGCGTTGGTGGCGAGCGGAGAACTCGATCTGCAAAATCTGCCCGCCGATGACGAGGATGCGATCGCCAAGCTGGTCGCGGTCAAGGGCATCGGGCGTTGGTCAGCCGAAATCTATCTGCTGTTCGCAGAAGCCCGCACCGACATCTGGCCGGCGGGTGATCTGGCGGTGCAGATCGAGGTTGGTCGCCTGCTCGGCCATGAGGAACGGCCAAGCGAGAAGCTGGTGCGTGAGCTTGCCGAAGCGTGGCGTCCGCACCGTGGCGCCGCCGCGATCTTCGCCTGGCATCATTATCAAAGCGACATGACGGTCGTCTGAGCAATGGCAAAGGCCGACCGCCTCGCCCGGCTCGACGAACGTCGCGCCGAAATCGAAACCGAGTATCGCGCGCTACTCGTCGCCGCGCTGCGACGCGCCGCAGCGGGCCAATGGGGCTTGTTCGGCCACACCAAGGACCGCGCGCACGCCGCCAAGGCGGCACCAACCGTGCTGGAACTGACCGAATTGGGCGAGGCCGCCGATCACTTGCGCGCGCAATTGTCGATGCCGCCGTTCGCGCTCCATGTGGATTTCGTTGCATCGCGCGGCCCTGTATCGGCCCACGCCGTCGGCGAGCCCAAACAGGCACAGGTGTGGCTGGCACGGCTCGAATCACAGGAAGGGAAACCCGCATGAGCGGAAAGTGGAAACTGGGCGTCATCGGCGGATCAGGCCTTTACGCGATCGATGCCTTGCACAATCCGCGCTGGCACCGCGTCGATACGCCGTGGGGGCAGCCCTCGGACGAATTGCTGTTCGGGTCGATCGGCGACGTTGAGCTCGTCTTCTTGCCGCGCCACGGACGCGGGCATCGCATCAGCCCGTCCGAACTCAACTTCCGCGCCAATATCGACGCGTTGAAGCGCAGCGGCTGCACCGACATTATCGCGATTTCATCGATCGGGTCGCTGCGCGAGGAATTACCGCCAGGGCATTTCGTGGTGGTCGATCAATTCATCGATCGCACCGTCGCGCGCACATCGAGTTTCTTCGGCACCGGCATGGTCGCGCATGTCTCGATGGCCGAGCCGGTCTGCCCGCGCCTGTCGGGCTATGCGGCGGACGCGGTCGCAGCGGCGGGCGGCGCGGTGACCAAAGGCGCCACCTATCTGGCGATGGAAGGCCCGCAATTCTCCAGCCGCGCGGAAAGCCTGCTCTACCGCCAATGGGGTGCCGACGTGATCGGCATGACCGCGATGCCCGAGGCCAAGCTCGCGCGCGAGGCGGAGCTGCCCTATGCGCTGATCGGCATGGTCACCGATTATGATTGCTGGC
Source organism: Sphingomonas sp. (assembly GCF_041661885.1). Taxonomy (GTDB): domain Bacteria; phylum Pseudomonadota; class Alphaproteobacteria; order Sphingomonadales; family Sphingomonadaceae; genus Sphingomonas. Next base: position 217,019 of record NZ_JBAZTL010000005.1, on the reverse strand, counting down.
GCGAGGAAGCCGCGTTCGTCGAGGTGGCCGAGGTCATCAAGCAAATGGGCGCGAACGGCGAAATCGCGCGCAAGGCGCTGGCCGCTTTGGTCGCAGCCTTGCCGAGCGAACGCGCGCCCTCCCCACTCGACACCGTGCTCGACCATGCGCTGATTACCGCCCCCGCCGCGCGCGATCCGGCGGTGCTGGCACAACTCGACGCCGTCGCAGGGCGCGTGCTCGGCAAATAATTCTTCTTCTATCTTTGTGTCTTCGTGCGAGCATTTTCTCGCACAAAGGCACGAAGAAGGCAGGAAAGCGGCTGCGCCGTTCGGGTCAGCGCGCGAGCGTGACGACCCGCTCGGCTTCGCTCAGGTGCAACCGCTCCACCATTTCGCCGTTAACGCGGATCGCGCCTTTGTCGGCGTTTTCGGGCTGCGCAAAGGCCGCGATCACCGCCTTCGCCCACGCAATCCGCGCGGCGGACGGCGCGAAGGCGCGGTTGGTCGGCGCGATTTGCGCCGGGTGGATCAGCGTCTTGCCATCGAAACCGAACGCCGCACCTTGCGCGCACTCCGCCGCCAGTTCTGGCGTTTCGGCCAGCACGTTGGACACGCCGTCGAGCGCGATCAGGCCATGCGCGCGCGCCGCCGTTACGATCGCGGTCAGATGCGGCAGCAGCGGCAGGCGCTCTGCCCCCGGCGTGCAACGCATGTCCTTGGCGAGATCGTTGGTGCCCGCAATCAGGCACCCCAGCCCACGCGTCGCCGCGATCGCGGGCAATGCGAGCATCGCCGCGCACGTCTCGATCATCGCCCACAGCGGAACGTCGCCGAGCAGTGCGCGCGCCGCTGACAGATCATCGCAGTGCGATACCTTGGGCAACACGATCGCATCAAAGCCTGCGTCGCGCGCTGCCTCGCAATCGGCGATGCCCCATTCGCTGTCGAGCGCGTTGACGCGCAGCGCCAGCGTCCGCCCGCCAAACCCGCCATCCGCCGCCGCCTGCAATGCCTGGGCGCGGGCGCTTGCCTTGGCCTCTGGCGCAACGGCATCTTCCAGATCGAGGATCACCGCATCGCACGCCAACCCCCGCGCCTTCTCGATCGCGCGTGCGTTTGACGCCGGCATGAACAAGGCGCTGCGGATGGCGCGCATTATGGGGCGGGTGCCTCCCGCCGGGTTGGTGCAGGCGTATCTTCCCAGCCGCCGCCCAGCGCCTTGAACAAGCTGATCTGCGCATCGGCCACCGCCGCATCCGATTGCGCCAAAGCGGCGCGCGCATCGGCACGGTCCCGTTCGGCCTCGATCAGCAGCAGAAAACTGTCGGCCCCATAATCGAACCGCACTTGCGACAGCTTGGCCGCCGCCGTGCTCGACGCCTCCGCACGGCGGAGCGCCGCATTGCGATCGAGCGCCCCGGCGTACCGGGCCAGCGCTTGCTCGACTTCGCTCAGCGCGCCGAGCACCTTCCCATCGAAGGTTGCAAGGCTGGCATCGGCTCCGGCGCGCGCCTGACGGATTCGCGCGCGTGCGACGGTCTGGTTGGGGAAGCTCCATGAAATGAGCGGCCCGAACGAATAATTGACCGCGCTGCCCTTGAACACCTGGCTGCCACGCGTGGAATTGAGCCCGATGCTGCCGAGCAACGATATCTTGGGATAAAGATCCGCCACCGCCACGCCGACCCGCGCTGTGTCCGCCGCAAGCGTGCGTTCGGCCGCGCGGACATCAGGGCGGCGTGCAATCAGCGCCGCACCGTCACCGACGGGCACCACAGCGCGCATCGCCGGCGGCGCCTTGCACGCGTCGGCGGCGGCATCGACTTGCTCGGGCGGCAAACCGGTCAACACCGCCAGCGCGTAAAGCGACGCACGGCGCTCGGCTTCGAATCCGGGAATCGTCGCCTGTGTTTGCGCAAGCAGGACATCGGCGCGCTCCACGTCGCGACGCGTGCCCCGCCCCGCCGTGAACAGCGTATTGGTCAGCCCCAGCGTGCGCTGTTGCAGCGCCACTGTCTCAACCGCGACGGCGCGCTGCGCGGCATTGCTGCACGCGCTGGCATAGGCCCGCGCGGTTTCGGCGGCGACCGACACGCGCGCGGCATCGAGCTGGCCCTGCGCCGCCTGCGCATCCCCACGCGCGGCCTCAATCGCGCGCGTTACGCCGCCAAACAGATCGACCTCATAAGAGGCATCGAAACCGACCTTGAAGGCATCGAAGCGAAAGGTTCGTTGCGTGGCGGCAGCACCGCCAAAGGCCGCAGCGCTCGCGCTATTGGCTTGTTGGCGGGTATATTGGGCGCTCGAACTTGCTGCGGGAAGGCGTGCGCCATTCTGTTCTGACAGGACAGCGCGCGCGCGTTCCAGATTGGCAGCGGCGGCGCGAATGTCGGCGTTGTGCGCCAGCGCATCGGCCACCAGCCGATCCAGCGTTGGATCATCATACAGCCGCCACCAATGGTCGGGAAGCGGGCTCGCCGCCGCCACCGTGCTGCGGGCGGGTTCGACAAAGGCACCGCCCTTGGCCGCGACGGGTGTTGTCGGATGGCGGTAATTGGGCCCGACGACACAGGCCGAAACGGCCAATGCCGGAAGGGCCGCCCCCAGAATTCGCAGCGCGCGCGTCATGCCGGGGTCACCTCTGCTGCGTCACCGGGCTTGGGTGCGCGGGGCTTGCGACGCAGCTTGCGCGCCACCCAATCGCCGCCCTTGCGGCTGATGACATAGAAGCTCGGCGTGAACAGCAAGCCGAAGGTCGTCACCCCGATCATCCCGAAGAACACCGCGACACCAAGCGCCTTGCGCATTTCCGAACCAGGCCCCGCGCTGATTACCAATGGCAACACGCCCAGAATGAAGGCAATCGAAGTCATGATGATCGGACGCAGGCGTTGCTCGGCGGCATGTTCGGCGGCGGCGTGCAATTCCATTCCCTGATCTTCATTCGCACGGGCGAATTCGACGATCAAAATCGCATTCTTTGCCGCCAGACCAATCAGCACGACCAAACCGATTTGCGTCAGGATGTTGTTGTCCATCCCCATGATGTTCACACCCACAATTGCCGCGAGCAAGCACATCGGCACGATCAGGATCACCGCGAACGGCAGCACCAGGCTTTCATAATTGGCCGCGAGCAACAGGAAGACGAACAACACCGCCAGCGCGAACACCAGCGATCCGGTATTGCCCGCCTGCGTTTGCTGGAAGGCGATTTCGGTCCATTCGTAGCTCATCCCCTTGGGCAGAATCTCGCCCGCCAGCTTCGCCATCGTCTGCAGACTCTGTCCCGAGGAATAGCCGGGAACGGTATCGCCCTGCAGCTCCGCTGAGGGATACAAATTGTAGCGCACCACGCGGTACGGCCCGCTGTCGTTACGCAGCGTCATCACCGCATCGAGCGGCACCATATTGCCTGCCGCCGACCGGGTACGCAAATGCCCGACATCGGAAATCTGGTCGCGATAGGGCGCATCGGCCTGCGCCGTTACACGATAGGTGCGCCCCAGATAGTTGAAGTCGTTGATGTAGGACGAGCCGAGATAGGTCCCAAGCGTCGAAAACACGTTGGATACCGGCACACCCATCTGCTCGGAGCGCTCGCGATCGATATCGGCGAACAGCCGCGGCGTGCGCGTGTTGAAGGTGGTGAAGGCGGAGGTGATGCCGGGCGTCTGATTGGCCTTCATCATCATCCCGAAGGCAGCACCCTCAAGCGCCTTATAGCCGAGGTTCGAGCGGTCCTCGATCAACATTTTCCAACCGCCGCCAGTGCCGATGCCCGCCACCGGTGGCGGCGGGATAACCAGCAACAGGCCACCGGCCAGCGGTGCGAAGGCCTGCCGCATCTGGTTGGCGACGACCGTCGCATCGGCGCGGTCGGCGCGCGGCTTGAGCGCGATAAACATCGCGCCGGCATTGGGCGCGGTCGAGAAGGTCGCGCCGTCGAGGCCGGAGAACGCGACGGTGTCACGGGTCGCCGGGTTTTTGCGCGCAATTTCGCCCGCACGCTGGATCAACTCGGTGGTGCGTTGAAGCGAAGAGCCCGGTGGCAATTGCGCCGCGACGATCAAATACCCTTGATCCTGCGCCGGAATGAACCCGGTTGCAGTCGCGGTGAAGCGCCATCCGGCCAGGCCAATCAGGACGACATACGCAATGCCGACAATGGCCAGATTGCGCACCGCGCGCGCTGTGAATTTGCCGAAGGTGCGACCCAGCCAATCGAAGCCGCGATTGAACGCGCGCGCAAAGCGCGTACCCAGCCCGCGCCAACCGGGCTTGGGCTCCTCGTCATGTTTGGGCTTGAGCACCATCGCCGCCAGCGCCGGCGACAGGGTTAGCGACACAAAGGCGGAAATCGCCGTTGCCGAAACGATCGTTAGCGCGAACTGCTGATAGAATTGCCCGGAAATACCCGGAATAAAGCTGGTCGGGATAAACACGCCGCACAACACCAGCGCGATCGCGATCAACGCGCCCGACACTTCGTCCATCGTCTTGTGCGCCGCCTCGCGGGGGGAGAGCCCCTCCTCTTCCATCAGGCGCTCGATATTCTCGACCACCACGATCGCATCGTCGACGACGATACCGATCGCGAGCACCATGCCGAACAGTGACAGGTTGTTGAGACTGAAGCCGAACCCCGCCAACACGGCCAGGCTGCCGATCAACGATACCGGGATCGCCACGATCGGGATGATCGCCGCACGCCAGCTTTGCAGGAACAGCAGGACGACCAGCGCGACCAGCACCAGCGCCTCGACCAGCGTATGTTCGACCGCCTCGATCGACGCCTGAATATATTCGGTTGGGTTATAAGGAATCGAATAGGCCAGGCCCGGCGGGAAACTTTTCGCGGCTTGTGCAATCTCGGCTTTCACCGCCTCCGCCGTGCTGAGCGCATTGGAGCCCGGCAACTGCGTGATGCCAAGCGCCGTCATATGCTTGCCGTTGAGCGCGGCGTTGATCGTATAGTCCTGCGCGCCCAATTCGATCCGCGCGACATCGCGCAGGCGAGTAAGCCGCCCCTTGTCATCGCGCTTGATGACAATTTCGCCGAATTGCTCGGGCGTCGTCAAACGGCCGGTCGCCTGGATCCCGAGCTGGAACGCGGTGCCGCCCTGGTTGAACGGCGGCGCGCCGACCGCGCCCGCTGCGACCTGAACGTTCTGCCCACGCACCGCCGCGACGATTTCATCGACGGTCAGGTTGCGTGATGCGGCCCGGTCCGGGTCAATCCACAGGCGCATATTATAGTCGCGCCCGCCAAAACTGCGCAGGCCGCCAACCCCCTGAATACGCGAGATGCGATCGACAATCTGCGTCGTCGCGTAATTCGAGACATAGGATTCGCTGAGCGAGCCGTCGGGGGAGGTCAGCGCAATCACCAGCAGGATGTCGGGCGAGTTCTTGCGCACCGTCACGCCGATTTGCCGGACTTCTGTCGGCAAGCGGGGTTCGGCGGTCGAGACACGGTTCTGCACCAGCACCTGCGCCTGATCGACGTTCGTGCCTTGCTTGAACGTCACCGTGATCGCCAACGCGCCATCACCAGTGGCCGAAGAGGACATGTAGATCATGTTCTCGACGCCGTTGATCGATTCCTCGAGCGGCGCAGCCACCGTTTCGGCCAGCGTTTCGGCATTGGCACCGGGGAAGGTGGCGTTCACCACCACCGTCGGCGGCGCAATTTGCGGATATTGCGCGATCGGCAGCGACGGATAAGCCACCACGCCGAACACGACGATGAGGATCGACAGAACCGCCGCGAAGATCGGGCGATCGATGAAGAAATGGGGGAACTTCACGCGTGCGGCGCCTTAACCGGCGGTGGCGTCGGAGGCGGGCGGCGCGCTTGCCGGTGCGGACTGCGGCGCGGTGTCGACCGCCTTTGGCTGCATCTTCACCAGATTTTGCTTCACCGTCATGCCTGGCTGCAACGTCGTAATCCCTTCGATAACGACATGCTCGGTCGGCGCGAGACCGTTCTTGACGACCCGCAACCCCTGGACCTGCGGTCCGGTTTCGACCGGGCGAGGAATAACCTTGCCGTCCTTGCCCACCACATAGACCAGCTTGCGCGTCTGATCGGTGATGATCGCCTCATCGGGCACCAGCATCGCATGATAATGGCCCGACCCCAGCAAGCGCGCGCGACCGAACAAGCCCGGCGTCAAGAAACCGTCAGGATTGGCGATCACCGCATGGGCGCGGATCGTGCCCGAATTGGGATCGACGGCATTGTCGACAAATTCCATCCGGCCATGCCAGCGATAGCCTTTTTCGTCCGCCAACTGCACTTCGACCGGATTGGGCGTGCTGCGCGAAGAACCCCGCTCGCCCGCTTTGTCCTGGCGCAGATATTTCAGGTAGAAGCTTTCCGCCCCCTCGAACGAAAACCAGATCGGATCGGTCGACACCACCCGCGTCAGCACGGTGGTCGCCTCGGTCGCGTAATTGCCCTTGCTCACGCGCCGGTCCGAGACCACGCCGGTAATCGGCGAGCGAACGGTGGTAAAAGCAAGGTTAAGCTCCGCCGTGGCGGCATTCGCCCGACCCGCACCCAAATCGGCTTGCGCGGTGCGCACCGCGGCAAGCTTGGTTTCATACTCTTCCTTGCTGATCGCTTCGGCGGCCAGCAGCTTGTCGGCGCGCGCCAGTTCGGATTGTGCGTTGGTCAGCGCAGCCTGTGCCTTGGCAACCTGCGCGCGCGCCTGGGCAAGCGCCGCCTGATAGGGGCGCGGATCGATCGTAAACAGCGCTTCGCCCGCGCGCACGCGCTGGCCGTTGGCAAAGAAGATCCGATCGATCGTGCCCGAGACGCGCGGACGCAGCTCGACATCCTGGATCGCCTCGAAGCGGCCAACATATTCGTCCCAGTCGACCACCTCCCGCTGCAACGGCAGGGCGACGGTTACCTGGGGTGTCGGCGGCGGTGGCGGCGCACTAGCGGTACAAGCTGCAAGCACCAGAACGGCGGCTGTGGACAGGATCGAGCGCATTTGCACCGGAAGCATCATCATCGGCGTCTTGATCCCCTTGAACGTCACGGCGTGAAGGCATCCTCGCCTTGCGATCCGCTTCTTGCGGCGGATCTTCAAATCTACCGCCGGAGGTGAGACTGCGGATGCTGCATTGCAAGAGCACATCCGTAATTCCCCGGATGGAAATTTATAAACTATTGATAATAAGCGATATAATTTGATCTTGAGGAGAAGCTCTCGACGGCGGGGCCATCGCGTGACAAGGAACCGGGATGACCGCAGCCCCTCGCCCAACCCTCGCCTCGATCTGGCGCCCGGCGACCGATTTCGCGCGCACCTTCATCAATTTTGCAGGGGCCCGTGGCTTGGCCGCAGCGGGCCTGGTCGCGGCGGGAGCCTTGCTGGATGGGGCGGGATTGCTGCTGTTGATCCCGATCCTGGACTCGGTCGTCACCCACGCCAATGGTGCCTCGCGAATTGGCGCCGTGCTGGAGAGGGTCGGCCTTCATACCCCGCTCCAACGGCTTGTCGCGTTGCTCGCCGCCTTCGTGCTGCTGTCGATTGTGCGGGCGTTGACCCAATATGCGCGCGACCGGGCGCTCGCGCGTTTGCAGATGCACTTTACCGAACATCAACGCAACGCCGTGATGCGCGCGCTCGCCGCAGCGCCGTGGAGCCGCATCGTCAGCCTGCGCCACGCGCGGATCACCAACTTGATCACCACCGAAGTGGGGCGCGTGGCCTCGGGCGCACATTTCCTGATCCAGGGCTCGGTTGCCGCCGCAATGCTGGTCGTGCAGGCGTGCCTCGCCGTTACGCTGTCGCCCGCGCTCGCACTGGCGACCACCGCGTTGGTGCTGCTCGGCGGCGGCATCGTGTTTCTGGCGCAAGGCAAAATCCGGGACATCGGAGCCGGAATGGTGGCCGGCAATGCCGCCCTGATGGGCAGCGCGTCCGATTTCCTAAGCGGACTCAAAGCCGCCGCCGCGCAGAACACGCAGAATGCCTTTATCGCCGAGTTTGAAACGATCCAGGCGCAGGCGCGCAAAATCGGGCTCGGGTTCCAAATGCGCCAGGCTTCCAGTCGACGCGTCTTTGCGATTGGATCGGGCTTTGCCGCCGCCGCCGTCGTGCTGATCGGTTTCGTCACTGCCGTTCCGCCAACAGTGCTCATCACCTTGGTGCTGATCTTTGCCCGGATGAGCGGCCCCGCCATCCTGATCCAGCAATCGGCGCAGAACTTCTTTTTTATGTTGCCAAGCTTCGAGGCGATGCAGCGGTTTCAGGCGGATATGCTGGCCGAGCACGTCGCCACACCGGCCCCGCAACTCCCGCCGCCCGGCCCACTCGAAGCCCGCGACGTCGTATATCGTCATCCGGGCGGCGGCGGCGTTTCCCATGCCAGCGCGGTGATCGCACCCGGCAGCTTCGTCGGGATTGCGGGCCCCTCGGGCGCAGGCAAAACAACGCTGGTCGATTTGCTGCTTGGCCTCACCGAGCCGCACAGCGGGACGATTTCGGTCGGCGGGCAGGTGCTCGATGCCGCAGCGCGCGCGGGCTGGCGCGAAACCGTCGCTTATGTGCCGCAAGAGGGCTTCCTGTTCCACGACACCGTTCGCCGCAATCTTGCCTGGGGCAATCGCGGCCCCGATGAGGCGGCAATGTGGGCTGCGCTGGCTTTTGTCGGTGCCGATGCGCTGGTCCGGCGGATGCCAGCGGGCCTTGATACGATCGTCGGGGAACGCGGTGCACTCCTGTCGGGTGGTGAGCGGCAACGGCTCGCGCTCGCGCGCGCACTGCTCCGCCAAGCCCGGCTCCTGGTCCTCGACGAAGCAATGAACGCGATCGACGCGGGCAGCGAAACCCTGTTACTGGAACGATTGGCAAAGCTCGAACCCCGCCCGACAATCCTGATGATTTCGCACCGCGCCGAAAGCATGGCCGCGTGCGACCAGGTGATACGGGTTGAAAACGGCGTGGTGAGCTAAACGCACACGCGTCTTTCTCGTTTTCCGCGCAGAAGCGATTGTTGTTGTCGGCAATGCCCGATACCCTGACGGCCATGACCTTTCTCCGCCCCGCCCACGCCCTGTTCGCCGCCACTGCCCTTTTGGCCGTCGCGGCCGCGCCGGTGCCGGGCGAGCAGACACGCTGGCGAGAGGAAGCCGAGCGCGCCGTCATCACCCGCGACACGTGGGGCATCGCCCATGTCATCGGGCAGAGCGACGCCGATGCCGTGTTCGGCGCGACCTATGCGCAAGCGGAGGACGATTTCAGCCGCATCGAAGCCAATTACCTGACCGCACTCGGACGCACTGCCGAGGCAGAGGGCGAAGGCGCGATCTGGGCCGATCTGCGCCAGCGGCTCTATGTCGATCCGGTCGATCTGCAGGCGCAATACCGCGCCAGCCCCGATTGGCTACAACGGTTGATGACCGCCTGGGCCGATGGGCTGAACTATTATCTGGCAACCCATCCGCAAGTGCATCCCAAGGTGCTGACGCACTTCGAACCGTGGATGGCGCTGTCCTTCACCGAAGGCAGCATCGGCGGCGATATCGAACGCATCTCGCTGGCGGAGCTCGCCGCTTTCTATGGCGGAGCGAAGATCGCCGTCGCCGCGGAAGACGTCGGCCCGGTGCCGCGCGAGCCGCGTGGATCGAACGGCATCGCCATTGCCCCCAAAAACACCGTGGATGGCCACGCGCTGCTGCTGATAAACCCGCACACCAGCTTCTATTTCCGATCCGAATTGCAAATGACCAGCGGTGAAGGGCTGAACGCTTATGGCGCCTCCACCTGGGGGCAGTTCTTCATCTATCAGGGTTTCAACGAACAAGCCGGGTGGATGCACACGTCGTCCGGCGTCGACAATATCGATGAATTTGCCGAACAAACCGCGCTGACGCGCTCGGGGCGTTTCTATGTTTATGGCAAGGATGTCCGCCCCTATCGCACCAAGCAGGTCACCCTCGCCTATCGCCTGCCGGATGGTACGCTCGCGTCGCGCAGCTTTACCACCTACGCCTCGCACCACGGCCCGATCGTTGCCGAACGCGGCGGCAAGTGGATTGCCGAGGCGTTGATGTGGAAGCCGGTGCCCGCGCTCGAGCAAAGCTGGCTGCGCACCAAGGCGCACGATCTCGCGAGCTACATGCAGGTCGCCGAGCGCCAGGCCAATTCGTCCAACGACACGCTGTTCGCCGATGCCAAGGGCGAAATCGCCTATCTCCACCCGCAATTCGTGCCCGTGCGCGACGATCGCTTCGATTATACCCACGCCGTCGATGGGGCTGACCCGGCGACCGACTGGAACGGCCTGCACACGGTCGCATCACTGCCCAATGCGATCAATCCGGGCACCGGCTGGGTGCGCAACACCAACGATTGGCCGTGGAGCGCCGCCGGGCCCGACAGCCCCAAGGCCAAGAACTATCCGCGCTATATGGACCAATTCGGCCCGAACCAGCGCGGGGTCCATGCCGACCTGCTACTGACCGGGCATCGCGACTTTACGCCGCAGCGGCTGATTGCGGCAGCCTATGACAGCTATCTTCCGGCCTTTGCCGAGCTGATTCCGCCGCTCGTAAAGGCTTATGATGCCCTGCCGACCAGCGACCCGCGCCGCGCCAAACTCGCCGAGCCGATCGCCACGCTGAAGGCATGGGATTATCGCTGGGGTGCGGACTCGGTGGCGACCACGCTCGGCGTGCTCTGGGGTGGCCAGATGTGGCGCGACGCCGGCAGTTTCATCCAGTCCGAACAAATCAACGTGCCCGCCGCAATCGCCACGCATGTTTCGGCCGACCGTAAACTCGCCGCACTTGGCGAGGCAGTGGACCAGTTGAACCGCGACTTTGGCGATTGGCGCGTCGGTTGGGGCAAGATCAATCGCTTCCAGCGGATCGACGATGCCATTGCCCCCAATTTCGACGATACCAAGCCCAGCATCCCGGTGCCCTTCACCTCCGCGCAATGGGGCAGCCTCGCTTCGTTTGGCGCCAAGCCCTATTCCAATACCCGGAAGCTCTATGGATCAAGCGGCAACAGTTTTGTCGCGGTGGTCGAATTCGGTCCGAAGCTGCGTGCCTGGGCGGTGACGGCAGGCGGCGAGAGTGGCGACCCCATTTCTCCGCACTTCAACGATCAGGCCACGCGCTATGCGAAGGGTGCGTTGCGCCCGGTCTATTTCTACCCCGACGATCTGGCGAACCATGTCGAGCAACGCTATCGTCCGGGCAACGTCCCCCTTCCCACGAGGACCCAATGACGCTTGCAACACTGACCTGCAACGATTTCGCGGCACATCTTGGCGGTGTATTCCGGATCGAGGGAGACGATCAGACGTTCCTGCCGGTGACGCTGGTGGAAGCAAGCCCCTTGAAATATCCGGGCGAGCAGCGCGAACCCTTCACGCTGGTGTTCCGCAGTGCGAGCGAGCAGGTTTTACCGCAGCATCTTTACGCGATCGATCATGACGTAATCGGGCGGCTGGAGATTTTCCTGGTGCCGCTCCGGCGCGTGGAAGCAGGCGTCGAATACGCCGCGACCTTCAATTAGGATCACGGGCTGAGCGGCAAGGGCGCTCGAGCCACATCAAAACCGAACCGGCCGCCAGCATCCGCGCCTATGTGGATGCCGACGGCCAAACATTTCGATCACGCCAACGTCAATTGCGCGAGGGGAAAATGCCCTGAAGCGCAATGCAGAAATTCAGCGAGCTGCGTGGCTGATTATTGGCGTGGGGCTGGCTGCCTCCGGTAATCCCGATCGCGCGCGGCGAAAACGGAACCGGCGGTGACAGAGTTGCCTGATAGGTATTGCTCACCGGGTTGATTGAGAAATTGGCGAGCGCCGTTGGCGTACCCACCAGTTGTGAAGCGGCGTCGCCGGGCAGCGCCCCTTGCAATGGGTGCGTGTGCGCCGGAATTTCGGTCTGCAGCAGCGTGACCGAGTCCTCGCCAAAACTCTCCCCGATCACCCGTGGCGTCAGCCCAGGGCCGTCCCCCCATTGCATCGGCGCGCGACCTCGGAGATCGGGTAGTGCAAAGGTGCTGGTACCATTCCCCCCAAAGGTCGTGCCAAGGATAGAGAAAAGGGCCGTATTGTGCTGAATCGCGACCAAGCTTCCGTCGCAAAATGCCCAACCGTAGGGTGGGTAATTAAAACCGAAAATGCGAATTTCACCGACAAATGGCTCTGACATGGTCCGTTTCCCGAATATTAGTTGCGGCTGGGGAAAACCCCCGCCAACGCGATGATGAAAGAAACGCACAGCGACGGCATGATGTTGTCGTGCGGCTGATTTCCGCCTGCGGGCCCGATGGAAGCCGGATTCATCGCCACAGTATGCGGCTGCGGCGCGACATTGCTCGGTACTGCGTAAAACACCTGCGGTGAAGCGAGTGCAGCGGGTACCGCATTGATCGTCGGCCCGGGAAGGTTGCCCGTTACAGCCGTCACATTCGCGGCATGACTATGCGTCGGCAATTGATTCTGCATCAGCGTGACCGTTTCGGTGCCAGCGGATTCCCCGATGACGCGCGGTGTCAGACCGGGGCCGCTGCCTTCACCAACCGGAATGCGGCCCCGCAAATCAGGTAAACCAAACGTGTTTTGTCCATCGCCGCCATAGGTTGTACCGATCAGCGCGAACAGCGTATCATATTCCGAAATACTGAGTAATTGTCCGTTGCAAAATGCCCAGTTGCGCGGAGGAAAATTTCCACCGAACATCCGAATTTCGCCAATAAATGGGTCAGACATAAAGTCCTCTCTTTTAAAAATCGTATCGGTTGCCCCTTAATTGCGGGACGGAAAAACACCGCTCAGTGAGATGCAACAATTCAACACGAGATAGGGCTGCATATTGGGATGCGGTTGATTACTGCCGGTGCCAACAATCGTCGATGGGGCGATCGCCAGAAGCGGATTGCTGTCCGCTGCGTAAAAATCGACCGTGGACGACGTGTCATTCGCAAAGGCATGACCAACCGGCCCGGGGAACGCTCCTGCAGCCGACGTACCGATCAGTATATGATTATGCGCCGGAAGCGATGAAATCGAAAGCGAAACCTGCTCCGTCCCGTCCTTCAAACCCTGCGGCTCTTGCGCGGAGCGATCGATCGGTGCGCGCCCCCGGAGATCGGGCAACGCGAACGTATTGATACCGTCGCCCCCATAAGTGGTCCCCAATAACGTAAACAACGCCTGATTCTGCCGGATCCCGAGCAGACGACCATCACAAAAAGCCCAATTTTTTGGAGCAAACCCCCATGAAAACAAACGAATTTCGCCTAAATAGGGCATCGTCATCTAGGATTCTCCTTTAAGAGAGGAGGTTGTCGCAAAATGAAGGAAAGCATTATCCCGATCGGCACGCATTGCGGACCGTGATGGAATTTTGACTGCCCCCACTCAATCAAAGCATCACGGCAGCATGACGGATTTATGCTGCGTCGCACAATACATATGCAACATTTCAACGCTACGATATAAATCGCGCTGCATCAACCGCACATCGCCGATCAATCTTCACCCTTGATTTTAATAGCTAATTATATTTCTTGCCAAGAAAATTGCGACGTTGATATATGCAATATCGAATACGAATCATAACGATTAAGCGCTATATCTTTGCATAGGAACATGAATATGGACAATCGAAACGAGATAAAAACGACCAAAGATGTTCGTGTAAAAACAATTTGGGTTACCCCGGCAGTTTTCGTAGCAAATCTTGATGAAACGCAAAATAATAGCGTATTTGCATCAGTAGATCATGTCGCCAGTACTGTTCCAGTTGGGAATCACAGTTAATAAATTTATTACTATTGCTTACGTTAACTGCGATTTTTCAATTCGAATCGATCAATGTGATAGGCAAAGATAAGTTGGCGGATTGCGCGATAAAGCGATTCGCGGGCGGGGAGTTTCTCCTCTAAATCTGGCAAGGACTGAAAAATTTCCAACGCGTGATCGAGAACGATCCGATCGGTAACCGGGCGTCCTTTAAGACGTAGCGTTGCAGAAATCAGTTCATCTCGACCAAGCTTTGCCATAGCCATGACATAGGGCATGTGACTATCTTGCCGATCCCCCCGATGCTGAAACTCTGGGGGATAAATATCTTGCAACGCGATACGCGCGAGCTTCCGCAGCTTCCCGTCTTCGAGCTGAAAATGTAGCGGAATGGCACAGGCTAATTCCGCGACTCGCTTGTCGTGAAATGGCTTGGTCAGCTCCATACCACGAGCGCCAGCGACCGATCCGAGATATTGGCCCGGTTCGTTCTGCATTAGCCTGAGGACTTCCAGGTGGTAATCGCGTGCAGTCGGCAAAGCGCGCCGCAAACGCGACCGATGCCGGCGAGTAATATCTCCCTCACGCTCGAAGCGCGCACGTAGCATCGGCGTAAGCGCAACGTGACCAGGAACGGGCATGAAGCCACGTCGCGCCAAATCCCACAGGGCGACCCATCGCGCGGGCAATAGCGGTTTCACCACTTCGTTCCACAGGACGCTTGGCCAGGACAAGCCCGTCCGTCGGCGATGTGCGCGAAGCTCACGCACGACAAACCGGAAGCGCCCGGCGCGCGCCGCACTGGCAATGGCGCCCCCCACACGCGGGTTGATCGTGTAGTCGCCGCCATGCCCGTCCAGGACCTGTCGCACGCCCCGCGCAGCCAGCCGGTCGAGCAGGGCAGACTCGCTGCAGAGCGAAAGGCCCAAGATACCGCTCTCCTCAAAGGCCTGATTCGCGCCGTCGAGCAAACCCATCCCACTGCCGTCGACATAGTGAACCTCGAGATGGGGCATATGGCGAAGACATTGTTCAATTGCCGGGCGCGCATCGCCATTTTCACCATAGCGTTCAGTCGGCATTACCGAGGCTGCCGCCACTATCTTGCGACCGGCGCCACGCAACACTGCACCCGCCAACCCGGCCACCGCCGCGCTGTCAAAGCCACCGCTGAACAGCAGCCCTGGTGCACGATCCAGGCGGCGCAGGCGACATTCGACCGCCTCCTGCAACACCCGGCGATAAGCCGCTTGGTAATAAGCCAAATCCTGCCCGAGATCGGCCGGATTGGCGCGGGGCTCCCAATAGCGCCGCTCGCGCGTACGGCCATCGCGTTCGACCGATACGATCGTTCCGCCAAGCAGCGCACGAATGCCGGTGAAGGCCGTGACACTCGGCGCCTCGCGCACGGTCTTGGTGGCGAGCTTGGCCAGCCATGTCGGATCGAGCGCGCGTGGCACTTCGGAAAGCGTCCACAACGCTCTTGGCTCGGTCGCAAAGGCGAAGAAGCCATCGCCATGATGAAAATAAAGCTGTCGCTGCCCCATATGGTCGCGCGCCAGCATCAGTCGCTGCGCGCGGGCATCCCAGATGGCGAAGGCAAAATCGCCGATCAACCGCTCGGGGCATTGCTCCCCCCAGGCGCGATAGGCGTGCAGCAGCAGCGCGCTATCGGGCATCTCCACCAAAGCCTCGTCATGAATGTCCAGCGCCGCCGCCAGTTCCTCGCGATTGTCGAGCCGCAAGTCCGCGACCAGTATCAGTCCGCTATCGCGATCATAAAGCGGCTGTTGGTCGAACGCATCTTCACGCACGACGCGCATCAGCCCGTGGCCAAGACCAACACCATCGATAGCGAGCACCGCACGGCCATCGGGTGTACGCCCGGCCATCGCCCGCCCCATACGCGCCACATCCGCATCCGCGACGGTGGCGCCGTCGAACCGCATCAGACCGAAAATGGCGCTCATCGCGAGCGGTCGCCTTTCACTGGGCGACGTCGATAGCGCGATAGCCCTGCAGCGTCGCAAGGAACGCGTCGACTTCGGCGCGGCATGTTTCGGGCGTTACGTCGAATTCGTCGAGCAAGGCCGCAAAGAGCGATTCGAGCGTCTGCGGCGTATCCAATAAATTCCAGATCCGCGCGCCGACCTGATTGAGGCCGATATATTTGCCTTCGGACGCGCTCATCATCACGATTTCATCGCCAACCTTGGCGGAGATCCAGTCATTCTGCCTACTGATCATTTTGCTGTGCTTCCTTTGCCGTCATCGGTGCATAGCCGAACCTTTGCATCATCACGAGATGGTCCTGTTCGATCCGTCGACATTGTGCGTCGGTCAGCTCGTCGCGCCAGCCGCCAACGACGCCACGACGGAAGAAGCGTCGCCCCGCCTTGGCTTCACGAAACCCGACATCCGCCTCCTGGCGTTGTATTTCCTCCATTGCGGAGAAGCGGATCGCGCGCTCGATCGCCGCGTCCTCGACCCGCCAGCCCGCAAAACCAAGCGCTGCCCGGATCGTGGCGAGCGCGTCATTATGCAAATCCTCATACCGCGCGAGATGGACCGGGATGTCCGTCTGATCGAGCCAACTCGCCGCAAAGCCGCTCCACCCGAGCAACCGCTGGCGGAAATAATATCGCCCGGGTTCATTGGACGCGTTACCGAAACAAATGGCGGGATCGCTCATCACCGTGATCGCGTCGTCGATGCTGCATGACGCATGATTGGCAAGCGACGGGGCCACGTCTCGCGGATCGCGTACAAACAACAACGCGCCCGCAGCAGCAGCAGCCGCCCCCATCACCGGTTGGCCATCGCGCGTCATCGTGTACGCATCGTGCGATTTTACGAACCGTACCGGATACGACGCTTCCGGGTCGAAGGGGTCGGTGTACCTGTCGGTTGCGAGGTAGCGATAGACTGCCGGGCGCAGATCGTCGATCTCGTCATCGCTCAACAGGCCAGATTCGATCAGGGCGTGGTTGTCGAACACCGTGCGGGAACTGGCGATCGTCTCGGCGCTATCGATGGCGTTGATCTGGGCGGGCGTGGCCCGTGTGGAACCAAGATTGGCAAGCAACAGGCGAAACCACGTATTGCCCGATTTGGGGTAGGAGGTAAGCCAGATTGTCGGCCTCACCCGTGCTGCCCCGCATGTTCCGGCTGACTTCGCAACCCGATGTCCCCCCAATGTGCCTCAAGCCCATCGATCGTCTCCGCCATCGCAGCAAAGCGCATCGGTCGCTTGAGAAGGAAAATTCCGCCCGTATCGGCAAGCGCGGCACCAACGCGGAAATAGGCCGGTCGCTGGTCCATCCGCCGCACCAGTTGCGGGCGATACGCGTTGGCGATCAGCAACAGCAATCCATCGACGGGATTGGGCCGGGTTATTCCGGCGGGGTGCGGCGGGAGCGCCTCTTCGAGGATGTAGACCGCCCCGACCGGCATCGCAGCGGTGCTGGCATCCCCGGGCGTTACGTAGAATTTTTCGAGCCGACCGCGCATCGCGGCCCCTTTGCGGCTTTCCAAATCAAGTGCTGCGATCGATGGTGCCCATAGCTTGAGCAAGCGTCCATCGGGATGAACGATCGGAACGCCTTCGCCGTCGAGCGTGATCGCCGCCTGATCATCGGTAACCAGGCGATACCCCCGCTCGCCGAGCGCTGCTGCCAGCGTCGATTTGCCCGCTCCCGACGCGCCGCAGAACAATATGGCCCTGCCGTTCACCACCACCGCGCTGGCGTGCAGCACGATATGATTGCGCTGGTGCAGCAGGATTCCGAACACGTTCCCGGCCAGGAAAAGGGCAACATCCTGCTCGTCCGCCTCTGCCGCCACCGCAAAACCGATGCTGCGTCCCTCTTCAAGCAAGAAGCGACCGACCGTCGGAATATCGAGCAGGAATTGCTGCGCGTTACGCTGCCAGGTCGGTCCGGCTGTGATGACGTTCCCCAACGTGTCCGGAACATCGATCGGCTGGATCGAAACATCCGGATTCGGCACCGCGGCCAATGGAATGAGCCCCGGCAACGGGATCTCGCTGCGGACCGCGAGGCCCGACACCCGATAAAAATGCACCCCGCTATCCCCCGTTCGATCGCGTCGATATGTCGGATGCCCTGAAATGTTCAAGCGCTGCGCGCCCGAAGTGCCGCATACCGCTCGCCCAGATGCGCGTCGACCGCAGCGCGGATCGCGTCGCTCGCTGTCGACTGCTTAGCGGCGCGATCGTCGGTAAAGACCGTTTGCGGGTTCTTGGCATCGCGCAAGCTCGCTGCCTGCAACGACACGGCCCCGTCCGCGCCTGGTGCAATCCCGAAATGCGGCAGGATTTTTTGCGCCACGGCGCCGGGCAAGCTTGGATATTCGATCATCAAGCCACCCTGCCCGTCGCCCGCCAACACGCCGTCGCACACCTTTGCCAGCACCCGCGCGCAATACTCTTCCATCGGCAGGAGATGCCCGTCTTCAATACCATAAAGGTCGCGGGGGAAGGCACCCGGCACGGTTTGCAGGCCCCGCATTCGCGCTTGCGACACAAGAATCTCGACCGGATCGCGGAACAGGAACACCCACGGCACATCCGGGAAGGCCGCGCGGAACAACGGCAATGCCAGCGTGTGCCAACTGTCCAGTTTCAGCACGAACGGCCCCTCACCCCGGCGGCCATAAGCGGCAACGATTGCGCGCAGCAAATCGACCCGCACGGCCTCGGGCAAATCGGGGCGAGTATGTACCAGTTGCACGATCGCATCCACCGTGGGCGATTCCGACACGACCTGCGCGTCTGGTAGCGCGCTGATCATTTGCGCGACGAGCGTCGATCCGCAGCGTGAGAGATGATAGATGAAACCGTCGGGTTGGCGCGGGATCGCAGGCATCGCATCCAACAACGCGCCGAGCGGCGTGCGATACCGGATAAGGCGATTGAACGGGCGGCGGCGCGCCCGGTGTTGAGATTGCTCGAAAAAGGGTTCGTGCAAAGCGGCACCCGCAAAATGGGCCCATACCACCAGCCATTCGCCATGCCCCTCCACAAGGTCGACCGGCAACCAATCCTCACCCGGCCAACCATGATCGGTGGCGGTTTGTGGCACGAAGCGATCGAGGTTGAGCACATCGGGC
Organism: Sphingomonas sp.; assembly: GCF_041661885.1. Lineage (GTDB taxonomy): Bacteria > Pseudomonadota > Alphaproteobacteria > Sphingomonadales > Sphingomonadaceae > Sphingomonas. Next base: position 198,121 of record NZ_JBAZTL010000005.1, on the reverse strand, counting down.
TGCACCGCCGCCGCCAATGCCGCCGAATCGAGGTCTATCCCCGCCGCTGCGGCGACCTCTTCAACCGCTGCGCAAAAGGCGTCGCGATCCTCGATCACGGCCAGCCGCTGTTGCAGCGCGCGATCGTCCAGAACATGCTGTCGCAAGCGTAGCATCGGGTTTGTCTCGGCCTGTGCGACGATCATGCCCCCTCCATTTTCAGCGCCAAAACCGCGTTTTGCGAAGCCTATCGTGATCGCTTCCGCGTCACAATCGCCGTGCCTGTCGGGGCGCATGTTACCACGCGATTGATACACCAAAGCGCAAATTGCGCGGGCGCAGTGGTGTGGTTTGCTGGCGCGTGGCCAGAATCGTCGGGTTGCCGAGCGCAAAGCGATTGGCGCTGGCATCGGCGAGATTGTCCCCCCGCAACCATCGATAGGAGAGCCCGGCATTGCCGGCAAAGGCGGGAGTTTCAGGCAAGCGGCGATGGGCCTTCACCGATACCTGCGCCAGCGGCCCGTCGACGACATTGTGGGTGTAAAGGAAGGCAAAATCGGCGTGCAATCCGCGCGCGAGGCGACGACAATCTGGTCATCGCGCAATCACCCCTCGGTCTGTACCCGCGCGGCGAAGCGGGCGATCAGCCAGCTCCGCACCATGCTGATCGTCGGATCGGCGAGATCGTCGGCACGCAGCTTCAGATAATAACCAAAGCCATCGTTGATGACCGCGTCATAGGGAATAACGAGCCGACCCGCCGCGATTTCGGGCGCGAACATGTCGATATCGGCCAGCGCCACGCCATCGGACTGCATCGCATAGCTGACCGCCAGCGCATTGGCATCGAAGGCAAGGCCACGGTCGGAATCGAGCGCGATGCGGCATTGGTTGGCAAAGGCGCTCCACAGCAAGCCGCGCGGCTGCCCCTCCAGCTTGACGTGGAGCAACGGCGCATCGGCCAGGAACTGCTCCAGCGTCTTGCCCTGGTGCCGCTCGGCGGTCTGCGGAGCGCACACCGGGGCGACGCGCACCATCCACAACAAATCGGTCACGCGATCGTCGATATTGGGGCGGTCGAACACGATCGCCATATCGGTCTCGGTGCTGGGCAAGCCGACCGCGTGCGAGCTCGAAATATCGATGCGGATGTCGGGATGCTCGGCGTGGAAGGCCTGGATCATCGGCATCACCACTTGCTGCAACAGCGTCGGCGGGATGTGGATGCGGATCGGGCGGCTCGCGGCGGGATTGGCGCAGATCGCGTTCATCGTCTGCTCCAGCCGGTCGAACGCCTTGCCGACTTCGGGCAGCAGCACCTTGCCCGCTTCGGTCAGCACCAGCGCCTGGCCCGAACGATCAAACAATTTGTGGCCGAGCAGTTCCTCCAGGCTAATGACATGGCGGCTCACCGCGCTTTGCGAGACGTTGAGCGCCTGCGCGCCGGCGGTGAAGCTCAGCCGTTGGCCGACCGCGTCGAATGCCCGCAAGGCGTTCAGCGGCAACCAGCGCCGATTGACGGGTGTTGTGCGTGCGATGGGAATCCCCCTGCTGGCTGGTAACGCTTGGCGTGCCTTACGCGTGGCTATGCCGTTTTTCGATACCAAGCGTGTTTTTTCGGGCGGTGCAACGGTGCGGCGCGGCGGCGCACCGAACCCACAGCTTTTGGCATATCGCCATGCGCAAATGCGATTTCAGCATCGGTTGCTCGCCATGTCACTCTTCTATGGTGGGCAGGTGGGAGGATTTCGGTTTTGAACCTCGGGGATATTTCGGCACTGCTACAGGCGCGTCCGGTCGGCCATTCGCTGCCCCAGGCGCTCTATACCGGCCAGGAAGCGTTCGAGTTCGATCTGGCGGCGATCTTCGGCCAGTCGTGGCTGTTCGTCGGGTTCGAAGCGGAATTGCGCCAGCCGGGCGACTATCTCTCCTTCATGATCGGGCGTTGGCCGGTACTGGTGGTCCACGGTCGCGATGGCGAACTGCGCGCTTTTCACAATAGCTGCCGCCATCGCGGATCAATCCTGTGCAAGCCCGGCGAGGGCCATGTCGCGCGACTGATCTGCCCCTATCACAACTGGACCTATGGTCTGGACGGGCGTCTGCTCGCGGCGGGGCGGATGCCCGAAATCTTCGACAAGGGCGAGCACAGCCTGAAGCCGATCCATCTGGAGCGCGTTGCCGGGGCCGTGTTCGTGTGCCTTGCCGAGACGCCGCCCGACATCGCCACGATGCGGCGCGACCTGACGCCACTGCTCGCGCCGCACAACCTTGGCCATGCCAAGCTCGCGCATCAGGCGACGCTGGTCGAATATGCCAATTGGAAGCTGGTGATGGAAAATGGCCGCGAATGCTATCATTGCGCGAGCGGCCACCCCGAACTCTCGCGCTCCTTCCCGATCAATGCCTCGGCCTATTTCGATTTCGCCGATGACACAGCGGAGCGTTTCGAACGGCGCATGGCCGATCTGGCGATGCCGATGGGGCCGGCGGGCGAGGATTGGTGGCAAGCGGTGCGCTTTCCGCTAAATGACGGAACCGTCGCGATGAGCACCGACGGGCAATTCACCGTCAAGAAGCTGATGTGCGACATTGGCGGCGGCGATACCGGCTCGTTGCGCTGGGCGATCGAGCCCAACAATTTCTGCCATTCGACCGCCGAATATACCTTCGCCTTCAGCGCCTATCCGGTGTCGCCGACCGAAACGCATGTCGTGTCCAAATGGCTGGTGCATGAAGATGCGGTGGAGGGCGTGGACTATGACATCGCCTCGCTCACCGACCTGTGGACGCGCACCAATTTGCAGGACAAGGAGCTGGCCGAAAATAACCAGCTTGGCGTCAATTCGCCGGGGTACACGCCGGGCCCGTACAGCCCCGATGCGGAATCGCTGACGCTGCGCTTCGTCGACTGGTATTGCACCAAGGCCCACGCGTACCTTGATCGCGCGGCACGATGAGCGACGAGACTCCTCCCGTCTGGCGTCCCGAAACGCTCGCGGTGCGCGCGGGTTATGATCCGGCGAGCGCCGCCAATGCCGCCAAGCCGCCAATCTACATGACCTCGACCTTCGCTTATGCCTCGGCGCGGCAAGCGAAGGACATTCACGAGGCGTATTTTGATGGCACCGGCCCCGAAGTCGGGCGGCCCGGCCATATCTATGCCCGGCTAAGCCATCCCGGTCTCGACATGGTCGAGGCGCGGCTGGCGGCACTCGACGGGGCCGAAGGTGCCGCTGTGTTCAACAGCGGCATGGCGACGCATTCGGCGATCGCGCTCGCGCATTTGCGCCCCGGCGACAGCGTGGTGTTCAGCCGCCCGATCTATGGCGGCACCAACGGGCTCTATACCGGGCTGATGCCGGCCTTCGGCGTCGCCCATGCCGAATTTACCGACGGGTGCGACCGCGCCAGCATTGAGGCTGCGGTCGAGGAAGCACTCAGCCACGGGCCGCTCAAGCTGATCGTGATCGAAACCCCGGCCAACCCGACCGCCGCGATCGTCGACATCGCCTTGGTCGTGGACATTGCCGACGCCGTTGGCGCGCGCACCGGGCTACGCCCGCTGGTCGTGGTCGACAACACCCTGCTCGGGCCGCTGATGCAGCGCCCGATCGCGCTGGGCGTCGATTTGTGCATGACCAGCCTGACCAAATATTGCGGCGGCCATAGCGATTTACTCGCGGGCGGCGTCAGCGGCAGTGAGGCGTTGGTCGCGCCACTCCGGCTGCTGCGCACCACGCTTGGCAGCCATCTCGACCCCTATACCAGTTGGTTGCTACTGCGATCGATGGAAACGGTGCATGTGCGGGTCGAGCGCGCAATGGACAATGCCCGCCGCATCGCCGAATTCCTGCGTGACCATCCCAAGGTGGCGAGCATCCTCTATCTCGGCTTCCTTCCCGAAGGCAGCGCGGCGCGCGCGGTCTATGATCGCCAATGCAAGGCGGCGGGATCGACCTTTTCCTTTGCGGTCGTCGGCGGCGAGGCGGAGGCGTTCCGCTTTCTCGACCGGCTGACGCTGTTGCGTTTCGCGGTGAGCCTTGGTGGATCGGAAACGCTCATCACGCATCCGGCGACCACGACGCATTACGCGCTCACCCCTGCGGAACGCGCGGCGGGCGGGATTACCGATGCCACGCTGCGGCTGTCGGTCGGGATCGAGCATGTCGAGGATTTGCTGGCCGATCTCAGCCAAGCGCTCGACGCGGTATGACGGCGCGGGATTTCCACGCGATCGACGGCAAGCTGCCCGCGCCCGATGCGCGCTTCGATGTGGTGGTAGTGGGCGCAGGCCCCGCAGGCACGGCGGCGGCCATCGCTGCGGCGGAAGACGGCGCGTCGGTGTTGCTGATCGACGAAAATCCGGTGCCGGGCGCGCTGATCGGCGGCGACGTCCCCCATTTCTACGGCGGTCGCATGACAGCGGCGGTGCAACAGCCCGCACGGATGCTGGAGCAGGTGTTCGCCAGCAATCCCGCGCTCGAAACCGCCTTCGCCGCCGGAGTCGATGTCCGGCTCGGCACCTGTGCCTGGGGGTTATACCTCAACGGTCCTGCACTGCGCGCCTTGCCCGAGCCGATGCTGGGCATTGCCGATGCCGAAGCCGCGACGATGGTCGGGTTCGGGCGGCTGGTGCTGGCGACCGGCGCGCGCGATCTGGTGTTGGGCTTTGCCGGGTGGAACCAGCCGGGGGTGATGGGCGCGCAAGGCTTTGCCGCATTGCTGACGCGCTATGACGCGTTGGCGAGCCGTCGGGTGGTGATCCTTGGAACGGGCGCGCTGGCGCTGGAAACGGCGCTGCTGGCGCTATCGCGCGGGATCGCGGTTGCGGCACTGGTCGAGGTGGCGGAGGCGGTGCAGGGTTCGACCGCGCTGGCGGCGCAAGTCGCGGCGGCGGGCGTGCCGATCCTGCTCGGGCACACCATCGCAGCGACGCACGGCGGGATCGATGGTGTTGAAGGCGTCACCCTAACCCGTCTTCCTTCCCCGGCGAAGGCCGGGGCCCAGTCGGGAAACGGCGATTGGGAAGCGCTACGCTCCGTTACCGAAACCTCCGCGACTGGGCCCCGGCCTGCGCCGGGGAAGGACAACGAGTTGGAAATCCCCTGCGACACGATCGTGCTCGCCATCGGTGCCACCCCGGCAACCGAATTGCTCGATGCGGCAGGCACACTCCCCGGCGAAACCATCAGCCTGATCGGCGACGCCGCCACCGTAACCCGGCCCGACCCTGCCTATCTCCAAGCCTGGGCGACAGCGCTCGGCCAGCACGCCACCCCCGATACGATCGTCTGCCAGTGCGAAGAGGTCACCCGCGCCGATGTGCTTGGCGTGCAGCCGCCCCGCTATCTCGATCGGCCACAGGCAATGGCGGCGCGCTCGCTCGCTTCGCTGCTCAACGACGGGCCCGCCCATCCCGACCAGATCAAGCGCTTGACCCGCGCCGGGATGGGCGCGTGCCAGGGGCGGCGTTGCCGCGATCAGGTGGCGTGCCTGCTCGCCGAACAGCAAGGCGTGTCCATCGCCACGGTGCCCGTCGCCAGCTTCCGCGCGCCGGTGCGCCCCGTGCCGCTACGCATCCTTGCCGACTGGCAGGAAAGCGCCACGATGACGGCGGGATGGGACGTGTGGTTCGGCATCCCGACGCAGTGGACGCCCTATGCCGTGATCGGCACGCCGGAAGAGGCGGAGCATGTCGCGGGATTGGGCGGCAATATGCATGTCTGAGGCAGACCTGCCCAGAGGCGCAGCGGTCGTCGTGATTGGCGCGGGGGTCACCGGGCTCAGCGCGGCATGGTGGCTGGCGCGCGACGGGTTCGACGTGGTGGTGCTCGACAAGGGCATCGTCGGCTGGGAGGCCTCGGGCCGCAATGGCGGCGGGGCCTCGCATTATCAGAGCCCGCTCTTCGCCGAGGAGCAACGGCTGTGGCCGCACATGGACGATTTGCTCGGCTACCCGACCGAATATCGCCGCGAACGCATCATCATCCAGCGCGATCCGGGCCTGCTTGACCATTACCGCGCGGTCGGGCGGATGTGCAATGCAATGGGCTACCGCGTCGATGATCTGGACAGCCAGCAGGCGCAGGAAATGGTGTCGCTGACCGACCAAAGCTGCCTTGGCGGCATCCATCTGCGCTTCGGCGGCCATGCCAATCCGCAGCGCACGGTGCAGGCTTATGGCTGGGCGCTGCAGGACCTCGGCGGGCGCATCCTGCAACATTGCCCGGCCCGCTCGATCGAGACTGCGGGCGGCAAGGCCGTCGCGGTGAATACACCGCGCGGGCGGATCGCCTGCGATGCCCTGGTCGTGGCGGCGGGGCCGCAATCGGGGATGCTGCTTGCCCCCCTTGGCGTCGAGTTCCCGCTCGCCTCGGCGCGCGCCGAAATGATCGTGACCGAACCCGCCCCGCTGATGCGGATCGGCGGCGTCGATGGCAACGGCCTGTACGGGCGGCAGACGCTGCGCGGCAATCTCGCCTTTGGCGGTGGCCCGCATGAATGGATCGACATGGGCGAGGCCGGCCCGAAGGCGCGCCCGACTTCGCCGCTGATCCGCAACCTTGCCCGCCGCGTCGCGGACATGTTCCCCAAGGCCGCGCACCTGAACGTCATTCGCTCCTGGGCGGGGGTGATCGAGAATACCCCCGATGGCCGCCCGATTCTCGACCGGCTCGACCATCCCGCCAACGTCACCGTGGCCACCATGTCCGGGGTCGGCTTCGGCCTGTCGCCCGCCAGCGGCCATGCCGTGCGCGATCTCGTGATCGATGGCACTTGCTCCTTCGCCGATATCACCAAGCTCGGCCTCGCCCGCTTCAAAAATCTGGAACCCGATTGGCGCGAGCAGCGCGGATGGGCGGCATGAAGCGCTATTCGGCACTGGCGCTGCTCAAGGCGGGCCTAACCGGGCAGCGCGGCTGGGAGCGGGCGTGGCGCGACCCTGAGCCCAAAAAATCCTATGACATCGTCATCATCGGTGGCGGCGGGCATGGCCTGGCCACGGCCTATTACCTCGCCAAGGTGCACGGCCTGCGCAACATCGCGGTGCTCGAAAAGGGGTGGATCGGCGGCGGCAATACTGGGCGCAACACGACGATCGTGCGCTCCAATTATCGCCAGAAACCCCTGCACGATTTGTTCGATTTCGCGCTCGATTTGTGGGAGGAGATGAGCGACGCGCTCAACTTCAACGTCATGTTTTCCCCGCGTGGCGCGCTGTTCCTCGGCCATTCGGACGGCGATATGACCGCGCTGGCGCAGCGCGGCGATGCCTTGTGCTGCGACGGGATCGATGCCGAACTGCTGACGCGCGCGCAGGTGCAAAAACTGGTGCCGCTGCTCGACATGGCACCCGACGCGCGCTTCCCGATTCACGGCGGTTTGATCCAGCGCCGGGGCGGCACCGCGCGGCACGATGCCATCGCCTGGGGCTATGCGCGCGCCGCCGATGCGCTGGGCGTCGATGTGATCCAGAAGTGCGAAGTCACCGGATTTGCCATGACCGGCGGCCGGGTGAGCGGTGTCGTGACGACGCGGGGGCCCATCGCTGCCGGTCGCATCGGCATTTGCGTGGCGGGTAATAGCGGCCCGGTCGCGGCGCTCGCGGGCCTCCAGCTTCCGATCGAAGCGCACACGCTGCAGGCCTTCGTCACCGAGCCGGTCAAACCGATGATCGACACCGTCATCATGTCGCAGTCGCTGCATTGCTATATCAGCCAGTCGGACAAAGGGGGGATCGTGCTGGGCGGCGACCCCGATCACTTCCCGAGCTACGCCCAACGCGGCTTCCCGCCGAGGATCGAAAAAGCAGCGGCGGAAGCGATCGCGCTTGTGCCCGCGCTGTCGCGCTTGCGGATGGTGCGGTGCTGGGCGGGCACGACCGATATGAGCTTCGACGGATCGCCGATCCTGTCGGCGTTGCCAGTCGACGGGCTCTATCTCAATGGCGGCTGGTGTTATGGCGGCTTCAAGGCGACGCCTGCTTCGGGTTGGTGCTACGCGCATTTGCTGGCGACGGGCGATAATCATCCGCTCGCCGCACCCTTTGCGTTCGACCGCTTTGCGCGGGGCGCGACCATCGATGAAGCGGGCGTCGGCGTCCTGCCGCAGTTGCGCTGATGCTGCAGATCGATTGCCCCTCTTGCGGAGCGCGCGCGCAGAGCGAGTTCAGCTATGAACGCACGCTCGATTCGGTCGTGACGCTGGATATGCCCGCAGACGAAACTGTCCGGCGGCTCTATGCGCGCGCCAATCCGCGCGGCTTCGATGAGGAATTGTGGCGACACGCCTTTGGCTGTCGGCAGTGGCTGGTGTTGCGCCGCCACCGCCAGACGCACGAAATCACATCGGTCGCCGCCTTTGACCCGGCGCTGCATCGATGAGCGGCCCATCGCGCTTGCCCGGCGGCCCGGAGCCGACGCTGCGTTTCACCTTCGATGGCGTTCCGCTGCGCGCGCTCCCCGGCGATACGCTGGCGGCGGCGCTGCTGGCCAACGGCATCGGCATCGTCGCGCGCAGTTTCAAATATCACCGCCCGCGCGGCATCCTGAGCGCAGGCGTGGAGGAGCCCAATGCGCTGGTCACGGTTGGCGAAGGCGGACGGCGCGAACCCAATACGCGCGCGACCGACGTCTATGTCTATTACGGCCTCGTCGCGCACAGCCAAAATCGCTGGCCGAGCCTTGCTTTTGATCTGGGCGCGATCAGCGGGCTCGCCGCGCGCTTCCTGACGGCGGGCTTCTATTACAAGACCTTCTTCGGCCCACCATCACGCTGGATGCTGTACGAACGCTTCATCCGTCGCGCCGCCGGGCTGGGCAAAGCGCCGACCACGCCCGACCCCGACCCTTACGAACACCGTTCGGCCTTTTGCGATGTGCTGGTGGTCGGTGGCGGCCCCGCCGGAATCGCCGCCGCACGTGCCGGGGTGCAAGCAGGCGAGCGCGTGCTGCTGGTCGAGCAGGACCGCATAGTGAGCGAAGCGATCGACGAAGCGCGCGTGCTGACGCGCACCACCGCAACGGGTGTGTGGGATCATGGCTTCGTCACGCTCGTCCAGCGCTTGGTGGAGCCCGGCCAGCCCCCTGCCCCCGGTCAGCCTGCACAACGGCTATGGCATGTTCGCGCGCGCCGCATCATGCTCGCGACCGGCGCGATCGAGCGCCCGCTGACCTTTGCCGGGAATGACCGGCCCGGCGTGATGCTGTCGCAAGCGGTGCGCCGCTATATCGAACGGTTCAAAGTGCTGCCGGGCCAGCGCGTCGTCATCGCCACCAACAATGACGATGCCTATGCCACTGCCGACGCGATTACAGCGGCGGGCGGCACCGTCGTCGCTATTTTGGACTCCCGCGCCGAAAAGAGCGCCATCGCCAGCGCCGCCGCGCACCCGGTCCACACCAATGCCTTTCCGATCTCGACCTCGGGCAGACGGCATCATTTGCACTCGGTCGAGGCCGACATCTGGACCGAGCGTACACGCTTCGACGCTGATCTGCTGGCGGTTTCGGGCGGCTTCACCCCTGTCGTGCATCTCCACAGCCAGGCAGGCGGCGCGCTTGACTGGAACGAGGGAATCCAGGCGTTCGTGCCCGGCGCATCCCGGCAAGCGGTATCGAGCGTTGGCGCGGCAGCGGGCGATCTTCCACCGGTCGGCACTGCGGTCGCCAACCTGCCAAACCCCAAAACGAGCTTCATCGACTTCCAGAATGACGTGACCGCCGCCGATATCGATCTCGCCTGGACCGAAGGCTATCGCTCGGTCGAGCATCTCAAGCGCTACACCACGCTCGGCATGGCAACCGACCAGGGCAAGACGAGCAATATGGCAGCACTCGCGCGGCTGGCGAGCGTCGCCGGGGTCACCATCCCGCAAGCTGGACTCACCACCTTCCGCGCGCCGTTCACGCCGGTGACGCTGGGCGCGCTGGCCGGGGCCGATGGCGGCGGCCATGCCGCGCCGAGCCGCCGGCTGGCGCTCTATGATCGCCACCAGCGCCTCGCCCCGCTCTGGCAGCCGCTCGGGCTGTGGCACCGGCCGCGCGCCTATCCGGTGGCGGGGGAAACGCTGCATCAGGCGGCGGTGCGCGAAGCATGTGCAGTGCGCACCGTCGCCGGGATCGTCGATATCTCGACGCTCGCCAAATTCGCGGTGGTCGGGCCGGATGCGGCAGCGTTGCTCGAAAGCGTGTGCGCGACCAGTATCGCCAAGCTCGCGGTCGGGCGCGGGCGCTACACCTTCATGCTGCGCGAAGACGGCATGGTGATGGACGATGGCACCGTCTGGCGGCTGGAGAAAAACCGCTATCTGCTGACCAGTTCGACCGGCGGGGCCGAGCGGATGGAGGCGCATCTCAGCTATGCGCACCGCGTGCTCTCCCCGCATTTGCGCGTGTCGGTGGTGGCGCAACAGGAGCATTTCGCGGGAATCGCACTGGCCGGGCCGTGCGCGAAGGACATTTTGGCGGAGCTGACCGGCATTGCCCCGCCCGCGCATATGGGGCTGGCTCATACCGAAATCGCAGGCGTGGCGGTGCTGATCCTCGCCGCCAGCTATAGCGGCGAACGCGCCTTCGAACTTTATGCCGTGGCCAGCGATGCGGGCGCGGTGTGGGATGCATTAGAGACGGCGACCCGTGCGCGCGGCGGTGCGCCCTATGGGCTGGAGGCGCTCGAATTTCTGCGGATCGAAAAGGGCCATATCGTGATCGGGGCGGAGGCCGATGGCCGCACCACCCCGCACGACCTCCAGCTTGAACGGATGCTGCGCAAGAGCGGGGGCTTCATCGGTGCGGCGGGGTTGACCCGTCCGGCTTTGTCAGCCCCCGATCGCCTGCAGCTCATCGGCCTGACCAGTGATACGCCGATCCCCGAAGGGGCAATGCTCGTCACCGCAACCGGAGAGCCGGTGCTGGGCCATGTCACCTCCGCCACAAGCCGCGTGCTTGGCGAGGGCGCAATCGCACTGGCATTGCTCGCCGGAGGACGAAGCCGGATCGGCGAGAGCCTGCTCGCCACCTCCCCCACCCGCAACCAGACGGCCCGCGTGACCGTGACGGCCCCGCGTTTCTATGATGCCGAAGGGACACGCTATCGTGACTGACGCGCGGGTTACCCTGGCGATGGCGGCAGCGGGCGATGTCGTCGCGCTCGACCTGTGGGACGAAGACGTGCCGCCAAATCCCCCAACCGGACGGATAATCCAGGTCGAACCGCGGCGTTGGTGGTTGATCGACGCCGCGCAGCACGCGCCCGCAATCGCTGCCGAGATTGCCGATTGTGGCGCGCTATCCCCCATCGGCGGCGGCCTGATCCGCGCCACGCTCACCGGCCCCGGCTGGCGCGCGCTGCTGAGCGTGAGCGGCTGGTTCGATTCGGAAAATCCCGCTTTCGGCCCCGGCCAGATCGCGGCGACGACGATCCACCATGTGCCGGTGTGGATCGCGCCCACTAGCGACATCGCCTGTGAGGTCTATCTGCCAAGCAGTTACGCCGCTACTCTGGCCGATCTGTGGACGCGCGCCATCGGGGTAACCGAGCCGCCGCCCGCAGCGCGCAACAACCCCGGCGACACCTGACGGCGGGGAAACGGACACAATGGGGGCCAGCATGATGACATCGACGACACCGCGCCTGGAATCGGCGCGCTGGTATGTCGTCCTGGTGCTGGGGCTGGTCTATGCGGTCAACATCGCGGATCGCTATGTCGTCTCGACCGTGCTGGAGCCGATCCGCAAGGAGTTCAGCCTCAGCGATTCGGGCGTTGCCTGGCTGACCGGCGTTTCGCTTGCCTTCTTCTACATCTTTGTCGGGCTGCCGATCGCGCGCTTTGCCGATCGCGCCAATCGCCGGAATATCGTGGCGGGCGCGATGATCCTGTGGTCGGCGGCGACCGCCGTGCTTGGCCTGACGCAAAACTATCTGCAATTCCTGCTGGCGCGGATCGCGGTCGGGATTGGGGAGGCCGGCGGCACCCCGCCCTCAACTTCGATCATCGCCGACAATTTCCCGCGCGGTAGGCGGGCCTATGCGCTGACCATCTATGCGCTGGGCCTGCCGCTTGGTGCGTGGATGGGGTCGAGCCTGGCGGGTGCGATCGTCGAGCATTTCCATAACTGGCGCGCCGCCTTCATTGCGCTGGGCGTGCCCGGCGTCATCTTCGGCCTGCTGATCCTGCTGACCGTGCGCGAGCCGGTGCGGGGCCGCTTCGAACTCGTCACCGAAGACAGCGCCCCCGCTGCGACCTTTGTCGAAACCTGCCGCTTCCTGTGGACGCAGCGGTCGGCGTGGCACATTAACGCGGCTGGTACGGTCATCTGCCTGTGGGGCTGGGGTTTGCTGTTCTGGATGCAAACCTATTTCGAGCGCGCCTACGGCCTGTCGACCGCCGAGGCTGGCGCGCGGCTGGGCACGATTTATTTCTGGGCGGGCACCGCCGCGACGATCGCCACCGGCGCCATTCTCGCACTCCCGCGGATGCAGGACCCAAAATGGATCGCGCGGCTGCTCGCCATCATCGTTGCGGCATCGACGATCCCGTCTTTTCTGATTTTCTGGACACACTCGCTCGCCGTGGCGACCGCGCTGCTGTGGGTCGTGGTGCCGGCCATCTATCTCTATGTCGGGCCGACAATGGCGTTGTTACTCAATTTCATGCCGGCGCCGATGCGCGCGCAGGGCATGGCGATCAGTCTGCTGACCGCCAATGTCGCCAATCTCATCATCGCGCCCACCGTCGTCGGCTGGATCAGCGACCTGTTGACCGGACCGCTCGGCGGCAATGCCGCGTCGCTGCGTTATGCGTTGCTGGCGCTGTCCCTCACCGGTTTCTGGGCGGCCTATCATTACTGGACAAGCGTGCGCAGCTATGCCGCAGACGATCTGCGCGTGCGGACTTTCGGGACGGCAGTGACAGCCCCGCTTCAAAGCGCGTAACGCCGGTATCCATCCGGCAAGCGCGCGAGGACCGCGACTGAAGGCGATGGGGAGGGCAGATGACCGCCCTCCCCAATCGGTCAGAATTTCACCTTCGCCCGCAGGCCAATCGTGCGCGGGCGTGCATAGGTTACGCGATCCCCAGCCTGATAGGCGGCATAATAAGTGGCGCGCTGCACATCGAGAATTTTCACGCCGTTAAAGATGTTGTTGCCGAACAAACCGAATTCGAATTGCCCGATATCATAGGCGATCGACGCGCTTGCATTGTGACTTTCAGGGATGATCGCGAACGTCTGGCTTGCACCGTTCCTGGTCAACACGCCCCCGACCAGCCTGGTCGAGAAGTTGTTGAACGTGGTCTGCTGATCCGAAATATATTTGTATGTCGCCTGGAGATGGATCGATCCGTTGCCGAGCGGCGCATCGTAAAACGCCCCCGCCGAGGCGGTAAATTCGGGCGAATACGGCGTGCGGTCGCCGTCGAACGCACCCACGGTCGGAATGTCACCGCGCGCGCTGGAATCGTTATACGAGAAGCTGCCGTTCAGCGTGATGTTCGGCGTTGCCTTCACCGCAGCTTCGATTTCGACGCCCTTGCTCGCGATCTTGCCCCTGTTGTCGGTGAAGAAATAGGAGCAGTTCAGCCGCAGGCGCGTCTGCACGTCGCTCCAGTCGATATAGAAAGCGCTGGCGTTCAGCGTGACCCGGCCACCCGCCAGTTTCGCCTTTTCGCCGATCGTATAGCTCCACAATTTGTCGGGGCCGAAGGTCGCCGGTGCCTGGGTATAACCATAGGAGTTGAGGTCGCGGGTACAGCGGTCGGCCAGGCCACCGCCGGTCGGCAACGGGTTGGGCGTGGTGGGCAAGGGCTGGTTACCGCCGCCATAGCGGAAGCCCCTGGCCGCTTCGGCATAGAGCAGCACGGCGTCGCTCAATTTGTAGGAGATGTTCGCGCGCGGATTGGCGCCGTTCGCCTTCAACGCCAGCCCCGGCGGGGTGGTTTGCGTGATGCCGATCGTACGACCGGTAACCGGGTCCCTGCTGACGATGACGCCGAACGCGCCACCTTCGTACAGGAAGTAATTTTCCTTGAAATTGAAATAGCGCACGCCCGCCGTCAGATCGAGCCGGTCGGTGACATGCCAGGTGCCATCGGCATAAGCCGCGAATTGATGTTCGGAAACATCCTGCAACCCGGAAAAGATATCGTTCGAGCTGAACGCGCCATCGACCAGCTTTGAATCATACAGGCCGTTTGGCGTATTGAACGGCCCGAACGCGGCATTCTGATAGGATAAGGTATCGAAGCCCGCGACCGGAATGTCCTGCACCAGATGGCGGTTCTGCTTTTCGTAAAACGCGCCGATCGTCCATTTGACCGGGCCGTCATTCTTCGAAACCAGGCGCGCCTCGGCCATGAAATCATTCAATTTCTGGTCGATCGTGTACAGTTCAGCCGGGATCAAATTGGCGGTCGCTTGGCTGTAGCTGCTCGCCGCCGGGAACAGCGGATATTTGCCTGCTCCGGTATAAGGCGCGTAATAATCGGCGAAATAAAAGGCGATTTGCGGGTCCGGGCTCGCATTGAAGCCGATCTTGCGATCGGTATAGGCCGCCGTCACCGCCAAATTAGCGAAGCCCGCGTCATAATCGACGCTGCCGGCGTACAGTTTGAACAGGTCGCGCGTACCTTCATAGCCATTGCTGGAATAGGTATAGGGCGCAAGCCCGCTCAAGCCCGTGTTCAGCCCCTTGGCGCGGCTATCCTCATAGGTGAAGCTTGCATCGACGGTCAGCTTGTCGGTCGGCGTCCAGCGCGCGGCGACCCGCCCCTGGGTGGAGCGGTTGCTGTTGGCATTTTTGAGATTGCGCCTGCCGATATTGTCGATGAAGCCACCGTCATTGCCGACAAAGATCGTCCCGCGCAGCGCGAGCTGGTCGGCGATGATCGGCAGGTTAATCATGCCGCGCACATTATAGCTGCCCGCGCCATGCTCGGTGGTCGATCCGCTGACCTCGCCCGTGCCGAAGAAGCGCTTCGCATCGGGCTTGGCGGTGACGAAACGCACCGTACCCGCCACCGAACCCGCACCATATAAGGTGCCCTGCGGCCCGCGCAGCACCTCGACCCGGTCGAGATCATAGACCTTCAGATCGGGGGTTTGCCCCTGTACCGAAATCGGTGTGTCATCGAGATAGACCGCAACCAGCGGGCGGTCGGACGTGTCCGACGTAACATAACCGCCCGTCGCCAGGCCGCGCAGGTTGAACTTGTTGAAGCCCGGCGCGCCCTCGGTGATGACGAGCGAGGGCGTGAACTTGGCGATATCGGACAGATTGCCCTGACCCGATTTGGTGATCTGGTCGACATTCACCACCGACACCGCAATCGGCACCTTTTGCAGCGATTCCGCGCCCGAGCGATTGGCAGTGACGACGATATCGGTGAGTTCGTCCTTTGGGGGCGTTTGCGCGGAGGCCGGATCTGTCGCGGCACCATCCGTATCGGGTAGCGTGGGGGCATGTTCTGGCGCCGCAAAAGCAGCTTGCGGTGCCAATACCGCCAGACTTGCTGCCGATGTCAGCAAGATCGCAAGCAAAGGCGTGCGACGGCCCAATGGGCCGGATTGATCGTGAAACTTCGTCATAGTCCCCCCTTTGTCGTAAACGCCCCATCAGATCCTCGCGCTGCCGCATCAGGCTTCATGCCTTTTGCTTGCGGAGAATTTGGACCTGATCCCCGATTTAAGAGGCTCACCCGATTCCCGAAAAGCGAGAAGGATAATAATCAGATAGGGGCATCCCAAATTGTGATTATGGCCGATCGGCAACCGTTCTGGCAAGGGGGCCGAGAGCGGTCATCAACGGCCCGAGCCACGGTTCGAACGCGCGCCACTGGTCCAAGGCATCGCGAAAGATTGGTTGGCGTACCTGTTCGGAACTGGGTGTGCGTACATTCCGCCCCGTTTCGAAAAAGCGCAGGCACTGCGGTTCGAAAGCAAGTCCGCAATAATCGAGCAGATTCCGAATTTCCGTCTCGGAATCCTCGACCATATCTTCATAAACAACGCGGTGCACGCGCCCGGGCAAAACCGCGTCGACATGTTCCATCAGCGCAACATAATCGCGATAATAGCGAGCCAGATCTTCCAGATCGTAGCTATAGGCCTGCCCGCGTGCGAAGGCCTGCTTGAATATCGAAAAGCAACAGGCGACCGGATTACGCCTCACATCGATGATGCGGGCGTTAGGCAGCATCAGATGAAGCAAACCGCTGTGCAGGAAATTACCCGGAAATTTATCGACGAACATCGGTCGGTCGCCACTGCGATACACCTCGGTTTGCGCGAGATAGGCGCGGCCAAGTTCGGCGAACGTCTCAAGCGGCACGTCCGCGATCGACGCAGGATATCCCGGATTCGCCGCCGCGAGCCCCCGCGCCAACGCGGTCACCGTCGGCAATTCCGACGCGCCCTCGACGTGGCTGTGGCTGGCGAGAATCTGTTCGACCAGCGTCGAGCCCGATCGTGGCATCCCGACCACGAAGATCGGGCCGGTCGTATCGCACCCGGAACCCGCCGCCCGCGCGAACAGCGTCGCATCGAACGCCGCGATCGATTGCGCAACGAAGCGGTGATGCGCCGCCGCATCGTGCGGCTCCAGTCGCTTTCGTGCCGCATTGCCGCGTGCATAATGCTCGAACGCTTCGGCATAGCGGCCTTCGTCCTCCAGCGCCTTGCCCAACGCGAAATCGAGATAGGCGCGGTCGCCGGGGTTGGCGTTGGCTGCGTCGGGCAGGGCCTGCATCTGTGCGATGTCCCCGGCGTCGAAGCGTACCGTCTTGAGGTTGGCGAGGCTCCACCACGCCTCCCCGCAACCGGGCGCGATGGCAACGGCGCGGCGATACGCGGCGACCGCCGCGTCTTGCCGCCCGATTGCGCGGAGTGCGTGGCCATAAGCGTGCCACACCTCGCCATCGTCCGGCACTGTGCGCAACACGCTTTCATACGCCTCGACCGCCTGCGCGACATTGCCAAGCTGCATATGGATCGCCGCTTGCAGGCCGACCACCATCGCGACGCCCGGATACGCCTCTACCACCGGGCCAATTGCAGCGAGCGCCTCCGCTCCGCGCTCGAGCCGGTGCAGCGTGAGGGCGAGGCTGAAACGCGCGGGCGCGAAAGCGGGCGCAATCGCCACCGCCGCTGCCAGCAAGGGTTCCACCGCCGCGAAATGCCCGCGCCGCATCCCGACATCGGCCAGCAGCCGCACGGCGGCCACATCATTCAAATCCAGGCCAAAACGCGCCTGTAACGCCGCGCGCGCCCGCACCTCCCCCTGCGCGAACAGCGCATCGGCGGCATTGGCCAGCGCGGCATCGCCAACATAACCCGGCACAATGCGCGCCTGAGCCGCGACGGCCGCGTCGGTGTCACCACGCAGCGCGCGTTGATCGCCCAGCGCGTGCCACGCGAGCGACGATTGCGGATTGGCACTGGTCGCGCGTTCCAGCGCGGTGATGGCGGCGTCCGATTGGCCGAGCGCCGCCAACGCCATCCCATATTCATAATGCACGCCCCACGCCGCGGGTCGCGACGCCGCAAGCGGTTCCAGCACTGCACAGGCACCGGACATTTCCCCGCTGCGCCGCAGTGTCGCGCCGAGCAGGAAGTGCGCCTCGAACGATCGTGGGTCCGCCGCCACTGCCCGCCGCGCCCATTCCGCGGCGGCGACCGGATCGATGCCGAGCAACCGTCGGGCCTCGCGCAATTCGGGGGAGAGGCCGGGGTTGGACAGCGTTTTATTCTCGCAAGGCTGGAGGTGAAGCCACCAACCTATCCGCCGGCCACCCGAAAATCCACAAACCCCGCGCTTGATCGCCGTCAAATCCCGGCATCTGCGAATCTGCGAGGTTCCACAACAGGAGGAAGTGCGCCCGCTCATGATCGATCACCGCGTCTTGCCCGATCCCGCCGTCGAAACCGGCGAAACCGCATCGTGCCGCGTCGCGCTTCAGGACGATCACGATGCGCGCCTCGCGCTCTGCGCCGAGTTGGAACGCGTCGCCGACATGCTCCCCGCGCTCCCCGCCCCCGCCAGAGTTCGGCGCATCTGCAGCCAGATCGAATGCGTAACCACGCTCAACTTTCGGCGCGCCGCCGCGTTGTTGACCAGGATCGCACGCGGATTGAACACCTCCGTCCTCGCCGATCTGGGCCAGCAAATTGTCGATATGCAGGCGCTGGACGCGGTGCATGGAGAGGATGTGGTGACGGTTTTCTGGGACAGTACCGCGCGCGGAGCGATCGAGCGTCCGGGTGAATTCGGGTATATGTTGCGCTGCTTTTTCGACGGCTGCCGGCGCGTCATCGCGCTTGAAGACGCGTTGCTGTTGTTGCTTGAGAGTCAGCAGCCCACGCCAGCACCGCAACCGGGTGCCTAGTCGGGATTGGCCAGTGCCTCCAGTGCGGCGCGTTCCTTGACAACGATCGTGCGACCGCCGCGCGCGAGCGCAACGGCGCCCAAGGCTTTCAGGCGCGTCATCTGACGGCTTACCGTTTCGATAGTGAGCCCCAGGAAATCCGCCATGTCGCCACGGCTGACGGGTACATCGATGCTGATCGATCCATCCGGCGCGGCCATCGCAGTCCGATCGACGAGATCGAGCAGGAAACCCGCGACCCGTTCCTGCGCGCCACGCTTGCCCAGCGTCAGCATCCGCTCCCGCGCATCATTCAACGATGCGACCGTGCGTTGCAGCAACATGCGCTCCATCGCGGAGACTTCGGTCAACACCCGCTCGAAGCGCTCGCGCGGATAGACGCACAGGTCGCTATCGACGAGGGCAGTCACCGTCATCGACGAGGTTTCCGTAAAAAGCTGCCCGACGAAATCGCCCGCAAACACCAAACCGACAATCTGTTCGCGGCCATTGGCGGTCGACACCGTAACCTTCAATATGCCCGACACGACATTGGCGCAGAGCAGATTGTCATCCCCCGCCCAGGCAAGCACTTGGCCGACAGCGAGTGTACGCCGCCGCCCAATCGCGCTCAGTGCCGACAGTTCGTCAAGATCGACCGACCCGCACAGGCCCATGTCCCGTACATCACAGTCCCCACATCGGTTGCAGCCCGTCCCCATGCGCCCGCTATCACAGGAATGAAGCGTCGCGCCTGTACGTAATTATCCTGATTTCGCGTCGCTGTGGCTCAATCGCCGTCGACATCGGCCTCGAAATCGGTCGGTGTCTTGCGGCTGCACATTGCATGGCACCCGGCTGGGCACTCGCGCCGCGGACCGGGAAGTTGCCCCGGGAGGTTGAAGGGAAGCGTCACGAAGCCGCGACCGCCACAAATCGCGCTCGAAAAACCGTCACCCGGCATCGCGCCTTGTGCCGCCGTGCTCGCCAGACCGATCAGCGCGATGACCGCCAGCACCGCTCCTCCGCGCGAAGGCAGCAGCGCGCGCGGCATAAGCGGCTCGTGCGCGGCGGGATCAAGGTGGCCCATCGCAAGACTATAAGCGCAGGGCGATGCGCGGTTTTGACCGCAATCAAACATGGGGCAACCCCGCCCCCGGAGCCGCACGGACGCGCGGCACAAGCTCGGGTTTTGCCGACAATGCGGGGGGAGCCTCGTCATCGATCAGGATGCGCAGCGCCGCCCCGTCGAGATCCTCGAACTGCCCGGAGCGCGCCGCCCAGAAAAACGCCGCCAGCCCCGCCAACCCCAGTGCCAGCGCCACCGGTATCAGCACCACCAGCCCGGTCATCGCGCCACCCCACGCAAACGCAGCGCATTGGCGACCACGATCAGCGACGATCCTGACATGGCGAGTGCGGCGATCAGCGGAGTCACTTGCCCGGCAATCGCCAGCGGCACCGCCAGCACGTTATAGCCGATCGCCAGCGCGAAGTTCTGCCGCACAACGCGCATCGTGCCGCGCGCGGCGGCGACCGCAATCGGCACCGGCATCAATTTGTCACCAAAGAAAACAAGGTCGGCGACAAGCTGGCTGACATCGGTGCCCGAAGACGGCGCCATCGCGACAAAGGCGCGCTTCATCGCCGGACCATCGTTGAGACCGTCGCCGACCATGAGAACCTTGCGCCCGCGCGCCGTAAAATCATCGACGATGTGGCATTTGTCGGCAGGGTCCATCCGCGCGCTGCCATCGATGCCGAGCGTGTCGCCAATCGTCTCGACCACCGCCGCCGCATCGCCCGACAACAAGCGCGGCGCGAACCCTTCTGCGCGGAGCCGCTCGATCGCGGCGACGGCATCGGGCCGCAAGGCATCACCGAACGTCACCACATGCACCGGGCCCGTGCCAAGGCGGAACGCCGTCGCCACGTGCGCGCTATCTTCGACCGAACCGACCCAGTCGGGACGCCCCAATCGCACCACCGCGCCTGCAAACCGCGCCTCGACGCCAAGTCCCGGATACTCGACCAGATCGGACACGACCGCAGCGACCGTGCCATCGCGCGCGAGCGCATCGCTCAACGCCATCGCCAAAGGGTGACGGCTCGCTTCGGCCAGCGCGAGCAATACACCGCGCTCCTTGTGGTCGGCGGGCATCCCGCCCAGTGGCACAACATGGCCGAGCGTAACAGTGCCAGTCTTGTCGAGCAGCACGGTATCGGCGACCGCCAGCCGCTCCAGCGCCGAGCCATCCTTGAGCAGAATCCCGACGCGCATCAGCGCACCCGCCGCGACGACCTGCGCGATCGGCACTGCCAGCCCCAGCGCGCACGGACACGTGATTATCAACACCGCGACCGCAATCGTCAGCGCCTGGTGCAGCCCCGCCCCCGCGATCAGCCAGCCGACCAGGCTCAGTGCCGCCAGCGTATGCACCGCCGGCGCATATAATTGCGACGCGCGATCGGCGATGCGCACGTAGCGCGACTTGCCCTGTGTTGCGGTTTCCATCAGCCGCGCGATATCGGCGACAATCGTCGCCTCGCCTGCGGCTGTCACGCGCACGGTCAACGGGCCGCTGAGGTTGATCGTCCCCGCCAGCACGCTGTCGCCCACCGTCACCGCCTCGGCGACGCTCTCGCCTGTAACAAGCGAGCGATCGACGCTGCTATGCCCGGCCTCGACCACGCCATCGGCCCCGATCCGTTCGCCCGCCGCAATCAGCAACCGCATTCCCGGTGCCAGTTCGGCGGCAAAGCGCTGTTCGGTGCTGCCATCGGGCCGCCGTACCAGTACTTCGCTTGGCACGCGCCGCATCAACGCCGCCACGCCGTCCGCCGCGCGCACGCGCATCGCACTGTCGAGAAAGCGCCCAGCGAGCAGGAAGAACAACAGCATCGTCACGCCATCGAAATAGGCATGGGCACCGCCGATCACGGTTTCGTACAGGCTCATCGACAGCGTCAAGATGACACCGATCGAAATCGGCACGTCCATGTTCGTGCGACCGTGGCGCAGCGCGCCCCACGCGCTCCCGAAGAAGGGCCGCCCGGCATAAGCGACCGCTGGCAGCGCAATCGCCGCCGACAGCCAGTGGAACAGCGTCCGCGTCGCGCCGTCTGCGCCCGACCAGATCGACACCGACAGCAGCATGACATTCATCGCCGCGAAACCGGCAACCGCCAGCGCAGTCATCAACATGCGGCTTTCGCGATTGGCCGAAGCTTCGCTTTCCCCGACAAAGGGTTGCGCCGAAAACCCCAGCCGCCCGATCGCGGCTTGCAGGTCCTCATCAGCAACGTTGGCGGCGTGTTCGATCCGTACGCGCTTGCTGGTGAAATTCACCCGGGCCGACGTTACGCCCGAAATTTCCGGCAGGCCCTTTTCCAGCTTGGCGATGCAGCCCGCGCAGCGCAGCCCATCGACCGTGAAGATCGAAGTTTCGAGTGGCGCCGCCGTGCTCACGCCGGGATTTCGTCGTCGAAGCGCGCGTCCTCGCTGCCGTGGCGGACATCAACGCGCAGCAACCAGCGCCCGGCCGGCAGCGCCGACGTTGACACGAACCGTCCGTTGCCGACCGAACGGAACGCCAAATCCCGCTCCGGCATCCGGCCAAGCGGGTGCGTCGCGCGCACCGTGACAATCGCATCGGACAGCGGGCCACGCGGCGCAAGCGCGGTGACGATCACGACGCGGTTGCCGTCAACCGTCGCATCGACATTCCAGTTGAGTTGACGCTGCGTGCGTGCCTCCGCCAGCCAGTCGTTGAAGCGCTGGCTGGCGACATAACTGTTATCGACGACGGTGCCGCCAAAGGTGCCGATCGCATAGCTCGCCATCAGCACGTTGACCGCGATAACCAGCCCGAACATCCCAACAACGATTCCGGTCATGTGCCAGCCGGTGAAAGGACGAGTCATTGCGCTTGCTCCGGACGTTCGAAGAAACTGCTATCGCGCGCCGATCCCCCCTCTTTGTCAAGCGCGCGTACCGTAAAGGCCAGGTCTGCCCGCGCCGGGCCGTCGCCGGCCGCCGTCACGAACAGCGGGACTTGCGCGACCTGATCGGGCGCGACATCCAGACGCACGCTGCGCGTGGCACCACTACGGCCAGACGCCTCGGTCCACACCACTGCGCCGGGGACGCCATCGATCGCAATCTCGACCGAGCGCGGGCGCTCCTCCATGTTGCGGACCTTGACGGTGTAGCCGTTGCGAACGCTGCCGTCCGACAGCCGCACCCATTGCGGGTTGCGCGTCTGCAGCACGCCGATGCCGATCCGTTCGCGATTGCCGAGCGCAAACAGCATCGCCAGGCCAATCCCCGACCACGCACCGAAATAAACGAGCGTGCGCGGCCGGAACAGGCGCTTGAGCGCCGGAACCGGCGCCTCCCCCGCCCGTGCGCGCCGCGCGTCGAGATCGGTCGTATAGCCAATCAGACGGCTGGGCCGCCCGACCTTGGCCATGATCCCGTCACAGGCATCGATGCACAGGCCGCAGGTGATGCAGCCAATTTGCGACCCTTCGCGAATGTCGATCCCGGTCGGGCATACCGCGACACAGGCATTGCAATCGATACAATCCCCGATCCGCGACGCCAGTTCGGGTTGCTCGATCAACGCGACCAGCGATGGTGTCGCAGGGTCAATTTGCGCCAGCGGCTCGGCGCGTTTCAGGCCACGCGTCCGCGGCTCGCCCCGCCACGCCTTATAGGTAACGGTCAGCGATTTCTCGTCGAGCATCGCGCTCTGGATGCGCGGCCACGGGCACATGTAAATGCACACCTGTTCGCGCATCAGCCCGCCGAAGATATAGGTTGTCGCCGTCAGGACGCCCACGGTCGCATAGGCAACGAACGGTGCGTTCCCCTGCACAAAGGCCTGCCCAAGCGTGGGCGCGTCGGCAAAATAGAAAATCCACGCCCCGCCCGTCAGCGCACCAATCACCAGCCAGATTGCGTGCTTGGCGATCCGCCGCGCGACCTTGGCGGGCCTCCAGGGTGCGCGCTGCAGCTTGATCTGGGCATTGCGATCCCCGTCGATCGCCCGCTCGACGTGTACGAACAGGTCGGTCCAGACGGTTTGCGGGCAAGCGTACCCGCACCACGCCCGCCCTACCGCCG
Organism: Sphingomonas sp.; assembly: GCF_041661885.1. Lineage (GTDB taxonomy): Bacteria > Pseudomonadota > Alphaproteobacteria > Sphingomonadales > Sphingomonadaceae > Sphingomonas. The sequence continues at coordinate 174,650 of NZ_JBAZTL010000005.1, read as the reverse complement.
AGGTGACCAGGAACAACCCGATCCCGGCCATGATAAGCAGGCCCGCGACATAATAGAATTCGTGCGGCCAGATTTCGATCGAGAACATGTAAAAGCGCCGGTGCGCCAGATCGACCAACACGGCCTGATCCGGCGCATAAGGGCCGCGGTTCCAGCGTAGCCAGGGCGTGACGTAATAAATCGCCAGCGTCACGACCATGATCGCCCATTTCAAGCGCCGGAACGGCCCGTCCACCGCCTTCGGGAACACCTTGCGGCGCGCCTCGAAGAAGTGTTGCTCCTCGCCGATCAGGTCTTGGGGATGGGCCATCAGCGTGCCGCAACCGCCGCCGGAGTCGCAGTCGGCACCGGTGCGGGGTCCACCGGAGTCTTTTCACCACCACCCAGCGAGTGGACATAGATCGCCAGCATCTTGATCGTCGCCGGGTCAAGCCGCGCCCCCCAGGCGGGCATGATGCCATAGCGGGCGTTGGTCACCGTCGCGGTGATGGTGTCGCGGTCCCCGCCATATAGCCAGATGCCATCGGACAAATTGGGGGCGCCCATCGCGCGGGTTCCCTTCCCTGCATCGCCATGACACACGACGCAATTGGCGGAAAACAATGCTGCACCACGCCGTGACGATGCGGTCGCCCCCTCCTGCTTCGACAGCACACGGACATAGGAAACCACATCCTGCACTTCTGCGGGCTTGAGGATCCCGTCGCGACCAAAGGCCGGCATTTGCGACATGCGGGTCTCTTCGTCGCCGGGCTGACGCACGCCGTGCAGCAAGGTTTGCTGGATGGTCGCCAAATCACCGCCCCACAACCAATCATCGTCGTTGAGGTTGGGATAGCCCTTGCTTCCGGCAGCGCCCGCACCGTGACATTGCGTGCAATACACCTTGAACGCCGAATGCCCGCCCTCCTGCGCCGCACGCAGCAATTTGGGGTCAGCCGCGATCTTGTCGATCGGCGTTTGTTCCAGCGCGTGCATCACTGGCGCCCGGCGCGCATGATCGACCGCCAATTCCTTGGAGAGATCACCGTGGCTCGACCAGCCGAGTACCCCCGTGGTCGCACTGTGCAGCATCGGGATGGCGGGATAGAGCACCACCATCACCGCCGCGAAGGCGATACAGGCGTAGAAGGTGTACAACCACCAGCGTGGCATCGGGGTATCGAGTTCCTCGATCCCGTCCCATTCGTGGCCGACGAAGCTGGTTCCCGTGGGTTCGTCGATGCGCTTATTGTCAGCCATCCACCTCGTCCTCTTGCTCGAAGATGCTCATTGCCGCCCGCTGATGTTCGGCGGAGACGGAGTGCAGAAAAGTCCAGCCGGTAAAGGTCAGGAACGCGACCCCCATCAGGATCAGCCCCCAACTGTCGGCAAACTCCCGCAGCACATCATAGGTTGTCATCGCGCCTGCTCCCGTGGTGCGGCCGACTTGAAGTCGACCTGGGTGCCAAGGCCCTGCAGATAGGCGACCAGCGCATCCATCTCGGTCACTTGTCCGGGCTTGCCGTCGAAGTCGCGCGCCTGCGCCTTGGGATAACGCTTGACCAGACCCGCCGTGTCGCCCTCGCCCGTTGCCTGTGTGGTGACGTCGTCGGCAGCCTTGGCGATTTCCGCGTCGGTGTACGGAACCCCGACCCGGCGCAGCGCGACCAGATGATCGCCGATATGGCTGACGTCGAGCTCGCGGTCAGCGAGGAAGGCGTAGGGCGGCATGATCGATTCCGGCACCACCGCGCGCGGGTCCTTCAAATGCTGGACATGCCATTCATCCGAATAACGCCCGCCGACCCGCGCCAGATCCGGCCCGGTGCGCTTCGACCCCCATTGGAACGGGTGATCGTACATACTTTCGGCGGCGAGGCTGTAATGGCCGTAGCGCTCGGTCTCGTCGCGGAACGGGCGGATCATCTGGCTGTGGCAGCCATAACATCCCTCGCGGATGTAGATGTCGCGCCCGGCGAGTTCGAGCGGGGTGTAGGGCCGCACGCCCTCCACCTTGGTCACCGTCGAGTCGATCCAGAACAGGGGAGCGATCTCGACGATGCCGCCGATGGCGACGGTGAGGAAAGCGAACACGGCGAGCAACGTGACGTTGCGCTCGATCACTTTGTGACGGTTGAGAAGATTTGCCATGATCGCGTCCTTATTCTGCTGGGACGTGCTGGAGCGGACGGTCGCGCGCCGGATCGAAAGCCGGGGACGACATCGGGGCTTCGTCGCGGAGCTTGCCCGCAATCGTCATCCAGATGTTCCAGGCCATAATCAGCGCACCGGTGAGGTAGAGCAGCCCACCCGTCGTGCGGATCAGATAATATGGGTGCATCGCCTGGACGACTTCGGCGAAGGAATAGACGAGATACCCGTCGCTTCCATATTCCCGCCACAGCAGACCCTGCATGATACCCGCTACCCACATGGACGAGGCGTAGAGGACGATGCCCAGCGTGGCGCACCAGAAGTGCCAGTTGACCATCCGCAGCGAATAGAGCCGGGTGCGGCCCCACAGGCGCGGCGTCATGTAATACAGCGCACCGAAGGTAATCATGCCGTTCCAGCCGAGCGCGGCGGAATGGACATGGCCGATCGTCCAGTCGGTATAGTGGCTGAGCGAATTGACCTCCTTGATCGACATCATCGGCCCTTCGAAGGTGGCCATGCCGTAGAAGGCGAGTGCGAACACCATCATGCGGATGATCGGGTCGGTGCGGATCTTGTCCCAGGCGCCGTTGAGCGTCATCAGGCCGTTAATCATGCCACCCCAGCTCGGCATCCACAGCATCACCGAGAACACTTCGCCCAGCGTCTGCGCCCAATCGGGCAGCGCGGTGTAATGGAGGTGGTGCGGCCCGGCCCAGATGTAGAGGAAGATCAGCGACCAGAAGTGGATGATCGACAGCCGGTAGCTGTAGATCGGTCGTTCGGCTTGCTTGGGCACGAAATAATACATCATGCCGAGGAAGCCTGCCGTCAGGAAGAAGCCGACCGCATTATGGCCGTACCACCACTGCGTCAGGGCATCCTGCACGCCGGCAAAGGCCGAATAGGATTTGGAGCCGAAGAACGACACCGGCACCGTCATATTGTTGACGAGATGCAGCATCGCAACGGTGATGATGAAGCCGAGATAGAACCAGTTGGCGACGTAGATGTGCGGCTCCGCGCGGCGCACGATCGTGCCGACATAAACCGCGAGATACGAGACCCACACGATCGTCAGCCAGATGTCGACATACCATTCGGGTTCGGCATATTCACGCCCCTCGGTGATGCCGAGCAGATAGCCCGTCGCCGCGAGCACGATGAACAGTTGATAACCCCAGAACACGAAGCGCGCGAGCCAGGGAAAGGCCAGCCGCGCACGGCAGGTGCGCTGGACGACATAATAGCTCGTCGCGATCAGCGCGTTGCCGCCAAAGGCGAAGATCACCGCCGATGTGTGCAGCGGACGCAAACGCCCGAAGGTGGTGAATTCGGAATGGAAGTTGAGCAGCGGGAAAGCGAGCTGCGAGGCGATGACCACACCGACCAGCAAGCCGACGACCGCCCAGAACACCGTGGCGATCACGCCCCAGCGCACAACCTCGTCATCATAGCGATCACGCGGTGCGGGCAAGGACCCGTCCGCCGCAATCGCCGGATTGCCGACGCGCCGCATGGCATAAAAGGCCGCGATAAAAGCCGCCAGCGCGACAATCCCCATCTGTATGGCAAAGCCGTGGTCGATCGCGCTGGCGGACATGCCCACCGCCGCGAATGCTACCAGGAGCCATGCCCCCGCCCTCATTACGATTCCGTCCATTCGCCCCTCCGCGGCCATCACAGCCCGCCTATGGCCAAGCCAGCCGACACGGCCTTTGACCTTCGTCAAACCGCTACCGTGGTTTCTGAACGCGGGCTGTACGTAGAGTTACGTGGTTGGTGGTGTGTGGGGGGCAAACACCTGCACACATCAAACGAGGCCGGGCATGGGCCCGACCTCGTCCTTGATCGCTCCGTTGCGCCGAGTGTCAGGCGGCTGGCCGATCCTCGAAATCGATCACCACGCGGCCCTCGATCTCGCCGCGATGCATCCGATCGAATATGTCGTTGATGTTTTCCAGCGTGTCGGTCGTCACCGTCGCGCGCACCTTGCCCGCGGCGGCGAAATCGAGCGATTCCTGGAGATCCAGCCGCGTCCCCACGATCGAGCCGCGCACGGTGATGCCGTTCAGCACCGTATCGAAAATCGAAATTGGAAATTCGCCCGGCGGCAAACCGTTGAGCGACACCGTGCCGCCACGCCGCACCATGCCCATCGCCTGCTTGAACGCAATCGGGCTGACGGCCGTGACCAGCACGCCCTGCGCGCCGCCAATCTCCTTTTTGATGAAGGCCGCCGGATCGGCATGGTGCGCGTTGACCGTCAAGCTCGCGCCGAGTTCCTCGGCCAGTTTCAGCTTGGCATCGTCAATGTCGACCGCGACGACGTTCAGCCCCATCGCCTTGGCATATTGCACCGCCATGTGGCCAAGCCCGCCAATGCCCGAAATCGCCACCCAGTCGCCCGGCTTGGTATCGGTAACCTTCAGGCCTTTATAGACCGTGACGCCGGCGCACAGCACGGGCGAGATTTCAACAAACCCGACATTGGCGGGCAAATGGCCGACATAATTGGGATCGGCCAGCACATATTCGGCAAAGCTGCCATTGACCGAATAGCCGGTATTCTGCTGCTCCTCGCACAGCGTTTCCCAACCGCCCAGGCAATGCACGCAATGCCCGCACGCGCTGTACAGCCACGGCACGCCGACGCGGTCGCCTTCCTTGACATGGACGACGCCGCTGCCGACCGCAACGACATGGCCGACGCCCTCATGCCCGGGAATGAAGGGCGGGTTGGGCTTGACCGGCCAATCCCCTTCGGCGGCGTGGAGATCGGTATGGCATACGCCGCTCGCCGCGATCTTGACGAGGATCTGTCCCGGCCCCGGCATCGGCACCTTGACCTCCTCGATCACCAATGGCTTGCCGAATTCGCGGACAACGGCGGCTTTCATGGTCTTCTGCATGGTCTCGCTCCTTTGGAGGCGCGGCACGGGCGCGTCACGGCCATGCACAGATCGACCACCCAAGGCCATTCGAACATCGGGACATTTACCTATAAGCAGGTCCCCTCCGCGATTTGATGGCGGTCAAACGCCCTTGCCTGGCCCGCCGCTATCGCTCGCTCCCAATCGGAATGATCGGGCGAGATATCGAGTGAACACCGCACGCACGGGCCAAAACGGCACCTTCTGGACACGGTCGCATTATCTCGACCGGATGACCTTCCGCGAATTGGTAGTCGCCTATTTTCAGCATTACACCATCGTCGCCTATCTGGCGCTGACCGCGCTTTCGATCGGCCTGTTCGTGTGGCACCCCGCCGCACCATTGCCGACGGTCGCGACGGTTGCGCTGATCCTGTTTGCCTATCCGCTGATCTGGTACGTGCTGCACCGTTGGGTGTTGCATTGCCACTGGATGTTCAAAGTGCCGTTTCTGGCCTCCACCTGGAAGCGGATCCATTACGACCATCATGTCGACCCCAATCATCTGGAGGTGCTGTTCGGCGCGCTCTATACCACGCTGCCGACGCTGCTCGTGGTTGCCGCCTTGCCCGGCTATCTGATCGGCGGGATCGGCGGCGCGGCGGCGGGCTTCGCCACCGGGCTGCTCTGCACCTGCTTCTACGAATTTTTCCACTGTATCCAGCATCTTGCCTACAAACCGCGCATCAAATGGCTGGCGACGATGAAGGTGCGGCACGTCGAGCATCATTTCCATAATGAGGACGGCAATTTCGGCATTACCAATTTCGTGTGGGATCGCCTGTTCGGCACGCTCTATTCCCGCGCCGATCGTCCGGCGAAGAGCCCGACCGTCTTCAACCTCGGCTATACCGAGGAGGTCGCCCAGCGCTATCCGTGGGTCGCGCGCCTGTCGGGCGGTGTCGCGGTCGGCCATCCGCGCCGCCGGATGCAAAACCGGCAGGGATAACGTCCGGCATCCATCGCCTCAGACGAAGCGCATCGCAGTCCGCACCGCGCGCGACACCGCATCAAGCGCGCCGTCTGCGGCAATGCGGTGCCAGTCCCCAAGCGGACCGACCGCCTTCGCCGCCTGGCGGCGGACGACGTCGGCATTCGCGTCCGAGGCATCATGCTGCCGCGCCGCGACCCGCGCCAGGCGACGATCGAGATCAGCCTCGAGCCAGACGCCGGAAAAGACGGCGCGCCCGCGCCTGGCGACGATCTCGATCGCATCGCGCTGGTCGCGCGACGCAAAGGTTGCATCGACGATAACGGCGCTCCCCTGCGTCAGCGCCGCTGCGGCCAGCCGATCGAGCAAACGATAGATCTGCTCCGTCGTATCGGGTGCATAATAAGCAGGCGGCAGCCCCATTTCGGGCATAACGCCAGCGCTGCGCTTCCGCAGCACATCGGTGCGCAGGATACGGGCACCGGGCGCGCGCCCGACATCCGCGCCAAGGCTGCGCGCGATGCTGGACTTTCCGGTTCCCGACAGCCCCCCAATCGCGACCAGTCGCGGCGGCACCGGCGCGATCAACTCGGCCGCCAGGGCAAGATAGCTGCTCGCCTCACGATCCAGCGCAGCATCGCCGCCAGCCTGCGTGCTGCGCGTCGCGGCGATGTGCGCGCGGATCACCGCGCGCGTCGCCAGGAAAACAGGCAACAGCGCAAGCGCGCCCTCATCTTCGGGTGAAAGATCGAGATAGCGGTTGAACACGATGTTCGCCCCGCGCCGCAGCCCCCGCCGCCACACATCCATCACCAGAAAAGCGAGGTCGTAGAGCACGTCAGTGGTGGCGAGCCCGGTGTCAAATTCGAGGCAGTCGAACAGCCTCGGCTCGCCATCGATCACCGCGATATTGGCCAAGTGCAAATCGCCATGCACATGCCGCACCCGCCCCGCCGCTGCACGCACATCGAGCAGCGGCGCGAACTGCTCAACCCGCGTGCGCAAATCATGACCAAGCTTGGTGACCTGCGCGATGTCGAGGATCGACGGGAATTGGCCCAATCGATCCAGCGCGGCGTCGACGACTTTGCGAAAATCGTCCGCAGCGGTCTTGGTTCGCACGATCGGTTCGGTCGCGTGGAAGCGCTGAACGCGGTCCGCCAGCCGCAGCAGCAGCGCATCGTCGATCTGCCCGGTCGTCGCCAGCTCATCGAGCAGCGCGCCATCGGGGAAGCGGGTCATTTCGAGCAGCCAGTCGACCGTTTCTCCAGCCCCGTCGATCGACAATTGCCCCCCTTTGCCGCGACGGATGGGGTGAACCGCACGATACAGCATTGGCGCAGTGCGGCGGTTGAGCGCGAGTTCCGCCTCCAGCGCACGTTCGCGCAGCGCCGGCGTGGAAAAATCGAGATAGGGCAAGCGCACCGCACGCTTCAGCTTCCATGCCCGATCGGGGCATAGAAACACCACCGCAGCATGGGTGTCGATCCGGCGCGGCGGGCTGGCAAGATCGAAGGCAGCACCAGACCCGAGAAACGCGAGAATCTCCGCCTGCCCGCCCGGCTCGGATTCTGGAAGGGGCGAAGACGTCTTCATCGCCGCAAGGTTAGCAGCGACGCCGAACCGCTCTATCGGGAAGAATACGTGGATCGATCCCCCGGTCGAGAAAGATTCAGGATGCTTTCGCAAGCCCGGCGTCGCGCCCGTACACGTCGTCCAGATAGGCAACCCCGCCCGTTGCCGCCGGGTCCGCCACGGCGGTGAAATAGACGACGTAAACGGGCACCGGTCGATCAAGCGCGAAGGTGCGATTGGTGCCCTGCGCCAGATATTGATCGAAGCTCCGCACCGTCTCCGGCGCGAGCAGCGTGCGCGCCAGCACGTCTGGATGTTCGGTCCGCATACACCCATGCGAGAAAGCGCGCCGTTCCTGCTCGAACAGCCGCTTTGACGGCGTATCATGCAGGAAGATGCTATAGGCGTTGGGCATCTCGATCTTGACCTGGCCAAGCGCGTTGAGCGGCCCCGGTTTCTGCCGCACTTGCAGCCGCCCCCCCGCCCCGCGCGTCGCGACATAACCGAGCCGCGCGGCTTGGGCCGGGCGATTGCGCACCATCGCGCCGACGCTTTCCGACACGATGCTGCTCGGCACGCTCCACCACGGATTGGCGGTGACCCCGGTCACCAACGCCGCGAACACCGGGGTGGGCGTCGCAGGCTTGCCAACGATGATGCGGTGGCTCTGGATAATGTGATCCCCCTCGATCAGATCCAGTCGATACGCCGCCGGATTCGCCCAGAGATAATGGGCACCGAGCGCGCGCGGCAGCCAGCGCCAGCGTTCCAGATTGACCTTCAGCGTCGTGCAATGCGCCGGGGTATCGCACGTCGGCAGCGCGGCGCGCAATGCGGCATAGCCCGCCGTCCGCGGCAGCAGCGCTTGCAGCGCGCCCGCCACATCGTGCCGCGCGATCGCCTCACGCAGCCACAGGTCGAGGTCGATCGGATCGCGCGCGATCTCCCACCCTTTGCGCGCATCGCCGGGTGCGGCACCTTCGGCATAATCATGCGCAAGCAGCAATGCGGCGCGACTGGCCTGCGCCTCCAGATCGGGCGCACGCAGATCGATCGCGTGTTGCAACGCCGCCGCGCCATAGCGCTCGGGGTTCAACCCTTCCTGCGCCGATCGACCAATTTCCTGGACGAGCGCAGCAAAATCGCCGGCGGACCAGCGCGGAGCCTGCACCATAACGGGCGGCACCGGCGGTTGTTGGGCCGCGGCACTGGCAACCGAAGCGCTCGCCGCGACCGAAAGGGCCGCAGCGAGGCGGACGAACACTAACATCGCCAAGATCGTTCAGTGCGCCAGGAAGATCGGCACAGGGCTTTTCGTCAACATCATCCTGGTCACTCCACCAAACAGAGCCTCGGCAACACGGTGGTGGCCGAATCCTCCCATCACCACATAGCCGAAGTGCCCACCGGACACCCGCCCAAACAGCACATCCCCGACCTTTGCCCCGTCAAGCGCGACATGTTCGATCTCCGCGTGAATGTCATAACGCGAAAGATAGACCGCAGCCGCTTCGGCGGGGAGCCGATCCGATTCGTCGCCAATCGCGATGATCGTCACGCGCTCGGCATAGCGCAGGAGCGGCACCGCCGCCCGCAGCGCCGCCGCCGACGCGGTCGAGCCATCCCACGCAATGAGCGCCCGGTCGAGGTCGAGCCGGACAAGGTCCTCTGGCACCGCGAGCACCGGCGTGCGGGCCTTGACCACCAGATCACCCGCCAGCGCCCGCATGTCGGGCACCGGGCACGCCTCCAATTGGCGATTGACGACGATGAGATCGGCCAGCGCCGCTTCATCGCGCAGACACGGGCCCACTTCGCCGGTCGCATCGCGCCAATCCCAGCTCACATCTTCATGGGCCAGCCGCGCCTCCAATTGCGTGCGATTGCCCGCCTCGCGCTGCTTTTCTTCCTGCAGCAACATGCCAAAACCCGCATCGCCCAGCGCATCGGCAACCACCAGGGTGGGCATGATCGTCACGTCGAGGCACACCAGATGCCCTTCCAGCGTCCGCGTCAGATCAAGCGCCGCCTGAACGCGCGATTCCTGGCCGCCATCGTCATGCACCAACAGCAATATGGTCTTCATGCATGCCTCCAAAGATTCTTGGTTCGCAAACACGGTAACGAGGGAAGAACGCCCCCGGCATTGGGACTAATACGCAGGCCGCGCCGCTCCGTTGCGGTTCCGGATGAATCGGCACCAGCCGATAGCTCGCCACCGTCTTCGGGCGCTTGCCATCGTCCGTCCTTACCAATCGGTCGCAGAAGCCGTCCGCAGGGAACGGTCGATATGTGTTGATCCCAAAGCCTCGCGAAGATCGACGGCCACACGAACCCCGATATTGGTAGATCGCTCCTGGTCGCCACAGCCCCGAAAATCGCATATGCGACACCCTTGTGCTACAATTTTAGGGTCGAATAGCTGTGTGATTTGAATGTGTTGATACGGTTTCGAGCGCGTTGCTGTGCGACAGCGTCGCGTAACGTTACCCTCGCAATCGCGCCTTAAACGATTGTTTTCAAAGATTTTGTGTAGGCTGGTGCCGCTTACAGGACTCGAACCTGTGACCCCCGCATTACGAATGCGATGCTCTACCAACTGAGCTAAAGCGGCAACGCGCCGGTCCGTGCGGACCAAGGCGAGGGCGGGCGCTTATCAGGTCATTGTCGGGCTGACAAGCGGTGCGATGAAACACGAGCGCCATCATCGGTGAAAACGCACGCCCTTTACCCCGCGTTTACCACGCACGGCGCACAAGGCGTGCCGGTGACGCTTGCCCATGTCGGGCCGGGTCGCGCCAGGTGAGGCGTTTGCGCAATGGATAGTGTTCGCGGTTTCGAGGAAGATCGGCTCGGCACGGACGAGATCGACGGCGGGCGCGTCGACGACTCGGTCGACACCGGCGTCGCCGATACGCAAATCGAGGTCGGCACCGATGAGCGGCGGATGCACGTACGTGCCTATAATCATTGGGTATCGCTGCTCGGTGGGCGCCCTTATCCCTCGATCGAAGACCTCGACCCGGCCAACATTTCCGATTTTGGACCGCACAGCGTGCTGCTCGATTTCTCCGCCGGCATCGAAAACCCCGCCATCGCCTTTCTCGGCAAGGCGCTGCGCGAGGAATGCGCGCTCGATTCGTCGGTCACCCATATCGCGCAGGTGCCGAGCCGCTCGCTGCTGTCACGGTTGACCGACCATTATCTGCAAATCATCGCGAATCGCGCGCCGATTGGCTTCGAAGCCGAATTCGTCAGCACGCGCGGCTTCAACACCCTGTATCGCGGCATTCTGATGCCCTTTTCCTCAGACGAGGATTCGATCGACTTCATCTATGGGGTCATCAATTGGAAGGAATTGGTCGACGCCGAAACGCAAGCCAAGTTGCAGGCGGAGATCACCGCCGCTGTCACCACCGCGCCCAAGGCCATCGCCACCGCACCGGTCTGGGCCGATGGCCCGAGCGCCGGGATCGACGATGCGGCAGCCCCCGAAGACGAGATTCTGGCGATCGCCGGAACCAGCCTGAACGACCAGTTGATCCTGGCGCAGCAGACCGCAGCGGCGCTGCGCGCCGCCGACACGCGCCACCGCGCAACGCTATACCGCGTCCTGTCGCGCGCGCATGAATTCGTCGCAGCAGCCGATGCCGATCCGGCAGGGTATGAAGCCTTGCTGGCAGCGGCGGGAATCGCCGTCCAGCTCCGCGCGCCGATGACACCAGTGGTCAAGCTCATCTTCGGCAGCGACTATGACAAGACCCGGCTGACCGAATATGCCGCCGTCCTGGCCCATGCCCGCCGCATGGGCATTGCCGCCGGGGCGCTGGGGGCGTTCCTCGATTCGTTCGAGGGGGGTATCAAGGGCGTGGTCAAGGCCGAACGCGCGGCACGCGCGCCGATCGCCAAACCACGCCCCAATCCCACGACCGTACTGGCCGACCGCCCCACGCTGGCCAGCGTCACGATCGAAAGCCGCGCTGCACGAGGGGACTATGTCCTGCTGCTCGCCCGCGCTGGCGCGGATGGTATGCTCGATATCGTGGCCGAAATCGGCGACGATGCCGCGCTCACCGCGCGCGCCGTGCGCCGCATGGTGTGACCGCCCGCTGGTCGGGTGCCAAACCCGGCCAATTTTGTGCGGTGCCACAAGTCTTGAGGTCGTCACGCGACCGGCGCATAGGGCGTCTATGGCTAAAACCACGCTGAAATCGCTGTCGGATGCACTCGCCGTCCGGCTGACCAAGGGTGCGCTTCCGGGCGAGTTGCAAGGGTTCGGCAAAACCGAACGCGCCGATGCCGCCGCCTTTGTCGCCGCCACCGCCGAACGCCGGGCGACCGGGGCCGCGCCCAAGCCCAATATCGCGCTGGAACCGCTGCCCGGCACCGACCCGCGTCGCCGGATGCGGCTCGCCATCGTCAATGACGACATGCCCTTCCTCGTCGATTCGATCGCCGCGACGATCAGCAGCCACGATATCGCGATCGACCGGATCATCCATCCGGTGGTGTGCGTCACGCGCGATGCCGATGGCGCGCTGGTCAGCGTCGATGACAAGGGCTCGCCCGAATCGATGATCTATATCGAGCTGGAACGCGCCGACGCGCGCGAGCGGCGCGATCTGATCGCGGCGCTGGAGCGCAATCTCGCCGATGTCCGCACGGCGGTCGATGACTGGCAGGCGCTGCAGGATGCAATGGCAGCCGATATCGCCACGCTGCCGGCGGGCGAAGGGGCCGCTTTGCTGTTCTGGTTGCTCGACCAGAAGTTCACGCTGCTGGGCCATGAACTGTGGATCGGCCGCAACGAAACCAAACTTGGCATCGCGCGTAACCCGGGCCCGGTGCCAATTCTGGCGGAAGCTTCGCGCACGCTGGCGATGGAATGGTTCGCCAAGGGGGGCCAGGCGCCTTTGCTGCTCAAATCCAACCTGATTTCAGGCGTGCACCGCCATGTCCCGCTCGACCTTGCAGTGGTGCCGGTGCGCGACAAGGATGCCGTGGTTGGCCTGTCGATCCATGCCGGGCTGTGGACGAGCAGTGCGCTCAAGGCCGCACCGCAGGACGTGCCGGTCCTCCGCGAACGGCTCGCCGGGCTCGAGGCGAAGTTCGGCTTCGACCCCAAGGGCCATACCGGCAAGGCGCTGACCCATGCGCTCGCCGGGCTGCCGCATGACCTCATCATCGCTTTCCCACCGGAAGCGCTGGAGGATGTGGCGCTGACCGCGATGTCACTGGCGGATCGTCCGCGGCCCAAGCTGCGGCTGGTGCGCAGCGTGCTGGGGCGGCATCTGTTCGCCTTTGTGTGGTTGCCGCGCGACGATTTGACCACCGCGCGCCGCACCGCGATTGGCGAAATGCTGGCCGAGGCGGCCAAGGCGAGCGTGCTCAACTGGTCCATCGAAGTCGATGACACGATCGCGCTGATCCGCTTCACGCTCGATCTGCGCGAAGGTGGCATATTGCCCGAGACCGACGCGCTCGACACGCGGATCGCGCGGATGGTGCGCGGATGGGTGCCAGCGGTCGAGGCGGCGCTGGTCGAACAAACCGACCCGGCACGCGCCGCGCGGCTTGCGCTCAAACATGCCGCCAGCTTCCCGACGGCGTATCGCGGCGCCAACACCGCCGAGGAGGCCGCGCGCGACATCGTGCGGCTGGCACGGCTGGAAACTGCGGCCGATCGCTCGGTGCGGATGTATCGCGACGAACGCGGCGCCGCCCGGCTGAAAATCTATCGCCTGGGCGGCGCGCTGGCGCTGTCGGACGCGGTGCCGGTGCTGGAGAATTTCGGCTTCCGCGTGATCGAGGAATTGCCGACCGCGCTGATCGGCGAGGAACAGGGCTTTGTGCATGAATTTCTGGTCGAGGCGGCGGGCGTGCGCTTGTCCGATGACACCAGCGTGCTGGAAAATGCGATCCAGGCGGTGCTGGAGGGCAAGGCCGAAAATGATGAATTCAATCGCCTGATCGTCGATGCCGGGGTAGCTCCGGCTTCGGTCGTGCTGTTCCGTGCCTGGTTCCGCTATCTGCGTCAGGCTGGGTTGACCTATGGTCTGGTAACGGTGGTCGACGCGCTGCGTCGCGCGCCGAAAGTCGCCGCCGCGTTGATCGAGCGCTTTGCTGCCGCGCATGATCCGGCGCGCGCCACCCCCGTTCGTGCTGAGCCTGTCGAAGCACCTGCGCGCGGCAAGGCCCTTCGACAGGCTCAGGGTGAACGGGTGCGGGGTGGTGCTACGGTACAACGACCCGATCTGATCGAAGCCGCCGACGCGGCGATCGATGCCGGGCTCGATACGGTTTCCGCGATCGATGACGACCGCATCCTGCGCTCGCTGCGCAGCGTCATTGCCGCCACGCTGCGCACCAATGCCTTTGCCCCCGCCGGTCGGACGGCGCTGGCGTTCAAGCTCGACAGCCATCTCGTCCCCGGCCTGCCCGCGCCCGTGCCGTGGCGCGAAATCTGGGTCTATTCGCCGCGGATCGAGGGCATCCACTTGCGCGCGGGGCCCGTCGCGCGCGGCGGTTTGCGCTGGTCCGACCGGCGCGACGATTTCCGTACCGAGATCCTCGGGCTGATGAAGGCACAGCGCGTCAAGAACGCCGTGATCGTGCCGACCGGCGCGAAGGGCGGTTTCTACCCCAAGCAATTGCCGCCCGCCGCCAATCGCGATGCGTGGCTGGCTGAGGGCACCGAAAGCTACCGCGTGTTCATCCGCGCGCTGCTGTCGATCACCGACAATATCGTCGAGGGTGCGGTGGTGCACCCCGCCGACGTCGTCATCCATGATGGAGACGACCCCTATTTCGTCGTCGCCGCCGACAAGGGCACCGCAACCTTCTCCGACGTCGCCAATGCGATTGCGCTCGAACACACATTCTGGCTGGGCGATGCCTTCGCCAGCGGCGGCTCGGTCGGTTACGATCACAAGGCGATGGGCATCACCGCCAAGGGCGCGTGGGTCAGCGTCCAGCGCCATTTCGCCGAGCGCGGGGTGGACGTACAAACCCAACCGATCCGTGTCATCGGCTGCGGTGACATGTCGGGCGACGTGTTCGGCAACGGCATGTTGCTGAGCCAGACGCTCAAGATCGTCGCGGCGTTCGACCATCGCCATATCTTCCTCGATCCCGATCCCGATCCCGCCGCAAGCTGGGCCGAGCGGGCGCGCATGTTCGCCCTCCCCCGTTCGAGCTGGGCGGATTATGACGCATCGCTCATCTCCAAGGGCGGCGGCGTGTTCCCGCGCACCGACAAGATCATCAAGCTGTCCAAACAAGTGCGCGCGGCGCTTGGCATCGAGGCAAGCGAGATGGAGCCAGGCGCGCTGATCTCGGCGATCCTGAAGGCCCCGGTCGACCTGATCTGGTTCGGCGGCATCGGCACCTATGTGAAGGCGCGCGCCGAAAACAACATCGCCGTCGGCGATCCGGCGAACGATCGCCTGCGCGTCGACGCCGAGGATCTACGCGCCACCGCGATCGGCGAAGGCGCGAACCTGGGTGTCACCCAGGCCGCGCGCATCGCCTTTTCGGCGCGCGGCGGGCGCATCAACACCGACTTTATCGACAATTCGGCTGGCGTCGATTGCTCGGATAATGAGGTCAACATCAAGATTGCGCTCAACCGCGAGATGATCGAGGGCCGCCTTGCTTACGACAAGCGCAACACCTTCCTCGCCGGGATGACCGACGATGTCGCGCACCTCGTGCTGGAGGATAACCGCCTGCAAACGCTCGCGCTGTCGATCGCCGAGAGCGATGGCGCGCGCGACGTGCCGAGCTATGTCCGCTTGATCGAGATTTTCGAGGCAGGCGGTTCGCTCGACCGCGCGGTCGAGGGGCTGGCGGGCAATGACGACCTGTTGCGCCGTGCCGCCGAAGGGCGCGGGTTGACCCGGCCAGAGCTCGCCGTACTGCTGGCGACCGCCAAGCTCGCCTTGCAGGCATCGATCGAGAAAGCGGGCCTCGGGCTCGATCCCGATTTGCGGCCCGATCTCCACGCCGCCTTCCCGCCCGCGATGCGCAAGAAGTTCGGCGCGGCGATCGACCAGCACCGGCTGCGCGGCGAAATCGTTGCGACCAAGCTTGCCAACCGCATCATCAACCGCATGGGCGTGCTCTACCCGTTCGAACTCGCCGAGGAAGAAGGCGCGGCGATGAGCGACATCGCCGCGATGTTCGTCGTCGCCGAACGTTTGTTCGACTTGCCGACCTTGTGGCGCGAGATTGAAACGGCGGAGATGCCCGAAAACGCGCGGATCGCCTTGTTCGATGAAGTCGCGGTCGCGACGCGCTCGCAAATCGCCGATCTGCTCCGCGTCACGCGCAGCGGCACCGGGCCGGGGGCCGCGCTTGCGCGGCTTGGCAAGGGCATTGTTCAACTCGACAAGCAGACCAAGGCGTTGCTGCTCGAAGAAGCCAGCGCGCAAAGCGCCCGCATCGCCATCACGCTGGAAACGGCGGGCGCACCCAAGAAGCTGGTGCAGAAGGTCGTGCGTCTGTTCGAGCTCGACGGCGCGGTCGGTCTCGCCGATCTTGGCGAACGATTGGGGCTGAACGAGACCGTGCTGACGCGTGCCTTCACCCGGCTCGGCCAGGCGCTGGGGCTGGATTGGGCGCAAACCCATGCCGCGCGTATCTCATCGAGCGATCCGTGGGAGCGCCTGCTGATTGCGGGGCTGGCGCGCGATTTCCAGCAGTTGCGGCTGGAGTTCCTCGGGCGCGGGGCGAGCGGCAGTGACGTCGATCCGCAGGCGCTGGTTGAGACATGGCTGGCCGACAATGCCGGACGCGTCGGTCAATTCAAGGCGGTGGTTGATCGCGCGCGCCTGGCCCCTGCGCCCAACGCGGCGATGCTGGCGCAAATTGCGGGTCAGGCGCGGGTGCTGCTGGGGCGGTAACTGTCAATCCTCCCCGGACCGGGGAGGATCAGGCCCGTCCCCGCTGTCGCGCCTTCAGTTCCGCCCGCCAACCCCGCGCGCGCCACCACATGATAATCCCGGTCACAGCCAGGATCGCGGGCAACAGCCCGCCCAGGAAGATCACGATCTGCCACGCCAGCCCCATCCGGGTGCCGTCGTGGATGCGCCGCATTGTGCGCGCGAGCGGCTCTGGCGCGGCGCGAGGCACCTCGGTCACGCCATTGCGGTCATCGACCAAAACGCCGCGTGCTTCCTGCGCGAAGTCGATTTTCCACATCGGTTTTTGATCGGTCGGCCATTCCACTTTGGACACCTTGCCCGGTATCGCCGCGCGCGCGGTGGCGATCGCGCTATCCAGCGCGAGCTGCGGCAGCGCCAACGGCACCACCGGACGCGTTGCATTCGGACGCCCGCCCGCCGCAGGACCGCCGCCACCGAAGACTTGTGGAAAGGAAATCCACACCCCCGTCAGCGACAGCACGAACAGCGGCAGCGCAACCCAAAGGCCAAGCAAATGATGCAAATTGCTGTCGGTGTTGCGATGCCGCCGCCAGCGCAAGCCGCGCACCCAGCGCCCGACCGTTGGCCACCACAGCCATAGCCCCGATACGCACGACAGCAGCATCGCAACGCCGATCCAGCCGACCACCTGCCGCCCAACGCCGGGAATGAGCATCGATCCGTGAAACATGTGCAGCATACGGATCAGCCCGCTGCCGCTATTGGCAAAATCCAGCACGCGCGCGCTCGGCGGATCGAGCCAGACTGTCTTGCGCGGCGGGGGGCCTTGGACCCGCATGCCCTTGCCCGCGAGACTCGCCGAAACGACGACCGGTTCCCCCGGCGTGCCCGGCAGTGTCAGTGCCACAATGCGGTCCTCCGGCGCGAGTACCCCGCGCGCGGCGGCAACGTAACGCTGCGGGTCCAGCGTGTTGCTGCCGCTGGTCGCATAGCGTTGCGGGTTGAGCGCATGGTCGAGCGCTTCGTCCCACACCAGCGCAGCCCCGGTCAGCGAGAGTGGGATGATGAGGATCGCGAGGGTCAGGCCGATCCATTTATGCACCTGAAGCCAAGCGTTGCGCATACCGATCCTGCCCATCACACCTCGGCCCACTGGCGCAGCAAATTGTGGTACACGCCGGTCAGGCGGACGACCTCGCCATCCCCCTGCCCCAGCCGCGCGCCGACCGACTGGATCGCGGTATCGAGATCGAGCAGCGTGGCGCGCGCTTCATTGTTGCGGATCATCGACTGGATCCAGAAGAAGCTGGCGACGCGCACCCCGCGCGTCACCGGCGCGACATGGTGCAGGCTGGAGGCGGGATAGAGTACCATTTGCCCGGCGGGCAGCTTCACGCGCTGTTCGCCAAACTGCATCTGGATGACGAGTTCGCCTCCGTCATAGCTGTCAGGATCGGCAAGGAAGAGCGTCGCTGACAAATCGCTGCGAATACGGAAATCGCTGCCGCGGCGGATGCGGATCGCGGTGTCGATATGTGCGCCGAAGCCATCGCCTTGCGCGTACCGGTTGAACAGCGGCGGGAACACCTTGAGTGGCAGCGCGGCGGCCACGAACAAGGGGGAAGCGGCGAGCGCATCGAGCACCATCGCCCCACCGCGCCTGGCCGCATCCGAATCTTCGGGCAGTTGCGCATTGCGTTTGGCCAACGCCGACTGCTGGCCCGAGGTATCATTGCCATCGATCCAACTTGCGGCATCGATCAGCGCACGCAAATCTGCAACTTGGGTCGCGCTCAACAGATCGGGAATGACGGTCAGCATGATGCAGCAGCCTTAAGTGCCTGGACGCCGCGTTTGCGCAGCGCGGGAATATCGCAGGTTGCCAGCCACGCTGCTGCCTTTTCGACAAAGACCGGGGTCGCGGTCGCGCCTGCACGGCGGAGCCAGTTGAGCGATTCCTCAATCGCGCCCGTGGTCGCCAGCATCCGGGCATGGTTGAATGCGCCCCGAAAATCGCCCCCCTCGGCGGCGCGGGCATAGCAGGTCGCCGCCTTGGCAAGATCGCGTGGCACGACCCAGCCATCTTCATGAAAGCTGCCGACGAAATTGGTCGCCTTGGCATTGCCGAGCCCCGCCGCCTTGCAGAACCACTCCAGCGCCAGCGGCTTGTCCTCGGTCACGCCCTGCCCGAGCGCTAGCAGCGTCGCGTAATTGTACATGCCCCAATCGAGCCCGCGTTCGGCGGCGATGCGATAGCATTCGGCGGCCCGGCCCTTGTCCGGCGTGGTGCCCCAGCCAAGGTCGTAACACCGCCCGACCATGTTGATCGCCATCAGGTGATGCTGCGCCGCCGCCTTGATGAACCAGCCGAGCGCAGCGGGCGCATCCTGCGCCACACCCGTGCCATCGAGCAGCACTTGACCGTATAGCGCCTGCGCCTCGGCCACGCCGCTTTCCGCGCATTCGCGCAGGAAGGCGGCGCGCTCTTCCGGCGATCCGGACAGGCGCGCGGCGACTTCCGCGTCCGACAGCCCGTTCAAAACGCCACCTTCACCGTGCCGAACACGGTACGCCCGGGCGCGATCGATGCATAATGGCTGGTATAGGTCTGCGTGAAATAGACCTTGTCGGTCAGGTTCTGTGCGTTGATCGACAGTTCCAGTTGGTCGTTGAGCTTGAACCGCGCCTGCGCATCGAAGCGCCAATAGCTGGGGATGCCGCGCGTAAGGATCTTGGTCGCGGGGGTGACCGTTACCACGCCCGCACTGGTCTGCGTCGCGCTGCGGTTGTCGGCATAGCCGCCATTCTGCTTGTCCATATAATAGGCCCCGCCGCCGAGCGAAATGCGTCGCGTCAGCTCGACATTGGTCGACAGGGTGAAGCTGTTGCGCGCGGTTTGCGGGACATTTTTGCCGGTGTTGACCGAAGGCACTTGCACCGTCGTCGCCCTGGCTGCCCCATTCGCCGCCACCGTCAACGCGGTGAAGCCACCATCGACGATCCTGGCATCAAGGAAAGTGTAGCCGCCAAACACCGTCCAGCCGGGCAGCACGGTGCCGCTGGCGGTGAGCTCCACGCCCCGAATCCGCGTCGAACCGAGATAGGCGATGGTGTTATTGGCATCGGTCACGCGGGCATTGGCGATGTCGGTCTGGAACACGGCGAGGCCAAGCGCCAGCTTTTCGCCGAACAGGCTCGCCTTCGCGCCGACCTCATAGGACTTGGTCTTTTGCACCCTCAACGATTCGAGCGCGTTCGCAGTGGCCAGGGTCGTCGGCAACGCATTGTCCTCACGGCCCTCGCCGAGCAGGCTGTTGGGCGGCGTCGCGGCGGTGGCATAGGTCGCATAGACGCTGGTTTCCTTGGTCGGCTTGAACACCAGCCCCGCCTGCCAGTTGAACAGTTCGTCGGTGCGCGAGAAGCGGAACGTGGTGGTCGCATTGGCCGGCTGCCCCGGCGTGATCCGCGAGGTGAAACGATCATAGCGTGCGCCGACGTTGAGGATCAGCGACGGCAGCAGCGTGATCGAATCGAACCCGTAAAGCGCCTGCGTCTCGGCGTCGTTCTGCGTTTCCTCAATCGGCAGCGACCGCACGATCGGGGACGGGGTGGACGAGGTGTCGCTGGCGTAATTGACCCAGGGGTCATTCGGATTGGCCGAGAAGAGGCTTGCACAATAATAACGCGCGACGGTGGCGGTGTTGCAGCGCGGGGAAATGCTCGACCCGTTGGACAAGATTTCGGTGCCACTGGAATTGAGAAAACCGCGCGTGACATAGGTGCCGCGCCGCGCCTTTTCCCAGGACACTTCGGCCCCAACCGCGAAGTCATGCTTGATCCCGCCGGTGCTGAAGCTGCCCGACAGATCGAGCTGATCGACGATGCTTTCGGCATAGCTGTAGCGCGTGTTCGACCGCCGCCACACCTGCCCGCTGCCATAGACATTGCCCGTCGAATCGTCGGGCAGGGTGAAGATATAGGCTTGGGCATCATGGCTGAAACGCGCGGTGTTGCGCAGCGTCACCCCGCCAAAATCATGCTCGACCCGCACTGTTGCCTGATCGGTGATGCTATCGCGGAAATCACGGCTGGTAAGGCCATAAAAGGTCGAGCGGGCGACATAACCGGTCTGGCCATTGGCGGTGGTGATCCGCCCCAACGCGGGTTCGGTGCGGATCGCGCCCGTCCCCGGCGCATTGGCGATGGTGTAGAGATAGGGAATGCCACTGTCGGGTAATTCGTGACTTTCCAGGCGGTAATAGCCGATGGTCAGCCGCGTTGGCGTGCCAAGCCCGATCGTGAAGCTCGGCGCCACACCCCAGCGCCGTTGATAGATGGCATCGCGCCCGGCAACATCCTGATCGTGCCACAGGCCTTCGATGCGGAAGGCGGCGGTGTCGCCGAGTTTGAGGTTGAGATCGCCAACAATACGCTTGTAGTCGGCATTGCCATAGCTGCCCGCGATCGACCCAAAGGTGCGCGCCTGCGGCAATTTGGTCAGGATATTGATCGTCCCGCCTGCGCTGCCGCGCCCGCCAAGCGTGGAATCCGATCCGCGCACGATCTGCACCGAATCGATTGCGAACACTTCCCGGCTCTGTGATGCAAGGTCACGCACACCATCGACATAGATCGACCCCTGGCTGTCAAAGCCGCGGATGAAGGGCCGGTCGCCAATCGGGTTGCCCCCCTCCGCCGCGCCAAAGGTGATGCCGGGCACCGTGCGCAACGCGTCTTGCAGGGTGGTTGAGCCAGTCTGCGCAATCACCGATTTGTCGAGCACCACGATCGATTTGGGCGTGTCGATCAGCGGGGCAACCAGCTTCGGATCGACCGGGCGCCGTTCGCGCGCACCATTGACGATGATGTCCAGCTTGCGATCCGCGTCCTCATCATTGGCGGGCGGCGGCGGCGTGACATCGTTCGCATAAGCCGGAAAACTGGCAAAGGCCCCGACACAGGACAAAGCGAGGTAAGCAGGCTTGCGAGCGACGTGTGGCAAAGTGTGATCCCCTTGACGATGGGGATCAGCTATTGCGAGTCACTCGCATTGTCAACGCTATTGCGATTTATTCGCATTTTTGCGCAGCCAGCACCCAACTGCGCAGCGCGCTGGCAAGATTGGGGGGATCGTCGGCCAGGATTCGCACCGAATCGATCTGCGCGATCAACGCGTTGAGCGGTAGCAAGCGCGCAGCCGCCTGCGCCTCCAGCGCGTGCCAGAAAATCGGCTCGAGGCTGATCGAAGTGGGGTGTCCGGCAATCGTAACGGAGCGTTTGACCGGGCCGACAAAACCGCCCGGCGGGGCTTCAACCACGCCCCCGCCCCATCGGGGCATCGAACAACGCCGCCAATTGCTCGATGATTGTCCCGCCAAGTTGTTCTGCGTCCATGATCGTCACCGCGCGCGCATAATAGCGCGTCACGTCATGCCCGATGCCGATCGCGGCGAGTTCGACCGGCGACTTCGCTTCGATCCAGCCGATCACCTGGCGCAAATGGCGTTCGAGATAGCTGCCCGAATTGACGCTCAGCGTCGAATCGTCGACCGGCGCGCCATCCGAGATCACCATCAGGATCTTGCGGTCCTCGGGCCGCGCGATGATGCGCGAATGTGCCCAGAGCAGCGCCTCGCCGTCGATATTTTCCTTCAGCAGCCCCTCGCGCATCATCAGCCCGAGCGAGGTGCGCGCGCGCCGCCACGGCTCGTCGGCCTTCTTATAGACGATGTGGCGCACGTCGTTGAGCCGCCCCGGCTGCGGCGGACGCCCGGCATTAAGCCAGGTCTCGCGCGATTGACCGCCCTTCCACGCGCGCGTGGTGAAGCCCAAAATCTCGGTCTTGACGCCGCACCGCTCCAGCGTGCGCGCCAGAATATCCGCTGAAATCGCCGCAATCGAAATCGGGCGTCCGCGCATCGATCCTGAATTGTCGATCAGCAGCGTCACCACCGTGTCGCGGAAGTCGGTTTCGCGCTCGATCTTGTAGCTGAGCGACAGCGTCGGGTTGACCACGATCCGCGCCAGCCGCGCCGCATCGAGAATGCCCTCTTCCTGGTCGAAATCCCAGCTACGATTCTGCTGCGCCATCAACCGGCGCTGCAGTCGGTTGGCGAGCTTGGTCACCGCGCCTTGCAAATGCACCAATTGCTGGTCGAGATAGGAGCGCAGCCGCGTCAGCTCATCGGCGTCGCACAGGTCGGTCGCGGCGATGACTTCGTCATACGCCGTGGTCCACGCCTTATATTCGAACTGCGGCGAGAAATCCGCAAACGGCCGGTTGGGGCGAACCGGGAGCATCCCCTCTTCGCCTTCGTCGCCGGGTTCGCCGTCCATGTCGTCGAACGAATCGTCGCTTTGCTCGGTGCCTTCGCCCTCTTCGCTGTCCGAATCCTGCTCGGACCCGCGTGCCTCGATTTCACCCTGGCCCTGCTCGCCGTCGTCCTCGCCTTCGTCGCCCTGATCGTCCTGCTGCTCTTCGGTGCCTTCATCCTCGGAACCGCCTTCCTCGGATTCGTCGGGGATCATGTCCCCTTCAATCAATTCGAGATCTTCGAGCAGCTTGGTGGTCAGGCTGGCAAAAGCGCGCTGATCGTCGATCGCGAGCCCCAGCGCATCAAGGTCGCGTCCCGCTTTCTGTTCGATCCAGTCGCGCACCAGGTCCAGTCCCGGCGCGGTCGCCTCGGGTGGCGGCGCTCCGGTCAGGCGTTCGCGCACCATCAGCCCGAGCGCGGTGGAGAGCGGCACCTCGTCGCGCGTCCGTGCGCGCGTGATCGGATCGGCGCGCAACCGCGTCTCCAACGCGACATCCAGATTGGCCGCAATCCCGGCATAACCACGCGCACCAAGCGCCTCGACTCGCGCGCCCTCAGCCGCATCGAACACCGCGCGCGCCACCGCCTCATGCGGCGCAATCCGGCCATGCAGCGCGGTGTCGTGATAGCGCAGCCGCAGCGCGAAGCCGTCGGCAAAACCGCGCGCCTCGGCCACTTGCTCGGGCGGCAGCGTGCGCGCGGGCATCGGCACTTTGATATGCTTGCCCGATTGGCTCGGCGAATCGGCGGTGTAGGCAAGCTCGATCTCGGGCTCATGCGCAACCGCGCGCGCCGCGCCACCCAGCACGGCCTTGAAACGATCGAGGGGAGTCTCAGTAGGCACGGCTCAGCTCCGGCAACACAATATGCCCAGGCGCGAGATCATGGTCCATCCGGATCGTCGCGACATGGCTTTTGACATCATAACGCAGCACCGTGACCACGGCGGTGCCGACAATCAAGTAATTGGGCAGTTTGGCGACCGACACATAATAACGCGGATGCGGCACTTCACGCATCCGGCCAAAGGCAACCGCCTCGAGATCGAAGGCGATGCGGTCGTCGGTTCCGGCTGGCCCGGCATACCGCAACCGCGCGATGCTATCGTCGCTCAACCGTCGCCCTTCAATCACGCCATAATCGGTCGCGGGAATTTCGAACGGCGCCTGCCCCGCCCCCTTGGCCCCGATGAGAAAGGCGTGATCGAACGCACGGTCGCGATCACTGTCGAACAGGCAGAAGCGCGTGTTGAGCTGCGTCGGGCGCAACGCCCCGACCAGCCCGAAGGCGAGTTGCCCTGACAAGGCTTTCCCGACCGAGCCGACCCGGGTCTTCTCGCAATAATAAACCGGCGGCGGGTTCGCAAAGCCGGCATCGGTCCCGGTCTGCAACACCTCGCCGCGCGCAAAGCGGCGTTGCTGCCCCTTATGGTCGAGCGCCAGATCGGCCCCCAGCACCGCCACATCGGGCTTGGAAATGATCGCGCTGGAGACGATCGCCCCCGGCGAAATTTCCTGAATGCCCTGACGCGACAGCGTTTCGACGAGCTTCAAGGGCACAGGCGGCGGCACCGCCTCGGGTGCGGCGGCACCGGTCAGCAACAGCGCGCCAAGCGCAAGCGGGAGGAGGGGACGAGTCACGACGCCCCTGCTACCAGATCGCCACATATCGGAAAGCGGCGATGTCGATATCGCCGCACGAACAGCCCTTTGCGTGCGCCCGTTCGCCCCCCTCACAACGGGATGTTGTCGTGCTTCTTCCAGGGGTTTTCCAACTGCTTGCCGCGCAGCTTGCGCAAGCCAAGCGCGATGCGGCGGCGGGTGGAGTGCGGTTGGATTACTTCGTCGATGAAGCCCTTGCTCGCCGCCACGAACGGATTGGCGAAGCGCGCTTCATAGTGCGCGGTCTGCTCGGCGATCTCCTCGGGCGTGCGGCCACGGAAGATAATCTCGACCGCGCCCTTTGCACCCATCACCGCGATTTCGGCGGTCGGCCACGCATAATTAAGGTCGCCGCGCAGATGCTTGGACGCCATCACGTCATAGGCACCACCATAAGCCTTGCGCGTGATGACGGTGATCTTGGGCACGGTCGCCTCGGCATAAGCGAAGAGCAGCTTCGCGCCGTGCTTGATGATGCCGTTCAGTTCCTGCGCGGTGCCCGGCAGGAAGCCCGGCACGTCGACAAAGGTCACGATCGGAATTTCGAACGCATCGCAGAAGCGCACGAACCGCGCCGCCTTCTTCGACGAATTGATGTCGAGGCACCCGGCCAACACCATCGGCTGGTTGGCGACGAAGCCGACCGTGCGCCCCTCGATCCGCCCGAAGCCGGTGATGATGTTGCCAGCATGGGTCGGCTGAACCTCGAAGAAATCGCCCTCATCGACGGTCTTCCGGATCAATTCGTGCATGTCATAGGGCTGGTTGGCGGACGCCGGCACCAGCGTGTCGAGCGACTCCTCGATCCGGTCCCACGCGTCCGACGAGGGCCGCTCGGGTGCGCCTTCGCGGTTGGAGGCGGGCAGGAAATCGATGAAATCGCGCGCCGCCAGCAATGCCTCGATATCGTTTTCAAACGCGACATCGGCCACGCCGGATTTGGTGGTGTGCGTCACCGCGCCGCCCAATTCCTCCTGCGTGACGATTTCGTTGGTCACCGTTTTCACCACATCGGGCCCGGTGACGAACATGTAGGACGAATCCTTCACCATGAAGATGAAGTCGGTCATCGCCGGGGAATAGACCGCGCCGCCCGCGCACGGCCCCATGATGAGGCTGATCTGCGGCACGACGCCGCTCGCCAAAACATTGCGCTGAAACACCTCGGCATAGCCGCCGAGCGACGCGACGCCTTCCTGAATGCGCGCGCCGCCTGAATCGTTGAGGCCGATCACGGGTGCCCCGACCTTAAGCGCCATGTCCATGATCTTGCAGATTTTCTGCGCATGGCGTTCCGACAACGAACCGCCGAACACCGTGAAATCCTGGCTGAACACGAACACCAGCCGCCCGTTGATCGTACCCGATCCGGTAACGACGCCGTCGCCCGGAATCTTCTGCTCGGCCATGCCGAAATCGACGCAATTATGCTCGACATACATATCGAGCTCCTCGAACGAGCCCTCGTCGAGCAGCACATTGAGCCGTTCGCGCGCGGTCAGCTTGCCCTTGGCATGTTGCGCGGCAATCCGTTTTTCACCGCCACCCAGGCGGGCCGCTTCGCGTTTGCGCTCCAGTTCGGCGATGGTCGAGGACATGATGACTCCCTAAAACCCTGTGCGCGCCCTTTTCGCGGTTTGGTGACGGAACGCAACCCATGCACCCTTGCCAAGCGCCCGCAGGGAGCGGCAAATGCGCCTCCACAGGAGACCAAAATGTCCGAGCAGGAGCTTTACCCCGTCCCGCCCGAATGGGCCGCGCGCGCGCGCATCGATGCGGACGGTTATGACCTGCTTTATGGGCGCAGCCTGGCCGACCCTGGCAGCTTCTGGCTCGATCAGGCCCGGCGGCTCGACTGGATCAAGCGGCCCGAAATCGCCGGCGACTGGTCGTTCGACAAAGCCGATTTCCACATCCGCTGGTTCGCCGACGGCAAATTGAATGTCGCCGCCAACTGCATCGACCGTCACCTCGCCAAGCGCGGCGACACCGTCGCGCTGATCTGGGAGCCCGATGAACCCGGCGAGGAGCCGCGCCGCTTCACGTATGCCGATCTGCACCAGGAAGTGTGCGTCTTCGCCAATGTGCTGAAGGCGCAGGGCGTCAACAAGGGCGACCGCGTCACCATCTATTTGCCGATGATCCCCGAAGCCGCCTTTGCCGTGCTGGCCTGCGCGCGGATCGGGGCGATCCATTCGGTCGTGTTCGCCGGCTTCTCGCCCGAGGCACTGGCCGGACGGATCGAGGATTGCGGATCGAGCATCGTCATCACCGCCGATGAGGGCCGTCGCGGCGGCAAGCGCGTGCCGCTGAAGGCCAATGTCGATGCCGCCGCCGCCCATGCGCCCGGCCTCAAGACCGTCATCGTGGTCGCCGCAACGGGCGCCACCGTCCCGTTCGATGCGACGCGCGACCGCTGGTATCACGAAGCACGCGAGGGTGTTCCCGCGACGTGCCCGCCCGAGCCGATGGGCGCCGAGGACCCGCTGTTCATTCTCTACACCTCGGGCAGCACCGGCCAGCCCAAGGGCGTGATGCACACCAGTGGCGGCTATCTGTTGTGGGCGAGCCTCACCCACGAACTGTGCTTCGATTATCGCCCGGGCGATGTGTGGTGGTGCGCCGCCGACATTGGTTGGGTGACCGGGCACAGCTATATTCTGTACGGCCCGCTCGCCAATGGCGCGACGACGTTGATGTTCGAAGGCGTGCCCAATTGGCCCGACGCCAGCCGCATCTGGCAAGTGGTCGATCGCCACAAGGTCCACACCATCTTCACCGCCCCCACGGCACTGCGCGCGCTGATGAAGGATGGCGACGATTTCGTGGCGCGGACCGATCGCAGCTCGCTCAAGCTACTCGGCACCGTCGGCGAGCCGATCAACCCCGAGGCGTGGCGCTGGTATCATGATGTCGTCGGCGGCGGGCGCTGCCCGATCATCGACACCTGGTGGCAGACCGAAACCGGCGGCGCGATGATCGCGCCCATGCCCGGCGCGACCGCGCTCAAGCCCGGTTCGGCGACCAAGCCGATGCCCGGCGTCGACCCGCAACTCGTCAATGCCGATGGCGAGCTGCTGAGTGGCGCAACCGAAGGCAATCTCGTCATCGCGCGGAGCTGGCCCGGGCAGATGCGCGGCGTTTGGGGCGACCGCGAACGTTTCTTCCAGACCTATTTCACCACCTATCCCGGCAAATATACCACCGGCGACGGCGCGCGCCGCGATGCCGATGGCTATTGGTGGATCACCGGGCGCGTCGACGACGTTATCAACGTCTCGGGCCACCGCATGGGCACCGCCGAGGTCGAAAGCGCGCTGGTGCTGCACCCCGAGGTCGCGGAGGCCGCCGTCGTCGGGATGCCGCATGACATTAAGGGCCAGGGCATTTACGCCTATGTCACGCTCAATTCGGGACACGCTCCGTCCGATGCGTTGCGCAAGGAATTGATCGGCTGGGTGCGCAAGGAAATCGGCCCGATTGCAGCGCCCGACAAGCTGCAATTCGCACCGGGCCTGCCCAAGACGCGTTCGGGCAAGATCATGCGCCGCATCCTGCGCAAGATCGCCGAGGGCGACGTATCGAGCCTGGGCGACACCAGCACGCTCGCCGACCCTGCGGTGGTCGATGATCTGGTGGCGAACCGCGTGGCCTGACGCCTGCGCACGATTGTTGCGGAGCCTTTGTCGCACTGTTATGCTCGAGCATAACAGTATTTCGGGAGGGCTCGATCATGCGCACATCCACCTTCGTTCGGCTCGCGGCTGCGGCTGCGATCGTCGCACTGGCAGCACCCACGCTCGCCAAGGATGCAAAGAGCGGGCCGCGCTACGGTACGTTCGGCGTCGATCTCACGACGCAGGACAAGACGGTCAAGCCGGGTGACGATTTCTGGACCTTCGCCAATGGCGCGTGGAACAAGCGCGCGCAGATCGCCGCCGATCGCACTTCGGCTGGCTATTGGGTGGTCATCAGCGACGAAGCCGAGCAACACGTCCGCGACATCCTGACCGATCTTGCCGCCAACCCCGCCAGCTTTGGCGCGTCGGGCAAGCAGATCGGCGATCTTTACGCAAGCTGGATGGACGAGGCCGCAATTGACGCGCACGGCCTCACCACGCTGAAGCCCTATCTCACCAAGATCGCGGCCGTGCAGGACAAGGCCGCACTGCAGACGCTGTTCGCCAGTGTCGGCTATGCCTCGCCGGTCGAGCTCGGCCAGTTGCCCAATCCGTCCGACCCAACCCGCTATGTCGCTGCCGCCAGCCAGGGTGGGCTCGGCATGGGCGGACGCGATTATTACCTGCTCGAAGGCGCGAAATATGACGGTTTCCGCAAGGCCTATCGCGACTATGTGATCCAGATGCAGACGCTGGCGGGCATCCCCGATGCCGCCGCCAAGGCCGATGCGATCATCGCGCTCGAAACCGCGATGGCCAAGGAGCAATGGAGCCCCGAACGCCAGCGCAACCTGATAGAAATGTTCAAGCCGATGGACCGCGCGGGCATGAAAGCGCTCGCGCCACAATTCGACTGGGACTTGATGCTGAAGACCGCCGGGTTGGACAGCATCCCGACCGTCATCATGGCAACCAGCACGGCGCTCACCGCCAATGGCAAATTGCTCGATTCGGTGCCGCTCCAAACATGGAAGGACTGGGTCGCGTTCCGCTTCGTCAGCGATCACGCGCAATTCCTGCCCAAGGCGTTCGACGATGCAAGCTTCGCTTTTTACGGCAAGACACTGCGCGACCAGCCGACCCAGCGCGACCGCTGGAAGCGCGGCGTTGCCCTCGTCAACGGTGCGCTCGGCGAGGCAGTCGGCCAGATCTATGTCGCGCGCTATTTCCCGCCCGAGAGTGAAGCCAAGATGGGCGAACTGATCGGCGATTTGCGCGGCGCGCTGGGCGGACGACTGAAGGCAAATAGCTGGATGGACGCCAAGACCAAGGCCGCGGCGCTTGCCAAGCTCGACAAGTTCGACCCGCGCATCGGCCACCCGGTCAAATATATCGACTATGCCAGCCTCACGATCGATCGCGGCGATTTGCTCGGCAACGCTATGCGCAGCAGCGAATTTCAGCATCAGCTCGATCTCGACCGGCTGACCAAGACCGTCGACCGCACCCTGTGGGACATGACCCCGCAAACGGTGAATGCGTATTACAATCCACTGTCCAACCAGATCACCTTCCCCGCCGCGATCCTGCAACCGCCCTTCTTCGATCCCAACGCCGATGCCGCGGTCAATTACGGCGCGATTGGTGCCGTGATCGGGCATGAGATCGGCCACGGCTTTGACGATCAGGGCAGCCTGTTCGATGGCACCGGCAAGATCAGCAACTGGTGGACGCCCGAGTCCAAAAAGGCGTTCACCGCGCGCACCACCGTGCTCGGCAAGCAATATGACGGCTATGAACCGATCCCCGGCACGCACATCAAGGGTGCGCTTACGATGGGCGAGAATATCGGCGATCTCGGCGGTGTCGAAATGGCCTATGCCGCCTATCAGCGCTATCAGGCCAAGCACGGCAAGGCACCGGTGATCGGCGGGCTGACCGGCGACCAGCGCTTCTTCCTCGCCTGGGCGCAGGTCTGGCAGGAAAAGGAACGCGAAGGCGCGCTGCGCCAGCAATTGCTGACCAATGCACACAGCCC
Source organism: Sphingomonas sp. (assembly GCF_041661885.1). Lineage (GTDB taxonomy): Bacteria > Pseudomonadota > Alphaproteobacteria > Sphingomonadales > Sphingomonadaceae > Sphingomonas. Next base: position 144,557 of record NZ_JBAZTL010000005.1, on the reverse strand, counting down.
GGCCTTCTTCCGCGTCAACGGCGTGGTGCGCAATGTCGATGCCTGGTACAAAGCCTTTAACGTGAAACTCGGCGACAAGCTGTATCTGGCACCCGCCGACCGGGTGCACATCTGGTAGGCTGAATGATGGATCACCCCTTCCGCCGCGCGGGAGGGGCGATCGCTTACCGCAGCAGCACCAGTTCCTCCGCCATCGACGGATGCAGCGCGACGGTCTGGTCGAACGCGTCCTTGGTCAGCCCGGCTTTCACCGCGACCGCCGCCGCCTGCAAAATCTCGGGTGCATCGGGGCCGATCATGTGCAGCCCCAGCACCACGCCCGACTCCGCGTGGCACACCATCTTGTACAGCGCACGCTCGTTGCGGCCGGCCAGCACGTTCTTCATCGGGCGGAAGTCCGAGGTATAGACCTTAACCGAGCCGAACTTGTTCTTCGCCTGCGCCTCGGTCAGGCCGACGCCCGCCATCGGCGGATGGCTGAACACCGCGCTCGGGATGTTTTCATAATCCACGCGGTGCGGCTTGTTGCCAAACAGCGTATCTGCAAAGGCTTGCCCCTCGCGGATCGCGACCGGGGTCAGTTGCACGCGATTGGTCACGTCGCCGACGGCATAGATGCTGTCGCAGCTCGACTTGTTGTCGGCATCGACCACGATGGCACCGCTGTCGTCCAGCGCAACGCCCGCCGCCGCTAGGCCAAGCCCTGCGGTATTGGGGGTGCGTCCGGTTGCGAACAGCACGCAATCGACCTCGATCGGCTCATGGTTGGTCATCGACACGAGCAGGCTGCCATCGGCCTGCTTCTCGATGCCGCGAAACGTCGCATGGAAACGGAAATCGAGGCCCTTCATCATCGAAATCTGCAGCAACCGATCGCGGATCGATTCATCATAGCCGCGCAGGATCACGTCGCTGCGGTTGATGAGCGTTACCTTCGCACCGAATTCGTTGAAGATACCGGCAAATTCGTTGGCGATATAGCCTGCGCCCGCGATCAGGATGCGCTTGGGCACGGCATCGAGATGGAACACTTCGTTCGAGGTGATGCCAAGTTCGTGGCCAGGGCATTCCGGCACCACCGGCGTCGCGCCGACCGCGACCAGGATATATTTCGCGGTCACCTCACGCCCGCCGCCCAGCCGCACGCTGTGCGGCCCGGTCACTTCCGCGCGATCGAGGATGATGTCGACGCCGTTATTGTTGAGCGTGGCGGTATAAGCGCCGTTGATACGGCTGACCTCTTCCATCACATTATCGCGCAGCCGCGCCCAGTCGAAGCCAAGATTGTCGGGCACATCCCAGCCAAAGCGCTTGGCGTCTTTCAGATCCTCGGCGAAGTGCGCGCCATAAACGAGCAGCTTCTTGGGCACGCAACCGCGGATGACGCAGGTGCCGCCGACGCGATATTCCTCGGCCACCGCCACCTTCGCGCCATGTGCCGCGGCCACGCGCGACGCGCGCGTGCCGCCCGAACCGGCACCGATGACGAAGAGGTCGTAATCATAGGCAGTCGTCATAACAGTCTTTCTTGGTCATCGCGTAAGTAAAACAGGGCGCTCACCCAAATGCGCGCCTGATAAGATCGGTCGTCGAAACATCGAAATCCTGCCCACCCGCGTCCGCCGCCTTGGCCATTTCCTTGCCAAGCTCGACCCCGAACTGGTCGAACGGGTTGATGCCGAGCAGTACCCCGCTCACGAACACACGCTGTTCGTAAAACGCGATCAGTGCGCCAAGCGTACGCGCGTCGAGCTCCTCAAGCAGGATCGTCGAGGACGGTCGATCGCCCGAATAGCTGCGCGCGAGGTCGTCATTGGGCCGCCCCTTCATCAGCGCAGCACCTTGCGCGAAGGCGTTGAGCAGCAACTGGCGGTGATGTTCCTCGGCCAGCGTATCGCCCGGCTCGATCACCGCGACGAATTCGACCGGCACCAGATGCGTGCCCTGATGCAGCAACTGGAACACGGCATGTTGCGCGTCGGTGCCGACCCCGCCCCAAGTGATCGCCGCGCTCGGACGATCGAGCGGTTCACCGTCGATCGTCACACCCTTGCCGTTCGATTCCATTTCGAGCTGCTGGAGATAGGATGGCAGCAACCGCAGCCGCTCGTCATAAGCGAAGGTCGCGCGCGTCTCGGCGTGACGCACTTGCGTGTAATACAGGTCGGCAAACGCCGCCAAAGCAGGCGCATTCTGGCTGAGGGAAGTCTGGCGGAAATGGCGATCCATTTCGCCCGCCCCTTCGAGCAATTCTTCAAAGCAATCCCACCCGAGCGCGAGCGCCACCGGAAAGCCGATCGACGACCATAAGGAATAGCGCCCGCCAACCGACTCGGCGAAGGGCAACACGCGCGTTTCATCGACGCCCCATTCCACCGCTTTGTCGGGGTCCGCGGTCAGCGCAACGACGCGGCCATAGACATCGTCCACGCCGCCTTCGCCCATCCATTGCAGCACCGATTCGGCGTTGGTCAGCGTTTCCTTGGTGGTGAAGGTTTTGGACGCGATTACCAGCAGCGTGGCGGTCGGATCGAACTTTTTGAACACCTCTTCCAGCGCCGCGCCATCGATGTTGGAAACGATCGCGACGTCATAGCGGCTGTCCTCGCGCCCCAACGCGTCGATCAGCAAATCGGGCCCAAGCGCCGACCCACCAATGCCGACATGCAGCACATGGCGCACCGCGCCCAATGCTTCGCCTTCGATCGCGTCGATCAGCGCGCGCATCCGCGCGTGAAGCACGCGTGCCTGCGCGACATCGTCCGTGCTGCCTTCGCCCCGCTCGGCGACATGGGTGACCGCGCGGCCTTCGGTGGTGTTGATGATCTCGCCCGCAAACAGCGCCTCACGCTTGCCCGCGAGATCCTGCGCCTTGGCCAGCGCCTCGAACGCCGCGACGGCTTCGCGCGTCAAATGCGTCTTGGACCAATCGAAATGCAGGCCTGCCACATCCAGGCTGAACGTCGCCAGCCGGTTGGGGTCTTCCGCAAACAGGGTTTCCAGGCGCGGCGCGGGCAAGGCTTCGATCGCGGTCCAGTCGGCAGGCATTAGGGCACCTCTTTGCTCAATGGGGGCGGGGGGAGGATCCGCCTTAGATTGCCCTAGCGCCGCGCGGTTGCAACCGCCAGCTTGACGCGACACCGGAGCCGCACCAAACCGCGCGCATGGCTGATCCCATTTCCCCCGCCCGCACATCCGAAACGCGCGAGACGCTCGTCTTCCTGCTGAAGCTTGCGGTGATCGTATTCGTGTTCCGCAGCTTCGTGTTCGCCCCGTTCAGCATCCCGTCGCAATCGATGCTGCCGCGCTTGTACATCGGCGACTATCTGTTCGTGTCGAAATGGAATTACGGCTATTCGCGCTGGTCGCTGCCGTGGGGGCTGCCGCTGATCCCGGGCCGTATCCTTGGGCGCGATCCGGCACGCGGCGATGTCGTGGTGTTTCGTGGTCCCCCCGGAGAGGATCACGATGTCATCAAGCGCGTAATCGGCCTGCCCGGCGACACGATCCAGATGCGCCACGGCCAGGTGATTCTCAACGGCACGCCGGTGCCCAAGGTCCGCATCGCCGATTTCACCATCCCGCTCACCCCCAATTATCCCGGCGGCAGCGAATGCCCGAGCGAGTTCGAGGACAGCGTGAACGGCACCCCGATCTGTCGTTACCAGCAATTCCGCGAGACGCTGCCAAACGGCAAAAGCTACACTGTGCTCGACCGGGGCGAGCAGCCCAATGCCGATGAGACCGGCGTCTATGCCGTGCCCGCTGGCCATATCTTCGTAATGGGCGACAATCGCGACGACAGCGGCGACAGCCGCTTCGATCCGCCCGAAGGCATGGGCATGGTGCCGATGGAGCGCGTCGAGGGCAAAGCGGTCGTGTCGTTCTTCTCGACCGATGGCTCGGCCAATTGGTTCTTGCCGTGGACGTGGTTTTCGGCGGCACGCTGGAACCGGATCGGGGCGGGTTTTTGACGAGCGCGCTGCACGACTGGCTGACCGTGACGCTCGGCCATGCGCCCCTTGACCTTGCACCGTTCGAACGCGCGCTGACGCATGGCAGCCAGGCGGCGGCCAATTACGAGCGGCTCGAATTTCTGGGGGACCGCGTGCTCGGTCTGGTGATGGCGGAATGGTTGTTCGAACTGTTCCCGGGCGAGCCCGAAGGCGCGCTGTCCAAGCGGCTGAATGCGCTGGTGACGGGTGCGGTTTGCGCCGATGTCGCGCGCGGCCTTGGCGTCGCCGCGCAACTGCGCCTCGGCAAGCAAGCGCGCGACGATGGAGCCTCCGACAGCGACAATGTGCTGGGCGACGTGATGGAGGCGCTGATCGGCGCGCTGTATCTCGAAGCCGGGCTGGACGGGGCGCGGCGCGCGATCCGCAAGGTCTGGGCCGACCGCCCCAGCCGCCAGATCGCCGCCCCGCAACACCCCAAATCCGCGCTGCAGGAATGGGCCGCCGCGCACAACCGCAAGACGCCCGCTTATGACGTGGTCGAACGCTCGGGCCCGCACCACGCCCCGCGCTTCCGCGTAAAGGCCACACTCGGCACCTTCGCCGAAGCGGAGGCTGAGGGCAGCTCGAAGCAGGAAGCGGAAACGGCGGCGGCGGCGGCGTTGCTCGCAAAATTGCGCTAAGCGCGCGCCAAGCCCTTCGACAAGCTCAGGGCGAACGGGTATAAGGTGAGCACATCTCCAATACCGTTCGCCCTGAGCCTGTCGAAGGGCACCGTTCAACACGGGCAAGGCTGACAAATGGCGTTCTGGGCCTATCTCCTGCGCTGTTCCGACGGTAGCTTCTACTCCGGCCATACTGACGCGCTCGAGCACCGCATCGGCCAGCATCAGTCCGGCCAGATTCCCGGCTACACGCAAACCCGCCGCCCGGTGACCCTGCTATGGAGCCAGGACTTCCCCTCTCGCCTCGAAGCGCTGGAGGCAGAGTGCCAGATCAAGGGGTGGAGCCGCGCCAAGAAACAGGCACTGATCGCTGGCGATTGGGAACGGCTTTGCTTACTGGCACGGAATCGCCAAGATGCGAGCAGCCCTTCGACAAGCTCAGGGCGAACGGAAGAAAGTACGTTTACCAATGACTGACCCCACCCCCCAACATTGCGGCCTTGTCGCCATTCTCGGCGCGCCCAATGCGGGCAAATCCACCTTGGTCAATGCGCTGGTCGGGCAGAAGGTCGCGATCGTCAGCCCCAAGGCGCAGACCACGCGCGTGCGGCTGATGGGTGTCGCCATCGAGGGCGAGACGCAACTCTTGTTGGTCGACACGCCCGGCATCTTTGAGCCCAAGCGGCGGCTCGACCGGGCGATGGTGCAGGCGGCCTGGGGCGGCACCGAGGGTGCCGATGTGCTGGCGCTGGTGGTCGATGCCAAGGGCGGGCTCGGCGCGAAGGTCACCGACATTGCCGAGGCGATCAAGGACCGCCGCGAACCCAAATATCTCATCCTCAACAAGGTCGATCTGGCCGACAAGGGCAAGCTACTGCTGCACGCCGAGAAATTGACCAATATGGTCGATTTCGCCGAAACCTTCTTCGTCAGCGCGGCGACCGGCGATGGCCTGAGCGAACTGAAGGCGCATCTCGCCAAGGCGATGCCAGAGGGACCGTGGCACTTCCCCGAGGATCAAGTATCCGACGCAAGCGAACGCAGCCTTGCTTCCGAGGTGACGCGCGAACAGCTCTATCTCCAGCTCCACGCCGAGTTGCCCTATGCCTCGGCGATCGAGACCGAACAGTATAAGGAGCGCGAGGACGGCTCGGTCGAAATTCATCAACAGATCCTGGTCGAGCGCCCGACGCAACGCGCGATCGTGCTGGGCAAAGGCGGCGCACGCATCAAGGAAATCGGCGCGCGCGCGCGGGCCGAGCTGAGCGAAATCATGGGCCGTCCGGTCCACCTCTATCTGCACGTAAAGGTACGCCCCGGCTGGGACGATGAACGCGACGTCTATCGCGAAATGGGATTGGACTGGGTAGAATGAGCAAGATCGTGAAGGCCGCGCTGGTACAGGCTGCACCCATTCCGCTGGCGATCAGCGACGGTATCACCGCGCTGCTCGATCATGTCGCCGACGCCGCCGATATCGGTGCGCAGTTGGTTGCGTTCGGCGAGAGTTTTCTCGGTGGCTATCCCATCTGGCTGGATGAGGCCCCGAATGCGGCGCTGTGGGATCATCGCGGGACGCAGGCCCTGCACGCGATCCTGCTCGATCAGGCGCTGCGCCCCAACGATCCGCGCCTTGCGCCGCTGCAGCAACTCGTCGACGAGGCCAATATCCTCGTTTCCGTCGGCGCACACGAACGGGTGCGCTCCAGCCTGACCAACACCCAATATCTCTTCCGCCCCGGCTTGCCGCCGCTGCTCCACCGCAAGCTGGTGCCAACGCATGGCGAACGCATGATCTGGGGCCGGGGCGACGGCTCGACGCTCAATGTACACGAGGCGCCGTGGGGCAAGGTCGGATCGTTGATTTGCTGGGAGCATTGGATGCCACTCACGCGGGCGGCGATGCACCATGCAGGCGAAGCGGTGCATATCGCCGCGTGGCCGACCGTGCGGCCGATGTACCGCGTCGCCTCGCAACATTATGCGTTTGAGGGGCGCTGCTTCGTGCTTGCGGCTGGCCTTGTCCAGCACCGGCGCGACTTGCTCGACGGGCTCGACCGGGTCGGCGGCAATGCCGATGCGCGCGACCTGATCCTGGGCATCGCGGATACCGAACTGCAATCGGGCGGGAGCTGCATCATCGCCCCTGACGGGACGATTTTGGCCGAAACCGGCGCCGATCCTGACCTGTTGATCGCCGATCTCGATCTCGATGCCATCGGGCGCGGGCTGACCGCCCTCGACACCGATGGCCATTATGCACGGCCCGACGTGTTTGAATTGCGGGTCGATCGTCGTCCCCGGCTAGGCGTGACCGATGCCGAGGACGGGTTCGCGCCGGGTTGATCGTTCAGGAAATGGTTGCCAGCAGTTCGTCCACCCAGACTGGCACCAATTCGCCCGCCGGGCCCAGCCGCGTCTCGTGAAAATAACCGCTGCCCGCCGACCGTTCGAGATTCAGCTCCAGCGTGCGCGCGCCGGCATAGCGCGCGCTTTGTACGAAACCGGCAGCCGGATACACCGCGCCTGACGTCCCGATCGAAACGAACAGGTCAGCCTCGCCCAGCGCGCGCTCGATCCGGTCCATCGCATAGGGCATTTCGCCGAAGAACACGATGTCGGGGCGCAGAGCCGCAGTTCCGCATCCGCTGCAAACCGCCGTCTGCGGCAACGCCGCCGTCCATGCGGCGCGCGTTCCACATGCGGCGCACAATGCCGACTGCAATTCGCCGTGCATGTGCAGCAAGCGCCGCGCGCCTGCGCGTTCATGCAGATCGTCGACATTCTGCGTCACGATCAGCAGCGCGCCCGGCCAGGCGGCATCAAGCCGCGCGAGCGCGAGATGCGCCGGATTGGGCGCGACCGTTGCCAGGGCCGCGCGCCGCGCATCGTAAAAGCGATGCACCAGCACGGGATCGCGCGCGAGCGCTTGCGGCGTGCAGACCTCCTCGACGCGGTGTCCCTCCCACAAACCACCCGGCCCGCGAAAAGTGGCAATACCGCTTTCCGCGGACACACCTGCGCCGGTGAGAATAACGATGTTGTGCGGGTTGGGCATCACGGCGGAGGATATCCGGATATTTCACCGCGCGCCACGCCCAACCCGGCATTGCCGATCGCCATTTGCCATTGGTCCGTTCCGATCCACTCCAAGAAATGGTTCAGAATTGCGCTTACCGCCTGGCTGATTTCCACAAAACATCCGGAACTCATCACACCATCCGAGCCGGTCACCCTACAATAACCAAAGGGTCGATCGGAAATTCGAATGGCCTTGATGGAGCAACATACGTCCGCCGCCACCGCAAGGGGGGGCGAGCCAGTAACCGTGACGGCTGGGGCCACGTCCGAGCAATACGTCTCGCCACAACGCGCCCGCGCGGGCTGGGGCGGAGCCTGGTACCAAGATCGAGGGTCATCATGCTTATCTTCTGCCCCCCTTTTGCCCTTAATCTTTCGGCGCTCCCGCTCATCGTCCTCCCCGCAGCACCGAACACCGCCTCTCTGCCGCCCGCGTCTGCGGCAAGCATTTTGCCGCCGACCGGAACCGACGCCGACACATCTGCTTCCGATGGCGTTCTGCCGACTCCGCCGCGCGAGCCCACCGAAGCCAAGCTCCCCCCGCCGCCAGCACGGCCCGCCACCCGCGCACACCGCATCTATCCGCAGCAGGCGGATGGCCAGGCCATCACGCTTGGCGGTTACACCCTGTCCCGCTGGGCCGAGGACTGGAGAGGCCTGCGCGACCCTGCGAAACGCAAGGACTGGATCGACCGGCTAAAATACATCCCGATCGACTCCCGGGGTGATATCTACGTAACCCTGTCGGGCGAAATCCGGCTGCGCATCAACGATTACAGCGACCCCGGCCTGCTGAATGCCGGATACCGTCTCGAAGAGCAGACGCGCGTGGTCGGCGGTGCCGACCTGCATATCGGGCCAATCCGCTTTTACGGCGAACTCGGCCACGGCGGCCTGAGTGGGCATAATTACGGGACTCCGTTGCCCAAATCGCGCGATGCGCTGGTCGCTCAGCAATTCTTTGCCGAAGTCAGCGGCGCGGTCGGCAATTATGGGGTGGGTGTGCGCTATGGCCGCCAGCAATTTACCGACGGCTCGGTCAATCTGGTGTCGCAGATCGACAACAACACCATCCACACCTCGGTTCAGGGGATTCGCGGTTGGGCACAAAGCAGCAGCATCCGCGCCGATCTGTTCGATTTCAAGAAGGTTGCCCTGGGGGTGAAGGGCCTGGGCGATGACCACGCCGATGACGGGACGCGCTTTTCAGGCGCCACGCTCGGCATGGTGTTCGCCAATGCCGCAACGCGCAAACTGTTCCTCGACCCGTTCATCTGGCGCGAGCGCAACAATGCGCTGAAATGGGGAAGCGTGACGGCGCGTGAAATCCGCTATTATTACGGCGCGCGTCTGTGGGGCAATTTCGACCGGCTGGCGCTCGACTGGACGATCGACCATCAGGATGGATCGTTCAACGGGCGCGACATCAGTGCGTGGAATGCGTTCATCGCACAAACCTATGTCCTCGATCCCAAGCACTGGAAGCCCAAGATCGGTATCCATTTCGACTTTGGCGATGGAGGAGGCAGCTTTGGCAAGGGCACGCTGCGTACCGCGAAGGCGCCCTTCGCCGGGACGATCGCCTATAGCTATCAGGGCGCGCTCAACTTCACGAACCTGTTCCAGGTATCGCCCAACTTTACGATCTCGCCATCCAGGAAACTCGATGTCCTCACCGAGTTTCAGCACAGTTGGCGCGTCAGCCCACACGACGCCGTCTATCGCGGTCTCGGCACCGCTTATGCCGGCAGCGAAACCGTGCCCGGACGCGACGTCGGCGATGCGCTTCGGTTGCAAGCCACGTGGAAAATGACGCGGCGCGTGTCGATTGTCGGTCGCTACGAATATTTCGTGCCCGGCGCGATCCTTGACCGGCTCGGCTATGGCGATTCGCACTTTCTCGCGGGCTGGATAAGCTACCGGTTCTGAGGCGGGGCAGCGCATATCGGCACCGTTTTGATGACCAATTCGGCAAATTCCCGCATGGCGTCTCGCGCGCGGCTTCGGTAGAGCCGCCACGCAGCAAATCGGGAGAGGTGCGATGACCGCGATCGGGATTATCGGCAGCGCAGGCCGGATGGGCCAGGCACTCGCCGCCGCCGTGCCGGACCTGGGCGCGACACTGGCCGGCGGAATCGATGCCGGGGGGGATCCCGTAGCGCTGGCGCGGGATGCCGGTGTGCTGGTCGATTTCTCCACCCCTGCCGCGCTCGAACGGACGCTGGCCGCGGCGCGAATGGCACGCACACCGATCCTGATCGGCACCACCGGCCTTGCGCCGACGCATCACGCACTGATCGATGCCGCCGCCAGCGAAATCGCCGTGCTGCAGACCGGCAACGTCTCGCTCGGCGTCACCCTACTCGCCAAATTGGTGCGCGACGCCGCCGCCCGGCTGGGGCCCGACTGGGACATTGAAATCGCCGAGATGCACCATCGCCACAAGGTCGATGCGCCGTCGGGCACCGCGCTCCTGCTGGGGGAAGCGGCGGCGGCGGGGCGCGGCATAACGCTGGCCGAAGCACGCGTGTCGGATCGCGCCGGGTTGACCGGGGCCCGCTCCGAAGGGACGATCGGTTTCGCCAGCCTGCGCGGGGGCTCGGTCGCGGGCGACCACCTCGTCATTTTCGCCAATGAGGGCGAGCGGATCGAGATTGGCCACCGCGCGGAAAATCGGGCGATTTTCGCGCGCGGCGCGATCACGGCGGCGCTGTGGCTCGCCGATAAGCCCGCTGGCCGTTACAGCATGGATCAGGTGCTGGGCGTTTGAAAAAGGCGGACATTATCGATTTTTATGCCCGGCTGGCGGCGGACAACCCGCATCCGGAAACCGAGCTGGAGGCAGGCAATCCCTTCCAGCTTGTCGTTGCGGTCGCGCTATCGGCGCAAGCGACCGACATCGGCGTCAACAAGGCGACCCAACGCCTGTTCGAACAGGTCAAAACGCCCGCCAAAATGGTCGCGCTCGGTGAGGACGGGCTGAAGGAGCATATCAAGACGATCGGCCTGTTCAACACCAAGGCCAAGAATGTGATCGCGCTGTCGCAACGCCTGATCGATGCCTATGGCGGCGAGGTGCCCGCCGACCGCGACGCGCTGGAGACGCTGCCCGGTGTCGGGCGCAAGACCGCCAATGTCGTGATGAACGTCGCCTTTGGTGCCGAAACCTTCGCGGTCGACACCCATATCTTCCGGGTGGGGAACCGTACCGGTCTGGCGCGTGGCAAAACGCCGCTGGCGGTTGAGTTGAAGCTCGACAAGGCTACGCCACAACCGTTTCGGCTGCACGCTCATCACTGGTTAATCCTGCACGGTCGATATATCTGCAAAGCGCGAACCCCCGAATGCTGGCGGTGCATCGTCAGCGACCTGTGTGCGTTCAAGCCCAAGACTGCGGTGCCAAAGCGTGCCGTGCCCAAGGAGACGTGACATGCGCCTGTTGCTAGCCGCCCTCACCTTCGCCGCCATCGCCGCGCCCGGCGCAGCCCGGGACCGCTCCGAGATTCCCCCCGCCACGCCTGCGGGCAAGCCGCAAAGCTGCATCCCGCTTCGCCAAATCCAGCAGACGCAAGTCCACGGCGACCGCACCATCGATTTCATCATGAGCGGCAGGAAAGTGTATCGCAACACACTGCCGAACGCGTGCCCGAGCCTCGGCTTCGAAGAGCGCTTCAGCTATGCGACGAGTCTCAGCCAATTATGCTCGACCGACATCATCACCGTGCTGCATTCCAGCCCCAACCTGTCGCCGGGCGCGAGCTGCGGTCTCGGCGAATTTCAACCGGTGACGCTGGTGCGCAGGTAGGGACTGGCGCAGCGCGATCGGCTTTGCTAGGCGGAAGATCAGGCACCCGTAGCTCAGCTGGATAGAGCGCTGCCCTCCGAAGGCAGAGGCCACTGGTTCGAATCCAGTCGGGTGCACCAACGTTTTCAGGGACTTAGACCACATTTCAGCCCGCCTTCGCGCGTTCGGGCAGATCATGAGTGGGGTGCAGCCCGCTGGCGGTCGCGCCGGCGCGTCAGCATGTGTTTGCATTTTGTTCCTGTGGAACATATATAGAATAACGCTGATTCGCGGCGAAGGTGCTGCTAGATGCGGCACCTTGCAGCACCAAAGGAACTAGAATACAGGCGGAATGTTCGATGCAAATGAGGCCGAATTTGCCCACGAAGAACCCTCGCGTGTCTGTTGGGTTAAGCCATCAGGAAGCGAGCACGCTTCAGGATTTTGCAGATCGAAACCACTTGTCATGTTCGTGGGTGGCACGTCAGGCGATCATCGAATATCTAGAGCGCAACGCAAGCCCACAGGGCGCGTTGCCGCTCGGCAAAAAGGGGGTGGCAAATGATGCGGCGTGAATTGACCGCGATCGACCTGTTCTGCGGAGCCGGTGGATTGTCCGAAGGCTTGCGGCAAGCCGGTTTCGATGTTCTCGCGGGTAGCGATTTCAACGAAGCGGCGGGCGCGACGTTCGAACGAACGCACCGCGACGCGAAGTTTCTAGGCGGACCGATTCAGGATTTATTGGTTGACGACTTTCTACGCGCTGCGCGCCTTCGGGTAGGCGAACTCGACGTGTTGACGGGCGGGCCACCCTGCCAAGCCTACAGCGTCTATAATCACAAGCGCGGCATGAACGATGCCCGGTCCACGCTCTTTCGCGAATATCTGCGCATCGTCGAAGGCTTGATGCCTCGTTGGGTTGTCATGGAAAACGTGACCGGAATTACGTCCGCAGGAAACGGCGCTGCGTTGCGAGCAATCGTCGATGGCTTCACGAGCTTGGGCTATCGGATCGAATGGCGTGTGTTGCGAGCCGAAGAATATGGCGTGCCGCAAGAGCGTCGCCGGTTCGTGTTCATGGGCAATCGCACTGGCGAACCGATCGTGTGGCCCGAACCTACGCACGGCCCCGGCCTGAAGCCGCTCGTAACGGTCTATGATGCCATTTCGGATTTGCCCGTTTTGCACAATGGTGAAGCAGCGATCGGTCGTGATTACACGTCCGAACCGCGAACCGAATATCAGGTCGAATTGCGCGAAGGCTCAAATGGCGTTTTCAATCACGCTGCCCCGCGTCTGGCGAACATCAATATGCAGCGCATGAAGCATATCCCACAAGGGGGAAGCTGGCGTGACGTGCCGGTCGATTTGCTCCCCCGTGGGATGCAAGCGGCGCGGCGCTGCGATCACACAAAACGCTATGGCCGGTTGCAATGGGATCGACAGTCTTCGACGATCCTAACGAAGTGCGACATTCATTGGGGTGCCTACATTCATCCCGAGCAGAACCGTTCGCTTACGGTTCGGGAAGCGGCGCGCTTTCAATCGTTCCCCGACTGGTTTGTGTTCGAAGGCAGTCAGACCGATCAATTCGTTCAGGTCGGCAATGCGGTCCCACCTATTCTTGGACGTCAGCTTGGGCTTGCTCTTCAGTTCGGTCGCGAGCGAGTTCGTAAAGCGGCTTAGCGGAGTGCGGCGGCGATTGCCGCTGCATATACGTCCTGCTGCGGTAGGTTCATCGGCGACGTGAAGGCGGTTGCGACCTGATCGATTGTGGTGGTGAACTGCGAATCGAACAGCAGCGGCCTTTGGTGCGTGGTGGGGTCAACGTCGCCAACTCCGTAGCTGCGGAACGTGATTGTCCCGTTGCCGATCGGGTATGCGTGCAGATGGTTACCTAGCCGGTCCATGATCTTCTGATAGACCGAGTGCGGGCAAATGAAGATAGCCCCTTACTACACTTCGATTCGCGCCGAAGAACATGGCCTTTGTAGATCAATTGCGGCAAGATTCTCTTATTCACGTTTTCCCAATTCATACTGGCATCGCTATATCCGCGCCCTCCCATGCCGGGGAATGGTTCGTCCGCAAAATACGCTTGCGCTTGATCGCTATAGTTGCCGGTGGTGTCGATCGTTTGGACTTCGAGCGCGGTAAATTCCAGCAACTCGCCGTTCTGATCGATTTTCGCGACGATCCAATCGACATAGTAACTACCCGCCTTACCGCCATCGGCGCGCGGCGGGCGCGGCAATGGAAGTTCGCCACCCCAACGCTTCCCGAACAGAACGGCCTGTTTTTCGGCTAGAGTTCCTTGCGCCTTACGAACGCGCGCTTCGTTTGCGGTTATCAGTTCGGTGCCCGCGCCGAAGACTTCGTGCCCGACGTCGGTAAGCGCCCGATATTCGTCCGCATAGAGCCGGTTCGGGCAACAGATGATAGAGCCGGTGCTGACTAGCTTGACCGAGCAAGCCCCGTGGTTCGGCTTGATACAGTCGCCGTTCGTAAATGGGCATTGCTTGTTCGCGACGAAGGGCGCGGCTTCGGATTGGTAGGGTTCGTATCCGAAGAATTCGACAATCTTCAACGCCATACGTGTTCGCCCCCGTTAACCCTCTGTAGCGGGTTGATCGGTGGTAGTAAAATCGGGCTTCGCCTACCCAATACCTACCCAAGTTCGAAAGCGAATTCGAACCGGACACTATTATTCTGTTTATGAGGGGTTTTCTGCCCACATTGAAGCTTGTGGCCTTCGCCTAACGGAGGCAACGTTACCGATTGAAATCCAGTCGGGTGCACCAGTTTTCCGCAGATCGTGCGGCCAGCCCCATTTCCGAACCAACTACGTTACACGACCGTCGCACGGTCTGCGTCGAGCAGGAGGCGGAAGGGTGTCGCAGGCGTGCCGCCAAAGTGCCGCCGCGCCTCTTCGGGGTCGAGCGGGTTTGCGGTCAGGCCCGGTCGATCGACAAAGCTCAATACGCTAAGCTCGCCGAGCACCAGCCAGCTATAGGCCTGGATCGGCGCTTCGGGCGGATTGCCGCACACCAGCCCGCTACCATTGAGCGCACTCCACGGCCCGGTGAGCTGGTCAGCAACCATCCCGTACAGGCCCGTCGGCCCCGATGGACCGTCACTTGCAAACACTTTGCGCTGGGTTACCCAGAAACAATAATAGCGATTGCGGTGATGGACGATGTGCGGGCGTTCGAGCTCGTTATTAAGGCCATCAGCGGTGATTAACGGCGGATGCAACACCCATGCACCCTGTTCGCGCCGCGCCACCGCGATGGCGCCGTTCCACGGTGACGTCGATTGGGCGAGCGACGCGGCAAAAACGAGATACTCCGCGCCATCCGCCGGATCGCAAAACCACGCCGGATCGCGGAACGCCTTGATCGTGCCAATGCCGCCGCCACCGGTCATGTCACATGTGTAGATCTCACCATCAGCCACGACCGATTCGACCGGGTTCGTCCAATCCGACAGGCGCGGGACGCCTGCGTCGATCGACAGCACCGCGCTGGTTTCAAACAGACGTTGGTCAAAACTCGGTTCAGCTTCGCCACGGTGCCCAGCCGCCGTGAAATACAGCGTTACCCGGTCATGATCGGGCGTCACGATCGCCGAACCCGACCATTCGCGACTGCCCGGTGCGAAGCCATCGGGAAGCAGATAGCCCAGATCCCGCCATCCATGCGGAGTCTCGTGCATCAGGCGGATTCGGGCGAGTGCGTGACGCGATTCGGGATCGGGCAGAACCGGGGCAGACAGCAACATCTGCAATGCCCCCCCGGCAATGTCCGCCGTGCGGCCATCGCGTTCCTGCACCGGCCAATAATCCCACAAATCGTAACCGGGCAGGATCGGCGACACGCCATTTCCGTCGATGAGCGGCACCTGCGGAACAGGCTGGAGCGCGATGGAGGCAACCGCATCGCGGGACCAGATAGTCGTCATTCGGCACCACTCATTGACTAATCGTACAAATAGCCCGGGCGCGCGCCACGCCCGGGCCGGTTCGCTCAGAAATCGAGCTTGACCGCAGCGGACACGGTACGCCCGTTGATCGAGCGCGCGCGAACGATGCCGTTGGCCGGGATCGCTGCTTCTTCAGCCTCGGTAAAGCCCTTGGTGTTGAACAGATTGTTCGCGTTGATCGAGACCTGCACCCGATTGACCGGACGCACGCTGAGGAACGCGTTGACCTGCGTGAAGCCCGGCAGCTTCAACTGGTTGCTATCCTGCGTATAGCTCGACGTCGTGCCGATTGCGCTGGCACCAAGCGTGAACAGACCCGTCGTATATTGCGGCGTCACCTTGTACACAAACTCGGCCTGGCGCCGGGGTCGATTGCCGACAACGGCGGGGGTAACGTTGTCGCTAACGATCTTCGCCTTGGTGAAGGTTCCGTTGGCCGCCAGGCTGAACCCGCCGATGCGATAGCTACCCTCAAGCTCGAGGCCATAAGCACGGTAGGTACGGTCGAAGAACGTCTGGCTGGTTGCCTCGAAATTCTGTTCGGCCGTCCTCGCCCAGAAGGCGGTGCCGTACAGGTTCAGGCCCGCATGGCTATATTTCACACCGGCTTCGGCCTGCCGCACGAAATCGACCGGTCGCGCGCCCGGCTGGAGCCGCCCCGAAGTCGGGCTGACATTGTTGGGGTTGAACAGGAAGCGATCCGCATTGGCGCGACCACCCCGGCTATAGCGTGCGAAAATCGAGACGTCGCTTGCCAACCGGTAATTCGCGCCGAACGAGTAAGAGGTGTAGTGGAAATTGTAATTGACCGGCTGTGGGCTGTTGAGCGGGAGCACCGTGGTCTGCGTCTCGGGGTAGGAGATCGTCCCGTTGCCATCGACGTCGAAGCTCGTCGCCGGGCCATCGCCAACCACGAAGCCGCGCGCGCTGCCCGTGTCATAGCGAATGCTCGCGTCGACGTTGAGCCCGCCGCCGGTATAGCCGATCGAGGCAAATGGCGCGTTGGTGTCATAATCGACATTGTAACTACGACGACAGCAATTGCCGAAATAGGAGGCACCATAGGCCACCAGGCCGTTGTCGGTGCGCGACTGTCCGCCGGCTGTCCGCACGTTCAGCAGCGCGGCATTGTCGCCTTTCGCGTCGAGCAGATAGGACGACCACGTCCAGTCGATATTGATCGTCTGGCGCGATTTGTAGAAACCGGCCGAAAAATCGAACGTCCCGCTGCCCGCGTTGAAACGACGATTCACGCGCAGATCGTTGGTGATGTTGTTAAGGCTGTTGAGCTTGGTGTTGAACAACACCACGCCAATCGCGTTCGACGTTGTCGGGTTGGCATAGAGCTGACCGGCGCTTGGGCCGTTGGCATAGGTTACGATCGCGCCTGGCCCACCGATCGCATTAGCCAGATTCTGCGCGGTATCGACCGTCGCCGGGAAGGGCGAGATGAAGCGACCCGAAATATCCGAATAACGGAATTTGTCGCTGACCTTCCAGCCATCGGCGACTTCGAATTCGGTTTCGAAGCCGACCGCCTTCACAATCGGATGAATACCGTCGCGAATGTCGTCAACCTCGCGATTGTTGGCACCGTCGAGCGTCACCGCCCGCGTGAAATAAATGCTGTGGATCGTGTCGTTATTGGCGCTCAGGCCAGGCAGGGAGGTGTAGGTCGGATTTGCGTTGCTGCCGGTAACGCGCACCGGGCTCGGCAAATAGGCGATCGCGCGATCGTCGAGATATTTGAAGTTCAGGCGGAAGAAGCCCCGGTCGAAGGTCTTGGTGATGTTGCCACGGATTTGCCCGCCCTTATTGCCATCATAACCGGCGCGACGCGGCCCCTCGCCAACGCGGTAGAAGCCACCGACGTTGAAACGCAGCGTGTCGTTCAACTTGCCGCCATAGTCGGCATCGATCCGGTACTCGCCGTAATCGAGCCCAACCGTACCCTGGATCGAACCGCCCTCCTGCTCGCCGGTCTTGGAGATGAGGTTGATAACACCGCCCGGCGAATTGGACGCGAAAGTCGAAGCCGAACCGCCGCGCACCGCCTCGACACGCGCGACGTTGAAGTCGGCGCGCAAAAAGATATCAGTATTGCCGAAGGCGATATCGCCATATTCGAGAATGGGAAGGCCATCTTCCTGCAATTGCAAGAACTTGGCACCACCCGATGCGACCGGTAAGCCACGGACCGCGATATTGGCATTGCCCTCGCCGCCCGACGATTCCGAACGAATGCCGGGCAAGCTGCGGAACAATTCGGCAACCGAGCGCGGCGTCGCGCTGGCGATGGCGTCGCTATTGAGCGAGCTGACCGAGACCGAGCTGTCGAGCCGGTTTTGCCCGCGCGCGACCGCGGTGACGATGATGTCGTCCTTTGCCTGCGCATCGCTGTCAACCTGCGCGTCCGCCGCCGGCGGCGACGCTTGCTGGGCAAAGGCCGGCGCACCGACCGTCAAAGCGGCCGTCGCCAAAAATAGGGTGCGCCCTTTCAACATATCACTCTCCTGAATCAGCATGGCCGTTTATTCGGCTCGCACGGTTCCTAAACCGCCTCCGCAAACGTTTGCAAGAGGAAATTGCAATCGTTTGCGCAAACCGCTACACCACCCTGCAGGCGGCAATAGCCCGTCAGTGGGGAGAGAGACGTGACCAACATGCCGGTCGGCAAAGTGCATCTGACGCTAGCGAAGATCCTGCAGATGAACCTTGGGTTTCTCGGCCTGCAGTTCAGTTTCGGGCTGCAGCAAAGCAATATGGGGCCGATCTACAGCTATCTTGGGGCCGATGAAGGCAGTATGCCGCTGCTGTGGCTGGCGGGCCCGATGACGGGGCTGATTGTCCAGCCGTTGATCGGATCGATGAGCGATCGGACGCGCAGCAGGCTCGGACGCCGTACCCCGTATTTCCTCGTCGGCGCGATCCTGTGCAGCCTGTGCCTGTTGGCGATGCCGTACAGCCGCACGCTGTGGATGGCGGCCAGCCTGTTATGGGTGCTCGACGCGGCCAACAACGTCACGATGGAGCCGTATCGCGCTTATGTCAGCGACCGGCTCGACCCGACCCAGCGCCCGCTCGGCTTTCTGACCCAGAGCGGGTTTACCGGACTGGCGCAAACCCTGTCCTATCTCGCCCCGTCCCTGCTCGTGTGGTGGGGCGTGAACAAGGACACGCTCGACAGCAACGGCATTCCCGAAATTACCCGGATCAGCTTTCTGATCGGCGCGGTGCTGTCGATCGCGACAATCCTGTGGTCGGTGTGGCGCGTCCCGGAATTGCCGCTAACCCCCGAAGAGGATGCCGCGATGGCGGCTGATCCGCTGTCGCTGCGCTCGACCATCGCCGGTCTGGCGTCCGCGATCCGTGACATGCCGCGGCCAATGCGGCAACTTGCGATCGCGATGCTGTTCCAGTGGTTCGGTATGTTTTGTTACTGGCAATATGTTGTGCTCGCGCTCGCGCGCGGCGTTTTCCACACAGCCGACCCGGCCAGTGTCGGCTTCCGCGATGCGGGCTTGCTCAACGGGCAGCTTGGCGCCTTCTACAATGCGGTGACCTGCGTCTCGGCCTTCGCAATGGTGCCGTTCGCGCGGCGTTTCGGGGCAAAGCCGATTCACGCGGTGGCGATGGTCGCGTCGGGCTTGGCGATGCTCACAATCTCTTCAACCGGGTCGATTCCGCTCCTGGTGGTGGCGATGATCGGCATCGGAATCGGCTGGGGTAGCTTGATGGGCAATCCCTATCTCATGCTGGCCAATGCCATCCCGCCCGAACGCACCGGCGTCTATATGGGCATTTTCAACATGTTCATCGTCATCCCGATGATGATCGAGATCCTGTTCGTTTGGCTCGCTTATCATCCGCTGCTCGGCGGCGATCCCCGCCATGTCCTGATGCTGGGCGGCGCCATGATGCTGGCGGCAGCGGTGGCAACATGGCTGGTCCGCACGCCGACCGCACCCGTGGGCGCAGCGGTGGCCTGATCAGGCGGAGGCGCGCAGGATCAATTCGGGCGTCATCGCGACCGATTCCACCTCCTCCCCCTCCATCCGGCGAAAGAGCAGATCGACCAATATCGCCGCGCCGCGCGCCACGTCCTGGCGCACCGTGGTCAAAGGCGGGTTGGTGTGCATGGCGATCAACACGTCGTCATAGCCAATAACGCTGACATCCTGCGGTACGCGCTTGCCGCGCCCCGCCAGTGCCCGCAACGCGCTCATCGCGATTACGTCCGATGCTGCGACGATGCCGTCGGGGGATGCATGACCGGCCAGATAATTTTCAATCGCGCTATAGGACGCTTCGCTGGTGAGGTGGACCGGCAACAACGTCGCCTGCCCACCCCCGGCAGCCGCCAGCGCTTGCTGGAAACCGGCATAGCGCGCGGCAAATTCGGGGACCTCGATATTGCCGAAGAAAGCGAGCCGGGTCCGCCCCTGCGCCAACAGATGTTCGGCGGCCATCCTCCCGCCCGCGACGTTGTCGGAGCCGATGGTGATTTGCGTCTTGTCGGGCATATCGGCCCCCCAAACCACCATCGGGCGATACCGCCGGGCAACGCGCTCGATCGCGTCGATTTGATTGGATTGGCCGATCACGATTACGCCATCGACCCGCCTGGCATCGACGATCGCATCGAGCCAGCGATCGTCCTTCGGAATGATGCGCGACAGCAGCAAATCGTGCCCGCGATCGGCGATCGCATCGGCGAGCGGCCCCAACAGGCTCATGAAAAACGGGTCCGACAGATGCTGTTCGGCCTCATGCCCCAGCGGCAACACCACGCCGATTGCACCGGTACGCCGAAGCCGCAGGTTGCGCGCGGCCTGATTGACCTGAAAGCCATGTTCACGCGCCAGTGCGACGATCCGCGTCCGCGTGGACTCCGCAATCACGGTGTTTCCAGCCAAGGAGCGCGAGACCGTCGCAACGGAGACACCGGCGAGTTCGGCCAGTTCGGCGAGAGTCGATACGGTCGGCGTGGGTGGCATCCTGCTTCTTTGACGTGTGCCCCGCGAATCGCCAACCGCTGAGTGTTGGGGCTGGCCACAAACTAACGCGCGCCAACGATGCGGATCATCCGGACTCATGGATGATTGTGGCCAGTTCGGTGTCAATCAATCATCCGATATGGCGCAAACCGCATTCCGCAAGGGTGCCGACGCGCTGACAACACGCGGCGCGCCTGGTGGCGACGGAGTGCGCGCGCCAACACTTTCGTCGCCTTGTACCGCCCTTTCGGTGGCGGATTGAGCTCAACCGAGCGCTGCGGGCGAACGCGCCGTGCCCCCGTCCGCCGACACCCGCGGTCCAACGGGCGGGGGACCCAAGCGCGTAGCACCACCATAGGGAGTATGACCGCGGTCGACCAACGACCCAGGTCGATCGACCTAACAGTCGATGTGCGCGAAACGCTCGGCCGCAATATCACGACGGCGCGACAATGGACCAACCAGCGTGTACCATTATGACGCAGCACCCCGAAAAACCGATCTGCACACCCGTCAGACTCGGGATTGAGGCGAAAAGTAAACCCGCTTTGTATCCCGATGGATCATCCATTTTTGCTATGGAAAGCACATTTCTTAGGTGTAAGAATAAGATGTGGCTCTAAAAATGGCGTCCTCGATCCATCCATTATGCCGACGTGAACGCCGGTACAAATCTGCTGCTCATCGTCTTTTCGCGTTTCACGGAATTCATACCAAGAAAATGCCATTAACGCTGAGCGTGTATTTGCATATTATTGCCGCAATGCACCATCGACACTCCAGCGGCGCTTATGCTTCTTTGAAGAAATTTGGTTCGGCGGATGCATCCGCCGACGGTCCGTTTGCGTACAGCCCATTGTCTCGCCGCGACCACGAGATTTTATGATGCACGTTTCGTCACACCTAGCGGGGGGTTCCATGCTGAAACAGATCTACATCGTGGATGACGATGAACCCGTGCGTAAGTCATTGCAATCCTTGTTAAACATGCGACCGGAATTCGTTGTCAGCAGCTTCAGCTCGGGCGACCAATTCCTGGCGGAGGCACAATCACTTGAACCGGGCGTGGTCCTGCTCGATGTCCATATGACCGGCGCATCCGGCATGGATGTCCTAAGCGCGATCAATGCGCGCGACCTGCCGATGGTGTGTGTCATCATCACCGGGCACGGCAACATCGCAATGGCGGTTCAGGCGATGCAAGCCGGGGCGATCGATTTCCTGGAAAAGCCATACGATCACAGTGCCTTGATCGACACGATCGAACGGGCGAACAGCCGCTTGCAAGAGGTCGAGGCTGACGCGGCGCGGGTTCTTGCGGCGCAGCAATCCATTGCGCGCCTCGCCCCGCGCGAAATCGATGTTTTGATGGGGTTGATCGCGGGCAAGGTAAATAAGGTCATCGCGCACGAACTCGACATCAGCCCGCGCACGGTCGAGGTGTATCGTGCGAATTTGATGACCAAGCTCCATGTCAGGACGCTTCCCGATGCCTTGCGGATCGCCTTCGCGGCGGGCCTGGTCGATTAACCGACTGTGGTTGCGCGAATGGATGTCCAGCACAAGGAACCGACGATGGACATCGCTGTCACTCCTCCGTTCGTCGCTCTTTTCGGACTCGGGTCAACGAATCGTGTATGGCGCGGCTCGTTCAGAGCTGCGAACGGAGAATAATGGAGACTGCCCGGAATTTGAGCGCAAAAGGGAATGGCGATCCGTCGGCGACGCGATCGATATTGGAGATCGTTCCTTTCCCGATGATGATGATCGACGATCGCGGGACGATCGAGTCGCTTAACCGACAAGCGGAACTGCTGTTCGGTTTTGAGGGTAACGACGCGGCGGGCCAGAGCATCGATGTGCTGATGCCGCAATTGCATCGGCACATTCACGATCAGACGATCACGCAGTATCTGGGCAGCGTCGATGGCGAACGTTCCGCCCGGGGCCAGATCCTGATCGCCAAGCATCGCGACGGCTACGATATTCCGGTAGAGGTGCTTGTTGGGGACACCCTTGTCGAGGGGCGGCGGCTGTTCGCCTGTTTCGTGCGGCCCATCGCGGCATGGCGCGGCACGGACACTCCACCCGCGCCGGCGAACACGACCCCGGCTTGCGTCGAATGCCGCGCGACGACGTCGCTTCTGGTACATGAACTCAACCAGCCGATGACGGCGATGACCAATTTCCTTGCAGCGGCACAGATCGCCCTGCTCGCAGACGCCGCGCCAGAGACGGTTACCGGGTTCATCGAAGGAGCGAGCGCCCAATCGCTGCGCGCCCGGCATTTGCTCCAGCGCCTGCGAGATTTCGTCGGCGCCTGAAACCAGCGCCATTGCAGCGCATCAGGCCCGCAACTGGCGCTTGCGCAGCGTGTGCGGCGGCGCGGCACGAAGCCCGCCTCCCGTTGCCGCGATCATCGCCTTGGCTTTCCCCGCAGGCATTCCTTTACCAAACAGATAGCCTTGGCCGAAATCGCATCCCCACTCCGACAGATGGGCCCATTGGCTCACATCTTCGATTCCCTCGGCGGTAATCGACAGGTCGAGACTCTTCCCAAGCGTAATCATGGCACGCACGATGCCCTCATTCTTGCTGCCGTCGTCAAGCCCGCTCAAGAAGGACCGATCGATCTTGATCTTGTCGAACTTGAATTCGCGCAGGTGGTTCAAGCTGGCATAGCCCGTCCCGAAATCGTCCAGCGCGACGCGGATGCCGCGCTTCTGGAGTCGGCTCAACACCTGCTTGGTGCCCTCAAAGTCGGTAATCAGCGCATTTTCGGTCACTTCGACTTCGATCCGCTGTGGCGCGATGCCATAATTATCAAGGATTGCGACCAGGTTTGACGCAATCAACGGGTCACGCAATTGGCTCGGGGCCAGGTTGATCGACAAGGTCAACGTGCTCGGCCACTCCCGCACTTCGCGACACACCCGCTCCAGCAGGCGATACGTAAGGTCGGTCAACACCCCGATTTCGTCGGCAGCGGAAATGAAGGCATCGGGCATGATTAACCCCCTCTCGGGGTGAATCCAGCGGGCCAGCACCTCGAACCCGACCAATCCGCCGCCGTCGATTGCCACCAGCGGTTGATAATACGGCACGATTTCTCCGGCGGAAACGGCGCGACGCACATCGGCGTGCAACACCGCCCGCGCCTGGACGTTATCTTCGATCGAGGGGTCGAAGAAGCGATAGCGCCCGTGGCTATTGGCCTTGGCCTGATACATCGCCAAATCTGCCGCGCGCAGCAATGCCGCCGGGCTGGTGCCGTCTGGCGGGAAGAGCGCGATGCCAATCGTCGCGCCAACCTCGACCACGGCATTATCAAGCTGAATCGGCTGGGAAATGATGACACGGAGCAACTGCGCGATGCGCGTGGCGTGGCTTTTGTCAGCCGAAGTGGGGAAGGCCACCGCGAATTCGTCGCCGCCCAGCCGTGCAACGGTGCCCAGTTCATCGCGATGCGCCATGAAGCGTTGCGCGAGTTCATTCAAAACCGCGTCGCCCGCATCGTGGCCATACGCGTCGTTGACGGGTTTGAACCGGTCCAAATCGATCATCATGACCGCAGCGGGGTGCTCCAGGTCGGCAGTGAGGCGGCCCAAGGCTTCGGTGAAGAAGCGCCGATTGGGCAAACCGGTCAAGGCATCGTGCCGCGCCAGTCGCTCGGCGCGCGCCTGGGCTTCGAGCGTGCGCTCATGCTCCGCCTCGATCAAACAGGCCTGTGCGCGGAACACTTCGAGCGAGCGTACCATTGCACCAATTTCGTCCCGCCGGTCGCCGCCAGACAGTTCGACGCAGGTGTCGCCAGCCGCAAGCGCCGTCAACGAATCGGTGATGTGGATCAACGGTCGCACAATCCGCCGATGAATGAAGATCTGCACCATGAAGCGCGCGACAAAACCGAACGCGGAAAAGGTCAGTACGAACACCGTGACAAATTCGGCCACGCGACGCGCAGCCTCCCCGGACTGCGCAGCATCGCGTCGAAAACCGGCGGCGAGCGCGTCCGATTGCTCGTCAAACGTCATGTAGGAATCGTCCAGCTCCCCCTGGAACAGCGCAAGCGCCTCGGAGGATTTTCGGGCTTCGACCAGTGCGATCAAGCGATGTTGGACCTTTTGATAGTCATACCAACGGCGCTCCATCGAGGAGACCATGCGCTTGAACGGGCCGGCTGGCGTAATGTTACATAAGGTCGACAGTTCCCGGCTCAACGCCTGGCTACGCCGCATCAGCAACGTGCGCGCATCAGGGCGGTCGTCGAGGAGGACTGACGCTTGCGCGACCCGATTTTCAGAAATGAGGTCGGCGACTTCCATCACCGAAGACACGCGACGGATGTCCTCGATATTTTGCGTCATCGCCATGCCGATTTGGTACATCCCGCCCGCAACCAGCGCAGCAACGGAAAGAAACAGCAGGGCGCCGAGCACTTGCAGTCTAGCAACCCTGGTTCCAATGTTCGTCATGTTCACATCCCACGGGTGACACGGCGAACGCAGGCCACACAGTTACGTGCATAGCCCCGGGCCAGATCCCTTCACCGCATTATAGACGCATTCGGAAAAAGAACCGGGCCAGTACGCGCCGACGCGCATCATCCATTGGTATGGGCCGGCCTGCCACGCGCGAGGACTGCGGTGTTGCGCTCCAGATCATGGCGAACTCCGCTATAATAAAGATGGGGCGCCGCGCGAGAAACCGCGCAACCGTCCAAATCATCCCGCCAACGTGCTCGATCGGCGGAGCGCAAGAGCAACGCTTACCGAAGCAGCTTCGTATGCTCCGATAAGTTTAGCGCAAATCATCCTATAATTAGATCAACACAAACAATTACCCTTGTCCACGCTCACTCCAGGAGAGCCCGATGCGCTTTCTCGACAATATGAAAATCGCCCCTAAAATAATGTCTTTGCTCGTTTTTCTCGGCGTGATCACCGGGACGATTGCGTATCTCGGCATATCGTCGCTATCGCGCGCCGATGCGGCCTATTCGGATCTTATCGCGAGTGATTTGCCCGTCCCGACATTGCTCGCCCGCATGGTTCGCCGCGCGAACGAAATGGATCTGATTGCGTACCAGGCTATGGCCTATGATGCGTCGACGCAGATGGCGCAGAGCGCACCTGCGCGACAGGAGGCATCCTACAAATCCGCGCTCGATCTGCTCAAACAGGCCAATGAAAAACTTCCCAAATACTCGGCCGAATTTACGCAGTTCGCGCAGCGTATCACCACGCTCCATACCTTGACTGAGCAGGCTGCCAAATTGGGTGCAGCGAACCGCAATGACGAAGCCAAGGCAGTACTGGTCCAGGTCGACGCAATGCTCGAGCCATTGTCAAACGATACGGTGGCCTTCAACGATCGCATCATCGCCGAGGGCGACAAGCTGTCCGGCCAATTGAGCGCTGACGCGGCATCCACCGGCATGATGCTCACCATCGTCAGCCTTTTCGGCATCGCCGTCGGCATCGGCCTCAGCATCGTCGTCGCCCGCAAGGGCATCACCGGGCCGCTGCACAAGCTGCAAGGCACCATGAGCAGGCTCGCCAATGGCGACAATTCGGTCGATGTCCCTTGCGCCGTCCGCAAGGACGAAGTTGGCGACATGGCCAAAGTCGTCCTCATTTTCCGCGACAACGCAGTAAAGCTTGAAGAAGCCCAGGCCGCAAAGGCAAAGGATGACGAGACGCAGCATATGGTCGTTGCCACCGTCGGTGAAAATCTCGGCGCGCTGGCCAATGGCGATCTGACCGCCTCGATCGATGTCGACTTTCCTGGCAATTATGCCGAACTGAAGACAAACTTCAATGCCGCCACCTCGGCATTGCGCAACCTGATCGGCGGCGTGGTGGAAAGCACCTCGGCGATCGGCACTGGCTCGACCGAAATCGCGCAGGCATCGGAAGATCTTGCGCGCCGGACCGAAGGCAATGCTGCCAGCCTGGAAGAAACCTCGGCCGCGATCAGCCAGATCGATGGTCGCCTGAAAGCCAGTGCCGATGCCGCCGGACGCACCGTTGCCCGTGCCGACGGCGCGATTGCCACGGTCTCGGGCGGTCGCGAAATTGCCGACGAAGCGGTGCAGGCAATGGGCCGCGTGTCGGAAAGCGCCAAGGGCATCGACAGCGTCATCGAAGGCCTCGACAAGATCGCGTTCCAGACGCGCGTTCTTGCCATGAACGCGGCAGTGGAAGCGGGCCGTGCAGGTGATGCCGGTCGCGGCTTCGCCGTCGTCGCCGATCTCGTCTCCGCGCTGGCAATGCGCGCCGAGGAAGAAGCCAAGCGCGCCCGCGACCAGTTGACCGTTACGCAAAGCGAAATCCTGTCCGCCGTCGGTGCGGTGCAGAAGGTCGATGGCGCATTGGTCAACATCGCCGGCGACGTTGGAGAGGTTCACAAACTGCTGGGCGACATGGCCGCCGACAACCAGGCGCAATCCGCCGCGATCACGCAGATCAGTGCCGCCGTCGGCAGCATGGACCGCGCAACGCAGCAAAACGCCGCAATGGTTGAACAAACCTCGGCAGCCGCGCGCAACCTGACGACCGAGGTCGGCTCGCTGTCGCAGCAGGCGGCACGGTTCGACATTGGCGGAAATGCCGTGCGTCCGGTGGCGAAACCCGCCGCCAAGCCGCGCGCCGCAGCGCCCGCCCGCAAGGAAAAGGCGCCCGCCTATACCTCGCCAGTAAAGGCGCTTGCTTCGCCGGCAAAGGCCCTCGAAACTGTGAACGGAGAGGATTGGGCGAGCTTCTGAGCCCTTTCCCATCCCAACAAAAAGGGGGCGCCGCAGGTTATCTGCGGCGCCCCTTTTTGCTGTCCTGGCGAGACGGTAACGGCGGGTTCAGTTCACCAGTGCGGGCGCGCGCAGGCCCTCCATGATCGTGCGGTTCAAATCGATCAACGCCTCGATCTTCTCGCGCCCCATCATCACTTCGGTGGTGAAGCGATCGACAAACAGCGCCAGCGAAATGATCTGTGCGCGCAGTGCCTCGGGCAACCCGTTGCCGGGCGTGGCGCAATCGCTGGCAAAGGCGCACCACATCTCGCGGTTGCGATGCAGCGGCTGGATCAAGGCGCCGCCGGTCAACTGCGCGGCCTGCGCATCCATCAATTCCCCAGTGATCTGGCTGAGCAGACGCGCTTCGGCGGCGCGCGGCGTTTCGGCGCGGCTCCTGGCGCTTTGATAGGCATGCAGTGACATGAAATCTCCTCTTACGGTTCTGTTATCATTCTAGGCGGTTGCGCGACGTCATCTTCGCCGGATTGCAGATTTAGTATCGTTCCCACCCCTAACCGCGCGCGTTCATCCTATAATCAAAGGGTCACCAACCCTTCATTGCGGACGCGTTATCCATCATGCTCAACGGCATCGGCTTCCTAGTGATCCTCGGCTGCGTGTTCGGGAGCTTCCTGCTCTCGGGCGGCAAGCTGGAGGTCGTGCTGGAGGCACTGCCGCACGAACTGATGGCCATCATGGGTGCGGCGATCGGCTCGTTCATCGTCGCCAATTCGTTCGGCACGACCAAGAAGGCGATGGGCGGCTTGCTGCGCGCGTTCAAGGGCGAGCGCTGGAAGTCGAGCGACTATCGCGATCTTCTGACCATGATGTTCGGCCTGCTCACCACCTTCAAAAAAGGTGGCGCGACCGGGATCGAACCGCATCTGGATACGCCGTCGGAGAGCAAGCTGTTCTCGCCATACCCCCGGCTGCTCAAGGACCATCACCTGATCGAATTCATCTGCGACTATCTGCGCATGATGACGGTCAATTTCGAGGACCCGAACCAGCTTGAATCGGCGATGGAAGCCGATATCGACAAGCACCACCACGAGGAACTGGCCCCGCAGCACGCGCTGCAGATCATGACCGACGGCCTGCCCGCAATCGGCATCGTTGCTGCCGTGCTCGGCGTCATCAAGACGATGGGCTCGATCGACCAGCCGGTCGAAGTGCTCGGCGCGATGATCGGCGGCGCGCTGGTCGGCACCTTCCTCGGTGTGTTGCTGTCTTACTGCATCGTCGGCCCGCTCGCATCGAAACTGCTCGAGGTGATCGAAGCCGATTCCAAACCCTTCCTGGTCGCGAAATCCGCGATCGTTGCCTATGCGCAGCACGTGCCCGTCCAGGTCGCGGTGGAAATTGCCCGACGCATGGCACCCTCGGTCCATGCCCCCACCTTCCAGCAGCTCGAAGCCGCACTCGACGAGGCGAAAAATGAACTCAATGCTACCCCCGCTTGAATCCGCAAACCCATCGCCGGTGATCCACTTGCCGCCCCACGCGACAACGGTAACCGCCGAGGATCTGCACGTCCGGCTGGTGCTGGCGGCCGACGATGGCGCGACGACGATCGACGCATCGGCCAGCGAAAGCATCGGCCAGGCGGCGCTCCAGGTGTTGCTGGCCGCGCGCATCGAAGCGCGCGACGCCGGACAGGAGTTTCACATCATCGACCCCAGCCCCGCCTTCCTCGAACGGATCGAGAAGTGCGGCCTTGCCGACGCGATCGGCCTCACCAAAACCATCGGAGACCAGGCGTGAGCAAATTGATCCTGACCGTCGATGATTCTGCCAGCATGCGTATGCTGCTGAAGGCATCGTTGACCGCACAAGGCTATCGTATCGAAAGTGCCAATGACGGCGAGCACGGGCTTGAGCGGATGCGCGAAGTCCAGCCCGACCTGCTCATTACCGACATCAACATGCCGAAGATGGACGGGTTCGAATTGATGGAGGCGGTGCGCGCAGAACCCGCCTTCCGCGGCACCCCGATCCTCGTGCTGTCGACCGAATTTTCGGACGAGAAGAAAATGCGCGCACGCGAGGCTGGTGCCACCGGCTGGATCACCAAACCGTTTGATCCGGCAAAACTGGGAGCCGCCATCCGGCGGGTGTGCTCATGAGCGACGAAATGGACGAGATCCAGGACATCTTCTTCGAAGAATGTGCTGAAGGACTGGCGGTCGCCGAACAGGGACTGTCGGCCATGCGCGCGGGCGATCTATCGTCGGAAACCATCGCCGGTGTGTTCCGCGCGGTGCATTCGATCAAGGGCGGTGCCGGAGCCTTCGGCCACACGGCCCTCACGGCGTTTGCCCATCGTTTCGAAAACGTCATGGACGAAGTGCGCGCCGGTCGCATCCCCGCCACGCCTGGCGTCACCGATGTCATGCTGTCGGCGTTCGACATCCTGACCGACCATGTTGCCGCCGCGCGCGGCACCGCACCCTTGCCGCAGGACGCAGCCGTCCTCGCCGCACTGGAAAATGTGCTGGAAACAAAAGGTGCCGGCATCGAGGGAAGCTCGACCGCCGCCGCTGCACCGCCAACCGAGGCCGCAGCTCCAGATCCGGCACCCGAGCCGGAATCGGGCGAGACGGAGGAAGACGAGTTCGGCTTCCGCCCGGTCGGGGTTGCGCTCGACATATTCGATGCGCCCGAGGAACCGGTCGTGCCCGACTGGACGATCGAGTTCGCACCGTCGCGCGCTGCACTGGCCAATGGTGGTGAACCGCTGTTGCTGGTGCGCGAAGTGGAAGCGTTGGGTGGAACGATCGTCAATGTCGATCTGTCGAACCTGCCCGCCTTGCGCGATCTCGAACCCGAGCAGAGCTATATCCGCTGGACGCTGAGCGTACCCGCGTCCGTCGAGGAATCGACGCTGGCCGATTGTTTCGATTTCGTTGCCCCGGATTCGGTCATCAGCATCGCCCGCGCAGCGGACGCCGTCGCCCCCGCAGCCACTGCGGACGAGCCGGTGGCGACTGAAGAGGCCCCCGTGGAAGCGGTGTCCGAACCATCGGCACCGATCCTCACGCTGGTCTCCTCCGCAGCAGCGACGACGCCTTCGCCCATCGCGGCGCAGGTGGAACGCGGCCCCGAGCCAACCGCCCAGACGATCCGCGTCGATCTCATCAAGCTCGATTTGCTGCTCAATCTGGTCGGCGAACTCGTCATCCGCAACTCGATCCTCGCCGATCGACTGACCCCGGCCGACCAGCAACGCGTCGAGCTGCCCGAGCTGGCGCGCCTTACGCGCCAGATTCAGGACAACGTCATGTCGCTGCGCGCGCAGCCGATCCGGCAGGCGTTCAGCCGCGTACCACGCATGTTGCGCGATCTCTCGGCCGAAACCGGCAAGCGGGTCGTCCTGGAGACGATCGGTGAAACGACCGAAGTCGACAAGGGCGTGATCGAGAAGATCGGCGATCCGCTGACGCACATGATCCGCAATGCGATCGACCACGGCATCGAGCTGCCCGCCGAACGCCTCGCCAAGGGCAAGCCGGCTGAAGGCACGATCCGGTTGTCGGCGGAGCAGAAAGGCGCACGCATCTTCGTTCGTGTCGCCGATGACGGCCGCGGGATCGACCGCGTCCGCGTCCGCGCCAAGGCGATCGAAAAGGGCATCATCCAGGCCGACGCGCAACTGACCGATGAAGAAATCGATCAGTTGATCTGCGCCCCCGGCTTCTCCACTGCCGAAACGATCTCGAACATCTCGGGCCGCGGCGTGGGTATGGACGTGGTGCGCTCGAACGTCGAAGCACTCGGTGGCCGGGTCGAAATCGACTCGACCCCTGGCGCAGGCACGACCTTCACGATGATCCTGCCACTTACACTGGCGATCCTCGACGGGATGATCGTGCGGCTGGCCGGGCAACGCTATGTCCTGCCGCTGGCGAACGTGATCGAAACCGTCCAGCCGGCCCCAGGCCAGGTCAAGCGCACCAGCCCGACCAACGAAGTGATCGACATGCGTGGCCAGTATCTGCCGGTCAAGCGCGCCACCGACATCTTCGACCTGCCCGGCAGCAATCGAAGCGTGGAAGATTCGCTGGTGGTGATCGTCGAAAGCGAAAGCGCCGGCCATGTCGGCCTGATCGTCGATACGATCGATGACCGCCGCGAGGTCGTCATCAAGAGCCTCGACCAGAACCTCTACCCGATCCGCGGGCTGGGTGGCGCGACCATCCTGGGTGACGGATCGATCGCCCTCATTCTCGATATCGAGGCTTTGGTCGCCTCGAACAGTTTCAACCGCTTCACTCCAAAAGGAATCGCAGCATGAGCTCGCTCGACCACGGCACCGCCAACAAACAAGCCGACCGTAAAATCGTCACCTTCTCGCTCGGCCACCAAACTTTCGGGATCGACATGCACTCGCTGATCGAAATCCGCGAGTGGGAAGAACCCACCCCGCTGCCGACCGTTCCTTCCTTCATCAAGGGCGTCACCAACCTGCGCGGGAACGTCGTTCCCGTCATCGGCCTCGCCGAACGACTGGGCTGGGAACCGAGCAAGATCCATGCGCGGAGCTGCGTGCTGGTGGTCTCGATCGGCGACAAGCAGGCCGGTTTCCTGGTTGATGAGGTGAGCGACATCGTCTCGATCGGCGATCAGGAAATCCAGCCGGCCCCGGACGTCGAAATCGGCGAGCCGAGCGTCATCCTGGGCCTGGTCCGGGTTGAATCGCGCACGATGGAAGCACGCGGCGACGATGCCGGGCAAATGATCCTCTTGCTCGATCTCGATGGCCTTTCGCTCACCCGACATCTGGATCTCGCAGCGTGAGCCCCGCCGGGGGCGCCGCCGCCGCGCCCGCCGGCGGTACGACCATCACGAACGCGGAACTGACACCGTCGGATTTCGCGGCGATCGCGGCGATCATGCAGAGCGATGCGCGCATTGCGCTCAGCTCGGGTAAAATGACCCTTGTCCAGTCACGGTTGGCCAAGCGGCTTCGTCAGCACGGACTTGCCCATTTCCGCGATTATGTGGCGATGGTGCAGTCCGACGACGTGGAACGGGCGTCAATGGTGGTCGCGTTGACCACCAACCACACGCATTTCTTCCGCGAAGTTCACCATTTCGACCATTTCCGCAAGGTCGTCCTGCCCGCATTGAAGCAACGGGCTGCCAAGGGCCACCCGATCCGTATCTGGTCGGCGGGATGTTCGAGCGGGGAGGAAGTGTACAGCATCACGATGTGCCTGCTCGGGCCCGATCGGGCCTCGGCAAGCTGGCTGCGCCACGCCGATGTCCGGCTGCTCGCGACCGATCTGTCACCGCCCGTGGTCGAGGCGACCCGCCGCGCCGTGTACGACGCCGCGACCGTGCGGCCCATTCCCGCCGAGTATCGCTCGACATGGATGCGCCAGGACGGCGAGGATTATGTCATGGTCGACGAAGCGCGCGCACTCGTCACCGCCAAGGTGCTGAACCTGTTTCAACCGTGGCCGCTGCGCCAGCTCTATGACGTGATCTTCTGCCGCAACGTGATGATCTATTTCGACGAGATCGCGAAGGCCGAATTGGAAGAACGCTTCGTCGATCAACTGGCGCCGACGGGACATCTCTACATCGGCCACTCGGAACGTCTCATCGGGGCCTCGGCGACCCGGATGCGATCGAGCGGCCAGACCATCTATGCCAAAATCGAGGGCCAAGCATGAACCGCCGAGTCCGTACCCTGATTGTCGACGATAGCGCCACGATGCGCGCGACGCTGAAGATGATGCTGTCGGCCGACCCAGAAATTGAAGTCGTCGGCATGGCGCCCGAGCCATTTGCCGCGCGCGAGATGATCAAATCGCTCAATCCCGATGTCTTGACGCTCGATGTCGAGATGCCGGGCATGGACGGCCTGTCCTTCCTGGAACGGGTCATGCGCCTGCGGCCAATGCCGGTGGTGATGTGTTCGACGCTGACCGCGCACGGTGCCGAAGTCACGATCGAGGCGCTGCGCCTCGGTGCTGTCGACTATATCGCAAAGCCGAGCGGCAACCCCGAGGAAATCGCCCATGACGCCGCTTTGTTGTGCGAGAAGGTCAAGGCCGCTGCGCGCGCTTCGGTGCGGCCAGGGCCAACGCCAAATCTCACGCCCGCCAAAGGTGGCGGCGTCGGCAAGGGATCGATCATTGCGATCGGCTCGTCCACCGGTGGTGTCGAGGCGCTGTTCTCGGTGCTCAAGGCAATGCCCAAGGACAGCCCGCCGATTCTGGTCGTTCAACACATGCCCGCGGCCTTCACGCACAACTTTGCGGCGCGGCTCGACGGAGAATGCGCGGTTCGCGTTGTAGAAGCGATGGATAGCAGCCCGGTCGAGCAAGGAACCGTCTATATTGCTCCTGGGGGGAAGACGCATATGGAACTGGCAACAAACGGCGAACGCAGGATCAAGCTCCGCGCATCCGATCCGGTCAGTGGCCATCGCCCCTCGGTCGATACGCTGTTTCGCTCGCTTTGCCCCGTTGCATCCGGGTCGGTCGGGGTCATCCTGACCGGCATGGGATCGGACGGCGCGCAGGGCCTGCTCGAGTTGCGCCGCGCGGGTGCGCGCACGCTGGGGCAGAACCGGCAGACTTGCGTTGTTTACGGTATGCCGCGCGCGGCGATGGAAATCGGCGCGGTGATGGAAGAAATCAGCCTGTCTGCCATGCCCGAGGCGATCCTCGCGGCATGCCGG
Source organism: Sphingomonas sp. (assembly GCF_041661885.1). GTDB lineage: Bacteria > Pseudomonadota > Alphaproteobacteria > Sphingomonadales > Sphingomonadaceae > Sphingomonas. Next base: position 110,615 of record NZ_JBAZTL010000005.1, on the reverse strand, counting down.
GCTAAGCCCCTGGGAATTGCGTGATGCCTGCGGCTGCACAGATCAAGGTTATGGTGGTCGACGACCAGACGAGTATGCGCGCGATGATCCGCCGCACGCTCCAGGATCTCGGCTTCAAGGATGTGCGCGACAAGGGCAGCGCATCCGAGGCGTTGAGCGCGGTCCGCAGCGACCGTGTCCATCTCATCATCTCCGATTACAACATGCCCGAAATGGATGGACTCCAGTTTCTGGAACAAGTCCGCGCCGACCCGGTGATCGGCAAGACCGTCTTCATCATGCTGACCGGCTCTTCGGACCGTGATCTGGTGCAGAAGGCGGCGGCGCTTGGCGTCAACAACTATGTCGTGAAACCGTTTGCCCCGGCTGCCCTCAAGGAAAAGATTGAGCGCGTCTTCGGCGCGTTGACCTGACGCCATGAGGAAAATCAACATCATCCAGGGCGAGCATTGCGTCGTATCCGAGCCAGACACGATGGTGACGACCCTGCTGGGCAGTTGCATCGCGGTCTGCCTGAACGACAGCGTTTCGCGGATCGGCGGCATGAATCACTTCCTGCTCGGCGAACCCGGTGTCGACGTAAAGCCGCGGCCCGACGAGATGCAGCGCTATGGCGTCCACGCGATGGAATTGCTGATCAACGGCATGATGGCGAAGGGAGCGTCGCGGGCGCGGCTGAAGGGCCATATCTATGGCGGTGCCAACATCATCGCCGGGCTGGGCTCGATCGGGTCGCAAAATGCCGAGTTCGCACGCCGCTTCCTCGAAACCGAAGGAATCGCGATCGGCCACATCGACGTTGGTGGCCGATCGGCCCGCAAGATTGAATTCTTGCCCTATCAGGGGTTGAGCCGCAGCACGAATGTTTCGGACGCCGTCCCCATCATCCGCACCCCCGCCCCTCTCATCGCGCCGCAGAGCGACGGCGAACTGGAGTTGTTTTGATGGTCTATCTTCCCTCGATCAAACCCCAGGATGGCTTGCCCGTGACCGGTTTCGATCCCTTTTCCAGCCTGTTGCACAGCGTGATGGCGGCCGAGATGCGCGAAATTCGCGAGCAGCTCGAGCGCCTTGCCGAAGTGCTGGTCGCCGACGAACATTTCGTGACGAGCTTTCTCGAACAGCTTCAAAGCTTCGATTACCTGATCCAGCACGCCGATGAATGCGCCAATCTTATGATCCGCATCGCGGCGGGCGAGAACTCGCTTGATGCGATCAAGCACGTCCGCCTGGGCGCGGTGCAGGAGCGGCTGCGCGTCGCGCTGATCGGAACCTGACATGGCGGCCAGAGGCGGCGGCGATCGCCCGATCATCATCAAGCGGGTCAAAAAGATTGCCGGCGGCCATCACGGCGGGGCGTGGAAAGTGGCCTATGCCGATTTCGTGACCGCGATGATGGCGTTCTTCATGTTGCTGTGGCTGTTGTCGAGCCCGGACAAGGCGAAGCTCAAGGGTCTCGCCGAATATTTCACGCCATCCCCCCCCAGCAGCGCGAGCGGCACGGGGCCGCAAGGTGGCGCACCGGGGTCGGGCGCAGGCAGCCGTTCGCAAGGCAAGACTTCAACCCAGATCGCAGCAGCAGGGCCCACGCGCGGCGGCACCGCGAACGTCCCCGATGCGTCGCAGCGCGTTGTCGCGACCGAACTGCAAATCGCGATCGACAGCGTGCCGCAGGCCAGCGACGGACAAAAGAACGTCACCTTGGCAGTGGCCCGCGATGGCCTGCGTATCACGCTGATGGACAATGATCGGCAGTCGATGTTTCGCGCCGGCACGGCGGAGCTCAACCCTTATGCGCGGGTGGTGCTCGGCAAGCTCGCCGAAAAACTCGCGCACTCCTCGGCCCAATTGGCGATCGAAGGCCATACCGATGGCACCGGCGGCCAAAGCGATGCAAACTGGCAGTTATCAGGCGCGCGCGCGCTCGCGGCACGATCGGCATTGATCGCCGCGGGCATGACGCCCGATCGTTTCGCCGAGATCGTCGCGCTGGGGGCCAGCCAGCCCGTCTATCCCGAACAACCCGACCGCCCGGAAAACCGGCGCATTACCGTCGTCGTGATGGGCCAGCAATCGGCGCTGCCAAGCGACGCCAGCTTCAAATTTTAAGGAGATCCGGTTCGTGAAACGCGTGCTCTCCCTGCTGGTACTGCTCATTCTCGGCGTCGCGATCGGCGGCGGGGCGGGCTATGGCGCGGTTGTGCTGTTCGCCAAACCCGGCGGCGGCGCACCCAAAGCTGCAGCAACACCCGTGGCGGAGCCGCCGCGCAGCTTCGTGTCCAGCACCAAAATCCTGGCACCATTGGTGTTTCCAGACGGGCGCCTGGCCGGATACGTCAATTTCGACGTGTCGCTCGAAGTATCGAGCGACAAGGCCGAGGCGGTAAGCTCGGAACTGCCATTGATGCTCCACGCGATCAACATGCGCACCTGGCGCACCCCGCTTGCGACCGGGCCCGATGGGCTATTGGCGAATATCGGCGGGTTTCGCGACGTGGTCCGCGCCGCTTCGACCGAGGCATTCGGCCCGGGCACGGTCAAGCGCATTGCAATAACGCGCGCAGAACCCGCCTGACGGGGCAATCATCCTATAAAAAGAGGAACCCTCTTTTCCACGAGAGACGATCATGGCCACTATCGAACATCACACACCGGCCGATTCCCCCGTCACTCCGCCGGACGGGCTTCGCCCGCGCGCGCAGCGAACCGTTACCACGCTGATTGCCGCCAAGCTGGAGCTCGCCCCAGGCAAGGAGGCGCTGTGCCGATTGCGCAACGTGTCGACCACCGGCATGTTGGTGGAAACGGGTCACCCACTCACCCGCGACGACACGGTGGTGATCGAGCTCCGATCGGGCGAACGCCTCCCGGCGACCGTGGTATGGACCGACGAAGGGCGGGTCGGCATCAAGCTAGACCACGAAATCGACGTGGCGAGCACCTTGCGACCGCAGGTGGTAAAGGCCAAGGGGCACGTTCCCGCCATTGGGCGAGCCCCGCGCTTCGTCGTCACCGCGCCGGGCCGGTTGAGCAGCCTCGGTCGCTCCTGCCCGGTCATGGTCGAAAACCTGTCGCAAAGCGGCGCACGGCTCACGCTGTCGAACGACATCCCGCTCGGCGCGCCCGTTACGCTCACGATCGCCGGCCTGTCGCCGCGCGCGTGTTCGGTGCGCTGGCGCAACGAGCTTCACGTCGGCGTGGCCTTTATCGATTTGATTTCTTATGCCGAGCTGTCGGCGTGGCTCGCAGGCGCAAGCCACAATAATTGAGCCCCGTCCCACCCCCTGCCTCAGCGGGGGTGGGAAAGCCCGGTTCAGGTCATACCGAAGCTCTTGACCAGCGACCCCGCGACCAGCGCCCAACCATCGACAAGCACGAAGAAGATGATCTTCATCGGCATGGCGATCGTCGGTGGGGGCAGCATCATCATGCCCATCGCCATCAACACCGCCGCCACCGCCAGATCGATGACGAGGAATGGCAGCAGCAGCAGGAAGCCGATCTCGAACGAACGGCGCAGTTCCGAAATCATGAAGGCCGGGGTCAACGTCGTCAGCGCGACATCCTTGCGCGCAGTCGGCTTGGCACGGGCCATGTCGATGAACAGCTTCAAATCGTCATCGCGCACCTGTTTCAGCATGAACTGCCGAAAGGGCTCCGCAGTCGCGGTGAAGGCTTGTTCCTCGGCAATCTTGCCGGCGGTGTAGGGCTTGATGCCCTGCTCCCACGCCTTCTCGAAGGTCGGGGCCATCACGAAGAAGGACAGGAACATCGCTAGGCTGATAATCACCGGATTGGGCGGCACGCCCTGCGCGCCGATGCCGGTGCGCAGCAAGGACAGCGCGACGACGATCCGGGTAAAGCTGGTGACGGTCATCAAAATGCCCGGCGCAAGGCTCAGCACCGTCAGCATCAGCACGAGTTGAATCGCCCGTCCCGACAGCGAGCCGCCACCGGTGCCGGGCAAACCCAAGGCCGATTGGGCGTGCGCCACGGCCGGCATCAGCAGCGCAGCGGCAGCGACCGTGAAAAGGACAGACTTACGCAACGACGTTCGCCTTATGATGTTCAGCCAGATATTCGAGCAGTGCGCCTACAGAGCGCTGTGGCGCGGGCGGCGGGGCGGGCGGCGTCGCCAGGGATTTTGGTGCCGACGCCGATGAATCGCGGCGTGCCTGAAGATGGTCGAGCAACAGGGTGAAGGCCGTGCGCAAATCCGGTTCGGGCGTCGATGCGGCGGCGGGCACAGCATCGACCGGCGCAGCGGCCACGGCGGCTGGCGTGGCCTCGGCGGTGACCGGAGCCTCCGTCGGCTGGATGCCGCTTTCGACCACCATTTGCCCGTCGGGGCCGATCAGGATCAGATGCTCGCATCCGTCGCGCCGGATCAGTGCGAGCGAGCGCTTGCCATCCAGCGTTACGCGCTCGACCAGTTCCAGGCGCCGCCCGCGACCAAGCGTAACACGCCCGGGCAATGCGATATTGTAGCGCCGCACCACCCACAGCGCACCGCCCAGCAGACCGAGCACGACCCCCAGTGCGCCCATCGTGCGCAGCAGCGACAGCGCGTCCATCAGTTGCGGCTCTTGCGGGTAATTTCGGTTATTTCCAGCGACATTTCCTCGCTGTTGACCAGGATCCGGCCCTTGGCGATCAGCTCGTCATTGACGAACACCAGGGTGGGATCGTCCTGCCCGCAATCGAGCGGGATCATCGCGCCACGGCTCATTTGCAGGATCTGGCGGATCTGCACCTGGGCCGAACCCAGGACGATCGACAGCTCGACTTCGATATCTTCGAGGATGGACAATGCACGGCTCCTTTCCCCGAGTTATAGGATTATTTTTCCGCATCGACGGCCGCGCTAGGCAATAATTGCCTATGAAGGAGGGGTGACGGCACCAGGCCGGTGGAGCGACTTCATGGATCTCAAAACATCGTTGGCAGTTTCGGCATCGGGTTTGCGCGCGCAGTCGCTGCGGATGCGCGTGATCGCGGAAAACCTTGCCAACCAGGATTCGGTTGCGCGGACGGCGGGGGGCGATCCCTATCGCCGTCGCGTCGTCAGCTTTCAGGCCGAGGTCGACCGGGCCAGCGGCGGCACCGCAGTCAAGGTTTCGGGGATCGAGTCCGACAAGACCGCCTTCACCAAAGTGTATCAGCCCGGCAGCCCGGCTGCCGATGCGCAAGGCTATGTCCTGAAACCCAACGTCAATCCGCTGCTCGAGGCTGCGGACATGAAGGACGCGCAGCGCTCCTATGAAGCCGACCTCAACGCCATCGAAGCGGCCAAGAACCTGACGATGCGCACCATCGATTTGCTGAAATAAGGAAGAGCGACAATGTCCATCGGATCTCTCGACGCAGCCTCGGCTTACGGTCGCACGCTTGGCCTTGGCAATCCGCTCAAGTCCGGCGGCGTCAAGGAAACCGCACCCGGCGCATCGGCGGGCGGCTTTGGCGGCATGGTCGAGGCGATGATTTCCGACACCTCGACGCAACTGCGCGCCGCCGAAACCGCATCGGCCAAACAAGTCGCGGGCAAGGGTGACTTGATCGATGTGGTGACCGCAATCGGATCGGCCGAAACCGCGCTCGACACGATGGTCGCGGTGCGTGATCGCGTCGTGAACGCTTATTCCGACATCATGCGTATGCAGATCTGAGGCAGCAGCAGATGAACGCGCTCGCCGCGATGGAGCTTGCCCGCGCCGCCCTGATCCTGGTGATGACGATCGTCGGCCCGCTGCTGATTACATCGTTGATTATCGGCGTCGCGATCGGCCTGTTGCAGGCGCTGACCCAGATCCAGGAAATGACGCTGACCTTCGTTCCCAAGATCATCGCGATGGGCGTGGTGATGCTGTTGTGCCTGCCGATGATCGGCGGGGCCATGTCCGATTTCATGGCGCGGATCAGCAGCATGATTATCGCGGGCTGAAAATTGCCGACCGCCCTCACCCCGCCATCGTTCGACCTGTCGCATATCGATGTGCAGGCAACCGCATTCCTCATCCTGTTCGCGCGCGTGGGCACGGTGTTGATGTTGCTGCCGGTCTTTTCGGAGGATGCGGTGCCGGGGCGGATTCGGTTGCTGATCGCGCTTGGCATGAGCATCGGCCTGTGGGGCGTGCTTGCACCGCTGATGCGCACGGCGGCGGCGGCAGGCGGGGCATTGCCCGCCATAGTGCTCGCCGAACTCATCACCGGCCTCACCATCGGCGCGCTGGTCAAGATCGTGTTCAGCGCGGTTTCGATGGCGGGGTCGATCATCAGTTCGCAAATCGGCCTGTCATCGGCGTTGCTCTACGATGCCTCACAGGGTGGCCAGGCAGCATTGCTGTCGAAATTCGTCACGGTCGCCGCCGCCGTGGTGTGCCTGTCGCTGCATGTCCACCACCTCTGGATCGGCGCGATCATCGAATCCTACCGCTCCTTCCCGATCGGCGGCATCCCGCCGGCGCATGATTTTCTGCGCGCCGCGCTCGATGCGGTGGGGCGAGCGATGACCTTGGGGATCGGGCTGTCGGCACCGTTGCTGGTCTATGGCATCGTGTTCAACGTGGCGCTTGGCCTGTCGACGCGGATTGCCCCTGCGATCCAGCTCTTCTTCATCGTCCAGCCGCTCAACATCCTGCTGGGGCTGGCGGTGATGGCGATGACGTTGGGCGGGTTGCTGACCGGTTTTGCCCAGGCAATGGCCACGTATATGCAGACAAGCTGGAACTAGGTCGTGGCCGACAACGACCAGAAAACTTTCGATCCCACCGAAAAGAAGCTGGCGGACGCGCGCGCCAAGGGCGACATCCCCTCGTCCCCCGAAATGAAGCACGCCGCGATGTTCGCCGCCGCCATCGTGGTGGTTGGCGGCATGGGCACTTATACGGTGCAACAGCTCGGCGTTATCTTCGTGCGCCTGTGGGGCGGCGCGGACGACTATCTCTTCACCCCCCAGGGAGCAGAGAATTTTGCGATCGGGCTCCTCGGCGCGGTCGGCATGGCAGTGGCACCATTACTAAGCGTGTTGTTCGCGTTCGCGCTGCTCGGCGGTGTTTTGCAGGGGCGGCCGAGCTTCGCGCTTGCCCGGCTCAAGCCGCAATGGTCGAAGCTCAACCCGTTTTCGGGGCTTGGCCGCATGTTCGGCCCGCGCGCGCTGATCGAATTCGGCAAGACGCTCGCCAAGATGACCGGCGTCATCGTCATCGCAACCAATGTGATCTGGCCCAAGATCATCGGGCTCGACCAGTTGGTCGGCGCCGATCCCGCCGCGATCACTGCGGCGGCGCTTGGTGTCGTGCTTGCCATGATAAAGGCGGTGGCGATTCTGGTCGCCGCGCTCGCCATCTTCGATTTCGTCTATCAGCGCTGGTCCTTCACCAATCGCATGAAAATGTCGCTGCAGGAAATCAAGGACGAGCATAAGGCGCAGGATGGCGACCCGCTAATCAAGGGCAAGATCCGCCAGATGCAGATGCAGCGCGCGCGCAGCCGGATGATGGCGGCGGTGCCCGATGCCAGCGTAATCATAACCAACCCGACCCATTATGCCGTCGCGCTGAAATACGATCATGGTGCGATGGCCGCGCCGGTCGTCGTCGCCAAGGGCGTCGATGCGATCGCGCTGAAAATCCGCGAAGTCGCCACCGCGCACGGCGTACCGATCGTCGAGAATGTGCCGCTCGCCCGTGCGCTCTACGCCAGCGCCGAACTGGAACGCCCGATCCCGACCGAACATTATGCGGCGGTCGCGGAAATCATCAGCTATGTCTTGCGGCTCGCGCGCGGGCAGCAGCGCTGACGCCAGCGTGGTTTCCCTCGGGTTGACCGCGCCCGGGTCGCCCGAATGGCATCCTCGCCCTGCCTTACACTTCGATATCGTGCTTCGCCAGTTCGACGCGGACGCGCACGTCGATGTCGTGGAAAATCTGCGCCAACACCGGGTCCTCGGGTTGCTCGGTCGTCTGGGCCCACTCGACGATTTCGCGCAGCCGCGCGGGTGCCGACACACCGATCAGCAATTCCTGGTGCAGCCGTTCGAGCATGTCGAGCCCGCGGCTGGCATCGCGCGCGATCCGGCGGCGGCGTTCGACCGGGGCTTCGTTCATGGCCAGCGTGACCAGCATTTCCACGCTCGGCATCGCGGGTGCGGCCGGCGGCGGGGTCGGTGCCAGCACGGTATGGGGATGCACATCGGGCGCGGTGAATTGCGCCGCCGCCTTGGGCAGCGCGCCCAACAGCAGGTTGCGCATCACCGGCACTGTCAGGGCATCGATCCGCACCGAAACTTCAACCTCCAGACCGTCATCGGCCATACCTATCCTATAAGAGATTCATGAGATCTTTTCCACGAATTTCCCGCATAATCCAACATGCCATGCGCGTGATGGTGGCGATCATGCTGGTCGGTGGCGCAGCCGCGCCCGGCGTGGCGCGCACGCGGATCAAGGACATCGTCAACGTCCAGAATGTGCGGCCAAACCAACTGGTCGGATATGGCCTGGTTGTCGGGCTCGCCGGAACAGGCGACCGGATGCGCAATTCGCCCTTCACCGAGGAATCGATGCAGGCAATGCTCGAGCGAATGGGCGTGAACATCCGCGGGTCGGACATGAAGACGCAGAATGTCGCTGCGGTCTCGATCACCGCATCGATGCCGCCCTTTTCACGCGCGGGATCGACCATCGACGTGCAGGTCGCCGCGCTTGGCGACGCCACCAGCCTGCAAGGGGGCACCTTGATCGCGTCTTCGCTGCGCGCGCTCGACGGTGAAATCTACGCAGTGGCGCAAGGGCCGCTGGCAGTATCCGGCTTCAAGGCGCAGGGTGCCGCCGCCAGCATCAGTCGCGGTGTTTCTACCTCGGCGCGGATCGCGGGCGGCGCGATCGTCGAACGCGAGGTGCCGTTCACGCTGCGCAGCGCGACCAGCCTTAAACTCGCGCTGAAAAATCCCGATTTCACCACCGCGCAACGCATCGTAACGGCCATTAACGACCGATTTTCGGGCGCCGCCGAAATGCTCGACCCCGCCACCGTCGAGATCGCGGCGCGTGGTGCCTTTCAGGGATCGGTGGTCGATCTCATGACGCAGATCGAAACCATCGACGTCGATGTCGATCAGCCTGCGCGCATCGTCATCAACGAAGCCTCGGGCACGGTGGTGATGGGGGCCGATGTGCGGATCAGCGCGGTTGCCATCGCGCAGGGCGGCCTGACGATCAGCGTGACCGAAAGCCCGCAAGTGTCACAACCCGCGCCGCTTTCGAACGGGCAGACCACCGTCGTCCCGCGTTCGCAAGTGTCGGTCAATGACGGTGGCGATGCGCATCTCGCGCTGATCGGCGGCGGGGCCTCGCTCAAGGCGCTGGTCAGCGGGCTGAATGCGCTCGGCGTCTCGCCGCGCGACCTGATTACCATTTTGCAGGCGGTGAAGAGCGCAGGCGCGCTTCAGGCCGATATCGAGGTTCAATGACGATCGCAGCCCCAACCCCTGGCACCACGCCCCCGGCCACCGGCCCCGCCCCCGCGAAGCCCGCCACGGCGGCGCAAAAGGAAACGGCGCAGTCGTTTGAGGCGGTGTTCCTCGGACAGATGACACAATTGATGTTCGAAAGCGTCCAGACCGGCGAATTTTCGGGCGGGCACGGCGAAGAGATGTTTCGCGGCGTGCTCGCTGAAAAGCTTGGCACCGCGATGGCGCAAAAAGGCGGCATCGGGCTGGCCCCGGTTGTCCTTACCCAAATTCTCAAAATGCAGGAAAATGCCGACAATGGCCGATGAATTGATCGATCTGGCGACCTCTTTGTCGCATTTGATGGAACAGGAAAGCGAAGCGCTGGCACTGAGCGGTCGGATGCCGGCCTTATCCGAACTGGTCGCGGCGAAGGTACGCCTGGTCGGACAAATTGAGGCCGAGGTGAGCAGGCGTCAACGGGAGACCCCCGATTGGGCCGATACCGCCACCGATGAACAGCGCGCCGAAATGGCGCTGGCCTTTGGGCATTTGCGCGATGCCTCGATCGTCAACGCGCAAATCCTGGAGCGGCAGATCGCCTTTTCAACCGAGTTGATGGGGGCAATCGCGGCGGAAGCGCAGCGCGTTACGGGCAAGCGCAGTTCAACCTATGGTGCAAGCGGCGGCATGACGCGGATCGAACTGCCTGCCCCAATCTCGATCAACGCTCGATTATAGCCGGTCCATTTCCTGCGGGGATTTTCGTCTTGCGAAGGGTCCGGTCGTTTCGTGCAGCTCCAATGGCCGTTACGACTCGCAACCTTCGCACCTTCCTTTGCATCTTCGTACGTCGTGCAAATTGCGATCTGGAGGTCCGACGCATTGTCCTTTGAAGCGTTACGGACCCGGATTTTTTCAACGTCCGTGGGCAAAAAGTGACGAAATTCACAAAATTCATACTATAAGACGATGGCAATAGGGGTTTGGTGGACTTTTTATTGTTATAAAACCGTGGCATCCCGATTGCAGAGAGGAAATATCGATGCGATCGAACGCCGCGTTACGGTTAAATGACAACGGTATCATTCCTTCGAATGATGACGGCAGCAGTCCCTATCTTGGGCTTTTGGCGGATTGTGCCGCCCAAATCCTATGCGCGACCGATACGGCATCGATGTTGAGCACGCTTTTTGCGTCCTTGCGCACCAAGCTGAACCTCAGCGTCTATTTTTTCTATCGTTATGATGGAACGACAGGTCTTTTCTTGGAAGAACATGGCGGGTTGACCCCATCGCAACGGGCCGCCGCCTGGCGTCTTTCCATCGAGGAAGGCCCGTGCGGCCTTGTGGCAAAAGATCGCGCTCCGCACGTTTTCAATCGCGTCCGTGGCTCCAAGGACACGCGCCTTGCTTATGCCCGTGCCATCGGGCTTGGCTCTTATGCGGTTTCCCCGCTGTTGCACGGCGAAACGTTGATTGGGACGCTTGGCTTTGGTCGCAAGGGCGGAATGCCCTTCAACACCAGCGAAGTGCAATTTCTTCGCGCGATCTGCAATTTCGTCGCCGTCGCCAAGAGCCGCCTGCGGACGGAAAAGGTATTGGCCGAGACAACATGTTCGCGCGACGCCCTGGCGATCGAGCATGTTCGCCTGGTCGATCGGGTCGCCGCCCTGTCGCGGCTGTCGCACGCGACTTCGGTCGCATCGACACTGGCGCACGAAATGACGCAGCCGTTGACCGCTGCTGCAAACTATATCGCCACCGCCGAAATTGCATTGGGCGGTACGGGGGGGACCGACATTCTTCGCCGCCTGGCGCTGGCGCGGACGCAAATCACGCGGTCTGCCCAGATCATCGCCAAGGCACGGCAACTGGTCGAAACCGGAACGGTGACAAGCGAACGGTCCTGCCTGTGTGAAATCCTGTCGGATGCACTCGAACTCGCGCTTGCGGGGAGTGACGGTGCCCCGCCCGCCATGATCTATGACGTCGACCCGAGCATCACCTATCTCGTTGTCGACCGCGTACAGATCACGCAGGTGATGACCAATTTGTTACGTAATGCGGCAACCGCATTGCAGGGGACCCAGGCGCCCACCATTACCGTATCGTGCCACCGTATCAGCAATGGCCTGATCGAGATTGGCGTGACCGACAACGGTCCGGGATTCGATCCTGCGGTGGACAGTACGCGCTTCGACCAGGCGGTGAAGTCGACCACCGGCGGCCTTGGCATCGGCCTGTCGGTGTGCAAATCGATCGTGGCGGCGCACGGCGGCACGATCCGCAACGCAAACCCGACGGATGGCGGTGCCGCGATATTCTTCACGCTGCCCGACGCATGACCGCCCAGCACGACTGACCCGCAGGGATTGCCATGCTGTCACATTTGTGCGGCATAGGTCCCCAGGGAGATGATCGATGCGCTTTTCAGGGACGGGGCGACTGTTGGCGGCGCTGGGAACCGCGTTGCTTGGGACGGCGGCGTTTGCCGACGCACCACTGAAGGTCGATCGCGTGGTGTTAATGATGCGCCACGGCATCCGCCCGCCCACAAAAGCGCAACCGATGCCACCGGGTGTTGCCACTGCCCCGTGGCCGACTTGGGACACCAAACCAGGCTGGCTGACCGATCATGGCGCGCGTGCGATTGTCGCGGTCGCCGATTTCGACCGGATCGGCTTCATCAACGCAGGATTGCTGCCGCGCACCGACTGTCCAACGCGCATCGCGCTGCTCGCCGATAGCGACCAACGCACGATCGCAACCGCAGCGAGTTACGCCAAAGGCCTGGCCCCCGGTTGCACCCTCGCGATCGAGCACCGTCCGCAGGACGAGCCTGATCCGTTGTTCAACCAGATCGACGATGGCCATGCACCGCTCGACCCCGCCCGCGCGACCGCCGCAGTCGATGCGGCAGTGGGCCCCGGCGGCATCGCCGCCCTCGAACGCCGGATGAAACCTTTGCTCGCGCGCCTCGACCGGGTCCTGTGCGGGCAGGCACGCACCGGCTGTGGCGTCGCACGCGAACCCAGCGCGATCACCCCCGCCACCGCCACATCGCGCCCCAAACTCGGCGGGGCGCTCGACCGCGCCTCGACCGCCGCCCAAATTCTGCTGCTCGAATATGCCGAGGGCAAACCAGCGAAGGAGGTCGGCTGGGGTCGCGCCACAGCCGCCGACATCACCGCCTTTGGGGCATTCCACGCCCTCGAATTCCGTTTGCTCGCGCAACCGCCCTATATCGCGGCGCACAATCTGGCTGGCCTGTCGCCACGTATCGCGGCGTGGTTGTCCGATGATGGTGCCACTGCTCCCAAAATCGCGATGATCGCGGGGCATGACACCAATGTCGCCAATCTCGCGGGTATATTGGGGCTGCATTGGCGTGTTCCCGGCATCGCGGTCGACGATCCCGTACCGGGCGGTGCGATCACGCTCGAACGGCTGAGCGATATGGCGGGTAACCACTATGTCCGCGCGGTTTATCGCGCCCAGTCGCTTGCCGAACTTCGCGCCGCGACCGCCAAAACGCCGTATCGGCAAGTGCTGCCGATCGCAGGTTGCAAGGCGCGCGGGGTTACCGGGCTCTGCACGCTGCCGGACTTTTTGGCCAAGCTGCGGCCATAACCCGGCTTAGCCGCGGACGCGCTCGTGGTGGCGAATCACCTCATCGATGATGAACCGCAGGAATTTCTCGCTGAAATCGGGATCGAGATTGGCGTCATGGGCAAGACCGCGCAACCGCGCGATTTGCGCCTCCTCGCGACCGGGGTCCGCCGGGGGAAGCCCGGCCTGCGCTTTATACCGCCCAACCGCCTGCGTCGTCTTGAACCGTTCTGCGAGCAGAAAAACGAGCGCGGCATCGATATTGTCGATGCTCTGGCGGTATCCGTTCAGCGTTTCGTCGGTCACCGTCTGCTCCTTGTCGCCCATCGACGCTCTTTTGCGTGCGCTTGCAGCCCGACGCAACCCGAGAAAGGCTTGCCTTTAGCGCGCCGTCCCGCCACATCGCAGCGCAGATGAGCGCCACCATTCACCGCATTGATTCCTCGCGTGCCCAGCCTTCGCTGGAGCCGATGGTGCAACTCGTCGCGGGTGACCTCAATCTGGTCAACGCGGTCATTTTGTCGCGGATGCAGTCGGAAATTCCGCTGATCCCGGAACTTGCAGGCCATCTCATCGCGGGCGGCGGCAAGCGTATGCGCCCGATGCTGACGCTCGCGAGTGCGCGGCTGCTCGGCTATCTTGGTTCGCGCCATCACCGGCTGGCCGCAGCGGTTGAATTCATCCACACCGCCACGCTGCTGCATGACGATGTGGTCGATGGGTCGGATCTGCGCCGCGGCAAGCGCACCGCCAACCTGATCTGGGGTAACCCCGCCAGCGTGCTGGTCGGCGATTTCCTGTTCAGTCGCTCGTTCGAGCTGATGGTGGAAGACGGCTCGCTCAAGGTGTTGTCGATCCTGGCGGGGGCAAGCGCGATCATTGCCGAGGGCGAGGTCAATCAACTCACCGCCGCGCGGCGAGTCGACATTCCCGAAGAACGCTATCTCGACATTATCGGCGCGAAGACGGCGGCCTTGTTCGCCGCCGCCTGCCGTGTCGCGGCGGTGGTCGCCGAACGCCCCGAGGCGGAGGAACTCGCGCTCGATGCCTATGGTCGCAACCTCGGCATCGCATTCCAATTGGTCGATGACGCGATCGACTACGTGTCCGACGCGGGCACGATGGGCAAGGACGCGGGCGACGATTTCCGCGAGGGCAAGGCGACGTTGCCCGTCATTCTTGCTTATGCGCGCGGCGGTGCCGAAGATCGGGCGTTCTGGAAAGCGGCGATCGAAGGGCATCGCAATCGCGACGAGGATTTCGTCCACGCGATCGAACTCGTGCGCTCGACTCGCGCGGTTGATGATACGCTGGCGCGCGCGCGCCATTACGGCCAGCGCGCGATCGACGCGCTCGGCATCTTCGCCAATGGCAAGGCCAAGGATGCGATGGTCGAAGCCGTCGAATTTGCGATCGCGCGCGCTTATTGAGCGATGGCGGACGGCCCTGCGCCGTTCCGGGCTCTAGCAGCCGCGCCGTTCGGCATCGCCTGCCGCTACTTCGGACAATTCGACCTGCAACGTCACGTGGCCGATGCCGAAGCGGCTTTTCAACATCGCGCGCGTCGTATCCAGAAAGGCGTCGCCCGGATGCCCCGCCGGTATCACCAGATGCGCGGTCAGTACGGTCTCGGTCGTGCTCATCGGCCAGATATGGACATGGTGGACGCGCGCCACGCCCGGCAGCGCGCGTAGCGCATCCCACACCTTGTCCGAATCGATGCTGCGCGGCACCGCCGCCAGCGCCATTTCGACCGATTCACGCAACAGCCCCCAGGTTTGCAGGAAGATCAGCACCGCGATGACGATGCTGACGACCGGATCGATCCAGGTCAGCCCGGTCCACCAAATCACCAGCCCCGACACGACCACGCCCGCCGACACCATCGCATCGCTCACCATGTGGAGATAGGCACCGCGAATGTTGATGTCGCCCTCGCGCCCGCGCAGGAACAGCAAGGCCGTCACGCCATTGACCAGAATCCCGGCACCCGCGACCCAGGCCACTGTCGGCCCATCCACCGGCGCGGGCACCGCCAGCCGCTGCACCGCCTCAAGCAGGATCGCGCCGAGCGCGACCAGCAGCAGCAAGGCGTTGAGCAACGCCGCCAGAATCGTCGAGCCCTTCAGCCCATACGTGAAGCGCTTCGACGCCGCGCGCCGCCCCAGCGCAATTGCCGCCCACGCCGCGCACAAGCCGAGCACATCGGATAGATTATGCCCGGCATCCGCCAGCAGCGCGACCGAACCCGCGATCAGGCCGAACACCGCTTCGCCGACGACGAAAGCGAGGTTCAACCCAATGCCGATCGCAAAGGCACGATCATGCCCCGCCATCGGCGCATGGCTATGCCCGTGCCCGTGCCCGTGGGAATGCCCATGACCGTGCGAGTGCCCGTGATGATCGCCGTGCCCGTGGGAATGACCATGCCCCGCCATGTCGGTCTCCAATGTCCTGGCGCGGGCCTAGCATTTCAAATCCGTGAGATACTAGCGCGCGGGGCCACAAACCGCGAAGGGGCGGGATTGGGTGAGTAGCCGCCTGACCGCTTTATCGGACTTAACTGCCATTCCCGGTGCCTTCGGCAATCGACTGCTTTTCGCAGAAAGCAGACCTGCCAGCCTTCCGATACCGCACGAATCTCGCGAGATGCTGTGCTTGCAACCTGCAGCGCGGCAATGCCTCCTTTTTAAGAGAAGGGAGCGATGAGGATTTATTTTAATCCACCCAACCAATCGGTTGTGATCTCACCGCTATGCCCCTCGGGCGCCAGCGCGGCACGGAGAGCTTCCAGCACAGGCGGCAGTCCTTCCGTGAAGGCGTAAGGCGGGTTGACGATATAAAGGCCCGCACCATTATAGATGCCGGGCTGATCGTCATCGTACAACCAATGCTCAACGCACAGAAATTTCGGGATGCCGAGCGTGCGTAGCTGCTCCTTCCACCGCCAATGCGTGGCGCGGTCTTTCAGCGGATACCAGATCACCGTCACGCCATGCGCCCATTTGCGGTGCGCGGCGGCAAGGGTGGCTGTGATACGGGCGCGTTCGTCCGGCTGTTCATACGGCGGGTCGACCACCACCACGCCGCGCGCTGTGCGGGGCGGCAGCATCGCCAGCCAAAACTCGTAGGCGTCGCGCTCATGCACGGCAGCGGATGTGCCGCGCATCACGCCGCGCAAAGTATAGGCGTCCTCAGGATGTTTTTCGTTCAGGATCAGGAAATCCTGCGGGCGCACAAGCTGCGCCAAAATCCGCGGCGAGCCGGGGTAGAGCTGCGGCTCGGCCCCGACATTCACCGCCCGTACCGCGGCACGGTAGTCGCTCAGCAAGGGATTCGCGTCGGCAAAGGCGCGCAGCACGCCCTGCGTGGACTCGCCGGTACGCCCGGCCTCCTCACCGTCAAGGTCGTACAGCCCGCAGCCGGCATGGGTGTCGATCAGGGTCAGCGCGCCCGGTTTGTGCTGCAGGGCCCGCACGAGGGCGATCAACAGGCTGTGCTTCACAACATCGGCGCTATTGCCGGCATGGAAGGAATGGCGATAATTCATTGTAATTCAAAATCCTGACGATCTGCCTTTATACGTGCTGCTGCGCGCGAAAGCCGAGCGCGAGGCGATTGAGGCAACCAATCCGGTGCTCGTATAAAGTCGGGCGAAAACTTCAACGCCCTTCCGTGCGAGGCCTCAACACCGCGTTAGCGACCGCCACCAGAAACGGAGAAGCAATGCTCCCGGCGCACGGGAGCGTTCGATCATCGAGGAGCCGGACGCGACTGACATTACCGCGAAACGCCGGTTCGCCCGATATCGGCGGACGTTCCTATAACACCGAAATATCAGAACTGCGGCGTTTTAACCTCCGCATCTGCTCGTGTCGGTATCGGACTTGCACCCGCCCAATGTCCGACGCCTTGCATTGGTCGGCAGGCGGCCACAATCGTTTCTGAGCTCACCCTATAGCACGCGCGATATCACCCGTGCGTCACGATGCGGTGGTTCCAAAACCGGCGCATGGCGGTAGGAACGAGGCGTGACGCCCGCTTTGCCCATCCACGCCGTCCTGCCCGACCTGCTCCGCCACTTGCGCGCTGCACCCAACGCCGTGCTGGTTGCGCCGCCGGGGGCGGGCAAGACCACCGCAGTTGCGCCCGCCTTGCTGGAAGAGCAATGGTGCAGCGGCGAGATCCTGCTGCTCTCCCCGCGCCGCCTCGCCGCGCGCGCTGCAGCCGAGCGCATGGCCGCCACCGCCGGAGAAAATGTCGGTCAAACCTTCGGCTATGCCACGCGGATGGATACAAAGCGCTCGGCGGCGACGCGCGTAACGGTGGTGACCGAGGGCATCTTCGTCGCGCGTATTCAAGCCGACCCTGAACTCGCCGGGGTCTCCGCCGTGCTGTTCGACGAAGTGCATGAACGCAGCCTCGACAGCGATTTCGGCCTCGCACTCGCGCTCGATGCGCAAAGCGCGCTGCGGCCCGATCTCAGGCTGGTGGCGATGTCGGCAACGCTCGACGGCGCGCGCTTTTCCGCCCTGATGGAGGGTGCGCCCATCATCGAAAGCGCCGGGCGGATGCACCCGCTGCGCTTGCGCCACCTTGGCCGCGCCGCCGAAGCGCGGATCGAGGATTCGGTCGCCGCCGCAGTCCGGCTGGCGCTGCGCGAGGAAACGGGCGGCATCCTCGCCTTCCTGCCCGGTGTTGCCGAGATAGACCGCACCGCCGAGCGGCTGGAGGGGCTTGGGCCCGATATCGTGCTGCACCGGCTCCACGGCAGCCTCGATCCCGCCGCACAGCGCGCCGCGATCGCGCCCGATCCGCACGGGCGGCGCAAGGTCGTGCTGGCGACCTCGATCGCCGAGACGAGCCTGACGCTCGACGGCATCTCTGTCGTGGTCGATTCGGGCCTCGCCCGCCGCCCGCGTTATGATCGCGCGGCGGGGATGACGCGGCTGGTGACCGAACGCGCGAGCCAAGCCGCCGTCACGCAGCGTGCCGGGCGCGCCGCGCGGCAGCAGCCCGGCACCGCCTATCGCCTGTGGGAAGAAGCCGCGACCGCTGGCCTGCCGCGCTTCGATCCGCCCGAAATTCTGGAGGCCGATCTGTCGGCGCTGACGCTCGACTGCGCCTTATGGGGCGTCGCCGATCCGCGTGCTTTGCGCTGGCTCGATCCGCCGCCCGAAGCCGCCGTGCAGGAAGCGCGCACGCGCTTGCGCACGCTGGAGGCGCTCGATGCCGATGGCCGCCCGACGCCGCACGGCCACGCCATTGCCCGCCTGCCGCTGGCCCCGCGCCTTGGCCACATGCTGGTGCGCGCGGGCGAACTCGGGCTGGCAGATGTCGCAGCTGAGATTGCCGTGCTGCTCGACGAACGTGGGCTTGGCGGCAACGATGTCGACCTCGAATCCCGCCGCCGTCGCTGGCGCGGCGAACGCGGCGCGCGTGCGGACGCCGGGCGCAAACTGGCGAAACGGTGGACGAATCTCGCTCCCCTCGCGCTTGCGGGAGGGGCTGGGGGAGGGAATAAAGCCCCCGCCGCTCGCCCCACAGCCCCTCCCCCGCCCCCTCCCGCAAGCGGGAGGGGTGGAGAGGCCACCGCCATCGCGCTCGCTTTCCCCGATCGCATCGCGCGTCGCCGCGATGGCTCGGGCGAAACCTGGGCGTCGGTCGGCGGGCGTGGTTTCAAGCTCGATCCAGCCAGTGCCCTTGCCCGCGAGGAATGGCTGGCGGTGGCCGAAACGCAAGGGATGGCATCCGGCGCACGCATCCTCTCCGCCGCCGCGATCGATTTGCCGACGATCGAGGCGCTGTTCGGCGAGTCGATCGCCACGCACCGCACCGTCAGCTTCGATCCCACGACGGGGGGCGTGCAAACCACGCGCGACCGCCGCCTCGGCGCGTTGCGGCTGTCGAGCGGCCCCGATGCGCAGGCCGATCCTGACGCGATCACCGCCGCCTTGCTGGCGGGTGTCCACGCCCACGGCCTCGCGCTATTGCCGTGGAGCGACACGGCGCTCGCGCTGCGTCACCGCGCCGCCTTTGCGCAGGAGCATGGTGGCGCGGAACTCATGCTCGATGACGCCGCCCTGCTCGCGCGCGCCGATGAATGGCTGACGCCCTTGTTCGTCGGCAAGCGGCGGCTTGATGCGATCGACTCGGGCGCGCTGACCGATGCACTCCGCGCGCTGATCGGCTGGGACGCGCTCAAGACGATCGACCGCCTCGCCCCCACCCATTTCACCAGCCCCGCCGGAAGCAGCCACCCGATCGATTATGATGCCGAAGGCGGGCCGCGCGTAGACTTGCGCCCGCAGGCGCTGTTCGGCCTCGCCGCGCATCCGATGATCGCGGGCGGGCAGGTTCCCTTGGTGCTGAGCCTCACCTCGCCCGCCGGCCGCCCGATCCAGACGACGCGCGATTTGCCGGGGTTTTGGGCGGGCAGTTGGGCCGCCGTCGCCAAGGAAATGCGCGGGCGCTATCCCCGCCACCCCTGGCCCGATGACCCCGCATCGGCCAATGCAACGCTGCGCACGAAAAACGCAGATGCGCGCGCGAAAGAAGCACGGTAAGGAGGCGCCATGTCGATCGCCCGAATCTATCAGCGCCCGAAGAATTCCATGTCGTCGGGCCGTGCGCGCACCACCTTGTGGGTGCTGGACTTCGCTCCCGCCGAGGCCAAGCAGCCCGACCCGCTGACGGGTTGGGCCGGTTCGGGCGACACGCGCGACCAGTTGCGCCTCACCTTCCCGACGCAGGACGCGGCGGTCGCTTATGCCGAGCGCGAAGGGCTGGCCTTCACCGTTATCCCTGCGCCCGCGCGCACGCTGAAGCTGCAAAGCTACGCCGACAACTTCCGCTAAGCGCTGGGCGCGGCGGTTACCCCGCCAGCATCCCCGCGCCGAGCAAGAGCAGCAGCTTCACGTCGATCGCCACGCCCTCGGCGCGCTTGGCGGCGACCAGCGGGGCAATTTCCGCGACCGGCACGCGCAGCACGGTGATATTCTCCCCTTCATGCCCGCCGCCCGCGCCAACGCGCTCCAGCCCGGTCGCGCGCACCAGCGTAAAGCCTTCCGACACCATGCCGGGCGAGGAATGGAAAAAGCCAAGCGGCTCGATCACGCGCGGGCGATACCCGGTTTCCTCTTCCAGCTCGCGCGCGGCGGAGGTTTCGACGCTCTCGCCTGCCTCCTCGTCGCCAACCAGCCCGGCGGGAAGCTCCAGACAGCGTTTGCCCAGCGGCACGCGATATTGCTCGACCAGCAGGACGTGCCCGTCCTCGACCGCCAGAATCACCGCCGCCTGAATGCCACGCGCGCGCGACACATATTCCCACGTGCCGTCCTTCAAAACCTTGATGTACTTGCCTTCCCAAACGACGTCAGCACTCATAGTTCGATCAGCCTGTCCGGGAGTTCGTTGCGGTCGTCCGCTGTTTTGGGGAAGGTTTCCGAGAGGATCGCGCCGATCCGCTCGACCGCCGCCGCCATGCCCGCCCCCGGCCTTCCGCCGCGCGTTTCGGCGACCAACGCCGCCATCGCATCACCCCAGCGCTCGGCCGGGACGGCACGGTGGATCGCCGCGTCGGCGGCAATCTCAGCCATGCGTTCATCGCGCGACAGATAGAGCAGGATGCCGACGCGCGCGGTGGTGCGGCGTTCGGCACCGACCTTGAAATATTGGATCGCCCGACGGCGCACCCGCCGCGCGCGCGTCGCCTTGGGCACCAGTGCCAGCCGCAGCGGCATATAGGCCAGCGCGAACCGCACGATCAGGAACACCAGCGCTTGCGCCGCCAGAATCACGCCCAACAGCAAACGTGGATCGGGCGCATCGTCCCACCCGGCGGTAAAGCCGCTCAACCAGGTCTCGATCGCCAGCGGATCGATCGCCGCCAGCGCGAGCACGATCAGCATCGCCGCGATCGCATAATGCAGTGCCGCATCGTGGTAACTGTCCGAACGCTCGGTCACGATCGTGACGATTTCGCCGTCAGTCCCCGCTTCGGCGCGCGCCACGGCGGCCAGCACCTGCGCATGATCCTCTGGCGTCAGCCGTGCCGTTCCCGCCATCACCAATCCCCCGAAGCGCCACCGCCGCCGAAATCACCGCCGCCGCCGCCAGTGAAACCACCGCCGCCCCAGCTTCCGTCTGAACCGCCACCGCTAGAGCCGCCGCCGCCACCGCCAAAACCGCCAAAGCTGCCGCCGGAACCACCACCCCAGCCGCCGCCCCAACCGCTTCCCCAGCCACTGCCGAGACCTGACCCCCACAGCACTGCGGGAGCGACACCGCTGCGATATTGCTGCCCGCGCCGCCCGCGCCGCAAACTCGACAGCACGATAAAGCCGATCACGAACAGGATCATGATGACGCCGAACGGAATCCCGCCGCCACTGCCGGCACGGCTGCGCCGATGCACCTTGTCGAACTTCGCCGCCGCCGCATCGACATTCGCCTGGGCTTCTTCGGGCGAGGCGCGCAGTTGCGCGATCACCGCGTCGGTGCCCGCTTCCATTGCGCCTGCAATGTCGCCCGATTGCGTGAGCTTGGGCATCATCGTTTCACGGATCATCGTACCCGCAAAGGCATCGGTCAGGATCGGTTCGAGGCTATAGCCAACCTCAAGCCGTGGTCCGCGATGTCCCTTGGGCGCGTTGGGGGCAATGAACAGGATCGCGCCATTATTGGCGCCTTTCAGGCCCACGCCCCACGCCCGCCCAAGCGCGACGCCATATTCCTCGATCTCGCGTCCCTGCAGATCGGGGATCGTCGCGACCACCAATTGCCGCTTGGTGTCCTTCTGCAGCGCTTCCAATTTGGCCGTCAGATTGGCCTTGGTCGCGGGCGGCAACACGTTGGCGGCATCCACCACCAGCCCGGTAAATTTGGGATAGGTCTGCGCTGCCGCCGGGCTAACCCCCAGCAGCAGCGCGACCAGCATCGCGAGCATTGCCTGAATCAGGCGCATCGGCTTGGGGCCTCCGGCCCGGTAACTTAGTTCGAGTTGCCGAAATTGACCTTCGGTGCCACGTCCGCCCCCGGCGTTGTCGCCTTGAACGGCACCAGCGGCTTGGCCCCGTAAAACACCTTCGCGCCGATTGCGTCGGGGAAGGTGCGGATCGTCGTGTTATACGCCTGCACCGCTTCGTTATAATCGTGGCGCGCGGTCGAGATGCGGTTTTCGGTGCCCTCGAGCTGGTCCAGCAGCGTGGCGTAATTGCCCTGGCTCTTCAGCTCGGGATAGGCCTCCTGCAGCCGCTGCAGCGACAATGTGAGACCGGCTTGCGCCTTTTCATACGCCGCAACCTTGGCCGGATCGTTCAAGTCCGCGCCCGACACCTTCACCTGCGAAGCCGAGGCGCGTGCTTGCGTCACTTCGACCAGGATCGATTTTTCCTGGGCGCCCGCCGCCTTCACCGTTGCCACCAGATTGGGGATCAGGTCGGCGCGGCGTTGATAGTAATTTTCGACATCGGCCCATTTCGCCTTGGCGTTCTCTTCCGCCGTCGGCACGCTGTTCAGGCCGCAACCGGCCAGCGCGAACGCGCCGACGAATGCGATCAGAGTGCGATACTTCATGGTCTTGTTTCCTCCAGGCCTTGCGCCGCCATGATAGCGGGGTAGCATGGCCGCGAGAAACGAAATCGGATCAGGAGGCTCCATGTTCAAGGAGTTCAAGGCATTCATCGCGCGCGGCAACGTGCTGGACCTGGCCGTCGCGGTCATCATCGGTGGGGCGTTCGGCAAGATCGTCACCTCGTTGACCGATGACGTCATCATGCCGGTGATCGGCAAGATATTCGGCGGGCTCGATTTTTCGAGCTATTTCGTGGTGTTGGGCAAGGTGCCGCCCGCACTCGCCGGATCGTCGGACTATACCGCGCTGAAAAAGGCTGGCGTGCCGCTGTTCGGCTATGGCGCGTTCGTAACGGCGGCGGTCAACTTCCTGATCGTCGCCTTCATCATCTTCCTGCTGGTGCGCGCGGTGAACCGGCTGATGCCCAAGCCCCCCGAAGCACCCGCAGAGCCGGTTGAACCCGCCGACATCACGCTGTTGCGCGAAATTCGCGATGAATTGAAACGGCGCTGAGGGGGGCTCGCGCTTACCGTATATTCCGTTCACCCTGAGCCTGTCGAAGCCCTTCCACGCGAGCCGCTCGCGTGGAACGCCCTTCGACAGGCTCAGGGTGAACGGGTTTGGGGATTGGCCGCCGAAGCTCCAAGGCGTTATTCGCGTAAGCGCGGTCAGGCGGCGACCAAATGCTCCGCAACCGAATCCGCCAGGCTGGTGCCGTCGAGAATCCGGGCGGTTTCGTCGCGCACGCGCATCATTGCATGGCGGATCGCGCAACTCGCCTCGTCCTTGCAATCCTTGCATGAGCGATAGGCGGTACGACTGACACACGGCACCAACGCCAGCGGCCCTTCGATCACGCGGATGATCTCGCCCAGGGAAATGAGGTGCGGCGGGCGCGACAGGCAATAGCCGCCCAATTTGCCGCGATGGCTGTGCAGGAAGCCCGCTTCGCGCAAATCAGCCAGGATCAGCTCAAGAAATTTGCGCGGCACGTTCGCTTCGGTGGCGATCCGGTTCATCGGGATGGGCGGCCCACCGGGGGGTGCTTCGGCCAGGAACATCATCGCGCGGAGCGCGTAGCGAGAACGTTGCGTCAACATGATACTATACCCCATGCACCCGATTTGTGGCGAGTGAAAGGCACATGGCGTAAAACCGGGCCTTTTCATTGCGCCGGGCCCTGCCTATATCGCGGGTGCCGGGTTCGCCCGGCTATGGTGATAAAGTGCAGCGTAGACTAGATGCAGCGGACCCGGGGGCAGTACCCGGCGACTCCACCAAAACCCCTCTTGCCGGAGGGGCTCTGACGGGGTCGAACCAGGATCGACGTGTGTTGAAAGGCGCTGTTTTTGCCCGGGCTGAGTAACCTGCAAAAGGCTCAAAACCACAAGTGCTAACGATAACGAAGCACTCGCGATTGCGGCGTAACTAAAGGCCTAACGGCCTAGGTTACCCCAAAAGAACGCGGTTCGGGCTGCACCGGGCAACAGAAGCAGACACCGGCGGTCCGGGGAGTACCGAGCAACAGAAACTCCCCACCTTCTCCTGCTGCGGCTATCAGAGTGTTGCATGGCCGATTCCGCCGACACCCCGCCCCAGCGCAAGATCATCCATATCGACATGGACGCCTTTTTCGCGTCGGTCGAACAGCGCGATGACCCGACACTGCGGGGCCGCCCGGTCGCGGTCGGCGGATCACGCGCGCGCGGCGTGGTCGCCGCCGCCAGTTATGAGGCGCGCGCCTTCGGGGTGCGCTCGGCCATGCCCTCGGTCACAGCCCTTCGCCGCTGCCCCGATCTGGTATTCGTGCCGCCCCGTTTCGAAGCGTATCGCGCGGTCTCCGCGCAGATTCGCGCGATTTTCGAGGATTATACCGATCTGGTCGAACCGCTCTCGCTCGACGAAGCCTATCTCGACGTGACCGAAGACCGCCACCATCTCGGCTCGGCGCGCGCCATCGCCGAACAAATCCGCGCGCGGATCAAGGCCGAGACCGGGCTCACCGCCTCAGCCGGGGTCAGCTACAACAAGTTCATCGCCAAGCTCGCATCCGACCAGAACAAGCCCGATGGCCTGTGCGTCATCTCGCCTCGCCACGGCGCGGCGTTCGTGGCGAGCCTGCCGGTCAAGCGCTTCCACGGCGTCGGGCCAGTGACGGCGGCGCGAATGGCGGCGCTCGGCATCGAAAGCGGGGCCGACCTGCGCGAGCGGCCGCTTGCCTTCCTCCAGGCGCATTTCGGCAGCCATGCCGACTATCTCTATGGTGCAGCGCGCGGGCTCGACCATCGCCCGGTGCGCAGCCATCGCCCAACCAAATCGGTCGGGGCCGAGCGCACCTTCGAAACCGACCTGTCCGCGCCAGCCGACCTGCACGCCGCGCTCGACCGGGTCGGCGAAGCGGCCTGGGTACGCATCGACCGCCACCAGGCGCGCGGTCGCACCGTGACGCTGAAGCTGCGCTTCTCCGATTTCCGCACGATCACGCGCGCACGCTCGCTCGCGCATGGCGTGTTCGATCGCGAAACGTTTTTCGCAAGCGGCCTGACGCTGCTTGATGCGCAACTTCCGGTGCCGCTGGGGGTCCGCCTGATTGGCCTGACGCTTTCGGGTATTGTCGATGCGCCGACAGATGACGAGCAACCCAGTCTACCGCTATAAACCGCACCGGGCGCTCGCTTCGCCGCAATCCAATGCAACCCTTGCGCACACGGAACGTTACGCCCGCACAAGAATCACACCCGTACAAGAATCATAGGGGACCCAATCATGCGCTCTTTCTTCCTCAGCCTCGCCGCCGCCTCGCTCGTCGTGCCGGTGACGATAGCCCTGCCGATCGACAAAGCCGAAGCGAAGAAGCACCGTTATTACGGCAAATCGAGCCGCCATTACACGCGCTGTCGCCATTCGTCGGGCACGACCGGGCTGGTCGCCGGTGGCGTGGGCGGCGCATTGGTCGGCAATGCGCTTGGCGGCGGGGTGCTCGGTACGGTGGCAGGCGGGGTTGGCGGTGCGCTCGGCGGGCGCGCGATCGATCGTTCGATCACCGCCAAGAAGCGCTGCCGCTAAACGGGCATCATTCGGCGGCGAGGAGCGATTCCGCGCCGCCGAGATCCACCGACACGAGGCGGCTGACGCCTTGTTCGACCATCGTCACGCCAAACAGCCGGTGCATCCGGCTCATCGTCACGGCATTGTGCGTCACGATCAGATAGCGCGTCTGCGTTTCGCGCGTCATCGCATCCAGCAACCCGCAAAAGCGTTCGATATTGGCATCGTCCAGCGGCGCATCGACTTCGTCGAGCACGCAAATCGGCGCGGGATTGGTCAGGAACAGTCCGAAAATCAGTGCGACGGCGGTCAGCGCCTGTTCGCCGCCCGATAGCAGCGTCAGCGATTGCAGCTTCTTGCCCGGCGGTTGCGCCATGATCTCGAGCCCGGCCTCCAGCGGATCATCCGAATCGACCAGTTCGAGATGCGCCTGCCCGCCATTAAACAGCGTCGTGAACAAGCGCCGGAAATGGCCGTCAACCGCCTCGAACGCCGCCATCAGCCGCTGCCGTCCCTCGCGGTTGAGCGTGCCGATCGACCCGCGCAGGCGGTTGACCGCCAATCCCAATTCTTCACGTTCGGCGGCATTGCCCTTGGATGCGGCTTCGAGCTCGGCCAGCTCGGTTTCCGCGACCAGATTGACCGGGCCGATCCGTTCGCGATCGACCATCAATTTCTCGTGAGCCCCCGATTCCTCGCCCGGCGCGCGCACCGTCTGACCATCGAAACCGACGCGTTCGGGCAGCAACACCGACGGGCATTGGAAGCGTTCGCCCGACAGGCGGTTCATCTCGACGCGGCGCAATTCCTGATTTTCCGCGCGCGCCGCCGCCCCGGCGCGGGCTTCGCGCGCTTGTGCGAGCGCTTCGGCGGCGGCGCTGGCTTGCGCTTCGGTTGCGCGGAGCGCCGCTTCGGCAGCCCGTTCGGCGGTGGCAGCGGCATCGGCTTCGGCGCGCGCCGCCGCATGGGCCTCCTCCAGCGCCACGATATCTGCCGCGAGCGCCTCGGGCCGCCCGACCAGCGCCTGCGCTTCGGCGGCAAGGTCGCCGTCGCGCTTGTCCATCTCGGCGATCCGCCGCGCCGCTTCGCCTGCCCGCGCGCGCCAGCTTTTCGCCTCAGCGCTCATCCCGGCCACGCGCTCGCGCGCGCTGCCGACATCCCGGTCGAGCCCGGCGCGATCCGCACGCGCGGTGGCGATGGCGGTACGGCGCGCTTCCGCCTCGCCCGACAGCGCGCGCACCCGTTCACGCGTCGCGCTGCCATCGGGCAGCGCCGCCTGCACCGCCGCCGCACGCGTCACTTCGGCCTCGGCTTCTTCATGGTCGGCGACGATGCGCTGCCGCCGCGCCGCCAGATCGGCCCGCTGCGCCTCGATCCGCTCGATCGCCGCCGCCGCGCGATCTTCGGCGCGCGCCGCATCGCGCGCGCGCGTTTCGGCGCTTTCCAGCAAGCGCCGCGCCGCTACTGCTACCGATCGCGCCACGGTAATCGCCGCGTCGATCCGCGCGAGTTCGCCATCCGCCGCCTCGACCGCGCGCACCGCCGCCGGGCGCGCCGCCTCGATCGCGCGCAGCCGGTTCATGCGTTCGAGCCGCTCCGCCGCCGCCGCGCCGCCCGATTTGGCGACATAGCCATCCCAGCGCCGCAACACCCCCGCCAGCGTCACCAGCCGCTGCCCGACCGCAAGCGGCCCGCCGTCGTCACGTTCCGCCACGAACACCTGCGCCAGCCGCCGCGCCAGCGCCGCCGGAGCCGCGACGTGCTGCCCCAGCGGCACCGTCCCCTCCGGCGCACCCGGATCGCCCGGCGCAATGTCGGCCCCCGCCCAGAACCGCTCGCCCGCCGGATCGAGCCCAGCCTCCAGATCATCGCCCAGCGCCGCCGCCAGCGCGCGTTCATAGCCCGCCTCGGGCTGCAACCGGTCGAGCAGCCGTTCGCGCCCCTCGCGCCGCGTCGCCTTGGTCAGCGCGGTCGCTTCGCTGTCGAGCGCCGCCAGATCGGCATGCGCGCCCGCGCGCGCGGCTTGCGCCCGGTCACGCTGATCGCGCGCGCCGCGTTCGTCGGCATCGGCGCGGGTCAAAGAAGCGCGCGCATCCTCACCATGCTGCACCGCCTGCGCGCGCGCCGCCGCCGCCTCGGCACGCTCGGCGATCAGCGGCGCGGTATCGCCCAACGCCGCGCTCTCCGCCGTCACCCGCGCCAGGTCACGCGCGCTGCGCTCGGCCCGCACCCGCGCGGCGGCCAATGCCGCTTCGGCCACGCGCGCATCGGCCAGCTCGGTCGCTTGTGCCGCCAGCGCTTGCGCCAGCGCCACTTCGGCGTCGCGCCCGGCGCGTTCGGCCTCGCTCAGCCGCGTCTCCAGCTTGGGGATGCGCGCGGTCGCCTCGGCCAGTCGTGCCTCCAGCGCCTTGCTCTCTTCGACCAACCGCGCGATCGCCTCGGCGGCATCGCTGGCGAGCGATCCCTCGCGCGCACGGTCCTCGGCCAGCCGGAGGCGCGCCGCCGCCAGCTCCTGCGTCCGCCGCACCGCCGCCGCCTGCTCGCCGCGCAAGCCGCCGAGCTTGTGCCCTGCCTCGCTCGCCGCCTCGCGCAGCGCCTGTGCTTGCCCCCGCGCGCGCGCCAGCGCCTCGGTCGCGGCCAGCGCATAGGCCGCCGCCGCGCGCTGCGCCTCGCCTGCCTCGGCGACACGCGCCTCGCACCTCGCCGCCTCGGCCTTGGCGGCATCGGCGGCATTTTGTGCGTCGCGCCAGCGTGCAAAGATCATCCGCGCTTCCGCCACGCGGATCTGCTCGGACAAAGCGCGATAGCGCTCCGCCTGCCGCGCCTGCCGCCGTAGCGCATTGGCGCGGCCGTCCTGATCGGCGATCAACTCATCGAGCCGCGCGAGATTGGCCTCGGTCGCGCGCAATTTCTGCTCGGCATCCTTGCGGCGGACGTGCAGCCCGGCAATCCCGGCGGCTTCCTCCAGCATCGCGCGGCGCTCGGCGGGCTTGGCCGCGATGATCGCGCCGATCCGCCCCTGGCTGACCAAAGCGGGCGAATGCGCCCCCGTCGCCGAATCCGCGAACAGCAGCGCCACGTCCTTGGCGCGCACATCCCGCCCGTCGATCCGATAGGCCGAGCCCGCGCCGCGTTCGATCCGGCGGACGACTTCGCTTTCCTCACCGGCACTTTCGATCAGCATCGAAACTTCGGCAAAATCGCGCGCGGGCCGCGTGTTGGTGCCCGCGAAGATGACGTCGTCCATCCCCGCCCCGCGCAGCGAGCGCGCCGAGGTCTCCCCCATCGTCCAGCGCAGCGCCTCCAGCAGATTGGATTTGCCGCAGCCATTGGGGCCGACAATCCCGGTCAGCCCCGGCTCGATCCGCAGGTCAGCCGCGTCGACGAAGCTTTTGAAGCCCGACAGGCGGAGACGCTTGATCTGCATTCAAAGCCCCCCCTGCGGCTGGAGTGGATGACGGTTCTACAAAAACCTCACTTCCGTTCGCCCGGAGCCTGTCGAAGGGCCCCTCGCCCCACCCACCCGCGCGTGCGGTGGGCGGGGCTTCGACAGGCTCAGCCCGAACGGACCTGCCTTTAACCGGGACGCGCGACCTTACGCCCCCGCGCGCTTCAACGCCGCCTCGACATCGGGCCACGATACGCCCTCAAC
Source organism: Sphingomonas sp. (assembly GCF_041661885.1). GTDB lineage: Bacteria > Pseudomonadota > Alphaproteobacteria > Sphingomonadales > Sphingomonadaceae > Sphingomonas. Next base: position 81,282 of record NZ_JBAZTL010000005.1, on the reverse strand, counting down.
CTTGGTGCCGTTGAGGATGAAGGTCGGCGTGCCCGTAACGCTCGCGCCGTCACCCTTGCTCATCAAGCCGATCAGCTCGTCGAGCGCCTTGGCATCGGCGATGCAGGCGCGCGCCTTGGCTTCAGGAATGCCGCGCTGCTTCACGAAATCGACGTAGCCGAGATAATCGCCCCACGCCGCCGCAGCCTGGCTCGGCGTCTTGCCTTGCAATTGCGCCTGCACCGCGTTGGTCGCGGCTTGATCGGCAAGCTTTGCCTCGAATTGCGGCTGGCTTACATACATGGCTTCGAGCAGCGGGAAGAATGCCGACGGATCGACGCAGCGCCCAAGCAGGCTCGGCGCGAAATCGGGCTGGCCGTGCACCAGATAATCGCGGAATTCATAGGACACCTTGCCGGTGGCGACATATTGCTCGGTCAACGGCTTCTGCCCGGTCTGGCCGAACGCACCGCAAGTCGGGCACGTGCGCGAGCCATATTCGATCAGCTTGATCGGTGCATCGGGATTGCCCATGCGGTAACCTCCCTCGGGCGTCTTGGAAACGATCTCGGTCCAGTTCTGCCCGGCGGGTGCCGCCTTGGCCGCAACCGGTGCCGCAGCGACACTGTTGCCGCCCGCAGAACCGCCCCCGCCGCAGGATGCAAGCGAAACAGCGGCGAGCAGGGCAAACGCGATACGAGGGGTCATCAAAAAGCTCCTTGGGGAAATGCGAGGTTATTTGGCGACGGCGGCGCGCACGAGTGGCTCCAGCGCCGACCAACTGAAGGCGTTGGCCTGCGCGGCACCGTTGATGAGGAAGGTCGGCGTGCTGTTGACCGCATAGCTCTTATTGGCGACCTCAGCCTGCTGCGCGACGCGGTCAATCGCCTTGGTGTCGGCCAGACACGCATTGGCTTTGGCCAGCGGAAGGCCCTTTTTCACCACGAGATCGGTATAGCCGTAAAATTTGGCGAGATACGCGGCGATCACGGCGGGCTTGGCCCCCTGCAATTGCTGCTGCTTGTCGGCGGGCACTTGCTCCGGTCGCCCGACCAGCGCCTGCTGGTTGGCCATCATCGCATCGAGCACCGGAAAAAAGGCGCGCACCGGCACGCAATGGCCAAGCAAGATCGGCCCGACATCGAGCGCGCCGTGAATGGGGAAATCGCGGAATTCGTAGCTCAATTGCCCCGTCGCGATGTAACCGGTCCGCAGCGCGGGCACACCTTCCGCATCGAACAACGCGCAGTGCGGGCACGTGCGGGATCCATATTCGACCAGCTTAACCTTGGCGTTGGGATTGCCGATCCGTACCCCACCCTCGGGCGTCGCGACGATCGTATCGACCCACGCGACCTTCGCGTGCGCGCGGGGCGTCGCCGCTTTCTTGACAGGGGCCGCCTGCGCCAACGGGGCTGCGCCCACGGCCAACGCCATTGCCGCCAGCATCCACCGCATGTTCATCCTTCACTCCCACCCACAACCGGCGCGCCGCGCGTCGCCGCGACACCTGCGGCCAGTGCTTCCAGCACCGCCTTCAATTCCGGATCGGCAATTGTGCGCAAGCTCGCGCCCAGTTCAACCGGTACTGGCCGCAGCGACGGCGGTGCTGCGCGCGGCGCGGGGGCGGGCACATCGCCCTGGCGGATCTGCACGCGCACGATCGCCTCATAGCCAAAGAAGCGATTGACCCGCTCGACGATTTCGGGCGCAATATGCTGCATCATCGTCGCATGGGCGCCGCGCACGACCAGGCTCAGCGTGCCGCCAGTGCGCTGCCCATGCGGAAATTTGATCGATTCGGGGGCTGACACCCCGGCATAGCGCGGGCCGACAATCTCGCCCCAGCGGCTCACCACCGCGCTCTGCACGAAGCCAAAGCGGCGAAACGCCGCGCGCCCGGCATCGGGCAGCAATTCTGCCACCGAGCGCGCACGCCCACCGCGCGGCTTTTCCGGCTCGGTGCGTTTGGTAACGGGGGTGGCAGGGACGCGTTTGCTCATCGGCCTGTCCATGCCATAGCGATGCCGTGTCCGCCAAGCGTCCTTCCACCATCGCCGCCCAATTGCTCGCCTGGTATGATGCCCATGCCCGCGATTTGCCGTGGCGCGCCGCGCCCGGCAGCAATGCGCCCGATCCATACCGCGTGTGGCTATCCGAAATCATGCTGCAACAGACCACAGTGGCGGCGGTGCGCCCGCGATTCGCCGCGTTCGTCGCGCGCTGGCCTTCGGTGGAGGCGCTTGCCGCCGCGCCCGAGGCCGATCTGATGGCGGCGTGGGCGGGGCTTGGTTATTATGCCCGCGCCCGCAACTTGCACGCCTGCGCCCGCGCCGTGGCGGCGCGCGGTGGCTTTCCCGACACCGAAGCGGGACTGCGCGCGCTCCCCGGCGTGGGGGCCTATACCGCCGCCGCAATCGCCGCGATCGCCTTTGGCGCGCGCGCGGTCGTGGTCGATGCCAATGTCGCGCGCGTCGTCGCCCGGCTGTTTGCGATCGAACGCCCTTTGCCCGGCGCGATGCCCGATTTGCGCGAAGCGACCGATCGCATCACCCCCGACACCCGCGCGGGCGATTTCGCGCAGGCGATGATGGATCTGGGCTCGGCAGTCTGCACCCCGCGCGCACCGCGCTGCCTCGCCTGTCCCCTGGCCAAAGAGTGCGTCGCCCATCGTACGGGGACTCCCGAGGGTTATCCGGTCAAGCTCGCCAAAGCCGCCAAGCCACAACGCCACGGCACGATCTTCTGGGCGGAACAGCATGGCCGCGTGCTGCTGGTCCGCCGCCCGCCACGCGGGCTGCTGGGCGGGATGCGCGCACTGCCCACCGGACCGTGGGCGGACACGCCACCTGCGCTCGCCGATCCACCGTTCAGCGCTGCCTGGCGGGTGTTGCCCGATACGGTATCGCACACCTTCACGCACTTCCGCCTGGAACTGGCGCTTGCGGTTGCGCGCGTGGATGGGCATGGGCCAATCGGTGAATGGTGGAGCGTGACCGAGATAGACTCGGCGGGCCTGCCCACGGTCTTCGCCAAGGCGGCAACGGCAATCAGGAGGGCACGATGGTAGCGACGCGGTTCAAGATGGCAGCGGGCGCCTTGCTCGTCGTGGTGACCGGAACCGCCGTCGCGCGGCACGTCGTGCAAGCCCCCGTCGCAACGCGCACGACCCCAAGCCTGCCCAAGACGCAGGCGGTGTTTTCAGGCTATGTCACCGCCAACAAGCTGCCCGGCGTGGTCGGCGTCATCGGTCGCGGCGAGGCCCCCAGCGCGGTTGTCGCGGCGGGCCGTATCGGGGATGAACCCGGTGCCGCACTGGCCGACAAGGACAGCCTGTGGCGCGTCTATTCGATGACCAAGCCGATCACCGCGATGGCCGCGATGATGCTGATCGAAGAGGGCAAGATTCGGCTCGACCAGCCGGTCAGCGACTTCATCCCCGCCTTCAAGACCATGCGCGTGCAGGTCAGCCCGGATTCGCTCGAAACGCGCGCCGCCACGCGCCCGATTACGATCCGCAACCTGCTGACGCACACCGCCGGGCTTGGCTATACCATCATCACCAAGGGGCCGTTGCTCAAGGCCTATGAAGATGCCGGCATCACCCCCTTCACCTCCGACGCCAAGACCGAGGCGCAGATGCGGCTCAAGCGCCCGGCGACACTGGAAGCCTTCGCCAACAAGGTCGCGACACTTCCGCTGATCGCCGAGCCGGGCAGCAAATGGAGCTATTCGATCGGGCTCGACGTGATGGGCCGCGTGATCGAGGTTGCGTCGCATCAGCCGTTCGACCGCTTCCTGCAGACGCGCATCTTCACGCCGCTGAAAATGCGCTCGACCTGGTTCACCGTGCCGGGCTCGGAGGCGCGCCGTCTCGCCACCGGCTATTTCCTTACCCCCAATGGCCGCGTGCCGATCGATCCGGGCGCGACTTCGGTCTATCTCAAGGCACCAAGCTTCCCTTATGGCGGTGCCGGGCTCGTCACCTCGGCTTATGATTACGACCGCTTCCTGCACATGCTCCAAAATGGCGGAACGCTGGACGGGGTGCGCATCCTGAAAACCGCGACGGTCAAGCTCGCCATGTCGAACCTGTTGCCAAGTGGCGTCGTCTATCCGGGCGCGGTCGCGGCGACCGGCGGCACCACCGACCCGCAAGGTTTTGGCGCGGGCGGCTCGGTCACGCTGCACGACACCCCCGGCGGGCCAGCCAAGGGCACCTATGGCTGGGGCGGTGCCGCGGGCACGATTGCCTGGGTCGATCCGGTCAACAAGGTCCGCGCGACGATCATGGTCAATTATTTGCCGGGCGACCGCTGGCCGTTGCGCGCCGATTCGACCAAGGCGGTCTATGCCGATTTCGCCCCGGTGCTGCCACGCAAGTGAAGGCGGCGGCGATGCTGACACCCGGCTTTACCGGCGGCTTGCTCGACCGCGCCGATGCACTGCGCCACGACGAAGCCGCGCTGGCCGCTGCCAAAAGCGACTGGCGCGCGCGTTTGCTCAAGCTCGAAAATTTCGAGCCTGAGCTCGATGATATGGGAATGCTCGGCTGGGCAACGCTGGCCGATGCGCCCGATCATGCCGAGCTGGTGCTGCTGGGCCTGGACAATGGCCGTCCGCATTTCGCCGCCTACACGCCGGGGATGCGTGCACCCAAAGGTCGGTCGGCGCGGCTGTTTGGTCTGCTCGACCAGTTTGCGCCGGGTGAGGCCGCCACTTATGCCGCCGCGCGCAGCGTGCTCGACTGGCACAGCCGTCATCAATTCTGCGCCAATTGCGGGCATCAGACCGCGATGTTCCGCGCCGGTTGGGGGCGGAACTGCCCCAATTGCCATGCCGAACATTTCCCGCGCGTCGATCCGGTTGTCATCATGATCGCCGAGCATGACGGGCGCGCCTTGCTCGGTCGCCAACCCGCCTTCCCGCCCGGTCGCTATTCGGCGCTGGCGGGGTTCCTCGAACCCGGTGAATCGATCGAGGAAGCGGTGGTGCGCGAAATCGCCGAGGAAGCGGGCGTGCGCGTGCGCGACGTGCGGTATATCGCCAGCCAGCCCTGGCCATTCCCCTCCTCGCTGATGGTCGCGTGCGTCGGCATGGCCGATGACGATGCAATTACGCTCGACACGCACGAGCTGGAAGATGCGATCTGGGTTCCACGCGACGTGGTGCGCGCGGTGCTGGCGGGCGAGTCGGGGCCATTCCTGCCACCTCCGCCCTATGCCATCGCGCACACGCTGTTAACGGCGTGGGCGGCCGGATAACCGCCCAACCCGCCGCACGCCATGTGCGGAAGAGAATTACAGCCTCAGCCAGCCATTGCGCTCCGCACAGAGTATCGGGGTCACAGCAGCAATTGCCGCCAAAACCCCAAAAACGATCGGCCACCAAGCACCCATTTGCGGGAAAGCGACCGACATCTGGCCCATTACGGGCGCAACCGCGACGCCAAACATGATAGGGCCAATGTAACCCAGCAGCATGGCCGCCGCGAGCAGGACATAAGCGAAAACTCTCATTTTTGTTCTCCTTACGTTCAATGTGACATACATCGTCGCGAGTCGCCATCCCCCCTTGGTGCTCGGCGCGACTTGGGCCAGGTGTCGTTGCTGATCGGGGGTGAAGACCTGCGCGCCAAGCGCTTGATTCGGGTCATGCGCCAGCTTGTACGGTCGTCCCTTGGGGACGACGCAAGCACATTGTCCGCGCCCCCGCTTTACCCCCGCGCGCGCGCCTGACGATAGGTGCCGAGCACGCGCACCCATTTTGAATGGAAGGCCAGTTCGGCCAGCGCCCGGCCAAGGCCGGGGTCGCTCGGGCGGCCATCGACATCGGCATAAAATTCGGTCGCGGCGAAACTGCCGCCGCGCTGATAGCTTTCCAGCTTGGTCATGTTGACGCCGTTGGTGGCGAAGCCGCCCATCGCCTTGTAAAGCGCGGCGGGCACGTTGTTTACCTCAAAGATCAACGTCGTCATCCACGGCCCCTCGCCGACCGGCTCCTGCCCTTCGCGCGCCAGCACCACGAAGCGCGTGGTGTTATGTTCGGCGTCCGCAATGTCGCTGGCCAGGGTGTCCAACCCGTACAGCGCCGCCGCGCCCGGCGGGGCAAGCGCGGCCAATGTCGGATCGTCGCGCTCCGCGACCAGCGCCGCCGCCCCTGCGGTATCGGGATACGCCACCGGTGCGATGCCTTGGTCGCGCAGCCACAACCGGCATTGCCCCAGCGCCTGCGGATGGCTCATCGCCTCGCGCACACCCGACAAGGGTCCGCTGCCCATCAAGGCATAGCGAATGCCGAGAAAGTGTTCGCCGGTGATGACCAGCCCCGATTCGGGCAGCAGAAAGTGCATGTCGGCAACCCGGCCATGCAGCGAATTTTCGATCGGGATGATCGCGCAATCGGCGCGGAAATCGCGCACTGCGTCGATCGCATCGGCAAAATCGAAGCACGGTAGCGGCAGCCCCTGTGGAAACGCCTCACGAGCGGCGATGTGCGAATTGGCGCCGGGCGCGCCCTGAAAGGCAACGGCGCGGGCGGGATCGGCAGCGGCGGCGGCGGTCATCTCGGCAACGAGCGCGCGCGCGGGTTCGGGAAAGCTTTCCATGCGGGCCGGGCGGTACTGCGCCCGCAGCCCCGCTGCAAGCCATCGGCAGTGCCATCCACCAACGGCGCTTGCGATGCACGCCGCGCGAATCTATGGGTTGAGGTACTTCGTGGCTCTAACAGGGGCCGCCCCGCGGCAGAAGGTACAGGACGAGACATGAGCAACCGGACCAATACAATCGCTGGCTGGGTTTTGGGCTCGATGGGCGTGGCGCTCGCGCTGGGCATTGCCGGCAATATGATCGTTCACCCGATCAAGGCCGAAAAGGCCGGTTATCCGATCGAGGGCGGTGCCGAAGAGGGCGCAGGGGCAGCCGCAGCCGACAAGCCGATTGGGGAAATGATGGCCGTGGCCGATGCCTCGCACGGCGCGGAAGTGTTCAAGAAATGCTCGGCCTGTCACACCGTCGCGCAAGGCGGTGCCAATGGCATCGGCCCCAATTTGTGGGCGACCGTGGGTGAGGCGATCGCCCAGGGCAAGGGGGGTTACGCTTTCTCGGACGCGCTGAAGACTGCGAGTACCGGCAAGAAATGGGATTTTGAGGAGCTCAACAAGTGGCTCACCAGCCCGCGCGCTTACGCAGCGGGCACCAAGATGACCTTTGCCGGACTGACCAACGCCAAGGATCGCGCCGACGTGATCCTGTATCTCAACGCGCAAGGCTCCAACATGCCGCTTCCGGCGGCAGCACCCGCTGCCGCTCCCGCGCCGGAAGCCGACAACGCGACCGATCCTGCCGCGGCCAATACGGCCACTGAACAATAAGGCCCGACGCATCCCCATCGCAGCCGCGATGGGGATGTCGCCTCAATCCTTGTCGCGGTAAAACGCCTTCACCACCGCCCAGCCTTCTTCGGCGGTTTCGACGAAGGTGAAGATGTTCAGGTCCTTGGCCGAGACCACGCCTTCCTCGACCAGTGCCTCGAAATTGACCACGCGGTCCCAGAATTTGCGGCCATAAAGCAGCACCGGAATCGGGGCAATTTTGCCGGTCTGGATCAGCGTCAGCAGCTCGAACAGTTCGTCAAAGGTGCCAAAGCCGCCGGGAAACGCCGCCAGCGCGCGCGCGTGCAGCAAGAAGTGCATCTTCCGCAGCGCGAAATAGTGGAACTGCATCGAAAGCGACGGCGTAACGTAAGGATTGGGCGCCTGCTCGTGCGGCAACACGATGTTGAGCCCGACCGAATCATACCCTGCCTCCGCCGCACCGCGATTCGCCGCCTCCATGATCGACGGGCCACCGCCCGAACACACCACGAACTGCCGCTTGCCTTCCTCATCCTCCGGGAATGCGCTGACGAGCTGCGCCAGTTCATAAGCGACGGTGTAGTATTTCGATTTCTCGACCAGGCTCTGCGCGATGCGGATCGCGGTCTCGCCCTCGGCACGGTCAAGCAGTGCCTGCGCCTTGGCGGGTTCGGGGATACGCGCCGATCCGTACATCACGAAGGTCGAGCCGATATTGGCTTCGTCCAGGATCAGTTGCGGCTTCAGCAATTCGAGCTGGAAGCGAACCGGCCGCAAATCCTCGCGCAGCAGGAAATCCATGTCCTGAAAGGCCAGGCGATAGGACGGATTTTCGGTTTGCGGCGTGCTGACGCCGGTTTTTGCGGTCTCGGCATCCTGCCGTGCCGGGGCGAACACGCGCGACGGGACATGCGTGTCTTGCGAAGGGGTGTCGTGATGCGGGGGGCGGTTTTGCGGTGTGTCGTTCATCCACCGCTCCTAAGCCACCACGCCGCAAATTTGAAGCCTAGCGGCAAAAACCCGCATGATCGTCTTCAAAGTGCAGGTGGTTGTAATGCGCGGCATTGTAATCCGGGCTCAACACCGTGCCGAAACGCTTGCACGCCGATGCACGGATCGTGCGCAGGAAAGCGCGCGCTTGCGGGTCGCCGCCGTTCCAGTTTTGCTGGATCGTGATGCGCCGCCCGTCCTTCAGGATGAAACCCGACACATCAACGGCATTGGCGGTCGCATGGCCCGACAGCCGCCCGGCGGCCCCGGGTGCGCCAATCACCGCGCGGCAAGCGTAACTGCCCATGCTTTCGATCCGCACGACATCGCTGCCCAGCATTTGCCGCGCGGCGGGGGCAACGGCATAATCGACCCACGCGGTAAAGCCCCGCGCCAGCCCGCAGCGCATCGCCTTCAAATTGGTGACCGGCACGCCGATGTCGATCAGTTGCAACGTCCCGATCAACCGACATCCGCCGCCATAATCATGATCGGGCAATGGCGAAAAGCGCACATCCTCGCGGGAAAGATCGGCGTAGCAAGCCTGCGTTTCGCGATTGGTCGGCAGCGCGAGCGTCACCGGCTTCGCCCCGCGCGGGCGCGGCGGGGGGCGTCGGTCCTGCCCGCCCCCGAACATGCAGGCGGAAAGCAGGAGCGGAAGGAGGAATACCGCGCGTTTCACCATGCCCTTATAGCGCAAATGCTCCGCTTGCGGGATAGCGCACGCAATGGCGTGGTGGCCGGCATGGCGAGCAGATCACGCGCAAACCGGTTGACCGCCGGGCGAAACTCTCTAGGGCGGTCGATGGGCCACGCGGTCCCAACGCCGCGCGTGCTCTCTGTGAGGAGAGACTACATGACTGACCTTCCTGCGCGTCCCGCGCATTTGCCTGCACGCCCGTATTTTTCCTCGGGCCCGTGCGCCAAGCCGCCAGGCTGGACCCCCGCCAATCTTGCCACCGAATCGTTGGGGCGCTCGCACCGCTCGAAGATCGGCAAGGCGCGGCTGCAATATTCGATCGATCTGATGCGCGAGCTGTTGAAGCTCCCCGACACGCACCGCATCGGGATCGTCCCCGGCTCCGACACCGGTGCGTACGAAATGGCGATGTGGACGATGCTGGGCGCCAAGCCCGTCACCGCGCTCGCCTGGGAAAGCTTCGGTGAAGGCTGGGTCACCGACGCGGTCAAGCAGCTCAAGATCGATCCCACCGTCCTGCGCGCCGATTACGGCCAATTGCCCGATTTGAACGCGGTCGATTGGTCGAACGACGTGCTGTTCACCTGGAACGGCACCACTTCGGGCGTGCGCGTGCCGAATGCCGACTGGATCCCCGAGACGCGCGAAGGCCTCTCCTTCGCCGACGCGACCAGCGCGGTGTTCGCCTATGACATTGATTGGGCGAAGATCGACGTCGCCACCTTCTCCTGGCAGAAAGTGCTGGGCGGCGAAGGCGCGCACGGCGTGTTGATCCTGGGGCCGCGCGCGGTCGAACGGCTCGAAAGCTACACCCCCGCCTGGCCGCTGCCCAAGGTGTTCCGCCTGGTTTCCAAGGGCAAGCTCACCGAAGGCGTGTTCAAGGGCGAGACGATCAATACGCCCTCGATGCTCGCGGTCGAGGACGCCATCGCGGCACTCGAATGGGCCAAGAGCGTCGGCGGCGCGGACGGACTGATCGCGCGCAGCGACGCCAATGCCGCAGCCCTCGACCAGATCGTTGCGGACCGCCCGTGGCTTGGGCATCTCGCAACCGACCCGGCCTCACGCTCGAAGACCAGCGTCTGCCTGACGGTCGAGGGTGCCGACGAAGCCTTCATCAAGGCCTTCGCCGGTCTGCTCGAAAAGGAGCACGCCGCCTATGACATTGCCGGGTATCGCGATGCTCCGGCGGGCCTGCGCATCTGGTGCGGCGCAACCGTCGACACCGCCGACATCGTCGCGCTCGGGCCGTGGCTCGACTGGGCCTATGCGAGCCTGAAAAACTAGTCTCCATCCTTCCCGCGAAGGCGGGAATCCACAATCCCGACGTCCGTACCCGATCCGCAACGCCAGCCCGTATGGATCCCCGCCTGCGCGGGGATGACGCTGGTTGGAATGACGGACGCGAAATCGAAGGAAGTTCCCATGCCTAAAGTCCTCATTTCCGACAAAATGGACCCCAAAGCCGCCCAAATCTTCCGCGAACGCGGCGTCGAGGTCGATGAAATCACCGGCAAGACGCCGGAAGAGCTGATCGCAATTATCGGCGACTATGATGGCTTGGCGATTCGCAGCTCGACCAAGGTGACCAAGGCGATCCTCGCCGCAGCGACCAACCTCAAGGTTATCGGTCGCGCCGGCATCGGCGTCGACAATGTCGATATCCCCTCGGCCAGCGCGCAAGGCGTGGTCGTGATGAACACGCCGTTCGGCAATTCGATCACCACCGCCGAACACGCCATCGCGCTCATGTTCGCGCTCGCGCGCCAATTGCCCGAGGCCGACGCTTCAACCCAGGCCGGCAAGTGGGAAAAGAACCGCTTCATGGGGGTGGAGCTCACCGCCAAGACGCTCGGTCTGATTGGCGCGGGCAATATCGGCGGCATCGTCGCCGACCGTGCGCTTGGCCTGCGTATGAAGGTGATCGCCTATGATCCCTTCCTCAGCCCCGAACGCGCGGTCGAACTCGGCGTCGAGAAGGTCGAGCTTGACGACCTGCTGGCGCGTGCCGACTTCATCACGCTGCACACCCCGCTCACCGACCAGACGCGCAATATTCTCTCGGCGGAAAACCTCGCCAAGACGAAGAAGGGCGTGCGTATTATCAATTGCGCACGCGGCGGCCTGATCGATGAGGCCGCGCTCAAGGCCGGGCTCGATTCGGGCCATATCGGCGGTGCCGCGCTCGACGTGTTCGTGCAGGAGCCAGCGAAGGATTCGCCCCTGTTCGGCACGCCCAACTTCGTCTCGACCCCGCATCTCGGCGCCTCGACCGATGAGGCACAAGTCAATGTCGCGATCCAGGTCGCCGAGCAGATGTCGGATTATCTGATGTCGGGCGGCATCACCAACGCGCTCAACGTGCCGAGCCTGTCCGCCGAAGAGGCCCCGCGCCTGAAGCCGTATATGGCGCTGGCCGAAAAGCTCGGCTCGCTTGTCGGCCAGCTCACCACCGGATCGATCGCGCGCATTTCGGTCCATAGCGAAGGTGCCGCCGCCGAGCTCAACCAAAAGCCGATCGTTGCGGCGGTGCTGGCCGGGTTCCTGCGCACGCAGACCGACACGGTCAACATGGTCAACGCCCCCCTGCTCGCCAAGGAACGCGGCATCGAGGTGCGCGAAGTCCGTACCGAGCGCGAGGGCGATTACCACACGCTGCTGCGCGTTTCGGTCAAAACCGATGCGGGCGAGCGGTCGGTCGCCGGCACTTTGTTCGGCGAAGCGGCGCCGCGCGTGGTCGAGCTGTTCGGCATCAAGGTCGAGGCAGATCTCGTCGGCCACATGCTGTATGTCGTCAATGAGGATGCGCCGGGCTTCATCGGTCGCCTCGGCACGTTGCTCGGCGCGGCGGGGGTCAATATCGGCACCTTCCATCTCGGCCGACGCTCGGCGGGTGGTGAGGCGGTGCTACTGCTGTCGATCGACGATGCGGTAACGCCGGAATTGTTGGCACAGGTCCGCGCGCTGCCGGGCGTGAAGACCGCGATGGGCTTGGCGTTTTAAGGAAGTTAGGCACCCTCTCCCCCCCAAAAGGGGAGAGGGAGAAGGATATAGCATGACCACCGCCCTCCTCCCGACCGGTTTTCGTGACCGGCTTCCCCCCTTCGCCGACGCCGCCGCGCGGCTGGAAGCCGCAGCCCTCGCCGCCGCTTATGCCTATGGCTATGAACGCGCCGACCCCGCGCTCGCCGAGTTCGAGGCGGGCCTCGCCGGCCGCCTGAAAGCCGCGCGCGCGCAGGATGCGGTGCGCTTCGTCGATCCGGTCAGCCAGGCGACGCTGGCGATTCGCCCCGACATGACCGCGCAGATCGGCCGCATCGCCGCGACTCGCATGGGCCACCACCCGCGCCCGGTGCGGCTGTCCTATGCCGGACCCGTGCTGAAGCTGCGCGCCTCGCAACTCGCGCCCGAACGTGAATTGCGCCAGATCGGCTGCGAGCTAATCGGGCTCGATACCGTGGCGGCGGCGCGCGAAGTGGTGGAGGTTGCAGTCGCCGCGCTCGAAGCGGCAGGCGTCAACGACATTTCGATCGACTTCACCCTGCCTGATCTGATCGACGTCCTCGCCAGCGGCCCCTTCCCGATCGCGCCCGAGCAGATCGGTGCGTTGCGCGACCGGCTCGACGCCAAGGATGCCGGCGGCGTCGCCGCGATCGCGCCCGCCTATCTGCCGCTGATCGAGGCGGCGGGCCCCTTCGAATCCGCGCACGCCCGGCTCTGCGCGTTTGACGCAGGCGGCGCGCTGACCTCGCGGCTCGATGCCTTGTGGAAGATCGCCGAGGGCCTGCAAGGCCGCGTCGCGCTCACGCTCGACCCGACCGAGCGCCACGGCTTCGAATATCAAAGCTGGCTCGGCTTCTCGATCTTTGCAGGCGGGGTGCGCGGCGAAATCGGGCGCGGCGGCACCTACACGATCATGCACGAAGGCGGCGCCGAGGAATCCGCCGTCGGCTTCTCGCTTTATGCCGATGCGATCGTTGCGGCAGGTCTGGCCGAGGTCGACCGCCGTCGCCTGTTCGTCCCGCTCGGCACCGATCCGGCGCTGGCCGCCGCGATGCGCGCCGCAGGCTGGGTCACCGTCGCCGCGCTGGAGGCGGGGGACACGCCCGAAGCGCAATTGTGTACGCATGTTTTACGCGAGGGCGAAGCGCGCGCGGTCTAACCCCGGCTTATTTGAACAGCCGGTCGAGATAGGCATCCACCACCGGCGTGGCGGGATAGTCCTTCTCGCCCAATTGGCGGTTGATCGCGGCGTGCCCGCGTAGGCCCGAACCCTCGAAGCCGCGCACTTCGGCTGGAGTACCCGCCTTGCGCAGTGCCGCCGCGAGCGCTTCGGACTGTGCCGTGCCGTCCTCGCGCGCGACATGGAGGATCAGAAAGCTCGGCGCGTTGGGCGCTGCCGCATATAATGTTGGCGACAGTGCCTTTTGCCGCGCCGGATCGCTGCCAAAGGCCTCCAGATAGCGATCGTGCATGAAGCTGCCGCCTTCGGCGATCTGGCGCGGCACATCATACGCAGCGCCATCCAGCAGGATCACGCCCTTTACCGCATCCGCCCGCAAGTGCGCGCGTTCGAGATAGCGCGGATCGGTCCCAACCAACGCTGCGAGATGCGCGCCCGCGCTATGGCCCATCAGCACGATCCGCCGTGGATCAATACCAAGCGTTGGGGCCTGTCGCACCAAAGTCGCGATGGCGTCGGCCACATCCTGCGCTTCCTGCTCGACCGTGGCCGCTGGAACCAGCCGATAGCCAACCGAGGCAAAGGCATAGCCCCGCTCAAGACTGTGGCTGACCTTGGCGGAACCGCGCGCCATGCTTTTGTCGCCACGTTCCCAGCCGCCGCCATGCACGAAAATTACCAGTGGGGCGGCGCCATCGGTCCTGGTCGCGTGCCAGAAATCGAGGTGCTGGAGCGGATCCGCACCGTAAGCGATATCGGTTCCTGCCGGGCCCGATTGCTGCTGTTGCTGCTGACGCTCGATCCAGCGCTTCATGATCGCCTTGCGCAGCGGCCCCTGCGCGTCAGCGGCACTTGCCAGCGTAAGCGCGGCGGCGATCGTTACCATCAAAGCCCGATTTTTCACAACAATGCTCCCGGACACCGTCATTCCCTGTCGGACGTGCTGGTATCGGGCAGCGTTTTTCGCGACAAGCAAACAAGTGTCGCAAGGTGTATCGGGGCTTTCGCCAGGTTCATTGCCCCACGGGCAGGCGCAATAACAATGGACCCCCTGTCCCCTGCGCATTAGGGCTGCACCGAAAATGTAACAGCAGGTGGCAACACACGTGGGAAACGTAGCAGTGATCGGCGCCCAATGGGGCGATGAGGGCAAGGGCAAGATCGTCGACTGGCTGGCCGAGCGTGCCGATGTCGTCGTGCGCTTCCAGGGCGGGCACAATGCCGGCCATACCCTCGTCGTCGGCGAAAGCGTCTACAAGCTGTCGCTGCTCCCCTCGGGCATCGTACGCGGCACCCCCTCGGTCATCGGCAATGGCGTGGTGCTCGACCCGTGGGCGCTGAAGGCCGAGGTCGAGAAATTGCGCGGCCAGGGCGTGACGATCACGCCTGACACACTGATGCTCGCCGATACCTGCCCGCTGATCCTGCCGTTCCACCGTGATCTCGATGCCTTGCGCGAAGATGCCAGCGGTGCGGGCAAGATCGGCACGACGCGTCGCGGCATTGGCCCGGCTTATGAGGACAAGGTTGGCCGTCGTGCGATCCGCGTCTGCGATCTGGCGCACCTCGATTCGCTCGGCGCACAGCTCGACCGGCTGACCGCGCACCATGACGCGCTGCGCGCGGGTTTTGGCGAGCCGCCGATCGATCGCGATGCGTTGGTCCAGGAACTGCGCGAAATCGCCGATTTCGTGCTGTCCTTCGCCAAGCCGACCTGGCGCGTGCTCAACGATGCGCGCGCGAACGGCAAGCGTATCCTGTTCGAAGGCGCGCAAGGCGTGCTGCTCGATGTCGACCACGGCACCTATCCCTTCGTCACCTCGTCCAACACGATTTCGGGCACGGCGGCGGGCGGTTCGGGCCTTGGGCCAAGCGCGGTCGGCTTCGTGCTCGGCATCGCCAAGGCCTATACCACGCGTGTCGGATCGGGCCCGTTCCCGACCGAGCTGGAGGACGAAACCGGGGTGCGCCTGGGCGAACGCGGCCATGAATTCGGCACCGTCACCGGGCGCAAGCGGCGCTGCGGCTGGCTCGATGCGGTGTTGCTGCGGCAGTCGGCGGCAGTCGGCGGCATCACCGGCATTGCGCTGACCAAGATCGACGTGCTTGACGGCTTCGACGAAGTAAAGATCTGCACCGGCTATCGCCTGCGCGGCGAAACGCTCGATTATTTCCCTGCGCACGCCGCCGACCAGGCCGAGGTTGAGCCGATCTACGAAACCATGCCCGGCTGGCAGGAGACCACGGCGGGCGCGCGAAGCTGGGCCGATTTGCCCGCGCAGGCGATCAAATACATCCGCCGCGTCGAGGAACTGATCCGCTGCCCGGTTGCGCTGGTCTCGACCAGCCCCGAGCGGGACGACACCATCCTGGTCCGCGACCCCTTCTCGGATTGAGGGCTGAGAGACCGTTTGGAAATTCGCGAAAGAGCGAATTTCAAGGCGGCACCGGCCCGCTCCCCCACCCGGCCACCCAACGGCAGTATTCTATGGGTGGCCGGGTGGGGGAGCGGGCCGGTGCCGCGAAATGCGCGATGGCGCATTTCCAAACAGACTCTGAGTCCGCGCCGGTTCAGGACCCTGATCCGGCGCGGGCAATTCCGGCGTAGCGCCGCAGTAGCGGCGTTACGATCGGCACGGTCAGCATCGTGCTGCCGACCGCCATCAGCAACAATGCGGTGAACGTCGCGCTCGAGATCACCGCGCGATCAAGCAGGATGTTGGCGAAGATAATCATGATCAGCGCCTTGGTCTGCAAAAGCCAGCCGACGATCGACGCCTCGCCCTTGCCCCAGCGCAGCGTACGCCCGGCAAGCTGCACGCCCGCCAGTTTCCCCCCGACCGAGGCGACCAGCAACAGCGCAGCGGCGGCGAAGACTTGCACGCCGCCCACACTCCAACTGGTCCGCAGCCCCGTGCTCAGGAAGAACACCGGCATCATCGCCAGCAGGACGAAGTTGCGGAAGGCATCCATCTCGGCCTCGCCGAACCAGTCCTTGTCGAGCACCGCCCCCGCCACAAAGGCACCGACCATGAAGTGCAGCCCCGACCAATCCGCCGCAAAACCGCACAGGGCAACCCAGACCAACGCGACATACCAGCGGTCCCGCACCACAATCCGGGTCAGCAGGCGACGGATCAGCACCGCCGCGATCGCAAAAGCCGCGAGAAAGGCGACCTGCCGCCCGACGCGCTCCCAATCCAGCAGGATCAGCGCCAGTACGCCCCAGATCGCGATATCGTCCAGGCTGGCATAACGCAGGATCCGCTGGCCAAAGGGCTGGCGCAGAATTTCGAGCTTATCGAGAAACAACACCAGAATCGGCAAGGCCGTGACCGCACAGGCCATGCCGATGCCAAGCACGACTTGCCAGCGCGTGCCGCTCGCCCCGATCCAGCCCGGCCATTGCAGCAGGATCAGTGCCGCGCCCGCGCCGAACATCAACGGCACCGTCAACGCCAGGCCCGCGGTCAACCCAGTCTCGCGTCGCCGCTTCCACGCTTCGCCCAGATCGAGTTCCACCCCGGCGACGAAGACGAACAACATCACCGCCCACCACGCGATACCGTTCAACGTGCCGATCACCTGCGGGTTGAACACATAGCCGTAATAGCCCGGCAGCGCCGCACCCAGCACCCCCGGCCCCAGCAATACCCCGCCGATAATCTGCACCACCACCAGCGGCGCTGCGTGCTCGGTCCGGCCAACCCGCCACACCAGATACGGCAGCGCAAAGATCAACAGCATTGCAACCAGGAAGGTTTCGGCGGTGTTCTTCATCTGTCCCCCAAACAATGCCTCCTCTCTGCCGATCCGCGCGACACCTGGCAACGCTTGCTTTGGTGCGCGAGCGTCCACCTCCGTCTTCGCACTTGACCATGCGACATTCTATTGGCACGAATAATGTCATAAGGAGAGTGTAGTGCAGGTTTTGAGAACGCCCGACGCGCGGTTCGATCGGCTGACCGACTATCCCTTCGCGCCGCACTATCGCGAGATACACGACGCCGACGGCACCGCGCTGCGCGTGCATTATGTCGATGAAGGACCGCGCGACGCCGCGCCTGTGTTGCTGATGCATGGCGAGCCGAGCTGGTCCTATCTCTATCGCAAATTCGTACCGTCGCTCACCGCCGCCGGACACCGCGTGATCGCGCCCGACCTGATTGGCTTCGGCAAATCCGACAAGCCCGCCGCGCGCGCCGATTACACCTATGAACGCCATGTCGCGTGGATGTCCGACTGGCTCACCGCGCTCGACCTGCAGGGCATCACGCTGTTCTGCCAGGATTGGGGCGGGCTGATCGGGCTGCGGCTGGCCGCCGCCTTCCCCGATCGCTTCGCGCGGCTGGTGATCGCCAATACCGGCTTGCCCATCGGCACCGGATCATCGGCGGGATTCGATGCGTGGTTGACCTTCAGCCAGAATGTGCCGCTCTTTCCCGTCGGCGCGATCGTCAATGGCGGCACCGTGCGGGAGCTCTCCGCCGACGAAATCGCCGCCTATGACGCGCCCTTCCCCGACGAAAGCTACAAGGAAGGCGCGCGGCAATTCCCGACGTTGGTGCCGATCACGCCCGATCACGCCTCGGTTGCCGAAAACCGCGCGGCGTGGGCGGTGCTGGAGCGTTTCGACAAGCCCGTCCTCACCGCCTTCAGCGACAAGGATGCGGTGACTGCGGGCGGCGAGAAGATCTTTATCGAACGCGTCCCCGGCGCGCGCGGCCAGCCGCACACCATCATCCCGGGTGCCGGCCACTTCCTGCAGGAGGACGCGCCCGAGCAATTGAGCGCGCTGATCGACGGCTTCATTCGCCGCACGGGAGCATCGGCATGAACCTCACCAACGCGGTCTTCCCCCCGCCCGAGCAAGCCGCCGCCTTTTTCGGCGGGCCGGAGGACGGGCCATTCGTGATGGTCAACCTGCTGAAGTTCAAGGACAATGCCGAATATCCCGACGGCTCCGACGCAACGCTCACCGGGCGCGAGGCCTATGCCCGCTATGGCGCAGCGGTGCAGGCGTGCCTCGCCGCGGTTGGCGGATCGTCGGTCTACGCCGGTGCGGTGAGCGAGCTGATGATCGGCGAGATGGACGAGATGTGGGACATGGTCGCGCTCGCCCGCTATCCATCACGCGCCGCGATGCTGGCGATGGTGCAATCGCCTGAATATCAGGCGATCGAGAAACACCGTGTCGCCGGGCTCGCGGGGCAGCTCAACATCCGTACCAAGCCGCTCGGCGCATGACGCTCGTCTATGACCTTTATTGGTCGTTCCGCTCGCCTTATTCCTATTTGGTGACACCGCGCCTGATCGAACTCGAACGCGATTTCGATGTCCAGGCGCGCGTGCGCCCGGTCTATCCGATCGCGGTTCGCCAGCCTGATTTCTTCACCAGCAACGATCCGTTGTGGCTGAGCTACTTCCTGCGCGATATCGGGCGCAGCGCCGCCTTTGCGGGGATGCCATTTCGCTGGGCGCAACCCGACCCGGTGGTGATGGATTTCGCGACGCGCACCTATCCGCTCGAACAACCCTATATTTACCGCCTGACGCATCTCGGCGTCGCGGCGGCGGAACGCGGGCGCGGCCTCGCCTTTCTCGGCGCGGTCAGCCGACTGATCTGGAGCGGGGAAATCAGCGGCTGGCATGAGGGCGACCATCTGGCGCGCGCTACCGCCGAAGCCGGGCTCGACCTTGATGAACTTGATGCCGCGATCACCGCTACACCGGAACGCTATGCCGAAATCGTCGCCACCAACCAGGCGGCGCAGCGCGATGGCGGCCATTATGGCGTGCCGCTGATGGTGTTCGAAGGCGAACCCTTTTTCGGGCAGGATCGCTTCGACCAGCTCAAATGGCGGATGGAGCAAACGGGGCTGGCGCGGCGCGACGCCTGATTCGGCCACGGATTGCGCGCGGGATAATGACACTATACGTGTCGTAACGTCGCGTCGTCGCTGACCGAGCTATGACGACGCAATAGGGGGAGGGTTGCGATGCGGAACCTGATGCGCGGGGTGGTCGGCCTGGTTGGCCTGTTCAATGTCGGGCTGGGAATCACCTTCCTGTTCGAGCCTGCGCGGGCAATGTCGCGCTTCTTCCTCACGCCGGTCGGCACGCAGGGTCTGGCGACGGTGCGCGCCGATTTCACTGCCTTTTTCGTCACCGGCGGGGTGTTCGCATTGATCGGCGCATGGCGGTGCGCGCGCGCGCCGCTGCTGGTGCCGCTGTCGCTGCTCGGCATCGCGATTGGCGGGCGCTGCCTGAGCCTGATCCTCGACGGCACACCTGCCACCGCCTTCCCACCGATGATCGCGGAAGCGGTGATGATCGCTATCTTGCTGTTCGCACGCCGCACCTTCGCGGACGCCGCACGGTGAAGCATTGGGGCAAGATCACGCTCGCCCTGCTCGCAGTGCTGGCGATCGCGGGGGTTGCCTCCAAGGATTATGTCCTGCTGCACCTGCCGGGCTGGACCGCGCCGCATGTCTATCCCACGCGCGCGGTAACCTGGCAGCGCGGCCCCGCCCCCGCCATTCCAGCGGGCACACGCCCGCCCAACATCGTGCTGATTGTCGCCGACGACCTTGGTTATAACGACATCAGCTTCAATGGCGGCGGGGTTGCGGGCGGGCTGGTCAAGACGCCGAATATCGATGCGCTGGGGCAGGACGGCGTCACCTTCGCCGACGGCTATGCCGGCAACGCCACCTGCGCGCCGAGCCGCGCCGCGCTGATGACCGGGCGTTACCCGACGCGCTTCGGGTATGAATTTACGCCCGCCGATACGCACCCGCCAGCCTGGTTTCCCTCCAGCCTGATCCGCACCGATGCGATGTTTTCACGCACGATCGCCAATTTCCCGACGACATGGGAACACAAGACGATCTTCGACGAAGATGCCGCACGCCAGCCCGCCTCGACCGCACCCAAGGGCGTGCCGTCGAGCGAAGTGACGATTGCCGAGTTGCTGCGCGGCAAGGGCTATCACACCATGCACCTCGGCAAATGGCATCTTGGCGAAGCCAAGGGGATGCGCCCCGAGGAGCAGGGCTTTGACGAGAGCCTGGGCTTCCTGATCGGCGGGCAGATGTATTTGCCCGAAGCGAGCCCCGACGTCGAAAATTCGAAACAACCGTTCGACCCGATCGACAAGTTCCTCTGGGCCAATTTGCCGTTCAGCGTGCAATATAATGGCGGACAGCGCTTCCACCCCGATCGCTACATGACCGATTATCTGACGGTGCAGGCCAAGGCCGCGATCACCGCCAATCGCAACCGGCCGTTCTTCCTGTACCTCGCCTACAATGCGCCGCACACGCCGTTGCAAGCATCGAAGGCCGATTATGACGCGCTGCCGCAGATCACCGATCATCGCCTGCGCGTCTATGCCGCGATGATCCGCGCGCTCGATCGCGGGGTCGGGCAAGTGATGGCGACGCTTAAGCAACAGGGGCTCGACCAGAACACGCTGGTCATCTTCACCAGCGACAATGGCGGTGCCAATTATATCGGCCTGCCCGACATCAACCGCCCGTATCGCGGGTGGAAGGCGACCTTCTTCGAAGGCGGGGTGAAGGTGCCGTTCTTCATGCGCTGGCCCGCGCGGATCAAGCCGGGAACGAGGATCGCCGGCCCCGTTAGCCATTTCGACATCTTCGCCACTGCGGGCGATGCGGGCCATGCAAGCCTGCCCCGCGACCGCGCGCTCGACGGGGTCGATCTGCTGCCCTTCATCGACGGCAAGCAGAGCGGAACGCCGCACCAGACGCTGTTCTGGCGCAGCGGTCGCTATCGCACCGTGCGCGACGGCGACTGGAAGCTCCAGGCGCTCGATTTACCGCATGTCGAATTGCTCTATGACATGAAGGCCGATCCGACCGAACGGAAGGACGTCGCCGCGCAGCACCCCGACGTCGTCGCGCATCTCGACCAATTACTCGCCGCGCATGACCGCGCCAGCGTCAAACCCGCCTGGCCGTCGCTGATCCGCTCCCCAATCGCGATCGACCGACCGCTCGGCACCAAGCCGAAACCGGGCGAGACTTATATTTATTGGTCGAATTAGACAAAGGGGATAGTCTCCTTCCACTCGATAGGGGACGGTGCGATCTACATATATGCAGGTGCAATGGTAGGAGAGCGAGCTTGAGCGCGTTGGCGGCATTTGCAATCGGCATCGCTGTCATCGCTGTGCTTGTAGCGCTCGATTTCTGGAAAGATCGTCTCGTAACGCGGGCCGTGTTTAGCCTAGTGGATCGCCTGCCGCCATATAGGGCGAAAGGTCGCTATCGCTCGCAGCCGCCGCAGAAGTATACCTCGTTACACAAGCCTCGGAACGGCGGCTAACACTTTTTGCCGTTCCGTCCCATGCAAAGGCAATCCCCATTTTGTGTGCTCGCGGCCTAGCCGGAGAGCCCCCCGCACTTTACGCCCGCTTTAAGCCCGCTTTACGCTCGCTTTACGCCCGCCCCCCGCAATCCCCCGCGCGGGCTAACGCCGTTTCGGCGCAGGGACGTCGCCTGAACCATCACAGGCGGGCCCTATGTCCTTTGACCTTTTACTCGGCGGCGTCGTCGCCATCATCGTGCTGATCTATCTGCTGGCTGTGCTCGCGCAGCCCGAGCGGTATTGAGGGAGGCGCGGCCATGACCCTCACCGGCTGGAGCATGATCCTGCTCTTCACCTTGCTGATCGTCGCGCTGGCCAAGCCAGCCGGGGATTGGATGTACGCCCTCTATGCCCGCGAGAAGATGCCGTTCGGCTTCCTCGAACGCGGCTTCTACAAACTCGCCGGGATTGATCCCAAGGCCGAGCAAAGCTGGGTCGGCTACGCCGTCTCGCTGATGGTGTTCAACCTGGGCGGCATCGCGCTGTTGTTCGCGATCCTGAAATTGCAGGGGGTATTGCCGATAAACCCGCAAGGGTTTGGCGGCATGGAGACGCTGCTCGCCTTCAACACGGCGGTCAGTTTCGTCACCAACACCAACTGGCAGAATTACGGTGGCGAATCCTCGCTGTCGAACCTCAGCCAGATGGCGGGGCTGACGGTGCAGAACTTCCTGTCCGCCGCCGTCGGCATCTCGGTCGCCTTTGCCTTGATCCGTGGTTTTGCGCGTAAGCAAGCCTCGGGCATCGGCAATTTCTGGGTCGATGTCACCCGCGCCACGCTCTATCTACTGCTACCGCTCTCGATCGTGCTGGCGCTTGGCTATGTCGTCATGGGCGTGCCGCAGACCTTCGGTCCCGCGGTCGTCGCGACGACGGTGGAAGGTGCCAAGCAGACCATCGCGGTCGGCCCGGTCGCCTCGCAGCTCGCGATCAAGATGCTCGGCACCAATGGTGGCGGCTTCTTCAACGCCAATTCCGCGCATCCGTTCGAAAACCCCACCGCGCTCAGCAACTTCCTGCAGATGATCTCGATCTTCGTGCTCGGTGCAGGGCTCACGCTTACCTTCGGCAAGGCGGTCGGCAACATCCGCCAGGGCTGGGCGATCCTCGCTACCATGCTGATGCTGTTCCTCGTCGGCGTCGCGGTCGCTTATGGGGCCGAGGCTGCCGGCAACCCGATCCACCACGCGCTCGGCGTCGCCGGGGGCAATATGGAGGGTAAGGAAGTTCGCTTCGGCATCGCCACCACCGCTTTGTTCGCTGTCATTACCACCGCCACCTCCTGCGGCGCGGTGATCGGGATGCACGACAGCTTCACCGCGATCGGCGGTCTCGTGCCCATGTTCAACATGCAGCTTGGCGAACTCGTCATCGGCGGTGTCGGCTCAGGGCTTTATGCGGTGCTGATCTACTGCATCCTGGCGGTGTTCATCGCCGGGTTGATGGTCGGTCGTACCCCCGAATATGTCGGCAAGAAGATCGAGGGGCGCGAGATGAAGCTGGCGGTGATCGCCATCGCCGTCCCCCCGCTCGCCATCCTCGGCCTCACCGCCGTGGCCTGCGTCACGGGCGCGGGGCTTGCGGGGCCCGCCGCCAAGGGCGCGCATGGCTTTAGCGAGATTCTCTACGCCTTCACCTCGGGCGCGGCCAATAACGGCTCGGCGTTCGGTGGCCTCAGCGGCAATACGCCCTTCTACAATCTGCTGCTCGCGCTCGACATGTTCGTCGGCCGCTTCGGGGTGATCCTGCCGGTGCTCGCGATTGCCGGTGGTCTGGCCGCCAAGCGCCGCGTGCCGGAGGGGCCGGGCTCGTTCCCGACCACCGGGCTGCTGTGGATCGGCCTGCTCGCGGGCGTGATCGTGATCGTCGGCGGTCTCACCTTCCTGCCCGCGCTCGCGCTCGGTCCGATTGCGGACCAGGCGCAGGTCGCCGCCGGCACTTTGCTCTAAAAGGTCCAAGCCAATGGCAAACCAGAACGCTTCGCTCTTCACCGGCCCGCTGCTTGCCGCAGCGGTCCGGGATGCCTTCCTCAAGCTCAACCCCGCCAAGCTGATCAAGACGCCGGTGATGTTCGTCACGGCGATCGTTGCCAGCCTCTCGACCGTCTTGCTCATCAAGGGCCTCGCCACCGGCACCGGCCATGCTGCCTTTGAAGGGCAGCTCGTCTTCTGGCTGTGGCTGACGGTGCTGTTCGGAAACGTCGCCGAGGCGCTGGCCGAGGGCCGCGGCAAGGCACAGGCCGCCGCGCTGCGCGCCACCAAGGCGGATCTCCGCGCCAAGAAACTGATCGGCCCCATAGAATCAAAAGGGGCGGGTGCGTGGGAATGGGTCGACGCCGCTCGCCTGCACGTCGGCGACGCAGTGCTGGTCGAGACCGGCGATCTGATCCCCGCCGATGGCGAAGTCGTCGCGGGCGTCGCGAGCGTCAACGAAGCGGCAATCACCGGCGAAAGCGCGCCGGTCATCCGTGAGGGCGGCGGCGATCGTTCGGCGGTGACCGCAGGCACGCGCGTGATCGCGGATTCGATCACGGTGCGGGTGACGGCGGGTGCAGGCCAGGGCTTTCTCGACCGCATGATCGCGTTGGTCGAAGGTGCGCAGCGGCAAAAGACCCCGAACGAAATCGCCCTCACCATCCTGCTGGCGGGCCTGACGCTGGTCTTCTTGATCGCGGTCGGCACGCTGCCCGCCTTTGCCGCTTATGCAAATGGCGGCATTGCGGTGCCGGTGCTGGTTGCCTTGTTCGTCACGCTGATCCCGACGACGATTTCGGCGTTACTGTCGGCGATCGGCATTGCCGGGATGGACCGGCTGGTGCGCTTCAACGTGCTCGCCAAATCGGGCCGTGCGGTGGAAGCGGCGGGCGACATCGACACGCTGCTGCTCGACAAGACGGGCACGATCACCATCGGCGACCGTCAGGCGACCGCGTTCCTGCCCGTTCCGGGCGTTACGCTTGCGGAGCTGACCGCCGCCGCGCGGCTGGCCAGCCTGGCCGATGAAACCCCCGAAGGTCGTTCGATCGTCGTGCTTGCCAGCGCCGATGGCGCCGCCGCCGTTGCGATGCCGGAGGGAGCCGAGGAGATCAAATTCACCTCGCAAACGCGCGTCTCGGGGCTGCAAATCGGCGATCGCGCCTTGGTGAAGGGCGCGGTCGACGCGATCCTCAAGCGTTTGCCCACCGCCCCCAATGCCGATGCGCTGCGCAAGATTTCGGACGAAATCGCGCGCGGCGGTGCCACCCCGCTCGCGGTCGCCGACGGCAACCGCCTGCTCGGCGTCGTCCAGCTCAAGGATATCGTCAAGGCAGGCATCCGCGAACGCTTCGGCGAGCTGCGCCGGATGGGCATCCGCACGGTGATGATTACCGGCGACAACCCGCTCACCGCCGCCAGCATCGCCGCCGAAAGTGGCGTTGATGACTTCCTTGCCGAGGCGACCCCCGAGGACAAGCTCGCGCTGATCCGCAAGGAACAGGAAGGCGGCAAGCTCGTCGCGATGTGCGGCGACGGCACCAATGACGCGCCCGCGCTCGCCCAATCCGACGTCGGCGTGGCGATGAACACCGGCACGCAAGCAGCCCGCGAAGCCGGCAACATGGTCGATCTCGACAGCGACCCGACCAAGCTGATCGAGATCGTCGGCCTTGGCAAACAATTGCTGATGACGCGCGGTGCGCTGACCACCTTCTCTATCTCGAACGACGTCGCCAAGTATTTTGCGATCCTGCCCGCGATCTTCGTGGTGCTGTATCCGGGGTTGGGCGTGCTCAACGTCATGCACCTGGCGAGCCCGGA
Source organism: Sphingomonas sp. (assembly GCF_041661885.1). Classification (GTDB taxonomy): domain Bacteria; phylum Pseudomonadota; class Alphaproteobacteria; order Sphingomonadales; family Sphingomonadaceae; genus Sphingomonas. The sequence continues at coordinate 55,885 of NZ_JBAZTL010000005.1, read as the reverse complement.
AAGCGCGATCCTGTCGGCGATCATCTTCAACGCGTTGATTATCCCGGCGCTGGTGCCGCTCGCGCTGAAGGGCGTGAAGTATCGCCCCGCCCCGGCGGGCACGCTGCTCGCGCGCAATCTCGCCGTTTACGGCGTCGGCGGGCTGATCGCCCCGTTCATCGGCATCAAGGCGATCGACCTCGTCGTCGCCGCCCTCCATCTCGCTTGAAGGATCTTTCGATGTTCACCGAAACGCTTCGCGCGCTCCGCCCGACCGCGGTCCTGCTGCTGCTCGTAACGCTCGTCACCGGGCTGCTCTATCCGGCCGCGATCACCGGCATCGCGCAAGGTCTGCTGCCGGTCCAGGCCAATGGCAGCATCCTGTCGGACACCAGGGGCAATCCGGTCGGTTCCGCGCTGATCGCCCAGAATTTCACGGGGGCGCGCTATTTGCATCCGCGCCCCTCCGCCGCAGGCAAGGACGGCTATAATGCAAGTGCGTCGGCTGCAACCAACCTAGCGCCGGGCTCGAAAGACCTGCGCGACGCCATCGCCAAGCGCGTTTCCACCGCGCGGGCGGAAGGGATGACCGGGGATTTACCCGCCGACCTGGTCACCACTAGCGCCTCGGGGCTCGATCCCGATCTGAGCCCCGAGGCGGCTTTTTTGCAGGCACCGCGCATTGCCAAGGCGCGCGGCCTGGACGTCGCCAAGGTAAAGTCACTGATCGCCGACCAGACCGAGCACCCCGTGCTCGGCATCATCGGCGAACCGCACGTCAACGTCCTGCTGTTCAATCGACAGCTCGACACACTTTCCGCTACCACCACAGGATAATGATCCTGCCGCACATCTCCTTCCACCGTCACCCCTGGCCTGTCCCGGGGGCCACCGCGCCGCATAGCCGGACGCCGTCGATCTCGCGGCACAGTGGACCCCCGGATGAGCCCGGGGTGACGAACGGGGCGGTGGACACATTATGATCGACTCCCGCCCCTCCCCCGATGCGCTGCTCAAGGCCGCCCAGCAGGAGGGGCGCGGTCGTCTCAAGATTTTCCTGGGGGCCGCACCCGGCGTCGGCAAGACCTTCGAAATGCTGCGCGAGGGCGCGGAACTCCTGCGCACTGGCACTGATGTCGTCGCGGGCGTGATCGAAACGCATGGCCGCGCCGAAACCGAGCGGCTGACCACCCCGTTCGAGATTCTGCCGCGCGCGAAAATCATTCATGGCGCGCACACGCTCGAGGAATTCGATCTCGACGCGATGCTCAAGCGGCATCCGCAAGTCGCCCTGATCGACGAATTCGCGCACACCAACGCCCCCGGCAGCCGCCACCCCAAACGCTGGCAGGATATTGAAGAGTTACGCGCGGCGGGCATCCATGTGCTCACCACGCTCAACATCCAGCATGTCGAAAGCCTCAACGATGTCGTCGCCGGTTTCACCCGCGTGCGCGTGCGCGAGACCGTGCCCGATGCGGTGCTGGACGATGCCGAGATCGAAGTGGTCGACCTCCCCCCCGACGAGCTGATCGGCCGGTTGAAGGACGGCAAGGTCTATATCCCCGCTGAGGTAACGCGCGCGCTTGGGCATTTCTTCTCCAAATCGAACCTGTCGGCGCTCCGCGAACTGGCGTTGCGCCGCGCCGCGCAGACGGTCGACCGCCATCTGCTCGATCATGTCGCCAGTCTCGGCGAAAGCGGCACCTGGGCGGGCGGCGAGCGTGTCGTCGTCGCGGTCGGCGATCAGCCGGGGAGCGAAACGCTGATCCGCTCGGCCAAGCGCCTCGCCGATGCGCTGCGCGCAAGCTGGACGGCGGTAGTGGTGGAAACTCCGCGCACGGCGACACTCTCCGCCGAGGCGCGCGCGCGCATGGCCGAGGCGCTCGACCTCGCGACCAGCCTCGGCGCCACCATCGCCACCATCCCGGCGCGCAGCGTGCTGGAAGGGCTGATCGCGCAAATCCGCGAGGCGCGCGCGACCGCCGTCGTCATCGGCAAATCGCGCCGTTCGTGGTGGTTCGAGCTGCGCCACGGCTCGATCGTCGACCGGCTGGTGCGCGCGCTCGATGGCGTGGCAATCCATGTCGTGCCCGTCGCGCAACCCAGCGAAGCGCTACGCGAAGCCCCCACCACGCGGCCGATCCTGGCGCGCGGGAGTCTGATCGGGCTTGCACTCGTCGGCACCAACACCGCGCTCGCGACGCTGTTACAGCCGCTGGTTGGCGCCAATGCGATGGACTTGCTGTATCTGCTGCCGGTGATCGCCACCGCGACGCTCTATGGCCTGCGCCCATCGCTGATCGCGAGCCTCGGTGCCGCGCTGGCGTATAATTTTTTCTTCCTTCCGCCGCTTTATACGCTGACGATTACCGATCCGCAGAATGTCGTCACGCTGATCGTGTTCGTCATCGTCGCGGTCGTCGCGAGCCAATTGGCCGGGCAAGTCCGCCGCGAAGCCAATATCGGCGCGCGCACCGCAACCGAGAATGCCGCGCTCGCGGCGTTCGGGCAGCGCCTTGCCGCCGTCGCCGATGAAAGCGGCACGGCAATCGCAACGTGCGAGGAGACCGCTGCCTTGCTGGGCGTGTCCACGGTTTTGCTCGGTGAGCGCGATGGCCGCCATGTTGTGATCGCCGGTGCGCCCGATGTGCCGCAACTAAGCCCGATCGATCTCGCCGCCGCCGACTGGGCGTTCGATCGCGGCGAGGTGACCGGGCGCGCGAGCGGGACGCTGACCGCGAGCGCGTGGCAATTCCATCCGCTCAAGACCGCGCTTGGCGTGTTGGGGGTACTCGGTGTCGCACGCGACCGCGATGGCGACCCGATCCCCGCCGACAAACGCGTGCTGTTCACCACGCTGATTGGCCAGGCCGCGCTGGCCCACGAACGCCTGCAACTGGAAGCGCAGGCGCGCGAGGTGAATGCGCTGAAGCAGCGCGACGATTTGCGCGCGACCTTGCTGTCCTCGATCGGGCATGACCTCAAGACGCCGCTCACCGCCGTCGTTGCCGCCGCCGATCAGCTCGCCAACGAATGTGGGGCCTCTTCCACCACCGCCACGCTACAGAGCGAGGCGCGGCGTTTGCGGCGCGTGTTCGACGATCTGGTCGAGATGACCCGGATCGAAGCTGGCGCATTGGTCGTGCGGCGCGAGGCGACCGACCTTACCGATGCGGTCGCCGCCGCCGTGCATGACCTGCGCGCCGAACTCGCGCGCCATCGCCTGATTCTCGACGTGCCGCCGACGCTGCCGCTGGTCGAGGCCGATCCGCGAATGCTGCACCACGTCCTCATCAACCTGCTCGGCAACGCCGCCAAATTCGCCCCCGCCCACACCGACATCGTGATCGAGGGGCGGCGCACGCCCGATGGCCTGACGCTCGGCGTGCTCGATCAGGGGCCGGGGCTACCGGCGGGACGCGAGGCGCATTTGTTCGATCGCTTCACCCGTGTCGATGGCAATGATCGTAGCGGTGGCACCGGGCTCGGTCTTGCGATCGTTCAGGGCTTCGCGCAAGCGATGGGGCTGCGTGTCAGCGCCTCGAACCGCGAAACGGGTGGCTCGGCGTTCGTGGTGGCATGGCCGAACGCGCTGATCCGGCGAGCGGTCGAGGAATGACCAAATTGCGTCACCCCGGCCTTGTGCCAGGGTCCACCAAGCCGCACGTTCGACGGATGATTTTTCAGCCGCTCCCTTCGCTGAACGGTGGCCCCCGGCACAAGGCCGGGGTGACGGCAGGAGATTGCCAATGACCGCACAAATCCTGATCGTCGACGATGAATCCGCGATCCGTCGCCTCGTGCGCCGTGCGGTCGAGCGCGCCGGGTTTACCGCCGACGACGCCGCCACCGCCCACGATGCGCTCATCGCCGCGCGCCGCGCGGGCTGCGAGCTGGTCCTGCTCGATCTCGGTTTGCCCGACCGCGACGGCATCGAGCTGGTGCCGCTGCTGAAAGCGATGGACCGCGCCGTGATCGTGCTCACCGCGCGCGACGCCACCGCCGAAAAAGTCGCGGCGCTTGATCTCGGCGCCGATGATTATGTCGTCAAACCGTTCGACACCGAAGAATTGCTGGCGCGGATCCGGGTCGCGCTGCGACGGCACAACGCATCGGCGACCGGGCAGGACCGGCTGAAGGTGGGGCCGGTCGAGATCGATCTTGCCGCGCATCAGGTCTGGCGCGATGGCGGTGCGGTGAAGCTAACCCGCAAGGAATTTGCGTTGCTGGCGGCACTCGCGCGCCACGCGGGCAAGCTGCTCACCCATGCGCATTTGCTGCGCGTGGTGTGGGGCGAGGGCCATATCGACGACGTCGAATATCTGCGCGTCGCCGTGCGCGCGCTGCGGCTGAAGCTGGAGGCAGACCCGGCGGCCCCCGCGCTGATACTCAACGAACCGGGAATCGGCTACCGGCTGGTGGCGTAAACGCCCCGCTACTCCGCCGGTGCCGTAATCGCGGTGCGCTGCTGCCGTCCCCAGCTTTCACGCCCGGTTAGGAAGGCGTGCCAGCCCCACACCGCCCCGGCATGGCGCAGCAATTGAAAGCTGAACGGCTCCAGGATCGCCGCGATCAACGCCGGGAACAACCCCAGCCCCTCGCGCTGCCCGGTCCAGTTTTTGTAAATGCCGAGCGACCACAGATGAAAGGTCAGGTCGATCGCGATTTTGACCAGCATCACGATCAGGATCGGCAAAGCGATGGTGAACCGCCCGGTCACGACCAGCCCGATCAGGATCGCAAACGCCGCCACCCCATAGATTGGCTGGAGCGTATCAAGCGTCTTGACCGGCAGCATCGCCGTGCCAAGCCAGCCAAAGCGCCGCGCGCCAACCATGTCGCGGTTCCAATGCTGCGTCTGCAGGAAGCCGCCGAACCAGCGCCGCCGCTGGCGCAGAAAGGCGAGCGGGCTCGCCGGGGCATCGGTCCGCGCCAGCGCGCCGCCGACCACGCGCACCGTCCAGTCGCGATCATGGTCGACCGCATGGCGGTGCAGCCGGTGGATCAACTCATAATCCTCAACCATGCAATCGGGATCGAACCCACCGACCGCCACCACCGCATCGCGCCGGAACGCGGCGAACGCGCCCGAAATCAGCAACAGGCTGTTCAACCGTTCCCACGCATGGCGCGACAGGAAGTTGCGGACATATTCATAGGTCTGGAACCACTCGAAGAACCGCGCCTGCAGGTCCGGCCCGCAAATCGGCGCGAGCACCCCCGTCGCCGCGACCAATTCGGGTTCAGCCGCAAAGGCCGCGCGCATCGCCGCGATCGCGCCCGGCTCCAGCAGCGTATCGGCGTCAACCGTCAACACCACTTCGGTATCGACCTGCACCATCGCCGCGTTGAGTGCGCGCGCCTTGCCGCTGTGGCGCAACCGTAGCCAGCGCAGCGACGGCAACACCGGTGAGGGATCGCTCATCGTGCCAAACGGCGGTGCTATCAGCCCGTAGCGGCGCGCCAGCACCTCGGCTGTGCCATCGCTCGATCCATCGTCCGCGATCAGGATCAGGTCGGGGGCCGCCGTCTGGCCCGCCAGCCGGTCGATCGCCGCGGCGATCACGCCCTCCTCATTGTGCGCCGCGACGATCACGCCGAAGCTGACCGACGTTGCCGGGGCCGGTTGCGGCTTCAGGCGCAAGTCCCGAATGTTCCACGCGGTAAACGCCAACAAGGCAGTGTCATACAGAATATAGACGATGCCGATCGACCACATCGCCAGCCCTTGCCGCTGAAACGCCTGCACCAACAGTGCAGCGAACAGGAGCGGCCCGAACGCGCCGATGATACGGCTGGCGACGGGAATCCGGCGTGGGGTCAGGCGCGGCGATTCTGCCACGAGCGTTTCGGCGAGCGATGTCATGGCGGTGGCGATACCGATTCAGGATGAACGAGCGATGACGCCGCCTAGCGCGCACGCGTGAGTCCCGCTAGGTTAATGCGACTTTAGGGTAATAGGAGCACGATCTTGGTTCAGCGCTACACCAACGTCGCGATCGTGTTGCATTGGCTCGTCGCCGCGCTGATCGTCGCCAATGTCGCGCTTGCCTGGATTTGGCCGGTGCTGCCCGACGCGCAGGTGCGCCCGGCGATCGATCTTCACAAATCGATCGGCATCACCGTCCTTGGCCTTGCCATGCTGCGTATCCTGTGGCGCTTCGGCCATCGCCCGCCGCCGCTGCCGCGTGGCTATGCCGGCTGGGAAGTCACCGCGTCGCACATCGTGCATTGGGGGCTGTATGCGATCCTGTTCGCGATGCCGCTGACCGGCTGGATCATGGATTCGGCGTATGAGAAGGCCGCGACCACGCCGATGTATCTTTACGGCCTGTTCCAGTGGCCGCGTCTCGGCTTCATCCTCGCGCTCGATCCCGCGACCAAGAAGGCGGTGCATGACGGATTTGGCGAAGCGCATGAGATCATCGCTTATGCGGTTTACGCGCTCGTCGCCCTGCATCTGGCGGGGGCGCTGAAGCACCAGTGGCTGGACGGGACGAAGGAAATCCAGCGGATCTGGTTCGGTCGCTGACCGGGCGGCGGGGCTACCGCCCCGCCAAAATCGCGTCGATCGCTTCAGCCACGCCATCCTGCTCATTGCCAGCGACCACATGGTCGGCCCGTGCGCGCACCGCCTCCGGCCCCTGCCCCATCGCGAAGGACAGCCCTGCGCGAGCGAACATCGGCAGATCATTGGCCTGATCGCCGAACACCGCCGTTTCGGTGAGCGGTACGCCAATCACCTCGGCCAGCGTCGCCACGCCATCGCCTTTGTTGGCGTTGAGCGCGGTGATGTCGAGATAGTAGGTCTGCGACTGCGCGATCGTCGCCTGCGCCGCATAGGGTTCCAGACTGGCGTGGAGATTGGCGAGCAGGGTCGGCGCATCGCTGACGAAGGTGATCTTGTCCACGCGATCGAACAGGCCGGAGAAATCCTGCGTCACGATCGGCGCCTGGTTCGACGCGATCCGCTCGCTGGTGACATGTGCGCCGACGTCCGTGCTGGCATACCAAAGGTCGTCGGCGAACACCCAGGTGTCAACCGCCAGCCCGCGCGCCGCCCCGAAGGCCGCCTCAACCACCGCCCGGCCAATCCTATGGTGGCAGGTTACCCGCCCATCACGGGTAAAGACCGTGCCGCCATTGAACGCCCCCATCGGCGCATCGATCGCCAGCGCCTCGGCAATCGGCATCAAGCCCGATCGCGGGCGCGCGCTGATGATCGTGAAGGGCAAACCCGCCGCGCGCAACCGCGCGACCGCCGCCGCCACGCCCGGCGTGATTTGCTTCGCGCGATCGACCAGGGTGCCGTCGACATCCGACACCACCAGCCCAATCGCGCGCGCCTCTGTCACTGCGGCATCTCCACATGGCCGCCAAAGCCGAAGCGCATCGCCGACAGCAATTTGTCGCCGAAGGTATGGTCGACCCGGCTGCGATAACGCGCGAACAGGGCAGCGGAGAGTACGTTGACGGGCACCGCCTCTTCCATTGCCGCCTCGATCGTCCAATGGCCCTCGCCCGAATCCGCAACCTTGCCCGAAAAGGCATCGAGTGCCTGATCCTTGGCCAGCGCCGATGCCGACAGATCGAGCAGCCACGACGAGATGACCGAGCCGCGCCGCCACACTTCGGCGATGTCGGTCAAATTGAGATCGAAGCGTTCGTCCTCGGGGAGGTTTTCCGACGCCTTGCCCTTCAGGATGTCGAAGCCCTCGGCATAGGCCTGCATCAGGCCATATTCGATGCCGTTGTGCACCATCTTGACGAAGTGCCCCGCGCCCGCGGGCCCGGCATGGATATAGCCTTGTTCGGCGCGATCATCATGCTTGCCCGCATCGCGACCCGGCGTGCGCGGGATTGTGCCGATGCCAGGCGCCAGCGCGGCGAGAACCGGATCGATCAGGTCGACCGACTCCTTGTCGCCGCCTACCATCATGCAAAAGCCGCGCTCCAGGCCCCATACGCCGCCCGACGTGCCGACATCGATATAGTGGATGCCCCGTTCGGCAAGCGTCTTCGCGCGGCGGATATCGTCCTTGTAGAAGCTATTGCCGCCATCAATGACGATGTCGCCCGCTTTGGCAAAGCCACCGATCGTGGCAATCGTCTGTTCGGTTGGATCACCGGCTGGCAGCATCACCCAGTAGAGTGCGGGCGTGTCGAGCTTGTCGCGCATGTCCTCGAGCGATGTCGCCGCCACCGAGCCATCGGCAGCGAGTGCGGCCACCGCCTTGGCGTCGCGGTCGAACACCACGGTTTCGTGGCCTGCGCGCATGATTCGGCGCGCGATATTCCCGCCCATCCGGCCAAGGCCGATGATTCCGATCTTCATGGAGCAGGTCCTTCAGGCGTGCGCGGGATGCTTGGCGGCAATCGCCCCGAGCAGATCGTCAAACGCCTTGGAGAAGGATGCGACGCCTTCCTCGACCAGCGTATCGGTCACGCCGTCGAGGTCGAGCCCGAACCGCTCCGCCTCCGACAGGACATGCCGCGCGCCCGCAATATCCTCGCTCAGCGTCAGCTTGGGCGTACCGCGTTCGCGGAACGCGTCGAGCGTCTTGGGCGGCACGGTGTTGACCGTGTCTTTGCCGATCAACGTGTCGAGATACAGCGTGTCGGGATAATCCGGGTTCTTGGTGCCCGTGGACGCCCAGAGCAGCCGCTGCACCTGCGCGCCCTTGGCGGCGAGTGCCTGCCAGCGCGCGGACGCGATGAATTCCTCATACCAGGCATAAGCAAGCTTGGCATTGGCAATGGCGACCTTGCCCTTGAGCGCCTTGGCCGCATCGCCGCCGATACCGGCATCGATCTTGTCGTCGATCTTGGAATCGATCCGGCTGACGAAGAAGCTGGCGACGCTCGCGATATGGTCGATCGGCTCGCCGCGCGCGACGCGCTTTTCCAGGCCCTCGACATAGGCTTCCGCCACCGCCTGATAGGCGCTTTGCGAAAACAGCAACGTCACGTTGACGTTGATCCCGGCATCGATCGTCGCCGCAATCGCGGGAACACCGGCGGGGGTGCCGGGGATTTTAATCATCAGGTTGGGGCGATCGACCTCGGCCCACAATTTCTGTGCCTCGGCAATGGTGCCGTCGGTATCGTTCGCGAGATAGGGCGACACTTCAAGGCTGACATAGCCATCCTTCGTGCCCAGCCGGTCATAGACCGGGCGCAGCGTATCCGCCGCCGCCTGGATATCGAGGATCGCGAGATGCTCGTAACGCGCCATCGTCGAGGCATCGGGGTTGGCCTGGTCGAATGCCGCGAGCTCGGCATCATAGGCATCGCCATGTCCCATCGCCTTTTCGAAGATCGACGGGTTGGAAGTGACGCCAGTCAGCGAATCCTCGTCGACCAGTTTCTGCAGACTGCCCTCGGCCAAAAACTTGCGGTCGACAAAGTCGAGCCAAACGGCCTGACCGAGATTTGCGAGATCGTTCAAACGGCCCATCAGTGCTTCTCCATATATCGTATTGGCTTCACCCGGCCTTGTTCCCGAGTCCATCGCGCCAGCATAATGCTGCATTTGGGCATGACGGTTACCGGAACAAGGCCAATCGGCGATCAGGCGCCTTCGCCGAGCATTTCGATCGCGACCTTCACGACATTGTCGACAGTGAAACCAAATTTGTCCTGCAATTTGGCAATCGGGGCCGATGCGCCGAAGGTCGACATGGTGATCGTGCGCCCGTCGAGACCGACATAACGATCCCAGCCGATTTCGCCCGCCATCTCGATCGCGAGCCGCGCCTTCACGCCCTTGGGCAACACCGATTCCTTATACGCCGCATCCTGCAATTCGTAGCGATACCAGCTCGGCATCGACACGACGCGTGAGGCGACACCCTGGGCAATCAACGTTTCGTGCGCCGCCAGCGCCAGCGACACTTCCGACCCCGTCGCGATCAGGATCACCTCCGGGTTCTCGCTGTCGGCGAGCACATACGCCCCCTTGGCCAAGCCGTCCGCGCTCGCATATTTCGCGCGGTCGAGCGTCGGCAGCGCCTGGCGTGACAGGATCAGCGCGGTCGGGTGACCGGCATCGGCCATGATCGCCCGCCACGCCGCCGCCACTTCATTGGCATCGGCCGGGCGGATCGTGTCGAGCCCCGGAATTGCGCGCAGCGTCGCCAGATGCTCGATCGGCTGGTGCGTCGGGCCGTCTTCGCCCACGCCGATCGAATCGTGCGTGAACACCCACACCGCGCCAATCTCCATCAGTGCCGACAGGCGCACCGGCGCGCGCATATAATCGACGAACACCAGGAAGGTGGAGCCATAACCGCGCAAATGCGACAGCGTCATGCCGTTGACGATCGCGCCCATGCCATGTTCGCGCACGCCGAAATGGATGTTGCTGCCGCCATAGGAATCCGGCTCGAACGACGCCGCGCCCTTGATATCGGTCTTGGTCGAGGGCGACAGATCAGCCGATCCGCCGAGCAGCCACGGCACCTTCGCCGCAATCGCGTTGAGCACCTTGCCGCCCGCATCGCGGCTGGCGATGCCCTTGGCATCGGCCTCGAACACCGGGATATCGGCATCCCAGCCCTCGGGCAGGCTGTCGCTGAAGATCGCGTCGAGCTGCGCCGATTCCTCGGGATATTCGGTGGCATAGCGTGCGCGCAGCGCGTCCCAGGCTTCGCGCAAGGGCGTGCCGCGCCCGGCAATCGCCCCCTGGAAATGCTCGGCCACGCCCTCGGGCACGAAGAATGCCTCGTCTTCGGGCCAGCCATAGGCCTGCTTGGTAAGGCGGATGTTTTCAGCACCCAGCGGCTCGCCATGCGCCTTTTCGCTGCCCGCTTTGGGGCTGCCCCAGCCGATGATCGAATGCACGACGATGAAGGTCGGCTTATCAGTGGTCGCCTTGAAGGTATCGAGCGCGGCGGTCAGCGCAGCGACATCGTTGGCGTCGTTTACGTGAATAACGTTCCAGCCATAGGCCTCGAAGCGCTTGCCGACATCCTCGTCGAACGCGAGGCTGGTCGCCCCCTCGATCGAGATGTAGTTGCTGTCGTACAACCAGCACAAATTGGACAGTTTGAGATGCCCGGCGAGCGAGGCGGCTTCGGCCGAGACGCCCTCCATCATGTCGCCATCGCCGCACAGCGCATAGACGTCATGGTCGAACAGGTCGAAACCGGGCTTGTTGTAGCGCGCCGCAAACCAGCGCTCCGCAATCGCCATGCCGACCGAATTGCCGCAACCCGCGCCCAGCGGACCCGTCGTCGTCTCGACACCCGTAGTGTGGCGATATTCGGGGTGACCCGGGGTCCGCGAGCTGAGTTGGCGGAACTGCTTGATATCGTCGAGGCTCAAGGCGGGCTTGCCGGTCTTATTGCCCTCGGCATCGATCTCTTCGATCCCGGCGAGATAGATCAACGCATAGAGCAGCATCGACGCATGGCCGACCGAGAGTACGAAGCGGTCGCGATTGGGCCAGTCCGGCGTCGTCGGATCATAGCGCAGGAACTTGCTCCACAGCGTATGGCCGACCGGTGCCAGCGCCATCGGCGTTCCGGGATGGCCCGAATTGGCAGCCTGCACGGCATCCATGGACAAGGTGCGGATCGTATCGATGGCAAGCCGCTCGGGCGAGCCGTCCTCATGAACGCTCGTTGCAGTCGCAGTCGTCGGGGAATCGGCCATGAAAGGTATCGCCTCGCTAATGTGGGTCTGAACGCACATGCGCCCGCCCGGTTGCGGTTTGCGAGGGCCTTATCTCGTCCTTTCGTCGTGTTCCAGCCGCGTAACGACGCCATTGGTCGCGATATAGGCGGCAGACACCTCGGTCAGGAACAGGCCGTGCTCCAAAGCGCCCGGAATTCCGGCGATTTCGGCGGCAAGGCGGCGATGGTCGATATCGGGTGCAAAACGGCAATCGAGGACCAAATTCCCCTGATCGGTGCGAAAATCACCGCGCAAGACAACCTCTGCACCAAGGCTTTCGAGTCGCGCCGCGACGAAATTGCAGGCGAAGGGCAAGGTCTCGACCGGGATCTTCGCCGCCCCGATCGCGGCGACGCGCTTGGAGCCATCGGCGATCACCACCATCCGCACACTGGCGGCGGCGACCACCTTCTCGCGCAGCATAGCGCCGCCCGCCCCCTTGATCGCGCGCAGAACGTCATCGATTTCATCGGCGCCATCGATGGTGAGGTCGATACGCGCAGGCAGGTCGATCAGCGCAATGCCGACCGCGCGGGCATGGGCCTCGGTGGCAAGCGAAGTAGCAACCGCCTGCACCGCAAGCCCCCCACGCACCCGCTCGCCCAGCGCCTCGATCGCAAATGCCGCAGTCGATCCGGTGCCAAGGCCGACACTCATGCCAGCGCGAACCTCTTCCACCGCAGCCAGCGCCGCGAGGCGTTTGTCGGACTCGTTCATGGGCGCGCTCTACCACCGTTCGCTAGCGGAGCACACGGTGCGCGTTTGAAATGCGTAGACTTCGGACATGCGCGTTTGCCGCCGACATTGGCGACAGCGGATGCTCAGGTTAAGCTCCGGGACCGCCCATCGCTATGACAGAGATATATGGAATTTATAGTCGAGATCATCTTTCAATTTCTCGGCGAGATTTTGCTGCAGTTATTGTTCGAGTCCTTAGCTGAACTTGGCTTTCACGGCCTTGCAGACACCTTCAAAAAGCCAAGAAACGCGTTTTTGTCGACAATCGGCTTCGCGTTGTGGGGTACGATGGCTGGCGGCATAAGCCTTTTGATTATGCCGAAATCCTTCATCTCCAACCTTGGGCTCCGCGAAGCGAACGTCGCCATAACCCCCCTGATCGTTGGGGGCATCATGATGCTGATTGGACGACTGCGGGACAGCAAGGGACAAACACGGGTAGGATTGGACCGCTTTGGCTATGCCTTCGTATTTGCTTTCTCGATGGCAATTGTCCGTTTTAACTTGGCCCATTGAATAAGGAGACCGCCCCTGCCTTCATCGCGGAGACGCGAAGGGCGCCGAAGGAAATAGGCCTAAAACGCAAACCCCTTCCCACGCCCCCGCACATTTCCGCTGGCCCCGCGCCCCGTCCCACGGCAAAGCCCTGCCCCATGATCGAAAAAATCCTCGGCATCCTCGCGACCTTCACCATCGGCGTCATTTCCAGCGGCGGCTATCTCGGCATCGCGCTGTTGATGGCGATCGAATCGGCCTGCATTCCGCTGCCGTCCGAGATCATCATGCCCTTTGCCGGCTATCTCGTCTCGACCGGGCATTTCAACCTATACCTCGCGGCGACGGCGGGTGCGATCGGGTGCAATCTCGGCTCGATCGTCGCATATGAAATCGGCAAGCGCGGCGGGCGACCAGTGGCCGAGCGCTGGGGCCGTTACGTGCTGGTCGGCCCGGGCGAACTCGATGCCGCCGACCGCTTCTTCGCGCGCTTCGGCAACGCGGCGGTGCTGATCGGCCGCCTGCTGCCGGTGATCCGCTCGTTCATCGCGTTTCCGGCGGGCGTGGCGCGGATGCCGCTGATCCCGTTCCACATCTACACCTTTATCGGATCGTGGCCGTGGTGCTTTGGCCTTGCCTATCTCGGCATGGTGCTGGGTGACAAATGGAACAGCGATCCGCGCGTCAAGGCGGCGTTCCACAGCGTCGACGCGGTGATCGCGGTGGTGCTGGTCGTGGCAGTCGGCTTTTATATCTGGCACCGCGTGCGCGGCTTGAAGCGACATTGATCCTGCGTAACATCTCTTTGGTCGCCAAACCGTAACTAAGCGCGATCAACACGCGAAGTACGTCGTGTCCCATCAAGAGGTGCCCCGATGTTAAAACCCGTTCTCTTTGCCAGCGGCATCGCCGCCGCCGCGCTATTTGCCCTCGGCAGCGGTGCCGCGCAGGCCGAGCGCGCCGTGCCGCTCCCGGTCTCCAAAGTCGATGTCACCGCCACCGGCCCGCAAACCGCCGTGTTCGCAGGCGGCTGTTTCTGGGGCATGGAAGCCGTGTTCGAACATGTGAAGGGCGTGACCAAGGTCACCTCCGGCTATGCCGGCGGCACGCGCGACACCGCGACCTATGACCAGGTTTCGACCGAAACGACCAAGCATGCCGAGGCAGTGCGCGTCGTCTATGATCCGGCCAAGGTCAGCTATGCGACGCTGCTGCGCGTCTATTTCTCGATCGCGCATAATCCGACCGAACTCAATCGCCAGGGCCCCGACAGCGGCTATAGCTATCGCTCGGCGATCTTCCCGCAAAGCGCGGCACAGCGTGGCGTGGCCACCGCCTATATCGCGCAATTGGGGCAAGCGCACGCCTTCGCCGCGCCGATCGTCACCAAGATCGAGACCGGCGCATTCTTCCCCGCCGAGGACTATCACCAGAATTTCTACGACCGGAACCCCAACCACCCCTATATCGTGACGTTCGACAAACCGAAGGTCGCGGCGTTCCGGGCGGCCTTTCCGCAATTGGCGATCTGAGACCGCAAGCCCCTCCCCGACCGGGGAGGGGCTTTTCGCAACGGCTCACGCCGCCAGCGGAAAGCGCAACAGCCGATCCTCGACCGGGACCAGCGCCTCCGCCCCCCGCCCGACCGCGCGGACAATCTCGGGGTGTGCGGCATCCAGCCCACCGGTCAATGCGCCGAATGCGGGCAGGATCAGCTTGCGCGCACTGGCGACGAAGCAGCGGCGTGAGACCGAGCGTCCACGCACGCGCAACCGCAATTTGGGATGAAAATGGCCCGAAAGCTCGGGACGGGCCTCGTCGGGCAAGGCCTCATGGCGCAGGACCAACCCGTCCACTTCCGCCTCGCCGACGACAACCCCGCCGCATCGATCGGCCATGCCCGCATCGTGATTGCCGGTGATCCAGGTCCACGCGACCGCCTCCGTCAGTGCGCGCAGCCGCGCCTGCGCCGCCTCGGCCATCCGATCGCAACCTTCATCGTCATGAAAACTGTCGCCCAGGCACCAGATTTCACGCGGGCGCAGCGTCTCCGTCAGCGCGGCCAGATCGGCGAGCGTCGCCAGCGAATCATAAGGCGGCAGCATCTGGCCGCCGCGTGCATACCAGCTCGCTTTCTCGAAATGCAGGTCGGCGACCAGCAACGCCCCGCGCGCAGGCCAGAACAGGGCACCGCCACCCAAAGCAAGGAAATCACGGTCTGCGAACGAAAAGGGAACCATGCGATTGGCTATGTCGCAATGGTGGCCCTGGTGCAACGCCCGAGCCACACCCTGACCGGCGCGCGTATCAAAGGCCTTGCGCAAAGCCGCCACGAGCGTAAAGCGCGCCGTCCTTCCTGACGAGCCATTCACCGCTTATGACCGCAGCGACCGTGACCAAGCCTGACAGCCCCGCCCCGCACGCCCCCCATCCGGCGCTGCTGGCCTTGACGATCGGTGCGATCGGCGTGGTGTTCGGCGATATCGGCACCAGCCCGCTTTACGCCTTTCGCGAAGCGTTGAGCCAGACGGCAGGCGACGGCATCGACTCCAGCGAGATTCTCGGCGTGCTGAGCCTCGCAATCTGGTCGCTGATCCTGGTCGTCACCGTCAAATATGTCATCTTCCTGATGCGCGCGGACAATCAGGGCGAAGGCGGCGTACTGGCGCTGACCGCACTCGCGCGGCGTGCGCTGGGGCGACGCTCGCTCATCGCCCTGGTCCTTGGCGCGGCGGGGGCTTCGCTCTTTTATGGTGATGCGATCATCACGCCGGCATTGTCGGTGTTGTCAGCAGTGGAGGGACTGAAGACCATTCCCGCGCTCGCCCCCATTTTCGATGATTCGGCGATCCTCGGGGTGACGATCGTAATCCTCGTCGCGCTCTTCTTCATCCAGAGCCGCGGCACCGCGAGCGTTTCCGCGTTGTTCGGCCCGGTTTGTATCGTGTGGTTTCTGGCAATTGGTGGGCTCGGCCTGTGGCACATCGCCGACGAGCCTTCGATCCTGCGCGTCATTTCCCCGCATTATGGCGCAATCCTGCTCGCCACCCACGGCGTGACGGGGCTGTTCGTACTGGGGGCTGTGTTCCTGACGGTCACCGGTGCCGAGGCCTTGACCGCCGATATGGGCCATTTCGGTATCAGGCCAATCCGCATCGGCTGGTTTTTCCTGGTTTTCCCGTGCCTGGTGCTCAATTATCTCGGCCAGGGGGCTTATGCCCTGAACGCGCTCGAAGCGGCTGCGGTGTCGGGCAAACCGTTCGTGAATCAGGACTGGTTCTTCGTCATGGCGCCGGAGAGCGTGCGTCCGTGGTTGATCGTCCTCGCCATGATGGCCACCGTCATCGCCAGCCAGGCGGTGATCACGGGTGCCTATTCGCTGACGCAGCAGGCAATCCAGCTCGGCCTGTTGCCGCGCCTGCGCATCCGCCAGACCTCGGCCACGCAAGCGGGGCAGATTTATCTGCCATCGATCAACTGGCTGCTGCTGACGGGCGTGCTGGTGCTGGTGATCCAGTTCCGCACCTCCTCGGCAATGGCCGCCGCGTACGGCATCGCGGTGACCGGCACGATGGTGGTGACGACACTGCTCGCCTATATCGTCGTGCGGCATCGCTGGAACTGGGGGCGTCCGCTGGCGCTTGCCGTGATCCTGCCGTTCCTTATGCTCGATCTGATCTTCTTCGGCGCGAACATTCTGCGCGTGGTCGAAGGCGGTTGGGTGCCGCTGGTGGTTGCCGCCGCCATCGGGCTGATTATTTACACTTGGAACCGCGGTCGCGGCATCGTTCGCGCGTTCGAGGCGCGGCAGAGCGTCCCGCTCGCCGATCTCGCCGCCGCGCTCGCCAAGCGCCCGCCCGAGCGCGTGGAAGGCACCGCCGTCTTCCTCACCGCCAATCCCGACAGCGCGCCGGGTGCGCTGCTGCACAATCTCAAGCACAACAAGGTGCTGCACGAGAAGAACCTGATCGTCAGCGTGCGCACCGCCGACCGCCCCTCGGTCGAGGCCGACGAACGCTCCGAAATCCGCCCGGTCGACGACAATTTCACGATCATCGTGCTGACCTATGGCTTCATGGAATCGCCCGACGTGCCGCGCGATTTGGGGCTGGAGGCGGTGAGCCACAAGAAGGTGCTCAACCCGGCCAAGACCAGCTATTTCATCGGCCGCAACACGATCAAGCCCGCCGCCAATCAAGGTATGCCGCTCTGGCAGGACCGCATCTTCATGTTCCTTCAACGCAATGCCAGCGACCCGACCGACTTCCTGAGGATCCCGCCGGGCAAGGTGCTGGAACTGGGCGAGCAGGTTACTGTCTAGGTGCCCTGGTCGTCGCATCGGTGCCGGTTCGGGGTGACGCAATGGGATGGGCACGCTAAAGCACCGGCATGACCGACGATCCCTTTGCCCTGTTCGACCTCTGGTATGCCGCCGCGCGCGCCAGCGAACCCAATGACACCAACGCGATGGCGCTGGCTACCGCCGACGCCAGCGGGCGACCGTCGGTGCGGATGGTGCTGCTGAAGGGCCGCAGCCCCGAGGGGTTCGTGTTCTACACCAACCGCGAGAGCCGCAAGGCGGGCGACCTCGACGCCAATCCGCACGCCGCCTTGCTGTTCCACTGGAAATCGCAACGCCAGCAGATCCGCATCGAAGGCGCGATCAGTCGCGTGACCGATGCCGAATCCGACGCCTATTTCGCCTCGCGCGGTCGCGACTCGCAGCTTGGTGCCTGGGCCTCGGACCAGTCGCGCCCGCTGGCCGATCGTGCGATCTTCGAGGCACGCTTCGCCGAGTTCCAGGCCAAGTTCGAAGGCCAGGACGTGCCACGCCCGCCGCATTGGGGCGGCTACCGCGTAACCCCCGACCGCATCGAATTCTGGCAGGACCGCGCGCACCGCTTGCACGAACGCCGCGTGTTCACGCGCGCTGCCGATGGCTGGAGCGAAGGGCTGCTCTACCCATGACCGAAGACCAGCGCCGCGCCATTCCGTTCGCGGTGCGCGCTGCTATCGCCAGCGTGGCGATGGCGGTCTTCCTGATCGTATTGAAATCCTATGCCGCCTGGTCGACGGGATCGATCGCGATGCTCGGCAGCCTGGCGGATTCGGGGCTCGATCTGCTGGCCAGCGCGGTAACGCTATACGGCGTACGCTTGGCCGCCCAGCCTGCCGACCACGACCACCGCTTCGGCCACGGCAAGGCGGAATCGCTGGCGGCGTTGTTCCAGGTCATGCTGATTACCGCGTCCGCCGCCGGGATCGCATGGCGCGCCGTGCTCGCGCTGGGCAGCAAGGAGCCGACGCAAAGTGCCGAATTCGGTATCGGCGTGTCGCTCATCGCAATTTTTGCGACCGTGGTGTTGCTTGCCTATCAACGCGCGGTGATCCGCCGCACCGGATCGGTCGCGATCGTCGCCGACAATGTCCATTACCAGTCCGACGTGCTGCTCAACGGCTCGGTGATCGTGGCGCTGGTGCTCGACCAATATCTCGGCTGGCGCAGCGCCGATCCGATCTTCGGCATCGTGATCGCGCTGTGGCTCGCTTATGGGGCCTTCCGCGCCTCGTCCAACGCGATCGACCATTTGATGGACAAGGAATGGCCCGAGGCGATGCGCGCCGATTTCATCGAGGTCGCCGCGCGCCAGCCCGGCATCAAGGGCATTCACGATTTCCGCACGCGCCACGCCGGCACGCATGATTTCGCGCAATTCCACATGGAAGTGCCGGGCGACATCACCGTCGCGCAGGCGCACAAGGTGGTCGAGGGCGTCGAACGCGCGCTGCACAAGGCCTTCCCCAAGGTCGAGGTGTTGATCCACCTCGATCCCGAAGGCCATATCGACACCGACAATCCGCTGGTCGAGGCCGACGTCACCCCGCATTGGTTCGGGAAACGCGCATGAGACTGCCCATTGTCCAGATCGACGCCTTTGCCAGCGCAGCTTTCACGGGCAATCCGGCGGTGGTAATGCCGCTCGCCGCGTGGCTCGACGATGCTGTGCTGCAGGCGATCGCCGCCGAGAACAACCTCAGCGAGACCGCGTTCCTGGTTCCCGACGAAACCGCGGCGAGCGACTTTGAGCTGCGCTGGTTCACCCCCACCGCCGAGGTCGCGTTATGCGGCCACGCCACGCTGGCCAGCGGGCATTTCGTGCTGTCGAGCGATCCCGAGCGCGACACAGTGTCTTTCCGCACGCGCAAGGCCGGTATCCTGACGGTAAAGCGTGCGGGCGACGGCTATGCACTCGCGCTGCCCGCATGGGCGCCCGCCCCCAAGGCGATGCCCGAAATCGTTGCCGCACTCGGCGTCGATGCGGTCGAGACCTTATGGCGCGATGGCGGCTACCGCGTTGTCGTCGTCGCGGACGAAGCGACCGTGCGCGGCATCACGCCCGATCTCCGCGCGCTGGCACAGGGCGGCGATCGCCAGACGATCGTCACCGCGCCTGGCGACAACACCGACGTGGTAAGCCGCATGTTCGCGCCCGGTGCAGGGATCGATGAAGACCCAGTCACCGGCTCGGCGCATTCGGTGATCGTACCCTATTGGGCCGCGCGCCTCGGTCGCGACCGCTTCACCGCTTATCAGGCGAGCGCGCGCGGCGGGTATCTGACCTGCCAGCTCGATGGCGACAGCGTGGTGCTTGGCGGGCAGTGCGTCACGGTGATGGAAGGCACGTTCTTCCTGCCCTGATCCGCGTCATGCCACGACCAGCGCGCTTTCGGTTTCCTCGATCCAGCCGCCGCCCAGCACGCGGTCACCGGCGTAAAGCACCGTCGCCTGGCCCGGTGCCACGCCATATTCGGGCGCATCAAAGGCAACGCGCTGGCCGTCGAAGCGTGCGGCAACCGGTTTGGCGAGCGAGCGGACCTTGGCCGTCATCGGCCCGGTATGGTCCCCGCCCAGCCAATTGACCCCGCTCAGCCGCGCCGCGCCCACCGCAAGCGCCGCCTTCGGCCCCACCACCACGCGCTTGGTCACGGCCTCGAGCCGGATTACGTAAAGCGGCTCCGGTGTCCCGCCGATCTCAAGCCCGCGCCGCTGACCGACGGTGAAGTGGATCAGGCCCCGATGCCGCCCCAGCACCCGTCCCGTTTCATCGACGATTTCGCCGCTGGTGTCGGCCTCGGGCCGCAGCTTTTTGACCAGTGAGGCATAATCGCCGTCGGGCACGAAGCAGATATCCTGGCTGTCGGGCTTGCCCGCCACGCCCAGCCCCAATTCGGCGGCGATTTCACGCACGCGCGGCTTGGGCAACCCACCCAGCGGAAAGCGCAGATAATCGAGCTGCTGCTGCGTCGTTGCGAACAGGAAATAGCTCTGGTCGCGCGCGGGATCGAACGCGCGGTGCAGTTCGGCACCACCCGGCCCTTCCACGCGCCGCACATAATGGCCGGTCGCCAGACAATCCGCCCCCAAATCGCGCGCGGCGGCGAGCAAATCGGTGAATTTCGGCCCCATATTGCACTGGATGCACGGAATGGGGGTGCGCCCGGCGAGATAATCGTCGGCGAAGCGATCGATCACCTGGTCACGAAAGCGCGATTCATGGTCGAACACATAATGCGCGATGCCGAGCCGGTCGCACACGCTGCGCGCATCGCGAATGTCACGCCCGGCACAGCACGAACCCGCACGCCCGACCGCCTCGCCATGATCGTAGAGTTGCAGCGTGATGCCGATTGTCTCCGCGCCGGTGCGCGCGGCGAGCGCAGCGACAACCGAGCTGTCGACCCCGCCCGACATGGCGACGACGATGCGCTTGCCCGTAAGATCGGCACCCAGTTGAAAATCGGCTTCGGTCATGGCGGCGCAGATAGGCGTTCGCGCGCGCACTTGCAAAAAAGCCGAAAAAAGAGCGGCAGCTTTACCCGCCCGAAAGGACCTCGCCGCTACAACAGAGTTTCGATCCCTAGCGGAAGTGCGTGCGTGGACCTCAGTTTTTCTCGATTCGAAGCCGATGCGACGGTGGTAGCATTACCACCGGACCTCGCCGTGCTGATGGTCGGAATCGCGGCGCGCCAGGCCGCGAGCCCGACTGCCATCATCCAGAGTCGGCTGCCTGGACCCAATCCAAAACCGGATTGGTTTGCACCCGCGCACGGTGCCTTCAATCTGGTCGTAGCCGAAATGCTTGCCGCCACGCCGACTGCGGGAGGCAATAAATGAAAGCCTTGTTTACCGAGCCGCTTTAGTCAGTGTTCAAGTCCTTCGGGTAATTGCCGTTATTGAGATGCAGGGGGCCCCCGCCCCGACACGAGGTTTAAGAATGATCGAAAACCAGAAGATCCGCCCGGCCAAGGTGATCGGACCTCTCGGAGAGCCCTTGACGCTCGAATCGCTCCCGCCGCCGGAGACGACGCGCTGGGTCGTGCGCCGCAAGGCCGAAGTTGTCGCCGCAGTGAATGGCGGGCTGCTGTCGGTTGACGAGGTGTGCGATCGCTATGGCCTGACGGTCGAGGAATTTGCCGGCTGGCAGCGCGCGATCGACCGGTCGGGGATGCCCGGTCTGCGCGTCACGCGGATCCAGCATTACAAATCGCTGTACGAGCGCCAGCAGAAATATTGATCGAGCCGCACTGTGTTTTCAAACCGTAACCGGAACAAAATTCGCAATTCATGAGTCTTACCCTCGTAGCCCGGATGCAGCCGGGCAAATGGAGGATAAGATGGTTGGTCTCCTTATTTGGCTCGTTGTCGGTGGCGTTTGCGGTTGGCTTGCCAGCATGGTGATGCGGACCGACGGACAACAGGGTATCATCCTTAACGTTGTCGTCGGAATCATCGGATCATTTATTGCTTCGTTTCTGTTTGGCGCTGGAATAAATCAGGTCATGACCTTCGTCTACTCTCTGATCGGTGCCATTATCCTGCTCGCAATCGTCAACCTCGTTCGCCGCGGGTCGGTCCGCTAAGAGTCTGTTTGGAAATGCGCCATCGCGCATTTCCAAACGGTCTCTAAGCTCCAACTCCTCGTTTAAAAATTGGCCGCCGGGGCAACCCGGCGGCCAATTTTTGAACGCGCTTCGTTTTATTTCAGCAGAAACCGCACCGAAAGCGTGACCGAAATTTCGGTTTCACCGGCCGCGATTTGGGTGGCTTCGTTCGTCTTCATCGCGCGGGCGTAAAGCACCGCCGGCTGCGGTGATGCGCCATCATTCGCCCCGCTTTCCGCAATCGACACGATCCGTGCGACCGACAAACCCGCCGCCTTGGCATAAAGCGCGGCCCGTGCCTGCGCGACCTTCACCGCCGCACTGCGCGCCTCGTCGAGCGCGGCGTCCGGTTGATCGATCGAAAGGCTGGGGCCATCAATCTGGTTCGCGCCCTCGGCAACAAGCGCGTCGAGGATCGTACCCGACTTGGCAATGTCGCGAAACCGCACCGCGACGCTGTTGCTTGCCTGATAACCGGTCAGGACGGGGGCTTGCCCATCGGTATACCGATATTGCGGGCTGAGCGAGACACTGGCGGTGCGCACGTCGCGCGCCGCCACGCCGGTTTTCTTCAAGGCGGCAAGCACCCGCGCCATGCGGCCAGCATTATCGGACAGCGCGGCGGAGGCAGTCTGCCCCTGCGTCACCACGCCCGCGCGAATGGTCGCAACGTCAGGGACGCGCGCGACATGCCCCTCGGCGGTGATATCAAGCAGTGTGCCATCAGCGACTGGCGCGGACACGGTCTGCGCCGCGGCAGGGCTACCCCCAGCCAGCAGCAAAGCAGGGGCGAACAGGAAAAGGGACGAACGCATCAATATCTCCCGGTTGAACAAGCCGCTCTTCGGCCCGCATCATGCCGGCTGTAATGCCAGCGTGCTCGCCAACCGGGGATGAACAGAACGAACTATCGAATACGGCGCGACGTCACGAGTCGGTACAGAGCCAGCAGGATCACCGCGCCGCCGGTCGCCGCCGCATAATTCTGCCAGCCGCCGACCAACGTGACGTTCATCGACTTGGCGACGAACCCTGCCAGTAATGCCCCCACGATCCCGATCAGAATCGTTACGATAAAGCCGCCCGGATCCTTGCCGGGCATAATCATCTTGCCGAGCACGCCCGCAACGAGGCCGATCAGCAGCCAACCGAGAATAGAGCGATCCACCGTCTTTCTCCCCCTTGTCGCCCGCCAGCGGCGGACCGGTGCGAAACCTCGCGTTCGCTAGATGCAAATGCAACCAATTTGTTTCGTCAACGTGACGTATTAAGCGGCCTTCTCCCTTGTGTGTCCTTGCGAGCGAACCCGAAACGCGTCATGCCGCATTTGAAGCAATCGGCCTCTTGAGGTCGGTGATCTATTTCTATAACACAGTGACAATGAATGGTCGGCAACCTCGTGGTGCCGAGGCGGTATGAGAGCCCAAGGGGTCGGGAATTGACGCAGATGAATTACGAGACGCGGACGATCGGCAATGAGGAAATTCTCGGCTTGCCGGGCGACCACGGATCGCGGCGACCGCGTTGGGGCATCATCGCGGCGCTCGTGGCCGCGGTCCTGGCCATCGCGCTCATCGCCTTTCTCGTATTTGGGCGCAGCCCTGCCCCGAGCGCGAAACCGGTGGTGCAGCTACCGCTGGTCTCCGTTGTCGTACCGGGGCGATCCAGCGTCGCGCGCGTGGTTTCCGCGACGGGCTCACTCGCCGCGCGGCGTGAAATGCCGGTCGGCGTTTCGGGTGAAGGCGGCATGGTCGTGCGCGTGCTGGTGGAACCGGGCCAATGGGTAAGCAAGAATCAGGTGCTTGCATTGGTCGACCGTTCGGTCGCCACCCAGACTGCGGCGTCGCTTGTCGCACAGATCAACGTCGCGAAATCCGACGCCGCCATCGCCCAGTCCGAGCTCGACCGCGCGAAGCAGTTGGTCGATCGCGGCTTCATCTCCAAGGCGGATCTCGAACGCAAGGCCGCGACACGCGACGCCGCACTGGCGCGAGTCGCGGTAGCGCGCGCCACGCTGGGCGAAGCCCAGGCCCGCACCGACCGCCTCGACATCCGCGCACCCGCGGCCGGCCTTGTGCTGACCCGCGCGGTCGAGCCGGGTCAGATCGTCAGCGCGGGCTCGGGCGTATTGTTCCGCCTCGCCGAGGGCGGCCAGATGGAATTGCGCGCGCAGGTGAGCGAGGCCGACTTGCGCGGGCTTCATGTCGGATCGCAAGCGAAGGTGACCCCCGTTGGCGGCAGCGATGTGTTTACCGGCGAGGTCTGGCAGGTCTCCCCCGTGATCGATCCGCAGTCGCGCCAGGGCATCGCCCGCATCGCGCTGTCCTATAACCCGTTGCTGCGTCCGGGTGGTTTTGCCGCCGCAACCATCGTTTCTGGGTCAACCGACGTCCCGCAATTGCCCAATGCCTCGATCCAGAGCGACGAAAAGGGCAATTACGTCTATGTAGTTGGGCCCGACGACAAAGTCGTTCGGCGGGCGATTACCGTCGGGGAGGTCTCCGATTCGGGCGTCGCGATTGCTTCTGGACTAAATGGCACCGAACGGGTTGTCCTGACGGCTGGCGCCTTTCTTAATCCAGGCCAAAAGGTAAAGCCGACGCTGGTAACAGCGGACGCGGCAAACAAGAGGTAGGGCGATGAACTTCCGGAATATCTCGGCCTGGTCGATCCGCAACCCGGTCCCATCGATCGTCCTGTTCTTCATGTTGACGATCGCGGGGATCGTCAGCTTTCGCAGCCTCGACGTCAACAATCAGCCCGACATCGATTTTCCGGTTGTCATTATCGAAATTTCGCAGCCTGGGGCGGCACCGACCGAGCTTGAGACGCAAGTCACGCAACGGGTCGAAGCGGCTGTCCGTTCGCTGCAGGGCATCGACGAAATCAATTCGACGGTTACCGAAGGCAATTCCCAGACCATCGTCCAGCTCGCCATCGGTACGCCGATCGACCGGGCCGTGGAGGATGTCCGCTCGGCCGTCGCGCAGATTCGCAGCAACCTGCCCGATGGTATTCTTGAACCGCAAATCATCCGGGCCAACACGACCGGCAACGATCTGGCGAGCTATGCCGCGATCAGCACCGACATGACGGTCGAGCAATTGAGCTGGTATATCGACAATACCGTGGCCAAGGAATTGCTGTCGGTTCAGGGGTTGGCCGGGGTCGATCGCAATGGCGGGGTGAATCGCGAAATCCGCGTCATCCTCGACCCGCTAAAACTGTCGGCGCAGGGGCTGACAGCGGCGCAGGTCAACCAGCAACTGCGCCAGGTGAACCTCAATGCCGCTGGCGGTCGCGCCCAGATTGCGGGCTCGGAGCAGTCGGTTCGCGTGCTCGGCAATGCGCAAACCGCCTATGAATTGGGGCAAGTCCAAATCGCAACCGGCAACGGGCGCGCGATCAAGGTCGCCGATCTTGGACGCGTCGAAGATCTTTATGCCGAACAGCGTTCGGCCTCGCAGCTCAACGGCCGCCAGGTGCTGAGCTTCGATTTCCAGCGCGCCAAGGGTGCCTCGGACGTCACCGTGTTCGAAGAAGCGGAAAAGAAGCTTGCCGCGCTCGAGGCGCGCAATCCCAAGGTCCATTTCAAGCGCATTTCGGACAGCGTCAAATATACCAAGGCGCAATATGATGCGGCGATGGAGGCGATGGTCGAGGGGGCCGCGTTGGCGGTGCTGATCGTCTTCATCTTCCTGCGCGACTGGCGTTCGACGATCATTTCGGCGCTTGCCATTCCGCTTTCCGCGATTCCAACCTTCTGGGTCATGGAGTTGCTCGGCTTCACGCTCAACAACATGACGCTGATGGCGTTGAGCCTGGTGGCGGGTGTGCTGGTTGACGATGCGATCGTGGAAATCGAAAACATCGTGCGGCACATGCGCATGGGCAAATCCGCCTATCAGGCCGCAATCGACGCGGCTGATGAAATCGGGCTTGCCGTGCTGGCCACCACGATGGCGATCGTTGCGGTGTTCCTGCCGGTCGGCCTGATGCCCGGTATTTCCGGCCAGTTCTTCAAGAATTTCGGCCTGACGGTTGTGGCCTCGGTGCTGATGAGCCTTGCCGTTGCGCGCCTCATCACGCCGATGCTCGCCGCCTATTTCCTGAAGGCGCATGGCGAAGCCTCGCATGGCGAGGGTGTGGTGATGGATGTCTATATGCGCATCCTGAAGTGGACATTGCTGCATCGCTGGTCGGCGGTCCTCGGCGGAGCCGCTGCCTTCGGGGTAACGATCCTTCTGTTCATGACGATCCCGGCCACTTTCCAGCCGCTGCGCGACAGCGACAGCAGCACGGCACTGGTCGAAATGGTCCCGGGTACGACGCTGGCCGAAACACAGGCGGTGGTCACTCGCGTTCAGGAATTCCTGCAGAAGCAACCGAGTGTTGAGTCGGTCTATTCGCGGGCGTTTGTCGGGAATGGTCGCGTCACCGCGATCTTCAAGCCCAAGCGCGAACGCAAGATGAAGAGCTATGAGTTCGAACGCTCGCTCGCCCCTGAGCTGCAGGCAATCCCGGATGCGCGCGTGTCGTTCCGCTCCGACAGCGGCTGGGGCGGCGGCGGGCGCGCGCTTACCGTTACGCTTGGCGGGGACGATCCCAAACTGTTGGCCGATACCGGTGCCAAGCTGGTCGAGGCGATGTCCAGCCTGCCCGGCATCGTCGCGCCACGCATTGGCGGCGATTTGAAGCGGCCCGAAATCGTCATCACCCCGCACATGGATCTGGCGGCGAGCCTTGGCGTGACCACCGCGGCCATGTCCAACGCGATCCGGCTCGCGACGCTTGGCGACATCGACCAGAACAGTGCGAAATTCTCGCTGTCGGATCGGCAGATCCCGATCCGCGTCGCGCTCGATCAGGACGCACGCCAGCGTCTATCGACGATCCAGAACATTCCGGTGCAAACCGCGACTGGCGGATCGGTCCCGCTCAACGTCGTTGCCGGCATCGGCTTCGGCGCGGGGCCAACCAAGATCGAGCGAGTCGCGCAGCAGCGCCAGCTTACCGTGGGCGCGGACCTTGCGCCGGGCGTGGTCAGCGGCACCGCGCAGGCGGCGATCCACGCGCTGCCGATCATGAAGAACTTGCCGATCGGCGTGAAGGAAATCGTCCTTGGCGAATCCAAGTGGCAGCTTGAGTTGATCAACAACTTCATCGTCGCCCTGCTCGCCGGTGTCGTGCTGTTGTTCGCGGTGCTCGTGCTGCTCTATCGGCGTTTGCTGCCGCCTTTCATCAACGTGCTGTCGCTGGCGGTTGCGCCGCTTGGCGGGTTGCTCGGGCTGTGGATCACCAACACGCCGATTTCGCTGCCAGTCTATATCGGGTTGATCATGCTGCTCGGTATCGTCGCCAAAAACTCGATCCTGTTGATCGACTTCGCGCTCGAGGAGATGAACAAGGGCGTCGATAAGGTAACGGCGATCATCGACGCCGGGCACAAGCGCGCGCAGCCGATCGTGATGACGACGGTGGCGATGGTCGCGGGCATGATGCCGACCGCGTTGGCGCTGACCGGCGATGGCTCGTCGCGCGTGCCGATGGGTATCACCGTAATCGGCGGTTTGACGATGTCGACGATCCTGACGCTGCTGATCGTACCGGCCAGCTTCAGTCTCGCAGTCGGGGTCGAGGCGCGGGTCGGTCCATTCCTGCGCCGCAACCTGCTGACGTACCGCGCGGGCGACGATCATGGCCCGCTGATCGAAAACCGTCCGCACCGCCCCGAGCTTGGCCCTGCGGCCCCCACCCGCATCGTTTATCAACCGGGTGACGACGAACCGCAGCCGGCCGAATAACCCTGCCCGCGCCGATCGGAAATCGGCCGGATGGCGCTTTGCACTTGAACTATCGGCGCGTTCGGGGATTGGTCGGGGTATGAGCCGCACCCGACCGCCCCGCACCTTCGAGGCCCCGCCTGTTGGCCTGGTGCGGATGCGCTGGATCGCGGGTGGACTGCTCGTACTGATGGCGGCGACCTTCCTGGTCGCGCGCGCCTTCGATGATCGCTATCCCGCGCTTGGTTTCGTGCGCGCCTTTGCCGAGGCGGCAATGGTAGGCGGGCTGGCCGATTGGTTCGCGGTTACCGCGCTGTTCCGGCACCCGCTTGGCCTCCCCATCCCCCACACCGCGATCATCCCGCGCAACAAGGATCGGATCGGCACCACGCTCGCCGCCTTCCTGCGCGACAATTTCCTCATTCCAGGCGTCGTCGCGCGGCGGATGCGCGGTGTTGATATGGCGGGGGCGGCGGGACGCTGGCTTGCTAATCCGCCCGGTGGCGATGGTCGGTTGCGGCGCGGTGCCGCAGGCCTTGCCGCGCACATGCTGGAGGCTTTCGACCAGCAACGTCTTGGCGGAATGGTCAAGGCCGGGATCGGGCAACGGCTACGCGCGCTCGACGTATCGCCACTGCTCGGCCAGGCGCTGAGCGCGGCGATTGCCGAAGACAGGCATTTGCCGCTGCTCGACGGCATCGTGCGCTGGGGTGCGCGGCTGTTGGCTTCCAACGAACAGCTCATTCGCCAGATGGTGCATGATCGCGCGGGCACCGTGATGCGCTGGACCGGGCTCGACGAGACGCTGGCGACCAAGATCATCGATGGTCTCAATGGCATGTTGACGGGGATCGCAGAGGACCCCGACCATCCTTTGCGCGAAAAGGCCGAAGCCGGGCTGGCCGCGCTCGCCCACGATCTCATCAACGATCCCCGGATGCGCGAGCGCGTCGCGGCGGTGAAGGGCGAGATTATCGACAATCCCGCGATGCAGCGCTGGCTCGACGGGCTGTGGGAGCAAGCGCGCGGCGGGATGCTGCGGATCGCGCGCAATCCCGATGCGATGCTGGCAGGCCCGGTCGGCGATGCACTGCGGCAACTGGGCGAAACGTTGCAGACCGATGCGAAATTGCGCGCGACGATCAACCGCTTCGTGCGCCGCGCCGTGGTGGGCATGGCGGCGGATTATGGCGACGGCATCGTGCGACTGGTGTCCGAAACGATCCGCGGCTGGGATGCCCACACAATCACGCGGCGCCTGGAAAATGCCGTCGGCCGCGATTTGCAATATATCCGCGTCAACGGCACCCTGGTTGGCGGTTTGGTGGGGTTGGCGATCCATACGGTCGATGTAACCCTGTAGGGCGCCAAATCCTGCGCCCTGCCCGTCAACGTGCCCAATCCTCCACCGTCCAGCCGCGAGCATGGGCCAGCGCGCGCAGCGGTGCGTGCGGGTTGGCCGCGATGACGACATCGGCCCATTCCAGCGACGGCGCATCCGAGACGTGGTCCGAATAGAAGCGGACCAGCGCATCGGTCCGCGCAATGCCCTGCCCCGCCAGCCATGCTTCGATCATCCCGAGCTTGGCCGCACCATAGCAATTTTCCCCCGCGATACGCGCGCGCAACACAGTGCCCGCGCGCTCCACGCCCGTCGCGATGACCGCGTCGAAGCCAAGCCGTTCGGCAATCGCGCTGGCATAAAAACCATAAGAGGCAGTCGCCAGCACCAGCCGGTATCCCGCCGCCCGGTCCGCCGCGATTTGCGCCAGCGCACCGGCATAGACTCCACTCGCAACAATCCGGTCGGCGAAGCGTGCCGCCGCCCGCGCGGCCTTGGCCTCAGGCAGTGCATCGCCCAGCAACAACGCGTGCGTCATTTCCTTCAGCCGCGCCCGCCCGATCACTCCCGCCGCATAAGCGAGCGTCGCCAGCCCGGCGACCGGAAGCAGCGCCAGCCGCCACGGCGCCTGCGCCCATGCCGTGCGGACGAGGAACGAAGTCCAGGTCGGCGCGTATGTGATGGTCTTGTCCATATCGTAAACGCTAAGATGGTGCATTGCAGCGCCATAGGATGTTGGAGCCTTGCCGATCTACCCCGATTGCAGCAGAGAAGGCACCAGATGACCGATATGGCCGCCTTTTCGTTCGACCGCGACACCGTGCGCTTCACCGGCAGCCTGTCGCTGGCGGCGATCGGCAGCTTGCCCGAGCAGCTCCGCACTTTCCAGGGGCAGGTTGCGCATGTGGATTTGAGCGCGGTCACCCGAATCGATACGGTCGGGGCGTGGCTGATCCACCGCTTCGCCGCCGAACATGATGCGGATGTCACCGGCCTCGATGCCGATGGCAAGCATCTGCTGTCGCAAGTCGCCCATGCCGATCAGCCAGTGGCCATGCGCCCCGCCTCCCTTGGCAGCTTCACGCGCGTCGTTGGTGAAATCGGCGATGCCGTCGTCCAGACCGGGCGCACCTTATATGGTCTGCTCGGCTTTCTTGGCGCGACGTTGATCGCCTTCTGGCACGTTACCACGCATCCCCGGCGATTTCGGTTCAATGCGGTGATCCAGCGCTTCGAAGTCGTCGGGGTCAGCGCGCTCGGCATCATCGGCCTGATGAGCTTCCTGATCGGTGTCGTCATCGCGCAACAGGGCGCGGTGCAGTTGCAGCAGTTCGGCGCGGAATTTCTGACGATCAATCTGGTCGGCCGCATCACCTTGCGCGAGCTGGGCGTGCTGATGACCGCAATCATGGTCGCCGGGCGATCCGGCTCGGCGTTCGCGGCGCAGATTGGCACGATGAAGTTGACCGAAGAGGTCGATGCGATGCGCACGATCGGCGTATCGCCGATGGAGGCGCTGGTGCTGCCGCGCGTGCTGGCATCGGTCATCATGATGCCGTTGCTCGGCATGTATGCCTCGCTCTGGTCGATCATCGGCGGCGGGCTGCTGTGCTGGATTACGCTCGACATCCCGCCGGTCACCTTCATCCAACGGCTGCGTGAGGTGGTGCCGCTTACCGATCTTTATGTCGGACTTATCAAGGCGCCGGTGTTCGGCCTCATCATCGCCATCGCCGGCTGTTTCCAGGGGATGTTGGTCGAGGGCGACGCCGAACAGGTCGGCACACGCACCACGGCGGCGGTGGTGCAGGCGATTTTTCTGGTGATCGTGCTCGACGCCTTCTTTGCGGTCTTTTTCACCGCAATCGGGTGGAAGTGATGCGCGATACCCACGCGGACGATCCGGTCATCGTCGTGCGCGGCCTGCGCAGCGCGTTCGGCGATCAGGTGGTGCATGACGGCATCGATCTGAGCGTGCGGCGCGGCGAGATTCTCGGCGTGGTCGGTGGGTCGGGCACCGGCAAATCGGTGTTGATGCGGTCGATCATCGGTTTGCAGGTGCCGGTTGCGGGTGAGGTCGAGGTGTTCGGCGAATCGACCGTCAATCGCGAGGAAATCGACCTGATCGGCCTCACCAAGCGCTGGGGCGTATTGTTTCAGGGCGGGGCCTTGTTCTCGACACTGACCGTGGCGGAAAACGTGCAGGTGCCGCTACGCGAATTCTATCCCACTCTGGAGGGGGCGCTGCTCGACGAGATTGCCGCCTACAAGGTGGTGATGACCGGCCTGCCCGCCGATGCCGGCCCGAAATTCCCCGCGGAACTGTCGGGTGGCATGAAAAAGCGCGCCGGGCTGGCGCGCGCACTCGCGCTCGATCCGGAATTGCTGTTTCTTGACGAACCCACCGCCGGGCTCGACCCAATCGGTGCTGCCGCGTTCGACGAGCTTACCGCCTCGCTGCAAAAGACGCTGGGGCTGACGGTGTTCCTCATTACGCACGATCTCGATACGCTGTACGCGATTTGTGACCGTGTCGCGGTGCTCGCCGACAAAAAGGTGATCGCGGTCGGCACGATCGACGAATTGCTCGCGCTCGACCATCCGTGGATCCAGGAATATTTCAAGGGCCCGCGCGGGCGGGCGGCGATCGCGACGGTTCACCACAATGAACAGATCGCGCAAGCGAAAGGCAGTAGCTGATGGAAACCCGCTCGAACCACGTTCTGGTCGGCACCGTCGTGCTGATCCTGCTCGCGGTGATGCTGTTGTTTCTGGTGTGGCTCGCCCGCTGGGGCACCGCCACCAACAAGGAATATGATATCTTCTTCAAGCAGTCGGTCGACGGCCTGGCCGTGGGGTCAGCGGTTGCCTTTTCGGGTGTGCCGTCGGGCCAGGTCAAGGACATCAAGCTGTGGAAGCCCGATCCCCAGCTCGTCCGCGTGCGCATCAGCGTCAATGCCGATACGCCGATCCTGGTCGGCACCACCGCCACGCTGCAAGGCAGTTTTACCGGCACCAGCACGGTGCAGCTCGATGGCGCGATCAAGGGCGCACCGCCGATCACGTGCCCGGCGGTCAACCCGCTCAGCGATTGCCCCAATGGCGTGCCGACGATCCCGACCAAGGCGAGCGGGCTTGGCGCGCTGCTCAGTTCCGCGCCACAATTGCTCGAACGCATCTCGACATTGACCGAGAAACTGTCGGACGTGCTGTCGGAGAAAAACCAGCAATCGATCACCGGTATCCTCGCCAATACCAATCGCCTGACCAAGGCCTTGGCCGATCGCGGGCCCGACATCGCCGCCACGCTCGCCGAAACCAAGACGACCTTGCAAAAGGCCGGGATCGCCGCGGAACAGATCGGCAATCTCGCCGATACCACCAATGGTTTGTTGAAGGATGACATCCATCCGGTGATCGGCAACCTCAACA
Source organism: Sphingomonas sp. (assembly GCF_041661885.1). Taxonomy (GTDB): domain Bacteria; phylum Pseudomonadota; class Alphaproteobacteria; order Sphingomonadales; family Sphingomonadaceae; genus Sphingomonas. The sequence continues at coordinate 23,494 of NZ_JBAZTL010000005.1, read as the reverse complement.
AGGCGATCGCCAGCGCGCAGCACAGTGTGGAAACGCTCGATGCCGCGATTGGCGATGCGCGTCCGGGCCTGCAGGCCTTCTCCAAGCAGACCATCCCCGAGGTCGGCCAGCTCGTCCATGATCTGCGCCAGATGTCACAAGCGCTTACCTCGGTCACCGAAAAGCTCGATCGCGGTGGCGCAAGCGCGTTGATCGGTCAACCGAAATTGCCCGATTACAAGCCCGGAAAGGGACAGTGACCATGATTCGTTCGTCCACCAGAGCGCTGCTCGCGCTGGCCGCGATGGCGCCGCTGGCCGGCTGCATCAGCTTTGCGGCAAAGCCTCCGCCCTCGCTGCTGACCTTGACCTCCACCGCGACCCTGCCCGCCGGCAACACACAGAATTCGGGCACGGCACCGACCATCACAATCCAGGTGCCCGTTGTCGGCCAGTCGCTTGCGGGCACGCGCATCCCGGTGCAAGCGAGCGAGACCTCGATCGCGTATGTCGCCAAGGCGCAATGGGTCGAGCCGCCCAACCGCATGTTCGCGCGACTGTTATCGGACACGATCCCCGCCAAGACCGGTCGTGTCGTGCTGAGCAGTTCGCAGGCCTTTTCCGATCCCGGCGCGGTCCTCTCGGGCGAGTTGCGCACGTTTGGGGTCGATGCCGCCACGCAGGATGCGGTGGTCACCTTCGATGGCTCGCTGATCCGTACCACCGGCAAGATCGTCGAAAAGCGCCGCTTCGAAGCGCGCGTTCACGTTACCGCGATCGCAGCGGGGCCAGTCAGCGTCGCGCTCAACCAGGCCGCCAACACCGTTGCGGGCGAGGTGGCCGACTGGGTCGGCAAATAAGCCTCACTGCGGTGCCGCGGCCTTGCGCACCGGCACCGGCAAATTGCACAGGTCTGCAGCGCCCGCAGGTACAGTAAAGAACGGCCCACCGCGATTGGCGCGTGCCTCCAGCGTGGCGGCGAACACGGGCGCGTCGGGCCTGAGATATTGGAAAGCGGGCCGCTCCCCCGGCGGCAAATCGGCCGCGAGGACGATACGCTTGATCGGCACGCGCATCTTGGCATCTTCATACAGGCCAAGCCCCCCGCCGGTGCCGCGCGGCAGCGCCGACAACGCCGCCATTCCGTCGATCACACGCCCGACCAGGGCGATGTTGCGATCGAGATGGCGCGGGGCATGGCCGATCACGGTATAGAGGTCACCGCCAGTGCCGGTATCGGGTGCGAGATCGCGCGCCACGCCGACCATGCCATAGCAATGCGGCAGCCACTGCGCCTTGCCGTCGCCCGCCACGGCCCAGCCGCTCGGGGTAAAACCCGTGCGCGTCGCATAAGCATCACGATACGGATTGGCGACCGCGCGGCCATGCACGCCCCATGCCCATTCATATTCGGCCGGCGGATGGCGATCGATGCCGGCAGCGGGCGGCTTCTTCTCGCTCGCATCGCCCCATTGCGTGACGTAATTGTCCTGCACGCGGTACACCGTCGCGTCGCTCCACCACCCGCTGCGCGCGATCGTGCGGATATTGGCGATATGCGCCGGGGCAAATTCGGCAGCGAGCCAGATGACACTGCGCTGGCCATCGGCGAAATCGAGCAATAGCAGGTCATTGGGATCGATCCACGCCCAGGCCTCTGCCGGAGCCGCCGCGACAAGCTGTGCGGCGGTTGGCTTGGGTGCGGGCGCAGGCGCGGCGACGGACTGCGCGGCGGCGAGCGAGGCGAGGAGTGGCAGAAGCATGGTCATCACGACACGGTGCCACGCCACCGTCCAGCCACGCAATCCCCGCTGATGCAGAGCAATGCTTGCGCAGTCGTGCAGGACGCTCTAGGGCGACGCTCCTGTCCAGGACATGCGGAGCGGTGGCCGAGTGGTCGAAGGCGCTCGCCTGGAAAGTGAGTATACGTCAAAAGCGTATCGAGGGTTCGAATCCCTCCCGCTCCGCCAAAACCTATTGAAATAATTGGGTAATTTTTAGGAGAATTAACTCCGTCCGGGTCTCCGTCCGGGTTCGAGCGGCGGATTTCTGCGAACCGCTGCGGCCACCCGATAAGTTTCTGCGACGAGCCGCGTAGCGGGCGGGTGTAGCCATTCCAATTTCTCCGGGAATCTACGCATCACTATGTGTTCTAAGTGAGCCTACCCCATTCCACGGAGTGTTCTGATACAGGCATTCACGACACGTCTCGCCAATAGCGGTACTGTTCGGCGGGGCGACCGCTCTCCGGAGTGAAAGAGGATCTGGTCAAATGATGAGCGAAAGTTCCTGGGCCGATCTTCCACGGTTTCTGGCCGAGCCCACTCGATTCCTGTTCTTCACGGGCAAAGGAGGCGTGGGCAAGACGTCGATCGCAAGCGCAGCCGCCCTTTCGCTTGCCGATCGCGGCAAATCGATCCTTCTCGTCAGCACCGACCCTGCCTCCAATCTCGACGAAATACTGGACGTACCCTTGACCAATCAGCCGGTCGCGGTGCCGAATGCTGTCGGTCTGGACGTCCTGAACATCGATCCGACCATCGCGGCAGAAGCTTATCGCACGCGCGTGCTTGCTCAGATGGAGGCCAATGCGAGCGCTCAGGAACGTGATACGGTTCGTGAGCAGCTTTCGGGCGCCTGTACGACCGAGATTGCGGCATTCGACGAATTCGTCGGCCGCCTTGCCGATGCTGACGGCACCTATGATCACATCATCTTCGACACTGCGCCGACGGGGCATACGCTGCGACTGCTCAGCTTGCCCAAGGCGTGGAGCGGGTTCCTCGCGGAGAATGACCAGGGCGCCTCGTGCCTGGGACCGCACTCGGGACTCAAGACGCAGGAGGAGCGCTTCAGAAAAGCCATGGCGACGTTGTGCGATCCGGCAGCCACAACCGTCATACTCGTGACGCGCCCGGAACGCGGCGCGATCGCCGAAGCGGGCCGAACCTCGACCGAGTTGGCGGTGCTGGGGCTCAGCAACCAGCATCTTGTTGTGAACGGCCTTTTCCGCGCCAGCGACCCATCCGATGCGACAGCGGCATCGCTGGAGGCGCAGGGACAGCAGGCGCTGGCAGAGATGCCAGCCGTGCTCCGAAAGCTTCCACGCGACGACATAGCGCTGTGCCCCTTTGAGATGATGGGCCTTGACGCTCTGCGTTCAATCCTGTGCCCTGGTCCATTGTCGTCGAGCCGTGGCGAACCCGCCGTTGCTGCGCCGTGGGTCGGCGATCTACCCGGCCTCGATCGACTGATCGACCTGCTCGCAGCGGACGGCAAAGGGCTGGTCATGGTGATGGGAAAAGGCGGCGTGGGCAAGACCACCATCGCCGCTGCCATAGCGCTGGGGCTCGTCGCGCGCGGCCATGGCGTGCATCTCAGTACCACTGACCCCGCCGCCCACCTGGCAATGACGATGACCGGGAACGTCGCCGGCCTTCTCGTCGACCGAATTGACCCCAAAGCGGAAACCGAGCGGTACATCGCCAAGATCATGGAGCAAAGAGGCGGCACGCTCGATGCGCAGGGTCAGGCCCTGCTGCGCGAGGACTTGGCCTCGCCTTGCACGGAGGAAGTCGCCGTCTTCCATGCCTTCTCGCATATCGTCGCCGAGGCGCGCAGCGCGTTTGTCGTGCTGGACACGGCCCCCACCGGTCACAGCCTTCTGCTAATGGATGCGACCGGCGCCTATCACCGCCAAATGACACGGCAATCGACTTTGCACGACCTTGCCGGCCGCATAACTACGCCGCTGATGCGGCTCCAGGATCCCGACTATACGCATATTCTGCTGGTTACCCTTGCGGAGACCACACCTGTCTCGCAGGCAGGCGCATTGCAGGACGATTTGCGGCGCGCGCAAATCGAGCCTTTTGCCTGGATCATCAACAAAAGCCTGCTGGCGGCTGGCTCGAGCGATCCACTGCTGCGCCAGCGGCTCAGCGGCGAGCTGAAACAGGTCGATCGCATACGCGGATCGATTGCTAAGCGACTGTTCTTTGTGCCTTGGCAGGCCACACCGCCGGTGGGCGTCCCCGCGCTCGCACGGCTCGCCCATGACCGCGCATGAACTGCATTACGGGCGTTTCAAAAAAGACTTGGACAATCGGAAGCGCCTGCCGAGACGACGGGTCGAATTGTTGCACGTAGAACTATCAGGAATCCGGCGAAGACCATCGGCACGCAAAGCCACTGACCCATATGAAGACCTGTCGCGGAGGCAAAGGCAGCCAACTGTTGATCGGGCTCGCGAATGAACTCGACGAAGAACCGGAAAACGCCGTAGCCCAGGACGAACGCGCCACTCAGCAACCCAGGTCGACGGCGCGCACTGGTGAAACGGAATAGGCACCAGAGCAAGAGGAATAGGATCGCCCCCTCCAGCATCGCTTCGTAGAGTTGGCTGGGATGGCGTGGGAGAGGCCCGGCGCCTGGAAAGACAATTCCCCATGGCAGGTCTGTCGGCCGTCCCCGAAGCTCACCATTCACGAAATTGGCGAGACGACCGAGGAACAGTCCGATCGGTGCGGACATTGCGACATAGTCGATGATCCGCAACCAATTTAGACGATGTCGCTGGGAGAACAGGAAAATGGCGATCGCAACGCCCAGCGCGCCGCCGTGAAACGACATGCCCCCAGCCCAAAGCTGGAATATCTTCAAGGGCTGCGCGAGATAGGTTCCAGGGTCGTAGAAGACCACATAGGCGAGACGCCCACCGAGGATGATGCCCGCGGTGACCCATGTCACCAAAGCATCAGCCTGCTCCTTCGTCATGGGGGCGCCGTCATCGGCGAGCAGCTTCACCAGATAGAACCAGCCGAGGAGAATGCCGGCTATGTAGGCCAGGCTGTACCAGCGCAGCGCGAATGGACCGATCTGAAGCAGCACGGGATTGAGGTGCAGCGACGAAAAATAGATCGCGGTTGGGACGTGACCCGCGAGACTCATGCGACAGTCCGATCTAAGGAGAAAATTGCTCAATCGCATTTTCGAGACTCGTGCTCAAACGGTAATCCTTGCCATGTTTCCAGTCATTTCAGTTGCGCCTGCAGATCAGGCGGACACCATTTCGCCCCATGAATGAGCGCCCGTTGCGGCCTTCGGCGCTCCTTTACCTCGCAAGGCGCATCTTCCGATCGAGCGAAGCCAGCTTCATCCTTCTCGCCGTGGTTGTCGGCATTGCGGCCGGGCTCGTTGCCGCAGCGCTGAGCAGTATCGCGCATCTTTTCCAATCCGCGCTCTATGACCTCAATTTTGACGACCGGCTGAGCGGCCTCGCCATCATCTCTCCCATCCGTCTGCTGGCACTGCCCTTGGGCGGCGCGCTACTGGGAGCGATCATCCTCATCGTCCGCAAGCACAAGCGCACCGCGATCGACGTGGTCGAAGCCAATGCCTTGCATGGTGGGCGCATTCCGTTTCGCGACACACTGCTGGTTTCTGGTCAAACCCTGCTCTCCAACGGTTGCGGCGCGTCCGTCGGCCTGGAAGCCGCATATGCACAGGCCGGAGGCGGCATCGCATCGCTGATTGGCCAATGGCTCAATCTGCGGCGCAACGATATGCGCGTGCTCGTGGGGGCCGGAGCAGGTGCCGCCATCGGCGCGGCGTTCGGCGCACCGCTGACCGGTGCCTTTTACGCCTTTGAAATCGTCATCGGCGCCTATACGCCGGCGAGCATCGCGCCGGTGCTGGCTGCCACTATTGCCGCAGTGATCACGGCCCGCACTCTGGGCGCGACGCCCTATCTCATTGCGGCAACCAGCAGCCAAAATCTCGCGACCATCGACTATCTGCTTTACGCAGTGCTCGGCCTGATCGCGGCCATGCTTGGCATTGCGCTCATGCGTCTGGTCTCGTTCGCGGAAGCGACCGTTCGGCATACCAGGCTGCCGGAATGGTCGCGTCCGGTCTTGGGCGGGCTAATTCTCATGCCCATTGCCATGATCTCGCCCCACGCGCTCTCGGCCGGGCACGGTGCCCTGCATCTGACCATTGGCGGCGAACTCGCTTTGGGCATGCTGACGCTGATCTTTGGCTTGAAAGCCCTCGCATCGATCGTGTCGCTCGGCTTCGGGTTCCGCGGCGGCTTGTTTTTCGCGTCATTGTTCCTGGGCGCCTTGCTTGGCCAGATCCTGGCGGGTCTTTGGGCACTCATTCCCGGGGCGGTCACTCTCTCACCGGTGGATGCAGCGCTTGTCGGCATGGCGGCGCTCGCGGTCGCGGTGGTCGGCGGCCCGATGACAATGTCGCTCCTGGTGTTGGAGGCCACGCATGACTTCGAGATCACCGCGGTCGTCCTGACTGCCACGCTATGTTCGAGCGCGCTGGTACGCGAGCGCTTCGGCTATTCCTTCTCGACCTGGCGATTGCACCTGCGTGGAGAAGTCGTCAGAAGCGCGCGCGACGTCGGGTGGATGCGTCTACTGACAGCGCGCCGCATGATGCGCACCGCACCGGCCACTGCGTCGCCGACCCTGTCGATGGCTACCTTCAAGGAGCAGTTTCCGCTGGGCTCGACGAGCCGGGTTTTGCTCGAAGATCATGACGGGTACTATGCCGGCCTGGTGCCGACGGCATCGGTCTATGCCGACACAGGCCCGACTGACCGCATGATATCCGAGCTTTCGATCCTGCGCGACGCCACCCTGTCTCCCGATATGCCGATCGGTGCGATCATGGAGCGCTTCGACGAGAGCGAAGCCGACGACCTGGCGGTCGTCGATCCCGCAGGGCGCATCCTGGGCATGCTGACCGAGAAATATGTCCGCAAGCGCTATGCTGACGAGATCGATCGGTCGCAGCGGGATCTGTACGGCGAAGACTAGCCGGGAGGCAGGTGCTGATTGACCCAACTTGTGATGGCGCGTTGGTCCATGGTGCCAGCGCTGCGCGCGATCTCACGTCCGCCAGAAAACAGGATGAGCGTTGGAATCGACCGAATCGCGAACCGGGCGGCAACGGCCTGTTCTGCTTCGGTGTCGACCTTCAGCAAACGCACCCTTGGTTCGAGACCCTTGGCCGCGGCGGCAAAGGCAGGAGCCATCGCCTTGCAAGGCCCGCACCAGCTTGCCCAGAAATCGACGAGGACGGGTAGCGAGCCTGTCTTCACATGGCGATCGAACGCCTGGCCACTTACAGCAACCGGCGCTCCCTGAAACAGCATCTGGCTGCAGCGCCCGCATTTCGGGCTTTCCGAGATGCGGGTGGCCGGAACGCGATTTGCCGTCGCGCAGGAGGGGTAGATGATGACGACAGGATTAGCCAACGCTGCATTCATCCCGCAATTCCCCGTAATTGATATGCCTTGCCCGCGTCCAATGGAAGGCCCGGAGTCATTCCCTTCGGGCGCGCCGGAAGCCATGTGGCACATCGTCTCGACATTCCCGCAACCAAATCCTCAATTTATCGCTTACATTTGTAATGTAATCGTGTAGGGAATAATGCCAAGATGTGTGAGACGGAATTTTCCGAAATGGAAGAAACATCGGCCGGTATGGGCGGCACCCCACAGTGTCTGCAGATCGGCGATCCGGCCCCCAATTTCCAGGCGCGAACGACGATGGGGGTGCTCAACCTCTCCGACTTTCGCGGCCGATGGTTGATCCTGTTCTCGCACCCCGCCGATTTCACCCCGGTCTGCACCAGTGAGTTCGTCGCCCTGTCAAAGGCGAACGACCGATTTGAGGCGCTCAACGGCGCGCTGCTCGCCGTCTCGGTCGACAGTCTCTATTCGCATCTGGGCTGGATCCGCGCGATCCGCGACGGGTTCGGCGTCACGGTGAGCTTCCCGATTGTCGAGGATCCATCGCTGATCATCGGGCGGGCCTACGGCATGATCTCAGATCGCTCGCCCGACGCGGCCACGATGCGATCGACCTATTTCATCGATCCCGACGGGATCATCCGCGCGATGATCTGCTATCCCGCGACGATCGGACGCTCGGTCGATGAGATGCTCCGGGTGTTGGCCGCCCTGCAGATTGTCGATGCCGATCATGTCGTGACCCCGGAAGGCTGGCATCCCGGCGACGCGGTGCTGTTGCCGCCCCACCAGGACCAGGCTGCTCTGCTGGCCGCGGCGGATGACCCGCTGTGGTTTTACCGCAGCAAGCCGCAGCCGCAGAAAGGGTAGGCGATGGCTGACACTTTGCCCGCCCCGGATCTCGAAGCGCTCGCCGAAGTGATGCGCACCTTGGGCCATGATACCCGCCTCCGGCTGATCGCCACCCTGCTCGCGCAAGGCGAGAAGTCGGTCGGCGAAATCGAGGCTTTGACCGGCGTCGGCCAACCGGGGCTGTCGCAGCAGCTCGGCGTGCTGCGCAAGGCTGAATTGGTTCAGACCCGGCGCGCCGCAAAGCAGGTCTATTACAGTGTGGCGTCGGATGCGTTCATCGCGGCGGCGGCCTTTCTCGCCGCGCTTGCAAGGACTGGACCTGTCGAAATGGCAGCTCGGGCTGACCGAAAGGCGGCGTCGCCGGCACGTGGATCGGCTGCCATGTTCGCCAAGATCCTTTAGTTCCCCCGGCGGCCGGTTGTTGGTTACGGTGCGCGCTCTGCAGCGGGCACGCCGGTGACTTGCTCGCCGAACTGATCACACAGGAAAGCCATCAAGGCCTGCACCCTGATATCGGCGATGCGATAGAAGATCGTGGTGTTCTCGCGCCTGGTCTGGACCAAGCCGCCCTCGCGCATGCGGGCGAGATGCTGCGACACGCTCGACTGCGACAGGCCGCACAAGCCGACCAACTCGCCGACCGATGCCTCGCCTTCGCGCAGGCGGCAGAGCAGGAGCAAGCGCTGTTCATTAGCAACGACCTTGAGAAACACGGCAACCTCGGTCGCGCGTTCGCACAGCATTTCCACCGCACTGTCGGTCATCGTCATCGTCATTTGCTTCCCGGTCTCCCGTCGTCACGCAGCACCACGTAGATGGCGGGGATAACCAGCACGGTAAGCAAGGTCGAGGAGGCGAGACCGAAGAGGAGCGAAATGGCGAGGCCCTGGAAGATCGGATCGGTGAGGATGACGGCAGCGCCGATCATCGCTGCGGCGGCGGTGAGGACGATCGGCTTGAACCGGATCGTCCCCGCCTCGATCAACACGTCGCGCAGCGGCTTGTCGGGCGTCGCGGTATGCCGGATAAAATCGACCAGCAGGATCGAGTTGCGTACGATGATGCCGGCCAGCGCTATGAAGCCGATCATCGAGGTGGCGGTAAACGGCGCGCGGAACAGCATATGGCCGATGACGATGCCGACCAGAGTCAGCGGGACCGGCGTCAGGATCACGAGCGGTAGCCTGAAGCTGCGGAACTGGGCGACGACGAGGACGTATATGGCGAGCAGCGCGACCATGAACGCGGCACCCATGTCGCGGAAGGTGACCCAGGTGATCTCCCACTCACCGTCCCAGAGCAGGCTGGTCGCCTTTTCGTCGGTGGGTTGGCCGGCCAAGCGGATCACTGGTTTTTGCAGTCCCTTGGCGGCCCAATCGTAACTATCGACAGCGCGGTCCACCGCCAGCATGCCGTAGATCGGTGCCTCATAATCACCCGCCAGTTCGGCGGTCACCATATCGGCATAGTGCCCGTCGCGCCGGAAGATGGCCGGGCTACTCTGCTCCTGCCGTGCATCGACAATAGCACCGAGTTCGACCAGTTTTGGACCGGTGGAGCCTTGCGAGACCGCCACCGGCGTGCTGGCAAGCGTCTGCGTCCAGCTTCGCGCGGATTGTGGGAGCGCGATGGTGACCGGCAGCGGCGTCCGTTCATCGCCGCGCGGGGCATAGCCGACGGTTTTGCTGCCCAGCAAGGCACCGATTGAGTCGTTGATGTCGCGTGTCGAGAGACCGTAATAGTCGATCCGGTCGCGCCGCGGGATCAGCCGGAGCTTGGGGCGGGGCTGGCCGAAGCTATTGTCGACGTCGACGATATAGGGGATGGACTTGAAGATCTTTTCCAACTCGGTCGCCGTCGCACGTCGGCTCTGCGCGTCCGAGCCGTAGATCTCGGCGAGCAAGGTGGCCAGCACCGGCGGGCCCGGGGGTGTCTCGACGACCTTGATCGACGCGCCCTTTGGCAGTTTCAACGCCTTGAGCTTTTGGCGCAGGTCGAGCGCGATCTGGTGGCTCGAGCGGTCACGGTCGCCCTTGGGTAGCAGCATCACCATGACATCGCCCATCTCCGGGCGGCTGCGCAGGAAATAGTGGCGCACGAGCCCGTTGAAATTGAACGGCGCGGACGTGCCGAGATAGGCTTCCATCGCGGTCGCCTCGGGCAACTCGCGGGTCAGGCGGGTGACATCTTCGAGGACGCGGCCCGTGCCTTCGAGGCTGGTGCCCTCGGGCATGTCGACCACGACCTGCACTTCGGACTTGTTGTCGAAGGGGAGCAGCTTGACCGTCACCGCCTTGAAGTAGAACATCGAGCAGGCCAGCAACGTGGCGAAGCCGACCGCGATCAGGAAATTGCGCGCCGATTTGCGATCGTCAATGACCCGGTGCGCAACCCGCGCGTAGACGCGGCCGAGCTTGCCGCCGCTTGCGTCATGCCCGTTCCCGTGATCGCCATCCGCGCCATCGGCCGCCAGCGTCTTGCGCGCGAAGCGGATCATCAGCCACGGCGCAATGACCACGGCAACGAAGAAGGAAAAGACCATCGCGGCCGACGCATTGACGGGGATCGGCGCCATGTACGGCCCCATCAGGCCAGAAACGAATAGCATCGGCAGCAGTGCCGCCACGACGGTCAGCGTCGCGACCACCGTCGGGTTGCCGACTTCGTCGACCGCTTCGATCGCCGCTTGCGTCCGGGTGCGATCATCGGGCATCGCCCAATGGCGGGCGATATTCTCGATCATGACGATCGCGTCGTCGACGAGGATGCCGATCGAGAAGATCAGCGCGAACAGGCTGACCCGGTTGATCGTGTAGCCCATCAGGTTCGAGGCGAACATGGTCAGCAGGATCGTCGTCGGGATCACCACGGCCGTGACCCCGGCCTCACGCCAGCCAATCGCGAAACCGATCAGGACAACGATCGAGATCGTCGCGAGCGCGAGGTGGTAGAGAAGTTCATTGGCCTTCTCGTTCGCGCTCGCGCCATAGTTGCGCGTCACCGCGACATCGACGCCATCGGGAATGAGTATCCCCTTGAGGCTTTCAAGGCGGGCGAGCACTGCCTCGGAGACAACCACGGCATTGGCGCCCGACCGCTTGGCGATCGCGATGCTGACCGCGGGCGCACTCGACCAGCGCCCGTCATTGCGTGCCCAGCGCCAGGCCCGCGCCTGGTCTTCGCGCGGCCCCTGGGTGACGGAGGCGACATCGCGCAGATAGACCGGCGCTCCTGTCACTGACCGGACGGTGAGCATGCCGACGTCCTGTGCCGACGAAAGGGTCTGGCCTGCGGTGACCGTGACAGCTTGCCCGCCTTCGCGGATGCTCCCGGCGGGGAAGCTGCGATTGGCCTGCGCTGCGGCATCGATCACACCGCCCAAAGGCACGCCATATTGGCTGAGCTTGCCGGGATCGGGCGCGATGCGAATTTCTTCGGGCCGCCCGCCGGTCAGGAAGGTAAGGCCGACATTGTCGACCTTGGCAATCTCGGTCCGCAAGCGACCGGCGAGCGCATAGAGCGTCTGGTCGTTGTATTGCCCGGCCGCGCCGGGCTTGGGCGAAAGCGTCAGAACGATGGCGGGGACATCATTGATCCCGCGCACTGTAACCTTGGGGTCGGGGATGCCGACCGGTATGCGATCCCAATTGGCGCGAAGCTTCTCGTCGATCCGGGTCGCGGCGTCCTCGGGGTTCGATCCGACCAGGAAGCGCGCGGTGACCATCACTCCATCGTCTTCGGCCTGGGTATAGACATGCTCGACCCCGTCGACGCTCTTGACGATGGTCTCGAGCGGAATGCCGACCAGCTGAACGGCATCGGGCGCCGATAAGCCCGGCGCCATAACCTGGATATCGACCATCGGCACGCTGATCTGCGGCTCTTCCTCGCGCGGGATCGTGAAGAGCGCGAGCAGGCCGATGGCGATCGCGGCCAGCAGGAACAGCGGCGTCAGAGGCGAGGTGATCGTCGCGCGGGTCAGGCGTCCTGAGAGGCCGAGATTCACTTGCGGCTTCCTGGAGCGAAGAGGGTGTCGCCAGCGGTTATGCCGCCGAGGATTTCAATCCTGTCGGGGTCAGCCGTCGGCGCGGTCTGGACCGCGACCGCGCTGATGCGTCGGTCGGGGGTGACGACATCGACATAATCGATACCGTAGCGGGTCGAAATGAAGCGGCGTGGAACGACTATGGCCCGGCGCTGACCGACCTCGATCATCACACCGACGCGACGTCCGACCAACTGGGTGGTAAGGCCGGGCACGGTTGCATCGACCTGCACACGGCCGCCGGCGATCGCAGGATAGACTTGGCTGACCTGCCCATGGCGCGATCCGTCGGGCAAATCTCCCTCGGCAACCGCAACATGTGCGCCGACATGAACGGCGCTTGCCAGCGATTCGGGGAGATCGAGCCGGAGGACCGGCGGGCCTGCGGTGATCGTCGCGATCGACATGCCCGGCGCCACGACCGAGCCCGCAGGGATATCGGCGCGTAAAACACGGCCGGTGGCCGGTGCGAGGACCGCGCCCTGTCCAGCAACGCTCGCGCTCGCATTCTGCTGGGCGCGAGCGGCTGCGACCTGAGCATCGGCCGCGCGCGCTATTGCAACCGACTGTTCGAGGCGAGCCTTTGCATAGACATTGTGATTGTAGAGATCCTGGACCCGGGCAAGGTCACCTCTTGCGCGCGCTGCTTCGGCTTGCGCGGCCGCCACCTGCGCGCCCGCCGCGCTCGTCTCATAGCCAAGGCGCGAATCGACGATCGACCCGATGCGCTGGCCCTTGGTTACCATGTCGCCAGCGCGAACCGAAAGACTGACCAACGTGCCTGGGATGCGGGCCAGCGCCTGGGCCTGATCACGCGTGGTGATTTCGGCACCGACGGCCTTCATGTCCGTGATCTGGGCAAGGGCCACGGTCAGCCGTTCGCCGACAGGCAGGGCCGCAGCCTTTTCCTCGCTCGGCGCGCTACCGCCACAACCGGTCAGCGTCAGCGTCAGTGCCGCGCCAGCGACCATCCATGCCCATTTTGTCACTGCCGACGGCTCCCCTGTTGCATGGCCTTAACCGCGTTCGACCGGCAGACCGGCGGCCTTCCAGGCGCCAATGCCGCCAGCGAGATGCGTGTCGATGCTCGACTTCGCGCTGACGCAGCGGTCGAGCGCGAGGCCCGACCGCTTGCCGCCGGCGCATTGGAGCACGATCGTTCGGCCCGCTGCATCCGGAACATTACGCGGTGCGAATGTCGAAAGCGGGGCGTTTACTGCGCCCTTGATATGCTCGGCGGCAAATTCGTCGGGTTCCCGCACGTCGACGAGGAGCGCTGAACCATCGGCCAGCATTGCTTTGAGAGTCTGCGCGTCGATTTCCCGGTGCGCCTTGGTCTTGCTGAATCCGAACATGCCCGGGCCTCCTGATTGGATCATCAATTTGTATATTGCATATATCGTGTAATCATTATATTCAGTCAAGCACGATATTGAGGCGAGGAACCGACATCATGAACAAACCGAAGATCGTGGTGCTGGGCGCCGGCTTGGGCGGCACCATCGCCGCCTACGAAATCCAGGCCGCCGCCAAGGGCCGCGCCGAAGTCATGATGGTGTCGGACACGGAAACCTATTCGTTCATCCCTTCGAACCCGTGGGTGGCTGTCCGCTGGCGTGAACCCGCGGCGATCCAGGTGCATCTGCCGCCGATCTTCGCCAAGAGGAAGATTGGCTTCACGGCGGTGGGGGCGAAGCGATTGCACGCCACCGAGAAACGCCTTGAACTCAATGACGGCAGCAACATCAATTACGACTATCTCGTAATTGCGACCGGCCCTGATTTAGCGTTCGACGAAATCGAGGGATTGGGGCCGCATGGCGGCCACACCGTTTCGATCTGCCAGACCGCGCACGCCTCGGCTGCGGCGGACGCATTCGATCGGTTCGTCGAAAATCCAGGCCCTATCGTCGTCGGCGCGGTGCAGGGCGCGTCCTGCTATGGCCCGGCTTACGAGTTTGCGCTGATCCTCGACACCGAACTTCGCCGGCGCAAGATCCGCGACGAGGTGCCGATGACCTTCGTCACCGCCGAACCCTATATCGGCCATCTCGGGCTCGACGGCGTCGGCGACACCAAGGGCCTGCTCGAAAGCACATTGCGCGAGCGCCACATCAAATGGGTCACCAACGCGCGCGTCGCGAAGGTTGAAGCGGGCATGATGCATGTCGAGGAGATCGCGGAAGGGGGCGCGGTCGCCAAGACGCACGATCTGCCGTTCGCATTCTCCATGATGCTGCCGGCTTTCCGCGGCGTGGCGGCCGTGCGCGATATTCCGGGCCTCACCAACCCGCGCGGCTTCATCCTGATCGACAAGCACCAGCGCAATCCGGCCTTCCGGGAGATCTTCGCGCTCGGCGTCTGCGTCGCGATCCCGCCAACCGGGCCGACGCCCGTGCCGGTCGGCGTTCCCAAGACCGGCTTCATGATTGAGAGCATGGTGACCGCGATCGCGGCTAATCTGGACGCGATCCTCGACGGCAAGGAGCCCACCGCCGAGGCGACCTGGAATGCGGTGTGCCTCGCCGACTTTGGCGATGGCGGCGTCGCCTTCGTCGCGCAGCCGCAGATTCCCCCGCGCAACGTCAATTGGGCGGCGAGCGGAAAATGGGTCCATTTCGCCAAGATCGGCTTCGAGAAATATTTCCTACGCAAGGTGCGCAAGGGCGAAAGCGAGCCCTTCTACGAGAAGCTCGCGCTCCACGTCATGGGCATCAAGAAATTGCGGATGTGACCGCCTCGTTCGACACGAAAAGGAACAGCACAATGACTCTCGATCGCGCCGTCATGATCTTCGCAGGCACTGTCGTCCTCTTGGGGATCGTCCTGTCCTTCACCGTCCATCCCTGGTGGATCGGGCTCAGCGCCTTTGCCGGGCTCAATATGATCCAGGCCGGCTTCACCGGCTTTTGTCCGGCAGCGATGGTCTTCAAGGCGATGGGCGTCCGTCCGGGCAACGCCTTCAAATGACGGTCAAGCGCCGCATTGCGCGCCTGATGCTGTGGCTTGCCACCCCGCTGGCGCTGAGCACCGCGGCGCACGCTACGACGCTTGAAGAGGCGCTTGCGGCGGCCATCGCGCATGCGCCAGAGATTGCCGCGGCCGACGCGGATGCGGATGCCGCCAAGGCGCGGCTCGAACAGGCGAAGGCGGGCCGACTGCCGACCGCGACGCTCAGCGGCACGATCGGCTATGGTCGGCTCGATCCGCGCGGCTTCTTCGGACTTGGCGCGGCGAATGTGACGCCGCGCGCCGCCCAGATGACGATCGAGCAGCCCCTCTTCACCGGGGGCAGGGTCGGCGCCGGGATCGATCAGGCCCGCGCCGGTATTGCCGGCGCCGAGGCCGGGCAGATCGGCATGCGCAGCCAGCTCGTCATGGCGGTGACCCAAGCCTATGGCGACCTGCTGACAGCCGCGCACATGGTCGATCTCTACGGCCGCCTTGTCATCCAGACGACCGAGATCGAGCGCCAGGCCCGGCTCAAGTTTCGCGCAGGTGAGAGCCCCAGCACCGACGTCTCCCAGGCGAGTGCCCGGCTTGCCGAGGCGCGCGCCGGGCTTGCCCGCTCACAAGGGATGCAGGTCTCGGCGCAGGCGCATTTCCGTAACCTGACAGGGCTTGAGCCCGTCGATCTGCAGCCGCTCCCATCCAATCCCCTGCTTCCCGCCACGCTCGACGAGGCGATGGATGCGGCAATCCGCAGCAATCCCGCGCTGGCGCAGTCCGAAGCCAGCCTGCGCGCCGCTCAGGCCGCGGCTCGCGGTGCGCGCGCGGAGCGCCTGCCTACGGTCGGTGCCTTCGTGGAAGGCGCCACGGTACGCGATCAGTTCTTTCCCGACTATCGCGCGGACAGCGCGACCGTGGGCATCCGCGCGCGCTGGGAGCTGTTCAGCGGCGGCCGGGTCTCGGGCAAGGTCGCCGAAACCGATAGCGGCGTCCGGGCAGCCGATGCGCGGGTACGGGCCATGCGGATGCAGATCGAGGAACAGGTCATCTCCGCCTTTCAGGACGTTCGTACGGCGCAACTGGTCGAACAGGCGGCTACCGAACAGGCGAGCGCCGCGGCGCAAGCGCTCGAGAGCGTGCGACACGAGGTTCGGGTCGGCATGAAGCCGCAGCTCGACCTGCTCGATGCCGAGCGCGAATCGATTGCCGCTGAGGCAGGCGCCGCGCGGGCCGGCACCGACCGCATCGTAGCGGCCTACCGGCTGCTGAGCCTGATGGGCCGCTGCTGACATGAGGGATGACCAAGATGCATAAGGATTGGCCGGAAATGGCCGCGCAATTGACCGGCGCGATCAAGGAAGTACGCCTGGGCAGTCCAGAGGTGACGAAGGCCTTCTCGGCGATGGCCAGGGCCGCGACCGAAGCAGGTACGCTCGACACCAAGACCAAGGAATTGATCGCGCTCGCCATCTCGGTGGCGATCCGCTGCGACGGCTGTGTCGCCTTTCATAGCCAGGCGGCGGTCAGGCAGGGCGCGACCCGCGAGCAAATCATGGAGGTCATGGGCATGGCGCTCTACATGGGCGCGGGGCCGAGCCTGATGTACGCGGCCCAGGCGGTAGAGGCCTTCGACCAGTTCACGGCGCAAGCCGGCGCTGCACCGACAAGCGCTTAGCAGGCCGTTCGTGGAGCACGACATGACCGATTTTCCTCTCAGCCATGCCGTCCGCCTTGTGGAGGCGGCACCCGGCAGCGTGATCGTGCACACCGTCTTCGACGAGGTGACCTTCACCGCGAGCCATATCGTCAGCGATCCGGCAACCCGCAAGGCGGCGATTATCGACAGCGTGCTCGATTTCGATCCGGCTTCAGGCCGAACCTCGCATGGTTCTGCCGACCAGGTGATCGCCTATGTCGAGGCCCAAAACCTCGAGATCGAGTGGTTGCTCGAAACCCATGTCCATGCCGATCATCTTTCGGCGGCGCCCTATCTGCATGAGCGGCTGGGCGGCACTCTTGCGATCGGACGCGATATTCTGACGGTCCAGTCGGTCTTCGGGACGATCTTCAACGAAGGTCCGGACTTCGCGCGGGACGGATCGCAATTCGATCGACTGCTGGAGGATGGCGAATGCTTCCGGCTCGGATCGCTCGAGGCGATCGCACTCCATGTCCCGGGCCACACCCCGGCCGACATGGCCTATGTCATCGGTGACGCAGCCTTTGTGGGCGATACGCTTTTCATGCCCGATTACGGTACTGCCCGTGCGGACTTCCCCGGCGGGGACGCCGGGACATTGTTCCGATCGATCCACCGCCTGTTAGGGCTCCCGGACCGGACCCGGCTATTCCTCTGCCATGATTACAAGGCACCGGGCCGTGAGCATTTCGTGTGGGAGACGACGGTGGCGGATGAACGACAGGGCAACGTCCATGTCCATCCGGGCGTCTCCGAAGAGGCCTTCGTCGCGATGCGCGAAGCGCGCGACGCCACACTCGGCATGCCGCGCCTGATCCTGCCCTCGATTCAGGTGAACATGCGCGGCGGCAACCTTCCCGAGCCCGAGGATAACGGTACGCGCTATCTCAAGCTTCCCTTGAACAGCTTGTAACGCGCTTATGCTCGAGCCCGTCCAATATCTGCTGGGTGCCGCTTCGGGTTCGCTTGTCGGTTTCACGCTGGGACTGGTCGGGGGTGGCGGCTCGATCCTGGCCGTTCCCCTCATGGTCTATCTTGTGGGCGTCACCTCGCCGCACGTCGCTATCGGCACCAGCGCGCTCGCCGTCGCTGCCAATGCCGGCGCGAACCTCATTCCCCATGCCCGGCAGGGCACGATCAAATGGCGCTGTGCGGGCATGTATGCTCTTGCCGGCGTGCTCGGCGCCTATGGCGGTTCGACGCTGGGCAAGGCATTCGACGGCCAGCACCTTCTCCTTCTGTTCGCGATGCTCATGCTGGTGGTCGGCGCGCTGATGCTGCGCAATCGCGACAACCTGGGCAATCCCGACGTACAGTGCCGGCGCGAAAATGCCCCCAAGGTCATCGCCTATGGCAGCGCGACAGGTCTTTTTTCAGGGTTCTTCGGCATTGGCGGCGGCTTTCTTATCGTACCGGGCCTTATGGCCTCTACCGGCATGCCGATGATCAATGCGGTTGGCTCCTCGCTCGTCGCGGTGACAGCCTTTGGCCTGACGACAGCGCTCAACTACGCCTTTTCCGGGCTGGTCGATTGGGGCCTGGCCGCGACCTTCATTGGCGGCGGTATCATCGGCGGTGTCACTGGGGCAGCCGCATCCCGGCGGTTGTCCGCCCGCAAGGGCCTTCTCAACAGCGTCTTTGCGGTGCTGATCTTCTGTGTCGCCCTCTACATGCTCTGGAAAAGCTGGTCCGCAATGTGACACCTGCTCCAGCAGGATCGTCGAGCAACCCGACCGCTGCGGCACTCCGATTCTGGCAATGCCCCGCCAATGCCGTTGGTATTGCTTCTCGGAATCAGGGTGTTAGTCTGGCAGGGCGCCGCCAGGGTGGCGCCGAGGCTTGAGAACCTCGCTTGGGAAAGTCTGACCCGCCATCGACGCGGCCGGGTGGCCGACGCGCATGTCCAAGCCGCTTGCGGCCAAAGGCGTCGGCGCATGTCTCAAGTCGATTTCCACACCTGGACACTGCTCAAGGGCGTTGCGATCTCGACTCTGCTGGGCGTGGGCGCGAACGTGACCTTCTCCGGGGAGAGCGATCTCGTCCAGGCGATCCGCGAATCCACCCAGCAGAATGTATCCCGCGCCGGCGACCAGATCACGTCCCGCAACCTTCAGATCCAACCGACCATTACGATCCGGCCCGGCGCCCCGGTCCGGCTAGTCGTGCATCGCGATCTCATCCTGGCACCCTGGAAGGAATAGGAGCCCGATATGTCTGATCTCAAGCTTGCTCGCCTGCCGGATAGAACGCCGGTGAAGTTGACCGTTAGCATCGCCCCTGACCTTCAACAGGCGCTAGCGGACTATGCGACGATCTATCAGCAGACCTATGGCGAAGCGCAGACGGTCGCCGAACTCGTCCCGCACATGCTTGCTGTCTTCCTTGCGAGTGACCGCGGCTTTGCAAAGGCGCGTGAAGGACTGGCGGAGCGGCGCAAATGACGGCCGAACCCGATGCGGCGCAGCCGGAAAGGTTGCTCAGGCTGGCGGAAGTTCGCCATCGGGTGGGCTTGGGCAAGACCATGATCTACGCCATGATCGGCGATGGGCGCTTCCCGAAGCCATACAAGATCACCGCCGCCGCTGCACGATGGAGCGAACGCGAGGTCGAAGCGTGGATCGAACGCGTCGTTCGCGGAAATTGAAATAGCCGGAAACGTAAGAGGCCAATTTGTCTGCCTCTTTACCGACCGTTGTTAAACCGTCACGACTTCGCGCAGTCGATGACGGAGGAATGGGTGGGCCTGACCAACACAAGATTGCAGCATGCGGTGGGCCAAGGCTTTTTCCACACCGCCGAGCTTCATGAGGGGAGCACGCTGCGACTTCGCTACGTCTATGATTGTGGAGCGATGACAAAATACCAGGTGGCTCGTTCAAACTGCATTAAAGAGCATATCAAGTCGGTTGGAGCGCGCTCAAAGCTCGATCTTCTTTTCATATCCCATGTCCATGCCGATCACCTGAACGGCTTGACCCAACTTCTCGACAGCAAGAAGGGCGTTGCGGTCGATACGATCGTATTGCCATTCTTCAATGTTGCCGATCGCCTGATCGCCTATGCGCGCGACGCCATCGACGACCCCGCAACGCTGCTTGACGACTTCTATCGGGAGTTCGTGATCGACCCGACAACGGCGCTGTCGGGATTTCGTCCACGTCAGATACTTTTCATGGTTCCCGGTGGTCCAGACAGTCCCGGTGCGCCGGATCTGGACGGCGGCAGGCCCGAAGGGCCTGACGGCTACGACATACAAGGTTTGCGCGACGAAAAAGGTCAGGTGACTTGGAAGCCACTGGGCCGGGGATGGATCAATTCTCCGAACGGCCGACCCCGGGCAGAGTCGGCGCTTCCTGGCCCGATCGTCGCCACTCTGCCCGATAGCGTTGGGCTGGTTTCTCCCAGCATTGATCCCAACCTGGGGTTGTGGCTTCTCTCTCCCTTCGTCGATCCGGCGGTTGATGCACAGCAGGCCGTGTTTTTCCGCGCTCTGCTAAAGGCGCTCAACCACGGCGTTTCCGCCAAGGCCAAGATGAAGGCTGCGGCCTTGAAGCCCTGGCTTGCCGTGCCGGCCAATCTGCGGGATCTCGTTACAAATCGGACGGGTGACCTGACACAGGCATATTCTACCGTCTCGAAGAACCTCAACATCACCTCGATGTGTCTGTATTCTGGACCGCTCCCCGACGGCATCGTTCGACCGGAAGGGCATTATGGGACTTTCGGCATCTGGAACGCGCAGGGCAAAGGCGGAATAGCCTGGCTGGGAACGGGGGACGCGGCGCTGAAGGAAAAGGCCCGACGGCGGCGGTTCCTCGCGCACTATCGCAAGCTCCTCGACGAAGTCGTCACACTGACTGTCCCGCACCACGGATCGGAAGGCAATTTCGATGCCGAACTCCTCACCAAAATAGACCCCAGTTTCTGCATAGTTGCCGCCGATGCAATCGGCACGTGGAGGCACCCCGGCACGGCGGTCGTGCAAGCCGTCGCATCCCATGGCCTCTTCCTGTCGGTCGTGACTTCCGACACCAAGTCATGCGTGCGCGAAGAGGTCATGATCGGCTGAAGACCGTCCACAAGCGGGAGTGAAAAAGTGGAAGATGGCTTGCTCGTTCTCAAGCGTCATATCGACACTCGCAGCATCGCCGCACTCATCGAGCGAACTGCGCGTTGGGTCGACCCAGAGACCTTCAGGCTCCTGCCGGTATGGTTTCCCGAGTTTGCACGGCGTGGCGCGCTTTACAACGCGAACTGGTCAATCCGCCGGCAAAACACCAACCGCCAGTCAGGCGACGTCACCGACAAAATCGAGGGCAACACTCAAGCAAACAAAGCGCTATGCGAGGCTATGGGCATCACCCTCAAAGAAAGGCCACATTGGACTTGCTGCCATATCTGGGGGGTCGATGATCCGAGCTTCGTAAAGGCCAACTCGGTCGTGCAGGACCATCGCTTTTTCTCCTGCGTGGCCAACATGGTCCTGCTGCCAACGCCATTGAAAGCGTTCACCGATGTCATGCCGGAGGTGAAGGCGATGCTCCGCCGGTGCTCCGGCGATCTTTTTGGCTGGTCCTGCGACCATCCCGACCTGTTGCCGCAGGCTGGCGACGCCTTCGACTCCGCCGATTATCCCGAGAGTTGGAGGCACGCCGCGTCGGGAACCGTGCCCGGGATCGTTCCGATCAACGACAAGGTCCGGGCCAATGCGCGAAAGCGCAGGGTCGCGATTACGCGCGATCTCGAGAACGCGGGCGAATTCTACCCTCGACAGAAAGTCCGGGACGCGCTCGCCTATTGGAAGATCGTGCTATGAGGCAGTCTGCCTCGCGGCCTGCGGAATGGGCTATATTGCCAGCATTAAAGGGCTCAGGCGGGCACTGGCGAGGGAGCTTTAGAATCCGCCAATTTAATGCTGCCTCGTTTCATCGGACTGCGCTTCTGAACCGGAAGTAGATAATCCTGCCATTCCTGCATTAGGGCGCGTCGCTTTAGGAACGCGTCGCCGCGCCGATAGGCCCGGGTCGTCTCGTCACCGATCTGGTGCGCCAGCGCCTGCTCTACGAGCGACTCTGGATGATCGGTCATGTCACCCATGTAATCGCGAAAGCAGCTTCGCATGCCGTGAACTGTGAAATACCCGAGCTTCATCCTACGCAACACCATCGTCATCGCCATCTGCGACAAGGGCCTGCCCGGCTTTTCGCCTGGGAAGACATATGTATCCGGTGCCTTGTTTGACGTTCTAGCCTGTGCCTTGATGAGTTCGACGGCGTGGCTGGGCAACGGCACGCGATGCTCTATCCCCATCTTCATCCGCTCGCCCGGCACCGTCCACACGGCCTGCTCAAGGTCGATCTCCGACCACGTCATCTGCAGCGTTTCGTTGGTCCGGGTTGCGCACAATATCGTCAGTTCGAGCGCCCGCGCAGCCGTTGCGGGGCGCCGCCGCAGTTTGCCAAAAAAATCAGGCAGATCATCAAACGGCATCGCCGCGTGATGCTTGACCTGGGATTTCTTGGGCGGGCGGGGCAGGAGATGTATCAGATTACCACGCCACCGCGCAGGGTTCTCCCAAGGACTGACGATGTGCTTAGACGCCTTTGCCGCATCCAGGATGTTCTCGATCCGGCCTCGAAGGCGACCGGCAGTCTCGGGAACCTTGCGCCAGATGGGACGAAGGACGGCAACCACGTCATCCGACGTGATCGTGTCGACAGGCATGTCCAGAAGCGACTTGGCATGCGTCTTGATCGTGTTGCGCCACTGCTGCCGATGCTTGGGATTCTTCCAGCCGTCCTCGTGGGCATCGATGTACGTATCGGCGAACTGGCCGAAGGTCGGGACGCTGGGAATTTCGTCCGCGGCATCGTCAGTGGCCGCGGGAGCTTCCTGCTCAGCCTCTTTCGCACGACGCTCTTCGATTGGATCAAGACCCTGCGCCAGTAAGGCACGAGCCTCGGCAGCGAGTTCGCGTGCCGTCGCAAGCGTTATATCGGAGGCGGCACCCAGCCCCATCTCTCGGCGGCGTTTGGATCGCTCCCAAGCGAACACCCATTTCCGGGAGCCGCTGTTGTCAATGCGCAGCCAAAGCCCGCCGCCGTCACCGTGCCAGCCAGACGCCTTGATCGTCTCCACGCGACGGGCGCTCAGCTTGTGCATTGCGCGAGACATTCGAATCCTCCTTCGTCCGTCGAACCCGTCCTTCCGTCCGGGTTCCCATCCGTGTTCTCCGCGTCCGGCTTTCCGTCCGGGTTTGCGTCCGGGTTTGAGTCGCGGAATGGGGCGGAACGCAGCGAACTGGAGCGATCTGCCAAACTGCTTCGAACGACTTAAAACCCTTGATTTTCCAAGGGATAGGTAGCAGAAAACAGTGGAATTTGAAAGCGATGCCAGGGGTGGGTTCGAATCCCTCCCGCTCCGCCAACTACTTCGCTTAAAGCGTTGATCAGAAACGTTTATTTTGTCATCGCGGTGGGCACGCCCCACATATAGCCCCACATCGGGTGTGGCGTCCGGCTCACCCGCCATTCGGCAAGCTGGCTCGGAAGGGTAACATGCCTAAATTCACCTAGATTGACCTGCCCCCCGCTGGTCCCGCAGTCATAACGAGAGTCTGTCGGATTGATATTCTTGCTCGCCCGCCGGCACAAGCGCGCCGGGCGGGACGCTTCTATTTTGCAGGAACGCCCGGCGCGCTTGTG
>NZ_JBAZTL010000004.1:55137-388873 GCF_041661885.1 Sphingomonas sp. | reverse complement strand
CAAAGGCCAAGCCGAGCGCCGAAAATTTGGTGACCGTAGAAGCGATCCGTGTGGGCCACCGCTGCGGTGAAACCCCTCTAGGCAGACCGTTTGATTCGGTCAAACCCTTTTTTGCAATTTTCTTTCAATCGCGCGTCAAAACGACGTCGGGCGGACGGATTTTCCGTCGAAAATCGTCGGAAAACCGCCACTTTTGCGGAGTGCTTTGAGGAACAGAACCAACGCCCTGCCCCAGGAGCACCTGCGTTCGGCACCTCGATCGCCCGCCGCGATCGATTGGAATGCACCGGCGAACGATCGGGATGCCTGTTGCAGCAAAAGCGAGCGGCGGCACTGCCACGCAACGACGCGCAAAGGCGTGCCAACCGCGCATCACAGTGACCGCGCTACAAAGCAATAAAATGGAAGGATGGTCGGGGAGACAGGATTCGAACCTGCGACATCCTGCTCCCAAAGCAGGCGCGCTACCGGACTGCGCCACTCCCCGACGGTGTCGTCGCTTAGGCGGGCTGGACCGTAAGCGCAAGCGTACGCTTACGATCTGCCATCGTCCTCCATCGAAAAGCGGACAATATGGTGGGCCCGGCAGGACTTGAACCCGCAACCTAGCCGTTATGAGCGGCCAGCTCTAACCAGTTGAGCTACAGGCCCCCGTCGCCTCCGTTAGCGTCGCGCGCGCGCCGCTGCAATCACCTGATCGAGCGACGCAGCCGCAATCCCGCGCCGCGCCAAATCGTTCAGCACCGCCGCCCACCAGCCATAAAAGACCGCAAGATCCGCCGCATCGCGGACATAGGGGGTATGCCCGGGGACCAGCGAGGGTGAGTGGAACGCAAAGTTCAGAACACGCACCCCCTCGCCTGCCGCAACCGCAATCGCCTCCAGTGCGTCGTGCAGCGGCATGTCTTCGGGCGTCAACGCCACGCGCGACAACAAACCTGCACGCGCGAACAGGCCGCGTCCCTTCGGCACGCTCCCCAACGCATGATACAGCGCCGCCCCCTGCCGCCGAAGCACGCCGGTGTGCACCGTGGTCAACGGCAGTTCGATCAGGCCACTGCCCGAGCCGACATGAAAGGCCGCATTGCCGATCACCGAAAAATCGGGCCCGCCATCCGCCGTATATGTGTAGCGCGACCGCATCGAGCTATCGAGACGATAGCCGCGCGCGGCGAGCAGCGACAGCGTGTTGGGGCCAATGCCATATCGCCCCGCACGGTACGCGATCGGACGCGTGCCGAACGCAGCGGTAATCGCCTCGGTCAGGCAATCGATCTTTGCCGCCTCCAGCGCGCGCGGCAAATTTCCGGCGTAACTGTTGAAGGGTGTCAGCGCCTCGTCAAAAGGCGGCGTGACCCAAGCGTGGAGTTGCGCCCCGATTGCCGACACCCCGTCAGCACAGGCGGCGCGCAATAGATCGACCGCGCGGGCGTCCGCGACAATCGGATAATCGACCATATAGGTTAGCGGTACGCCGTGATCGGCGAACCAGCGATTCGCCTCCGGTATCGCGGCCACCGCCGACACCGCATGGGCGTCGCGCGACAACGGTGCCGCCCAGTCAAACTCCTCCTCGGTGTCGACGAACACGATAAACCGTGTGCCGAACACATCGGGCCACGCGACCAAATCAGCACGCGCGGGAGCAAGCGGGCGATACGCCGCGACAGGATCGGGCGTGACCACGATCAGTTGGAAGAAACCTGCTCCATCCCGGCAAGAGACGCGGCGGGCAGGCGCAAAGTCAAGGCCTTGTCGCCGATGGTCAGGCTCCCGCGCAATTCGGCGGCGAGATTGCGCGCCAGCCGCAGCGCAAAGCCGGTGCCGAGCAACGGGGCGCCCTCGCGCTCTGCCTCCGCCTCGGCATCGATCGTGAGCAGGCTCTCTTCGGCATAAGCGGCAAGGGCGCGGGGTCGATCGAACACGATCGAGATCGCGGCATCCTCGCGCGTTGCCGCGACACCGATCCGCTCGCCCGCGCTGCCCGATGCCACCAAGGTTGCCATCAACCGCGCGACCAGCCGCTCGACTGCGCGGTCATCCCCCAGAATCGCCAGCGAATCGTCGCCGATATAGCGGTCAAGCACGGTCCCGCGCAGCGTTGCAAGCGGGGCAAGATCGGCAAGGATACGGGCGAGCAAGGGGGCGACCGGCACATCGCCTAAGCGCAAATCAAGTGCATGGGTTTCGATCCGTGCCGCCATGTCGATATCGTCGATCGCGGTGAGCAGGCCGCCCGACTGCGTGCGGATGGCCGCCGCATGGGCGCGATATGCCGCTGGCACCGGCCCGAGCATCTGCGATTCGATCATCTCGGCAAAACCGGCGATCGCGTTGGTCGGGGTGCGCAATTCATGCACCAACTGGCGCAACGCATCCGCAGCGGGATTGCGCGTTTCGCGCATCGGCTCGGCGGTTTCGTCGGCACGCGGACGGCGCGCGGTGCCGCGATAACCCGTGAAGCGCCCGCTCACCCGATCGAACACCGGAATGCCCGTGATCCGCCATTGGCCCGCCGCGTCGGACTGACCGTCCACCACCAACCTGGCGTTGGAAAAACCGGCGCGACGACGGAACGCCCCGGCCACCACGCCATCGACCCGCGCACCGCTTGCCGCAGGCGACAGGTCAAACGACAGCCCGATCAAGGGCGCGCGCGCCGCCCCTTCGATCCAGCGAACGATGCCGTTGGCGTCCGTTTCGAAGCGGAAGCTTTCGGACTGGTGCGGCTCGGTCGCGAAAAGTTCGGGCTGGATTTCCAGACGGGGGACAGGCGGCGCGGTTTCCTCGCGCTGGCGCTGATAGGCGTCGATTCGCGCGACCAGTTCGGCGATCTGGAACGGTCCGGTTTCGGAGGTGGCGGGCGGTGCGGGCGGTCGGATGAAGGCGATCGGTGGCGCCACCGCTGTGGAATCGGCAGGCGTCGGCTCGCGCTCCGCCTGACGCAGCGCCTCGGCCACGACCGGAAGGCCAGCCGCAACGGCTGCGATCGACACGAAGGAAGAAACCGGGGCAATCGGCGCCGGTCCCTCTGCTACAATCGATTCGACGGTCGCCGATTCCGGGGCATCCTCGCTCGCGTCGGGCGCGACCTGCACCGGCGCGACGGCTTCGGGCGTGGGCACGGTTTCGGCGAGCGGCGCGTCGAACACCCTGAACTCGGCAACCTGCTCCCCCACCACCTCGGTCCAATCGACCGCGACGGCTTCGTCTTCAACCGGGTGCGCGACAACTGGTTCCGGCGCGACCGGCTCCGCAACCACCGGGTCGGGCATTGTCACGCCGCTGTCCGCCGCCTCGCCCGCACTTGCGTCGATCGCCTGCATCACCGGTTCCGGGGCGGTAATGAGCGGTGCGTTCAGAACGAAATCGACACTGCCGAAACTTTCCAGCGCACGGTGGACCGCGCGCGGCAAATCACGCCGGTGCCGCAGAATCGAGCGGGCGGGCGGTGACAACGCCGGAAGCAGGCTGGTCCATTCGGCAATCGATAGCTGCGCCGTGCGCAACACCGGCCCCGCCACCGAAAGGTCGTCCTCCGCAAACAACGCGACCAAGGCGAGCGGCGGGTTTGCCGCCGCGAGCCCGCGCGCGCTGGCCGAGCGCACCGGTGGTGGCACATCGCCGCGAATCATCCGCAACCGTGCGATCGCATCGTCGCTTGCCGAGGCCCGCCCGCGCCCGATCAGATCGACCAACTGCCGCCAGGTGGATTGCGCGCCAAAAGCGGTCGACATTTCTGCCGATAGGACCGTCTCCAGGCTGTCGTCGAACCGCAAGCTATTTTGTCCCCGAAATTACGACGTCTCTTGCGTCGTAACGGATTCTTAACCGGCGCAAAGGCCCTGCGTAACCCCGAGATTTGCAGCCGTCGCAATGTGGGACAATTGCGTTCGGTGGTAATTATCTTATAGGCAACTGCAATATGGCAATGCGAAACGCGCGTTACCCGGGAGCATTACGTAATGACATTCGACTCGATCGACCGCCGGATTCTGGAACTGCTTCAGGACGACGGGCGAATGACCAATGTCGAACTGGCCGAGCGTGTCGGGCTGACCGCCCCGCCCTGCCTGCGCCGCGTGCGGGCGCTGGAGGAAGCCGGTGCGATCCGCGGCTATCACGCCGAGATCGATCCCGCCACCCTTGGTTATCCGATTACCGTGTTCGCGATGGTATCGCTGCGCAGCCAGGCCGAGCATGATCTGGCCACGTTCGAGGAGCATGTCGCGACCATTCCCGAAGTGCGCGAGTGCCATATGCTGAATGGCGAGATCGACTTCATCCTGAAGATCGTGGCCAGCGACCTGAAGAGTTTCCAGGAAATCCTGATGACGCACCTGACGCCTGCCCCCAATGTGGCGAGCGTCAAGACCTCGCTGACGATCCGCACCGCCAAATCGCTCCCGGGCATTCCGATCCGCGCGGGATGAACGCGGGATGAAGGGGCGACATCCAAAAAACGAGCCGGAAAACGGGCCCGCGCGCGCCGTTATCCCCTGCTCCCACCGTACCTGATCTCCCCCAAACGAAAAAGGGCGACCCGCAGGCCGCCCTTTCCGTCCGTAACCGGGCGCAATCACGCCGTCGGCGGCGTGTCCACGAACACCAGCCACAACCGTGCGATCGCCTTGCTCGGATCGGCAGCCACCTTCGCGAGGACCGCCTTGGCTTCGGCGCGATCGCCCGATAGCGCCAGCGCCATGCCGAGGTGCAGGTTGTTACGGTCGGCATCGGGCGCGCCCTTGGTTTCGGCCAGGCGATACATCTCGATCGCCTTGGCATAGTTGCGCGTGCCGAAATACGCATCACCCGCCTGCTGCGCGAGATCGCCCTTGGGCGCTGCCTGCGCGTTTTTCTCCTTGGTCGCCAACGGGGTGCTGCCCGCGATACCTGTCTTGGCGCGCGTCAGTTCCTCGGTCGCGGTGATGTTGCCCTTGGGAATCGATTCACTGGCAAAGCCTTCTTCGATCACCGTTTTGGCTTCGTTGGGCAGACCGACATTGATCGCGGCATCGGCATAATCGATATATTCGCGCTGGGCGGTCTGGCTCTTGGTCGCCCACAACAGACGGTAAAGATCGACGCGATTCTTGCTGTACTTCACCGCTGCCGGGCCCTGGAAGCCGAAGGTGTAGATCGCGCCGCGCCAATTTTCCTTGGTGCCATATTCGGTCAGCCACGCCGCCGTCCACGAATCGGCACCTTCCTGATCGCCGATCTTGCCGAGCCGGGTGAACGCATATTTATACCAGGATTCGGGGGCCTTCTTGCCCTTGGCCTTTTCCGCCTGCGCTGCTGCGCCCAAATCTGCGATACCGCCCTTCACGTCACCCGCTTCAACCTTGGCGCGTGCGATGTTGAGCAGCAGATCGTCATCGGTATAGCCAAGGTCCTTGGCCTTGAGGAAAAACTCAACCGCCTTGGCATAATCCTTGGTCGAAAGCGCGAAAGCGGCCCGCGAATTATAACGGTTGCCCAATTCGGCCTTCGGCGTCGCGGGGTTGGCGATCAACGCGTCGAGCAACGGGGAGAGCGCGGCAATCCGCGCCGCCTCGGGCTGACCCTGGGTTTGCGCGTTGACCAGCGACAGGCGCAGCCCCGACGCGAGATAGCGCTCGTAATCGCTCTTCGCGACGCTATCGAGCGTGTTGAGCGCGGTCTCTGCCTTGGCGAGATCCTTTGGCGTTGCGGCCAGCGCAGTTTGCGCATCGACAGCGGCGGCGCGCGCTTCTTTCGAAATTGTCGGCGCGGCCGGTGCGGCCTCTTCCTTCTTCTTGGCAATCGCGGGGGCGACCAAGGCGGCACCGTTCAACCCGATGACGAGCGTTGCCGTCAGGGCGATTTTCGAAACCATCTTCATTGCGGGACTCTCCTCAAGCGTCGCTGGCGCGGCGGAATACTGGCGTTGCTCCTAGCGTCGCCGGTTCGACCGTCAAGCGACGCGAGATGCGCGACGCCGACTGAACGCGCTTTGAACGGATTTGGACGCATCGACCTCGCGCTTCGCGATGCCGCGCTTGCGCCCGGGCTTTGACGCAAGCGCCCGGCCCGCCTAATCGCCGGGGCGATGATCGCCCTTCTTTCACCCGCCAAGACGCTCGATTACGAGCGCCCGCTTCCCCCGCTCACCGCGACCACGCCGCGCTTTCAAACAGAGGCGGCGTCGCTCGCCAAATCGGCGGCAAACCTGACCCAGGCGCGCCTCGCTTCCTTGATGCACATTTCACCGAAGCTGGCCAAATTGAACGCCGACCGCTTCGCCGGATTCGCCAACGCGCCCGAGCGGCCTGCGCTCTTCGCCTTTGCCGGGGATGTCTATACCGGCTTTGAAGCGCGCACACTCGATGAGGCAGCAATCACCTTCGCGCAGGATCATGTCCGGATGCTGTCGGGCCTGTACGGCTTGCTGCGCCCGCTCGATGCGATGCGCCCCTATCGGCTCGAAATGGGCACACGCTGGGCACCGCGCCGCAAGAGTCTGTACGAATATTGGGGCGACCGCATCGCCGCCACAGTGCGCGAGGAGGTGGCCGAGGAGGGGGCGGGCGTCGTACTCAACCTCGCCAGCCAGGAGTATTTTGCCGCGGTCGACGGCAAATTGACCGGGCTGCGCGTGATCGACGTCGATTTCCGTGAAGCTGGCCCCGACGGCCCGCGCTTCGTCAGCTTCCACGCCAAGCGCGCGCGCGGGATGATGGCGCGTTGGCTGTGCGAGCATCGTATCGGCGAAATCGACGCGATGCGCGGTTTTGACAGCGACGGATACCGCTTCGACGCCGCCGAAAGCACGCCCGACCGCTGGCGGTTTACCCGCGCATGACCGGTGCTGCCGTCATCATCGGTGCCTCGGGCGGCATCGGCGCGGCGCTGGAAGCGGCGTTGATCGAGGAAGCGACGTTCGAGATCGTCCACGGCTTTGCGCGTTCGCGCACCGGCGCGCAGCATCTTGATCTGCTCGACGAAGCGAGCATTGCGGCAGCCGCTGCGCACGTCGCCACAGGCCCTGCCCCCACGCTGGTGATCGTCGCCACCGGCTTGCTGCACGCGGGCGAGCGCGGCCCCGAAAAGGCGATGCGTGAGCTCGATCCCACCTGGCTTGCCGAGACCTATGCGATCAACGCGATTGGCCCGGCACTCGTCGCCAAGCATTTTCTGCCGATCATGCCCAAGACCGGACGCGCGGTGTTCGCCGCGCTCTCCGCGCGAGTCGGCAGTATTTCGGACAATAAACTTGGCGGCTGGCACGGCTATCGCGCCTCCAAGGCCGCGCTCAACATGCTGATGCGCGGCATCGCGATCGAGGAAAAGCGCCGCAACGATCGCACCATCGTCGTCACACTGCATCCCGGCACCGTCGACACCGCTTTATCCAAGCCGTTCCAGGGTAATGTTCAAGCCGGTCGCCTGTTCACCCCCGACCGCGCCGCGTTGCAACTGCTCGACACGATCGAGGAACTGAAGGCCCCCGACAGCGGCAAAATGTTCGACTTCGAGGGCAAGGAAGTGCCCTTCTGAGGAGCGCGGGCACATGACGGACTTGTCATCGTCCCGCCATGCCGATTCAATGCTTGGGTCGCACCATCGCGGCAGGGTTACTCCGCCGACCGTTTTGAGAGGACGTCCATGACCAGGCTTCCGATAACGATCGCCGCCGCGCCGACCGGATGCCTGGTCACCACCAAGACCTGCACCGGCAAGACCATCACCTACAATTGTTCCAAGGCGGGCAACGCCAACAAGACCGCCTGCAAATGAGGCGACAATTGCCACCCTTGCGCCACCATGTCGTGCGCGCAGGGGTGGCGTTTCGTTGCGCGCTCGGCTAGGGTTGTCGCATTCCCGTAACACAGCCGAAGGCACCATAAATTGACCGACGAGACCGTCCTCGCCGACCCTTCCGACATTGCCCCGATCTCGATCGTCGACGAGATGAAGTCGAGCTATCTCGACTATGCGATGAGCGTGATCGTCGCGCGCGCGCTTCCCGATGTTCGCGATGGCCTGAAACCCGTCCACCGCCGTATCCTGTGGTCTGCGTCCGAAAGCGGCTTCGTCTACAACCGGCCCTATCGCAAATGCGCCCGCATCGTCGGTGACGCGATGGGTAAATATCACCCGCACGGTGACAGCTCGATCTACGAAGCCCTGGTCCGCATGAGCCAGGATTGGTCGATGCGCGTGCCGCTCATCGACGGTCAGGGCAATTTCGGCTCGATGGACCCCGATAAGGCCGCCGCGATGCGCTATACCGAGGCGCGTCTGGCCAAGGTTGCGGGCTCGCTGCTCGAGGATATCGACAAGGACACGGTCGACTTCGTCCCCAACTATGACGGGTCCGAGCGCGAACCGTCGGTGCTGCCGGCGCGTTTTCCCAATCTGCTGGTCAATGGCGCGGGCGGCATCGCCGTCGGCATGGCGACCAACATCCCGCCGCACAATCTCGGCGAAGTGATCGACGCGACGCTCGCCATCATCGATTCGATGACCGGCGCGCGCGAGCCGCTGACCACCGAGGAACTGATCGAGATCGTCCCCGGCCCCGATTTCCCGACCGGCGCGATCATCCTCGGTCGCGCAGGCGCACGCTCGGCCTATGAAACCGGGCGCGGCTCGATCATCGTCCGCTCGCGCTATGTCGTCGAGGAAGGGCGCGGGGATCGCCGCTCGATCGTGCTCACCGAAATCCCGTACCAGACCGGCAAGAACGGCCTGGTCGAAAAGATCGCCGAAGCCGCCAAGGACAAGCGCATCGAAGGCGTCAGCGACATTCGTGACGAATCGAGCCGCTTGGGCGTGCGCATCGTCATCGATCTGAAGCGCGATGCCACCCCGGAGGTCGTGCTCAACCAATTGTGGCGGCACACGCCCGCGCAATCGAGCTTCCCCGCCAACATGCTGGCGATCCGTGGCGGTCGCCCGGAACTGCTCAACCTGCGCGACATCATCACCGCGTTCGTGACCTTCCGCGAGGAAGTCATCACCCGCCGTTCGAAGTTCGAGCTCGCCAAGGCGCGCGACCGCGCGCATCTGTTGCTCGGCCTGGTGATCGCGGTGACCAACCTCGACGAGGTCGTCCGCATGATCCGCGGCTCGTCCAGCCCCGCGGCCGCGCGCGAAGCCCTGCTGGCGCGCGATTGGCCAGTTGCCGAGATCGCGCCTTTTATCAAGCTGGTCGAGGCGGTCGAAGTCGAAGTGACCGGCGACACGTATCGCCTGTCGGAGCTGCAAGTCCGCGCAATCCTCGATCTGCGCCTGCACCGCCTCACCGCGCTCGGTCGCGACGAGATCGGCAATGAGCTGCAAGGCCTGGCCGATTCGATCGCCGAATTGCTCGCCATCCTCGCCGACCGCGCTAAACTGTTCGCCGTCATGCGCGAGGAACTGGTCGCGGTCCGCGCCGAATTCGCGACCCCGCGCAAGACCGACATCGCGGCTGCCGCCGATGGCATTGACGATGAAGACCTGATCGAGCGCGAAGACATGGTCGTCACCGTGACGATGCAGGGCTATATCAAGCGCACCACGCTCGACACCTTCCGCGCCCAGGCGCGCGGCGGCAAGGGCCGTGCGGGCATGGCGACCAAGGATGAGGACGCCGTCACCAACCTGTTCGTCACCAGCACGCACACGCCGGTGCTGTTCTTCTCGACGCTCGGCAAAGTGTACCGCATGAAGGTATGGAAGCTGCCCGAGGGCGGTGCCGCCACGCGCGGTCGCCCGATGATCAACCTGCTGCCGCTGGCGGAAGGCGAGACGATCTCGACCGTGCTTGCTTTGCCCGAGGACGAGACCGAATGGGCCGCGCTGCATGTGATGTTCGCGACGGCACGCGGCAGCGTGCGCCGCAACTCGATGGACGCCTTCACCAACATTCCGACCGCCGGCAAGATCGCGATGAAGTTCGAAGGCGTCGATGCCGATGACCGGCTGATCGGCGTTGCGCTGCTCAGCGAGAATGACGACGTGCTGCTCGCCACCCGCCAGGGCAAGGCGATCCGCTTCGCCGCCGACGAAGTGCGCGAGTTCCAGAGCCGCAATTCAACCGGCGTGCGTGGCATGACGCTGAAGGGCGACGACGAAGTGATGTCGCTGTCGATCCTCCACCGCGTCGGCGCGACGCCCGACGAGCGCGAGGATTATCTGAAGTTCGCGCCGTGGAAGGGCGAGCGCGAAGGCGAGATGGCGATGACCCAGGCGCGTTACGAAGAGCTGATGATCCGCGAACAGTTCATCCTCACCGTCTGCGCCAACGGGTACGGCAAATTGTCGTCGGCGTATGATTATCGCCGCACCGGGCGCGGTGGCCAGGGCATCACCAACATCGACAACATCCCGCGCAACGGCCCCGTCGTGGCGAGCTTCGCTGCGACCAAGGGCCATCAGTTGATGCTGGTGACCGACCAGGCCAAGGTGATCCGCACCACGCTCGGCTCGATGCGCGTGATCGGCCGCAATTCGGCGGGCGTGAAGCTGTTCGATGTCGGCAAGAACGAGCATGTCGTCTCCGCCGCGCGGATCGAGGAAGCCGAAGGCGATGCCGAGGCCGATGTCCGCGACCTGACCGCAGTGGAAGTCGCCCCTGATGACACCGGCGACACCGGTGAGGATCTCGCGGCTGGCCCGGACAATGGCGAATGAGCGAACGGCCGCTCACCGCCTATAAGGTGTTGACCGCCAAGCAGATGGCGACGCTGGAGGCCGAGGAATCGTTCGCCGGCGCGCCTATCGATCTCGCCGATGGCTATATCCACCTCTCGACCGCCGAGCAGTTGACCGAGACGGTCGACAAGCATTTCGCCGGGCAAAGCGATTTGCATGTCGCGGCAGTCGATCTCGGATCCTTCGGCGCGGGGCTGAAGTGGGAAGAGTCGCGCGGCGGCGCGCTCTTCCCGCACCTCTATGGCGGCCCGCTGCTGCTGGAGACGGTGATCGCCTACGGCCCGCTCGAACGCGATGCCGATGGCCAGGTGAAACTGCCCGTCGCGGGATAGAGTTTGATGCTTCTACTTTAACCCGTTCGTTTCGAACGTAATCGAGACGCAGCGGCTATCGTAGTGCCAGATTTCTCGATTACGCTCGAAACGAACGCAGCCGGGAGAGCGCAAGAACTATCGTCCCCGACTCCAGCCCGCCGCACCGCGCTCCGTTCTCACCACGCCATAAGCGATCATCGCCTGCCCCGCGACATAGAGCGGCCAGACCAACAGCGTCGGAACGATCGAATCGGCCAGCGGCCCCAACCGCGCGAAAATCAGCAGGTCCGACGCCGCGAACAGCAGCGCCCCCACCCCGACCCAGCCGCGCGGAAAGCGGCTGATCCACGCCGTCGCCGCCATGCCGCCAAGCGCCAGCCCATAGACCAGCACACCCGGTTGCCCCGACAGCGCGTAACCCGCGCAGGCAATCCCGAGCAGTAGCGTAATCGCCACGCCCGTCCCCGACCGGTCGGCGCGCCGGTTGGTCCAATACAGTCCGGTCGCCAGCAGATGCGAGACGAGGAACGCCGCGCCGCCAATCGTCATCCCCGACGTTTCCAGCAGCACATCGCCCAGCGCCGCAAACCCAAGCACCACCGCCAGCCAGCGTGCCGCCAGCGTCCGCGCGGCCAGTGCAACCCAGACGGCCAGCAGCGCGACCGCTGCGCCCTTCCACGCCACGAGCAAAGGACCCGCTGGCAGGACGTGGCTGGCCGCCCAGAAACTCGCCCCCGCAGCAAGCGCGGTCAGGAACACGGAAGAAGAAGCGATACGCATGTCGGCAAGAGTGAGCCAACGCCGCTCACACCGCAACCCCATGACAGCGCGGATGGTTGACCCGGTGCACACGATGTCCAAAGGACCGTGCATGACACACGACGTACACATTATCGGCGGCGGCCTTGCAGGGTCCGAGGCCGCCTGGCAGTTGGCCGAAGCCGGTTTCTCGGTAAAACTCTCCGAAATGCGTGGTTCGGGCGAGAGGACGCCCGCGCACCAGACCGACGGCCTGGCAGAGCTTGTTTGCTCGAACAGCTTCCGCTCGGATGATGCCGACAGCAATGCCGTCGGCCTGATCCACCAGGAAATGCGCACGCTCAATTCGCTGATCCTGCGCGAGGCGGACATCCATAAGGTGCCGGCCGGCTCTGCGCTGGCGGTCGATCGTGATCGCTTTTCGGATGGCGTCACCGCCGCACTTACCGCGCACCCCAATATCACCATCGTGCGCGAGCGCGTCGATGTGCTGCCCGACACCGGCCTCACGATCGTCGCCACCGGCCCGCTCACCGCGCCAGCGCTCGCCGAAACGATCGGCGGCGCCACCGGCAAGGATGCGCTCGCTTTCTTCGATGCGATCGCCCCGATCGTCCATTTCGACAGCATCGACATGGAGGTGGCCTGGATGGCGTCGCGCTGGGACAAGGGCGATTCCAAGGATTACATCAACTGCCCGATGACGCGGGACGAGTATCTCGCCTTCCACACCGGCTTGATCGAGGGCGAAAAGACCGAGTTCAAGCAATGGGAAAACGTCCCCTATTTCGAAGGGTGTATGCCGATCGAAGTTGCCGCGTCGCGCGGGGTCGATACGCTGCGTTATGGCCCGATGAAGCCGGTTGGGCTCGATGATCCGCGCACCGGGCGCTGGCCCTATGCGGTGGTGCAATTGCGGCAGGACAATGCCAGCGGCACGCTGTGGAATATCGTCGGTTTCCAGACCAAGCTAAAGCATAACGAGCAAGTCCGCCTGTTCCGCACCATTCCCGGCCTGCAAAATGCAGAGTTTGCGCGGCTGGGCGGGCTGCACCGCAACACCTTCATCCGTTCGCCCGAATTGCTCGATGAAACGCTGCGACTGAAGGCACGGCCCAACATCCGCTTCGCCGGACAGATCACCGGGTGCGAAGGCTATGTCGAAAGTGCGGCAGTCGGGCTGATGGCCGGGCGCTTCGCCGCAGCCGAGCTCGGCGGAACGCCGATGACACCACCGCCGGTGACGACCGCGCTCGGCGCGTTGCTCCACCACATCACCGGCGCGGCGGTGGCCGAAACCTATCAGCCGATGAACGTCAATTTCGGCCTGTTCCCGCCAATCGAAGGCCGCACCAAAAAGGCCGACCGCAAGAAAATGTATACCGATCGCGCGCGCGCTGCGCTGGGGGAATGGCTGGCGGCGGGGTAACGCTCAGCTTTCCTCCGCGCTCGCGGGTGGCGGGGCGGGCGGACAATCGCGCCGCACGCGCGGGGGCTTGCGCTTGGGCGCGGTGCTGACGAACTCCGCCGGCGTCATCGCGCCCGATTTGTCCTTGTCGGCCTCTGCGAATTTGGTTTCGGTTTTCACCGCCCATTCGTCGAACGACAGCACGCCATCATGGTTGGTGTCGAGCTTGGCATAGGCCTTGCGCCGCGCCGCGAGATATTCCTCGCGCGTCACCGTGCCGTCGCGATCCTTGTCATAGCGGTCGAAGCGCTTTTGCTCGCGGGTCTTGTCGCTCGCTTCGGGCACAGTATCGGGCAGCGCGCCGCCTTCGCTCGTCTGCGCCAGGGCCTGTGCCGCGGAGGGCAAGGCCGCCACCGATCGCGCGCTGCGGTTGAACAGCAGCATCCCTGCCGCGACCAACGCCAGCGTCGCCAGCCCACCCACCAGATATCGCCACATAGCGCTCTCCCCCGAGTCCGGCGGGAGGCTATCGCGTCCCGGCGAACAACGAAAGCCTATCGCCCGGTAAAGCGATGCCAGGCAAGCCGGGCGACTCGCCCCGGTGCCCCCACCGGAGGCGGCACACCGTGCGGTAGCGACGCATCCATCCGTGCGATATGCGCCAGCGCGCCGAGCGCGCGCGCGGCGCGGCTCCAACGCTGTCGGGTGGCATCGGCCAGCGCCACCACGGCCATCTCGGCGGGAAGCACCGCCGCCGCACCCCGCGAATGGCGCGCAAGATCGGCCAACGCCCACCCCCGCCCCGCCACCAGCAACGGATCATGCTCCATCGCGCCAAGCATCCGCCCGGCCAAAGTAAACACCGCGCCACCGCGCGCATCGGCATAGGCTTCCAGCGCGGACTGCGTCAGCGGATCAGGATCGAGCAATACTTCCCATCCATCGATCATCCCGGCCAGCGTCGCCCCCGCAATGCCGTGGGGCACGACATCGGCTGCAAGCGCCTGCAGCACCGGTTGCGCCGGCGGCGGCGCACGGTCGAGCGCGACCAATGCCTCATGCCACCAGGTCAGCCGCATCTGCCCGACCAACGGTTCACGCGTTGTCCGCAAAATCTGCCCCAGCGTCGCGTCGAGCGCGAGCAAGGCGGCAAGACCGGCACGCCCCCGCCGCAGTGCGTAAGAAAGCGCCAGCGCGCGCTCGGGATCAACCGGATCGATCATCGCGCGCAGGCAGCGCGAGACGGGTTACCCCTCATTAACCAAACTCCTTCAAGGGCGGTTATCGCTTCTGGGGGCATAAGCGCGACAAACCGGATGCCGGTTCGACTTTGGGGCCATTGAACTATGCGGGGAAACCCACCGATCACGAAGGCGACGCCGCGCGGCTTTCTGTCAGCGCTGGCGCGTGATGTGCGCGGCAACACCCTGGCCATGATGGCGATGTTCCTGATTCCGCTGTCAGGGCTGGTCGGGTCTGCGGTCGACATCAGCCGCCTCTATGTCGTCAAGGCGCGTTTGCAGCAAGCGTGCGACGCGGGCGCGCTTGCCGGGCGCAAGTTCATGGTTGATCCGGGCCCCAACCTCGACGCCAACGCGACGACGCAGGCGCAAAACTTCTTCGCCAACAATTTCAAGAAAGACAACCCGACTGCGGGGACGCTCGGCTTCATGAACAGCAGTGCGGTGATTTTCACGCCGACTCGCACCACCGACAATCAGGTGGCGGGCGCGGCATCGGCATCGGTGCCGATGACGATCACCAAGATGTTCGGCACCTCCGCAATCACGATCAACGTGGGATGCCAGGCACGCTTCGACGTCGCCGACACCGACATCATGTTCGTGCTCGATACGACCGGCTCGATGGCGTGCCTGCCCGGTGGCTCAGATTCATGCGGGACCGGGACATATACCTATACCCGCCCCTCCGGCAGCGGTGGCGTTTCCGGTTATGCAGGCACCACTGCCGCTGCCACCAACGAATTGATGTCGGGCGGCAGCAACGTCTCGCGCATCGAGGCGCTGCGCAAGGCGGTGCTCAGTTTTTATGATACCTTTGCCACCAATGCCGATCCCTCGACCAAAGTCCGCTACGGCTTCGTCACCTATACGTCGGGCGTCAATGCCGGACAGGCGATCCTCGACATGTCGTCAAACTATCTGGTGGGATCGGGCGGATCGACCGACACGGCGAAATATCAGAGTCGGCATATCTATTCCGACGCCGTCTTGTCCTTCACTGAAACCGCCAACAACAAGACGCAGGCAAACTGCACTGCCCCCGCAGTGCGGGTGCCATCAACCGCACTGACGTATAATCCATCGAGTGGCACCGCGACGAACACCTATGATGAGTGGGTGGCGACATCGAGCAAAAACAGCACGAAAATCTGCAAGACCCGCGTCGATACACTGGTGCCCAAGTGGGAATATAAGCAACTCACCTTTGACGTGAGTTCGCTCCTGACGGGTGCCACCATTACCGACCCGACCAAGGTCCAGGGTCAGACGACGAGCTGGATTGGCTGCGTCGAAACCAAGGTCGACAACCCTGGTGCGTCGAGTTTTACGGTCACCAACCTTCCATCCGAGTTGAATCCCGACCTCATCCCCGCAAAGGGCGCGGGCGGTTCCAGCGACACACGCTGGTGGCCACACCTGCAGGACCTGGAATATGCCCGCAACAATTGGAACGGCACCGCCACCGACTATTCGAATGGCGACGATCCTTCGAACAACCCCAATTACGGGGTCGATCCCAAGGTTTCCAACAACACGACCTTGCGCAATGGCGGCTATGTAACCTGCGGGAAACCGGTCAAGCGGCTGGGTGTGATGACGCGCGCCGAGGTCAGCAGCTATCTCTACGCCACCGACTTCGTACCGATGGGCGGCACCTATCACGACACCGGCATGATCTGGGGCACGCGGCTCATCTCGCCCACCGGCCCTTGGGCCAACGACACCGCCGCCTGGCCCAACCGCAACGCGCCCAACCGCGTCATCATCTTCCTGACCGACGGCGCAATGGCACCGAGCACCCAAATTTACGGGATGTACGGCGTGGAAGCGTTCGATCAACGTGTGGCGGGGACCACCGGCAGCAATCTGACCGATCTCCACAATGCGCGCTTCCTGGCGGAGTGTGCCGCCGCCAAGGCGCGCAACATCGACGTGTGGACCGTGTCGATCGCGCCATCCGCCAACACGCAATTGACCTCATGCGCGACCACGTCGGCGCAAGCGCTTGCCACCACCGACGGCGGCGGCCTCTCCACCGCCTTCGCCAATATCGCCCGCCGCCTCGCCTTGCTGCGACTCACGCGATGATAAAGGAAGCGATCCTCCGGCTGACCCGCGACCGGCGGGGATCGACGGCGATCGAATTTACGATCATCGCGCCGGTGATGCTGCTGTTGATGATGGG
Source organism: Sphingomonas sp. (assembly GCF_041661885.1). Classification (GTDB taxonomy): domain Bacteria; phylum Pseudomonadota; class Alphaproteobacteria; order Sphingomonadales; family Sphingomonadaceae; genus Sphingomonas. Next base: position 372,301 of record NZ_JBAZTL010000004.1, on the reverse strand, counting down.
ATTGGGCGACCTGACCTATCAGGTTTACGCACAATCGGTGCTCAACGGCGCGGTGCAAAAGGCGGCGCGCGATTCGGGTATTGAGGGCGCCGACGCCAATCTCGGCGCGATCGATACCGCTGTGCAGACCATCGTCCAGCAAGTCATACCGCACGCAACCTTCACCTCGACCCGCAAAAGCTATGACAGCTTTTCCGAAGTTGCGCCCGAACCGTTCACCGACAGCAACCATAACGGCGTGCGCGATGCTGGCGAATGCTTCACCGATGAAAATGGCAATGGCTCATGGGATGCCGACCCCGGCAAGACCGGGCAAGGCGGCGCGAGCGCGGTGACGCTCTACACCATGACCGCGACTTATCCGCGCATCTTTCCGGTGGCCGGGTTGTTCGGCTGGCCCACCACCATGACGATCACCGCCTCGACGCTGCTGAAGAATCAGCCATATGCGACGCAGACCGTCGCCACAAACGTTACGGTATGCACATGATCGTAAGCCGTAGTCAGCCACGTCGCAGACGATCGCTGCGCACGCTTGCGCGCGCGCGCAGTGGCGTCGCCATGCTGGAATTCGCGCTTGCTTTGCCGATCGTGCTGGGCATCGGCGCTTATGGGCTGGAGGTTTCCAACCTCGCTCTGCTCAATCTGCGCATCAGCCAAATCGCGCTGACGCTGGCCGACAATGCCTCGCGCGTCGGCACGTACAGTTCGCTATCGACCCAGCAAATGCGCGAGGTCGATGTCAACGACGTGCTGCAGGCCGCGCGATATCAAGGGGCCAGCATCAATCTCTCGACCAACGGGCGCATCATCCTGTCGAGCCTGGAAAACGTCCAGCAAAGCTATGACACGGCGGCGGTGCAGCGCATCCATTGGCAACGCTGCCTCGGCCTGAAGAGCGGCACCGGTTATGATTCGAGCTACGGCACGACCACCACGACCGATGGCACCGATACAACGTCAGGCAATGACGGAACGCTGGCGACATCAGGCATGGGTGACGCCGGGGCGATGGTGAATGCGCCATCCGGCTATGGCGTGATGTTCGTCGAGATCAACTATCTGACCAAACCACTGTTCGGCACGTGGCTGACCGCGCCGGCACGCCTCCACTACATCGCGTCGTTCATCGTCCGCGACCGGCGCGACTACGCCCAAATCTACAATCCGTCGCCCGCCGCGACGCGCCTGACCTGCAACCTTTACACCAGTTGAAGCGCGCCTGCGGCTAGCGACGTATCGGGGCCTCAGCCCCGATACAGTACCGACTTTACAGCGGCGACGATCTTGTCGGCGCTGACCAGCATCAGCTTTTCGAGGTTCGCGGCATAGGGCATCGGCACGTCCTCATTGGTGACGCGCAGCACCGGCGCGTCGAGGTCGTCGAAACCCTGCTCCATACACACCGCCGAAATTTCCGACGCGATCGAGCACGTCGGCCAGCCTTCTTCGACCACCACCACGCGGTTGGTCTTCTTCAGGCTCTTCAGCACCGTCGCCGTGTCGAGCGGGCGCAGCGTGCGCAGGTCGACCACCTCGGCATCGATCCCCTCGCCCGCCAGCGTCTCGGCAGCTTCGAGCGCAAGCCCCACGCCAATCGAATAGCTGACGATCGTCACGTCCTTGCCTTCGCGCATCACACGTGCCTTGCCGATCGGCAGCACGTAATCGTCGAGCTTGGGCACTTCGAAGGTGCGACCGTAGAGCAGCTCATTTTCGAGGAACACGACCGGGTCCTCGGTGCGGATCGCCGCCTTGAGCAAGCCCTTGGCATCCGCCGCATCATAGGGCGCGATCACGATCAGGCCAGGAACGCTGGCATACCACGGCGCGTAATTCTGCGAATGCTGCGCGCCGACGCGGCTTGCCGCGCCGTTGGGGCCACGAAACACCACCGGGCAGCGCATCTGGCCGCCCGACATGTAGTTGGTCTTGGCGGCCGAATTGATGATGTGGTCAATCGCCTGCATCGCGAAGTTGAAGGTCATGAACTCGACGATCGGACGCAGACCGCCCATCGCCGCGCCCGTGCCGATCCCGGCAAAGCCATATTCGGTGATCGGCGTGTCGATCACGCGCTTGTCGCCAAACTCGTCGAGCAGGCCCTGCGTTACCTTGTACGCGCCCTGATATTGCGCGACTTCCTCGCCCATCACGAACACGCGCGGATCGGCGCGCATTTCCTCGGCCATCGCATCGCGCAACGCCTCGCGCAGCGTCAGCTTGACCAATTCGGTCCCTTCCGGGATTTCGGCGGGTACAGGCGTGTCGGCTTCGGTCTTGAGCGGCGCGGGGGTCTTGACCACCTCGGCTGGCGCGGGCGCTGCGGCAGGAGCCGACGGCGCGGCAACCGGGGTCGAGGCATCTTCCCCTTCGGCGAACAGCGTCGCGATGACGGTGCCGACCTTCACATTGTCGGTGCCTTCGGCGACCAAAATCTTGCCGATCGTGCCTTCATCGACGGCTTCGAATTCCATCGTCGCCTTGTCGGTTTCGATCTCGGCCATGATGTCACCCGATTTGACGACATCGCCTTCCTTGACCAGCCACTTGGCGAGGGTGCCTTCCTCCATCGTCGGGGAAAGCGCGGGCATCTTGATTTCTACGGCCATTAGTAGGTTTCCACCAGCACGTCGGTATACAGTTCAGATGCCTCGGGTTCGGGCGTCTGTTCGGCGAAGTCGGCCGCTTCGTTGACGATCTTGCGGATTTCCTGCTCGATCGCCTTCAGCGCGTCTTCCTTGATGCCCTGCGCATCGAGCAGCTTCTTGACGTGATCGATCGGGTCGGACTTGTCGCGCACCGCCTGCACTTCGTCGCGCGAGCGATATTTGGCGGGGTCGGACATCGAATGGCCGCGATAGCGATAGGTCTTCATCTCGAGGATGATCGGCCCCTTGCCCGCGCGCACCCACGCCAGCGCTTCCTCGGCGGCACCACGGCACGCCAGCACGTCCATGCCATCGACCTGGATGCCCGGAATGCGGAAGCTCTCGCCGCGCTTGTACAACTGGTCCTCGGCGGACGAGCGGTTGACGCTGGTGCCCATCGCATATTGGTTGTTCTCGATCACATAGATGATCGGGAGCTTCCACAGTTCGGCCATGTTGAACGATTCGTACACCTGACCCTGATTGGCCGCGCCGTCGCCGAAGTACGCGACCGCGACGCCGCCATCCTCGTTATATTTGTGCGCAAAGGCGAGGCCCGTGCCGAGCGAAACCTGCGCGCCGACGATGCCGTGGCCGCCGTAAAATTTCTTTTCGGTCGAGAACATGTGCATCGAGCCGCCCTTGCCGCGACTGATACCCGCACCGCGCCCGGTCAGCTCGGCCATGATGACCTTTGGGTCGATGCCGTAAGCGAGCATATGGCCATGATCGCGATAGCCGGTAATAACCGAGTCCTTCTCGCCATCGAGCGCGGACTGCAGGCCGACGGCAACGGCTTCCTGCCCGATATACAAATGGCAGAAGCCGCCAATGAAGCCGAGGCCGTAAAGCTGGCCCGCTTTCTCTTCGAAGCGGCGGATCATCAGCATTTGCTTGTAGAATTCGAGCAGCTCCTCGGTCGAAGCCTCGTACAATTTGGGCTCGTCGGGGCGCTCGCGGTTCGGCACCGGGGGTTGTGCCTTTACGGCGGCGGGAGCTTTTGCCACGTCTGGAAGACCTCATGACCTGGGGAGAGGAGACGCGAGCCTATAGGCGCGATCCGACGGGTTTATCAATCGCCTCCGTCACACCTTCGCGCGAGCAGAAGTTTCATCGCCCCAAGCAACTCCACGATTGCCCCGTGCGCGCTGCAGCGCTTAAGGCCGAATACAATGGACGCAGCACCCCACCCCCTCCGAATCCCGCAGTTCCGCGCTTATTGGGCGGCGCGCTTTTCGATGACGATCGCGCAGAACGCGATGATCATCGTCATCGGCTGGCAGACCTACACCATCGCCCGCACGACGATGTCCCCCGCCGGAGCCGCCGCACAGCTTGGGCTGATCGGGCTGCTGCAATTCATTCCCTTGTTCGTGACGACGCCGATCACCGGCTGGGTTGCCGACCGATTCGACCGGCGCTGGATCACGCGCTGCACGGTTACGCTGCAGGCGCTGTGCGCGCTGACGCTGGCGCTGGTGACCTATTGCGAGGGCATGACGCTGCCGGTGCTGTTCTCGGTCGCGGTACTGCTCGGCCTCGGGCGTGCCTTTGCCGGGCCGGCGTTCGGTGCACTGGCGCCCAATCTGGTGCCGCGCGAAGTGCTGCCAACGGCCATCGCGCTAAGCTCGATCTCGTGGCAAATTGGCACGATCATCGGCCCGGCGATCGGTGGTTTTGCTTATGCAGCGGCCCCGTGGGGGGCCTATGCGGTGGCGACCGCGCTGTTCCTGACGACGTTGCTCGCGCTGTTCACGATCGGCCCGGTGCCGCGCTCGATCACCCCGAGCAAGGCGCACCCGATTCGCCAGATTGTCGATGGCCTGGCCTATGTCGGCCAGAACAAGCTCGTGCTGGGGGCGATCACGCTCGATCTCTTCGCCGTATTTCTGGCGGGAACCAGCGCCTTGCTGCCCATCTACGCGCACGACATCCTGAAGGTTGGGCCGCAAGGGTTGAGCCTGCTCGCCTCCGCGCCAGCCGCCGGAGCATCGGTGGTCGCATTGTTCTTCTCGTTCCGCCCGATCAAGACCAATGTCGGCCCCAAGATGCTGGGCGCGGTGCTGGTTTACGGCACGGCGACGGTAGTGTTCGGCGTGTCGCAGATCATGGCGCTGAGCCTCATCGCGCTGGCGGTGGCGGGGGCAGCCGACATGTTCTCGGTCTATATCCGGCAGTCGTTGATTACGCTGCACACCCCCGACGACAAGCGCGGGCGCGTCGGCGCGGTGTCACAGCTCACCATTTCGGCATCGAACGAGCTGGGCGAGGCCGAATCGGGCTTCCTCGCCGCAGCGCTCGGGCCGGTTGGCGCGGTGCTGGTCGGCGGCGGCGGCGCGATTGTCGTCACGATCCTGTGGACCTATCTCTTTCCCAGCATCCGTAACGCCAAGACTTTCGACCCGCTCAAAAGCCCGCAAGATTCCCGCGATCTCGAACTGGAGGCCACGCCATGAAAGCCAACACCATCCTCGACACGATCGGCAACACGCCGCACATCCGCGTCCAGAAGCTGTTCCCGGGCGCCGAAGTGTGGATCAAGTCCGAACGCTCCAACCCCGGCGGGTCGATCAAGGACCGCATCGCGCTCGCCATGATCGAGGCAGCGGAAAAGGACGGCCATCTGAAGCCCGGCGGCACGATCATCGAGCCGACTTCGGGCAATACCGGCGTTGGCCTGGCGATGGTCGCCGCAGTCAAGGGCTATAAGCTCGTGCTGGTCATGCCCGAGAGCATGAGCCTCGAACGCCGCCGCCTGATGCTGGCTTACGGCGCGACTTTTGATCTGACCCCGCGCGAAAAGGGCATGAAGGGCGCGATCGAGCGTGCGCTCGAACTCGTCGAGCAGACGCCGGGTGCCTGGATGCCGCAGCAATTCGAAAACCCTGCCAATATCGACATCCACACCCGCACCACCGCGATCGAAATCCTCAACGATTTCCGCGATACCCCGATCGACGTCATCATCACCGGCGTCGGCACCGGCGGCCACATCACCGGCGTCGCCGAGCGGCTGAAGCAGGACTGGCCGAATCTGAAGGTCTATGCGGTCGAGCCCGCAGCCTCGCCCGTCATCTCGGGCGGTACGCCCGGGCCGCACCCGATTCAGGGCATCGGCGCGGGCTTCGTCCCCGCCAATTTGCACACGCAGGCGATCGACGGAGCAATCAAGGTCGAGGCCGCCGACGCCAAGGCGATGGCGCGCCGCGCCGCCGCCGAGGAAGGGATGCTGGTCGGCATCAGCTCGGGCGCGACGCTCGCCGCAATCGCGCAGAAACTGGCGGAGCTTCCAGCGGGCTCACGCGTGCTCGGTTTCAACTACGACACCGGCGAACGGTATCTCTCCGTACCGGACTTTTTGCCGGAAGGTTGATGTCGCGGTAACGGTCTTTTTCGGCTATGGTGTTCACCGGCGGGCGGGGGCCCGCCGGGGGATGTGTAATGCGTAAAGCCATGATTTGCGCCAGCGTTCTGTTGGCATTGTTTCAGCTTTGGTCGATGGTTTTCACTCACTCCGGCGCGCGCGCGCCATCGGCGGCAAGCGTTGTCGCAGCCGCCCCGCGTGCGGTGCTGGCGGTTGCCGCTGCCTCTACCGCTCCGTCAATAACGGAAGTGGCGGCACAAACCCCGGCACCCAAGAGCTGCTATCGGCAATATCAGGCGAAGTTCCGGCAATGCCAGACGTCCGATCAGGCCTGCCACGTCAAGGCAGCCGACCAATGGGACCTGTGCGAAGCGACCGGTCTTTGGCCACAATAAAACGCTGATCTAGAACAGGTTTTTACAAGACAACGCAACCGTCGCTGCGGCCTCCGCACAACGGGAGCAGCGCGACGGAACGGCGGCATGTCAGCGCTCGAGCCGCTGCAATAGGGTGCATACGCCCGACAGATGCGGCAGTCGGGCCGTATGCGCCCCTCGACAGGCCCAAGGCGCGGCCAAGGCGACCGCAGTATCCGCAGCGCCCGCATCCTCCGCCGCGATACCCACCCGCCGACGAAACGAATCGCTCGCCGGGAGGAGCGCGCCATCGCGCAGGTGTCCGCCCGCGACTCGGGGACAATGCGATGGCACCATAACCGCCCGTCGGCGTTATAGCGGCGTCCAGAATCGAGACTCGCGTGCGGCCACCCTACCCCCAATTCCTATTCCCGGCGGAGTGCGCTAAAGCCGCCAGCCATCCCCGGACAGGAGCCGTTCGTGCCCGCCACCCCGCGTAGCAGACACCGCTAACCCCAATGCACAACCCTCCCGCTCCCAGCCGCATATTGCGGGCAATCGTGCTGCTGATTGCCGTCCTCGCGATCCTCATCCCCGCGCTTGTCGTGCATTTTGCCCCACCGGTCGCCCGGCACCGGCTCGCGCGTCCGGTGCCGCACCGCGTCGTGCCGCAAGCCGAGCTTCCCGCAGTCGAGCCGGTTGCCTTTCAGGATCTCGACCCCGACGACGCCCGTGCCTTCAACGCCAGCGTCCCCTTTGTCGACGGCCCAAACCCCGCCGCGCGCCCGTTCCATCTGTCGGGCGATGCCGCACAGCAAGCGCGCGCAATCGACTGTATGGCCGCCGCCATTTTGTATGAGGCAGGCGATGAACCGGTCGGGCAGCGCGCGGTGGCGCAGGTCATCATCAACCGCGTGCGCCACCCCGCCTTTCCCAAGACGATTTGCGGTGTGATCTTTCAGGGGGCGGAACGGTCAACGGGGTGCCAGTTTACCTTCACCTGCGACGGTGCCCTGGTCCGCCATCATTGGGCCGATGCGCAATGGGCGCGTGCAAGAGAGACCGCCACGGCGGCATTGAGCGGCGCTGTGTTCAAGCCGGTCGGCCATGCCACGCATTACCACACCGACTGGGTGGTGCCGTATTGGCAATCGAGCCTCGACAAGGTTGCCGCCGTCAACACGCACCTGTTCTTCCGCTGGACCGGTTGGTGGGGGACGCCCGCTGCGTTCAACCGCCATGTCGCGGCGGACGAACCGGTGATCGCCGCGCTTGCCGCCTATTCGGAAGCGCATGGGGGTGTGGCATCGGTGGGCGGCGACGCGGCCCCCATCGACGTTGCCGCCGCCGCGGCAGTGCTGCCCACGCCGCTGGCAACCGATGGCAACAGCTTCCTGCTGACGCTCGACGCCCGGAAAATGACGCCCGACGGCTTTGCCATACTCGCGGCGCGAACCTGCGGGGAACGTGCCTATTGCAAGGTGATGGGCTGGACCGACAAGGCCAAAACCCCTGGCGCGCTCCCGCTGCAACCCACCCAAATCGCGGCAATGTCGTTCAGCTACCTGCGCGACCGTGCCAGCGGCTTCGACAAGGCATTATGGAATTGCAGCGAGTTTCACCGCGCCGATGTGTCGCAGTGCATGAAACAGCAAGTCTATGTCCCCGCCACGCGCAGCACCGAGGGGTTCCGCCTGGAGAGTTTGCCCGGCGCGGTGCGGGCGGGCGCAGTGCCCGCCACGCTGCCCGACGGGCTGGCCGGGGTGCGCCGCAAGCTGGACGCCCCCACCGCCAAACCGACCCCGTCCGCTACGGTCGCGAGCGGGGACGTGCGGTAGCCGCCGACTCAGGCGCCTTTTACCTCCGGCACCCGCAGCATGGCGAGCGCGGCCAGGCCCATAACGATTGCGGCAAAGGCCATTGTCCAGATCGGTTCGGTCGGGAAAAAGGCCTTCAACACCGATCCCATCACCGTGGCCACCAGCAACTGCGGGATGACGATGAACACGTTGAACAACCCCATATAGATGCCGAGTTTGGCCTGGGGCAGGCTGGAGGCGAGAATGGCATAGGGCATCGCCAGGATCGACGCCCAGGCAATCCCCACTCCGATTTCGCTGACGATCAGCCAATGCGGATCGCGGATGACCAAAAAGCTCGCATAGGCCGCAGCACCGCATAGCAAACACGCGATGTGCGTTTTTACGCGACCGATCCTCGCCGCCAGCTTTGGCAGCACCAGCAACGCGGCCAGCGCGGCGACCCCGTTATAGATCGCGAACAACACCCCGACCCAGTCACCGCCCGCATTATAGGCGGCGCTGGTCGCGTCACGCGAACCGTACATATATTGCGCGACCACCGGCGTGGTGAAGATCCACATGATGAACAGCGCCGACCAACTAAAAAACTGCACCAGCGCCAGGCGCTTCATCACATCGGGCATATCCGAGAAATCGCCGACGATCTGGCTTAGCGCATTGTTGGCATTACCGCCGCGCGCCAGCATGATCGCGGCGATGCTGGCGATACCGTAGGCGATCAACAACGCACCGAGCAGATACACTTCCTTTTGCAAGCCAAGCTCGGGCACCGCGACCACCACCGCCGCGCCACCGATGATCCACGCGACGCTCTTGCCCAAACCGCGCGCGGCAAGCGCCCGCACCGGTTGCGACAGGCCTTCGTCAAGATCGGCTTCGCCAAAGGACGCCATCTGCTGCGGGCTGTATTCGCGCGTGGTGCCCACGGTCCACAACACCGCCAGCAACAATGCCGCCCCGCCAAACCAGAAACTGTACCGCACCGTCGCCGGAACCCCGCCCAAGGCATCTCCCGACACGCCGAGATGCGCGAGGGCGAACGGGAAGATCGAACCCACCACCGCGCCCGCCCCGATAAAACTGGTCTGCAGGGCATAGCCTGCGGTGTGCTGATCCTTGCGCAACATGTCTCCGACAAAGGCGCGGAACGGCTCCATCGATACGTTGATCGATGCGTCGAGAACCCACAGCGTCAACGCCGCCAGCCACAGGATTTTCGCCTCGGGCATGACGAACAAGGCCAGCGCGGCGAGCACCGCCCCTGCGAAAAAATAGGGCCGCCGCCGCCCGAAGCGGCTCCATGTGCGGTCGCTATAATGGCCGATGATCGGCTGGACGAGCAGCCCGGTCAGCGGGGCCGCGATCCAGAGATAGGACAGATCGTCGAGCGACCCGCCCAGCGTCTGGAAGATGCGGCTCATGTTCGCATTCTGCAGCGCAAAGCCGATCTGAATACCGAAAAATCCGAAGCTGATGTTCCACAGGCCGCCAAAGCCCTGCACCGGTTTTTCGCTCAACGTCATCCTCCCCTGCCCCTGGCTCTTGTCGCTCGGCCGTGGTGCGTATCGCGCGAGAGTGACGACATGCGGTTGCGGGTACAAGCGTGCATACGAATGCGCCCGCCGCGCCACCACCAGGGGCTTGCGGACTGCCCCCGGCCACCGGCATGACACCGTCCATGCCTCCCCTTATCCTCCATCGGCAAGGAAACGAGCAGCGCCCGCTGCTGGTGATCGACGATTTCTGGCCCGATCCCGACCTGTTGCGGGAGGATGCGGCCGCGCTGCGGATGGGGTCGATCGGGCCGCATTATCCCGGTGTCCGCGCCACAGTGCCGCCGCGTCTTGCGGAAACGATGCGTCGCCGTCTCGCCCCCGCGCTCGCGGCCCATTTCGGGCTCGATCCTGCGCCGGCGGTTTCCGAAGCCTATTATTCGCTGGTGACAACCCCGCCTGCGGACCTGACGCCGATCCAGCGCCTGCCGCATTTCGACGGAGTCGAGCCACGCCGGATCGCGGTGTTGCTGTTTCTCGGCCACGGCGCACAGGGCGGCACCGCCTTTTACCGCCAGCGCGACACCGGCTTCGAAAGCGTTGATGCCACGCGATTGCCGCGATTCAAGAACGTGCTTGAGGCGGGTATCGCTACCCACGGACTGCCCGACCCCGCTTATATTGCGGGCGACACCGCGCTGTACGAGCAAATCGCAATCCAGCCCGGAGCCTTTAATCGCGCGCTCGTTTACGCCGGCAATACGCTGCACTGCGCCTATTTGCCGCCCGAGGTTACGCTCAGTCCTGATCCGCTTGCCGGACGGCTGACGCTCAACCTGTTCCTGTTCGACGACTGAGCGTTACGCCCCGCTGCTCGCGCGCACCACCAACCGCGTGGGGAGCGGCACAGACCCGACAGGCTCGCCGCGCAATTGTCCGAGCAGTGTCTCCACCAGCACCTCACCCGCGCGCCGTGCATCCTGCGCCACGGTCGAGAGCGGCGGGCTGGTCAACGAAGCCGACGGGATATCATCGAACCCGACGATCGCAACGTCGCCGGGCACGCTACGCCCCGCCGCCGCCAGCGCCCGCATCGCGCCAATCGCAATGCTGTCGCTCGCCGCGAAGATCGCATCATAGTCAGCACCGCGCGCCGCCAGCGTTTCCACCGCGTCCTGCCCGGCCTCCTCGCTGGTGATGGCGTCGACGCGAAGCGCCGCCTCCGCCACCAGTCCCGCCGCCGCCAGCGCATCGAGATAGCCACGATAGCGCTCCTCCAGCTCGGGATAGCGACTGTCCGCTGATCCAAGAAAGGCGATCCGCTTCCGCCCGGTTTCGATCAAATGGGTGGTTGCCTGACGCCCGCCGCCGCGATTGTCGGAGCCGACCGTAATCCCCGCCGGGCCGGTATCCACCGCGCCCCAGCGCACGACATGCGTCCCCTGCTCGGCCAGATGATCCAGCCGCGCCCGATAGGCCTCGTAATCGCCATAGCCGAGCAGGATAATGCCATCGGCCTTGTGGCTGTCCTGATAATCGACGTGCCAGTCGCCCGAGAGCTGCTGAAACGAGATCAGCAAATCATATCCCGCTCTGGCACTGGCACGCGTGATCGACCCCAGCATCGACAGGAAGAACGGATTGATCGCAGCATCTTCGGCTGCGGGCTCTTCGAAAAACAGCAGCGCCAGCGTGTTGGCGGCCTGGCTGCGCAGGCTGGAGGCGTGTTTGTCGACCGCATAATGCAGGTTGCGTGCGATCGTCTCGATCCGCGCGCGCGTCTGTGCGTTGACCGATTTCACGCCACGCAACGCACGCGACACCGTTGGTTGTGACACGCCTGCCAGTTGCGCAATGTCAAAGGACGTCGGCCGTTTGCCCATCTCAGACCGACGCCGCGTATTGTTTGAATACTACAGTTGATCGCGCATACTGCATTGCTTGTGAATACGTATGCCCGCTCCTTTTGCAACGCCCCCGGTCGAAATATAGCAACACAGGGCCAATCGACGCGAATTCAGGACGTCGAGGAAACTTGAAACTTGTGAGGATGCGCGGGCCAAGCCCGCCTGAGGGGATGTTTTAGATGACAGATTTCGTGATGCACCGCGCGGACCGCGCCGGTGAGCCTGTGCGCTTTCCCGCCATGTCCAGCCGCCTTGCCCTCCGCGTCAGCAGCGTCGCCCTGGCGGCAGCGCTGGCCGTACCGGGCATGGCCTTCGCGCAGACCGCGCCAAGCACCGGGCCAGCCGCCGCAGCAACCGACGCGCCGGCTGCGGATGGCGACATCGTCGTCACCGGCATTCGCGCCGGCCTTGATTCCTCGGCCAAGATCAAGCGCCAGTCGGTGCTGATCGTTGACTCGGTTTCGGCCGAAGACGTGGGCAAGCTGCCCGACGTATCGATCGCGGATTCGCTGGCTCGCCTTCCCGGCGTGACCGCGCAGCGCCTCGAAGGGCGCGATCAGCGCTTGTCGATCCGTGGCCTGGGCCCTGATTTCTCGACCACGCTGCTCAATGGCCGCGAACAGGTGACGGTCGGCGACAATCGCGGCGTTGAATACGATCAATATCCGTCCGAATTCTTCAAGACCGTCAACGTGTACAAGTCCGCCGACGCCTCGCTCGTCGCGGCGGGCATTTCCGGCACGGTCGATCTGCGGATGCTGCGTCCGCTCGACCAGGCCAAGCGCGTGATCGCGCTCAGCGCCCGTGGCCAGGCCAATGGCATCGACAAGCTCAACCCCGACGGCACGCGCTACGGCTATCGCGCATCGGCGACCTATGTCGACAAATTCGCCAACGACACGCTGGGTATCGCGCTCGGCGTTTCGGCAACCTCGGCCCCGTCGCAGGATGAGCGCTATAACGCGTGGGGCTATGCCGGCAGCGGCACGGCGGCGAGCCCGTTCGTGCTGGGCGGCGCCAAGCCCTATGTCCAGTCGAACGAATTGAAGCGTTACGGCGGTGTCGCCACGATCGAGTGGCGGCCGTCGGAGAATTTCCATTCGACCTTCGACGCGCTCTATTCGCACTTTGAAGAAACGCAGCGCCTGCGCGGAATCGAATTCCCGCTTGGCTTCTCCAGCCCGGCGCAAAGCGGCCTTTCGGTCACCGATGGCTTCGCGACGACCACCACCTTTTCGGGCGTCCATGCGGTCCAGCGCAACGATTATAACCAGCGCAAGGCGGAGAACTTCTCGCTCGGCTGGAACAACGACCTGAAGCTCAACGACAAGATCCATCTCAACGTCGATGCAAGCTGGAGCCATGCGACCCGCACGGACTTCCTGCTCGAAACCTATACCGGCGTCGGCTATGGCGGCACCGGTCCGGACGACACCGTCAGGGTTACGCAGCAAGCCAACGGCACCTACAGGATCGTGCCCACGCTCGATTATACCAACACGAACATATTCCGGCTGACCGACCCGCAGGGTTGGGGGTATAACGGCACGCAAGCCGTTGTGCAGTCGGGCTTCCTCAACCGCCCGAGCTTCAAGGACGATCTCAAATCGCTCCGCGCCAACTTGAACGGCGAGTTCGACAACAGCATCGTCAAGGGCTGGGAAGCGGGCGCAAACTATAGCCGCCGCGAAAAGACCAGCGCCTATCAATCCTATTTCCTGTGCCCGAAGGGGGCGGGAACCAACTGCACGGTTGCCAGCGGAACGCCGACCTCGGCAGCGATCCCGACCCAGGCAATTATCGGCAAGGTTCCGCTCGACTATCTCGGCGTGCCCGCGGTGCTCGCGCTCAACCCGCTGTATCTCTACAATAACAGCTTCAACAGCTTCTTTGACAATCGCCCGTCGTCGCTGGTGCGCGACAATGTGGTGATCGAGAATGTCTATACCGGCTATGCCAAGATCACCATCGATGGCGATGTCGGCGGCAAGGCGCTGAAGGGCTCGATCGGTACGCAAGTCGTGCATAGCGAGCAACGCTCCGACGGTCAGATCGCCAGCGTGCTGGCGGGTGTGGTGACCATCGCTCCGGCATCGCAAAAGGTCAGCTACACCAACGTCCTGCCCTCGGCGACGTTGGCGCTCGAACTGATCCCGCTTGGCTATGTTAAACTTGGTGCCTCGCAAACGCTGGTACGTCCACGGCTTGACCAGGAACGGGTTACGCAGGACGTTGCCATCAACACCGTCAACATTCAGACGAACAACACCAACCCCGGCCTGAACCCGGTCTTCACCTCGTCAGGCGGCAATGTCGCGCTGAAGCCGTATCAGTCGACCAACATCGACGTGTCGCTGGAGCAGTATTTCCACGGCGGCGGGTATGTTGCGCTGTCGGGATATTATAAGCACCTGACGGACTTCGTCGATCCCAACAACAGCTACGCCTATGACTTCTCGTCGCTGCTGTCGGCATTGACTCCGGCGCAACAGGCCATCGTCACCGCCAACAGGCTCACCATCGGCAATGTCAGCGCCCCGGCAAACACCGGACGTGGCAGCGTGATTGGCCTGGAAGCGACGATTTCGGTGCCGTTCAAGTCGGTGACCAAAGCGCTCGACGGCTTCGGTGCCTTCATATCGGGCAATTATACCGAATCCGAAATCAAGTTCGCGAGCAACCCGAGCCAGGCGATCACCCTGCCCGGCCTGTCCAAATGGACCGGCAGCGGCACGGTCTATTTCGAGAAATATGGCTTCCAGGCGCGCGTGAACTATCGCTACCGCTCGTCCTTCCTCGCCGAAGTCGCAGGCCTGTCGGCCAACCCGACCTATCGGACGGCCCGGTCGGAAGGCATTCTCGACGCGCAGATCGGCTATGACTTCCAGGACGGGTTCCTGAAGGGTTTCTCGATCCTGGCACAGGCCAAGAACCTGACCGACCGTCCGTTCGTCACCTACCAGAATAACGACCAGCGTCAGGTGATCGATTACCAGCGCTATGGCCGTGATTATTATGTAGGCATCACGTACAAGTTCTGAACCTAGCCATCGGCGAGCGGCGGGGCGACCCGTTGCTCGCCGCTGCGGTGCCTGAAATTGACGAAGCGGGGACGCGGATCATGGCCAATCAGCCCCAGCCTATCAGAATTGTCATCGTCGGTGGCGGCACCGCGGGTTGGATGACGGCGGCCACGTTTGCGCGCTTTCTGGAGGCCGACTTCGAGATCGACCTGATCGAATCCGAGGAAATCGGCACGGTCGGCGTGGGCGAAGCGACGATCCCGCAAATTCGCCTGTTCAACGATGCGCTTGGCCTCGATGAAGACGCTTTCCTGCGGGCGACGCAAGGCACGTACAAACTCGGCATCGAATTTGTCGATTGGCTGCGACCAAACCATCGCTACATGCACGCCTTTGGCGACATCGGGCGCGATGTCGGGCTGCTGCCGTTCCATCATTATTGGCTGCGGGCCAAGACGCTTGGGCTGGCCGGAGATCTCGCAGCCTATTCGCTCAACAATCAGGCGGCGTTGGCGGAACGAATGCAGCGGGGGCCCGCGCGCACTGCCCGCGTCCTGCCCGACATGCCCTACGCCTTCCATTTCGATGCCGGGCTCTATGCCCGTCACTTGCGCCGCTATAGCGAGACGCGGGGGATCAACCGCATCGAAGGCAAGGTGATCCGCGTCGACCAGCGGGAGACGGGTGACGTGTCCGCGTTGGTGCTGGAGGACGGCACGACCCTGAGCGCCGATCTCTATATCGATTGCACCGGCTTTCGCGGGTTGTTGATCGAACAGACGCTCAAGACCGGATATGAGGATTGGAGCCACTGGCTCCCGGCGGATCGTGCCTTGGCGGTGCCATCGGAACGCAGCACCGCCTTCACACCCTATACGCGATCGACCGCCAAGGCGGCGGGGTGGCAATGGCGCATCCCGCTACAGCACCGCACCGGCAACGGCATCGTCTATTCATCGCAGCATCTGAGCGAGGATGAAGCGACCGCGACGCTGCTCGCCGGGCTCGATGGCGAGGCGCTTGCCGAGCCGCGCTCCATCGCGTTCCGCACCGGCAAGCGCCGGAAGATGTGGAACCGCAACGTCGTCGCGATCGGCCTTGCCGGTGGCTTTATGGAGCCGCTCGAATCGACCAGTATCCATATGATCCAGTCGGCAATTTCGCGGCTTATGAAGCTGCTGCCCGGCCACACCATTGCCGAGG
Organism: Sphingomonas sp.; assembly: GCF_041661885.1. GTDB lineage: Bacteria > Pseudomonadota > Alphaproteobacteria > Sphingomonadales > Sphingomonadaceae > Sphingomonas. Next base: position 356,481 of record NZ_JBAZTL010000004.1, on the reverse strand, counting down.
CCGACCGCACCGAGTTCAATCGCCAAAGTGATTTCGAATATGAACGCATCCGCGACTTCATCATTCTGCATTACAAGGCAAACGCCCGGGCGGAGCCTTTCTGGAAAATGTGCCGCGACATGCCGGTTCCCGACACGCTCGCGGCGAAGATCGACCTGTGGCGCGGCAACGGCCACATCACGCGCGAGCATGAGGAGTTATTCACCGAAGTCGGCTGGCTGCAGGTCTTCGCTGGTCAGGGAGTGATGCCGAACGGCCACCACCCGATCGCCGATGCCATTCCCCCCGCCGACCTTGCCGAGTTCATGGACACGATCGACAAACTCAACGCGCGCGAGGTTGCCCAGATGCCAAGCCATGCCGACTTCATCGCGCGCCACTGCGCCGCCCCGCAGCCGGTGTTGGCGTGAGTATCGCCGCCGCGCTTTTGCTCGCGCTTGCCGGGCCGGTGGTGGTGCCGATCGACCAGATTCGCGCACGCGCGCCTGAGGACGAGATCATCTATTTTGCGCTGCCTGACCGTTTCGACAATGGCGATCCCGCCAACGACAAAGGCGGCCTGACCGGCGACCGGCTGACCACAGGCTATGACCCGACCGCCAAGGGCTTCTATCACGGCGGCGACCTGAAAGGATTGACGCGGCGGCTCGACTATATCCAATCGCTTGGCGTTACCGCGATCTGGGTCGGTCCGATCTTCAAGAACAAGCCCGTTCAGGGCGCCAAAGGCCAGGAGAGCGCAGGCTATCACGGTTATTGGATCACCGACTTCACGCATGTCGATCCACATTTCGGCAGCGATGCCGATTTTGCCGCCTTTGTTGATGCCGCACATGGCAAGGGCATCAAGGTCTATATGGACATCATCGCCAATCACACGGCGGACGTGATCCAGTATCGCGAATGCGTCGGCAAACCATGCGCCTATCGCAGCAAGGCCGATTATCCGTATCAGCGACGTGGCGGGGTCGATGGCGCGCCGATCAATCCCGGCTTTGCGGGCGACGCGGTGCAGACCCCGGAGAATTTCGCAAAGCTGACCGACCCAGGCTACGCTTATACCCCCTTCGTTCCCGCCGCCGAAGCGACCGTAAAAGCCCCCGCATGGCTCAACGACCCACGGTATTATCACAATCGTGGGGATTCGACCTTCGCGGGGGAATCGGCGCGCTATGGCGATTTTGCCGGGCTCGACGATGTGATGACCGAGAACCCGCGCGTCGTCGCGGGCTTTGTCAGTATCTACGCAAGCTGGATCGACCGCTTCGGCGTGGACGGGTTTCGCATCGATACCGCGCGACACGTAAACCCGGAATTCTGGCAGGCCTTCGTCCCGGCGATGCAATCCCGCGCGGCGGCGCGCGGCATTCCCAACTTCCCGATCTTCGGCGAGATTTATTCGGAGGCGGTCGATCCCGGCTACACCGCGCAATATACCCGGCGCGATGCACTGCCCGCCGTGCTGGATTTCTCCTTCCAGGCGGCGGCCCGCGCCATGCTTTCGGGCAAGGCGGGGACCGATATTTTCGCCAAGCTGATCGATGGCGATGTGCTGTACGAAGGTGGCCCCGCCGCTGCGCAACGCCTGCCCACCTTTCTTGGCAATCACGACATGGGGCGGATCGGCCATATGCTCGATCTCGCCTGGTCAAATGCGAGCGAGGCGGAACGGTTGCAGCGCGTCACGCTCGCGCATGTGCTGCTGCTGTCATCGCGCGGCGTGCCGACGATCTACTCGGGAGACGAACAGGGGTTCACCGGCCACGGCGGCGATCAGGACGCGCGCGAGGACCTGTTTGCAAGCCAGGTCCCCAGCTATAACGACAATCGGCTGATCGGGACCGCGACGACCACCGCGACCGCCCATTTCGGCACCGACAACCCGATCTTCCAGACGATCGCGATGCTGGCGAAAATCCGGCGCGATCATGTTCAGCTTCGTCGTGGTCGCACCGTGGTGCGCGCGGCATCGGACAAGCCCGGCCTGCTCGCCTTTACGCGCGGCGACGATGACGGGCACGAAATTCTGGTCGCGCTCAACACATCCAGCCAGCCGGTGCGCGCCAATATCGAAATCGGCGCGCGCTCGGCAGGGTTCACGGCCCTTGCCGGACGGTGCGCACCGCACGCGACCGCACCGGGCACGGTATCGGTCTCCCTTCCCCCGCTCGGCTATGCCATCTGTGCCGCCCTTCCCAGCGAATGAGCCCCATGACCCCATCGACTGCCCAACCACGACGCGACGCCGCCCCCCACAGCCCGTGGTGGAAGGGCGCCGCAATCTACCAGATTTACCCGCGCAGCTTTGCCGATTCGAATGGCGACGGGATCGGTGACCTCAACGGGATAACCGCGCATCTCGACCATGTTGCGGCGCTCGGCGTCGATGCGGTGTGGCTGTCCCCCTTCTTCACCTCGCCGATGAAGGATTTCGGCTATGACGTGGCCGATTATCGCGATGTCGACCCGATTTTCGGTACGCTCGCCGATTTCGACGCGCTGATCGACCGCGCCCATGCGCTCGGGCTGCGGGTCATCATCGACCAGGTTTATTCGCACACCTCGAACGAGCATCCGTGGTTTCAGCAGAGCCGCGCGAGCCGGTCGGGCGACAAGGCCGATTGGTACGTCTGGGCCGATGCCAAGCCCGACGGCAGCCCGCCCTCCAACTGGCAATCGGTGTTTGGCGGCCCAGCCTGGACGTGGGACGCGCGGCGCCAGCAATATTACATGCACAATTTCCTGAAGGAGCAGCCGCAACTCAACGGGCACAATCCGGCGGTGCAGCAGGAACTGCTCGATACCGCGCGGTTCTGGCTCGATCGCGGGGTCGATGGCTTCCGCCTCGACGCGATCAACTTCGCGATGCACGATCCCGCGCTGACCGATAACCCGCCTGCCCCCGCAACCAACCGCGCGCGCACGCGCCCCTTCGATTTTCAGCTCAAGCTGCACAATCAGGGCCATGCCGACATCCCGGCCTTCCTGGAGCGCATTCGCGCGTTGCTCGATGAATATGGCGCGTGCTTCACCGTCGCCGAGGTCGGTGGCGAGGATAGCGACCGCGAAATGAAGCTGTTCACCGCGGGCGGCTCCCGGCTCGACAGTGCCTATGGCTTCGACTTCCTCTATGCCGACCGCCTGACGCCCACGCTCGTCGCCGATGCCGTGGCGCGCTGGCCCAATGCGCCCGGCATTGGCTGGCCGAGCTGGGCGTTCGAAAATCACGATGCGCCGCGGGCGCTGTCGCGCTGGACCACGCCCGATCATGCCGCGGCGTTCGCGCGGATGAAAATCCTCTTGCTCGCCTGTCTGCGTGGCAACATCTTCCTGTATCAGGGCGAAGAACTTGGCCTGACGCAAGTCGACATCCCGTTCGATGCCCTGCTCGACCCAGAAGCGATCGCCAATTGGCCGATGACGTTGTCGCGCGATGGCGCACGCACGCCAATGCCGTGGACCGGTGCTGCGCCCGATCTTGGTTTTGGCAGCACGACCCCCTGGCTTCCCTTTGGCGAGGATCATGATGCGCTGGCGGCGGACCGGCAGCAGGCCGATTCGGGTTCGCTGCTGCACTGGACCCAGAAAGTGATCGCCACGCGCAACGCGCATCCCGCCTTGCGTCAGGGCGACATTCGCGTGCTTCACAGCGACGACGCGCTGCTCACCTTTGAACGGCGCGAGGAAGGGGAGCGGCTGCTGTGCGTGTTCAACCTTAGCGATGCCGCGCGTGCGTGGCCGACGGGCGTTGCGCAAAATGGGGCGGTGCTGCTCAGCGCCAACACGGTCGCGCCGAACATGCTACCTGCGTTTTCGGGGCTGGTGCTGCGCCCGTGAGCGAGACTGCGGCGGGCACAGCGATCGTCATCCTGGGCGGCGGCACCGCCGGGTGGATGGCGGCGTGCCTGATCGCACGGCGCTGGCCGCAGGCGCAGGTGACGCTGGTCGAAAGCGCCGATATTGGCATCGTCGGCGTCGGCGAAGGATCAACGCCGCAGCTAAAGCATTTTTTCGACCAGCTCGGCATCGCCGAGGCCGAATGGATGCCCGCGTGCGACGCCACCTACAAACTCGGCATCGGTTTTCACGGCTGGTCGGATCGCGCCGGATACGGTGCCTATTTCCACCCCTTCCCGACCGCTTTGGACAGCCACACCGCGCCCCATTTTTTCTACAACACCCGCGCCAGACGCACCGGGCGCGACGTTGTGGCGCATCCCGACCGGTTCCTGCTCCCTGCCCGGCTCGCAGCGGCCGGGTGCGCCCCGCAACCGGACCGCGCCTTCCCGTTCGAGCTGAGCTATGGCTATCATTTCGACGCGCATAAGGTCGGCGCATTTCTCGGCGCACATGCCACCGCCAAGCTCGGCGTGGTCCGGCTGCGGCGCACCATCGCCAAGGTCGAACGCGCCGCAACCGGCGCCATCGCCGCGCTGGTCTGCGACGATGGCGAACGCATCGCGGGCGATTTCTTCCTCGACGGCAGCGGTTTTCGCGGCGTGCTGTTTGAACAGACGCTTGGCGTGCCGTTCCTGCCCTTTGCGGAAAACCTGTTTAATGACCGCGCGGTCGTGCTCCCCACGGCGCGCGATGAACCCGCCCCATTGCCCAGCCAGACGCGCGCCACCGCGTTGAATGCGGGATGGGTGTGGGATATTCCGCTCACCAGCCGCACCGGCAACGGCTATGTCTATTCCAGCCGCCATCTTTCGCCCGATCAGGCCGAGGCCGAATTGCGCGGCCATCTTGGTGTGGGCGATGCGGGCACGGCGCGCCACCTGACGATGCGTGTCGGTCGCGTGGCGGAAAGCTGGTCGCACAATGCGCTCGCCATTGGCCTGGCGCAGGGTTTTATCGAGCCGCTGGAGGCAACCGCGCTGCACATCGTCATGGCGACGGTCGAGGCTTTCCTGGATGCGGTCGATGCCGACGGCTTTACCCCTGCCGCCCGCGCGCCCTTCAACCACAAGATCGCCGCCCGCTATGACGGGGTGCGCGACTATATCGTTGCGCATTACCGTCTCAACCAGCGCACGCAGGACCCGTTGGGATATTGGGCGGAGGCGCGTGCGATGCCGCATCTGTCGGATACGCTGAAAGGGCTGATGTCGGCCTGGTTCACCGGTGCCGATATGGCGGCGTTGGTCGAACAAACCGGCATCGCTCGCTATTACAGCGCGATCAGTTGGCATTGCCTGATGGCAGGCTATGGCACCTTTCCCGACGACGAGCGGCTCGTCGCGCCAGGGCCCGATATCGAACGGATCGATATGGCGCGGATCGACGACTTTCTCGATCGCTGCGCGTTGAATTTTCGCCCGCATCTCACCCACCTCCCCCGGTAAAATGAAATCGAGAGACACACCATGAAACGCCTCCTGCTCGCTGCCTTGCTGACCTCCGCCGCGCTGCCGCTCGCGACCACCGCAGCGCAAGCCGCCGCGCCTGCCGCTGTGCTGACGGCGCAGCCAGACGGCGTCGAAGTCTCCGCCAGCACACTGAAATTACGCGTGGTCGCGCTCAGCGATGATGTAATCCGGGTCCGCATCGCCCGCAACGGTAGCTATCCCGAGGATGCGAGCTGGGCCGTGCTGCCCGCACAACGCCGGGCCCGGGCGAAGGTGACGCCAACCACCGATGGTTTCACCACCGCTCGCGTGCGCGTGCGCATCGGTGCGGGCGGCGCGGTGACGTTCGAAACGCTCGACGGCAAAATCATCTCGGCGGATGCGGCCCCCGCCGCGCTCGACGGCAAGGGCTTTACGCTCCGCAAGGCATTGCCGATCGCCGAGCATTTCTACGGCCTTGGCGACAAGACCGGAGGCCTTGACCGGCGTGGCAAGGAATTTGTCGACTGGAATACCGACGCCTTCGGTTTCACCAGCGCCGACGACCCGATCTACAAGTCGATTCCGTTCTTCCTCTCGACCGGCGCGCCCGGCGGCAGCTACGGCATCCTGCTCGACAACACCTATCGCACCTGGTTCGATTTCGGCCACCGCGACGCCGATACGCTGACCTTTGGCGGCCCCGACGGCCCGATCGACTATTATTTCATCGCCGGTCCCAGCCTGCCCGATGTGACACGGCGTTACGCCACTCTCACCGGCCATGCACCGCTCGCCCCGAAATGGGCGCTTGGCTATCAACAGTCGCGCTACAGCTACACATCCGCCGACGAAATTCGCGAAATCGCCCGCCATTTGCGGGCTGATCGCGTGCCGACCGACGTTATCTGGATGGACATCGACTATCAGGACCGCAACCGGCCCTTCACCACCAACCCCAAGACCTTCCCCGATGTGCCCAAACTGGCTGCCGACATGAAGGCGCAAGGGATCAAGCTGGTCGCGATCACCGATCTGCACATCGCCAAGGCCGATACCGATTACGGCCCCTATGCCAGCGGCAAGCAAGGTGACGAATTCGTCAAAAATCCCGATGGCACCGACTATGTCGCACCGGTTTGGCCCGGAGCATCGGTCTTCCCCGATTTCTCGCAGGCGAAGTCGCGGACCTGGTGGGGCACGCTCTATAAGGGGTTCGTCGACAACGGTATTGCCGGTTTCTGGAACGACATGAACGAACCGGCGATCTTCAACACGCCGACCAAGACGATGCCGCTCGACACCGTTCACCGCGTCGCCAGCGATGATTTCGCGCCGCGCACGAGTGACCACCGCGAGCTGCACAACGTTTATGGGATGCTGAACACCCGCGCGACCTATGACGGGCTGCTGACGCTGCGGCCCGACGAGCGTCCGTTCGTAATGACGCGCGCCAGCTATGCCGGGGGGCAGCGCTACGCCGTCACCTGGACCGGCGACAACAGCGCGACCTGGGATCACCTGAAACTGTCGGTCCACCAGATCATCAATCTCGGCCTGTCCGGATTTGCGTATAGTGCCGCGGACGTGAGCGGCTTTGCGGGCGGCCCGAGCGCCGATCTCCTGACGCGCTGGTTCGAGATTGGGGCCTTCACCCCCGTCTTTCGCGACCATAGCGCCACCGGCACGCCGCGCGTCGAGCCCTGGGTCGATGGCCCCGATCATCTCGCGATCCGGCGACGCTTCGTCGAGGAACGCTATCGCCTGATGCCCTATTTCTATGCGCTGGCGGACCAGAACACCCGGCTTGGCGATCCGATCATGCGACCGGTCTTCTATGACTATCCAAGCGCGGCCAATATGGGCTGCAATCAATCAATGACGTTCACGCTCGGCAAGGCGCTGCTGATCGCCCCCCCACCAAGCCCGGAATCGCCGCAAACCTATGATGTGTGCCTGCCGGAAGGCGGCTGGTACGATTATTGGACCGGGCTGCGTGCCGGCACCTTCGAACCGACCGGCAACGGGCCAATCCAGTCAGCGACACAAGCCGTGCCGACCGCGCGCACCAAGAGCGAGCGCGTCCTCGAAACACCACGGCTCGACCGCCTCCCCATCTTCGTCCGGGCGGGCACGATCCTGCCGCGACAGCCGCTGGTACAGAGCACCGCGCAGACGCCATCAGGACCGCTGATGCTCGACATTTATCCCGGCGACGACTGCAACGGTACGCTCTACGAGGATGATGGAACCTCGCTCGCGTATCAGCGCGGCGCGTTCCTCCGCCAAACCGTGCGTTGCAGCGTGACGGCGAATGGCGTTGCGATCGCCTTTGACGATCGCGCGGGCAGCTTCAAACCGTGGTGGTCGCAAATTACGCTCACCGTTCATGGCTGGAAGGATCAAGCCAAAGCGACCCAGAACGGCAAACGTATCGCCACGCAGCAGGACACGCCCGCCGGAACGACAAGCTTCACCATCGCAGCCCCCGCCAAAGCGACGCGGATCGACCTTACCAGGGCACTGTGAGGTAACCGAAAGAACTGGGGCCCCGCCCGCTTCGAAAAAGCGCGCGGGGCCCTTCCTCAACCACCGACGCCTTCATCCCCGCAGCGCAGCACGGTATCGGCAACAAGCCCCGTCGCCACCCGCGCGATGCTGACCTCCAGCGGCTGCGCGGTGCGAAGCGCAAACGGTGCATCGACCCGCATCATTTCGGAGGCCTTGCCAAAGCATTTGAAGGGAATGCCGATCGAACGCCACGTCCCCACGGGCAAGGCGCTCGCCGGGATCTTCAGCGTCCCGCGACAGGTGCCGCCGCATGAAACCCCCAGGGTCACATCCGCACCCGCCGGGGAATCGAGCCGCAGCGTGGTGACCTGTAGCACATCGCCATTGGTCTCCCGCCCGAGATCGACGGGATCGGTCGTCCGTACCTCGATGGCCTGTGGCCCACCCCCGGCGAGCGAGAAGTGCCGCGCGCCTTCCTGCACGCCATAATCGACCGCCGTCACCTTTACCCGGCCGTTCAGGGCCTGCGCGGGCACCGTGGTGATCCGCGTGGCTGCACCAGCCCCGTCGCCAACTTGCAGCGACCAGCCCGGCGTTGCGCGCCCCGCGGCGAAATACACGCCATCCGTGCCCGTATCGGCGACACCGGGGTCTTCCGACAACGGTTGCCACGGTGAAGCCGCCTCGTGCCCGCTCAAACCATAACCAAAGGGAAACAGCGCCCGGTCGCCGGGTTTCGCGGTCAACGGCCACGCCGCCGGCAATTTGCCCGTGAACGGCTCCGCGACCGTGCTCGCGGCAAACAATCGGTCGGCGACGCCAGCGCCTTCGGTGCCGGGCAACCACGCAACGACGAAAGCGTCGGCGGCGTTCAACTCCGGGTTCACGAATAGCGGTCGCCCGGTCAACATCACCGCCACGACCGGGATGCCCTGCGCCTTCAACCGCTGCATCGTTGCCAGCGGCGCGCGCAATTCGGGGCGCAATTGCAGCGACTTTATGTCGCCCTGGAACTCGGCATAAGGGGTTTCGCCGAACATCACGATCGCCGCGTCGGGCCGTTTGGTAAACGTGCCGTCGGGCGCCAATTCGGCGTGCCCGCCGCCCGCCGCGACGGCTTGCTCAATCCCGGCCCACAGGCTGGTGGCGCCGGGGAATTTGCTGTTGTCGAGCCCGGTTCCCTGCCAGCTAATCGTCCAGCCGCCCGATTGGCGCGCAATGTCATCCGCACCATCGCCCGCGACGAGGATATTGGCCTGAGGCTTCAATGGAAGAATGCCCGTATTCTTCAGCAACACCAGCGACTTGCCGACCGCTTCACGCGCCACCGCACGATGCGCCGCCGCGCCCAACACGCTCCAGTCGCCAGCCAAAGGTCGCGACGATGGCTTGCCCGCCTCGAACAGCCCCAACCGGAACTTTACCCGCAGGATGCGCGCGACCGCATCGTCGAGCCGCGCCATCGGCACGGTGCCGTCTTTCACCTGCGCGAGCAGCGACGCGTATAGCGGTCGCCAGCTATCGGGTGCCATATACATGTCGACCCCGGCGTTGATCGCTTGCGGACAGCTTTCGTTGCTGCATCCGGCGATCTGGCCATGCGCGTTCCAGTCGGTGATGACGAAGCCGCCAAAGTGCATCCGGCCCTTCAGCACGTCGGTAACCAGGCCCTTGCTGCCCGCGATTTTCTGCCCCTGCCAGCTCGAAAAGCTGGTCATCACGGTGGCGACCCCGGCGTCGATCGCCGGGATATAGGGCTTGCCGTGAATGTCACGCAGCTCGGTCTCGCTGATCCTGGCGTCGCCCTGGTCGCGCCCTTCGAAAGTGCCGCCATCGGCGAGGAAGTGCTTGGTGCTCGCCAGCACATGCGGCCCGGCCAAAATGCGGCTGCCATCGGGTTTGCCCTGCAAGCCGATAATCATCCGCCCGACATAGCTGGCAACCAGATCCGGATTGGACGAATAGCCTTCATAGGCGCGCCCCCAGCGATAATCCTGCGGTACGGTGATGGTCGGCGCGAAGGTCCACTCCTGCCCGGTGGTGCGGATTTCAGCCGCCGTCGCCGCACCGATCCGCTCGATCAGCGCCGGGTCGCGCATCGCGCCCAGGCCGATATTCTGCGGGAACAGCGTTGCACCGATGATGTTGCTGTGGCCGTGAACGGCATCGATTCCCCACAGGATCGGAATACCTGCGCCGCCAGCCGAACGATCGACCGAGGCATCGTAAAACGCATCGGCCAAAGCCAGCCATTTCGGCGCGAGCGCAAAGTCGTCACCGCCCGGGCCGGAATTGCCGCCATTCAACACCGAACCGAGATGATAGCGGCGAACATCATCGGGCGTCACGCTGCCGATATCGGCCTGGATGACCTGACCGACTTTTTCCTCAACCGTCATGCGGTTGAGCAAATCGGTAATGCGCGCCTCATCGTCGCTTTTGGCCATTACGGGCCAGGCGACTTCGGGCCACAATGCGGGGTGAACGACGGGCGCGCCAACCGGCTCCGCCGCCTGGAGCGCCCCTGCGCCGATGACAACGGAAAAAGCGGCGCAAACCGCAAGCTTCGGGATCATGCCCCCTCCTCCAGAATCCGGTCGTCACCTTCGCGGCGGATCGGCCACGGTTGTTGACAACGTTGACAAGGCGCTGTCAAGCTCCTGTGACGATGCTGCGTTCCTCAACGGGCGGGAAAACGAAGACCACCACGACCGTGGCAAGTGCGACCGCGGCCAGGATCAGGAGGATCGATCCTTGCGGAGCAAACAACGCCAGCGCGATCAATTGCGGTGCCAAAGCCTGCGCCAGCTTACGCGTTATCGTCGCCACGGCGTAAACGCGCACCGCATATCCGGCGGCATGTTCGTCCTGTTCGCAAGCCGCCACCGCACCGGGGACGAGCGACCAGAACATCACCGACATCCCCTGCACCGCGATGATCGACACCGTGATGCACACCAGCATTGGCACCAGCCCCTTGCTCGCCAGTGCCAACAGCACCGCCGCAAACATCAGCACCGCCCCGACGCGCAAGGTACGCGCCTGCCCGATCCGTTCGGCAAGCCTGCTCCACAAGGGGGCCGTCAACAGCAGCGAGAAGGAGGGAGCCAGGGCGACATAATATCCGATGCCGGGGGCACCAATCTGTTCGAACAGGAACAGCAAAGACTTGTTGAGCAAGGTGACCGACAGTCCAACCATCAGGATGGTCGCCATCAGCCGCCGCAACGCCGACGACCGCACCACTAGTGCGAACATCTCGGCGATCGTGTGGCCAAGATGCAGGCGCGCGGTGGTGGGCGGTGCCACGCGCTCGCGCGTGCCCCAACTCGTCGCAAAAAAGGCAGGCATCGCCAACCCCGCGAGAATGAGTGCGCCCAGCCGAAAATCCGCGCCGCCCGCACGCCCGGTGGGTAGCAGCGCGTAGGTCAGCGCTGCGATCAAGCCTCCGAGCGCCGCCCCCTGCATCCGCGCGCTGGTCAGCACCAGATGATCGTTCGGGTCGGGCGAAATCCGCGCCGTCAACGCGCCATAGGGGATGTTGCCGACACCATAAGCGAAGCGCAACGCCAGGTAGGTAACCAGCGCATAGCCGGGGACCCATGCACGCGGCACCGGTGGCGGGACAAAGGCGAGACAGAGCAGAAGCACCGACAACGGCCCTCCGACCGACACCCACGTTCGCAGCGGAATGCGCGGTGCCAGTCGATCCGCCACCGCGCCGACCAGCGGGTCCGTCACCCAATCAACCGCAGCACCCGCCAGAAAAATGCCCGCCGCAATCTCCGGGGCCATGCCGAGTTCGCGGATGTAGTAAAACAGCAGATACAGCTCGATCGACTGCCACACGAAATTGAAGCCAAGGTCGCCCGCCGCATAATACCAGGACTCCCACCGGCGTAGCATTGCCTAGGCGTGCGGTGGCGCGGCGGATTCGCGGATCAGGAGCGTGTGTGGATGCACCACGCGCGCAAGCGGCTCGCGATCCTCCAGTTGCGCGATCAGCATCTCGGTCGCCGCCACCGCCATTTCGAACACGGGCTGCCGCACCGTGGTCAGCCGTGGCCAGGTGATTCGCGAAACCTCCGAATCATCGAAACCGACGATGGAGAGCCGATCGGGGATCGACAGGCCAATTTCGCGCGCCGCCATCATCGCCCCCACCGCCATATCGTCATTTTGCGCCAGAATCGCGGTTGGCCGGTCGGGCCGCGCCAGGATATTCCGCCCGGCGGCAAGGCCGCTGTCGAAGGTAAACATCCCCGGCTCGATCCTGTCGAAGCGCAATTCGAGCCCGGCCTGATGGAAGGCCTGCATATAGCCGAGCATCCGCGCTTCGGTTGAAGGATGCGTCGGATCACCGCGAATGATTGCGATTTCGCGGTGCCCAAGACCAATCACATAGGCCGCGATTTCGCGGGCTGCGGCGACGTCATCGACCAGATTGCTGGGTGCCGCCTCGATCATGCGCGTCGGCGCAATCCGCGCACAGCGAATGCGCGCTTCCTTCAACTGATTGAGAATCAACGGATGGTCCGATGCCGGCGGAGCCAGCACGACGCCATCCAGCGCCGCCGACCGCAGCAGCCCAACCACCTCCGCCGCATTTTCCTGCACCGATCGGATCGGGATCACCACGAGCCGATAGCGTTCGTTGGTCAGCCGTTCGAGCACGCCCTTCTGCAATTCGACAACGTAGCTTGGGCTCGGATTTTCGTAGACCAGGCCGATCATGTGCGATTTTCGCCGGACGAGCGCCTGCGCGAACACGTTTGGGTGATAATCCAGCGAATCCGCCGCTGCCCGCACGCGCTGTTTTACGGCATCGCTGACATGCGGCTCACCATTCAGTACGCGCGACACCGTTTTGGCCGAAACCCCGGCCAACCGCCCCACATCGACAATCGTCGTTCGCTTCATGCTGCTCCAACCCGCTCGTGATCCCGAATAGACCAGATCACACGCGCTCGCGCTAGGGCCCCTGATAACGTTGACATGATGCCCGCACCGCAGATTTTACCGGATTTATACGTGAGCGCAGAACCAATTGGGTAGCCACACCGTAGAGAGAAATACATAAATTATTATAATATAATAATTTTATTGACTTCCCTTCCCTCTTGCAGCGTCGGTACGGAATCGCATGACGGCGTCATCGCCGTTCGTAAAGCGCGTTCGCGTCCATAAAGAACTGTTGACAACGTAGGACAATATGATAGCGCCATCGACGTCGTGTCTAATGGGGCCACGGCGGTCCGTTTAAAGCGTCCAGATAAGGTCGCGTCATTTTGGGAGGGGGCTCAATGAAGGGCTTTGGTCATGCGTCGGCTTATGTCTGGTCGACTTCGATAGCAGCGCTTGCCGTGGGCCTCGCGCTCCCACAGGCCGCCAATGCGCAGAGCGCACCGGCCCCGGCTCCGCAGGACGGGGGCAAGCCCGCCGAACCGACGACAGGCGACGACATCGTCGTCACCGGCGTTCGCGCCAGCCTTGAGCGGTCGATCGCGATCAAACGCAATTCCACCGGCATTGTCGACGCGATTTCGGCCGAAGACATTGGCAAGTTCCCCGATACCAATTTGGCGGAATCGCTGCAACGCATCACCGGAGTGTCGATCGACCGCGTGAACGGCCAGGGCGCGCAAGTTACCGTGCGTGGCTTCGGCCCGAGCTTCAATCTCGTCACGCTCAACGGTCGTACGCTGGCCTCGTCCTACGTCCAGACGGTCGGTGGCGACGAAAGCGCCGACGGCACGGTTGGCGTGACCCGCTCGTTCGACTTCTCGAACCTCGCTTCGGAAGGCGTAAAGACACTGGAAGTGTACAAGACGGGTCGCGCCGCCGTCCCCTCGGGCGGCATCGGCGCGACGATCAACGTCGTTACGCGCCGCCCGCTCGATTCGCGCCAGTCCGGCTTCAATGGCTCGCTTGGCGGCAAGCTCAATTACGACACCAGCGCGAATGACTGTGTCGATTGCGGCTCGGCGGCCACCCCGGAAATCACCGGGCTGGCGAGCTGGTCCAACCCTGACCAAACCTTCGGCGTATCGCTGTTCGGCAGCTATCAGGAACGCCATTTCTCGACCGTGTCGGCAACGTCCAACGCCTGGAACATCCGCACGCTCGCCGATTTCCTTAACCCCAGCAACGGCTTCGTCAACGCAGCAACCACAATCAACAACCGGCCGAGCGACCCGAACCAGTTGGTCTCCGTCCCCAATGACAGCCGCTACCACTTTTCGGACGACAAATATCAGCGCCTGAACGGCCAGGCGATCGTCCAGTTCAAGCCGACCGACGCGCTGACCATCACCGCAGACGCGCTATACGCCCGCACGGTGCAGAGCGAGCAGCGCTCGGATGAATCGAACTGGTTCAACCGCCCGTTCGATGTCGTCACCTTCGACAGCAACAAGGCCGTTGCCACCACGACCTACCTTCACGAGACCGTTGCCGGCGTGAAGGATGAAGGTTTCGAACAGCAAGCGCGCGCGCAGAAGAACCAGCTTGAGGATTACGGGCTCAACGCCAAGTGGGACATCGCACCCAACTTCACGCTGACGATCGATGGCCATTACGGCAAGTCGTCGGTGCTTCCCAACAATCCCAACGGCTCCAGCTCGACGCTGGTTGGCCTTGGCGCCAACGTCGTCACCGCGCACTCGGTCGATTATAGCGGCGCAATTCCGGTGCAGGACATCAGCATCAGCGATGCTTCGCTGCCTGGCGGCAACCATAATGGTGTGCTCGACGTGAACGATGTCGGCTCGTCGATTGGGCGGACCTTCACCACCAGCCAGCGCCAGAAGGTCAAGGAAGTTCGCGCCGATTTCGGCTGGGATCTGGGCGGCGGCAGCCGGTTCGACTTTGGCGGCCTGTACCGCGACACCGATACCAACCAGCAATTGACCTCGACCCAGCAGACGCTGGGCAATTGGAGCGTCGATTTCCCCGGCGACGTCCAGAAAATCGCCCCCGGTGTGCTGAAGGACTTCTGCCTGCTGTGCAAATTCCACAGCTATGATCCCAAGGCGACGGGTGCCAATCTGGTCGCCTTCCGCGGCGACGCGCTGGCGCTCTACAGCGCGCTCTCGTCATCCTATGCGGCGAAGGGCAATGCGGTGTCGATCACTGCCAGCCAGAACAATACGGTCAAGGAAACGATCTACGCCGGTTATGCGCAGGTAACCTGGAAGGGCGAGATTGCCGGCCATGACGCAAGCCTGGTGGCGGGGGCGCGCTATGAACATACCAAGGATGAAGCGATCTCGCTGCAGTCAGTGCCCAATCAGATTGCCTGGGTCGCCGACAACGACTTCACGATCAGCGTCGGGTCGAGTCCGCAAAACCTGGTTGGCCACGGATCTTATGACAACATCCTGCCATCCTTCGATTTCCAGGTGGAGCTGAAACGCAATTTGATCGGCCGCTTCTCGGCCAGCCGGACGATTGCGCGGCCGAACTATGACAATTTGTTCGCCTCAACCAGCGTGTTCGCCCCGTCGCGGCCTACCGCGATCGGCGGGGTTGCCACCGCCAACACTGGCAACACCGATCTGGCTCCGCTGATCTCGGACAATTTTGATCTCTCGTTTGAATATTATTTCAAGCCCGACAGTTATTTCTCGGCGGGCTTCTTCGACAAGCGCGTGCACAATTTCATCGGCACGGGGCTTTCGAACGGGTCGCTGTTCGGCCTGCGCGACCCAAGCTCGGGTACAGCAGGAACGCTATCGGGAACAGCCAGGGCCGCGCTCAGCGCGCTTGGTGCCGACATTAGCGACGTCAACCTGTTCACCTACTCCGCTTTGCTCCAGCGGGATGGCGCAGCGGCGGCGGCGACGCAGTTCAACGCGCATTACAGCTCGGTCACCAAGACGGTCGATCAAGCCTTCGTCAATCAGATCTTGTCAGCGGTTGATATCAACGGTTCGGCGTCCGATCCCTTGTACAACTTCACCATTTCGCGGCCGATCAACAACAAGGATGCGGAGATTTACGGCTTCGAAATCGCGGGCCAGTATTTCTTCGGGCGGACGGGCATCGGCGTATCGGGCAGTTTCACTTATGTGAAGGGCGATGTCGGCTTCAACAATGCCGGTGATCCCAATGTCGACCAGTTCGCGCTGACCGGCCTCAGCAACACCGCCAACGCCACGCTGATCTATGACAAGCACGGCATTTCGGCACGGCTCAGCTACAATTGGCGTGACAAGTTCCTGTCGCAACTCAACCGCGACAGCTACAAGAACCCGGTCTACACCAAGGCGTTCGGTCAGCTCGACATGAACATCAGCTATGATCTCAACAAGAAGATCGCATTGTCGGTCGAAGCAATCAACCTGACCAACGCGAGCTTGCGCACCTATGGCCGTTCGGAAAACAACGTCTGGTTCGCTCAGGAATTGCAACGCCGCTTCCTGTTCGGTGCACGCTACCGCTTCTGAGTTCCTCCACCTCGCCGGGTGCTTCCGCAACGGAGCACCCGGTTATTTTTGGGGCGCTTTCGGTCGCGCGAATCCAGCGCCGCTTGGCGCAATCCCGATCGGTGATTACCACAGCGTATGAGCAACACGGTTCTTCTCGATACCATCGCCCATGCCGATTTGCGCGTCGCGATCGGCTATTCCGCTCTCTTTGGCGATGCGGTGAACGAATGCGTTCTCTTTCCCGGCGAAATCGACGAGGCGCAGCGCGATTATCCCATTCTGCTCCGCCGCGACGACGCTGGAGCATTTTACGCGGTCGCGCTGCTTGGGCTCGACCGCGACGAAAACCTGTTTCTGGGTGCCGTCGGATGGCAGGCCCGGCACATCCCTGTAATCCATCAGCGCGGGCCGTTCCTGATCGGTCTGGTCGATCGCACGATTGAGGGGCAGACGCGGCGCGAGCCGATGCTGCATGTCGATCTCGACCACCCCCGCATCGCCGCAGCATCGCAAAGCCCCAATGCACAGGCCGTGTTCCTGCCGCATGGCGGATCGTCCCCATATCTCGACCATATCGTGCGCGTATCGCAGGTCCTCCACGACGGGCATCAGCAGCGCGACGCGATGTTCACCGCCTTCGAACAGGCCGACCTGATCGAGCCTGTCACACTGGAAATCGCGCTTGACGCGCATACCCGTTATGATGTGCCCGGCTGCTTCACGATCGGCACCGGTCGGCTGGCGCGGCTCGACCCCGCCACGCTGCACACGCTCAACCGGAGCGACTATTTGGGGCACGCCTTCCAGATCGCGTCCTCGCTCGGCAATGTCGCGCGGTTGATCGAGCTCAAGAACCGCAAGCGCCGCGCCGAATTGGGCGAACCCCAAGCGGTCGCGCCGGTCCCGGTATGAGCGACCCCGCGCCGGAACCGCTGCTCGATCCGGCGGGCTTGATCGCGCAACAACAGCCCGTCGTGCTGCACGGCTTGGTGCGGAATTGGCCGCTGGTCGCCAAGGGCCTTCACGGGCCCGAAGCGGCGGTGGCGTATCTCAAGTCCTTCTACACCGGCACCGCGGTGGTCGGGTATAGCGGCCCGCCCGAGATTGGCGGCCGGTTCTTCTACAATGCCGATATGACCGCGATGAATTTCACCGCGACGCGCGTGAAGCTCGATGCCTTTCTCGACCGGATGCTCGCCACGCTGGACGATGCGCAAGCGGATGCGCTCTACGTCGGCTCGACCGACCTCGACACCTATCTCCCCGGCTTTCGTGCCGAAAACGATCTGGCCCTTCCACCCGAGGCGTTTGGCGGTGCCACGCCGCTCGCCAGTATCTGGATCGGCAATCGCACCACGGCGGCCACGCATTACGACATGTCGAACAACATCGCCTGTTGTCTGGTCGGGCGGCGGCGCTTCACGCTGTTTCCACCCGATCAGGTCGCCAACCTCTATCCCGGCCCACTCGAACCGACACCGGGAGGACAGGTAGTCAGCATGGTCGATCTTCGCGCGCCCGATCTCGATCGCTATCCGCGCTTCGCCAAGGCGCTGGCAACCGCGCAGGTGTTCGATCTCGAACCCGGCGACGTGCTCGTCTATCCGGCCTTGTGGTGGCACAATGTCGAGGCGCTCGATGCCTTCAACGTGCTGGTCAATTATTGGTGGAATGCAGCCCCGCGCTTCCTCGACACGCCGATGACTACGCTGCTGCACGGCCTGCTCAGCCTGCGCGACCGCCCTTTGACCGAAAAGCAGGCATGGCGCGCGCTGTTCGACCATTATGTGTTCGGCCCGGCGGACATCGCTGGCGAGCATCTTCCCGAAGCGGCGCGCGGGCCGCTTGCCCCGCTCGATGACCTCACCGCCCGCCGTTTGCGCGCGCATTTGCTGCAAAGGTTGAACCGATGAGCCATTCGGACGCGCAGACGATCAAGCGCGTGGTGATCGCGGGCGGCGGCACGGCGGGCTGGGTCGCGGCGGCGGCGCTGTCGAAGCATCTCGGGCCCCTGCTCGATATCGTGCTGATCGAATCCGACGAAATCGGCACGGTCGGCGTCGGCGAGGCGACGATCCCGACGATCCGCACCTTCCACCGCTTCCTCGAACTCGACGAGCGCGATTTTATGCGCGCGACGCAGGCAACCTTCAAACTCGGCATCGCCTTTGAAAATTGGGCGCGGCGCGGGGATCGCTACATCCATTCCTTCGGTCGCGTCGGCCAATCGATCTGGATGGGCGATTTCCAGCATATGTGGCTGCGCGCGCGCGCCGAGGGTGTGGGCGGCGCGCTGGGCGATTATTGTTTCGAGCTGACCGCCGCCGAAGCAGGCCGCTTCGCCACCGGGCCCGACGCCAAGATCAACTATGCCTATCATCTCGACGCATCGCGCTACGCGCTCTTCCTGCGCCAGTTCAGCGAAGCGCGCGGCGTCACCCGCGTCGAAGGCACAATCGGCCAGGTTCACCAGCATCCCGAAACGGGCTTCATCGAAGCGCTCGACCTCGCCGATGGCCGCCGGATCGAAGGCGATCTGTTCATTGATTGCACGGGCTTTCGCGGGCTGCTGATCGAGCAGACGCTGAAGGCGGGCTATGAGGATTGGAGCCACTGGCTCCCCACCAACCGCGCGCTTGCGGTGCAGACCAAGGCGGTTCAGCCGGCTTTGCCTTATACCCGCGCGATCGCGCATGAAGCGGGCTGGCAATGGCAAATCCCGCTGCAACACCGCGTCGGCAATGGTCTGGTCTATTGCAGCGATTATCTGTCGGACGATGCCGCGCACGCAAAGCTGCTCGCGCACATCGACGGCGAAACGATCACCGATCCGCGCCTGATCCGCTATGTCACCGGTCGCCGCAAACGCGTGTGGGACAAGAATTGCGTGGCACTGGGGCTCGCCAGCGGTTTCGTCGAGCCGCTGGAATCGACCAGCATCCACCTCATCATGATCGGCATTACGCGCCTGATCCAGTCCTTCCCGTTCAGCGGGATCAAGCCCGCGCTTGTGCAGCATTACAACGCGCTCGCCGAAACCGAGCTGGAGCGCGTGCGCGACTTCATCATCCTGCATTATCATTTGACCAAGCGCAGCGACGATCCGTTCTGGGACCGCTGCCGCACGATGGACATTCCCGCCACGCTTGCGCAGCGCATCGCCTTGTTCCGTGAGGCGGCGCTCACCCCGCAAACCGCCGACGACCTGTTCCAGGCCGATTCCTGGCTGCAAGTGATGCTAGGCCAGCGGCTGGAGCCCGCCAGCTATCACCATATGGGGCATATGCTCAGCATCGAGCATATGCAGCGCGCGCTCGATGACCTGAAGGGCAGCATCGCCAGCGCGGTTGCGCGGATGCCCACGCATCAAGCCTTTCTTGACGGATATTGCGCGTCCTGACGGCGTCAGCCCGCCCTGATCCATGCCCCGAAATGCGGAACACGGCACAGTGAGAGCACCATAAGGGTGGGACGCCCGCTATTAATATCTATATTCCATTGTATATAGCGAGTCGCCGACGCGGAGTGCCGTGGGCCAAAAGCTGGGGATTTACATGCGATTGTCGATCTATGCCGCTACCGTGTCAGCGGTTGCCGTGCTGGCACTCATGCCCTGCGTAGCCAACGCCCGCCCTACCGCCGATGCGCCGAAAACAGACGTTACGATTGATACCAATAGCGACATCGTCGTCACCGCGCGCCAGCGGGCCGAGGATCTGGAAAAGGTGCCGCTCGCCGTGTCGGTGGTCGGCGGCGCGCTGCTCGACCGGTCCTACACCGTCAACACCAGCCAGTTGAGCCTGCTGGTGCCCGCGCTCAACTACAGTTCGGCCAACCCGCGCAACACCGCCTTCACCATCCGCGGCCTCGGCAGCAGCGTCGTCGCGGTCAGCCAGGCCAATGACGGGCTGGAACCCGGCGTCGGCTTCTATGTCGACCAAGTCTATCACGCCCGCCCCGCCACCGCCGCGTTCGATTTCTCGGATATCCAGCAAATCGAGGTGCTGCGCGGGCCGCAAGGCACGCTGTTCGGCAAGAACACCACTGCGGGCGCGATCAATATCACCACCCGCGCGCCGACCTTCACCCCCGAAGCGAGCGAGGAACTGTCGGTTGGCAGCTTCAACTTCGTCCAGGCCAAGGCCTCGGCCTCGGGGCCGCTGATCGGCGATACGGTCGCGTTCCGGCTATCGGGGCTGGTCACGCGGCGCGACGGCGTGATCGACAATGTCCGCACCGGTGCCAAGGAAAACGGCATCGGCAACCAGGCGGTGCGCGCGCAGATTTTGTTCAAGCCGACCACCGATTTCCAGCTTCGCCTGACCGGCGATTTCACCAATTTCGAAAGCGAATGCTGCACCCAGGTCTATTTGCGCGTCGGCCAGAGCCTGCGGGCCCCTTCCCGGCAATATCCGGCGCTGGCGGCGCTGTTCAACTATACCCCGCCCAGCACCAATCCGTATGACCGCGTCACCGATATCGACGCAGCCTTGGGCGTGAACACGAATGAAGGCGGCGTCTCGGCGATTGCCGACTGGAATGTCGGTTTCGCGACGCTCACCTCGGTCAGCGCGTGGCGCTTCTGGAACTGGGATGCCGCCAATGACCGCGATTATACCGGCATCCCGGTCCAGCTTACCCAGCACATCCCGTCGCGCCAGGATCAGTACAGTCAGGAACTGCGCCTTGCCTCGAATGGCGACCACCGGCTCGGCTATGTCGCGGGCCTGTATTTCTTCGACCAGAAAATCACTGGCGAGCCGATTAGCATCTACGGCCCGGCAGCGGCTTATTATCTGATCGGCCAGACCACCGGCACCCCCGCCGTCGCGGTGCCCGCCAATTTGCTCGACGGTTATGGCACCGACGGCCACACCCGGCTGAAGGAAGACAGCTATGCCGCCTTTGCCGAGCTCAATTACAAGATCCTGCCGCGCCTCACCCTGACCGGTGGCCTGCGCTACACCTATGAAGTGAAGGACGGTACTTACGACACCACCGTGTCCGGCGGCCCCGCCACCACCAACACGACGCTCCTCAACGCGCGGCTCGGCGTGCTGCGCCCGCAAAGCTATGTCGCGCATGACCGCGAGAGCAACGTGTCGGGCCGCGCCAATCTCGCCTGGCAGGCGACCGACACCGTGCTGCTCTATGGCGGTTACGCACGCGGCTTCAAATCGGGTGGGATCAACCTGTCGGGCTTGCCGCTCAACGCCGCCAACCAGCCGGTGCTGACCACCGCCGTAATCCGCCCCGAACTCAACACCACCTATGAAGGCGGGATCAAGGCGGCGCTGTTCGACCGTCGGCTGGTGGCGAATATCGCGGGCTATTACACCGATGTTCGCGATTTCCAGGCGACGATCGTCGACAGTTCGCAAACCGTGGCGCTCCGCGGTTACCTGTCCAACATTCCCAAGGTGACGGTGAAGGGCTTTGAGGCCGATGTCACCGCCAACGTCACCCGCGCGTTTCAACTGCGTGGCAATGTTGCTTATGCGGACGGCAGATATGCAAAGTATCCGGCTGGCCCCTGCCCACTCGAAGTACAGACCGCCGCGACCACTGCGTGCAACTTGACCGGTCGCCCGCTCGCCGGGTTACCGAAATGGTCGACCACCATCGGTGGGGATTACACGCTGCCGGTCGGCAGCGCGGCGCTGATCCTGCACGCCGATTCAAGCTGGCGCACGAGTTATTATGGCGACCCCAGCCTGTCGAAATACACGCTGATCGACGGCTACAACGTCACCAACGCCAGCCTTGGCCTGCGCAGCAAAAGCGGGCTCGAGGTCGCAGTATTCGCGCGCAACCTGTTCAACGCCAATTATATTCAGAATCTGACGATCCAGGCGGGCAATTCCGGCCTGATCCTCGGCACCCCCAGCGACCCGCGCGTAATCGGCATCACCTTGCGGGCGCGGCAATAACCGCTGCGCCTCCCCATCAGGGGAGGCGCAAGACGCTCAATACACCACCACGCTGCGGATGCTCTCGCCTGCGTGCATCAAATCGAACCCCTTGTTGATCTCCTCAAGCGAGAGAACATGCGTAATCATCGGGTCGATCTCGATCTTGCCGTTCATATACCAGTCGACGATCTTGGGCACATCGGTGCGCCCCTTGGCCCCGCCAAACGCCGTCCCGCGCCAGTTGCGCCCGGTGACGAGCTGGAACGGCCGCGTGCTGATTTCCTTGCCAGCCTCGGCCACGCCGATGATGATGCTGGTGCCCCAGCCGCGATGGCACGCTTCCAACGCCTGGCGCATCACGGTCGTGTTGCCGGTGCAATCGAAGGTATAGTCCGCGCCACCATCGGTCAGCGCGACGAGATGCGCGACCAGGTCGCCCACGTCCTTCGGGTTGACGAAATGCGTCATGCCGAACTTGCGGCCCCATTCCTCGCGGTCGGGGTTGATGTCGACGCCGACGATCATGTTCGCGCCCGCCATCCGCGCGCCCTGCAGCACGTTAAGGCCGATCCCGCCCAGACCGAACACGATGACGTTGTCGCCAACTTGCACCTTGGCGGTGTTGACCACCGCGCCCACGCCCGTCGTTACGCCGCATCCGACATAACAGCTCGTCTTGAACGGCGCGTCCTCGCGAATTTTGGCGACGGCAATCTCGGGCAGCACGGTGAAATTCGAGAAGGTCGAGCAGCCCATATAGTGGAAGATCGTCTCGCCCTTGTACGAGAAGCGCGAGGTGCCGTCGGGCATCAGCCCCTTGCCTTGCGTCGCGCGGATCGCGGTGCACAGGTTGGTCTTGCCGCTGAGGCACGATTTACACTGCCGACATTCCGGCGTGTAGAGCGGGATGACATGGTCGCCCGGCTTGACCGAGGTGACCCCCGCGCCAACTTCGCGCACGATGCCAGCACCTTCATGCCCCAGCACGCTCGGGAACAGCCCCTCGCTGTCGAGCCCGTCGAGCGTATAGGCATCGGTATGGCAAATGCCGGTCGCCATGATTTCGACCAGCACTTCGCCCGCCTTCGGCCCCTCCAGATCAAGCTCGACGATTTCGAGCGGCTTCTTGGCTTCAAAAGCGACGGCGGCGCGGGTCTTCATGGCGGACACTCCTGGAAACGTGTGTCCTCACTTACGGCCACCGCCCCCCGCGTCAACCGCCCGCGCCGTTCAGCCGCCATGCCGCACAAGCATGAAAGCCATCCCCCGTTTAGAAGAACAGCTTGCGGATCGACACCCGCACCGTGCGCCCCAGCGGATTGAGATAATCGGGCTGATAGGCGACCGGCGTCGTGCCGCTCGCATCGGTCACGTGCTGACGCGAATCGAAGAGGTTGTCGACCGCGACCGCGACCCGCACGCCGCGAATCCACGGATACTTTTTAACGAGTTCCAGGCGCTGCCCCAAATCACCGAACAAGCGCAGGTTGACCGTCGCCAAATCCGAAAAGTGCAGATCCTGCGGGTTGGCCGCAGTGCCGCCATTGACGTTGGTCGCGCTTTGCCAATTGGCCGACAGGCGCACGCCGATGCCGTTATTGCTATAGCCAGCCTGCCCTTCCAGCTCATGCCGCGGTTGCCCGCCGCTGCCGCCGATCGCATCGCCCCGCAGCAAATCCAGCGAAGGCCTGCCCTGCTGCACCAGCACATGATCGGTGAAATGCCACGTGTGGTACAGCGCAAATTGCAGGCGACCGCCCGGCACGCCGCGCCCGCCCCCGCCTCCACCAAAGCCGCCGAAACCACCGCGCCCCGGACCGCCCGGACCACCGGGACCGCCCGGTCCACCAGCCCCCGGACCACCCGGACCACCCGCCGCACCACCGCGCTCCGCGCGTGCCTGGGCAATCTGGCGCGCAACGCTGTCGGGAATCTTGACCCCGGCAAAGGGATTGGGGCCCTTGCCCGCGCGCCACGCCTCGATTTGCTTTTGCAGTTTCGATTTGAGCGCCACCGAGAAATTGATGCCCCAACGCAGTTCCGACCGGCTCGTCTCGGCAAAGTTGATCGGCCGCGTGTCGATCCGCTGCAGATTGCCGTCAACATCGCGGGTGAAGCGCGACGGAAACGCCGCCTCGATCGCCGAACTCGCGCTCGGGAAGCTGGCGACGGGGTTGTCGGTGCGCACATCGACATAATTGGCCGACAGCGACAGATCCTTGGTGCTCCACGGTTTCAGCGTGGCACCCAGCTTGCGCGTATGGCTGTTGCTCGCGATCAGATTGGGATTGCCACCCGAAACCGTCGTCACCACCGCATTCACGCCGCGCACATAATCGAACACGGGGACGTTGGGCGTCACCACTTGCGGGTTGCCCAGTTGCTGCGCGGTTGGCGCAATGTCGCGATCGGTCACCGACGCGATGACCCGCAACGGCACCACCGGTGACCAATTGAGGCCGTAACCAAGCGTCGTCAGCGTGCCGAAATCCGACAGATGATCGACCGCGACATTGCCGTTGACCGACAGATTGCCAATCACCGGCAGCACATTCTTGGTACGGCTGGTCAAGGGCACATCGACATTGAGCTGACCGTTGACGGTATTGCGCGACACGCCGCCGAGCGAGGTCAGCCCGCCACGATACGACCTGCTGTTGAAATCGCTGATGTCGCCGCCAAGATGGACGCTGGTCGAAACCTCGCCCGCTGGCAGTTTGAACAGCGCACCGTTGACCAGAAGGTCAATTTGCCCCTCATCCGAGGTCGAATAGCCGCGATTGACCTGTGCCGTGGCAGCATTGGCGGCAAGCGCGGTGTCGGTGAAAGTCTTGGATTCGGCGTGGTCATAGGCGCCGGTGACCGACCACTGCCAGCCACGCAACGCGCCATTGAAACCGGTGCCAAGGTGCGTCGCGATTGCGGAATTGCGCTGTTTTAACGGGTTCACGTCGCCGCTGACCGCGCCATTCACTACCCCCGCATCGCTCGGCAAGCCAAGCAGCCCATTGGTATCCGTGGCCGAGAGCGTGGCGTTCAGCGTACCCGAAATATCCCCGAAACTGCGCGCATAGGTGGTGTTGACATTCAGCGTGCGCCCCGAGGGCAACAGCGTGCGATAGGGGCGCTGGTCGATGCCGCTACCGGTGCCGCCATTGGCGCCGGATTGCCGTGCCGTCGGCAGAATGTCGCGCTCATTCTCTTTCAGCGCATCCGACGCCTGATATTCCAGATGCAGATTGACCCGCCCCTTATTGGCGATGGTCAGCAAATCGAGTTCGGTTTGCGGCGTGTCGCGCCCGCCTTCCGTTGCGGTCCGGTCCGACAGCTCGACCGTTGCCGCGCGAAAACGGCGGCGCAGCACGATATTGACCACCTTCTGATCGGCACGATAGCCATATTTCAGCGCAACTTCTTCGGGCAGAATGTCCACCCGCGCAATTGCTTCGGTCGGCAAATCGCGAATCTCGGCGAAACCCGAAATGCGCTTGCCGTCGAGCAGCACCACCGGCGCTCCACCCCCGCCGCGATCACTGCGAATTTGCGGTCCCAGTTCCGCGAGCAATTCGGTGACCGACCCGACACCATAAGAGCGGATATCGGCTGGCCCGAGCTGCTGTTCGGGCGGGATGTCCCCGATGACGGAGCCAGGCTGCTTCGCCCCTTGAACCACGATATCGGGGCCGTCCTCGCTATCGTCGGCCACAGGCTTCGGCGTCGCTTTGGGTGCCGAACGGGGCGCGGCGGTCGGCTGTTGCTGCGCAATCGCCAACGTCGGCACCCCCACGAGAGCAAGGGTCAGCAAGGTCTTGGTCGGGGGCATGATGAATCCGTGCGTCGTGTGTAAGATGCGAGCCTGGCCGGGTAACGCCCAAGTGTCGCAAGAGTGTGTCAGGCCTGCGATACGCTGGTGCTTGCCGTCCGAGTGGCGTAGCGCAGGCGCTATGAGCGAAGATCGATTCGAACGCCACCGGCAACCCTGGACCACCGACGAAATCCAGAAGCTCCACACCCTCGCCAAAAAGGGCATGGCGCTCAAGGCGATTGCCAAGGCGCTCAAGCGCAGCGAAGAATCAACCAAGGATCGTGCCAAGGCCGACGGCTTGACCATCGCCAAGCTACGATGACATGCTGCACTGCAATAGAGTCGGTTAGGGCCGAACCGAGACAGTTGATCCGGGCCCGGAACAATCCCTAACAGACGACGTTTGGCGACGATTGCGCAGGGTATCCACCGTGCGCCGACTTGGCCCGGAGCGGTGGACAGCGATGACGGTTCGGTTTTTCTCCCTGCACACACTGGCGCTGCTTGGCGGTTCAACGCTGCTGCTCAGCGGTTGTGGTGCGGCCTCTCAAAATAAGAAAAACGCCGCAAAGGGGCCTCCCGAAGTCGGCTTTGTCGTCGCACAGCCAACCAGCGTACCGACCGTGACCGAACTTGCCGGGCGGACCGCCGCTTATCAAAGCTCCGAAGTTCGCCCGCAAGTCAACGGCCTGATCCTGCACCGCTTTTTCACCGAGGGCGCGTTGGTGCGCCAGGGCCAGCCGCTCTACCAGATCGACCCCAGCCTGTACCGCGCATCGGCCAATCAGGCGCGCGCCAACCTCGCCAGCGCTGCCGCCAATGCCGAAGCGACCAGGGCCAAAGCCGATCGCTACAAGCCGCTGGCCGACATAGAAGCGGTCGCCAAACAGGATTATACCGACGCCACCGCGACCGCGCGCCAGGCCGCCGCCGCTGTCGAGCAGAATCGCGCCGCGCTCGACACCGCGCAGATCAACCTGCGCTTCACCACCGTGCCCGCCCCGATCAGCGGACGGATCGGCCGTTCGCTCTTCACCGAAGGGGCGTTGGTCACCGCCAGCCAGGCGAGCCCGCTCACCACGATCCAGCGGCTCGATCCAATCTATGTCGACATTCAGCAAGCGAGTTCGGACGTGCTGCGCCTGCGCCGCGCGCTCACCTCGGGCGGTGCCGTTCCAACCCGCGCCGATGTGCGGCTGAAGTTGGAGGATGGCAGCGATTACGGCCTGACCGGTGACATCGAATTTTCAGAGGTCGTGGTCGATCCTGCCACCGGGACCGTCACGCTGCGCGCACGCTTCCCCAATCCCAAAGGCCTCCTGCTTCCCGGGATGTTCGTTCGGGCGAGTTTCACGCAGTCGATCGACACCAAGGCCTTCCTCGTGCCGCAACAGGCGGTGTCGCGCGATCCCAAGGGCAATGCGACGGTGTTCGTAGTCGGGCCCGGCAACAAGGCGATCCAGAAGACCGTCGTCGCGGCTCGCACCCAGGGTGCTTTCTGGGTCATTACCGACGGCCTGAAATCGGGTGACAAAGTCATCACGCAGGGCGTCGGCAAGGTGAAGCCGGACCAGCCGATCAAACCCGTCAACGCCGATACGCCGCAGACGATCAAGGCAGCGACCGCCGACAAGTCGAAGATCTGACCGCGCCGTGATCTCGCGCATCTTCATCGACCGGCCGATTTTCGCCTGGGTCATCGCCATCATCATCATGCTTGGCGGGATCGGCGCGATCTATACGCTTCCCGTCGAGCAATTCCCCGATATCGCCCCGCCCAACGTCAACATCCGCGCGACCTATCCCGGCGCATCGGCGGAGACGCTGGAAACGTCGGTCGCGCAAGTGATCGAGCAGCAGCTTACCGGCATCGATGGCTTGCTGTATTTCAGCACCAGTTCCTCCTCGCGCGGCCAGGTCAATATTTCCGCGACCTTCGCCAAGGGCACCGATCCCGACATCGCGCAGGTGCAGGTGCAGAATAAGGTCCAGCAGGCCCTGCCGCGCCTGCCGCAGCAAGTGCAGCAGCAAGGCATTACCGTCACCAAATCCAACCCCGACTTCCTGCTGATCGCCGCGATTTACGACACCAGCGACCGCACCACCAACCAGGACGTGTCGGACTATCTGGTGTCCAACCTGCAGGATTCGATCGGCCGGTTGAAGGGCGTCGGCGATATCAACGTGTTCGGCGCGCAATATGCGATGCGTGTGTGGCTCGATCCCAACAAGCTCGCCAGTTACAGCCTCATCCCCGGTGACGTCGTCACCGCGATCACTGCGCAGAATACCGAAGTCGCGGCGGGCGAAATCGGTGGTACGCCCAACGCGCCCGAACAGGCGCTCAACGCCACCGTTACCGCGCAATCGCGCCTGTCGACCCCGGACCAGTTCCGCGCCATCGTGCTGAAAACGCAGCCCGATGGATCGACGGTGCGGCTGTCCGATGTGGGCCGGATCGAGCTGGGTTCGGAAAATTACGGCATCACCAGCCGCGTCAACGGCCACCCCGGCGCGGGTCTCGCGGTCAGCCTCGCCCCTGGTGCCGACGCGCTCAGCACCGCTGAATTGGTGAAGGGTGAGATCGAGCGCGCCTCGAAACACTTTCCCAATGGCTATGCGTACAGCTTCCCGCAAGATTCGACCGCGTTCATCAAATTGTCGGTCGAGGAAGTCGAAAAGTCGCTGATGGAAGCGATTGCGCTGGTCGTAATCGTCATGTTCGTCTTCCTGCAAAGCTGGCGCGCGACGTTGATCCCGACAATCGCGGTGCCCGTCGTGTTGCTCGGCACCTTCGGCATTTTCTCGCTGGCGGGGTTTTCGATCAACACGCTCACCCTGTTCGGGCTGGTGTTGGCGATCGGCTTGCTGGTCGATGACGCAATCGTCGTGGTCGAAAATGTCGAGCGCCTGATGGACGAACATCCCGAAATGTCGCCGCGCGAGGCGACGATCAAGTCGATGGATGAAATCACCGTCGCGCTGATCGCGATCGCGCTGGTGCTGTCGGCGGTGTTTCTGCCAATGGCGTTTTTCGGCGGCTCGACCGGGGTGATTTACCGCCAGTTTTCGATCACGATCGTGTCGGCGATGGGGCTGTCCGTGTTGGTCGCGCTCGTGCTGACCCCGGCGCTGACCGCGACGTTGTTGAAGCGTAAGGACAAGACCAAGCAAGAGAGCTGGCTCGACCGCAAGACCCGTGGTGCCTCGGAATGGTTCAACACCGGGTTTGATCGCATGGTGACGCGCTATGGCAATGCCGTATCCCGCGTCGTCGATCGCAAATGGCTGTTCCTGCTCATCTATGCCGGGGTCGTTGCGATCCTTGCGCTCCTGTTCGTGCGACTGCCGACCGGCTTCCTGCCGACCGAGGACCAGGGCATCGCGCAAATCCAGTTCAACCTCGCCCCCGGCGCGACGATCAACCAGACGCGCGCGGCGCAGATGCAGATCGAAAAATACTTCTCCGGCCCCGAGGGCAAGAATGTGGCGGGGTTCTTGACCGTTGCAGGCGCGGGTGGCGGCGGGGTGGCCGGTGGGCAAAATGCCGGTCGCGGCTTCATCGCGCTCAGAAATTGGGCGGATCGCAAGGGTACGGTCAACGGTGCCGACGCGATCACCCAACGCGCGACCAAGGCGCTGAGCGGGCTGCGCGATGTCGAATTTTACGCGACTGTTCCGCCAATCGTGCGCGGGCTTGGCCAGTCCAACGGCTTCACGATGGAGTTGCAGAACACCGGCGGGCTTAGCCGTCCAGACTTCAAGGCCGCGCGCGACAGCCTGCTCGCGGCGGCGCGTGCGGATCCGACACTCGCCGCCGTGCGCCCGACCGACCTTGACGATCAGCCGACGCTGAAGGTCGATCTCGACGCGCAGAAGCTGAGCACGCTCGGCCTTACACAAGCGGACGTCAACACCACTCTGGCGACCGCCTGGGGTGGGCGTTACGTCAACGATTTCAACGATCGCGGACGCGTGAAGCGCGTCTATGTCCAGGGCGACGCGCCATATCGCGCGGCCCCCGAAAATCTGGCGCAATGGTATGTTCGTGGGTCGAGCGGGCAAATGGCCCCCTTCTCGGCTTTCTCCACCATTTCGTGGAGCAAGACGCCACCGACGCTGGCGCGCTTTTCGGGCATCTCGTCCTATGAACTTTCCGGTCAGGCTGCCCCGGGGAACAGCTCGGGCACGGCGATGAACCGCATGACCGAACTTGCCGCGCAATATCCCGGCATCAGCGTGGCGTGGAGCGGCCTGTCCTATCAGGAACGGCTGTCCTCGGGACAGGCACCGTTCCTCTACAGCATCTCGCTGCTCGTCGTGTTCCTGTGTCTGGCCGCCTTGTATGAAAGCTGGTCGATCCCGATTGCGGTGCTGCTGGTGATTCCGCTCGGGCTGGTCGGCGCGATCTTTGCGGTCACGCTGCGTGGGTTGCAGAACGACGTGTATCTGCAAATCGGGTTGCTGACGACGATGGGGCTTGCCGCCAAGAATGCGATTTTGATGATCGAATTTGCCGAACAGGCCGAAAAAGCCGGCAAACGCGTGATCGAAGCCGCACTCGAAGCCGCCCGTATCCGCTTGCGCCCGATTTTGATGACCAGCTTCGCCTTCATCTTTGGCGTGCTGCCGCTCGCCATTTCGACCGGGGCGGGTGCCAACAGCCGCATCGCGATCGGCACCGCCGTCATCGGCGGGATGCTGACCGCGACGATCCTCGCCATCTTCTACATTCCTTTGTTCTTCGTATTGGTCCGGCGGAGCACGCGCGACGTGTTGAAGCATTTGCACCACGAACACCCCGCCCCGCCCGCTGCGGCGCCAGGCCAGGCGGAGACGACGGCATGATCCGCAAAACCGTTCCGCTCATTGCGTTGGCGTCGCTTGCAGCCTGCTCGATGGCACCGAAATATGTGCGGCCCGCTTTGCCGGTGCCGCCAAGCTGGCCCGTTGGCGATGCCTATCTGAAGCAAAGCGAAGCCGCGCTGCCCAGCGTCAGCTACCGCGATATTTTCCGCGATCCGCGCTTGCAAAAGATCGTCGAGCAAGCGCTGGTCAACAATCGCGATTTACGGATTGCCGCCGCCAATATCGCGACTGCGCGGGCGCAATATCGCATTCAGCGCGCGGCGTTGCTGCCCGAAATCGATGACTCGCTCAACTTCAGCCACCGTGACAATGGCACCAGTGGGGTTACTTTCGGCAACACCACTGGCGGAACCACGGGTGGCGGCCTGACCAGCGGCGGGTCGGGCGTTCGCGAGACATATTCGACCAGCCTTGGCCTCACCGCTTTCGAAATCGATCTGTTTGGCCGCGTTCGTTCGCTCACCACCGTCGCGCAAAACAGCTATTTCGCGACCGAAGCTGCCGCCCGCGCGACCCGGCTGACGCTGGTCGGCGACATTGCGTCGGCCTGGCTCAATTATGCGTCGGACCAGAGCCTGTTGAAGATCGCGCGCGACACCGCAGCCAATGCGCAGCGCAGCGTCACGCTCACCAAGGCGCGGGTAGATGGCGGTGTCGCCCCGCGTACCGACCTCGACCAGGCACAGATCGTTCAGCAAACCGCGCTGTCCGATCTTGCGGCGCAGACCACCGCGGTCGCGCAGGACGTCAACGCCTTACATTTGCTGGTGGGTGCGCCGGTCGACCCCGCCCTGCTGCCGACATCGATCGAGGAAGCCGCGTCGACGATCGCCGAACCGCCCGCTGGGCTCGATTCGGGCATTCTCCTGCGTCGCCCCGACGTGGTGCAGGCCGAATATACGCTGCGCGCCGCCAATGCACAGATCGGTGCCGCACGCGCGGCATTGTTCCCGCGCATATCGCTCACCGCGCTGGCTGGGCTCGCCAGCACCTCGCTCAGCAACCTGTTCACCGGGGGGGCGTTCAATTATTCGGTCGCCCCCAGTGTCAGCTATCCGATCTTCCGCAGCGGCGCGGGTCGCGCTGGTGTCGCGCAATCGCAGGCGCAGCGCGATGCAGCACTCGCCAGCTACGAAAAATCGATCCAGACCGCTTTTTCGGAAGTCGCCAATGCGCTCGCCCGGCGCGGCACGGTTGATAGCCAATTCGCGGCGCAGGAGGCGTTGGCCAAATCCTCGGAGGACAATTACCGCTTGTCCGAAGCGCGCTATCGCGGCGGGATCGACACCTTTCTGCAAAGTCTGGTCGCGCAGCGTTCGCTCTACACAGCGCAGCGCTCGCTGGTGACGACGCGGCTGACGGGGGCGACCAACCTGGTGACGTTGTACCGCGCGCTGGGTGGCGATGCCGCGCTGGACGTAACACCATCCGGCCCGCAACCCGCCGCTCCGCCGCGCTGAACGTCCACCGCAAAGTACGCCGGGCGATAATTCCCGCGACGAAGAGGTGACAATCGCGGGCGGGCGTGCCAGCCTTACCCAAAGAAGCACGGCAACCAGGCGGCATTAGCCGATCTTGGCCGCTTGGCTTGGGGGAACGATCAGCATGGGTCATCACATTCGCCGGTTCGCGGCCAAAGACGAAAAGGCGATGCAAGCTTTCGCCGAACGCCTGCCCGAGCATGACCTTCTGTTTCTGGGGCGCGACCTGCGGCACCCGCGCGTGATCGCCGCTTGGGTTGAGGCGATCGGCGAAGGCGCGATCGACAGCCTGATCGCCGAGGACGACAAGGGAAATCTGGTTGGTGCCGCCGCCTTGGTGCGCGATCCGCTGGGCTGGAGCGGGCATGTCGGCGAAGTCCGCTTGCTCGTCTCCCCTGATAAACGCGGCGCGGGGCTCGGGCGGGATCTTCTGGAGGGGATTTACGCGATCGCCCGCGATCGTGGCCTTACCAAATTGACTGCGCAAATGACGCCCGATCAGATCGGGTCGGTCATGTTGTTCGAAAGCTTGGGGTTCCGCGCGGAGGCGTTGCTGAAGGGCCAGGTGCGCGACCGTGCCGGCACAGCCTATGACCTCACCATCCTCAGCCACGACATGCCAGGCGGCGCGAAATAGCGCACGCTATCTTGCGCGGACCGGGGGCGTTCCGCCGAACGCCCCCCACCCAGCTATTTTTCGCCGCGCACCGCGCCGACCGCGTCGCGACCGAATTGCAGGATCACCTCGCCGATTTCCCGCGCCTGTGTCATGCTGCGGCTGCCCTGTTCGCGCAGGAACTCCCCCTGGATCTTCATCACCTCGGAAAGGTCCTTCGCGGACGCGGCAGCGCGCATCGCGACAAACGCCTCGCGCGTGTTGGTTTCGGCCTGGTCGAGCAGCTTCAGCCCGACGGTCGCGCTATTTTCGGCAATCTTCGTGCCCGCCTCCCGCATCGATTCCCCGGCCTTCTTGGCCGGATCCACGATGGTTTCGTTGAAAGCGTCCCTCACTGAATCAGTCATGCGGTCGTCTCCTTCTGCTGATGCACCGTCTTTGCGCGGCCGATGGCGTCAACGCACGAGGGGACGAAGGGTGGCCGCCCCTCAACGCAAGGCTGCCGCATCTATCACTCTCCTCGCCGACGTCTTTGCGCGTCGCGGGCCGGATGGTGAACCTGCAAGGCGATCGGGGCAAGGGGCGTTGACACGCGGCGCAATCGCACACCGACAGGACACCACCGCAGCCTTAACCCCGCTTTAGCCCCGTTCTGGCAAGGTCGTCGGGTGAATAGCGCTCTCATCACGATGCCTGCCACGCGACACGCGCGCCCGACGCGTCTGCCGCCGGTGGCCTTCTCGCTCGCGATTGCGGTGGCGATGGCCTATGTCACCGCGCCGATGGTGACGGTGGACATGGCGGTCTATTTGATTCCGTGGTTCGATCACATCGCGGCGAGCGGCGCCATCACGGTCTTCGCGCATCCCTTTTCCAATTACACACCGCTTTATCTTTATCTGCTAGCCGCGATCACGCCTTTGGGCGGGCTGGTGCCGCAGGTCGTGCTGATCAAGCTCCTTTCGCTCCTTGGCACGGCGGCGCTGGCGTTTGCCGTGCGCGCGGTATTGGTGCGGCTCGGCGCGCCGCAGGCCAACCGTGGTGCGGCATTGGTCGCAGTGCTGCCCAGCGTCATGCTCAATGCGGGCCTGATGGGCCAGTGCGACGCGATGTGGGCCGCGGCCTGCATCATGGCGCTGGCAGCAGCGCTCGACCGTCGCCATGCGGCGATGCTCGCCTGGTGCGGCCTTGCCTTGGGGTTCAAGGCACAATCGGTGTTCGTGGCCCCGTTTTTCCTCGCTTTGCTGGTCAATCGGCACGTACCGCTACGACTGTGGCTGATTGCCCCGCTCGTCACGGTGGCGACGATACTGCCGGCCTGGATGGCCGGGTGGCCGGCGAGCGACCTCGCTCTGGTCTATCTGCGACAGGCCGATTATTTTCAGGCGCTGTCAATGAACGCTCCCAATATCTGGGCAATCGTGCAGCGACTGCCGCTTGACGGGTTGCCGCTGGCCGGGCTCGCTTTTGCCGCCGCAATCGGCGTTGGCGGGGCCTATGTCGCCCGCATTTCCACATTGCGTCTTGACGGACGCGCGCTGGTTGCGGCGGCGGCGCTCGCGCCGCTCCTCATGGTTGGGCTGTTGCCACGGATGCATGAACGGTTCTTTTTTCTTACCGATATCGTTACATTGATCGTGGCGCTGGCCAATCGCGACCGGGCGAGTTGGCGGATCGCGCTGCTGGTTCAGGCGGGGTCGAGCCTTGGTCTGCTCGGTTATCTGATTGGCTGGGATGGTTTTGCCGTTGTCGGCGCGGTGCCGATGCTGGTGGCAACCGTGTCGCTCGCGCGCATCGTTGTGAAGCCGGCCGCCAACGACAATCCCCTTATGGCACGCCCTCCCCTGAGAACGTAGTTCTGTAATTTCCACAGGCTATGCTAGCAAAACCCCCGATTCGGGGCTTTCCGGGGACGAGTAGATGGCGATTTTTACCAGCAGTTCGCGTGGCGATCGGGACAATGGTTCGGGCCTCCCGCCCGCACCGCCGCCAATGCCGCAAAGCGCGAATGGCAGGCGGGGCATGTTCTCGGTGATCGGGCCTGATATGGTCATCACGGGCAATATCGCGGCGACCGCCGACCTGCATATCGACGGCCGCGTCGATGGCGACGTCAATTGCGCCAATCTCGTTCAGGGCAATGACAGCCGCATCCACGGTGCGGTCCGCGCCGAAAATGCCCGGCTGGGCGGTTCGATCGAAGGCTCGGTTTCGGTGCGTCAACTGACGATCGAACGCGCGGCGCGCATCACCGGCGATGTCGAATATGAATCGATCGCGATCGAAACCGGTGCATCGATCGACGGTCGTCTGAAGCATGTGGCCGCCGACACCGGCACGCGTGCTTTCGATCGCACCCCGCCCGTCACCACCAGCCGCAACGACGAAGTGGTGCAGTTCACCACGGCCACGGCAACTCCGGCCTGAACGCGTTGGCCCGCCTTCGCGCGGGCCAACCTGTCGAGGGCCGCCCGTGGCTATTGCAACAAAGCGCGATAGCTTGTCGGCGGCGTCGGCAGCGTCAACCGTGCCATCAGGCCGCCAGCCAAAACCAATGCCAGCGCCAGCCCGCCAAGCCGCAACGCGCGGGCCGACCAGCGACGGTCCACCCATAGCAACACCATCGCCAGCGCGGTGCCGACCATCGGCCAAAGATGGTAGCGCAAGTCGGATGCGATACTGAGCACACCGAAACTCGCCTCCAACGAGACCGCCGACACCAGCAGCGCCAGCGCGAGATCGCGCGCCGCGCCCACCGGGCGCGGCACCGCGACCGCTAGCCCGATGATCGCCAGCGTCAACCACGCAATCGGCCAGCCGAGCGATGTTTCCGCCATCCATCGCGCTGCAATTTGCCACCCACGCGCCACCGCACCCGGATTGCCCAGGCCAAGGTCGTTGGGTTCGCTGCGCGCAGGCGGCGCCGCGCCCGGCCAGCCCGCCGGCACCAGGAAACGCTCGGTCGAATTGAAATGCGCCAGCCGGTGGGCCGCATAAGCAAGCGGATGGCGGATGATCGCGGTGACCAGCAACCGGTAGAGTTGCCCGGCAGGCCGCCCCTGCAAACGCGCGACGAGCGGCGCGCATCGCGTTTCTTCGCCCAGCGGATCCCAGAAATATGGCTTCGCGCAATGCCCAGCCCGCAACGCCTGCGCCTCGCCTGGCGTAAAGCCGATGGCGGTATCGGGCGGGCGCACTGCAATTCCAGCCAGATCATAGAGCGCTTCGGTCCGTTCGACCCCGCTCGACGTGGCACCCAACAGTCCGTGATTGAGGATCGGTGCCGCCATCAGCACCGCCGCCACGCCCGCCAGACCGAGCGCAAGCCGCGTCCACCAGCGCCCCGTCCCGAACAGCATTACCGCCAGCGGCACGGTTGCGAACACCGCGTTCGCGCGCACCAGCGTTGCGTACGCCAGCAACATTGCCACAACGATCAACGCCCATACCGGGACGCGCGCACCCCGGAGCCGCCACCACGCGACCGCACCACACGCCGCCAGCACCGCGCCCAGCATTTGCGTGTCCTTGAGCACCACCGCCTGCCAGCCGAGAAACAACGGCAGCGCGCCGATGGCCAGCACGACCGCAGCCGCACGTCCCCGCCCCAACCGCGCCAATGTCGCCGCGACCAGGCCGAATCCGGCCCAATACAGCGCCATCTGCACCGCGAACATCGGCTCGCTTGTACCACCGGCGGCGGCGTGGAACAGGCTCCACATCCGCGCCATCGCGGGCGGGTGCCAGTCTTCATAGGCCCCGCTCAGCACCTGGGCGAACTGGCCGACGCTATCGTACATCGCGATGCCCGGCCAGAACAGCGCCAGTGACCCCACCAGCAACAGCAGCGTCACCCCGGCAACCGTCCGGATGCGGGGCGGCGGGGTCGTCATATCGGTCGCGGACGTCCCGCTACGGCCGCATGACGGGCCATCAGATGTGCAACGCGCGACCGTACGCGCCGAGCACGCTTTCGTGCATCATTTCGCTGAGCGTCGGATGCGCGAATACCGTTTCCATCAGCTCGGCCTCGGTCGTTTCCAACTGGCGCGCGATGACATAGCCTTGGATCAGCTCGGTCACTTCGGCACCGACCATGTGCGCGCCGAGCAATTCGCCGGTCTTGGCGTCGAACACCGTCTTCACGAAGCCCTCGGCCTCGCCCAGCGCAATCGCCTTGCCATTGCCGATGAACGGGAACTTGCCGACCTTCAGCTCATGTCCCGCTTCCTTGGCCTTGGCCTCGGTCAGCCCCACGCTCGCGACTTGCGGGCGTGAATAGGTGCAGCCGGGGATGTTCCACTTCTCGAACGGATGCGGCTTCAGGCCCGCCAGCGCCTCGACGCAGACGATGCCCTCATGGCTGGCCTTGTGCGCGAGCCACGGCGCGCCGGTCACGTCGCCGATCGCATAAATCCCCTCGACATTGGTGCGCGCATAGCCATCGACCTTGATGTGGCCGCGATCGGTTTCGATCCCCAGCCCTTCCAGGCCGATATTCTCGGTATTGGGCACGATGCCGATGGCGACGATGACATGGCTATACTCTTCGGAGACAACCTTGCCGTCCCCCTTAGAATCCTTGGGGCCCTTGATCTTGGCGGTGACGCCCTTGGCCGAGGTGGTCAGGCCTTCCAGACCGGTGCCGGTCAGCAGCTTGATTCCCTGCTTGGTCAGCGCCTTGTCCATGAAAGCGGAGACTTCTTCATCTTCCACCGGCAGGATGCGCGGGAGCATTTCGACGATCGTAACATCCGCGCCCATGTCATTGTAGAAGCTGGCGAACTCCACGCCGATCGCGCCCGATCCGATGACCAGCAGCTTGGTCGGCATCTCGGTCGGCACCATCGCGTGGCGATAGGTCCAGATACGCTCCCCATCCGCCTTGGCGAAGGGCAAATCGCGCGCGCGCGCGCCGGTGGCGATGATGATGTGCTTGGCTTCGAGCTCGGAGGTCTTGTCGCCCTGCTTGACGCTGAGCTTACCCTTGCCGGTCAGCGTGCCGACACCCTCGTACACCGTGACCTTGTTCTTCTTCATCAGGCCCTTGACGCCCGCGTTGAGCTGGCCCGCCACCTTGCGGCTGCGCTCGACGATCTTGGGCAGATCGAACCCGACCTTCTCGGCCTTCAGGCCATAGGATTCGGCGTGCTGCATATAGTGATAGATTTCCGAGGTCCGCAGCAGCGCCTTGGTCGGGATGCAGCCCCAGTTGAGGCAGATGCCGCCCAGCCGCTCGCGCTCGACAATGGCCGTCTTGAGCCCGAGCTGCGCCGCGCGGATGGCGGCAACATAACCGCCGGGGCCGGAGCCGAGGATGACGAGATCGAACGTATCAGCCAAGGGAGGATCCTTCTTGTAGCGGGAGCGGACGACCGTCCTCCCCCATCGAAACCAATGTAAAGCGCCCGGCAGCGGCGCGCGAGGTGCCCTCCCCGTGCCGGTCGCGTCGCCACACCTGTACGGCGACGGTCATCGAAGTGCGCCCGGTGCCGACGATCTCGGCATGAAAGCTCACCTCATCGCCAATCTCGACCGGTGCGGTGAAACTGAACCCATCGGCGGCCACCACCGGCGCGCGCGCGCCGCAAAAGCGCGACGCGACCGATCCGGCGGCCAGCGCCATTTGCCCCATCAGCCAGCCGACGAAAATCTTGCCATACGGATTGGCATCGCACGCCATTGCGGTGGCGCGAATGGCGGGGGCTGTCGCGGGGGGAAGCTCAACCATCGGCGGGCCGGTCGTCATGATCCGCCCGCCACGCCAGCCGCAGCGGCCGGATTCCCATCAACACCACCACCACGATCACGCCATAGGCCACTGCCCAGATCGTGTCGGCGGCGTGCGGCAACGCCCACACCGCACCGGATGCGAACACAGCCGTGGTAACGATACCCGCCGCGATGTGGACCAACTCGATGAAGGTGCGCCGCATCGTTGGATCACGCCAGCATCGACAACGGCGCCTCGACGAGCGTCTTGAACACCTGCATCAACTGCGCGCCGTCTGCCCCATCGATCGCGCGATGATCGAAACTGCCCGTCGCCGACATCACCGTCGCCACGCCGAGCGCATCGTCGATGACGTAAGGGCGCTTTTCACCCGCGCCGATTGCCATAATCATGCCCTGCGGCGGGTTGATTACCGCCTCGAACTGCTTGATGCCGTACATGCCCATGTTGCTGAGCGAGGCGGTGCCGCCCTGATATTCCTCGGGCTTGAGCTTGCCATCGCGCGCGCGCGCGGCGAGATCCTTCATCTCGGTCGAAATCGCGGCGACGCCCTTGCTGTCTGCCCCGGCGATGATCGGGGTAATCAACCCGGTCGGCGTCGACACCGCCACCGAAATGTCGGCACGGCTGAAGCTGATGAGCTGGTCGGGGGTGAACATCACGTTGCACTTGGGCACCTGGATCAGACTCGCGGCGAGCGCCTTGATGAGCAAGTCGTTGACCGACAGCTTCACGCCGCGCGGCTCCAAACCCTTGTTGAGTTCGCCACGCAGCTTGAGCAGCGCGTCGAGCCGGATGTCGACCGTCAGATAAATATGCGGAACGGTCTGCTTCGATTCGGTCAGGCGGCGCGCAATCGTCTTGCGCACGTTGCTGAGCTTTTCGGCAGTGTGCGGAATCTCGGGGATTGCGGCGGGCTTGGCCGGGGCGACCGCGACGGAAACGGCAGAGGGTGCTGCGGCTTCAACGGCCTTGGGGGTCGGTGCGGCCCCCGCCTTCGCGCCGTCAACGTCCGCCTTCACGATCCGGCCATTGGGGCCAGAGCCGGTCAACGCCGCGAGATCGATGCTCTTTTCCGCCGCGATTCGGCGCGCGAGCGGGCTCGCCTTCACGCGATCACCGCTTTCCGCCTTGGGCGCGGGAGCCGCTGGGGTCGGGGCTGGCTTCGCCGCAACCGGCGCTGGTGCAGCGACCGGTGCCGCGGCGGGCGCGGCCTTCGGGGCGGGTGCCGCATCGGCGCTCTCGCCTTCGGCGATCAGCGTGGCGATAACGGTGCCGACCTTCACGTTATCGGTGCCCTCGGCCACCAAAATTTTGCCGATCACCCCTTCATCGACCGCCTCAAACTCCATCGTGGCCTTGTCGGTTTCGATTTCGGCCATCAGGTCGCCCGATTTGACCGTATCGCCCTCTTTCACCAGCCATTTCGCCAGCGTGCCTTCCTCCATCGTGGGGGAGAGAGCTGGCATTTTGATCTCGACCGGCATCAACGCTTCCTCATCTGACCGAATCCGTAGCGCCCGTCTCTTGCGCCCGATACGCGCACGGTCAAGACCGCTGCTTGCGCCACGCGCCGCTTCGCCCCACTTAATGCACCACAATCGCTTCAGGGGAGGGCGACAATGCGCATTTATCTGGTGGTGATCGACGAGACGCCCGAGAGCAGCATCGCCCTGCGCTTCGCCGCGCGGCGCGCGGTGAAAACGGGCGGCGGCGTCGAAATCCTCGCTTTGGTGCCTCCCACCGAATTCACCGCCTTTGCCGGTGTACAGGCGACAATCGAGGAAGAAGCGCGGCTGCACGCCGAGGGGTTGGTTGCCGCTGCGGCGGGTGCGCTGATCGAGGAATCGGGCCTGAAGCCACAGATCACCGTGCGCCGGGGCGAAGGCCCCAAGGTGATCCGCGAGATGATCGCCGCCAATCCCGATATCGCGGCCCTCGTGCTGGCGGCGGCGGCGAGCGGCGCCCCCGGCCCGCTGGTCGCGCATTTCGCGGGCGCGGACTCGGGCGCGCTGACCATCCCGCTGATGATTATCCCCGGTTCGCTTGACCGCGCGGCGATCGACCGGTTGAGCTGACGCAGCCCGCTTGCGCTCAAGCGGGGATCGCGCCACCATGCCGCGATGCGCTTCTTCACCACCACCACCGCCGTCATCGCGACACTCGCCACCCCTGCCCTGGCGCAGGATACCACCCCAAACCCGGCCCGGCTGAAGGCCACCGTCGAAAAGCTGGTCAGCTTCGGCACGCGCCATACGCTTTCCTCCGCCGATGATCCGGTACGCGGCATTGGCGCGGCGCGGGCGTGGGTTGGCGGCGAGCTGACGCGGATCGCCGATGCGTGCGACGGCTGTATCACCGTCGCCAACATCGCGCGCACCTTCACCAACGCGCGCGCGCCGAACGGCGTCAACGTGGTGGATGTGCTCGGTTTCCAGCAAGGGCTCGATCCGAAGCGCGTCATCATCGTCGGCGCGCATATCGACAGCCGCGTCAGCGATGCGATGGATGCAACGCACGACGCCCCCGGCGCGAATGACGATGGCTCGGGCGTCGCCCTGGTGCTGGAGGCAGCGCGCATCCTGTCCAAGGAAAAATTCCGCGCGACGATCGTCTATGCGATTTTCTCGGGCGAGGAGCAGGGCCTGTTCGGCGGCACCTTGCTCGCCGAGACCGCCAAGCAGCGCGGCTGGACCATCTCCGCGATGCTCAACAACGATATCGTCGGCAACACGGTGGGGCAGAATGGCGTTCGCGTTGCCGACCGCGTCCGCGTCTTTTCCGAAGGCATTCGCGCGGCGGAGGATTTGCCGACGCAACTCGCGCGGCGCGGCAATGGCGGCGAGGACGACGGCCCGTCGCGCGCGCTCGCCAAGGCAATCGATGGGGTAGCGGGTTCGCTGCCCGGCGGGCTCGACGTATTCGTCGATCGTCGCCCCGACCGGTTCGGGCGTGGCGGTGACCATGAGCCGTTCCTGAAGCTCGGCTATCCCGCCGTGCGCTTCTCGGTCGGGGCCGAAAACTGGACCCAGCAGCATCAGGACCTGCGCGTCGAAAACGGCATTCCCTATGGCGACACCGTCGACAAGATGGATTTCCCCTATCTCGCCAAGGTCACCGCGATCAACGTCGCCACCATCCGTCGCCTCGCCGCCGCCCCCGCCGCGCCCGAGGGCGTGACGGTCGCGGGCGCGCTGAGCTTTGACACCACGGTCAAATGGAATCCCGTTGCGGGCGCCGCCGCCTATCGCATCCATTGGCGCCGCAACGACGCGCAGGACTGGCAGAAATCGACCGACGTCGCCGCCTCCGCCACCAGCACGGTGTTGAAGGACATCAGCGTCGATGACCATTTCATCGGCGTCGGCGCGGTCGCGGCGAACGGAGCGGAGAGCCTGATTACCTTCGCCGGCCCCGAACCGCGCGGCTAGGCGGCGTCAGCTCCCCTGAACCGGCTTCTCGACGCGGCAACCGCAAGTCGGTCGCCGCGCGGGGCGGTAATGCCGCTTGGGGGCACGATACACCCGCCGCGCGGCGACGTAACGCGTCCGCGATTCCTCGACATATTCGGTCGTGGTCGTCGTCGTGGTTGTTACAATCGGCGGACCCTGGATCACCACGGTCGTCGTCGGACCGGCATAATAGCCGCCCGCCGCATAGCCGCCCTGCACATAGCCACCGGTCGAATAAGTCGTAACGGTGCCGTTCTGCACGACCGGCGGCAACGAAATATAGGGCTGGCCATAGCCACCCGCATATCCGCCATAACCACCCCCGGCATAGCCAGCGCCATCCCAATCGAGCCCGTTCACCGAATCCCACACGCGCCCGCGCGCATCGACCAGCACGGCATCGTCATAATAACGATGCCAGCTATAGCCCGGCGGCGGCGGCGTGAGGCCGTAGCTGCCATAATCGCCGAGGTAGAAGCTGGGCGAGAACCAATAATGCGGTAGCGCATAGCCGCGATGCGGGCGGCGATACGCGTTCCAGCCGCCGGGCGCATTGCTCCCGCCCGACCAGCGCCCACCATTATTGCCGCCCCAGCGCGATTGCGGGGTCGGCTGCGGCGGGCGTCCCGGATAGGATTGCGCGGGATAAGGCTGTGGCGGAACGGCTTGGCCGGGATACGCGACCGGCGGCATCTGCGGCGGCGCGGGCATCGATTGCCCGGGATATGATGGCACCGGATACGGCGCGCCGACAGTGCCACCACCCTGCCCGATTCGCTGCGCCTCCGCCCCGCCCGCGCCGAACGCGGTAACCATCGTAAGGGCAGCAAGGGCTAGGGTTCGCATGGTAAACGCTCCGTCCAACGCATCACGCTTGAGAGACGCGGTGCAAATTCATTAATGGACAAGCTACCATTTTCGGCGGTTTTTCGCCATGTTCGGGTGTGTCCCGAAACGGATCACCCCGCGATGCGTGGCCCGAGCACCGCCATCAGCGCCTCGCACCCCGCCGCATCCCCGGCATCGAAGCGCGCCGGTGTCGGACTGTCGAGATCGAGCACCCCGATCAAGCGCCCGTCATGGAGGATCGGCACGACCAGTTCGGAGCGGCTCGCCGCATCGCACGCAATATGCCCCGGAAAGGCGTGAACGTCCTCGACCAATTGCGTCTTGAGCGTCGCCGC
The DNA here is from genome assembly GCF_041661885.1 of Sphingomonas sp. Lineage (GTDB taxonomy): Bacteria > Pseudomonadota > Alphaproteobacteria > Sphingomonadales > Sphingomonadaceae > Sphingomonas. The sequence continues at coordinate 313,161 of NZ_JBAZTL010000004.1, read as the reverse complement.
CGCCGCGCCGCACACCCCATCACCAATCGCAATCCGGATGCAGGCGGGCTTGCCCAGAAACGGCCCCACCACGAGTTCCCCACCGACCAGCCGATAGAAGCCGGCCCAGTTGAGATCGGGCAGATATTGCCAGATCAGCGCCGCGACATTGGCCATATTGGCAATCGCATCCGCCTCGCCCGTGGTCAGCGCATCGAGCGCGGACTGAAGGTCGCGGTAAAGCTCGGCCTTGCTTTCCGCCGAAATGGTAAAATCGTACATCGCTATCTCCGTCGCGCCCCATTTGGCGAAGCGTAGCGGTTGGAACAAGCCCGCAACCAATCGACCAAGCCGCGCGCATGTCTTAGGAGGCGAAACATGGTCGCCATTCCCGTCACCCGATCGATCAGCATCGACAGCGACGAGCTGCAGGAATCCTTCACCCGCGCCGGTGGGCCGGGCGGCCAGCACGTCAACACCACTGACAGCGCGGTGCTGCTGCGCTTCGATGTCGGCGCGTCGCCCTCTTTGCCCGATGCGGTGAAGAACCGGCTGGCGGTGCTGGCGGGCTCGCGTCTGACGCGCGACGGCGTGCTCGTGCTGCGCAGCGAAGGCGCACGTTCGCAATTGCTCAACCGCCAGGAAGTGCGCGAACGCCTGATCGAGCTGATCCGCGAGGCCACCATCGTCCCCAAGCGGCGCCGCCCGACCAAACCCTCCAAGGCCGCCAAAGCGAAGCGGATGGAGGGCAAGACCAAGCGGTCCACGGTAAAGTCCCTGCGGGGCCGGGTTACCGATTGAGCCCGTTGCGCGCCGGGCCATGCTGATGGGGTGGTGGGGGCAGAAAGGAGAGCCTATCTTCCCGCCATGCCCGATCTGTTTGCCACCTTCGATCCCCCCGCCACCGACCAGCCGAGCGAAACCGCGCCGCTCGCCGACCGGCTGCGCCCGACGACGCTCGCCGAGGTGGTGGGGCAGGATCACATTACCGGCCCCGAGGGCGCAATCGGGCGGATGATCGCGGCGGGTCGGCTGTCCTCGATGATCTTGTGGGGCCCGCCCGGCACCGGCAAGACGACGATCGCACGGCTGCTCGCCGATGCGGTGGGTTTGCGCTTCATGGCGATTTCGGCGGTATTCTCGGGCGTCGCCGATCTCAAGAAAGCCTTTGCCGAGGCACGCGATCACGCGAAAATGGGCAAGCGCACCTTGCTGTTCGTGGACGAAATCCACCGCTTCAACCGCGCGCAGCAGGACGGTTTTCTGCCTTATGTCGAGGATGGCACCGTCACGCTGGTTGGCGCGACCACCGAAAACCCGTCGTTCGAACTCAACGCCGCCGTGCTCAGCCGCGCGCAAGTGCTGATCCTGCACCGGCTCGATCATGCCGCGCTCGGCAAATTGCTCGACCGTGCCGAGCAGGTCGAAGCGCGCCCACTCCCGCTCACCCCGGAGGCACGCGATGCGATGATCGCCAGCGCCGATGGCGACGGTCGCTTCCTGCTCAACCAGGCGGAGACGCTGTTTGCGGTCAACCTGCCCGAACCGCTCGATCCGGCCGGACTCTCCGCCTTTCTGCAGCGCCGCGTCGCGGTGTACGACAAGGATCGCGAGGGGCATTACAACCTCATCTCCGCGCTGCACAAAGCGGTGCGCGGATCGGACCCGCAAGCCGCGCTTTATTATCTCGCGCGAATGCTGACCGCGGGCGAGGAACCGTTGTTCCTGTTGCGCCGCATGGTTCGCATGGCGGTCGAGGACATTGGCCTCGCCGATTCCAATGCGCTGACGCAGTGCCTCGCCGCCAAGGACGCCTATGATTTTCTCGGCAGCCCAGAGGGCGAATTGGCGATTGCACAGGCGTGCCTGTATCTGGCCACCGCGCCCAAATCGAACGCCGCCTACACCGCGCAAAAGGCCGCGTGGAAATCGGCGCGCGAGACGGGGTCGCTGATGCCGCCCGAGAACATCCTCAACGCGCCGACCAAGCTGATGAAGGACATCGGCTACGGCAAGGGCTATACCTACGATCACGATACGGTCGAAGGGTTTTCGGGCGCGAATTACTGGCCGGCCGAGATGGAGCCGCAAACCTTCTACGTGCCGACCGAACGCGGCATGGAAAAGCGCATCGCCGAACGCATGGCGTGGTGGGCCAGCCTGAAGGCGGGCAAATAGACTGGCTTCAGGCCGCTTTCACGTCACCCGTCAACAGTTTGGACCGCAAAGCGTCGATTGCTCGGGCGGTTGCTGCTTTGGAGGCAAAGGGCGTGGCACTAACGGCGAGTTGGGCACCATCCTTATCTTTCAGAACCCAATGCCAGCTCCCATCCTTCGATCTGAACAGGATGTAGCGCACGCCTGATGTAGAGGACGGCAAGACCTCATCGATCGCGAATGTATCGGCGTCTCCGGCCATTGCTTCTGTGATATCAGCGTCGCTCAACCCGCGCAGATGTGACCAGTCAGTACGGTCGCCTTCAATGGCCGTGTCCAAACTGATCCTGATAATATCATCGCTCATGCCGTCTTGCCCGCCGTGCGCTGATGATCCTGCGAAAGCCCTGCCGCAACGTATATATCACGCAAATCACCAGATCGTCATCGCCAATCGTTCCCAGCGCCGCCAGTCGGGTCTCGGTCGGCGTCTGGCGGCTTGCGGCAGGATCAAGGACATCACCGCGCCAGATGGTGATCGCCCGGACAAAATCGATTCCGTGTTTCGCGATATTGGACTCGCATTTGGAATCGTTCCATTCGAACTCCATCGTTAAGCGATAGCATGGATGATCGATAACATGAATCCCCGGCATTTCATGCGCTTCGCCGCGATCGATTGGTCGGGGGCCAAGGGCGCGCGCCACCCTGGCATCGCGCTGGCGCTGTGTGAAACCGGGGCCGCCGCCCCCACCCTCATCCCCCCGCCGCGCGGGGTCTGGTCGCGCGCCGACATCCTGCACTGGCTGCGTGACCAGGCGGAAACGCCGCTGCTGGTCGGCTTCGACTTCAGCTTTGCGCCGCCTTACATCTTGCGCGGTGCCTATCTGCCCGGCGAGGACACGCCGACCACCGCTCGTGCCTTCTGGGGCTATGTCGATGCCCACGCCCCCGATGCCGATCTTGGCGCCGCCTCGTTCCTTGAAGCGCGACGCGGCACGCATTTTTATCTCGGTGCACGCGACGGGACCAAGGCCGATTTCCTGCACTTTCGCCGTTGCGAAGCGCACCACAATGCCGCGGGGTTCGGCAAACCCTCGACCGTCTATGATGCAATCGGCGCAGCGCAGGTTGCCAAAGCGAGCTTCGCCGGGATGCGGCTGCTCCACCATCTCGGGCGCGACGTGCCAGTATGGCCGTTCGATTCCGCACCGGGCGCTGGCGCGTGCGTGGTCGAGATTTACACCACCATCGCCGCCCGCGCCGCCGGCGTGCGCAAGGGCTTGAGCAAATTGCGCGATCCCGCCGCACTCGATCTGGCGCTGGCGACGTTCGGCAGTGCGCCGCATGTCCCGCTGACGGTCTATAGCGATCACGCCACCGACGCGATTTTGACCGCTGCCTGGCTCCGCGCCAACGCGCTCCGAGAAGAATTTTGGCGTCCGCAGGCGCTGACAGCACAAATCGCACGCACCGAGGGCTGGACCTTCGGCATATCCTGACGCATTGAGCGTCGCACGTGCCGGCTTAGCTCAGTTGGTAGAGCGCCAGTTTTGTAAACTGGATGTCGCGGGTTCGATCCCTGCAGCCGGCACCATTTGCACCCTGCAAAAACCGGCAAACCATTCATTTTGGCAATTGAAGTGGTCAGCCATCGTACTGACCAACTGTTGGATGGCGATATCCCACACGAATCAGGCCGTGGCCGTCAGCCGCTGAGCCAAAACAATTGGCACTGCCGATCGCGTAAATTGCAGCGGCGGTGTTCCCTGGCCGAGGTCCACCGCCGCTCCAACCGACTTGCTCAATAAGCCGCCGACACCGTCAGGAACCACTGACGCGGCGCAATCGGATAGGCCGAATAACTGTTGGTGGCCGATCCAACCGACAAGGTCGATACACCCTTCTTATCCGTCAGATTGGTGACGTTGAGCGACACCTCCAGCTTGCGCAACGGCAGGATGCCGTCCGGCACCTTCGCCGCAAGCCGCGCCGAGGTCAGGAAGTAGGACCCTACGCTCGCGTCATTCGAGAAGGTGGCAAAGCGCTTGCCGACGAAATCACCGATTGCCTGCGCCTCGAACGGCCCCACGTTGACGGTGGCGACGGTCTTGTTCAGCCACTTCGGCGTACCTGGAAGCTGCTTGCCGCAGGTTGGCACCACGCCTGCAGTAACGAGATAGCCGCCGATGCACGTGCCGGTTGCGGCGCCGATCCCCGATGCGGTCGAGGTATAGTCGCTCTGATAGGTCGACAGGTTGTACGACGCCGCATTGTACAACGAGAAAGTACGACCGAAGTGCAGCGTGAACGCCGCATCGACACCATCGGTGTGGACCGAGCCAACGTTGACCAGGATCGACGTCCCACCGGTGATACCACCCCCGGCGATGCCACCCGGATTGGTGGAAATCGCCAGCAAGCGATTGCTGAACACGACATGGTAATAATTGACCTGCGCCTCCAGCCCGCTGAGCAGGCCGTTGAAGCTGCGATGGCTGCGCAGACCGCCTTCGTAGGTCCAGCTACTCTCGGGCTTGCCCTGGCGGGCGAAGGCATCGAACGCAGCCTGGCTACCGGTGAACCAGGGACCGCCACCGCCAGCGAGATAAGCCTGATACTGGCGCAGGTTCTTCTGGACGTTGAAGTAGAACTGCTCATGGTCGGTCAGGTTATAGGTCGCGCCGACTGCGGGCAGGAACCAACGCAGCGTGTTGATGCGGCCCTGCGGCAAACCGCCGGTGAGGCCGGAGAGCGACCCCAGCACCGGCTGTACCGGGAAGCGGCCATCGGCCCATTGCGCGCTGGTCTTGAAACCGGCCTGGAGGAGCAGGCGGCTGGTCGCCTGCCAGGTGTCCTGCAAATGGAGCTGCAGCTCGTTGATCCGCGCCTCGCCCTGATATTGTGTGAAAAGCGGCTGCGCGACGTCGAGCGGGCGGATGTATGGCGTACTCGTACCGGGATTGCTGGCGCTGACACCGTACCACCGCCGCCACTGGGTCGTGCTGTTATGTTCGAACCAGCCACCAAATTCGATCGTATGCGCACCGAGATTGGCGGTAATCGCCGAGATTACGCCACCGCGATCGATCCGATATTCGGTGGTGCGGGTGACGAGCCCCGACCCACCGGTGGCCGCGACCAAAGCGGCACCGGCTGCGCTCTGCTGCGCCGGCGTCAGCGCAGTGCAGGCTACCGGCGAAACGCCATTGCTGTTGCCACCGAAGCGGCAATTGCTTGGCAAGCTGGCATAGGCCGGATCGAGATACGGCTGGATCGTCGCGATCGACTGGCCAAGCGGCCCCGCGACAACACCGGCACCATCGTTATGATGATAATAGCCGGTCGTCGACCAGGTTACTTTCGACGACAGGTGCGCGTCGTAGCGCAAATAGCCGAGGAAATCGGTACGCTGCGCGTCCGAATAATAATTGCGATAATTGCTGCCCTCCGCCGCCGGGGAGTTGCCAAGCGCGCTGAGATACGAGGTGCGATAGGTGGTGAAGTCAGGGTAGAAAAATGGCTTGGTGTACGGCGTGTAAAGCTGGACCGCCGTAGCGGGCGCGGCATTGGCCGAGGGCTTGAAGAAGACGGTCGAGTCCTCGTTCGGCTGGGTGAAATCGTTATAGTCGAAATAGGCAGTCAGCTTGCCGATGCTGTCGTCATGAACGAACTTGGCGTTGACCTGATAGCCACCCTGCTTGCCATTGAAATCCCATGCCCGGGCATCCTGGCGCGCCGCGGAGACATAGGCGCTGTTCCCGCCGCCAAACGCGCCGCTGTCAATCCGCACGAAAGAGCGTGAGGCCGAGAAGCTGCCGACCGTTTGCCCGGCCTGGACGCCGAATTTCTTCTGCGGATCGGACGAGTAGGTCTCAACCGTACCGCCGAGATTGCTGTTCGATGCGGTGGCAAGATCACCCGCGCCGGTGGACACAACGACGCGCCCGACATTTTCCGAAATCACCGCGCGCTGCGGCGACAGGCCGTTATAATTGCCATAGCTCTGGTCGCCGAGCGGCAGGCCGTCGAACGTATAACCGAGTTGCGGCCCGCTAAAACCGTGGATGAAGATCTGGGCGTTCTGCTCGTTATAGCCCCACGGGTCCGCCGTGATGTAGAGCACGCCGGGCAGCGTCTCGATCGCCTTGAGCGGTGAGATGCCGGGCAGGATTTTCTGAATTTCGCTGCCGGAAAGCGCGGTCGCGGAGCGCGTTGCCTTGGCGGTGACGACGATGGTTTCGGGCAAAGCCTCATCGGTGGGTGCCGAATCGGGCGTGGCTGGCGCCGGATCGGCAACCGGAGCGGCCGGCGAAGGGGCTGCGGCATGGGCCGCGGTAAACGGCAGCCCGGCCGCCAAGCTGACGGCAAGCGCGAAGGCCGAGACGTAGGATTTGGTCATGAAGGTCCCTTTGTTTGTGCTGCTGCACCTGGCGGGGGCCCTAGGGTAACGTCATGACAGTTAGCGGACGTTTTTTTAGCAATTTCATGACACTTAGACGACAAACTTCTGACAATCGTCCGCAAGCGGGCAACGCGCGCGCGGCGGCGACCAGGTCGAACCGATCGCCGCCTTGACGGTCAGGATCGCGACCAGGATCAGCTTTGCGTCTGCCCGGCAAACAGCGTCCGCGTCGCACCCGCCACCCACACTTGCCCGGCCTCATCCTGCGAAACATGGATGCGCCCGGTCCGCCCCAGCCGCGTGCCCTGCGCGGCGATATAGGAGCCGCGCGCCCGACCGCTGGCAAACAACCACTGCCCGACCGAGGCGTTAAGGCTGCCCGTCACCGGGTCCTCGATCAGCCCACCATGCGCGTCGCTGAAGATCGCCCGCAGCTCGAATGCCACCTCGCCGCCCGGCGCGTGCGGGCCGACGATGCCGATGTCGATATGCGTCGGGTGATGCCGCGCTGGTTCGACCGCCAGCACCGCTTCTGCCGACTCGAGCATGACCGCGATCCACCCCGGACCATTGTCCGCCCAGGCCGCATCGACGATCGCCGCGCGCTCGATCCGCAACACTTCGGCGACCTCGGCGATCTCGGCTTCGCTGGGCGTGCCCCCGCGCCGCAGCGGCGGGGCGGCGAAGGCCAGACGATCCCCCGCCTGGCGAAGCACGACCAGCCCAACGCCACATTCCTGTACGATCACGCCGTCCTGCTTCGGCTGCCCGCCCGCTTCGCGCCAGGCGTGCGCGCTGCCCAGCGTTGGATGGCCGGCAAAGGGCAGTTCATGCGCCATCGTGAAGATGCGGACGCGGTAATCCGCAGCCGGGTCGGTTGGCGGCAGCAAGAAGGTGGTCTCCGAAAAATTCAGCCAACTGGCGATCGCCTGCATCTCCCCGGTCGACAGCCCCTCGGCATCGGCGATGACAGCCAGGGGATTACCGGTGAGCGGATCGGTGCCGAACACATCGACGAGGCGGAAGGGGCGGTTCACGGTCGCGGTCTCCTGTGGATGAGCACGCGCTATAGTGCGCTGCAGGCTGTCGCGCCTCTCTTCCATCCAGACAATTGCCAAGGCCTTGCGTTGACGGTGTTCTGCCCCGTTGCGGCATATCTGTATATGGTGCCCGCACAGTGCGACACTGGACCTTTCGCTGCACCGCCCTATATACCGATCGGTATGAATAGCGTTTGCTCCCCGCCTGCCACGAAAGGTCGTCCGCGCGAATTTGACGTCGATGAGGCGTTGGCGGCTGCTTTGCTGGTTTTCTGGCGCAACGGCTATGAGGCTGCGTCGATGACCGAATTGACCAGCGCGATGGGCATCACCAAGCCCAGCCTTTATGCCGCGTTCGGCAACAAGGAAGCGTTGTTCCACAAGGCGCTCGACCTCTATGAGCGCGAAAAACTGGCCTATATGAAATCCGCGCTCGAAGCGCCGACCGCGCGCGGCGTGGCCGAGCGGCTGTTTCGTGGCGCGCTCGAGATTCAGATGAGCACGTGCGACCCCAAGGGTTGCCTTGGCGTCATCAGTGCGGCGACATGCGGCGCCGAAGCCGAACCGATCAAGGCAGAGGTCATCAAGCGCCGCGCCTCTTCGGAAGCCGCGTTGATCGCGCGATTCGAGCAGGCACAGGCGGCGGGCGAATTGCCCAACGGGATGACCCCGGCCGCGCTGACGCGCTATCTGTACGCCATCCTGCAAGGTCTCGCGATCCAGGGCGGATCGGGGGCCACCTGCGAAGAACTGTCGCAGTTGGTCGAAACCAGCATGGCCGTGTGGCCGACAAAGTAAGGTCGGAAATAAATATTCCGATCGGTACAGAATGCGGTTGACGCACTGCACAACCGCTTTATATACCGACTGGTATTGAAACTGGATCCTGCCGTGGAACCGGTGCCGACAAAAGGGTCTCCGCCAATGACCGCAGCACGCATCTAAATCACCCGCCAGCGGCCGCGCCGACTGGCGATCCCAAATTTCAAGGTCGGATCACGGAAACGCGCAGCGTCTCCGGCTCCGCTTCCGCACGCCCGATGACTGGCTTGGCATGAACGCAGATGCGTTCGCGCACGATGCCGCTCGTCCACACGATCGCCAAAGACCCAAAGGGGGATTTCTCATGGCCTATCTGGACCTCGATTCCATGTTCGCCGGCCCTGTGTTCGCCGACCCTGTCACCAGCAGCGCCGCTGAAACCGCCGAACCACAAGTCGGCTTCTCGGCGCTCGAATGGAGCGTCATCGCGCTTGCACAGCGCGACACGCTGGCCAGCCTGACCGAGCCCGGCCGCATGTCGCGCGCGCTGGGCAGCTTGTTCGGGCGCGGCCCGTCCTCGCGGCTGGCCGACCCCAAGCTCGAGGCGTTGCGCCGCGCGGCGGTGCTGGCCCGCCATCGCGGGTTCGCGCTGCCCATGTCCGAAATTCATCACTTCCATTCCGTCGGCTTCAGCGAAGCGCAGATGGAAACGCTCGTCACCAGCGTGACGGGGATGCGCGTCGGCCAGACCGACCAAAGGATTGCCGCATGAACATGATTGCCCCCATCGACACCGTCCCCAACGTCGAACCTGACGCGTCGCGTCGCCCCGTAAAACGGTGGACTCGCTGGCAGAAACGCACCGCCATCATCGTGCCGATCGCCATTGCCGGCGTGATCGGCGTGAAGCTGTTCGATCATTCCGATGCGGTCGCCGCACCGCCACCACCCGCGCCCGTCACCATCGCCACCCCGCTGGTCCGCCAGATCAGCGAATGGGACGATTATGTCGGCCGCTTTGCCCCGAGCCGTTCCGTCGAGGTGCGTCCGCGCGTCGCGGGCGAAGTAACCGGCGTCCACTTCCGCGATGGCGAAGTCGTGAAGCAAGGCCAGTTGCTGTTCACGATCGACTCCCGCCCCTTTGCCGCCGCGTTGGCGGAGGCACGCGCCAATGAAGCGAGTGCGCAAAGCGCGCTGGTGCTCGCGCGCAACGATCTGGGCCGCGCAACGCGGTTGATCGCCGACGATGCGGTTTCCGCCGGTGAAGTGGACGCGCTACGCGGCAAGCTTCAGGCGGCGCAGGCGGCGCTCGCGGCAGCCCAGGCCCGCGTTCGCGCCCGCGCGCTCGACATGTCCTTCACCCAGATCCGCGCACCGATCGGCGGGCGCATCTCCGATCGCCGCGTCGATCCGGGCAATCAGGTCGCGGGCGGCGAAGGCACTGGCGGCACGGTGCTGACGACGATCAACGCGCTCGACCCGATCTACTTCACCTTCGATGGGTCGGAGGCGTTGTTCCTCAAGACGCAGCGTGCGCGCCAGCCGGGTACTGCGGCACCGGCGGTCGAGATCCAGTTGCAGGACGAGACCAGCCACCGCTGGAAGGGCAAGCTCGATTTCACCGATAACGGGCTCGACACGCGTTCGGGCACGATCCGCGGGCGCGCGGTGCTGGCCAATCCGGGTCTGTTCCTGACACCCGGCATGTTCGGCAACATGCGCCTTGCGAGTGCTGGCACCAAGCCCGCGCTGCTGGTGCCCGACGATGCGGTGCAGACCGACCAGGCGCGCAAAATTCTGCTGACGGTGGACGCCAACAATGTCGTCACGCCCAAGCCGGTGACGCTGGGCGCAGTGGTCGACGGGATGCGGGTGATCCGCTCCGGGGTTGGCCCCACCGACCGCATCATCATCAAGGGCACGCAAATGGCGATGCCCGGTGCCAAGGTCGCGCCCACGGTCGGCAAGATCGTGGTGTCGGGGGATACGGCAGCACCCACCGCACAGCCAATCGCGGGCGAGGCGACTTTGTCCGGGCATTAAGAAGATTGCGAGGATCGTTTCCAACGCACGCACCTTTCCCCGTTCGCCCTGAGCCTGTCGAAGGGCACCTTTCCAAGCGGACGCCCGCTCCCGTGGAGAGGAAGGCTTCGACAAGCTCAAGGCGAACGGGTCGGGCGCGCGGTTTGAAAACGACCCCAGCCGAATAGCAGACCGATTCATCACTGCCGTTCCACTCCTGGGCCCCGGCTTCCGCCGGGGAAGGATGGGGTGTGGCCGCCGTTTAGGAACATGCACCATGCGCTTTTCGCGCTTCTTCATCACCCGGCCGATCTTCGCCGGGGTCATCGCGGTGGTCATCACCATCGTCGGGTTGATCGCCTATCTCGGCCTGCCGGTATCGCAATATCCCGACATCGTGCCGCCGACCGTAACCGTCAGCGCGGTCTATCCCGGGGCTTCGGCAGAGACCGTCGCGGAAACCGTCGCCGCGCCGATCGAGCAGGAAATCAACGGCGTCGACAACATGCTGTACCAGTCGTCGCAATCGACCGGCGACGGCAAGCTGACGATCACCGTCACCTTCAAGATCGGCACCAACCTCGATGCAGCGCAGGTGCTGGTGCAGAACCGCGTCGCGGTCGCGGTGCCGCGCCTGCCCGAGGAGGTGCAGCGCCTGGGCGTGGTTACGCGGAAAACCAGCCCCGACTTCCTGATGGTGGTGAACCTCGTCTCGCCCGATGGCTCGCTCGATCGTGGGTATATCTCCAATTACGCGCTGACGCAGGTGCGCGATCGCCTGAGCCGCATCGACGGCGTCGGCGATGTGCAATTGTTCGGCGCGCGCGATTATTCGATGCGTATCTGGATCGACCCCGGCCGCGCCGCTGCGCTCGATCTGACCGCAGGCGAAATCGTCGCCGCCTTGCGCGCGCAGAACGTCCAGGTTGCAGCGGGCACGCTCGGCCAGCCGCCTTATGCAACGGGCAACGCGTTCCAGCTCAACGTCGAGACGCAAGGCCGCCTGACCGACCCCCAGCAATTCGCCGATGTGGTCATCCGCACCGACAAGGACGGTCGCCAGGTCAAGGTATCGGATGTCGCCCGCGTCGAGCTTGGCGCGCAGGATTATGGCGCCAACACCTATATCAGCGGCAAGCCAACCGTCATCGCCGCGGTGTTCCAGCGTCCCGGCTCCAACGCGCTCGCCGCCGCGCAAGCGGTGTCGGCGGAAATGGAGGCGATGTCGAAAAAATTCCCCAAGGGCCTCGCCTACCGCGTCATCTACAACCCAACCGAGTTCATCGCCCAGTCGATCGATGCCGTGAAGCACACGCTGCTCGAGGCGATGATCCTCGTCGTGCTCGTCATCCTCGTTTTCCTCCAGAAATGGCGCGCGGCGATCATCCCGATCGTGGCGATCCCGGTCTCGCTGATCGGCACCTTCGCGGTGCTGGCGGCGGTCGGTTATTCGCTCAACAATCTTTCGCTGTTCGGACTGGTGCTGGCGATCGGCATCGTCGTCGATGACGCGATCGTCGTGGTCGAGAATGTCGAGCGCAACCTCGAACACGGGCTCTCGCCATTGGAGGCAGCGCGCAAGTCGATGGACGAAGTGTCGGGCGCGCTCGTCGCGATCGTGCTGGTGCTGTGCGCGGTGTTCATCCCGACGGTGTTCCTCACCGGCCTGTCGGGTGCCTTCTATCGCCAGTTCGCGGTGACGATCTCGACCGCGACGGTCATCTCGCTGCTGCTGTCGCTGACGCTGTCGCCCGCGCTTGCGGCGATGCTGCTCAAGCCGCACGCCCCGGCGGATTCGGGTGGGCGCATCACGCGCTTCGTCCGTCGCGCAGGCGACGCCTTCAACCGCACCTTCGAGCGGATGAGCGTCGCTTATGGCACCCTCACCCATCGTCTCGTCACCGCGCCGCGCAAGATGATGCTGGCCTATGGCGCGCTGATCGCGCTCACCGCCTTCGTCTTCACCGTCACCCCCTCGGGCTTCGTGCCCGCACAGGATCAGGGCTACTTCCTCACCGTCATCCAGCTACCGCCCGGCTCCTCGGTCGAGCGTACCGATGCCGTGATGCAGAAGGTCGCCAAGCGCATCCTGCCGCTCGCCGGGGTCAAGGGCGCGGTGATGCTCGCCGGGTTCGACGGACCGTCGCAAACGCTCGCCCCCAATAGCGCCGCCGCCTACATCCCGCTCAAAAGCTTCGAGGAACGCCAGAAACTCGGCGTCACTTTCGCCGGGATCATGGCCGAGGCGCAGAAAGCCACCGCCGACATCAACGAAGCGCGGCTGCTGATCGTTCCGCCCCCGCTGATCCAGGGGATTGGCTCGGCCGGTGGCTATCGCATGATGGTGCAGGACCTGCAGGGGCATGGCTATCCCGAAATGGGCAAGACCGCGTATGGCCTGATCGGCCAGGCCAATCAGACCAAGGGCCTTGCCCAAGTCTATACCTTCTTCGATACCGCCACCCCGCGCATCTTCGCCGATGTCGATCGTACCAAGGCCAATCTGTTGGGCGTACCGCCCGAGCGCGTGTTCGAGGCGCTGCAGGTCTATCTCGGCTCGGCCTTTGTCAATGATTTCAACCTGCTCGGGCGCACCTATCGCGTGACGGCACAGGCCGATGCGCCGTTCCGCAACACCACCGCCGACATCGCCAATCTGAAGACCCGCTCGAACACCGGGCAGATGGTGCCGATCGGATCGGTCTCGACCTTCCGTGACAAGACCGGGCCATACCGCGTCGTGCGCTACAATTTGTTCCCGGCAGTCGAGGTCGATGGCGACACCGCCAGGGGCTATTCCTCAGGCCAGTCGCTGGTTGCAATGGAGAAGCTCGCCGACTCGACCTTGCCGACCGGCTATGCGCATGAATGGACCGGCATTGCCTTCCAGCAGAAATCGGCGGGCAGCACGGCGGGCCTCGTCTTCGGCATGGCGGTGCTGTTCGTCTTCCTCGTGCTCGCCGCGCAATATGAGAGCCTGACACTGCCGCTTGCGATCATCCTGATCGTGCCGATGTGCCTGCTGGCAGCAATGACCGGGGTGAACCTGCGCGGCATGGACAATAACGTCCTCACGCAAATCGGCCTCGTCGTGCTGATCGCGCTCGCCGCCAAGAATGCGATCCTCGTGGTCGAATTCGCCAAGCAGGCCGAGGAGCAGGACGGCCTGTCGCCAGTCGAGGCGGCGGTGCGCGCCGCACGCGACCGGTTGCGCCCGATCCTGATGACCAGCTTCGCCTTCATCCTGGGGGCCGTGCCACTGGTGATTGCCGAAGGTGCTGGTGCTGAATTGCGCCAGGCACTCGGCACGGCGGTGTTCTTCGGGATGATCGGCGTCACCGGCTTCGGCCTGCTCTTCACCCCCACCTTTTACGTCGTCGCGCGGGCGCTGGCGAAGCGGCTCGAACGCCGCGCCGCCGCCCCTGCCGCGACCGATGGCCCCGCTGCCGCGCCTGCGCTGCAGCCAGCCGAATAGGAACGATCATGAAAGCCGCCCTCCTCACCAGCCTCTCCGCGCTCGCGCTCTCGGCTTGCGCCGTCGGGCCCAACTATGTCGCGCCGATCGCGCCACCAAGCGCCACCGCGCCGTTCGTCACCGCCAATGCGGCGACCGTCACCACGCCCGCAGACCAGAATTGGTGGCGGATGTATCGCGACCCGGCGCTCGATGCGCTGGTCGCCGATGCGCTTGCCGCCAATACCGATGTGCGCGTCGCGGTGGCGCGGCTCGATGCGGCCAGGGCGTCGCTGCGCGGCGCGCGGTCCGACCGCTTGCCGCAAGTGACCGCAGGCGCGAGCGGCACCTATGGCCGCTTGCCGCAGTCGCAGCGCCTGCCCGGCAGGAACCAGGAAGCGGCGGTGTTCGATACCGGGCTCGAAATCTCCTATGAAGTCGATCTCGCCGGGCGGGTCCGCCGCACTATCGAAGCGGCACGCGGCGATGTCGCAGCCTCCGCCGCCGATGCCGATGCGGTGCGCGTATCGATCGTCGCCGCCACCACACGCGCCTATGTCGACGCCGCCGCCGCTGCCGAGCGGCAGGCGGTGGCCGAACGCATCGTCGCCCTGCTGAGCAAATCCGCCGAACTGACCGGCAAGCGCGTCGATGCCGGGCGCGCGACCAAATTCGATTATGTCCGCATCGCGACGCTGCGCGACCAGCGCGCCGCGCTCGTGCCCGCAATCATAGCGGAGCGACAGGCGGCCTTGTTCCGCCTCGCAACGCTCACGGGCCGCACCCCGCAGGAACTGCCTGCTGCGGCAAGCGCCCGCACCACCACGCCGCGGCTCGACCAGCCAATCCCGGTCGGTGACGGTGCCGGACTCATCGCGCGCCGACCTGACGTGCGCGCCGCCGAACGCCGCCTCGCCGCCGCCACCGCGCGGATTGGCGTCGCGACCGCCGACCTGTATCCGCATATCACGCTTGGCGGATCAGGCGGGGTGACGGGGTTGTCGCTGGACAACCTGTTCACCGGCGGCCCGGTGCGCTGGCTGGTCGGTCCGTTGCTCAACTGGTCGCTCAACCCGTCCGCCGCCCGCGCCCGAATTGCCGGCGCGCAAGCGGAAACGCGCGGCGCGCTCGCCAGCTTCGATGGCAGCGTGCTCGCGGCGCTTGAGGAAACCGAAACCGCGCTATCGACCTATGCCCGCGAGCTCGACCGGCGCGCGCAACTGCAATCGGCGCGCGACAATGCCGAGACGGCGGCGCGCATCACCCGCGCGCGCCAGCGTGAGGGAACGATCGACTTCCTCGAAGTGCTCGACGCCGAACGCACCTTCGCCGATGCCGATGCCGAAGTGGCCGCCGCCGACGCGCGCATCGCCGACGCGCAAATCGACCTGTTTCGCGCGCTTGGAGGCGGTTGGCAGACGCAGGCACACTAAGCACCTCTTTCCCAATCGGCGCGAAATCCCTAACCGGGTGCGGTGACCGTCCCCGCTGACCCCGAGTTTCTTCTCGCTGCCGCCTGTTGCCGCTGGCCGCCCTCCCCCGCGCGCGACGCCGAGGTGCAGCGCGCGGCGGCGGGCGTCGATTGGGCGCGCTTCGGCCAGGTCGTCCAACGCCAGCGTATCGCGGGCCTTGTCGATCTCGCTCTCAAAACTGCGGGCATCGCAGTGCCTGTGGCGATCGCCGCCATGATCGGCCAGCAGGCGAAACGAATCGCCTTTCACAACCTGTTCGCCGCCGCAGAAACCGCGCGGGTTATGCGGCTGATCGAGGCGGCGGGGTATCCCGTGTTGACGGTGAAGGGCGTCGCGCTGGGCGCGCGCGCTTATGGGTCGATCGCGCTGAAGCACAGCAAGGATATCGACCTGTTGATCCTGCCCGAACATGTCGGGCCGGTGCTGGCCCTGCTGGAAGCGGATTCTTATCGGCTGGTCGCCCCGGCGACGACGCTCAGCGCGGCCCAACGCGCCCTGTTGCCGCGGTACGGCAAGGATGCGACGCTGGCGCGGGTGAACCATGCGATGCAGATCGAACTGCACTGGCGGCTGATCGGCAATACCGCGATGCTGCCCGGCGTCACCGCGCGCGCGCCAGCCGATCCGGTCGGGCTTGGCGGCGACATGGTGGTGCCGACATTGAACGCGCCTGATCTCTATGCCTATCTGGTGGTTCACGGTGCGATCGACGGCTGGTCACGCATGAAATGGATCGCCGACGTCAACGCCTGGCTGGCACCGCTGCCGCCCGCCGAAATCATCGCCCTGCATCACTCTGCCGTCGCGCGCGGCGTCGGCCCGGCGTCTGCCCAGGCGCTGTTGCTGATGGCGGAGTTGTTTGGCCTGGCGCTGCCCGAGACGTTCGTGCGCACGTTGACACGATCGCGGCGTGTGCGGACGCTGGTGGCAGGGGCGTATCACCTGATGGCGGTTCCCGATGGTGCCCGGGAAATCGCCCACTGGCGTGGCGGGCAAATGCGGGCATTGGCGATGCAAACGCTGTTGCGGTACAGCCCGCATTATCAATGGCAGATCGTGAAATCCGTCCTCTATATGCAGGCCGATATGTATCAGAGCAAAATCCCGCCCGCGCTCTACGGCTTCTATCCCGCGATCCGCATTCCGGCGTGGCTGATCGAGCATGTCGGTCGGATCGGTGCCCGCTTGTTCGGCGGAAAGGCGGGCACGCAACGGACCCCGGCACCATGACCGCCCCCCGCGCCAAAGTCTGGCGGCGGATGCGGCATCGGCTGCGGCGGCTTTCGCAAGTTGGCCTGCGCGATCACGCACTGTTGGCGGAGGCGAGCGTGCGGTTGCTCGTTGCCAAAATTGCGATCAAAAGCGTACCATTCGCGCGCATTGCCCCAAGCATGGGCGAACTCATTAGCCCACCGCAGGCACAAGCCAAGGCGGTGGCCAGCCCGGCGAGCGCGCACGACCTGGCCGTGGCCCGCACAATCGGCTGGGCAGTGACGCGCGCCGCGCGACACCTGCCGTTCGAGGCGGTATGCTTGCCGCAGGCGATGGCCGCCCACGCCATGCTGCGCAAACGCGGGATTTTCAGCATCGTCCATTTCGGCACGGCACGCGCCGAATCGAACCCGCTCTCCGCCCATGCCTGGGTGAATGTGGAAGAGGTGGAGGTTACCGGTTATCCGGTCGGTCCGGAATTTACCGAGATTGCGTGTATTGCATGAAACGCCCGCGCCGGTCGGAAGCGCGATTGCGCGCTGATCGACCGGGGGTGACTGCGCGATGATCAAGGTCGTCAGCTACAATATGCACAAGGGCATCGGCCTCGACCGCCGCCGCGACCCGCGCCGTATCGTCGATGTCCTGCGCGAAATCGATGGTGATGTGGTCGCCCTGCAAGAGGCGGATCGTCGCTTCGGCACCAAGGCACAGGTGATCCCGCACGCGCTGGTCGAGGATCATTCGCCGTGGCACGCCGTCTCCTTCGGGCATGATCGGGCGAGCATGGGGTGGCACGGCAATGCGATGCTGGTGCGCAAGGGGAGCACGGTCCGCGCCGCCACGTCGCTGCATTTGCCCGCGCTCGAACCGCGCGGTGCGATCCGCGCGGATGTGGTCGTGGGTGCGGCTGCGATCCGTATCCTCGGGATGCACCTCGATCTGTCGGGGCTGTGGCGCAGGCGGCAGGCGCGCGCGATCCTTGCCCATATCGACGCCTGCCCCGCTCCGCTGCCGACGGTGCTGATGGGCGACCTCAACGAATGGACCGCGCGCGGCGGCTGTCTGCACGATTTCGGGCGCGACTATCCGAGCGTGCCGACCGGCCCGAGCTTCCACGCGCGCCGCCCGGTCGGGCGGCTCGACCGGATCATGACGCGCGGGTTTCGCGTGCTCGGCTGCGGCGTGCATGACAGCGCGCTGGCGCGGCGCGCATCGGATCATCTGCCGATCTGGGCAATGCTGGAGCCTTTGTGATGCGCGAAAAGGAACTCCGCCTTGCGCTCGTCTGCTATGGCGGGATCAGCCTGGCGGTGTACATGCACGGCATCACCAAGGAAATCTGGCGGCTGGCGCGCGCCAGCCACGGTTTCCACACCGCAACCCCGCCCGTTGGCGGCAGCGAGGGCGTCTATCGCACGCTGCTGGAGGAAATCGAGGCCGAGACCGGGCTGCGGCTGCGTGTGTTGATCGACATCATCGCCGGGGCGAGCGCGGGTGGCATCAACGGCGTGTTCCTGGCGCAGGCGATCAGTGCCGGGCAAAGCCTGGAGCCGCTGACCGACCTGTGGCTCGATTCGGCCGATGTCGAGGCACTGGTCGATGAAAAGCAGGCCCCGGCCCACCCGATGACCAAGATCTGGGCGCTCCCGCTGGCATGGATGGCGGCGCGGCGCAGCACCGATGGCATCGATGCGACGGTCGAGCCCGGTGCGCGCGACGAAGTCCGCGCGAAACTGTCGCATTTCGTGCGTTCGCGCTGGTTCGAGCCGCCGTTCGGCGGCGAACGCTTTACCGGGCTAATCCTCGATGCGCTCGATGCGATGGCGGCGGCCCCGCATGAGCCGCGCCTGCTGCCCGATGGCCAGCCGCTCGACCTGTTCGTCACCGTTACCGATTTTCGCGGCCACCCCGAACGGCTGCGCCTCAATTCGCCGCCCGAAGTGATCGAAACCGAGCACCGCGTGGTCGTGCCCTTCACCGATCACGGCCTCGCTTCGGAAACGCTGGCACACCCCGCCGAACTCGCCTTCGCGGCGCGCGCGACCTCCAGCTTTCCGGGCGCCTTCCCGCCCTTCATGGTCGGCGAGCTCGATCGCGTGCTGCAGGCGCGCAAGGTGCCGTGGATCAACCGTGCCGCTTTCCTGAAGCGCATATTGCCGCGCCAGGCCGCCGCCAACACCGCCGACAATGCCGTGCTGATCGATGGCTCCGTGCTCAACAACGCGCCGTTCCGCCCCGCAATCGAGGCACTGCGCGAACGGCCCGCGCGGCGGCAAGTCGACCGGCGCTTCGTCTATATCGATCCGCATCCGCGCGGTGGCTTCGGCTTCGGATCGACCAAGGCGGGTGCTCCGGGCTTTTTCCAGACGATCATCGGCGCGATTTCGGAACTGCCGCGCCAGCAGCCGATTCGCGACAATCTCGAGGAAATCGCCGAACGGTCGGGACGGATCGAACGGATGCGCGCAATCATCGCCGCAATCCGGCCCGAGGTGGAAAAGCAGGTCGAGGCGCTGTTCGGCTACACGCTGTTCCTCGATTCGCCGACACCCGCGCGGCTCGCGGCATGGCGGCAGCGCGCGCAGACCGCCGCCGCCAAGAGCGCAGGCTATGGCTATGCCGCTTATGGCCACCTCAAGATCAACGGCGTGGTCGAGACGATTACCGATTTGCTGCATCACGCCGGGGGCGAGCCGGGTCCGCAGCGCTGGCGCGGCATTCGTCGCCACATTGCTGAAGCGGTGAGCGCGCGCGGTTTCGACGACATGCAGCCGAGTTTCTCGGGCGGGGCGAGCGCGACCACGATCGGCTTCCTGCGCACCTTCGATCTCGGTTTTCGCCTGCGCCGCCTGCGTTTGCTCGCACGGCGCATCACCGATCTCGAAGGCGACCAACCCGAGGCCGAGCTCGATCCGCTCCGCGAGGCGATCTATATGAGCCTTGCCGACTATCTCGAATGCAAGCGCACCGAACGCTATCTCGCCTTGGGCAAGGATGTGCGGTTGCTGCGCGGCAATGCCGGGCCGTTGCTCGACAAGCTTGGCGCCGCGATGGACCTGAGGGCGCTCGACCTGCGCACCGAGGAACGCCTCGCCACTGCCTTTGCCGGGTTGGGGCGTGAGATCAAGCGGCCGATCCTGCTCAGCTATCTCGGCTTTCCCTATTTCGACGTCGCCACGCTGCCGTTGCTGCAAGGCGAAGGACTCGACGAATTCGATCCAATCAAGGTGGATCGCATTTGTCCCGACGACGCCACCGGTATCCGCAGCGGTGGCGCAGAGGCGACGTTGAAGGGCATTCAGCTTAACAGTTTCGGCGCGTTCTTCAGCCGCGCTTACCGCGAGAATGATTATCTGTGGGGGCGGCTCCACGGCGCCGAACGCCTGATCGACATCGTAGTGTCGGCAATCGACCCCGCGCGCACGCTCAAGCCCGGTCGCACCGCCGCGATCAAGCGTGCGCTGTTTCTCGCCATCCTCGACGAGGAAGAGCCCAAGCTGAAGACGATCCCCGCCCTGTTCGAAACGCTGCGCCACGAAATCGGGTAGCGCCCCTTTCTTTCTCCCCTCCCTGAAAGGGAGGGGAGAAGCGATGAGGAAGCAGGCTGGCAATCGTGACGCGTTCGCACTAACCTCCCCGTATGCAATTCCTGAAAATCCTCTTCTGGTGCCTCATCGCCTTCATCGCGGCGATCTTCACGCTGGAAAACTGGACCAGCGTCACCATCCAATTGTGGGGCGGAGTCGAGGCGCTTATCAATTTGCCGCTGCTGCTGTTGCTGACCTTCCTCGCCGGGCTGCTGCCCACGCTCGCCTGGCATTCGACGCTGCGCTGGCGTTTACGCAACCGCCTCGCCACCGCCGAGCGCACGCTCGCCGACCTGCGTGCGGCAATGGCCCCGCCGCCCGCGCCCCCGCAATCGCCCGACTCCGTCGCCACGCCCGCATCGGAGCAGGCAGCGTGAGCAACCGTCTGTTCGTCGCGCTCGACACGCCCGAGCTGGACAAGGCACGCGCGCTGGCATCCAAGGTCCGCCACCATGTCGGCGGCATCAAGCTGGGCCTTGAATTCTTCATGGCCAATGGCCGCAGCGGCGTGCGCGACATGGCCGAACTCGGCCTCCCGATCTTCCTCGACCTGAAACTGCACGACATTCCCAACACCGTCGCCAAGGCGATCATGGCTTTGCGCGGGCTCGATCCCGCAATTCTGACCGTCCACGCCGCCGGGGGTCGCGCGATGCTGGAGGATGCCAAGGCCGCCGCCCCGCTCGGCACCAAGGTCGTCGCGGTGACGACGCTGACCAGCCTCGACGGGGCCGACCTGAAATCGATCGGCTGTTCGGGCGACCCGCACGAACAAGTGCTGCGGCTGACCGAATTGGCGCGCGATGCGGGTGTCGATGGCGTGGTGTGCTCGGGCGAAGAAGTCGCCGCCGCGCACAAGCTGTGGCCCAAGGGCTTCTTCGTTGTGCCAGGCGTGCGCCCGGCGGGCGGTGTCGTCGGCGACCAGAAGCGTGTCGTCACACCGCGCGCGGCGGTGGATGCCGGCGCGTCAATTCTCGTCATTGGTCGCCCGATTACCCAGGCCGAAGATCCCGACCTTGCCGCACGCGAGATTGCCGGGACTTTGTAATCGGGCCCGGCACGGCTTGAACTTGGCGGCACATGCGCCGATGAACGCGGCCATGCCCGTTACCGCCAAAATCTGCGGCCTCAGCACGCCCGAAACGCTCGATGCCGCGATTGGCGGCGGCGCGAGCCATGTCGGCTTTGTGTTCTTCGCCCCCTCCCCGCGCAACCTCTCGCATGGCCGCGCGGCACAGCTTGCGGCGCGCGTACCCGGCCATGTTGCGCGCGTCGGCGTGATGGTGAACCCCGACGATGCGCTGGTCGACCAGGCGATTGCCGCCGGGCAGCTCGAAGTGCTGCAATTGCACGATACGCCGCCAGCCCGCGCCGCCGCGATCAAGGCGCGCAGCGGCCTGCAAATCTGGGCAGCGGTGGCGGTGCGCACCCGTGCCGATCTGGCGCTGGCCGAAACCTTTGGCGGTGTCGCCGATCATATCCTGTACGACGCCAAGACCCCGCCCGGTGCGGCGCTGCCGGGGGGCATGGGCGTGCGCTTCGACTGGCATCTGCTCGAAGGTTTCCGGCATCCGCTGCCCTGGGCGCTGTCGGGCGGGCTCGATCCGGTGAACGTCGCCGAGGCGGTGGCGGTGACCGGGGCGACGCTGGTCGATGTCTCCTCGGGCGTCGAAAGCACAGCCGGAATCAAGGACGCGACCAAGATCCGCGCGTTTCTGGAGGTCGTGCGCGACCTCTAATCGCGCGAACAAAGAAGAAGGTTTGCTCGCGCGGAGGCGCGGAGACGCGGAGATGTTCGCCCGGCTAGGGCCCGCGTAAGCGCCTACGAAATCCCTGCGTCTTGCTTGCGCGAGGGCTGCTTCGCAGCAAGCACACCATCTCCGCGCCTCCGCGCCTCCGCGCGAACAAACCTCACGTCTCTTCTGCTTCGTGCCTTCGCGCCACGCTCGACACACCCGCCCGAGATGCTAAACGCACCCCATGAACGCCCCCAACTCCTTCCGCACCCAGCCTGACGAGCGCGGGCATTTCGGTGAATTCGGCGGCCGCTATGTCGCCGAGACGCTGATGCCGCTCGTGCTGGAACTCGACACCGCCTATCGCACGGCCAAGGCCGACCCGGCCTTCAAGGCGCAGTTCGACGATCTGCTCGAACATTATGTCGGCCGCCCCAGCCCGCTTTATTATGCCGAACGGCTGACCGAGGCTTTGCGCGAAGGCGCACCCGAAGGTAAAGGCGCGCAAGTGTGGTTCAAGCGCGACGAGCTCAATCACACCGGCGCGCACAAGATCAACAATTGCATCGGGCAGATCCTGCTCGCGATGCGCATGGGCAAGACGCGCATCATCGCCGAGACGGGCGCTGGCCAGCACGGCGTTGCCACCGCCACCGTCTGCGCGCGCTTCGGCCTGCCGTGCGTGATCTATATGGGCGCCAAGGATATCGAGCGGCAGGCGCCCAACGTGTTCCGCATGAAGCTGCTGGGTGCCGAAGTACGCCCGGTGACGAGCGGATCGCATTCGCTGAAGGATGCGATGAACGAGGGGATGCGCGACTGGGTCGCCAACGTCCACGACACGTTCTACATCATCGGCACGGCGGCAGGCCCACACCCCTACCCCGAAATGGTCCGCGATTTCCAAAGCGTGATTGGCATTGAGGCGCGCGCGCAGATGCTCAGCCGCATCAACCGCTTGCCCGATTTGCTGGTCGCGGCGATTGGCGGCGGATCGAACGCGATCGGGCTGTTCCACCCCTTCCTCGACGATGGCGACGTGATGATGCTCGGCGTCGAAGCCGCCGGGCGCGGGCTCGACAAGGAACATGCCGCCAGCCTCGCCGGTGGCGCGCCGGGCATCCTCCACGGCAACAAGACCTATTTGCTGCAGGACGAAGACGGCCAGATCACCGAGGCGCATTCGATCTCGGCCGGGCTCGATTATCCGGGCATCGGGCCCGAGCATAGCTGGCTGCACTCGATCGGCCGGGTCGAATATACCGCGATCACCGATACCGAGGCGCTGGATGCGTTCCAGTTGCTGTGCCGGACCGAGGGCATCATCCCCGCGCTGGAGCCGTCCCACGCCATCGCGGCGGTTGCGAAACGCGCGCGCGAAATGGACAGCGACCAGATCATCCTGGCGAATTTGTGCGGGCGTGGCGACAAGGATATCTTCACCGTCGCGGAAGCGTTGGGGGTGGCGATATGAGCGCAAAAGCCCTCTCCCCTTCAGGGGAGAGGGTTGGGAGAGGGGAAGTCAGGTGCGCGACGCCCGACTGACCGCCTACGCCAAAGCGATGCGTAAGGAGCCCTCCGAACCAGAGCAGCGCCTCTGGCTCGCGCTGCGTGCCAAGCGCTTCGAAAACGTCAAATTCCGTCGTCAGAAAGTCATTGGCCGCTATATCGCGGACTTCGCGGCTCGCGGCCCGATGCTGGTGATAGAACTGGACGGCGACACCCACGCCGGACAAGAAGGGTATGATGAAGCCCGAACGCATTTTCTCCAAGAACAAGGCTATCGCGTGATCCGATTTTCGAACATCGACGTCATGACCAACCTCGAAGGCGTGTTGATGACGATTGCGAGCGCTGTCGCCACTTCCCCTCTCCCAACCCTCTCCCCTGAAGGGGAGAGGGCTAAGTGACCCGTCTTTCCAACGCCTTCACCAAAGGCCACCCCGCGCTCGTCGCCTTCGTCACTGCGGGCGATCCCACCCCGGACGCCACCCCCGCCATCCTCGACGCGCTCGTCGAGGGCGGTGCGGACGTGATCGAGCTCGGCATGCCGTTCACCGATCCGATGGCCGATGGCCCCGCGATCCAGGCCGCCAACATCCGCAGCCTGGCGGCGGGCACGCGCACCGCCGACATCCTCGCCATCGCCAAGGCCTTTCGCCATCGCCACCCGCAGGTGCCGCTGGTGCTGATGGGCTATGCCAACCCCATGACGATCCGTGGCGGCACATGGTTTGCCGAGGCCGCGTGCGATGCCGGGGTCGATGGCGTGATCTGCGTCGATATCCCGCCCGAGGAAGACCCCGAACTCGGCCCGGCCCTGCGTGCGGTCGGCATCGACCAGATTCGCCTCGCCACGCCGACCACCGACGCGGCACGCTTGCCGACCGTGCTGGAGGGGGCGAGCGGCTTCCTCTATTACGTGTCGGTCGCCGGGATCACCGGGCTGCAACAGGCAGCACAAACCTCGATCGACGCGGCGGTCACGCGGCTCAAGGCGCATACCGATCTGCCCGTCGCGGTCGGCTTCGGCGTGCGCACCCCCGAACAGGCCGCCGCGATCGCACGCGTGGCCGACGGCGTGGTGGTCGGCTCGGCGATCGTCGATCTGGTCGGCGAGCACGGCGCCGCTGCACCGCAAGCGGTGCGCACCTATATCCAATCCCTGTCGCAGGCGATTCACGCCGCCCGGAAGGAACCCGCATGAGCTGGCTTACCAGCGTGCGCAACGCGCTCGCTTACGTCGTCCCCGTCAAGAAGGACACGCCCGACAACCTGTGGCACAAGTGCAAGGGCTGCGGGACGATGACCTTCGTCAAGGAACTGGAGGAGAACCTCCATGTCTGCCCGCATTGCGACCATCATGATCGCATCGGGCCGCTGCTGCGCTTCAAATATGTGTTCGACGCGGGCAGCTACAGCATCGTGCCGCTGGCCAAGGTGCCCGACGATCCGCTGAAGTTCCGCGATACCAAGCGCTATGTCGATCGCATCAAGGCGGCGCGTGCCGCGACCTCCGAAGGCGACGCGCTCATCACCGCGCGTGGGCTCATCGAGGGGCATAAGGCCGTGATCGGCGTGCAGGACTTCGCCTTCATGGGCGGGTCGATGGGCCTGGCCGTCGGCGAGGCGTTCGTGCGCGGGGTAGAGACCGCGATTGCCGACAACTGCCCGTACATCATCTTCACCGCCGCCGGGGGCGCACGGATGCAGGAGGGCATTCTTAGCCTGATGCAAATGCCGCGCGCGACCGTGGCGATCGCGATGCTGCACGATGCGGGCCTGCCCTATATCGTCGTGCTGACCGACCCGACCACGGGCGGCGTGACCGCGAGCTATGCGATGCTCGGCGACGTGCAGATTGCCGAGCCGGGCGCGCTGATCGGTTTCGCCGGGCAGCGCGTGATCGAACAGACGATCCGCGAGAAACTGCCTGAAGGCTTCCAACGCGCCGAATATCTGCTGGAACACGGCATGATCGACATGGTGAAGCACCGCCGCGACCTGCGCGCAACGCTGGCCAGCCTGATCGATTACCTCTGCGGCGCGAAGCAGGCGGCGTAGGACGACCAAACGCCCCTCCCGCTTGCGGGAGGGGCACCATCAAACTCCCCTCCCGCTTGCGGGAGGGGCGCCATCAAACTCCCCTCCCGCTTGCGGGAGGGGCTGGGGGAGGGAATGGAGCAACGGACCAAAGCCCGTGCGCTACGGGGCAATGCCACCGCAACCGAGGTCCGCTTGTGGCGCGCGATCAGTGCGCGCAAGGTGGAGGGTGTCCGTTTCAACCGCCAGGTCCCGATCGGACCGTTCATTTGCGACTTCGTCGCGCGGAGCCGCAAGCTCATCATCGAAGTCGATGGCGAAACGCATGGGAATCGGCGCGAGCAGGATGAAGAGCGTACACGCTATCTCCAATCCGAAGGGTATCAGGTCATTCGCTTCTGGAACAACGATGTGCTGGGAAATTTGGAAGGCGTCATGCACCAAATCGAGCAAGCACTTGCGGCACTGCCCTCCCCCAGCCCCTCCCGCAAGCGGGAGGGGAGCTTTGGGCACCCCTTCAAGCGGGAGGGGAGTTTCTGATGGCTGACCACGCCACCTCAACCAATACCGCCGTGCAGACGCAGCTCGACCGGTTATGGTCGCTCTCACCCGGTGCCGATATTCTCGGGCTTGAGCGGATCACCGCCCTGCTCGACCGGCTCGGCAACCCGCAGCACCGGCTGCCGCCGACGATCCATGTCGCAGGCACCAACGGCAAGGGCTCGACCTGCGCCTTTCTGCGCAGCGCGATCGAAGCGTCCGGGCTGACCACGCACGTCTACACCAGCCCACACCTCGTCCGCTTCAACGAGCGCATCCGCCTTGCCGGGCGGTTGATCGCGGATGGAGCGCTGGCCGCCTTGCTGGCAGACGTGCTAGATCATGCAGAAGGCATCGGCGCGAGCTTCTTCGAAGTCACCACCGCCGCCGCCTTCCTCGCCTTCAGCCGCACGCCCGCGGATGCGTGCATCATCGAGGTCGGGCTTGGCGGGCGGTTGGACGCCACCAACGTGCTGACGCGCCCGGTCGCCACTGGCATCGCGCAGCTCGGCATCGATCATCAGAGCTTTCTGGGGGATACCGCCGAAGCGATTGCGGGCGAGAAGGCGGGAATCGCCAAGCCCGGTGTTCCGCTCATCACGATGCGCTATCCCGCATCGGTCACGCAGCGCGTCGCTGCGGTCGCGCAAGCCGCAGGCGCGACCGTGCTGCCGACCGGCACGGAGTGGCGCTTCACCGTCGCGGCCGATCGCCTGACCTATACCGATGCGGCGGGCCAGATCGAAACCCCGCTGCCGACACTCGCCGGGCCGCACCAGCCCGAAAACCTCGCGCTCGCCATCGCCTTGCTGCGCCACCAGACCGCGCTCTCGATCCCGCCCCAAGCCTATAGCGCCGCCGCGCTCCACACGCGCTGGCCCGCGCGGATGCAACGGTTGCACCCTGGGCCGCTGACAGCCCTGCTCCCGCCCGGCAGCCAGCTTTGGCTCGATGGCGGGCACAACCCCGCCGCCGCTGCCGCCATCTCCGCCACGCTCGATGCGATCGCGCATCCCGGCATCGGGCGCAGCGAAGTGCATCTGGTGCTGGGGATGCTCGCCAATAAGGATCCGCTCGGCCTGCTCGCCCCCTTTGCGCGCGTCGCCACCACGCTCCATGCCGTGCCGGTGCCGAGCCATGAGCATCACGCGCCCGCAGCACTCGCCGCCATCGCGCACGACCTTGGGCTCGCCGCGCACACCGCCCCCGATGTCGCCAGCGCTTTGCGCGACATCACCGAGATTGCCGACCCGGCCGAGCCGCCGATCGTACTGATTCTGGGCTCGCTCTACCTCGCCGGTGAAGTGCTCTCGGCCAACGACGAAGCGCCCGATTGATCTCTTTTTATTGCGATTGACTTGCAATAGCGAATATCGGAGGATGCTCCCCTGCAACGGAGCATCGCCATGACCACTGCCCCCACCCCGTCGTCCGCGCCCACTTCGCCGTCGCGTTATTCGGCCAGTCTGCCCAATGCGATGCCCGACAATCCCAATAGCCGCCTGTTGTTGTTCGCCTTCCGCCGCATGGGCGCGCATGGCCTCAACGATGCCCACGCCGCGCACGCGGTGTTCCAGGCGTTCGGACAGGATTTCCGCCGCCCCTTGCTGTTGCTGCGGACGATGATGGCTGATCTTGCGCACAGCGCGGCGTGCCCGATCACGATCGCGCCGTGCTGCTGTATGCGGATGACGGCGTCGGAAGCGGCGATCCTCAAAATCATCGACCGCGCGGAAACCGCGCCCGACAGCGCGCATTTGCTGCTCGGCGATCTGATCGGCCTGCGCCGCCCGGATGGCGTGCTCGCCAGCATCACCGCCGTGGTACAGGCGTTCGCCGATGCCGGGCGGCCGCTTACGCCTTGACCGCGCGCAACTCGCCCAGCCGCGCCATCGCCCAGCGATACATTTCCGCTTCGGCGGCGCGCTGCTGGCGGTCGAGCAACTTCATCCGCGCCTCGACCTCTTCCAGCACCTCGCGCGCCCTCTTGTCCCAGCCCTGTTCGAGCAGCAGCGCGGCATAGCGACAGCGCCCTTCCTCGCCCGGCAAGCGTGTGACGAGATCGGCATAGAGCGCCAGCGCCTCGTCCTTGTGCCCCAGCGCATCAAGGATGCGCGCGCGGAGCAGGCCGATCCGGTCGCGGTCGCTTTGCGCCGAGGCGGGCGGCGCGGCGTCGAGCGTGGCGAGCGCGGCGGCAGAATCATGCGTCTCAAACTCGGCGCGCGCCTGCTTCTCCGCGCTGCGCAAATCGACCGGGCCGCGCTCCGCCGCCTCACGATACAGCGGCAGTGCCTCGGCATAATTGCCGAGCGCCGCCAGCGCATCGGCCAGCCGCATCCGGTTGGCGACGGTATCGGCCAGCGCCAGCGCCCCCCGCGCCGCGCGCACCTCCTTCTCGGGATCGAGCTTCGCCGCCACCGTCGCGCGCGCGGTGCGGACATGGCGGTTGCCCTGGAAGCGCGGATACACCTCCAGCACGACATAGGCGATCGTACTGGCGAGCGGCAGGAACACGAGCGCCATGATCCAGAGCTGATTGCGCCCGTTGCGGATCACGTCGATCACACACAACACCTGAATGGCGATGGTGAGGAGGTAGAACATCGGTATCGCGCTCCGCCCAGTTAGTCCCGCGCGCGCGGGTCGATGAAAACAACCAGCATCAGCCTTCCCCGCTCGCCGCCGCCGCGCTGCTGCGGGACGAACGCCACCATTCGAGCAACACGAAGAAGATTGCCAGCAACCCCAGCACCGCAACGTCGCGGAACACCGCCGCATAGCCGATCTTGTCGATCAATTCGCCCGCAAAGCCCTTGCCCAGCGACCCGATCAGGAACGTCAGCGACGACAACAAGGCATATTGCACTGCCGAATATCGCTTGCTGACGATACCCGAAACATAAGCGACAAACGCCGCGCCCGCGATCCCGGTCGAGACATTCTCATACGCGATCGTCAGCAGCAGTCGTGCCATGCGCAGGTCTCCCCCCAGCGCCTGCGCCAACACATCGAGCCGCAGCGTATGTAATACAATGTCGATGTGGGCCGCACCATCGGCGAGATCGGCATAGAGGAAATTCCCGAAAATCGGCAGCGCCGCCCCGATCAGCACCGTTGGAAATCGCCCGATCCGCAGGAACAGATAGCCGCCAAGGCTTACCCCGATGATCGACATGACAATGCCGAAAATCTTGGACGCGAAGGCCACCTCGTCCTTCGTATAGTGCATGTAATCGAGGTAGAACGGGTAAGCGAACGAGGCCCAGACGTTGTAGCACAAAGCATAAGTGAGGATTAGCCCGATCACCACCAGCACGCCCCAGCGCATCCGCTCGGTCAAATCGGCGAGCGGCGCAATCAACGCACGGTAAAGGTGGTTGGCGATCGTTCGCGCAGGCGACACCCGCGTATCGGCAACGGCCTGCACCTGATGCCCGCGCAGCTTCAACCAGTTGAGCACCGCCGCGACGATCAACGGGACGATCACCGTCGCCAGCACGATCAGCGGCCCGTTATATTTCAGAAAATCCCCCGCCGACGGCCGTTTGCCGCCCGGCGGCACCTCGGCCAGCATACTCATCATGAACACCACGATCCGGACGATCGCCCACACCCAGCTCGACCCGACGACGATGAGCGCGATCGCGCGGGTGCGCGGCGCAATCTCGCCCGGCTGGTCGAGTTGATCGGCGGCTGTGTCCGGGCCGCGTTCGGTATCGGGCGCGCCCAGCGCAATCAGCAGCATCACGCCAATCAGGCACGCCATCAGCAGATAGACCGTTGGCCACGACATGCGCGCCGCCAGAAACAGCGCGAACGCCCCGCCGACGATGCTCGCGGTACGATACCCGAGCTGGTAGATTGCGGAGAGCAATTCAACCGGTGTGCGTTCGTCGGCCACATCGATCCGCCACGCATCGATCGCCACGTCCTGCGTCGCCGAACCGATCGACGCGACGAACGCGAACAAGGCAAAGCGCGCGATGTGGACGGTGGGGTCGGTCACCACCAGCCCGATCAAACCGAGGATGATGAGTCCCTGGCACAGCACGATCCAGCTTTTGCGCCGCCCGATCCGCCCGAGCAGCGGCGGTCGCGTACGATCGACCAGCGGCGACCACAGGAACTTGAACGCATAGGTCAGCCCGACCCACGACAGCACGCCGATCGTCGCGAGGTTGACCTTCACTTCGCCGAGCCACGCCGTCAGCGTCCCGATCAGCAGCGCGAACGGCAACCCTGAGGAAAAACTGAAAGCAAGCATCGACGCGGCCTTGCGCGTCTGCAACGCGGCCTTGAGCAGTCGCCAGCCTTTGGGCTTGATCGGCGGCGCGGTATCCTCGCGCGTTTCCGTAACAGTCACAGATTCCCCTTCGAACCGCCAGCGGGCGTATCGGCCCGTGCGCGCCGGAGACTAGCGCCAAAAATCGTGAGCGGAAGGGCGATGAGCCCCGAGTTCGTCGTCACTGGGCCCATACCTCAATAATGCCCGGCTGACCGATGGCGACCTATGCTTCCGCCACACCCGCAAACAAACTCAGCCCGCCCGGCACCCGTCGCGGCTTGCGCCCGTCGAGTACCGCCTCGATTGCGGCAATCGCCGCGAGCAGGTCGCGTTGTGCATAGGGTTTGGCGAGGCACCCGGCGGCGACTTCGCGCCCGCCTTCGGGGCACGATCCGGTCACGAACAGCACCGGCACCCCGGCCCGGTGCGCCGCGCGGGCGACATCAATGCCGCTGCCATCGGCCAGGCTGATGTCGACCAGTACCAGATCGATGTCGCGCGCATCGGCGATCACGGCGAGCGCATCGCTCACCCGATCGACGGTCGCGACCATCTCGAATTCGGCGTCGCGCAGGAAATGTTCGGTGTCGAAGGCGACCAGTGGTTCATCCTCGACGAGCAACAATCTGGAGATCCGCCGCTTTTTTCTGGCGAACAACATCGCTTCACCACCCACCTTGTGCCCGCGCTCAACAGGCCGCGCGTCGCGCCCTCGTTACGCACCCGTGCCTGAACGTTCGGCTACGAGATAGGACGCAAATTATTTTATACGGGCACTTTTCGACAAATTGGCTATCAGGGCGCGGTGTCAAGACCAGCAACCCCCAAAGATCGCCCCAAAGAGCAACAGCGGATCGCCAAGCTCCTCGCCCGTGCGGGCGTCGCCTCGCGCCGGGAAGTCGAACGCATGATCGCCGAAGGGCGCGTCGCGCTCAACGGCACCGTGCTCGATACGCCCGCCACGATCCTCGCCTCGCTCGCCGGTGTCACCGTCGATGGCGAACCCGTCGAGGCGCCCGCCGCCGCGCGGCTGTTCCTCTATCACAAGCCACCGGGCTTGCTCGTCACCGAGCGCGATCCGGCTGGCCGCCCGACCATCTATGATCGCCTGCCCGAGGGGCTGCCGCGACTCGTTCCGGTCGGTCGCCTCGATCTCGCGACCGAGGGGCTGCTGCTGCTCACCACCGATGGCGAGTTGAAGCGCCAGCTCGAATTGCCCGCGACCGGCGTCGAACGCGCTTACCGGGCCCGCGCCTACGGCCCGATCACGCAGGAACAGCTCGAAGAGCTGATCCACGGCGTCGAAATCGAGGGCGTTCGTTATGGCGCGATCGACGCCAATCTCGAACGCCGCACCGGGGCGAATGTCTGGATCGAGCTGATCCTGACCGAGGGCAAGAATCGCGAAGTGCGCCGCGTGCTCGAATATCTCGGGCTCAAGGTCTCGCGCCTGATCCGCACCCGCTACGGCCCGTTCGTGCTGGGTGATCTGGCCGTCGGCGAAATCGGCGAAGTGAAGCAGCATGACGTCGTCGCCTTCCGCAAGGACCCGACACGCAAGGGCGGCGGCGAAGCGCCCAAGCTGGTCGAAAAGCCCCGCCCCGCCGGGCGCGGGCGCATCAACCCCAACGAGTCCACCGCCCCCACTTCATTGCCCAAGCCGCGCCCGGTGCGCCGCATCACCAAGGCGACCGCCAACCGTGCCGACAAGGAGGCCTTTGCCGAGCCCGCGCGCCAGGCACAGCCCGGTCGCGATCCGGTGGTGCTGACCAAGGCAACCAAGGTGAAACGTTTCTACGACGCCAAGCCCAAGGCCGGCACCGCCGCGCCCGTCGCCGACACACGCCCCAAGCGCGTGTTCAACCCCGAACTCGGCCGCAACGTGCGCGCCAAGCCGCCGCGCGATGCCAAGCCGACCGAGCGGACCGAACGCCCGGAACGCGCCGAACGCGCCCCCAACAAATCCACCCCGCGCACGCCGGGCAAGGCGCTGGCCCGCCCGTCCAAGCCGCGCACCGTCAAGACCCATAAGAGCCGGACTCGCAAGTGAACGCATACGACACTGCATTTTTTAGCCAACCTTCCCCTTCACGCTTCCCCGGCGACCTTCAGGGGAACGCTTGATGCGAATCATCGCTGGAAAGTGGCGCGGTCGTCCGATCGTCGCGCCGAAGGGGGATGCCACCCGTCCCACCGCAGACCGTGTGCGCGAGGCGTTGTTCTCGATGCTCGCCAGCCGCCTCGGCAGTTTCGAGGATCTGGCGGTGGCCGATCTGTTTGCGGGATCGGGCGCGCTGGGGCTGGAGGCGCTGTCGCGCGGGGCCGCCTCGTGCATCTTCGTCGAACAGGACAAGGCCGCGCTCGACGCGCTGCGCACCAACATCACCAAGCTGGGTGGCGCCAGGGAAATTGGCGCCGATGTCCGTGCGCAATCGGTGCTGGCGCTGGGCCATGCGGTCGCGCCGCTGGACCTGATCGTGATGGACCCACCTTACGCCAGCGGCGCGGGTGCAGTGGCGCTCGACAAGCTCGCCCGGCTCGGCTGGATCGGCGATGCGACCTGGGTCAGCATCGAAACCGCCAAGCCCGAACTGGTCGAAGTGGCAGGGTTCGTGGAAGACGTCAGCCGCGTCCACGGCAAGGCCAGAATCACGCTGCTCCGCCGGGGTTAATCCCCAATCCCTCTCCCATCGGGAGAGGGAGGAAAGCGCAAAACGCCGGAAGCGTGAGGGCGGCGCGCGGGACGCGCCTGACCACCCTCACCCGTCCTCGTTCCGCCCGGCCACCCTCTCCCAAACGGAAAGGGGGAGAGGGGTTAGGCCCAGATCCTGGTGAACCCCAGGAATACCCAATACAGCCCGCCCGCCAGCGCCATCGCGGCCGGAAGCGTCAGCACCCAGGCCAGCGCCATCGAACCGATCGTGCGCGGCTGCAGGCCTGCCCCACTTGCAACCGAAGCACCCGCCACGCCCGAGGACAGGATGTGCGTGGTCGACACCGGCAAGCCGTAAACTTCGGCAGCCAGGATCGTTCCCGCCGCAACCAGCTCAGCCGATGCGCCCATGCCATAGGTCAGGTGCGACTTGCCGATCTTCTCGCCGACCGTGATGACGATCCGCCGCCAGCCGACCATCGTGCCGAGCCCCAGCGCAAGCGCGACGATCACCTTCACCCAGACCGGAATGTAGCGCGTGCCCTTTTCGAGATTGGTCTGATACGCCTTGATCGCCGCCAGTTCCGAAGCGCTGAAGATCTTCGCGGAGGCTTCCTTGTCCTTGGTCGCGAGCCGCGCGCTGTCGAGCAGCAGATACATGTCGTTGCGCAAATTCGGGGTGGCGGCGGCGGGCACCTTGTCGAGCGACCCGTAATTGCCGATCCGCTGCCCCAGATCACGCGACAGCGCGTCGGCGGCGGCGAACACTTGCGGTGTGTCGGCATGGCGCGCCTGCAATGCTGCCGTCAACACCGTGCGCGAAGCGGCGAGGTTGGTCGGCGCTGCACCCGACCCGGCGTGAGCCGCAAAGGCGTTGGCGGCGGTATTGGCGCTCGCCACGAATGCGGGCGTCGCGCTCTCGGGCATGGTGCGGTTGAGCGCATAAGCGGTCGGCGCGCACCCGATCAGGATCAGCATGATGAGCCCCATGCCCTTCTGCCCGTCATTGCCACCATGCGCAAAGCTGACGGCGGTGCAGGTGAAGATCAGCAGCGCGCGGATACCCGTGGGCGGCGGAGCGCTGCCCTCCGGCTCGCTGTACAATTTGGGGTTTTTGAGCACGAGCTTCATGACGTGCAGCAACAGGAAGGCCGCGCCAAAGCCGATCAGCGGTGCCATCCACAGCCCGGTCAGCACCTTGGTCGCCTGGCTCCAGTCGACGCCCGACGTGCCCCCGGTGCCTGCCGTCAGCAACTGGTTGGCAAGGCCGACGCCAAGGATCGATCCGATCAGCGCGTGGCTCGACGAATTGGGCAAGCCAACATACCAGGTCCCGAGATTCCACAGCACCGCCGCCAGCAGCAGCGCGAAAATCATCGCGAAGCCGGCATTGCTGCCGACATGCAGGATCAGATCGACCGGCAGCAGCGTGATGATCGAATAAGCGACTGCCCCGCTCGACAGCATCACCCCCAGGAAGTTGAAGAAACCCGACCACACCACCGCGAGTGCGGCGGGCATCGAGTGGGTGTAGATAACCGTCGCCACCGCATTGGCGGTGTCGTGAAAGCCGTTCACAAATTCAAAGCCGAGCGCGATCAACAGCGCCAGCCCCAGAAACGCGAAGGTGCCGAGCGCGAGACCTTCGCCCACTTCGGCCGTGTCCACAAAGATGCTGTACCCGGCATAGCCGATCCCAATCACCAGCAACGCCAGGAAAATCCAGCGCCCGGCGGGGTGCAATCGATGATCGAGCCGCAGCCCGTGCGAAGCGTCCGTCGCCGATTCGGGGGACGCTATGAATGTGGTAGCCATGCCGATGAAGGCCTTCGCTCGGTTGTGTTACGGGTTGATGACGCACGGTGCGGTTCGTCGCCCGATACCCGCGCAAACCACCAAAAGCCAGCCCTCAAAGGTACGCGGCGGCACGCTGCTGCGCACCATAATGTCGCCTTGTGGTCCGCAGATGGATGCGGTCAACCCCGGCCGACGGCGAACGACGCGGCGAACGATTTGCACAGCGCTTCCTGCTCGCTTATGCACAGCCATCGCTCAGGGAACGGCGTTGAGGGGGGACTGCTATCACGGTTGACGTCGCCTCGACAGCGGTCGACACCGCACGACGCGCGCAGGGATATCTCGCTTCGCTCGCGAATGGGCCGCAGCGTGCGCCGCTACGCATATTGACCTTTCTGCACAGCTTTGCGCCCGGCGGAGTCGAACGGATCGCTGCGCGCCTGCACGCGGCGTGGGTCAGGGCCGGGGCGGATGCGCAGATGGTGCTGGCCGATGCCAGCATCGCCCCACCAATCGCGCTGCAAGCCGTGTCGCAAATCGGCGCTACCCCGCGTCATCATACCGTGGCGCGCTTCGCTGCGCTGTTGCGCGGCCTCCGCGCCATGATCGCGCAGCAGCGCCCCGATGTGCTGTTCTGCGCCGGCAACACCTATACCGCGCTCGCGGTTGCGCTGAAACTGACACTCGGGCGCGCCTGTCCGCCGATCGTGGTCAAGATCAGCAACGATCTCGTCCGTCCCGACATGTCGCCGCCGCTGCGGTATGCCTATCACCGCTGGTTGCGTATCCAAGGCCGCCATCTCGACCATTTTGTCGGCATGGCCCCGGCGATGCGGGGTGAAATCGCGCGGCTGGTCGGCGTGTCGCAAAGCCGGATCAGCGTGATCGCCGACCCGGCGCTCGCCGATGCCGACCTGTGTCGCCTGGCCGCCGCGCGCGACGCGGCGGCGCGCGCGCGACCGGGCCGTCATTATCTCGCGGTCGGTCGCCTCGCCCCGCAGAAGAATTTCGCGCTGCTGCTCGATGCTTTCGCGCGCATCGCCGAGGCCGACGATACGTTGCGCATCCTCGGCGAAGGCCCCGAACGCCGCGCGCTTGAGGCGCAGGCCGCACGGCTCGGCATTGCCGGGTCGGTCTATATACCCGGCCATGTTGATCCGCTCGACGGCTGGCTGGCCGAGGCCGACGCCTTCGTGCTGTCCTCGGATTATGAGGGCGTGCCCGCCGTGGTGATCGAGGCGCTGGCGACAGGCCTGCCGATCGTCGCGACCGATTGCTGCGTCAGCATGGCCGATCTGCTCGGCCACGGCACGCTCGGCCATCTCGTCCCGACCGGCGACGCCGCCGCGCTGGCCGAAGCGATGGCGACGATCCCGCCCGATTCGGCCAGGACCATCGCCGCACGCCGCGCCGCCGCCGCGACCTTCACGAT
Organism: Sphingomonas sp.; assembly: GCF_041661885.1. Taxonomy (GTDB): domain Bacteria; phylum Pseudomonadota; class Alphaproteobacteria; order Sphingomonadales; family Sphingomonadaceae; genus Sphingomonas. Next base: position 277,082 of record NZ_JBAZTL010000004.1, on the reverse strand, counting down.
CGAATCGGCCACCGACAAATATCTCGGCCTGATGCGCACGCTCGCCGCCACGCGCACCGCCGAAACCGCGATCGGTAGTCCGCGCAGCGATCCGCTCCCAAGCCCGACGGCGTAACGCCCCCCTGCACGACGCGCTTGCCCGCGGCGCCCGCGTTCCCTACCTGTTCACCGATGATGCTCCCCGCCCCCACCCCGCAGGACCCGCCCTATCTCGCGGGCCTCAACCCGCAGCAGCGCGAGGCCGTGCTGACCACCGAAGGCCCCGTATTGGTGCTGGCGGGGGCCGGCACCGGCAAGACCGCCGCGCTCACCGCGCGGCTCGCGCACCTGCTTGCCACGCGCAAGGCGTGGCCGAGCGAGATCCTCAGCGTCACCTTCACCAACAAGGCCGCGCGCGAGATGCGCCACCGCGTCGGGCGGCTGGTCGGCGATGTGGTCGAGGGGATGCCGTGGCTCGGCACCTTCCACGCGATCGGCGCGAAGATGCTGCGCCGCCATGCCGAGCTGGTCGGGCTGCAAAGCAACTTCACCATCCTCGACACCGACGACCAGTTGCGGCTGCTGAAGCAGCTCATCCAGGCCGCCGATCTCGACGAAAAACGCTGGCCCGCGCGCCAACTCGCAGGCCTCATCGACGGCTGGAAGAACAAAGGTCTGACGCCCGCCCAGATTGATGCGGGCGAGAGCGAGCTCTACGCCAATGGCCGCGGGCAGGAGCTGTACGCCGCCTATCAAACCCGCCTGATCGCGCTCAACGCCTGCGATTTCGGCGATTTGCTGCTGCACATGCTCGTCATCCTGCAGCGCGACCGCGACGTGCTCGCCGACTATCAGCGCCGCTTCAAATATATCATGGTGGACGAATATCAGGACACCAACAGCGTCCAATATCTGTGGCTGCGCCTGTTGGCCCAAGAGCGCAAGAACATCGCCTGTGTCGGCGATGACGACCAGTCGATCTATTCGTGGCGCGGCGCGCAGGTCGAGAATATCCTGAAGTTCGAGAAGGATTTCCCCGGCGCCAGGATCATCCGGCTGGAGCAGAATTACCGCTCCACCCCGCACATCCTCGGCGCCGCCTCGGGCGTGATCGCCAACAATAGCGGCCGCCTCGGCAAGCAATTGTGGACCGAGCTCGACGCGGGCGAGAAGGTCAAGGTCTTGGGCGTATGGGACGGCCCCGAGGAAGCGCGCCGCGTCGGCGAGGAAATCGAAAGCGCGCAGCGCGGCGGTAGGTCATTGGACGAGATCGCCATCCTCGTCCGCGCGCAGCACCAGACGCGCGAATTCGAAGACCGCTTCATCGCCACCGGCATCCCCTATCGCATCATCGGCGGCTTCCGCTTCTATGAACGCGCCGAAATCCGCGATGCGCTCGCCTATCTGCGCGTGGTGGCTCAGCCCGCCGACGACCTCGCCTTCGATCGCATCGTCAACGCCCCCAAGCGCGGCCTGGGCGACAAGGCCGTCGCCAAGGTCCACCAACTCGCCCGCGCGCAGCAGGTGCCGCTGGTCACCGCCGCCGCGCGTCTGCTCGATACCGATGAACTGACCGGCGCCGCGCGCAAGTCGCTCGGCAATCTCGTCATCGACATGGCGCGGTGGCGCGCGCAAATGACCGAACTGCCGCATGGCGAGCTGGCGCGCATCATCCTCGACGAAAGCGGCTATACGGCCATGCTCCAGGCCGACAAATCGGTCGAGGCGGCGGGTCGGCTCGAAAACCTCACCGAACTCGTCCGCGCGATGGAGGAATATGAGACGCTGGGCGCGTTCCTCGAACATGTCAGCCTCGTCATGGATAATGAGGCCTCGGCCGAGGACCCCAAGGTCACCATCATGACGATCCACGCCGCCAAGGGGCTGGAATATGACACGGTGTTCCTGGTCGGCTGGGAGGAAGGGCTGTTCCCGTCGCAGCGCGCGCTCGACGAAGGCGGCACCAGGAGCCTGGAGGAGGAACGCCGCCTGGCGTATGTCGCCATCACCCGCGCGCGCCGCCGCGCGATCATCCTCCACGCCGCCAACCGCCGCATTTACGGCCAATGGACAAGCAGCATCCCCAGCCGCTTCGTCGGTGAATTGCCGCCCGAACATATCGAGGCGGAATCGAGCCTGGCAGGCGGCGAGAGCCTGTGGCGCGCCAATTGGTCCGAACGCGCCGACCCCTTCGCCAATGTCGCACGCGGCACCGGTCGCGGCCCCGGCTGGCAACGCGCAGCGGGGATCGGGGGCACCAAGCCCGGCGGCGATTTCACCAGCCGCACCTTCTCGCGCGAGCCCAGCCGCGTGCAGGAATCCCGCGCCTCGGCGATCAGCCTCGGCAACAAAGGCCGCTCGGACGTGGCGGTCGGGATGCGCGTGTTCCACCAGAAATTCGGCTACGGCCTGATCGCCGAGATCGAAGGCAATAAGCTGGAGATCGATTTCGAGACCGCAGGGCGGAAACGGGTGATGGATAGTTTTGTGACGGTGGAGGGGTTTTAGGCGATCGTCTGTCGACCCTGTCGTATGAAAGTTGCGACCTCCTTGTGCAGCCGCTTTAGGTCGTCCACCTGCGGTTGGTTTTGAATCGGCTGCAATCGCCCTCGAATGATTTCCGCTTTGTCCAACAATCGCGCCTCTCCGCTGAGGAGAAAGGCCTTTATTGCGCGCTCCAAGGCAACCGCACAGTCCATTTCGGGCGCATCGAGCGAGGTATCTAGGAGCAGTTCCTGATAGGCGGCGATGCTATCCAACTCATCTAGCCCCAAGCCCACCCTGTGCTCAAATTCGGCTTCCTGGCCGTCCTCAAATTCAATCCAGTCCGTTCTCTTTAAGTCAGAAGGAGCTATCGCAGCGCGTGACTTAACGATCATGATCGGCTTGCCGAACATTGCAGCGAAACCAAGCTCCAAGGCAATATTGGCTAATGCAGTAGGGCGAGTTTCGTGAGAGAAAATCGCAATAGTAACAGCAGTTCCGCGAATCAAACCGATGATACGTTCAAGATAGTCCTTGCTGCCAGTCGACGCGACCGCGTCGATTGTCGTCAGTCCACGAATCCCACAACTTCCTGTAATCAAGGCAGCCATTGCACTGTCTATCGCCGGGGGATTTCCAATCTGACGCATCACAAATGCGTGACGCGGTAAAAGGCGTAATGCCGGAAGGTCAATCGTTTCTTCGGAAAGAGGCGAGAATATAAGAGGCAATAGGGCCTACTTTTTGTCTGAAGGCGATTTGGCTTCTCGAATTCCCTTGTAGGGTCCGGCAGTTTTTTTGTGATCGATAATTCGGCCACTGCTCGTATCGATTTTTACGTAACGTTTTGTCACCGGGTTAAGCGCCTGCACTCTTCCCTTCACTGCTCCCTTGCGAGATCCTTCGCCCGTATTGGTACCCACTGCATCACCTACCCAATGCCGCTGCGGCAGTGAGTAGGTATATAGGAATATGGTCGGCGCTTCCATGCCCCTTCCTGCCAAGGAATCTAAAAAATCCAAACCGCCACCCGATCCACCTAAATCCCGCCCAAAAAGCGAGTGGCTTGAACCCGTCACTGTTGGCAGCCATATTAAATATGCTGTCGTCTAAAGGTAGGACGCGCCGTTTACACCGGTTCAATCTCGGTTCGACCCCGAGCAGCCCATCCCCCTCCTAATTCAAACTGAGACACTACCCCCAAAACCCCGCTGTCCTACAACCCCACCGCCATGACATAAACTCGGCGATGCGCCCCCGCTTTGCCCCGCCGCCCGCAATGCCCAACCCCGCAGCCCCCGCTGCGCCAGACATCGCCTTCACCCCCGTACCAAGCGGCTCGACCCGGCATGACGGCTGGACGCCCGAGCGCCAGCGCGCCTTTCTCGAGCAACTCGCCCGCATCGGTGTGGTCTCGGCGGCGGCGGGCGCGGTCGGGATGTCGGCGAAATCGGCTTACGCGTTGCGCAAGCGCGCCGGGGCGGAAAGCTTCGTGGCGGCGTGGGAGGCGGCGCTCGGCGAAGGGCGGGACCGCGCGCGTGATCTGGCGATCGAACGCGCGCTCACCGGCACCGCGACACCGATCTTCTATCGCGGGCGGCAAATCGGGGAGCGGCGCGTGTTCGACAATCGGCTGGTGCTCGCCGTGCTGCGCGCGATGCCGCCGGTCGAGCCGGATGCCATGAGTTTGCACGCGGCGCTGGCAGCGCTGGACGAGACGCCCGCACCCGATGAGCGCACCGAATGACCGCGCCCCGGCACGCGGCTCGTCGCCCGTCGCCAACGCTTCGGCGTGCTCGCGCGGAGCCGTCGGCTTACCTTCGTTACCTTCGCCCGATGCGCAATGCCGCTGGCCTGCGCCCGCGCCCGGCCGCATATAGGGGCCATGCTGTTCCTCGCGCTGAAGGCCCTGATCTCGGGCATCCTGATTGCCATCGCCTCGACGCTGGCCAAGCGCTATCCGGGGTTCGGTGCGCTGGTGGCGGCGCTGCCCTTGGTGTCGGTGCTCGGCATGATCTGGCTGTGGGGCGAGAAGCCCGACCCCGCCAACATGGCAGCGCATGTCCAGGCGACCTTCTGGTATGTGCTGCCCTCGCTGCCGATGTTCCTCGTCATTCCCGCCTTGCTGCGCGCAGGCATCGGTTTCTGGCCCGCGCTTGGCCTCGGCTGCGCGCTGACGGTGTTGCTGTATCTTGGCATGGTCGCGCTCGCGCCGCGGCTCGGCATCGCGCTGTAACCCGCCAAGCTGTACGCAGCCCTACAGACGCGTTCAGCAACCATCGCGACAGTAAAGCGTAAAGGAGTCTCACGCCCGATCGACGGGCCGAAAGGACAGGACATGAAGCTGACCCACCTTATCGCCGCCGGGCTCATGGTTGCCGGGCTTGGTGTTTCCACCGCCGCTTCCGCGCAGGACTATCGCGGTGATCGCCACCGGTATGACCGCCGCTATGAACATCGCGAAGAGCGCCGCGACTGGCGCGACCATCGCCGTTATTATGGTGGCGATCGCCACCGGCCGCGCTGCCACACCGAATGGCGCCATCACCGCCGCGTAACGGTGTGCTACCGCTAATTCCGGCCGGAGGAGGGGGAACGCTCCCTCCTCCGGCAAATGTCATCTGGACGTCACAAAAAGTTCACGTCATGGAGGGTAGCCGTTTGCGGCAACGCTTATCCCTTCCCAGTCGGCGATTGCGAACATCGTCTGCTCATCAGGCGCCCCGTGAACCGTCCCACCACCACCTTCTTCCCGCTGTCGGCACCGCTTTACCCCGGCAGCGCGGCGCAGCCCGGCCTCATCCCCGGACGCTGGCTCGCGCTCGGTCTCGCCATCAGCACCCTGTGCGTGGGGGCGTTGCTGTGGGATGCGGGGATGACGATCAACCCACGCACGCCAAGCTCGCTGATCTTCTCGGCCTTCGCCGCGCTCGCGCTCGGCTTGCGCTATGCCATGCGGGCCCCTGCCAGCCCGGCACAGCGCGTTGCCCGCGATTTGTCGGAATCGGTCGGCCTGTTCACCGGCATCGCCCTGCTCGGCGCGGTCGCCACCTATCCGCTTGCCGCCGATACGCGCGGCAGCATCGATCCGCTGCTCCAGCAAATCGACGTGGCGCTGCGGTTCGACTGGCTCGCCTGGTATCGTGCCGTCGCCGCGCATCGCACGCTGCAAGTGCTGGGGACCGCCGCCTACCAGAGCATCTTCGTCACCCCCGCACTCATCCTCGGCTATTGCGCCTGGGCCGACAAGCGCACCGAGGGCCGCGCCTTCCTCGCCAGTTTCTGGGTCGCGGCGGTGCTGTGCCTGTTGTTGTTCCGCTATCTTCCGGCGGTGGGGCCGCTCGCCACGCTGTGGCACGGCCCGGTCCCGTATCTGCCCGAAAGCGCGCTGTACGAAGCGGAGCTGATTCCGCAATTGCGCGCGCATATATTGCTGGAGGTCGATCTGGGATCGCTGCGCGGGCTCGTCTCTGCCCCCAGCTTCCACACGGCAAGTGCGGTGCTGTACATCGCGGCAGGCTGGCCGTTGCTCCGGCTGCGCGGGCCGGTCGTGGTCCTCAGCACCGCGATGTTGCTCGCAACCCCGGTCGAGGGCACGCATTATCTGGCGGATATGCTGATCGGCGCCGCCGTCGCGGGCGCGGCGCTTGCCCTGGTCGCAAAGGTGCGCCGCCATTTGGCGGCGCGCGGGCGTTAAGCTTCGACCGCCATCAACGCGGCTTCGCCATATTTCGGGTCGTTGGCGGCGAACAGCGGGTTGGCATCAAAGTCGCGCTCGGTCAGCCCGACGCCGTTGAGCCCGGCCAGCTTAAAGGTGCCAAGCTTCAATTCGCGCGGCGGCTTGCCATCGCGTTCGAGCACAACGCCATCGACGAACAGGTCGTCGTGGCGGGTGTAGATGATGTGCGGCGCCAGCGTGATGTCGGTGCGATTATAGGTGGCCCGCAGGCAGCGCTTGCGCACGATGGCTTCGAAAACGGTCGGAACGGGGCCGGTCGGCCCAGAGGGATTTTGCACAGCTTCGCCCTGCTACTCGGGAATGTTTATGCCAGCGATGTACCCAAAATGGTGCGCTGCAGCAAGAACCAACTCGGCGGCGATCGGTTCCGTCTCCCTTGAGTTGCGCAGCCGCCAGTTGTAGCACCCGCCGCATGTCGCTCCTGCGCACCAGTAACCTCTATCGCGCCTGTGCGGTCGCGTTGCTGCTCTGCGCGCTCGCAGTGCGCGTGCTCGTGCCGCAGGGCTTCATGTGGTCGACCGGCGCCGACGGCACGCCGACGATGGTGATTTGCTCGGGCTTCGGCCCCATGCCGGCCATGCCCGGCATGGCCGCCGACATGCAGCATCACGGTGGTGGGCATCATAACGATGGCCAGTCTGCCGACCATCCCTGCGCTTTCGCCGCCGCCAGCACGGCGCTCGATCTCGCGACCGAAATTCATCCGGTCTCGACACCGCTCGATCATTCCGACGTTCCGACGCTGCTGTACATCTTCGCACGCCCGGGCCTTGGCCTTGCCGCCCCGCCGCCGCCCAAGACCGGACCACCTACGCTCGCCTGACGCCTTTCCCTTCCGTCAGACGAAAGCCCTTTTCATGAAGATCATCCCTTCGCGCGCCGCCGTGCGCGCGTTGGCGTTGCTGGCGTCCGCCACCATCGCCTCGCCCGCCTTTGCCGAAGACGCCGCTACCCCCGCCGCGACCACCAGCGACGAGGATATCCTCGTCACCGCGCAACGCCGCACGCAGACGATCGAAAACGCGCCCGCCTCCAAGGCATCGGTCGATGCCGCGACGATCGCGACGACGATCAACGCCCGCAACGTCGAGGATACGCTGAAATATCTGCCCAGCCTCGTCGTCCGCAAACGCCATATCGGCGACAGCCAGGCACCGCTGGCGACGCGCACCTCGGGACTCGGCGCCAGCGCGCGCAGCCTGATCTATGCCGACGGCGCGATCCTGTCGGCGCTGATCGGCAACAACAACACCTCGGCCAGCCCGCGCTGGAACCTGGTATCGACCGAAGAAATCGCGCGGATCGATGTGCTCTATGGCCCGTTTTCGGCGGCCTATTCCGGCAATTCGATCGGCGCGGTCGTCAACATCACGACGCGCCTGCCCGGTACATTTGAGGGAACGCTGGTGGCCGGCACCACGGTCCAGCAGTTCGATCTGTACAATACCCACCGCACGCTGCCAGCGTATCAGCTCGGTGGCACGATCGGCGACCGGTTCGGGCCGTTGGCGGTTTTCGCGAGCGCCGACCATGTTGACAGCAACAGCCAGCCATTGGGCTTTGCGACAGCAACCCGACCGGCGGCGACAAGCGCGACCGGCACGCCAACCACCGGCGGCTTCAACGACCTGAACCGCACGGGCGGCGCAATCCGTATTTTGGGCGCGACCGGGTTCGAGCATCAGGTGCAGGACCGCTTCAAGATCAAAGCAGCGCTCGACCTGTCGTCGGCGCTGCGCCTGACCTATGTTGGTAGCCTGTTCCTGAACACGACCGATTCCACGGTCGAGAGCTACCTCACCAACACCGCCACGGGCGCGCCGCTCTATGCCGGATCGATCAACAATGATGGGCGGGCCTATTCGGTCTCCCGAAGCACCTTTGCGGGGAACGTCTATCACACCGAGCAGCGGCAATGGTCGCACAATCTATCGCTAAACGGCAGTGGCAGCCGGTTCGACTGGCAGGTGATCGGCACGCTTTATGATGTCGACAAGGACGAACAGCGGATTTCCGATACCGCCTTGCCGGCCGGGCAGACGGGGGGCGCAGGCTTCCTCACCGATCTCGCCGGGACCGGCTGGAAAACGCTCGACGCCAAGGGCGCGTGGCGCTCGGACGCGGCGGCGACGCATACGGTCAGCTTCGGCGCCCATGCCGACTGGTACGAACTCGACAGCAATCGCTACAACACGACCGACTGGGTGAACGGGTCGAAAGGCACGCTGAACCTGCAAGGCAGCGGCAAGACCCGCACCTATGCGGTGTGGGCGCAGGATGCGTGGCGCATTTTGTCACCGCTGACGCTGACGCTTGGCGGCCGCTACGAATGGTGGCGGGCGTATGGCGGGGTCAATTTCTCGCAATCGCCCGTGATCGGCCCGGTCAACCAGCCGGTGCTGACCAGCGCCAAATTTTCGCCCAAGGCGGCCCTCGCCTATGCGATTGACGATCATTTGACCGCTCGCCTGTCGTTCGGGCAGGCGTGGCGCTTCCCCACGGTCGGGGAACTCTATCAAATCGTCACCACGCCGGTTCCCTCGGTCCCAAACCCAAGCCTTCGCCCAGAACGCGCACGGTCGCTGGAATTGGCGTTGGAGCAGCATGACAGCCACGGCACCGTTCGGTTGTCACTGTTCAACGAAGTGGTGAAGAACGCGCTCATTTCGCAGACCGGCCCGTTGCCGGTAATCCCGGCTGCGGAGGGCACCTATGTCCAGAATGTCGATGAAACCCGCGCCCGTGGTGTCGAGCTGTACATCACCCGCAAGAACATCGTGCCGCGTATCGATGTGTCGGGCAGCGTGACCTATGCCGATGCCATCACCACGAAGGATGCAATTTTCCCCAACGCGATCGGCAAGCTGCTGCCAAGCGTGCCGCACTGGAAAGCAACAGCCGTCGCCACGTGGCGACCGGTCGATGCGGTCGCGCTGACCGCCGCCGCGCGCTACGCGAGCCGCAATTACGGGGCGCTCAATAACAACGACATCGTCGGCAACACGTATCAGGGCTTCTACAAATACTTCGTCGTCGATCTGCGCGCGCAGTTCCGGGTGGCCAAACATTTGGAATTCGGCTTCGGGATCGATAACGTCAACAACGATAAATACTTTCTCTTCCATCCCTTCCCGCAACGCAGCTTTGCCGCCGACGTGAAGCTGACGTTCTGATGGGGGAATCGGCCCTGAATTGAACCACAGAAAGCGCAATGCCCCATCCGTTGATCGCCTCGCTCAATCTGGCGCCGCACCCCGAGGGCGGCTGGTATCGTGAAACGATGCGCCAGCCCGCCCCCGATGGTGGGCGCGGGCTGGCGACGGCGATCCTGTTTTTGCTGGAAGAGGGGCAACGCTCGCACTGGCACCGCGTCGATGCGACCGAAATGTGGTTGTGGCACGACGGCGCGCCGCTCACCTTGCTGATCGACCGAACCGAGCATGTGCTGTCCGGGGAAAACCCGCAAGCGATCGTGCCCGCAAGCGCCTGGCAATCGGCAGAAGCGCGCTCCGGGTGGGCGCTGGTCAGTTGCGTCGTTACTCCGGCCTTTGATTTCGTCGGCTTCGAGCTCGCACCACCGGGCTGGTCACCCGACTGACCCGCCGAAAAGAAGTGGCAAATACGATGTGAAACAACATTGCCAAGTTTGCGACGACACGGTCGCCAAAGTTCCGCCCGGCTGACTATAAGGGGAGAAAGGCCGCTTGCACCGCGCGTGCCGAGGATTAGGCACGCATCGATGACCGACGGCCTTCCCCTGCCCCGCCGCTATGCGGCCATCGCGGCGCTTTGCCTCGGTACGGCGCTCATCATCATCGACGGTGGCGTCGCCAATATCGCGCTGCCAACGATCGCGCGTGACCTCCACATTGGTCGTTCGGCGGCGGTGTCGGTGGTGACAGTGTATCAGTTGATGCTGGTCATGCTGCTGTTGCCCTTTGCGGGTCTGGGCGAGCGCATTGGCCTGAAACGCCTGTATCAGATCGGCCAGATGGTGTTCACCATCGCCACCCTACTGTGCTTTTTCGCCAAGAGCCTACCCTTCCTGCTGATCGTGCGTGCGGCGCAAGCAATGGGGGCTGCCGCCGCGTTGAGTGTATCATCGGCGCTGATCCGCTCCACATATCCGGCCCAGCAACTCGGCAGCGGCCTGGGCATCAATTCCGCGATCGTGTCGGCGGGCGCCGCGCTCGCCCCCTCGCTTGGCGGCTTCATCCTGGGCGTTGCACCGTGGCCGTGGGTGTTCGCCAGCGCCGTCCCCTTCGCGATCGGATCGCTGATCCTCGGCCGCGCCCTGCCCGATGAACCGCCCGGCAATACCCCGTTCGACGTGATCGGCGGCGTGATGTGCGCCGCGATGTTCGGGCTGGTCATTGGTGGCCTGGAAACCGCGGTGCATGGCGACAGCCCGGTCATATCGGCGGCAATCGTGCTCAGCGGCCTTTTGGTCGGCGTTTATTTCGTACGGCGAGAACGGCGGGAAACCGATCCGATCCTGCCGATCGACCTGCTCGCACGCCCGGTGCTGCGCCTGTCGGTGATCGGGGCGTATACCGCCTTCATCGCCTCGATGACGCTCATCATCTCGATGCCGTTCCGCCTGACCAGCGAATTTGGCTTCACGCCGCCTGAAATGGGCCTGTTGATGGCGCCGTGGCCGCTTACCAACATCATCGTCGCGCCGCTGTCGGGCTGGCTGTCGAGCCGCATTCCGGCGGGGGTATTGGGCGGGATCGGCATGGCGATCTCGATCGTCGCGCTGTTGCTGATCGCGGACATGCCAGCGCACCCGACGCATTTCGACGTAATCTGGCGGATGGCGCTGTGCGGTGGCGGGTTTGGCACTTTCCTGCCACCCAATGCGCGGCTCATCATCGGCAGCGCCCCGCGCGAGCGGGCAGCAGCGGCGGGCGGCCTCGTCTCGACCACGCGCTTGCTCGGCCAGACGACCGGGGCGACGCTGGTCGCCGCTTTGCTCGCGCTCGGCGTCGGTGGCGGCGCCACCCCACCGCTGGTTGCGGCAGGGCTCGCCTTCATCGCCGGGCTATGCAGCCTGGCGCGCCTGCGCCCCTCGATCCGTATGCCGCAGGAGAAAGAAGCCGCGGACGTCCAGCCGGCCAGCCAAGTGCGCTGACCGGCCTTCCGCAGCTTCAGAACACCGCCTTGCCATCACCGCCCAGCATCGCCTTGCGCACCAGCGGGATCGGTGGCCCGCCATAGCGCAGGAACTGGTCGTGGAACGCCTTCCACCCGACACGCCCGCCCAAGGGGTATTTGTGCGCCGCGGTCCAGTCGGCGCGCAGCTTGCGAATCATCAATTTGCCCATCGTGTAATTGAGATAGGCCGGGTCATAGGTGCCGCGCGCCGATTGCTGCTTGGCATTGCCCTCGTCCTGATAGCATTGCTCGACGAACATCTTGCGCGATTGCTCCTGCGTCATGCCCTGCGTGTGCATCCCGATCGCCGAGAGGAAACGGCAATCGCGCAGCAGCGCATTCGACAATTGCCCGATATGCGTCTCCGCATCGCCCTTGTGGAGCCCCGCCTCCCACATCATTTCCTCGGTATAATGCGCCCAGCCCTCGGCAAAGGCATAGCCGACAAACAGCCGCCCGAAGATCGATGGCGAGGCATTGGCATGGCGGAATTGCAGGAAATGCCCCGGCATCACCTCATGGACCGAGGTGAACAGCAAATCCATCTTGCCAGGGATGAAGCCCTCCTGCTCGGCCTTGCTCCACGACGGGTCGGGCGGGGAGATGTAATAGACCGAGGGGATGCCCTTCTCGAACGGCCCCGGCGGATCGATATAGGCGCTGTTCTGGCGGTTATAGGGTGGGCTCTCCTCGACCAAAGCCTGTTCGTTGTCGGGGATCGTCACGACATCGTTGGCCAGCACGAACGCGCGCAATTCGGGGATCTGCTTGCGCGCTTCGGCGACCGGATCGCTATTGGCGGGCTTGTTGGCGTTCATCTTGGCCATACATGCCGGGATCGTCGCGCCCGGCGCGAAGTGCGCGCACGCCTCGGCCAGCGCCTTCTGGTTGCGCAACAAATCGGCCTTGCCCGCCGCCTCCAGCGTGGCCAGCGGTACATCGACGCCTTCGGTCATCTTGATCATGCGCGAGAAACGGTCGGCCCCGAGCGCAAAGTCCTGCGTTGCCGTTCCGCGCTGGCCTTCCACCCATTTACCAAGATCGTGCATCGATTTGGACGCCGCCATCGCTGCCTTGTCGAACGCCTCCTGCAAAGCCGGGCTCTTCACGTCGGCAAACGCCTTCTTGGCGTCGCCGGTGTAATAATCGCCAAAGCCGTTGAACGCCGCCACGCCGAAATTGACAAAGCTGAGCGGCATCGGCGCCTTGAGGTTAGCCTTGATCTGCGCCGCCGCGTTGGGGATTTTGCGCAGGAAGGTTATCATCGCCCGCATCCGCGTCGGCGCATCGGCATAATGGCGCGCGATATAGACGTTGGGGTCAAGCCCGGCGTTCACATACCAGGCCGGGTTGCGGTGCGGCGAATCCGCATCTTCCAGCCAGAACAATTTGCCCTGCGCAACCGTCACCAGATAATCGCGCTCGAACGCCTCGTCCTGGCTCAGCTTGGCGGTATCGAACGCCTTCGCCTTGGTGATCGCCTCGCGGAAGAAGTCGCCTTGCCGCTTCAGCCCGCCGGGAGTCCAATCGCCCAGCCCACCATCGAAATCATGCCGCCCCTGATACACCGCATCTGCCGGGGATATCTTGAACCAATCCTCGATGAAGGTGTCGCGGAAGCTTTTCCAGTCGGTCGTCGGCAAGGCGGCAAGCGGTGCCATCGTGCCCACCGGCTCCGCCGGTCGCGCGGAACACGACACCAACGCCAATCCGGCGATTCCCGCCAGCAACACTTTCCGCATACACGCTCCCACATCATCTCGATTGATTCGCCGAATGCGGGACGCTGACAGTTTGCGATCGATCGCGCCAGCCCGGCCGATCGGGAATATCCGCGCTATTTCAACGGGACGATCACTTCGTCCTGATGCGCCACACCCAGATCCTTGCGCGCCAGCTCATCGACAAGATCAGGATCGGCATGTTTCGGATCGAGCAAATCGACGCGGTTCTTCAACTCGGCGCGGGCTTTGTCCAACATTGCCAGTTGTTGCTTCTTCACCGCAAGCTGCCGCTCGATATCGCCATAGGCCAGTGCGCCGTTCGGCCCGAAGATCGCATACCCCCCAAAAAACACGCCGACGATCATCAACGCCGCCGGTGCAATGGCGCGGCGCAGCATGGTGCGGAGGAGAGACGGCTTCTTGATCACGGTCGCGATTCTCGCGCATCGCGACTCGTGGATCAAGCCCGTATTTACTACATTTTTACGCGCGGATGACGGAGCGTCCGGCATAGACGCCAGCGCCTTCCAGCTCCTCCTCGATGCGGATAAGCTGGTTGTACTTTGCAAGCCGGTCCGAGCGCGCGAGGCTGCCCGTCTTGATCTGTCCGCAATTGGTGGCAACAGCCAAATCGGCGATCGTCGAGTCCTCGGTCTCCCCCGAGCGATGCGACATCACGGCGGTATAGCCCGCTCGGTTCGCCATCGAAACGGCTTCGAGCGTTTCGGTCAGCGTACCGATCTGGTTCACCTTGACCAGCAGCGAGTTGGCATAACCGCCCGCGATGCCGCGCGTCAGGCGCTTGGGGTTGGTAACGAACAGGTCGTCACCAACGAGCTGAACCTTGTTGCCGACCATGTCGGTGAGCGCCTTCCAGCCCTCCCAATCATCCTCGGCCATGCCATCTTCGATCGAGAAGATCGGATAACGCCGCGTCAGGTCGGCGAGATATTCGGCCATTTCGACGCTCGACAGGCTCTTGCCCTCGCCCGAAATCTCATACTTTCCGTTCTTGTAAAACTCGGTGGCGGCGCAATCGAGCGCAAGCATCACGTCGTCACCGGGAGTGTAGCCCGCCGTCTCGATCGAGCGCAGGATGAATTCGATCGCTTCGTTGGTCGACGCGATGTTGGGCGCGAAGCCCCCTTCGTCACCGACCGAAGTCGCCAGCCCCTTTTCGTGCAGCGCCTTCTTGAGCGTGTGGAAAATCTCCGACCCGCAGCGTACCGCCTCGATCATCGAGCTCGCGCCAACCGGCACGATCATGAACTCCTGGAAATCGATCGGGTTGTCGGCATGTTCGCCGCCGTTGATGATGTTCATCATCGGCACCGGCAGCACATGCGCCGAAACCCCACCGACATAACGATACAGCGGCAGCGTACGCGCGTCCGCCGCCGCCTTGGCCACCGCGAGGCTGACGCCAAGGATGGCATTGGCACCGAGGCGGCCCTTGTTTTCGGTGCCGTCGAGTTCGATCATCGTTGCGTCAATGTCGCGCTGATCCTCGGCTTCGAAGCCGAGTACGGCATCGGCGATCTCTCCATTCACGGCTTGCACGGCGGCATCGACGCCCTTGCCGCCCCAGCGGCTCTTGTCGCCGTCGCGCTTTTCGACCGCTTCATGCGCGCCGGTCGAAGCACCCGAAGGCACCGCCGCGCGGCCAAAACTGCCGTCTTCCAGCATCACATCAACCTCGACCGTGGGGTTGCCGCGGCTGTCCAGGATCGTGCGGGCGTGAATGTCGATGATTGCGGTCATGGAACGATCCTTCTAACGGTCTAAACGGGTTCGCGCGTGCCTCTATCGGCTAAGTCGAACGCCCGCAATTCGCATGGGGGGCCCCTTGCGCATTTGCGGCCGCCGATGGAACCGGGATACGGGCTTGCCGGTTATCTGCTGCAGACACTTCACTGAAGGACGCTTGTCATGGCCACCACTCCTAACGATCTGTCCGAGACGCTTAAGGGCGTAGAAGCAGCCGCCACCGAAACCGCGCAGGAGGCCACCAAGGCCACGCTCAGCGCAACCCAATTGCTGAAGGACAGCGCCGCCAAGCTCGGCAAGGAAGCCGTCGATCGCGCCAAGACCTACGCCGAGGACGGCAAGGCCCGCGCTGGTGGTGCGCTCGACGAAATCGTTAAGATGATCAACGATGCCGCGGGCACCGTCGATGAAAAGCTGGGCGAACAATATGGCCAATATGCCCGCACCGCCGCCGACAAGGTCGCCGGATTTTCCGAAGGGCTGAAGGCCAAGGAACTCGACGACTTGATCGAGGATGCGCGCGGTTTCGTGCAGAAGAGCCCGGCAATCGCGATCGGTACGGCTGCCGCAATCGGCTTTGTGCTGGTGCGCTTGATCCAGTCGGGCCTCACCGCCGATCACGACGACGCCAATCACGAAAACAAGGCCTGATCCGGCCACACCGGGGGGCGATGATGGACAGGCGTGAAGATCCGGTCGAACAGGAGAGCCTTGCCGCGCTTCTGGCGCGCGTCGCCAGCGATGCAGAGCAGGTCGCGCGCGCCGAAATCGAACTGCAAAAGGCGAAGGTCGTCGCCAAAATCGATGACGCCCGCGACGCCATATTGTTGCTGGTCGCGGCAATCGCCACGGGGGCGGTCGCGTTGACGGCGTTTGTGGTGGGCGCGCTGCTGGTTTTGACGCAATATATCGGGCCATTGGGTGCAACTGCGGTGGTGGTCGGCTCGCTGGTCGTGCTCGCGATCCTGCTCGGGTGGTTTTCGATGCGGCAATTCAAGCGGCTGTTCGGCGCGACCGAGGATCTGCCATGACCGGACGCACAATCGGCACACGTCTCGCCCTTGCCCAGGCACGGGCAGAAGAAGCACGCACCCGCCTGGCAAATACGATCGGCACCTTGCAACATCGCGCCAGCCCGCAAGCGCTTGCGCAGGACGTAGCCGAAACGCTCAAGGCGCGCGGCGTGGATGCGGTGCGCGGCGCGGTGGAAAGCGCGCGGCGTCGCCCGGTACGCCTGGGCATTGCGCTTGCCGCCATTGGCCTTTTTCTGGCGCGGGGCGTGATTTTGCGTGCGGTCCGCCAGCGCTCTTCGCCTCCCCCCTCCAAGACAGGACTCCGCCGATGACCAATGCCAAACCCGCCAAGCGCAAGATCAAGGCTGTGGATAAGGCTGTGGATACGGTTCGCGACGCTGCCTCCACCGCCATCGCGGCAACGACCAGCACCACGCGCGCGGTAACCCACAAGGCCGTTGCCGGTATTGAGGCTAATCCGATGGCGGTCCTCGGCGGCGGGATTGCGCTTGGCGTTCTGGTCGGCGCATTCGTGCCGCGCAGTGCGGTCGAGCGCAAAATGCTCAAGTCCGTTGGCAAGCGCCTCAACGACACCGCCCAGGGCGCTATCGACGCCGCGCGCGATACCGCCAAGGCCGAATTTGACGTGCTCGGGCTCTCGCGCGATGCCGCCCGCGATCAGGTCGGCAAAATGCTGGGTGGCGTGGTCAAGGCACTGGCAACCGCCGGCACCGCCGCGCTGGCGGCGCGAACGGTGGTCGACCAGGCCCAGGCGGAGCAGGCACCGCCCGCCTCCGCCCCTGCGCCCGCCCCACGCAAGCGGAAAAAGCCCGTTTCCACCGAATAAACCTGCCACAAAAGGTTCCCGAACCGGCATCCCGCTCCTAAGACGAGCGGGAACCCAACGCATTTCGGGAAAGTGATTTTATGAGCAAACTCCACATGGTCTTCGGCGGTCGTGTCACCGATCCGCGCGGCCTCGATTTCGACGATCTCGATTCGATCGAAATCGTCGGCATCTTCCCGGACTATGCGAGTGCCGAAAAGGCATGGCGCGCTGCTGCACAGCGCACGGTTGACGATGCCGAGATGAAATATGTGGTGGTGCACCTGCACCGCCTGCTGCAGCCCGATCTGCTCGCGCCGGGCGCGTGAGGGCTTTGCCCCTCTCCCACTGCGGGAGAGGGGCGTTTTAAGCGGTTTTAGATGAACTCGATCTTCGAGACGACGTAATAGCGGTCACCCGACGGCACCGTCACTTCGACCTCATCATCGATCTTGCGCCCGATCAATGCGCGCCCGAGCGGCGAATTGTACGAGATGCGCCCGCCCTTGGCATCGGCCTCGGTCTGACCAACGATCTGATACTTCAGAGGCTTGTCGTCTTCGTCGAGCAGGGTCACCGTCGCGCCGAACACGACCTTGTCGCCCGACAAGTCGCGCGGATCGATAACCTGGGCGCGCGACAATTTGTCCTCGATATCGCTGATCGACGCTTCGATCTGGCCCTGGCGTTCCTTGGCCGCATGGTATTCGGCGTTTTCCGACAAATCGCCATGCGCGCGGGCTTCCTCGATCGCGTCGACGATGGTCGGGCGCTCCGCCTTAAGCCGTTTCAGGTCCGCAGTGAGCCGCTCATAGCCCTCTTGCAGCATCGGCATCTTTTCGACGGTAGCCATCCCTCTTCGTCCTTCGTCTTCAAAATTCCCCGGTTGGCCGACCCTGCTGGGCCCGCCCGCACGTTGTTTCTCATGTGGGGAATTAGGTGTGCGAGTGCGAATAATAGGATTGCAAGGGCCGTACTTCAAGGCTGCGTGTCGAAAGCGCGACAATCGCAAGCGCCGCCTCCACGCTGGCCGGGGCCGTGGTGAAGTATGGAATCTTCAACGACAACGCAGATCCGCGGATCGGCGAGCTGTCTTTCAGGCTCTGCCAGCCTTCGGTCGTGTTGAAAATCAGGTCGATTCCACCATCCTTGATCCGGTCGACGATATGCGGGCGCCCCTGCGCCACTTTGTTGATGCGTTCCACGGTTACGCCATGTTCCGTCAGATAATCGGCGGTGCCGCTGGTCGCCACGATGGTGAAGCCATGTGCGGAAAGCGCGCGAATGCCGGGGAGAATGACCGGCTTGTCGCTGTCCTTCACGCTGACGAACAGCGCGCCGTTCTTGGGCAGAACCGTTCCCGCCCCCAATTGCGACTTGGCAAAGGCGAGCGTGAAATCGGGATCGATTCCCATCACTTCGCCCGTGCTCTTCATTTCCGGCGACAAGACGGGATCGACGCCGGGGAAGCGGTTGAACGGGAAGACGGCTTCCTTCACCGCAAAATAGTCAATGTGACGATCGACCTTGGGTAGATCCGCCAGCTTTTCGCCCGCCATCACGCGTGCGGCAATCTTGGCGATCGGCGCGCCAATCGCCTTGGCGACGAACGGCACGGTGCGCGAGGCGCGCGGGTTGACCTCGATCAGATAGACAAGGCCATCCTTCACCGCGAACTGAATGTTCATCAGCCCCACGACCGAGAGCGCCTTGGCCAGCGCAACCGTCTGCCGCTCGATTTCGGCGATCACCTCGTTCGAGAGCGAATAAGGCGGGATCGAGCACGCGCTGTCGCCCGAATGGACGCCGGCTTCCTCGATATGCTGGAGCACGCCTGCCACCGTTACGTCGGTGCCGTCCGAGATCGCATCGACATCGACCTCAACCGCATCGCGCAGATATTGGTCGATCAGCACCGGCGATTCGCCGGAAACCTGCACCGCTGTCTGGATATATTCCTCAAGCTGTGGCCGGCCATCGACGATTTCCATCGCGCGGCCACCCAGCACGTAGCTTGGGCGCATCAGCACGGGGTAGCCGATCCGTTCGGCGGCGACGATCGCCTCTTCGCGGCTGCGCGCCAGGCCGTTGGCGGGCTGCAACAGGCCAAGCGTGTTGACGAGCGCGGCGAAGCGCTCGCGATCCTCGGCCAGGTCGATCGCGTCGGGGCTGGTGCCGAGGATCGGGATTCCGGCGTCCTGCAGCGCTTGCGCGAGGTTGAGCGGAGTTTGCCCGCCAAACTGCACGATCACACCCGCCAGCGTGCCGTTCTGCTGCTCGACATGCAGGATTTCGAGCACATCCTCGGCGGTCAGCGGTTCGAAATACAAGCGGTCGCTGGTGTCGTAGTCGGTCGACACCGTCTCCGGGTTGCAATTGACCATGATCGTCTCAAAACCGACATCCGCCAACGCGAAACAGGCGTGGCAGCAGCAATAATCGAACTCGATCCCCTGCCCGATCCGGTTGGGACCACCGCCGAGGATGACGACCTTCTTCCGGTCGGTCGGCTGGCTCTCGCATTCGGGTTCGCCGAAGCTGGGCGCTTCGTAGGTCGAATACATATACGGCGTCTTGGCGTTGAATTCGGCGGCGCAGGTGTCGATCCGCTTGAACACCGGCCGCACGCCGAGCCGGTGGCGCAAAGCGCGCACTTCCTGCTCGGTCACGCCGCCCGTCATCGCAACGACGGCGTCATGCACCAGCCCCGACCCGCGCGCGACGCCGCGATCCATGCCTTCGCGCAGATTGGCGGATTTGAGCGCGAGATAGGCCAGGCGCTTGTCGCTGAAACCCATTGCCTTCAAACGGCGCATCCCCGCCGCGTCGATCGGCAGGCCATTCCGGCACACCTCTTCCTCCGCCGCGACGATTTCGGCGATACGCTCCAGGAACCACGGATCGTATTTGGCGATTGCGTGGACCTCGGCGACGGTAAAGCCTTCGCGCAGCGCTTGTGCCGCGACCAGCAGCCGGTCGGGCGTGGCCACCGCCAGCGCCGCCTCGATTTCCGCCCGTGGTGCGCCGACCAGGCGATCGACCATGTTGAAGCCGGACAAGCCCGTCTCCAGCCCGCGCAGCGCCTTCTGCATCGATTCATGGATGTTGCGGCCGATCGCCATCACTTCGCCGACCGACTTCATCGCGGTCGATAGCACGGCCTCTGCCCCCTTGAACTTTTCAAAGGCGAAACGCGGGATCTTGGTGACGACATAATCGATCGTCGGCTCGAACGACGCCGGCGTCGCGCCGGTAATGTCGTTCATGATTTCGTCGAGCGTGTAGCCCACCGCCAGCTTGGCGGCGACCTTGGCGATCGGGAAGCCGGTCGCCTTGGACGCGAGCGCCGAGGAGCGCGACACGCGCGGGTTCATCTCGATCACGATCAAGCGACCATCCTTGGGGTTGACCGCGAACTGCACGTTCGACCCGCCCGTCTCGACCCCGATCTCGCGCAGGCACGCGATGCTCGCGTTGCGCATGATCTGATATTCCTTGTCGGTCAGCGTCAGCGCGGGCGCGACGGTGATCGAGTCACCGGTGTGGACGCCCATCGGATCGATATTCTCGATCGAGCAAATGATGATGGCATTGTCGGCGCGGTCGCGCACGACTTCCATCTCATATTCCTTCCAGCCGATCAGCGATTCCTCGATCAGCACCTCGGTGGTCGGCGACAGGTCGAGCCCGCGCCGCACGATCTCCAGAAATTCCTCGCGATTATAGGCGATGCCGCCGCCGGTGCCGCCCATGGTGAAGCTCGGGCGGATGATCGCGGGAAGACCGGTGCGCTCCAGCCCGGCGAGCGCTTCCTCGACGGTGTGGGCGATCGCCGAACGGGCGCTTTCGAGCCCGATCTTGGTCATCGCATCCTTGAACTTCAGCCGGTCCTCGGCCTTGTCGATCGCTTCCGCGTCAGCACCGATCATCTCGACGCCATATTTCTCCAGCGTGCCGTCATTGAACAGCGCCAGCGCGGTGTTGAGCGCGGTCTGGCCGCCCATCGTCGGCAGCACCGCATCGGGGCGCTCCTTCTCGATGATCTTGGCGACGATCTCGGGCGTGATCGGCTCGACATAGGTCGCATCGGCCAGCTCGGGATCGGTCATGATCGTCGCCGGGTTCGAATTGACCAGGATGATGCGATAGCCATCCTCCTTCAGCGCCTTGATCGCCTGCGTGCCCGAATAATCGAACTCGCACGCCTGGCCGATGACGATCGGCCCCGCGCCGATGACGAGGATGGAGGAGATGTCGGTGCGCTTTGGCATTGGTCTTCAGGCCGCTTTCGGGTTAAATGATTGCATTGCAATCAGTGGAGACGCGATATGGGCAGTATCACCATTCGCAACGTTGATGACGAGATCAAGCGCGGCGCGCGCTTGGCTGCCGCGCGACATGGTCGATCCATGGAAGCGGAGATCAAGGCTCTCCTCGAACGAACCTACCGCTCGCCCGAAGACGAGCGTGCTGAACGGATCAGAGCGATGTCCGGCACCGAGTTTGTGGCGCATCTGGTGGCCGTTGCGAATGGCGCGACCCTCGACATCCCGGATAGGGAGCATGAAGAAATCGCGTTTCCCGATCTGTGATTCTAGTCGACACAAATGTTTGGAGCGCGCTGAATCGCCCCGCTTCGCATCCACAGGTATCGATCTGGTTTGCGGCAAACGCGACGCAGGTTTGGTTGTCGACGATCGTGATTGCCGAGATCCGTTTTGGCATAGAGAACCCGACAACCGCCGCGCGACGGCCAGCCTTGGAGCGCTGGCTGGCCGATATCGAATTGGCCCACGCAGGTCGCACGCTATCGTTCGATTCGGCAGCAGCGCATATTTTTGGGACGCTGGTGGCTCGGCGCAAATTGCAAAAGCAGGAAACCAAGCTGCTCGACCTCCAGATTGCCGCCCAAGCGATGGCACACGATTGCCCCGTGGCGACGCGCAACGTGAAGGATTTTGCCTGGACCGGAGTCGCGCTGATCGATCCGTGGCGGGCGTGACGCCTGTCATTCCGCGCCATCCTCCGCGGTGCAGCCCCAGCCGTCATATTCCACGTCGTAGATCAGTTCGATCTGCAGACATTTGAGCGTGAGCGCGCGGATCGCGTCGTCATCCGACGTCTGCTCGCGGCCGAGGAACAGGCTGATCTCGCCTTCCTCATCCTCTTCGCGCTCGATCACTTCAAAGCCCAGTTCCTCGGCATCCTCTTCCAGCCGGTCGAGCGCAGGCTCGGTGCCGCGAAAGCTGACATCGACCATGCGGACGATCTCGGGGCGATCGCCATTCTCGCGCAGCGAAGCGAGCACATCCTTGTCGGCGGCCCATTCCTCTTCGAGGCGCGCGGGGGAGACTTCTGGGAGGGTCATAGGGTGGCCTCTTGAGTGGTGATGCGCTTTGGCATTTTAGTTTTTCTTGGCCCCGAACAGTTTGCTCAGCAGGGACTTTGGCTTATCGCCAACTGGATCGACCAGATCAGGCACCGGGCGAACGACAAACGTTTCCCAGCCATCGTACACAACGTCGTGGCGTTCTGCCGCTCTTACCAAGATAGGCGTGAGTTCCAGAAACGTCGAAAAATCTACCGGCATTTCACGTGTCAGAACCACTCCAGTCGGATCGTCGAGCCAGTGATCGACACCGTACCCCCAAGCTTCCAACTCTACCGCCAACGGATTCAGTCGGTCCTTTGGTCCGTAGAACCAGAAGTCCGTTTTCCTGCTGCTAAGGCCCGTGTCGCCGTTCTTCTCAAGATTGGAGATTACACTTCGGTCCCCGTTCAACTGTAGTTCGACCACCGTCGGAGTCACGAGACCGATCAATTTCGCGCGGTCGCTTGGTATCGTTGCTGCCAGCGAATATCCCGCTATATCAAATCGTTCGAGAATTGCGTCCCACTCAATCGGTGCGGCATGGGCGAACACGATACGACGCTCACCATCTCCGGTCACGCTGGCGACGTGAAAAGTCGCGAAATCCAGCAAAGCCAGCTCAGCAGCTAACCCCTCTTCAACCGCATAGAGACGATCGCTGTGTTGCGGCATGCCGGCTTCGTTGACCAAGGTTGGGTCAGCTTGACAATGAACGACGGTCACCAGCTTATCGCGAAGCGCATCCTCCACCACAGAGTTTCCGGTACGCGCGAGAATAACGAACGGCTGTCCGTCGTCGGCAAGTCGATCGAACAGCATCCAAGTGTCCGCGTCACCACCAACAGATTGATCGATCGGCGACGTCACACCAACATCCCCACGAACTTCTCGAACAGATACAGGCTGTCCTGTGGGCCGGGGCTCGCTTCGGGGTGATATTGCACGCTGAAGGCGGGGCGGTCGGTGAGTTCGATGCCGGCGTTGGAGCCGTCGAACAGCGAGACGTGGGTTTCGCGCGCGGTGGCGGGCAGGCTGGTGCGCTCGACCGCGAAGCCGTGGTTCATCGAGGTGATCTCGACTGCGCCGTCGCTGAGGCGCTGCACCGGATGGTTGGCGCCGCGGTGCCCCTGGAACATCTTGGTGGTGCTGGCGCCGACCGCGAGCGCGAGCAATTGGTGGCCAAGGCAAATGCCGAACAGCGGTTTGCCGGTGTCGAGCAATTGCTGGATCACCGGCACGGCATAGACGCCGGTCGCGGCGGGATCGCCCGGTCCGTTCGACAGGAAGATGCCATCGGGCGCGAGCGCCATTACGTCTTCAAAGCTCGCGGTGGCGGGCACGACCGAGACATCGGCCCCGGCGCGCACGAGGTTGCGGAAGATGTTGCGCTTCGAGCCGTAATCGATCGCGACGACGTGGGGGCGCTTGGCACTCCCCTCCCGCTCGCGGGAGGGGTTGGGGGAGGGAACACCATCGGGGGAAAGCGCGTCCTCTGCGGTCAGGTCCACCCCTAGCCCCTCCCGCAAGCGGGAGGGGAACGATGTGTCATAGCCTTCGCCCAGCCGCCATACGCCGCCAGCCCAGCCATAATGGGTCTGGGTCGTCACCGCGATTGCCAGATCCATGCCTTCCAGCCCCGGCCACGCCTGCGCCATCGCCAGCAAGGCGGGCACATCGAACACGCCATCGGCGGAATGCGCGATCACGGCATTGGGGGCGCCGTTGCTACGGATGCGCCGCGTCAGCGCGCGCGTATCGACGCCCGACAGGCCGATTCGCTTGTGCTTGGCCATCCACGCATCGAGCCGCTCGGCACTGCGGAAGTTGCTGGGGCCGGTCACATCCTCGCGCACGATCATGCCGAGCGCGTGCGGCTCGTCCGCCTCGACGTCATCGGCGTTCGCGCCGACATTGCCGATATGCGGGAAAGTAAAGGTAATCATCTGCCCGGCAAAGCTCGGGTCGGTCATGATTTCCTGGTAACCCGTCATCGCGGTGTGGAAGCAGACTTCGCCGACGGCGACGCCTTGCGCGCCGAATCCGCGGCCCCACACCACCTCCCCGGTTGACAGCACCAGCACGCCGGTGGCGCCTTGGGGAGCGATGCTGTTGGACGCAGGCAGAGGTTTGGCGTCGGCCATTGCGGCGGGCACTCCGTTTAAAAAATTGTCGATGTCGCTAAGCGGCGGGGACTAGGAGTGCGGGGGCGATGCGTCAATCCGATAAAGCCGCTATACCCGCCGACCACCGAAAAGGACGTTCAATGATTCGTGACGACATCAAGGCTGCACTCATCACCGCGATGAAGGGCGGCGACAAAGCGGGCACCGCGACGCTGCGCCTCGTGCAATCCGCGATCAAGAACCGCGACATCGAGGCGCGCACCGGCAAGGCCCCCGACGATGACGATGCGCTGGTGGTGGAAGTGCTGCAGAAGATGGTCAAGCAGCGCCGCGAATCGATCGAGATGTTCGTGAAGGGCGGCCGCCAGGAACTCGCCGATGGCGAAGCCGCCGAAGTCGCGGTGATCGAAACCTTCCTGCCGACGCAGATGGACGAAGCGGCAACGGCGGCGGCAATCGAGGCGATCAAGGCCGAGCTGGGCGCGACGGGGATGAAGGACATGGGCCGCGTGATGGCCGAGCTGAAAGCGCGTCACGCGACGACGCTCGACATGAGCAAGGCGAGTGCTGCGGTGAAGGCCGCGCTGGCGTAATGCACGAGGGCGCGGCCTTTCTGCCTCCCCTCCCGCTTGCGGGAGGGGCTGGGGGAGGGAATGCACCTCCGCGCCCTTTGGTTACGCGTGATTTCGAGCCGGGTTTCTCGGCTTCGCTCGAAACGAACGGTGGGAGTGGTTTCCCCTCCCCCAACCCCTCCCGCAGGCGGGAGGGGAGCTGGTTATGACCCTCTCCCCGCAATTCCTCGATGAACTGCGCGCGCGGACCTTGCTGTCGGGCCTCATCGGCAAGACCACCAAGCTGCAAAAGGCCGGGCGGGAATGGCGCGCGTGCTGCCCGTTCCATAACGAGAAGACGCCGAGCTTTTACGTCAATGACGATAAGGGCTTCTACCATTGCTTCGGCTGCTCGGCGCATGGCGATGCGATTCGCTGGATGACCGACCAGCGCGGCTTGCCCTTCATGGATGCGGTGAAGGAGTTGGCACAGGCAGCGGGGATGGAGATGCCTGCAATGGACCCGCGCGCGGCGGAGAAGGCCGAGGCGGCCAAGGGGCTGCACGAGGCCTGCGCCGATGCCGCCACCTGGTTCACCGAGCAACTGAACGGCTTGCCCGGCGCAACCGCGCGCGACGTGCTGGCCAAGCGCGGCATTCGGCCCGACACCGCGCGCGCCTTTGGCCTCGGCTTTGCGCCCGATTCGCGCGGCGGGCTGAAGGCGGCGCTAAAGGGCTATGGCGACCCGCTACTGGTCGAGGCCGGTTTGCTGATCCAGGTCGAGGACAAGGCGCCGTACGACCGCTTCCGCGGGCGGCTGATGATCCCGATTCGCGATCCGCGCGGGCGCACCGTGGCATTTGGCGGGCGGATCATTGGGGATGGCGAACCGAAGTATCTCAACAGCCCCGAGACCCCGCTGTTCGACAAGGGCCGCACGCTCTACAATCTCGACAAGGCAGCCCCCGCCACGCGCAAGACCGGGCGGGTGCTGGTGGTCGAGGGTTATATGGACGTCATCGCGCTCGCTCAGGCGGGCTTTGGCGAGGCGGTGGCGCCGCTTGGCACCGCGCTGACCGAGGCGCAGCTTGAGCGGCTGTGGCGGCTGGCCGAGGTGCCGATCCTGTGTTTCGATGGCGATGGCGCCGGGCAGAAGGCCGCCCTGCGCGCCGCACACCGCGCGCTGCCGTTGCTGGCACCGGGGCGCAGCCTCGCCTTCGTCACGCTGCCACAGGGGCAGGATCCCGACGATATGGTGCGCCAGAAGGGCCCCGCCGCGTTCGAGGCGCTGCTCAAGACCGCCGAGCCGCTGGTCGATCGGCTGTGGTCGAGCGAACTTGCCGCAGAACCGCTCGCCACGCCTGAGCAAAAGGCCGGGCTGAAGCAGCGGCTGAAGGATTTAGCCGAGAGCATCGCCGATCCCGGCGTGCGCACCGAATATCTGGCGGAATTTCGTCGCCGCTTCGACGCGCTCTATGCGCAGCAACGCGCGGCGTTCGTGCCGCGTGCGCCATTTACGCCGCGTGGCGGTGGTGCGCGCAAGCCCGGCCAGCCGTGGAAAATGCCGCCAGGCCCGGTCGGTGCCGAGGCCAAGCGCCTGCAACGACACGGTATTGACGGTGTGTTGACCAAACCCGTGCTGGCGGGATTGTTGCTGCATCCCACCGAAATCAGCCGGCATATGGGGGAGTTGGGTCGGCTGCATTTGACCGATCCGGCGCTCGCTCATCTGCTCGATGCGATGATTGATTCAGCCGTTGAGCATCCGGCGCTTGATAGTGAGCACCTTCTTACCATATTGGCTGCATCTGGATTTGATATAATCGCGCAAGATTTGCTGCGGGCCGACCAACTCTCGTGTTCGTTTACGCAAAAGGAGGCGGACCCCGTCAGGGCACGTGAGGACCTCGACGAGGCGATCGCGATCCTGGTGACTCGGCCGGAAGTGGACGCGGCTTTGGCCGAGGCGACGGCGGCGATGCAGGCGAAGTATTCGGATGACGCATATGAGCGGCAAGTGTCGCTTGTGAATGAACAACAGGCTTTGAACGCGCGGCTTGCCAATCTGGTGCAGTCGAACGAAGACGCCAGAGCTTTTAGTACTGAGGGCAATTGATGGCGAAGACGGATATGGCGGACGTGAGCGAAACCACCGAGGGTAGCGACGCACCGCTGATCGATTTGAACGACGCGTCGATCAAGAAGGTGATCGCCCGCGCGAAAAAGCGCGGCTATATCACCTACGAACAGCTCAACGAAGCGCTGCCCCAGGGCGAGATGTCGTCCGACCAGATCGAGGACATCAGCGCCGCGCTCAGCGAAATGGGCATCAACATCGTCGAGAATGACGAGCAGGGCGAAGAAGGCGACGAAACCACCAAGGCCGAGGACGATGAGGACGCCGAGCCCGTCGATGCCTCCGAAGACCTTGGGCCTGCGCTCGACGTAAAGAAAAAAGAGGTCATCGATCGCACCGATGATCCGGTGCGCATGTACCTGCGCGAAATGGGCGCGGTCGAGCTGCTGAGCCGCGAGGGTGAAATCGCCATCGCCAAGCGGATCGAGGCCGGTCGCGACACGATGATCCTCGGGCTGTGCGAATCACCCATCACCTTCAACGCGATCATCGCGTGGTCGACCGCGCTCAACGAAGGCACGATGCAGCTCCGCGAGATCATGGATCTCGACGCGATGCTGTCGAAGGACCCTGCCCCGGAGGCGCTGGCCGAAGCCGAAGAGGGCGATGGCGAGATCTCCGAGAAGAATGCGGGCCCGTCGTTCAAGGAAGAGGCCGAGCCCGAAGAACCGTCGGTCGACGAGGATGAAGATGGCGAGCGCCGCACACCGCGCGCCTCCGACGATGAGGAAGAGGACAACACCCTCAGCCTCGCGCAGATGGAGGAGCAGCTCAAACCGATCGCGCTCGAACGCTTCGCCAACATCACCGCACTCTACAAGAAATTCTCCAAAATCCAGCAGTCGCGACTCGACGCGATGGCGGGCGGCGGCGAACTGTCGAGCAGCGACGAGAAGAAATATCACAAGCTGCGCGAGGAACTCACCGCCGAGGTCGAGAGCGTCCAGTTCCACAATGCCAAGATCGAATATCTGGTCGACCAGCTTTACGCCTTCAACCGGCGCCTGACCGCGCTGGGCGGGCAAATGCTGCGCCTGGCCGAGCGCCACAAGGTGTCGCGCAAGGATTTCCTCGATCGCTATATCGGGCATGAGCTGGACGAACAGTTCTTGCCTTCGGTCGCCAAGCTCGACAAGAAATGGACCGCCTTCGTCACCAACGAAAGCGAAGCCGCCGATCGTATCCGCATGGAAATTTCGGACATCAGCCAGGCGACCGGCATGGCGCTGACCGAGTTCCGCCGCATCGTCAACATGGTCCAGAAGGGCGAGCGCGAGGCGCGCATTGCGAAGAAGGAGATGGTCGAGGCCAATCTCCGCCTCGTGATTTCGATCGCCAAGAAATACACCAATCGCGGCCTGCAGTTCCTGGATTTGATCCAGGAGGGCAATATTGGCCTGATGAAGGCGGTGGATAAGTTCGAATATCGCCGCGGCTACAAGTTCAGCACCTATGCGACCTGGTGGATCCGCCAGGCGATCACTCGCTCGATCGCCGATCAGGCGCGCACCATCCGTATTCCGGTGCACATGATCGAGACGATCAACAAGCTGGTGCGCACCAGCCGCCAGTTCCTCCACGAGCAGGGCCGCGAGCCCACGCCCGAGGAAATGGCCGAGCGCCTCTCCATGCCACTGGAGAAGGTGCGCAAGGTGATGAAGATCGCCAAGGAGCCGATTTCCCTCGAAACGCCGATCGGCGACGAGGAGGATTCGCATCTCGGCGACTTCATCGAGGACAAGAACGCGATCATCCCGGTGGATGCCGCCATTCAGGCGAACCTCAAGGAAACCGTCACCCGCGTCCTGGCCAGCCTCACCCCGCGCGAGGAGCGCGTGCTGCGGATGCGCTTCGGCATCGGCATGAACACCGATCACACGCTGGAAGAAGTCGGCCAGCAATTCTCGGTGACGCGCGAGCGTATTCGCCAGATCGAGGCCAAGGCGCTGCGCAAACTGAAACACCCGAGCCGCAGCCGCAAGATGCGGTCGTTCCTCGACCAATAAGCGACAGAACCCGGCGGCGAGCGCCACGCCGCCGGGTTATTCTTAAAAAAAAAGGTGTCGGCCTTTTACGTAATTTGCGGTCGCCAATCGGTCGGTACGCCCTGCAGATTGCTCCATTTCGGAGGGAATGTGTGACGTAGCGGCGGGCGTTGCCTACCGTAACGGTCATGTCGTCGCTGCCGCCCCTTCCCGCCGATCAGGTCGTTACCGCGTCTGATTTCGTGCGACATTTCGGCCTTTGGCAGGAACGTGCAACACGCACGCCGCTCTATATTTTGCAGCGCGGTCGCCCCCGCTTCGTCCTTATCTCGATCGAGACGATGAACGCCTTGTGCGCGCCTCAGGCGAGCCAAGCCTTCGGCAACGCCTCGCCCAACACGCCGCTCGACGTGGCGGTGTTGCTGGATAACGTCCGCGACCTGATCCTCATCGCGGATAGTGAGGGGGCGATCGTGGCGTGCAGCCGGACGGCCCGTGCGCATTTTGGCCGGATTGTTGCGCTCGGCGCACCAATCGACGCGATCACGCCGCCGCCATCGCGCGCGCTCCTTGTCGAATCTGTCAGCCGCGTTGCCGCCTCTGGCATCGGCGAACAGATGAAGGCTCCGTCCGCCGCGCGCGAGGGGCGCATCCTTGCCCTCAACATCGAACCTGTCGGCGATGGCGTTGGGGTGTTTGCCGAGGATATTACCCCCTAGCGCTAACAAAAGCTGCGCCTCCCGGCGACCGCGCTCGCCAAAGCTGGTTGAGACACCCTTAACTGCACCTACACCAGGTCTTTACGCGCTTCAGTATAACCCTTGCCGCAATGTTTGCCCATCGGGCGAGATCCGGCACGCGCGCCGCAAGATATAGGGATTGTAGGAAAATCATGGCGATCGCATCGATCCAGTTGAAGGTAGGTGGAGAAGCCGGCAGCATTGCGACGCTTGCAGTGAGCGATGGTTGCGCGCAGCATCCCTTCGTACGCCAGTTGACCGCCACGGGTGCTGCAGGGCGTGATATTGCCGATGCGGTCCATGTTTTGTGTGCGGTCCACGGGCGGTTGACCGATTTGTTCGAGGAAGCCAGCCGCCGCCCGGTCCCGGACCTCGACGATCGCTGGCTTGCGCAGGCAACCGAGGCGTTTGGGGTCGAGCGAGCCTATCTCGCACGCCTTACCGCCGCCGTCGGTCCGCTTCCGTCCACCCCGGGGCAGGCCGAAAGCGACGCGGCCTTTGCGGCACAACGCCACACCTTCGATATGCTGGCGCGATCCGATCGAACCGGCTGCGCGGCGGGCGCGGCGATGGCGCTGGTGATCGACTGGCATAGCTTTCGCCAAATCCTGAACGTCGCGGCGGTCCGCACCAACATTGCGGTGGCGCCCTCAACTTTGCCCGACGCACCTGAAATCGCCGCGCTCGCGACCGACAACCTGCCTGCGGCGGTTCGTCGCGCAATGGCGTTCGGCGCGCAGCAGACCTTCGCGCAGCATCGCGGGCTGTGCGATTTGATCGAGGCCCGCGCGATCGCGCGCGACAAGCTCTAACCACGCCTTGCGCGCAGAGGGCGTTTCCCTCTATCGCCGTACCCGGTATTCAAATGAAACGGGATGCAAGCGATGAAGCGCTTCAACGGTACGCAAGGCTATGTCGCAACCGACGATCTGAAAGTCGCGGTCAACGCCGCCGTTACGCTCCGCCGTCCCTTGCTGGTCAAGGGCGAACCCGGCACAGGAAAAACCGTCCTTGCCTATGAAATCGCCAAGGCGCTCGATGCCGAGTTGATCGAGTGGAACATCAAATCCACCACCAAGGCGCAGCAGGGTCTGTACGAATATGATGCGGTGGCGCGCCTGCGCGATGGCCAGCTTGGCGACGAACGCGTTCACGACATCGGCAATTACATCCGCCGCGGCAAATTATGGGAGGCGTTCACCCGCCCCAAGCCGCCGGTGTTGCTGATCGACGAGATCGACAAGGCGGATATCGAATTCCCCAACGATCTGTTGCAGGAACTCGATCGCATGGAATTTCATGTCTATGAAACCCGGGAAACGATCCGCGCGGTGGAACGCCCAATCGTCATCATCACCAGCAACAATGAGAAGGAACTGCCCGACGCCTTTCTGCGCCGCTGTTTCTTCCACTACATCAAATTTCCCGATCGCGAGACGATGCAGGCCATCGTCGACGTCCACTTCCCCGGCATCCAGAAGATTTTGGTCAACCGCGCGATGGACATTTTCTATGACGTGCGCGACGTGCCGGGCCTGAAAAAGAAGCCGAGCACCAGCGAATTGCTCGACTGGCTCAAATTGCTGCTGCACGAGGACATGCCGCTCGACGTGTTGCAAAACCGCGATCCGACCAAGGCGATCCCGCCGCTGCACGGCGCATTGCTCAAGAACGAGCAGGATGTGATGCTGTTCGAACGCCTCGCCTTCATGGCCAAACGGCAACAGAATAAGAGTTAACGTATATGCGCGGCAAATTATACGCAATTTCAACGTAGTAAACGCCTCATAAAGCCTGTAAGGATACGGTCTTGTGGGGGTGCAGCCAATATTGGGTGCACATATGCGTTGCGTCATCCTGTCTCTTACATTGTCCTGCGTCGCTCCGGCGACGGCGATGGCCGGACCACCACTGCTCGACTATGTCGGCGAGTGCGTACCCTTCGCCCGCGCCGCCTCCGGTATCCAGATTTACGGCGACGCCTGGACCTGGTGGGACCAAGCCGCCGGTCGATATCGTCGCGGTGAAACGCCCCGTCCGGGCGCGGTGATCGTCTTTGCCCGTAGCGCGCGGCTGCCGCTCGGCCACGTCGCGGTCATCAGCCGAGTCGTGGACCGTCGCGTGGTGTTGGTCACCCATGCCAATTGGTCACGCCAGAATGGCGAACGCGGCCATGCCGAACAGGACGTAACCTTGACCGACGCCTCTCCCGACAATGACTGGAGCGCGGTGAAGGTTTGGTATCGCGACAGAGACGGGCTCGGCAGCACGACCTATCCAACCTATGGTTTCATCTACGGCGTCCCGGTTGCGGATGGCCCGCGCGCGCGCGCGGCAGCCGACCTCACCGGGCGCAGCCCCGATTATGTTGGCGCCCTGATCGATTCATACGTCCGCTGAGGCGTTAACCCTCGCGCAACGCACCACTGATAGAGGCCGTCTTATTGGGGGCTAATTGTGGTTAACCGGCGCTTTCCTGTTTTTGTCTGGGTGATCGTCCTGCTCGGCCTCGCGTTGCGAATCGCCTCGGCACAGGGCGGATTGTGGCTCGACGAGGCCTGGTCGGCCGAGCTTGCGCGTCAGGCGCACACGCCGCTGGGCGTGTTCCTCAACATCAACCATGATAACAACCATCATCTGAACTCGCTGTGGCTGCAATGCGTCGGCTTCGGCGCGGCGCCCGTATTGCAGCGTGCGCTGTCGATTGCGGCTGGCACGATCACGATTGCCGTCGCCGCCGAGATTTTTCGTACCCGCAGCAAGGGCACCGCGCTGATCGCTGCGCTGCTGTTCGCCATTTCGCCGATGGTCGTGACGATGGGATCGGAGGCACGCGGCTATGCCTGCATGACGCTCGCTTTGCTGGTGGCGATTTTGCTGATCGATCGCTGGCTGCTCGACCAACGGGGTGAACGCACGCGCAGCCGACTCGCTTTATGCTTCGGGCTTGGCGTACTTTCGCAATTGACGATGCTGTTCGGGTGCGTGGCGCTGCTTGGCTGGGTGTTCTTCGCGCTGTGGAAGCGCACGGGCCTCGTCCCGGCGGTGCGAGGCACACTCACTTTGTTTACTCCTGCCTTGGTCGCGCTTGCGGCGGTGCTAGGCCTGGTCGCAGGTGCGGCATGGGCGAGCCCGACCGGCTTCCAGTTCGGCGACTACAAGCCGTTCGAGATCCTCCTGTTCCTGCACGCGATCGTCGAAATGCTCGGTTACACAATCGGGTGGCCGGTGGTCTCGCTGTGGCTGATTCCGGCGGCGCTGATCCTCGTCGTGCTGGCAAGGCGCGCGGGTGCCCGGCATCTCGCTTTCTATCGGCTGGCCATCGTCGCTTTTCCGGTCATGCTGGCGGTCCTCCATGCCGGGAACCCCGGGCATCCGCGTTATTATCTGCTGACCGCTGTCGCGTTGCTGCTGCTGATCGCCGAGACCACCGGCACGATGATTGCGCGCGGCGGCTGGCAACGCGTCGGCGCGCGGGCCGCGCTGGCGGCAATGCTGGCAGGGGGATTGTGGCAGGATGTCGACCTGATCCGCAATCAGCGCGGCGACCCCACCCCCGCCATCACGGCGATGAAAGCGCGCGCACCCGGCGGTGCGGTGGTGGTGCTCGATCGACCGACCGGCCTTGCCATGCTGAAATCGGCGGCCGCGCATCTGCGCTATCCGGTCGACATCATCGCAACAGGCTGCAAACCGGCACAATTCCTGTTCGTTGACCGCTTCAAGGGGGAGGATTTACCCCTCGCGCCACAGCGCTGTGGCGCGCCCTATCGCGCAATTGCGGCGGCCCGCGCGCGCGGCCTGTCCGGAACCCACTGGACTCTGTATGAGCGTCAGCCCTAGCAAGGGGCATGTTTCTCGATTTTCTCGACGCGCTGCGCGCCGCCGGCATTCCGGCCAGCCTCAAAGAGCATTTGCTGCTGCTCGAGGCACTCGATGCCGAGGTGATCGACCGCACACCCGAGGATTTTTATTATCTCTCGCGCGCGGTGTACGTGAAGGATGAAGGCCTGCTCGACCGCTTCGATCAGGTCTTTGCCAAGGTGTTCAAGGGTATCGCCACCACCTTTGGGCAGAACCCGGCGGACATCCCGGCCGATTGGCTGAAGGCCGTCGCCGAGAAATATCTGACGCCTGAGGAAATGGAGCAGATCAAGTCGCTCGGATCGTGGGACGAGATCATGGAGACGCTCAAGAAGCGGCTCGACGAGCAGCAGGAGCGCCATCAGGGCGGCAATAAATGGATCGGCACCGGCGGCACCTCGCCTTATGGCAATTCGGGCTACAACCCCGAAGGCGTCCGCATCGGGGGCGAATCGACGCACAAGCGCGCGTTGAAGGTGTGGGACCAGCGCGACTTCAAGAACCTCGACAACACGAAGGAGCTTGGCACGCGCAACATCAAGATCGCGCTGCGCCGCCTGCGCAAATTCGCGCGGGAGGGGGCCGCCGACGAACTCGACATCGATGCAACGATCGCGGGAACGGCGCGGCAGGGCTGGCTCGATGTCGTGATGCGCGCCGAACGCCGCAATGCGGTGAAGCTGCTGCTGTTCCTTGACGTTGGCGGATCGATGGACCCGTGGGTGAAGTTGTGCGAGGAATTGTTCTCGGCAGCGACCAGCGAGTTCAAGAATCTCGAATTCTTCTATTTCCACAATTGCCCGTATGAGGGCGTGTGGAAGGACAATAAGCGCCGCTTTTCCGAACGCACGCCGATGTGGGAGGTGCTTCACAAGTTCGGCCATGATTACAAACTGGTGTTCGTCGGTGATGCGTCGATGAGCCCGTATGAGATCACCCATCCGGGCGGCTCGGTCGAGCATTTCAACGAGGAATCGGGTGCGGTGTGGATGCAGCGGCTGACCAACACCTATCCGGCGGCGGTGTGGCTCAACCCGATCCCCGAACAGCAATGGGGCTATTCGCAGAGCCTGCGCATCCTCCGCGAATTGATGAACGAACGCATGTACCCGCTGACGCTGGCGGGCCTCGATGAGGCAATGCGGGAATTGACGCGGAAGCGGTGATGAACAGTGCGGCGGCGCTCATCTTCGCTTTGCCACAATGGTATTTCGGGATGCTGCTAGCACCGCTTGGTGCCGGTGCCTTAAGCATCATCCCCGCGCTTGGAGCGTGTTGCGGCTTGGCAGGTCTAGTGTTGGGCATCTGGCACCGCGACGCGCGCCTGTTCTGGTTCACGGCACCGGCTGTTGCGAGCCAAGCGCTCATTGCGGTGGCTGGCTTTTTCCACGGTCAGTTTCGCGGCGAACCATCCGACATCACTTTGTGCCTGTTTTTAATCGCTCAGCTCGCCGCGGCCTTTTACCTGGTCTATCGACTGGACGGTCGCAGACTTGCGGCATTGCTGCTCGCGGTCTTCTCCCTCACCTACAGCCTGTTCGCAGCATTCGTCGCGGCAATGGCGTTCAGCGATAACTGGATCTAGGCCGACATCGCCTGCAGCTTCTGCAGATAGGTCTCGATCAGAACGAGGCGGCGCTTGCGGGCTTCCTCGGTAACCGCACGGGCGACCGCAAGCCGCTCCGCCGTAACACGACGCATGTAGAAGTGGCGATCGGATTCCACGACGTCCCATCCTCTCGGATTTAACCGATCCGACAAGGCTCCCGCCTGCCGCGAATCGTATAAATGCGTCATGACGAGCGATGCGGCACCGCGCCATTGCCGCAAGTCCGTAGAATCCCTGAGTCGTTGCGCAAGCGCGACGAACCGAGTGTCAAAATTTTCAGACTGTCCTAATAGCGCAAATAGGGTCGTCGCAACTCGGCCCAGGCCGCCTCGTCGGGTGCCGTCCGTGCGTTTAGATCCGCCGGAGTCGCGGCAGCGTCATCGACCCATTCCCGTAAACCGGGCCCGCCATTGATGACGTCAATCGGCAATTTGCCGAAGGCGTATTCATAGGGAAAATCGCGCCACAGGTCATAGTCCGGGTACAGCGCGCGGATCGCCTTGAACGCCAGCGCCTGCACTCGCCACGGGCGGAACGCCGCGTGATCGTAAGACGGCCCCTCGGCATGGATCTGCACACCATTGCACAGCATCTTCACATGCTTGTGGAAGGTCGGCTCGAACCAGATGTCGCGCAAGCGTGCGCCGGCGAGCCAATCGGGTGCAAGGCGGTGCATTTCCGCCACGACCGCACGCGCATCGATGTCGGGCGCGCCAAACAGTTCGAGCGGGCGCGTGGTGCCGCGCCCTTCGGACAAAGTGGTGCCCTCCAGCATGACGGTGCCCGGATAAGCGCGCGCCATCATGACATTGGGGGCATTGGGGCTGGGGTTGATCCACACGCGGTCGCTCGGCCAGCCAAAGCCGGGCGCAGCGTCGGGCTGCCAGCCTTCCATTTCGATCACGCGATACTCGACATCGAGTTTCAGCAGATCGATGAACCAATGGCCGAGTTCGCCCATCGTCAGCCCGTGGCGCATCGGCATCGGCCCCGCACCCACGAAACTCTCCCAGCCGGGCAGCAGCGTCAGCCCCTCGACCGGGCGGCCGACGGGATTGGGGCGATCGAGCACCCACACCGCTTTGTTATGATCGGCGGCGGCCTCCAGCACGTAGCGCAGCGTGGTGATGAAAGTGTAGATGCGCGTGCCGAGATCCTGCAAATCGACCAGCATCACGTCGAATGTACCCATCGATTGCCCGGTGGGCCTGCGGACTTCGCCGTAGAGGCTGAACACGGGGATGCCGTAGGTCGGATCGGTGAAGTCGGGCGATTCCTCCATATTGTCCTGCAAGTCCCCCCGCACGCCATGCTGCGGGCCAAACATCGCGGTGACGTTCAACCCCGCTGCGATCAGCGCATCCACCGAATGCGTGAGATCACGCGTGACCGAGGCGGGGTGGGCGAGCAGAGCGACGCGCTTGCCCTCCAGTGGCTTGCGCAAAGCGGGGTCGGCGAGAAGGCGATCGATACCGAAGGTCATGGGTTAAGGATCCCGCGTAATCTTCCCTTCCCCGGCGAAGACCGGGGCCTAGTAGCGAAGGTGGTCGCTAGCGAGCGCTGCGCCAGCATAACGACTGTTCGACGACTAGGCCCCGGCCTTCGCCGGGGAAGGGAATTTGGTCAAGGGCGGCCCGCAACCGGGAGGGTGGCAATCCAGCAATCCCGGTTGTGGAAATCGGGCGCGCCGGGCGCGTGGGCAAGCGCCCAATAGGATTTGGTGCCGTCGGTTTCCTCGATGACGGCGGTGAGGCCAACAGCGCCGACCGCCATGTTGGGCCACTCGATGATGACCGGGACAATCAGGCAGTCCCCCTCATCGCTCACCAAAATAACCGGCGGTTCGTCAACAGGTAACGCTTGCATCCCAGCCCTGTAATTATCGAAGCGATATTCGGCCCACTGTGATGATGGGGAGAAGTTGAACTCCAGATAAGACTCCGGCCCGGTCGCAACGAAAAACTCCAGGCAGGTCGTGCGCCATAATTCATCGGTTCGATATGGTTTGGCGGGTTGCGGCAGGGCGAGGCGCTCGGTCGCTCCTTCTATCGCGAAGGTGATGTGCATCGATCGACCTGATCGATGCATCGACACATTGACGTGCTGCACCGAGCGCGGCGGCGTATCCGGATGCGGGATCAAGAAATATTCCTTCCCCGGCGAAGGCCGGGGCCCAGTGGCGGCATCCATCATGGTCGGGCAATCCGCTCGTACAGATCGTCCCATTCAGGGTTGAGCCCCTCGATTTCGCGCAGCTTCCATGCCCGCTTCCAAGACTTCATTTGAAACTCCCGCACGCGCGCCGTTTCCAGCGTGCCGTGTAGCTCATACCAGACGAGCAGCTTGCAACCGTAGGTTTTCGTGAAGCCAGGGACGACTCCTTCTCGGTGCTCCCACGCCCTCCGCGCGAGGTGGTCGGTCGAGCCGAGATAGATCGTGCCATTCCGCTTGCTTGCCATGATGTAAACATAGGCTTGTTCATCCATCGCAAGCGTCTCGCAACTATGCCCCGGCCTGCGCCGGGGAAGGGCTAATGCGCTACACTGGCAAATGCGCGCCAAGATCGCTACATGCCGCCGTTCTCATGGCAACAACACTCCCCTCCCCGCCGAAGATCGGCATGGTCTCGCTCGGCTGCCCGAAGAATCTGGTCGATAGCGAACGGATCCTGACCAAGCTGCGCAGCGACGGCTATCAGATGTCACCCGATTATGCCGGGGCCGATGTTGTGCTGGTCAACACCTGCGGCTTTCTCGATTCGGCCAAGGAGGAAAGCCTCGAAGCCATTGGCGAGGCGATCGCCGAGAATGGCCGCGTCATCGTCACCGGCTGCATGGGCAAGGAAGCCGAGACGATCCGCGCGCGCTTCCCCAATGTGCTGGCCGTCACCGGCGCGCACCAATATGAGGAAGTGGTCGGCGCGGTGCATGAGGCGGCCCCGATGCCGCCGAGCGCGTTCCTCAATCTGGTGCCCGAAAGCGGACTGAAGCTGACGCCGCGCCATTACAGCTATCTCAAGATTTCCGAGGGCTGCAACCATCGCTGCGCCTTCTGCATCATCCCGAGCCTGCGCGGCGATCTGGTCAGCCGCCGCCCCGATGCGATCCTGCGCGAGGCGGAGAAGCTGATCGAAGCGGGCACGCGGGAATTGCTGGTCATCAGCCAGGATACCTCGGCCTACGGTGTCGACATCCGCCACCAGCCGCGCATGTGGCATGGCGAGGAAGTCCGCGCGCACATGACCGATCTGTCGCGCGAGCTGGGCAAATTGGGCGCGTGGGTGCGGCTGCACTATGTCTACCCGTACCCGCATGTCGACCAGGTCATCCCGCTCATGGCCGAGGGGCTGATCCTCCCCTATCTCGACATCCCGTTCCAACATGCCAGCCGCAACGTGCTGAAGCTGATGAAGCGCCCGGCGAACGAGACCAAGGTGCTCGAACGCATCAAAAATTGGCGGACGATCGCGCCCGATATTGCGATCCGTTCGACCTTCGTCGTCGGCTTCCCCGGCGAGACCGAGGACGATTTCGCCTATCTGATGGACTGGCTGCAGGAAGCGCAGTTGGACCGCGTCGGCGCGTTCCGATTCGAGCCGGTCGAGGGCGCGGCGGCCAATGCCCTGCCCGATCCGGTGCCAGAGGAGATCAAGGAAGAGCGCTACGCCCGGCTGATGGAGCTGACCGCGCGCATCTCGGCTGAGAAATTGCAGGCCAAGGTTGGCCGCACGCTCGACGTGATCATCGACGAGATTGGTGAGGATGGCGCCACCGGGCGATCCAAGGCCGATGCGCCCGAGATCGACGGCGAGGTGTTCCTGCGCGATGCCGGGCATTTGACGCAGGGCGACATCGTCCGCGTCGAGATCGAGGATGCCGACGAGCATGATCTGTACGGGGTGCCGCTCGCCTGATTGCGCGCGGCGCTTGCGCAGCGGCCCCGCGCTTCCGATAAAGGGCGCATGATCTTCAACCCCGCAGCCTTGCTGCAGCCCGATCGCGGCCAGCCCGCGCGCCTCATCCATGTCGTGCATCCCGACCAGTGGGAGAGCTGGCTGAAAGCACAGCCGCCACGCATCCGCACCACGGTGGCGGCGCACCGGCTGACCGGCAAGGCAGGCAACCGCGCGGTGCTGCCGGGCGATGGGCCCGATGACTGGGCGATGCTGCTGGTGTGCAACGAAAGCCTCGAGTCGCCGTGGCGGATCGCCTCATTGGGGGAGCAATTGCCCGAGGGCACCTATCGCCTGGCCGAGGGCGAGCCCGGCGCGGCGATGCTCGGCTGGGCGCTCGCGCAGCACAAGTTCGACCGCTATCGCAGCGACGAGGTGACGACGGGCGCGCGCGTGCTGTTGACCGGCGAACCCGCGCGGATCGAGGAGACGGTGCGCCTGGCGCAAGCGGTCGCCAGCGTGCGCGATCTGGTCAACACCGCCGCCGCCGATCTCGGGCCCGCCGAGTTGGAGGGTGAGGCTGAGGCGCTGGCCAAGACCCACGGCGCGAGCGTGACCGTCACCAAGGGCGACGCACTCGTAAAGGGCTATCCGATGATCCACGCGGTCGGCCAGGCCGCCGCCAAGGGGCGCGAACCACGGTTGATCGAGCTCGAATGGGGCAATCCGGCGCATCCGCGCATCGCGATCATCGGCAAGGGCGTGTGCTTCGATTCGGGCGGGCTCGACATCAAGCCATCCTCGGGGATGCGGCTGATGAAGAAGGACATGGGCGGCGCGGCGCACGCGCTGGCGCTGGCCGGGCTGGTGATGGCGGCGCGGCTGCCGGTGCGGCTGCATCTGCTGATCCCGGCGGTGGAGAACAGCATCGCGGGCAACGCCTTCCGTCCCGGCGACGTGCTGCGCACGCGCAAGGGGCTGACGGTCGAGAACACCAATACCGATGCCGAAGGGCGGCTGGTGCTGGGCGATGCGATCACCCGCGCCGCCGAGGAGAAGCCCGCGCTGATCCTCGATTTCGCAACGCTGACCGGCGCGGCGCGAGTGGCGCTGGGGCCGGACCTGCCCGCGACCTTCGCCAATGACGATGCGCTGGCCGAGGCGTTGCTGGCGGCGGGCACGACGGCTTACGATCCCTTGTGGCGGATGCCGCTATGGGATGGCTATGACGACATGCTGTCCTCCGACATTGCCGATCTGGTCAACGCGCCCGATGGCGGCTTTGCCGGCGCAGTGACGGCGGCGCTGTTCCTGCGCCGCTTCGTGTCCGAGGGGACACCGTGGGCGCATTTCGACACCTTTGCCTGGCGACCAGCGGCGAAGCCGGGGCGGCCCAAAGGCGGCGAGGCGCTGGGCCTGCGCGCGGCCTGGGCGATGCTGAAGGCGCGCTATCCGGGTTGAGCCGCGCGCGCGCGAGGAGCCCCTACGCCTTGGGCGTCACCCATACCGACACCGGCACGACGAATTTGCCGGGTGCGGGTTTGCCGACTTCGACGCGGTCGGCGGTGACCAGTTCGCCGGTGGCGAGGTTGAAGGAAATCCAGGGCTTGGGCATCCGCCCGAAGGTCATTTTCTGGATGGGCTGGCCGGTGGCCGTGTTCATGATCGTGGCAATAACACTCATCGCGCCCCGATAAGCGGCGCGCGGTTTGCGTGTCCAGTGGGGATTAAAATGCGCGCCTGAGGTTGAGGGAAAACGCTTCCCCGGCGGAGGCCGGGGCCCAGTCTTAGGCGGGGGATTGGCGGGGGCTGCGCTCCGTTACAGCCTACGTCGCGACTGGGCCCCGGCCTTCGCCGGGGAAGTGTATGGCGCTGCGCCCCCTACCCCGCCGCTTCAATGATCGGCACGAATTTCGCCGCGGTGAGGCTCGCGCCGCCGACCAGCGCACCATCGACATCCTCGGTTTCCAAAATCGCCGCCGCATTCGCGCCCGTCACCGATCCGCCGTAGAGGATGCGGATCGTGTCGGCGGCGTCGCCGACCAGCGTGCGCAGCTTGGCGCGCGCGATCGAATGGACTTCGGCGATTTCATCGAGCGTGGGGGTGCGGCCGGTGCCGATCGCCCAGCGCGGTTCATAAGCGAGCGTCAGCCACGCGCCGGTGGCGAGATCGGGCACCGATTTCTCGATCTGCGCCTGCACCACGCGCGCGGCGCGCCCGGCATCGCGCTCGGCATCGGTTTCGCCGACGCACAGGATGACGCCGAGGCCGTGGCGGTGCGCGGCGCTGGCCTTGGCCCAGGCGTCCTGGCTGGTTTCGCCTTGATCGGCACGCCGCTCACTATGGCCAACGATGGTGAAGCTCGCCCCCGCTTCGGCGAGCATCGCGGCGGACAGGCAACCGGTGTGTGCGCCGCTTTCGGCGGCATGGACATCCTGCCCGCCAATGGCGAGGCCGGGGACGCGCTGAACGGCGGGGGCGATCAGCGTCGCGGGCAGTGCCACCGCGACATCAACCGCCGGATGCGCGCGCGCCGCCGCCGCGATCGCGTCAAGTTCCGCCAGCGCGGCCACGCTGCCGTTCATTTTCCAATTCCCGGCGACCAGCTTGCGACGTGTCATTCCCATCCCCCGTTTTTCCCTCTGGCCCTGCGATAACGCACCCACCGCACCGCACAAGTCCAAGCCCCCGCTTGAAGCCGCCCCGACACCCCCCTAAAGCGGCAAAGATTACGCTCCAAACAGATTGGCCGCTCCCGCTCATGCTCAGTTTTTTCCGCCGAATGATCCGCCATCCGCTGGGGGCCGCGATTGCGCTTGGCTTCGTGGCGTTGCTCGGCCTGGCGTTCGTGCTGTCCGATAAATCGGACCTGTCGGGCACCGGCACGCCTGCGAGCAAGGGCGACACCGTCGCCACCGTCGGCACCAAGACGATCGCGCTGGCCGATCTGCAAGCGGCGGTGCAGCGCGACTTCAACCAATATCGGCAGGAGCAGCCCTCGCTGACGATGGCGCAATTCGTCACGGGCGGCGGATTCGATGCGACGCTGGAGCGGCTGATCGATTCGACCGCCTTCCGCCAGTTCGCGCAGAAGCAGGGCATGGTCGTCAGCAAGCAGGCGGTCGACGCCATCATCGCCAGCCAGCCGGGCCTGACCGGGCTCGACGGCAAGTTCGACCAGGCGCGGTATGAGGCGGTGTTGCGGCAAAATGGCACGAGCGATGCGCAAGTCCGCCTCGATATTGCCGACCAGACGCTGACCCGTCACCTGATCCTGCCGACGATCGGTGCGAGCCAGGTGCCAGTGCAGCTTGCCCTGGCTTATTCGAACTCGCTGCTGGAAAAGCGTATTGGGACGGTTGGCTTCATCCCGAGTCAGGCGGTCGCCGCCGGCCCCGCCCCGACCGACCCCGAGCTGAACACCTTCTACACCCGCAACCTGTCGCGCTATCGCCTGCCCGAGCGGCGGATCGTGCGCTATGCGCGGATCGACGCCGCCGCAGTCGCCGCCAGCGCAACGCCGAGCGAGGCCGAGATCGCCGCCGCCTATAAGGCACAAGCCGCGACCTTCGCCGCCGCCGATTTGCGCACGATCGCGCAAGTGGTGGTCGCCGATCAGGCCGCCGCCACCGCGCTGGCCGCCAAGGTGCGCGCAGGCACGCCAATCGAACAGGCAGCGCGCGCTGCGGGCCTTGAGGCCGCGACGCTGACCGACCAGCGCAAGGCCGCTTATGCCGGGCAAACCTCCGCCGCCGTCGCCGACGCGGCCTTTGCCGCCAAGGCTGGCGATGTCGTGGGGCCGGTGCGCGCGCCGCTTGGCTTCATCGTCGCCAAGATCGTGAAGCAGCATATCCAGCCCGCCAAAACGCTGGCCGAGGCGACGTCTGGCCTGCGCGAGACGCTGCTGAAGCAAAAGACCGCCGCCGCGCTGACCGACAAGCGCAACGCGATGGAAGATGCGCTGTCGAAGAGCAATTTCGACACTCTGGTGACGCAGCAAAAGTTGACGCCACTGCGCACCCCCGCCCTGCTCGCCAGCGGTCAGGACATCGACAACCCCACCGCCAAGCCCGATCCGGCGCTCGCCCCGATCCTCGCCGCCGCCTTTGCCGCGCAAGCCGGCGATGCCCCGCAAACGGTGCCGCTCGGCCCCGATGGCAGCTTCGCGCTGGTCGCGGTCGAAAAGATCGTGCCCGCAGCACCGCGCCCGCTGGCGCAGATCCGCGATGCCGTGGTGCGCGATTTCACGATCGACCGTGGCCAGCGCGAGGCGCGCAAGATTGCCGCTGCTGTCGTAGCCAGTGCCAACAAGGGCATGCCGCTGGCCGAGGCGCTGGCCGCGACCAAATTGAAGCTGCCGCCGCTGCGCCCGGTCGAGGCGCCCCGTGCTGCGCTGATGGCCAATCCGCGTGGCGTGCCCGCGCCGCTGTCGCTTTTGTTCGCCATGCCCGCCAAGACCACCAAGCTGCTGGAGGCCCCCGACAAGGCCGGGTGGATCATCGTGCATCTCGACACGATCGTGCCGGGTGATGCGCGCGGGAACGACCGCGTCATCAACGGCACTCGCGGCGACATCGGCAAGGTGATCGGTCGCGAATATGCCGCAGAATTCGGCAAGGCCATACAGAAGGCGGTCGGCACCTCGCGCAATGCGGCGGCGATTGCCAAGCTCAAGCTCGACATGTTGGGTGGCGTGAGTGCGACCGATCAGCCCTGATACGGCGGCCGCGCGCACCGCGCTCACCGCCGGTCGCCCGGCGCTGCTGTGGCAGCGTCAGGTCGCCGATACCGAAACCCCGGTCGCCGCCGCGCTCAAGCTGATCGAGCCTGGGCGCGGCGACTTTTTGCTCGAATCGGTCGAGGGCGGAGAAACGCGCGGGCGACACAGCCTGATCGGCCTCGCGCCCGATCTGGTGTTTCGCGCGCATGGTCACGACGCCGCGATCAACCCGCATTGGTTAACCGACCGCGATGCCTTTACCCCATGCGCCGAACCCACGCTCGACGCTTTGCGCGCGCTGGTGGCGTCGTGCCGGATGGATGTGCCCGCCGAACTGCCGCGCGCGCTCGCCTGTCTGGTCGGCTATTTCGGCTATGAGACGATTGGCCTGGTCGAGCGGCTGCCGCGCCCTGAGACCAATGCGCTGGGCCTGCCCGACATGATCTTCGTGCGGCCGACGGTGGTGCTGATTTTCGACCGGCTGGCCGACGCGCTGTTCCTGGTCGCGCCGGTCTGGCCCGATGCAACACGCACGCCCGAGGCGATCATCGCCGGGGGGCTGGAGCGGATCGAGGCGACCGCCGCGCGGCTTGCCACCGCGCCTTTGCCCGCGCCGGTCCGCGCCGAGGCGAGCGAAATCGCGCTGACCCCGACGCTGCCGCCGGGTCGCTATG
Source organism: Sphingomonas sp. (assembly GCF_041661885.1). Taxonomy (GTDB): domain Bacteria; phylum Pseudomonadota; class Alphaproteobacteria; order Sphingomonadales; family Sphingomonadaceae; genus Sphingomonas. The sequence goes on along the minus strand of NZ_JBAZTL010000004.1, from coordinate 232,726 downwards.
CGGAGATGGTCGCGCGCGCGAAGGACTATATCGTTGCAGGCGATATCTTTCAGGTGGTGCTGTCGCAGCGCTTCACCGCGCCGTTCACCCTGCCGCCGTTCGAACTGTACCGCGCGCTGCGGCGAATCAATCCGTCACCATTCCTCTATCATCTAGATCTACCGGGTTTTGCGCTGACGGGATCGAGCCCGGAAATCCTGGTGCGCGTGCGTGATGGCGAGGTTACGATCCGCCCAATCGCGGGCACGCGCCCGCGCGGCAAGACCGCCGCCGAGGACGAGGCCAACCGCCAAAGCCTGCTCGCTGACCCGAAAGAACGTGCCGAGCATCTCATGCTGCTCGATCTCGGGCGCAACGATGTCGGGCGCGTGGCGACGGCGGGCAGCGTGACGGTGACGGCAAGCTACACCACCGAATTTTACAGCCACGTCATGCACATCGTGTCGAACGTGGTCGGCCAGTTATCGCCCGAGCATGACGCGCTCGATGCGCTGTTCGCGGGCTTTCCGGCGGGCACGGTCAGCGGCGCGCCCAAGGTGCGCGCGTGCGAGATCATCGCCGAGCTGGAGGGGGCCGTGCGTGGGCCCTATGCCGGGGGCGTCGGTTATTTCTCACCCGACGGATCGATGGATTCGTGCATCGTGCTGCGCACCGCGATCGTGAAAGACGGCGTCATGAATGTGCAGGCGGGTGCCGGCATCGTCGCCGATAGCGAGGCGGCGTATGAACAGCGTGAGTGCGAGGCCAAGGCGGGTGCCCTGCTCGCCGCCGCGCGCGAGGCGATCGCGCGGGCAGCGGAAAGCGGGTTCGGGCAGTAACCGGCGGTTAGCGCCGCACTTACCTCCCCCCGTTCGGGCTGAGCTTGTCGAAGCCCTGCTCTCCACCGGGGCGTGTGTCTGCGTGGCGAGGTGCCCTTCGACAGGCTCAGGGCGAACGGGGGGAAGCGAGGCTCCGGTCGTTACGGAACCCGGCTCGCCTGACGCTTGGCATCTGCCTTTTCGGCGGCATATTGTTCGGCGGCCAGCTTGGCGCAGCCGGTCTGGCCACCCGAGCCGGTCGGCGAACACGTGTCGGGCAAGCCACCCGCACGCCGCCCGACATCGTCGGCCAGTGCTGCGCGATTGACCCAGCTCTGGTTCTGCGCCGGGATCGGCTTTTCATCGCGCAGCGCCTTGGGGATGCGATAAGGTTCGCCGACGCGCGCGCACACGACAATCTCCTCATCGGGATTGTTGGGTTGCGGACACGTTTCGTTGCCGGTTAGCGTGACAGAACGAATCCGCAGCGGCGGCTTGCCCGATTCGGCCTGTTTGCCTTCGGTCGTCGAAGCCTGCGGCGCCGTCTGCGCAAACGTCGCGGTGGGGACTGTGGCCAGCAAAACGGCGACGGCGAGAGAGCGCAGCATGGGAAATTCTCCTTGGGACACGGCAACGTGTAGCACGTTTGGTTAGATCCAACCTGAACGACGTGTTTATCACCGCGATTGTCGGATCGGCACAAACAGGTTAGCGGCGCGCCATGATCCTCGTCATCGACAATTACGACAGCTTCACCTGGAACCTGGTCCACTACCTGATGGAGTTGGGCGCGGAGGTAAAGGTCGTGCGCAACGACGCGCTGACCGCCGCCGAGGCGCTGGCCAGCAATGCGCAAGGGTTCCTCATCTCACCCGGCCCAAAAACCCCGACCGAGGCCGGTATTTCGCTCGATCTGGTGGCGGCCTGCGCCGCCGCCGGGCGACCGTTGCTGGGGGTGTGTCTGGGGCATCAGGCGATTGGCCAGCATTTCGGCGGGCGCGTGGTGCGCGGCGGGTTGATGCACGGCAAGACCTCGCCCGTGACGCATGATGGAACCGGCGTATTCGCCGGCCTGCCCTCCCCGTTCACCGCGACGCGCTATCATTCGCTGATCGTCGAGGATCTGCCCGCCGACCTGATCGTCAACGCGCGCGCCGATGACGGATCGGTGATGGGCGTGCGCCATGCGACGCTGCCGATCCACGGCGTGCAATTCCACCCGGAGAGCATCGCCACCGAACATGGCCATGCGATGCTCGCCAATTTCCTGGCGGATGCGGGCATTCAAACAAAGGTGGTGGCGTGAACGCGGTGCTTTTCCTCCCCCTCCCGCTTGCGGGAGGGGCCAGGGGTGGGCGCGCGCTGTCCGGCAGGCGCACCGCTAGCGGGGGTCGGGCGCCCACCCCCATCCCCTCCCGCAAGCGGGAGGGGAGTCTCCGGTGAGCACCCTAACCCTCCTCCCCGACACGGCATCGCCGCTCAGTCGCGAAACCGCCGCGCAGGCCTTTGCCGACCTGCTCGACGCGCGGACATCGGAAAGCGAGATCGAGACCTTCCTGATCGGGCTGACCGAGCGCGGCGAGACCAGCATCGAAATCGCCGAAGCGGCGCGGGCAATGCGGGCGCGGCTGCTGCCGATCGATGCGCCGCCGGGAACGGTCGACGTCTGCGGCACCGGCGGCGACGGGCATCATACGCTTAACGTCTCGACCGCGGTGTCGATCGTCGTCGCCAGCACCGGCGTCCCCGTTGCCAAGCACGGCAACCGCGCGGCCTCCTCCAAAGCGGGCGCGGCGGATACGCTCGAAGTGCTGGGCCTCGACATGCACCGCGCCGGGCTGTGCGCCGAGGCGAGCCTGCGCGATATCGGCATCGCCTTCCTGTTCGCCGCCAACCATCACCCGGCGATGAAGCGCATTACGCCGATCCGCCAACGACTTGGCCGCCGCACGATCTTCAATTTGATGGGCCCGCTCGCCAATCCTGCCGGGGTGACGCGCCAGTTGATCGGCATCGCTCGGCCCGATTATGTCGCGACCTATGCTGCCGCGCTCGAACAGCTCGGCACCGAAGCGGCGCTGGTCGTATCGGGCGAGGAAGGGCTCGATGAACTGTCGAGCGCGGGGCCAAGCATCGCGGTCAGCATTGGCCAGGTCGCGCTGCCCGACATCATCGTGCCCGAAGACGCGGGATTGCCGCGCTATCCTGTCAGCGCGATCCGTGGTGGCGATGCCGCCTATAACGCCGCCGCGCTGCGCCGCTTGCTTCAGGGCGAAGCGGGCCCATATCGCGATGCTGTTCTCTTCAATACCGCCGCCGCGCTGATCGTGGCGGGCACGAGCCAGACGCTTGCCGAAGGCGTGGAGATCGCGCGCGACGCGATCGACAGCGGCGCGGCGAACGGCTTGCTCGATCGATGGATTGCCTATTCATGACCGACGTCCTTACCCGCATTCTCGAAACCAAACGCGCGGAGGTTGCCGCCCGCAAAGCGACCACCGCAATCGCCGAACTCGACGACCGCATCGCCGCGCAAAGCACGCCGCGCGGCTTTCGCGCCGCGTTGGATGCGCGCGCCGGAACGGGCTTTGCGCTCGTCGCCGAAGTCAAGAAAGCGAGCCCGTCCAAGGGCCTGATCCGTGCCGATTTCGATCCCCCCGCCCATGCCGCTGCTTATCAGGCGGGTGGTGCAACGTGCCTGTCGGTGTTGACCGATGAAGCGTGGTTCCAGGGGGCCGACAGCTATTTGACCGCCGCGCGCAACGCCTGCACGCTGCCGGTGCTGCGTAAGGATTTCATGGTCGATCCGTGGCAAGTGCCCGAATCGCGCGGACTTGGTGCCGATGCGATCCTGCTCATCATGTCGGCACTCGACGACGTGCTGCTCGCCGAGATCGAGGCCAGCGCCCTCGAATGCGGCATGGACGTGCTGGTCGAGGTGCATTCGCACAGCGAAATGGAGCGCGCGTTGAAGCTCAAATCGCGGCTAATTGGTGTCAATAACCGCAATTTGCGCGATTTTACGGTCGATTTCGCGCGTACTTATGAGCTGGTTTCGAAGGCCCCGAAGGATTGCACGTTCGTCGCCGAGAGCGGACTCACCACGCGCGCCGATCTCGATGCGATGGCCGAACATGGCATTCGCTGCTTCCTGATCGGCGAATCGCTGATGCGCCAGCCCGACGTCGAAGCCGCAACGCGCGCGCTGGTGGGATGAGCGAGCTTACCCATCTCGACGCAGCGGGCGCGGCGCATATGGTCGATGTCGGCGGCAAGGCGGCGACGCGGCGCGAGGCGGTGGCGACCGGGCGGATCGAGATGGTGGCGGAGGCCGCACGCGCGATCCGCGACGGAACCGCGCTCAAGGGCGATGTACTGGCGGTGGCACGCATCGCGGGCATCATGGCCGCCAAGCGCACCAGCGAGCTGATCCCGCTGTGTCATCCATTGCCGCTGACGCGCGTGGCGATCGATTTGGCGGTGGACGATAGCGGCGTCACCGCAACGGCGACGGCGGCGACCGAGGGCAAGACCGGGGTCGAGATGGAAGCGCTCGCCGCCGTGACGGTCACGCTGTTGACGATTTACGACATGGCCAAGGCGATCGACAAAGGCATGACGATCGGCGGGGTGCAGTTGCTGACCAAGACCGGCGGCAAATCGGGCGACTGGGCGCGCTGAGGCGCGCGTTTCTCAAAAAAATAACGCTTCCCCGACAAAGGCCGGGGAAGCGTTTGATTCCACAGGCCCGCGCGCCCGCCGAAGCGAGCGCGCGCACCTTAACCCCTTAGAACTTGCCGCTCAGCGACACGCCGACGATGCGTGGCTCGTTGAACACGGCAGCGTTGGTGTTGTCGAGCACGCCCTTCAGGTTCTTCTCATCCGTCACGTTGCGCACGAACACAGCCAGTTCATACTTGTTGTCCGGCCCGGCATAACCGGCCTTCAGGCCAGCTTCGAAGGTGCCGTCCGAGGTGTACTCGATCGTCTTGTACGGCACGAAGCTGGTATAGCCCTGCAGCGCGACGTCGCCCGACAGGAACAGCTTGCCGCCATTGCCGAGCGGGAGATCATACCGCGCATTGGCGTCGAGCTGATACTTTGGCGCATTCGGCAGCGGGTTGCCGTTGATCGGCGCCAGCACACCCGTGAGCAGCGCCGGGTTGGCGGCGTTGGTGTGAAGCTGGATCAGGTTCGCACTCGGCACCAGCACCGTGCAAGTCAGCGCCCCGTTGAGGAAGCAGGCCGGGGTATAGACGCGGGTGTCGTTAACCTCGGTGTGCAGCACGCTGCCGCCCAAGCCGAGCGTGAGCTCGGGCACCGGACGCCAGGTCAGCTCCGCTTCGCCGCCCCACGCCTGCGCCTGATTGGCGTTGAACAGCAGGCCGTTATTGTTGGCGTCGTTGCCGTTCAACTGGATGTTGTGGACCTTGTAGTAGAAGCCCGTCGCGTTGAAGCGCAGCGTGTTGCCCAGCAGGTTCGACTTGAAGCCAGCTTCATACGACGTGATCGTCTCCGACGTCGCGGTTACGAAAGCCGAGCTGAACACCGCGTTGCGGCCCTGGATCGTCGGCCCACGGAAACCGTGCGAAACGCGGGCGAACACATTCAGGTTGGGGTCAACCGCGTAGTTGAGGCTTGCTTCCCAGCTCGGCTGGGTATCGGCCAAGCGCACATAGGTCGAGGCCGCCGCCGGGAAGGTTACTACGCCTGCCGCGTTGCGCGGTGGCGTGAGGAGGCGCGTCGTCTTTTCGTCATAGGTCACGCGCACGCCGCCCGTCAGCGTCAGCTTGGGGAGGATCTGATAGCTCGCCTGACCGAAGCCCGCATAAGAGGTGTTGTTGTTACGCAGCACGACGAAATTGTTCGGGTTGGGCGTGGTGCCGAACGAATTGTTGAGCAGGAAGAAGCCGCGCTGGTCAAACTCGGTCGTATCGCGCGAGTTAAAATAGATGCCGCCAATCTGCCACTTGAAGCGACCGGTGCCTTCGTTCGCAAGCCGAACTTCCTGGCTCCACTGGTCCAGATCGCGAACGCGACCCTGGCTCTCCTGGCTGATGCGTGCGCCGGCATAATTGGCGCCGATGCCGCCGTCGGTATCGCCACGGCTGTAGCCCGAGGTGGTTTCATAAGCGGTGATCGAGGTCAGCACGACGCCGCCAAAATCGTTCTTCGCGTTGAACGATCCACCATAGGTTTTGTACGCTTGCGGGTTGTTGTTGCCTTCGTCGAGGCCAATGCTGTCGCGCGGCTCCGCGCTCACGTCGTTCGACCCGAGTTTGATCGCGCCACGGTGGAAGAGCGTCGCCGTGCCCTTGTAATCACGCGCGTGGGCCGAAAGCAGCCCGGTAAAGCCGGTGTCGGGCGGGGTCAGTTGCAACTGGACGCGAATGTCCTTTTCCTCGAACCCGCCGAGCTTGTTCTTGCCGCCGACGGTGCCGTCGTCGCTCGTGCCGGTAAAGGTGTTGTCGATCCAGTTGTCGCGGCGCTGATACAGGCCCGATACGCGGAAGCTCAGCACGTCCTTGACGATTGGCCCGCCGACGCCGGCATCGGCCGTCACGGTGTTGTAGCTGCCATAGGAGGCCGACGCGCGGCCTTCGAAATCATTGGTCGGGCGGTTGGTGTCGAACTTGATGATGCCAGCGGTGGTGTTGCGGCCGAACAGCGTGCCTTGCGGGCCACGCAGCACTTCGACTTGGCGCACGTCGAACACCGGGTTCGACTTCAGCACGACATGTTCAAGCACAACATCGTCCTGGATGATCGACACCGGCTGCGATGCGCCGAGGTAGAAATCGATGTTGCCAAGACCGCGAATGTAGAAGCGCGGGAAGATACGGCCGGTCGTGGTTTCGGCATAAAGGCCGGGAACGCGGTTGGCGAGTTCGAGGATGTCGCCGCCACCGGTCTGGAAGCTGCGCAGATCGTTGCCGCTGACGACGCCGACCGAAACCGGCACCTTCTGCAGGTTTTCGCTGCGACGTTCCGCAGTGACGACGATGTCGCCAAGATTGTCGGTGGCGGTGGGCGCCTGCGCCGCAGCCGCGGCGGCATCCTGCGCGCTGGCAGCGCTGGCACCGGCAAGCGCGACAAAAGCCGTGCCGAACAGGAGTGCGGACTTTGCGACGAGTGATTTGGACACGATGTTCCCCATAGTTGTTGGCATTTTTCGCGGACACAGCCGCACGCACGCACCACCCTTTGCGGATGTCTGCGCGATGCGCTTCAAGCGGGCGTTGTTGCGGTAGAACTTAGCTACTGCCGGGCGGCTAGGCCGCGAATATGTCCCGATTGTGACAGTTCGCACTTGCGGTAGGAATTGCTGCGGAACTGTGGTTTCCATGCCACGCAACGGGGCGGCGTCGGCGTGGAAGGCTCCGTCGCACCGCCGCGCAATGGCGCGGGACAGCGATCGAGCTCAAATGACGACATCTTGATCTAGGACGCTGCGCGGCCCTGCGGAAACTGGTATCTGGCCTAATGAGTCACACACGCCCGAGCCTTTTGGAGCGACTGCCGCTCCTCGCGCAACACCGTATTCTGGCCTATGCGCTGGCCATCCTTTCGGCGGTGCTTGCGGGCGCGCTCCGCGGCGTGGTCGACCCACTTTTCCCGCCGGGCTTTCCGTTTCTCACCTTCTTCCCCGCCGTCATCCTCTCGGCATTTCTGTTGGGGCGCGGGCCCGGCATCTTGTCTGCCGCGCTATGCGGCGTGATCGCCTGGTATTTTTTCATCGCGCCGCCGTTCAGTTTCGCCATCGCGACCACCACCGCGACCGCGATGCTATTCTATGCCGGCGTGGTCGCGGTCGACATCGCACTGGTGGACATGATGCAGCGGGCCAATGCCCGTCTGCGCGAGGAACGCGAACGCACGCGCGAGCTTGCCGCGCAGCGCCTGCAACTGGTCGAGCGCAGCGACTTGCTGTTCAACGAATTGCAACACCGCGTTTCCAACAATTTGATGATGGTTGCCGCCCTGCTGCGTGTGCAACGCCGCGCGATTGCCGATGAGGCCGCCAAACAGGTGCTCGACAACGCCGTTCACCGTATTCAGTTGATCGGGCGAATCCAGCGGCAATTATATGACATGAGCGGGAGGCAAGTCGCGCTTCACGCCCTGGTGACCGAATTGGTCGCCGATCTGGCGGAGGCGGGCGGAAAGCCGGGGGTCGTGTGTCGGGTGGACGCACAGGCCGATCTCGTGCTTGATCCCAACGCCTTGATCCCGCTGGCCTTGATCCTGGCGGAGGCAGTTGCCAACGCCTTCGAACACGGCTTTGCGGATCGCGAAACCGGCCGGATCGACGTCGTCGTGCGAAGCGCCGACGGGACGCTGGACCTCAGCGTCACCGACGATGGCGCTGGCCTGCCCGAGGGGTTCGACATAACGCACACCAATAGCCTTGGCCTGACCATCGCCACCACCCTGGCGCGGCAACTTGGCGGGCAGTTCGCGGTGGCGGCGGCGCCGACCGGCGGCACGATCACCCGGTTGAAGATCGAAGCCATTGCGCCGCCCGCCGCCGCACGCTGACATCCCCCCGCACTACGCGAAAGTTTGACGATGGCCCCTCCCCTCCTTTCCGTGTCCGAAGCACAAGAGCGCCTGTTCGCGCTCGGCACGCCCGTCGAAACCGAAACACTTCCCCTGGCGGCAGCCGCAGGGCGTTGGTTGGCAAGCGACGTTTGTGCAGCGCGGACCCAGCCCTATGCCGATCTCTCGGCAATGGATGGCTATGCGATACGGTTTGACGATTTGCCGGGCCCATTGCGCGTGATCGGCGAAAGCGCCGCCGGGCATCCCTTTGCCGGAGCGTGCGGCGCGCGCGAGGCGGTGCGCATCTTCACCGGTGCCGCCATGCCGACGGGTGCCGACAGCGTGCTTGTCCAGGAAGAAGCGAGGCGCGACGGCGACAGCCTCACTTTGTCGGGCGAGGGGCCGGTACGCGGGGGCAACATCCGCCGCAAGGGATTCGATTTCAGCAGCGGCGACGTGCTCGTCGCCAAGGGCGAGCGGCTGACGGCGGCGCGCATCGCGCTCGCGGCGATTGCCGGACATGGCGCGCTGACGGTCGGGCGACGGTTGCGCGTGGCGGTGGTGGCGAGCGGGGACGAGCTGGTCGCCCCCGGAGCCAGCGGCGCGACCGATGCGCTGCCCGAATCCAACAGCGTGATGCTGGCGGCATTGCTGGCCGATTTGCCCGTCGACATCCTTCAACTCGGCATCCTGCCCGACCGGATCGATGCTATTACCGCCGCCTTCGCCGCAGTTCAGGCCGACATCCTCGTCACCACCGGCGGGGCCTCGGTTGGCGACCACGATCTGATCCGCCCCGCGCTGGCGGCGGCGGGCGGGTCGATCGATTTCTGGCGGATCGCGCTGCGGCCCGGCAAGCCAATGCTGGCGGGGCGCCTGCGCGGCAGGACCGTGCTGGGCCTGCCCGGCAACCCGGTGTCGGCCTTTGTCACGGCGATGGTCTTCCTGCGTCCGTTGATCGCGCATCTGGGCGGCGCGCGCGATCCGTCGCCCGTTATGCGCACCGCGATCCTCGGCTCGGCTTTGCCCGCCAACGACCGGCGGCAGGATTATCTGCGCGCGACCACGCGCGACGGGCGCGTCCATGCCGCGCAGCGCCAGGACTCGTCATTGCTGCGGACGCTCGCCGGGGCCGACTGCCTGATCGTGCGGGCGCCGCACGCGCCAGCGGTCGCCGCCGGCGACTCGGTGGAGGTCCTGGCGTTGCCGTGACGCCGCGCTTGACGCGCGATTTTTCGTTCCGTATAGGTTCGTTGTCTGTTCCCACGAAAGGGCCCGAGCGATGCTAACGCGCAAGCAGCATGAGCTGATCTGCTTCATCAACGACCGGCTTGATGAGACCGGGGTGTCGCCGTCGTTCGAGGAAATGAAGGAAGCGCTCGACCTCAAATCCAAATCGGGCGTCCACCGCTTGATCAGCGCGCTTGAGGAGCGCCAGTTCATCCGCCGCCTGCCCAATCGCGCCCGCGCGCTCGAAGTGCTGAAAATGCCCGAGCGTGGCACCAACACCCCGACCAAGGCCGCCGCAGTGCCGGCCGCCAACGTCCGCGCGATGCCCGAGCCCGCCAATGACGTGATCGAAATCCCGCTGCACGGCCGCATCGCCGCCGGTGTGCCGATCGAGGCGTTCGAGGGTGCTTCGATGCTGGCGGTGCCTGCAGCCTTGCTCGGCAGTGGCGAGCATTATGCGCTGGAAGTCGCCGGGGATTCGATGGTCGAGGCCGGAATTTTGGATGGCGATTACGCGCTCATCAAACGCCAGGAGGTTGCGCGCGATGGCGAGATCGTTGTGGCGCTGATCGAGGAGAGCGAGGCGACGCTCAAATATTTCCGCCGCGAAGGCGCGATGATCCGCCTCGACCCGGCGAACCGGGCGTATGACCCGCAACGCTATGCGCCTGCGCAAGTACGCGTGCAGGGCAAGCTGGCGGGAATTTTACGACGGTACGATTGAGGGGGTGTTGGCGGATTTCGCCCACTTGCGAACATCGCCTTCCGGTGACAGTCTATCCCGATGAAGGTGTTAGCACCCTTGGCGTTGTTAGCGGTGAACGCAGCGCCTGTTGACCACCCACGCAGCTATCTTCTTTCGGTGGGGAGGCTGGCTCTAAAAGACGACGAAAGCATCAAAGAGTTCTCTATCGAGACTTGGGGAGTTGAGTTTAATGCGGTGTGCCGCATACCCGGAGGCTGGCGAATAAAGGCCGGGAATAGTGCTACTCCGGACGGGGAACTTGACGGAATAGGAAGCCAAGGGGCAACGTGGTTCAGTCACCGCAGCCCGAAAGAACTTCAAAAATTCGTTCTGGTGACGCTTTATGGCCCGGTCCAGCAAGAGGATATTGGTTCACCTGACAATGGTGTTCCCGCTACTTTCAAGGGCACGGCAACGATCAGCACCGACGATGGTGATCTGAAACGTGCTCTGACATATGAGAATATAACGCTCACTCCGGCGAACAAGTGCCCTCGCCGCTAGCGTCAGCTAACCGTCAGAATGCGTCGCGCCGTGCACAGGGATGTCCGTTCAGATCTGCGCCTGTCGTGGTTCCAGATATGGCGCCTGATGGACGCTTCGCGTGCACGCAATCGGCAAACCCGCTATTGGCGCTCGGCCTTCGCACGATAGCTGCGCCCCCTCCTACCAAAGCGCCCGTGCCGCCCCTCCAATACCGGCACCGTCACCCACGGATGCCGGTCGCCCGCATGGCGCACCGTGCGCACCGATGCCGTACCCAGCGCGATCGCCACGCCGCCGCTGCGCGCCAGCGCCGTCCGGTCGAGCCGTAGCCAGCGCGGCGTGCAGCGGCGCGGCAAGCGGCGTTCGCTGATGACGATGTCGGCCTCGACGCAGGCCGCGATCAGATCGGCTGCGGGGACGAGATAGGCGCTGCGGGTGGCGAGGATGCGCCAGTCGCGCCCACCCGCGCGGCGCGTCATCAGGCACAAGTCGCGGCTGCAGCGCGCCTCGGGCTGCTCGGACATCAGCACCGGCAAATCCTCGATCCCGCCATTTTCGGCCAGCATGTCGGCGGTGTAATCACCCGTGCGATCACGCAACAGCGCCAGATCGCCCCGCGCGGTGCGGATCGCGACATGACGACCGTCGCCCGTCACCAACACATCAGGGGCAGGCGTCAACAGCGCCCACAGCGCGCCCGCCGCAAGCGGCAGCAGCCCCAACCGCCGCCAGCGCGTGCGCCACAAAGCAAGCCACAGCCCGCCTGCCACCATCAGGCCATAGGCCGCGCCCGGCATTGCTGGCAGCGGCGCGACCGATCCCGGAATGGCGGTGGTGGTGTGGGCGATCCACAGCAGCAGGTCGAGCGAGCGCGCCGTCGCCCACCAAAGGGGTGCGCCCGCGCCGACGCAATCGAACAGCAGCGCCAGCGCCTCGAGCGGCATCGTCACGAAAGTGGTCAGCGGGATCGCCACGATATTGGCGACCGCGCCGTACACCCCGGCTTTCTGGAAATGGAATAGCGAGATCGGGATCAGGGCGAGTTCGACGACGATGCCGGTGAGCAACAGCGACGCCAGCCCGCGCACGATCCCCGCCCGCCGCGATTGCTCGCGCGGGGCGAACCAGCCGCGCACCATCGGGTGCTCGTTGAGCGCGATGATCGCGGCGACCGCGGCGAAGGAAAGCTGGAAGCTCGGTCCCGCCAGCGCCTCAGGATAAAGCAGTAACACCACCACCGCCCCCGCCGCGACCAGCCGCAGCGTCAACGCCTCGCGCCCCAGCGCCAGCGCAACGAGCACGAACAGTGCGGCGACGCAGGAGCGGATCGTCGGCACCTCGGCCCCGGTCAGCAATGTGTAACCGATCGCCGCCAGCGCGCCCGCGCCCGCCGCGATCAACGGCAAGCGCCAGCGCAAGGCCAGCCACGGGCTGAGCGCGAGCAGCCGCATTACCAGCACCATCACCGCACCCACCGCCGCCGTGATGTGCAACCCGCTGACCGACAGCAAATGCGCAAGACCCGAGCGCCGCATCGCCTCATTGTCGGCCATCGGGATGCTGCCCTGGTCGCCTGTGGCAAGCGCGGCGGCAATGCCCCCGGCCCCGCCCCCGCCCGCCCGCGCCTGAATATGCTGTGACAGCCGCACGCGCAGCCCCGCTTCCGCCGCCGTACCCCCGCCAGTGACGATGCGGATCGGCGCGAAGCCACGCCCGGTCGCGCCGATCCCGTCAAACCAGGCGGTGCGGGCATAATCATAGGCACCGGGCACGGCGGGCTCGGGCGGCGGCATCAACCGCGCCGACAGCAGCAGCGTCGCCCCCGGCACCAGCCCCGTCGGCACATCGGCCTCGGCCAAATTGACGCGCAGATGCGCGGGCAGCGTCGGCAATGGCTGCGGAGCCCCGCGCCGCTCGGGCACCGCCAGCACCCGGATCGGCGCCAGCCGCACGCGCACAAGGCCACGCGCCACCAGCGGCTCGACGCGTTCGACGTGCGCAGTGAAGGTCGCGATCGTCGGCCGCGCCAGTACGCCCGACGCGACTCGTTCGGCACGCGCCCAAATGAGCGCCAGCCCCAGCAGCACGCAAAAGCCCCCCACCGCGACCACGCGCGCCGCGCGCCCATGCCGCGCCAACGCAACGCCGCCAAGCGCCGCCGCCAGTGCCAGACATGCCGCCGCACGCCACGCCGCCGGATCGGGCAGCATGAACCACAGGGCGATCCCCGCGCCCAAGGCGACCGGCACCCACAGCGCCAATTGGTCGCGCTCCGCCTCCAGCCATTGCTCCAGTCCGGCATTGACGGCGGCAAACCCCCGAAGCACGCCGATTTGAAGCGCGGGAAGGTGCGTGCTAGGGGCGCTCAAGGCTGATCCGGCCATCCATCCTCAAGTCTGGGAGCATGCGCGATTGAGCGCAATATCTGATCCTGCCACGGCCCCCGCCGTAGGCACCGCCACCACCCCGACCGACGCCAAAGTCGTCACCCGGTTCGCGCCCTCGCCGACCGGCTTCCTGCACATTGGCGGCGCGCGCACCGCCTTGTTCAACTGGCTCTATGCCCGTCATCATGGCGGCAAGTTCCTGCTGCGGATCGAAGATACCGATCGCGCACGCTCGACCCAGCCCGCGATCGACGCGATCCTGACGTCGATGCGCTGGCTCGGGCTCGATTGGGACGGCGAGGAAGTGTTCCAATTCTCGCGCGCTGCGCGCCATGCCGAGGTCGCCTATCAATTGCTGGCGGCGGGCCAGGCGTATAAATGCTTCGCCACCGCCGACGAACTGACCGAAATGCGCGAAGCGCAGAAGGCGGCGGGCAAGCCGATGCGCTATGACGGGCGCTGGCGTGACCGTTCACCTGACGAAGCGCCCGAGGGCGCGCCGTTCGTCGTGCGGCTGAAGGCCCCGCGCGAAGGGGCGACCACGATCGAGGATCGTGTCCAGGGCAGCGTTACCGTGCAGAATGCCGAGCTCGACGATTTCGTCCTGCTGCGCTCGGACGGTACGCCGACCTATATGCTGGCGGTGGTGGTCGACGATCACGACATGGGCGTGACGCACGTCATCCGCGGCGACGACCATCTCAACAACGCCTTCCGCCAGCTTCCCATTATGCGCGCGATGAACGTGATCGAGGGCGGCTGGCCCGATCCGGTCTATGCGCACATTCCGTTGATCCACGGATCGGACGGCGCCAAGATGTCCAAGCGGCACGGCGCGGTCGGGGTCGATTTCTATCGCGAAGAGTTGGGGATTCTGCCCGAGGCGCTGGAAAACTATCTGTTGCGACTCGGCTGGGGGCATGGCGATGACGAAGTCATCAGCCGCGCACAAGCGATCGAATGGTTCGATCTTGACGGTGTTGGCAAGTCCCCTGCCCGGTTCGATCTGAAAAAACTCGAAAACCTCAACGGCCAATATATCCGCCAGGCGGATGACGTGCGTCTGGCTGAACTGGTCGCCCCGCGACTCGGCCATGATGTGAGCGCGGAACAGCAGGATCTTCTGCGTCGCAGCATGGCATCGCTGAAACCGCGCGCCGCCAATCTCAATGAATTGGCCAGCGGTGCCGGCTTTCTTTTTCGCACGCGCCCGCTTGAAATGGACCAGGATGCGGCGGCGCTGCTGTCGGGTTCGGCCCCCGCATTGCTCGCGCAGGTGCACGCGGCGCTTGACGCGGTCGAAGACTGGGATACGGAGGCGCTCGAAACTGCGGTACGGCAGGTCGCCGACGATGCAGGGGTCAAGCTCGGTCAAGTCGCGCAACCGCTGCGCGCGGCGTTGACCGGCCGCAAGACCTCGCCTGGGATCTTTGATGTGCTCGACCTGCTCGGGCGCGACGAGAGCCTGGGGCGTATCTCTGACCAGATGGCCGCATAGACGTCACGAAAGGACGACCGATGACCGACACTGTCAAGCTTAACGCCGCAGACAAGGACCTTGATTTGAAGGTCCTGCATGGCAGCGTCGGTCCAGACGTGATCGACATTCGCAAGCTCTATGCCCAGACGGGCATGTTCACCTACGATCCGGGCTTCACCTCGACTGCGAGCTGCGATTCGGCGATCACCTATATCGATGGCGATCAGGGCGTGCTGCTGCACCGCGGTTACCCGATCGGCCAGTTGGCGGAACAGTCGAGCTTCATGGAGGTGTGCCACCTCCTGCTCAACGGCGAACTGCCGACCAAGACCGAGCTCGACAAGTTCACCCACACGATCAGCCGACACACGATGCTGCATGAGCAGCTCGCCACTTTCTATCGCGGTTTCCGCCGCGATGCGCACCCGATGGCGATCATGTGCGGCGTCGTCGGCGCGCTTTCGGCTTTCTATCAGGATTCGGCCGACATCACCGATCCGCAGCAGCGCATGATCGCGAGCCATCGCCTCATCGCCAAGATGCCGACGATCGCCG
Organism: Sphingomonas sp.; assembly: GCF_041661885.1. Taxonomy (GTDB): domain Bacteria; phylum Pseudomonadota; class Alphaproteobacteria; order Sphingomonadales; family Sphingomonadaceae; genus Sphingomonas. The sequence continues at coordinate 217,504 of NZ_JBAZTL010000004.1, read as the reverse complement.
CGATGGCGTATAAATACTCGATCGGCCAGCCGTTTATGAGCCCCAGGAACGACCTGAGCTACACCGGCAATTTCCTGCGCATGACCTTTGGCGTTCCAGCCGAGGAATATGTGGTCGATCCGGTGATCGAAAAGGCGATGGACCGCATCTTCATCCTCCACGCCGACCATGAGCAGAACGCGTCGACCTCGACCGTGCGCCTGGCCGGGTCGTCGGGTGCCAATCCGTTCGCGTGTATCGCGGCGGGCATCGCCTGCCTGTGGGGCCCCGCGCACGGCGGTGCCAACGAAGCGGCGCTCAACATGCTGCGCGAAATCGGCACGGTCGACCGCATCCCCGAATATATCGCGCGCGCCAAGGACAAGAACGATCCGTTCCGCCTGATGGGCTTCGGCCACCGCGTGTACAAGAATTACGATCCGCGCGCGACGGTGATGCAGCAGACCGTGCGCGAAGTGTTCGCGGCGACGAAGGTTTCGGACCCCGTGTTCGACGTCGCGCTGAAACTCGAAGAAATGGCGCTGAGCGACCCGTATTTCGTCGAGAAGAAGCTGTTCCCGAACGTCGATTTCTATTCGGGCGTCATTCTCTCGGCAATCGGCTTCCCGACGACGATGTTCACCGCGCTGTTCGCGCTCGCCCGCACCGTCGGCTGGGTCGCGCAGTGGAATGAGATGATCGCCGATCCGGAACAGAAGATCGGTCGTCCGCGCCAGCTCTACACCGGCCCGGCGCAGCGCGATTACGTCGCGCTCGACGCTCGCTCGTGAACGCGGTGAAGATGCTCGCCCTCGTGGCGGGCGTCATCCTGCTGGCCTTCGGCTTGCTGTTTGCTGGCCAGGGCCTCGGCATCATCATGTGGCCCGCGTCGAGCTTCATGCTCGCGCAGCGCCAATGGGCGGTGTACGGCGCGCTTATTGCGCTGGCGGGTGGCGCCTTGCTGTGGTGGTCGCGACGCTAAGGCGTCGCGGTCCAGCCCTGCACCCGTCGATCATTGCACGCGGCTGCTGCCGACCACATTGATACGGCCCTTGGCCCGCGCCGGGCGGCGTGATGCCGCGTTGTGCGATGCGGCGGGTGTCTCTCCGGTTTTGAACCGCTCGGTCTGCAGCGCCAGCGAGTCCACCTCGCTGGTGAGGTTGCGCGCAGCGGCAGAGGTTTCTTCGACCATCGCCGCATTTTGCTGCGTAGTGCGATCCATCGAGCTGATCGCGGTGGAAATTTCGCTCAGCGCCGATGATTGTGCGCTCGCGTCGTCGGCCATCGTGCCGAGCAGATTATGCACCTTGTCCACGTCCGCCGAAATATCGGTCAACGAAGTATCGACATTCTGCACCGCGTCGACCGCCGTGCCGATATCAGCCTGGGTCACGGTCAACTGGTCGCGCGCCCGCTTGGCCTCTTCCTCGGCGCGCATTGCAAGCGCCGAGACGAGATCGGCGACCACCGCGAAGCCACGTCCCGCTTCTCCCGCCCGCCCGGCCTCCACGGCGGCGTTCATGGCCAGAACGCGCGTCTGAAACGCGATCTTGTCGAGCCCCTCGATCACCGAATCGATGCCCTTGGCGCTCTCCCCGACACGGATCATCGCCTGCACTGCCTGATCCGCGGTCGCGCGACCGCTGGCGACGGTGGCGGTTGCCTGTTGCGCCCGGTCTACGGTCTCGGCGGTCGCAACGGCGGTCGCCTTCAACCGCGAGTCGATTTGCACCAATGCGGCCGATGTCTGTTCAAGGCTGGCGGCGGTGCCTTCGGTGCGGCGCGCCAAATCCTCCGACGCATGGGCGATTTCCGAGGAGCCGGTGCGGATGCCAGCGCTGCTCGCCATCACGCTGCTGATCAAGCCGCGCAACGCGGCGAGCGCATCGTTGAAGTTTGTTTCGATCGCCGCAAAGGCCGGCGGCATGTCCGCCACATCGCGAGTCAAATCGCCATCGGCCAGCGCGGCCAGCGCCTGCGAAAGGCCTTCGATTGCCTTGTTGCGCTCGACTTGCGCCTCTTCGAAATAAATCGAAACCGACAATTCCATGTCGAGCAGCGCGGCTTTGACGATCGCGCTGCTCGCATCGGCGGCGCTGGGACCGCGAAATAGCGACAGCAAACGCCGCCACGGCGACAGATGCCGCCCGATGCCACGGATCAGATTTTCGAGAACCAGCCCATAGGCCCCGATATACCAGCGCGGCTCCAGGCCAATATGGGCGTGAACGGCACCGATGCGGCGGACGCTGGCATGAAAATCCTGATCGAACGCGCCCGTCGCGATGCGCATCCAGTGGCTTTCCTGCGCACGCTTGGCATGGGCCATATGCTGATCGTCGCGAAAGAATGCGGCAGTTTCCGGAGTCTTTCGTGCCGTGTCGTAAAATCGGTCAAGGGCAGGACCGAGCAAAGCGCGAACGACGGGCTGGAGCTCGGCGAGAACCGCACGTTGCCGCTCGTCGATCGACATAAAATCGAGACGCGCTTGCACTTCCTTGTCGATCATTCGCTTTACCTTCTGCCGCGGGGTCAACGCAGGCACCCCCGCTTCATTTATAGACAGCAGAAAGGGATCGCAGGCATATCAGGATAAAATTACTGTCGGTTGCTTCCGAGGATTGGGAGCATTGCTCCTCAATTACCGTCCGTTAACCCTATCTTTGTGGCTTTTCGGTACGCGCAACCAATGCGCCCGTTTTCCCGTCCACTCATCGACCTGATGCTTGTTGTCGCGGGGGCGGTTGGACTGTTCGCTTTGTTCTTTCACCTAGCGATGCTGAATCCGCACAATATCGGCTGGTTGCTGACCGGCACCGACAATGGCGAAAACGCGCTGGGGCTGCACGCCTGGCTGAAGGACCCGCACGCACATGGCTTTCGCACGCAAGCGCTGAATGCGCCGGACGGGGTGAGCTTGCTCTTTACCGACAGCAATCCGCTGCTCGCCGTGCTGGCGGTGCCACTGACAGGACTTTTGGGTGGCGACATCCAGTTGGTCGGGCCGTGGTATCTGCTGTGCCTTATGCTCCATGTCGCGCTCGCCCGCGCGGTGTTGGTGCCCTATGCGCGCACGCCGCTGGCACTGTGGAGCGGCGTACTGCTGCTGTCGTTACTGCCAACGCTGTATGTGCGGGAGGTCCATGCCAATCTGTGCGCGCACTGGCTGATTCTGTGGGCGCTTTGGATCTTCATCGACCCGCGCCGCGCCGCCGATTGGCGCTGGTGGCTGGCCGTGCTGGGGGTGAGCGCGCTGATCCATAGCTATCTGTTGTTGATGGTCGCGGCGATTTGGGGCTCGGCGATGCTCGAACGGTTGGTGCGAGCACCCGGCGAACGCGGTCGGACACTGCTGGGCGCGGGCGTGGTGCTGGCGGTGGTCGCAGGGGTGCTGTCGATGCTGGTGGACCGTGGCGGCCTGATCTCTTCGGGCACGTACGGTCGCTTCGGGATGCCGCTCGACGCGCTGTGGAACCCGGCGATATCCGCCATGTCGGTCTTTCTGCCTGCCATCCCGCAAGCGGCGGACCGGCAGATGGAAGCCTTTCAGTATCTTGGCGCGGGGTTGTTGCTGTTGGTCGTAGCCGCCCCCATCCTGCACTGGCGGGCGGTGCCGTCACCAAGCGTCACCACTTTGCATCGGCGACTGTGCTGGCTCATCCCGGCGTTGGTCGTGCTGGCGCTGCTGGCGATTTCGAACCGCGTCGATTTGGCCGGGCGCACCGTGCTGACCATCCCGCTATCCGCGCAAGCGCTGGCGCTGGTCGATCCGGTGCGCGCATCGAGCAGGCTGTTCTGGCCCGTCGCCTATGTCCTTGCACTGACGGCGATTACCCAGGCGTATCGGCTGGCGCCACGCCGGGCCGCACTGCTGCTCGTCGGCGCGCTGGCGCTGCAGATGATCGATATGATCGGCGTCATCGGCTATACCCGGCATCAGACCGCCGCCGCCGATGCACCGGTGCGGTGGCGCATCACGCGCGATCCACGCTGGGCGAGCGTGATCGCGCAGGCAACCGACGTGACCTTCATGCCGCCCGACGCGACGCGGCAGCTCGATCTGTTTCAGGAAATTGCATGGCGCGCGGTTGACGCGCACCGACCGGTTCGCCTGGTCTATGCCGCGCGCACCAGCCGGGTGACGGCGGAGCGGCTCGCGACCGAATATCGCGCTTTCCAGCAAGGGCGGCTGGTGCCCGGTCGGCTCTATGTCATCCTGCCCAACACCCCCATTCCCGCCGCCGCGCGCACGCGACTGGCGACGTTGGACGGGGTGCGTGTCGTCCTGCCGACGGTTCAGCCGCGATAGGGCAGCGTAAACACGAAGCGCGCGCCCTGCCCAGGGGCGGAATCAACCGTGACGTCCCCGCCCATCGCCCGTGCCAGACGCCGCGCGATATACAGGCCCAAGCCGCTACCCCCTGCTTCGCGTGGATCGACACGTTCGAACTTTTCGAAGATGCGGGCCTGATCCTCGGGCGCGATACCCTTGCCCTGATCGGCGACGATCACCGCCGCGACATTGCCTTCGCGTTCCGCACGCACCCAGACCATGCCCTCGGGCGGCGAATACCGCACGGCGTTACCGATCAGATTGACCAGCACTTGCAGCGCGCGGCGGAATTCCCCGGTTGCGGCCAGTGTTTCCCCGAGCGACGGGCGGTCGATCCGCACCTTTGCATCCGACGCGCGAACCTGCAGCAGCCCCGCCGCGCGGCGCGCGACGTCGGCGAGATCAAGCGGTTCCCTGGCGACCACGAAATCGGGCCGCTCGATCGCCTGGAGATCGACGAGATCATCGACCAGCCCCATCAAATGCCGCCCGGCACTGGCGATGTCGGCGGCGTAATCGGCATAATCCTGCCGCAACGGACCTTCCGACTGGGCGTGAATGCTGTCGGCATTGGCGATGATCCGGTCGAGCGGTGCGCGCAGTGCCTGGTCCAGCCGCGCGGCAAAGGCGGTGGTGATCGCATCCTGTGGCGGTGGCACCGGTGCGGTCGGGGCGACTGCAGTCGGCACGACATCCTCCAGCACATGCGCCGCACCGATGAAGCCCGCAAACACGCCATTGGCATCGGTGCGCGGGTTTGCGGCCAGCCGCACGCGGTGCCCGGTGGAGCGGATCGTCGCTGGCTGATCGTCAAACCGTTGCTGCAGCGCGAGCCCGCCCAGGATCGGGAAGGCCCCGCCATCGCCCTCACCAAGCGCGAAAAAGCGAGTCAGCGGCTGCCCAAGCATCGCGCCGACATCAAATCCGTAGCGCGTGCCCGCGGACAAGGACAAGAAGGTCAAGCGCAGCGCACTATCGGTCTCCCACAGCCAATCGGCTTCGCTGCGCAGGAAATCGGTCGCGCGCTCTTCGGCGGCGGCGGCGGGATGCCAGGCCGCACGGCTCCGCCACCCGGTGATGTGCAAATGGACGTTGCCCGAAGCGGGGGCCGGATCGGGCTCAGCGCGGACCCATAATTCCAGGTCATCCGGGCCATCGGCAGCAATCACGCCGCGCGACACCAGAATGCCGAGCCGCTGCGCCAGCCGCGCGAGCGCCGCAATCTGCGGCACCGCCAGGGGCTGACCAATCGCTCCGCCGGCACGCGCGTTCAGATCGTGCAGCCGTTGGTCGGCCTCGACCAGGCGCCCGTCACGGTCAACCAGACCGCGTACCGGCGGCAGCATCGGTTCGCTCACGTTCATCGGCGTGTTCCCCGCCCCAGCGCAACCAACGCCGCGCGATAATCGCGGTGCAGCAACAATGGGGCAAGCGCATGGCGGGCCGTGGCGGGCGCGATGGCGACGATGTCGTCGATCCCGTCGGCGAAGCGGTCGACGTTACGGGCAGGATCGGCATCGCACAGCGCGAGGCCGATGCGCGCGATCGCCGCGCGATCCAGTTCGAGCGCGCGCAACACCAGCCACAACCGCTCCCCGTCGGTGTCGAGCACGATTTCACGCGCGTCGGCATATTCCAGGCCCAGCGCGCGCGCGAGCAAGGCGATGAACAGCGACAGCCGCCGGTCGGCCAACGCCTCAACCAGCAGAACGGCAAGTTCCTGCGCTTGCGGGTCGAGCGCACTGGCGAGACGCAGCGCGGTCGCCTCCAGCCGGTCGCCCTCATCATGCGCGGCAATGCTGCGCAGCGCCGCATCGACCAATGCGCGATCGAGCACCACATGCGAGTCGTCGACCACATCGACAAAACCATCGCGGAGCGCGGCGGCAACCCACCAGATGACGCGGTGATGCAATTCGGCGGGAAGATCGGTGGCCGCAGGCTGGCCCGGCGCTGCCGGGATGCGCCGGCGGCTTTCCGCCGTCAGCAGCGCCGCGGCGCTGCCTGCAATGACGGTATCGGGGGCGGCGGTCAGCCGGGGGAGCAGGCTTGGTTGATCGGGGTCCTCGGGCGATTCGCCGGCGAGCGCATCGGTCAGCAGATCCTGGCGGACGCGTCCAAGCAGTTCGCGCATCAACTCAGGGTCGCGCAACATCCCCGCCGCCGCCAGACGCTGAAACGCCGAAGCGTCATCGCCCTCCATCGCCGTCGCCAGCGTCGCCGCGTCGCGCGCGACCAGCAGACGGGCGGCGTGATGACGCAAGGCGCGCTCTACCGCCTGGATAAGATCGCCGAGCGTGGCGGCCAGGGCGATGCGCGTACGATCATCAAGCCGCGCGGTATCGTCCAGGAAGAAATCTGCGACCGCCACGTGCAACCGATCCTCGGCGCGCGCGTCCGCCGTCGCTGCCCGGGCGAGCAGCGCCGTGACGCCCCAATGGGCACCGTCATCCATGTCGCCACATTCATTCGACATGACCTCGGCAATAGAGCGTTGTCGTTAAAGCGAGACTAAGGCTTTTCGCGAAAGCCCTCAATGGCGATCGCCAACGTTACAGTCGCGTAGAGCGCGGCGACGCCAAGCGCGGCCAATGGCTGTCCCAGTGCCAGCAAGGGAAGCAGGACCAGCGGATAGGCCGCCGGGCTCGCCCACAACCGGCGAACCTCCGCCGAACCGGCAGCACGTTCCAGCAGCGCCGCGATAATGACCAAGGCAAGCGCGAGGATCAATCCCGCCGGTCGATCCGCGCCATAGCCGATCAACACCGCGGCGACCGCGACAATCGCCGGGGTGGCATAACAAGCGATGTGCGCCACGGTGCCTTCATCGCGAACCCAGGCGAGCGCCGCCGCGATGTTGACAAGCACGATCGCGAAACACGCCACCACCACCCCGATTGCCGGGTGGCCCAGAAAGATCGCCAGCCCCCCACCGAGCGCGGCGGCTACTCCGGCGGCGAGCACCGCCAGCGTGCCGACGCTGCGCGTCATCAGCGGCGGCAGCGCCAGCCGAACCAGCGGGGCCAGCAGGAAGCGATCGGCCCAACGCGGCGGCTTCGCCACCAGTGCCGCAACCGTGCCGTTGCCGCGCGCGGCCAGGGCCTGCGTGCTCCGCTCGATACTGTGCCCCGGGGCCATTTGCGGATCGAGCCGGACTTGATCGGCACCGGCTTGCGCGGCGACCCGCAGCAGGGTTGACTGGAAATCATAGTCGCGCGGCATCGCGGCAACCTCGGCAATGCGTTTGCAATCGAGCAACGCAAGGCCCGCCCATGCGACATTGGCACCGACGCGTTCATAGCGCGGATCGAGCTGATCGGTGACGAGCAGCGTGTCCTGCGGCGCGGCGGCAATCGCCTGCACCACATCGCCCGTCGTCACCACCCCGTCCGCGACGACCAGCACGCGCGCCAGCGGATGCAGTTTTTCCAGCGCTTCGCGCGCGCTGCGCACCGCATCGACCGAGACGCCGCGCCGCCCGATCCGGCTGATCGCGCCCAGCAATTCCGGGGTCATGCGTGCCACCACGAGAAGGATATGCGTCGCCCCCGCGGCGACCAGCAGGCGTGCCTGGAACTCGATCAGCGTCAGCCCGCCAAAGGGCAGCGTCGCAGCGAGCACACCCGCGCGATCATCGGCATCTTCGGTCGCAAAAATCAATCCAGCCAGCATTGCATGGCTGTTAGGGCGTTGAGCCGATTAAGGCAAAGCCCGCAAAACGATCACAGCCGCTCCACCGCGCGCCGCAGGCGCCGCATCAGCGCGGGATCGTGCGCCGTCGCCTCAGCCGCTTCGGTCGCGATCGCCATCAGGCGGATCGCCCCGAAACTGGCCGCAAGCCCGCGCATCCGCCACGCTGCGGCACTCCACGCCTCATCGCCCTGCGCTTGTTCGAGCACGGCCAATCCGCGCTTTACGCTTTCGAGAAACGCGTCGCGCAATTCCGCGATCAACGCGGGCTCATCGCCCACCGCCGCCGCCAAGGTCGCATCGATTGCACCGGGATCATACGCCATTCCGCAGGTCTATCGCGCGATGCGTTAAGACAAGGTTTCGGTATTCGCTTTGCGCTGGCCACTTTCGTGGTAAACAGGTGCAATGAACGGGGGTTCTCGCATCATAGACCTGCGGCCGCACAGCGCCGCGCCACCCGCCGAAGCCGACGCGGAAGAGGCTGTAACGGTGGCAGAGGCTGCGCCCGTGCAAGAGGACCCCATCGAACTGACCGACATCGTCGAGGATATCCCACAGCCCCGGTCGGTGTCGTGGCTGGCGGTGTTTGGCGGCCTCGTCTCGCTGGGCTGGGTCGGCGCGATGGTGTGGCTGTCGCGCGACAGTCTGGCGGTGCTGACGCCGCCGGCATTGGTCAGTTTTGTGGCCGGGCTGTGCGTACCGCCCGCGTTGATTGGCATCGTGCTGCTGCTGGCGTTGCGCACGAGCACCGCCGAAGCGCGGCGATTCGGGCGAACCGCGCAGGCAATGCGGGCCGAGGCAGCGAGCCTCGAGCGAACGGTTGCGGCACTCGCGCACAGCATCGAAAGCAACCGCGCCAATCTGGCCGACCAGACCAACGCCCTGATGGCCCTTGGCGATGGGGCAGTGTCGCGCATGGCCTCGATCGGATCGGGCCTGACGGCGCAAGTGGCAACCGCCGACGCCCATGCCACCGCGCTGGCGACGGCGGCAGACCAGGCTCACACCCGGCTGGAAGTGCTGCTCGCGCTGCTGCCGCGCGCGCACGGCGAAACCGACGGGCTGGCGCAATTGCTCAAGACAACCGGCATCACCGCCAGCGAACACGCCGCCGCACTCGACGCGCAACTGACCGCGCTGGCCGAACGGGGGCGTGAGGCCGACGCGGTGGCGAACGGCGCTGCCCAGAAACTTGCTGCGCACATCACGCGAATGGAAGTGACCAGCGAGACGGCGGGCGCACGGCTGGAACAGGTTACCGGCGACATGTCCCACGCGGTCGATGGTTTGCTCGGTCGCACCGCCGACGCGGTCGACGAAGCGCGCAAGGGGATCGCGGCGCAGGGCGAGGCGATGCTGGCGATGCTCGGCACCAACCAGGCCGCGCTCGACCGTGCCGCGCGCGACAGCGCCGAGGGCCTGGCCGCACGGATCGCCGAGATCGAAACCCTGATCGATCGCATCGCCGACCGTCTTGCCGACCAACGCGCGGCCAGCGACACGATCGTTCACGAAATCGACCAGGGCATCGTCCGCGTATCGGGCACGTTCGATACACTGCACGCGCAAGGGGTCGAGCGGGCGCAGGCACTGGCCGCGTCGATCAGCGCTCTCGGCAGTTCGGCGGATGCGATGACCGAGGCGCTCAAGACCGGCGACGAAATGGCAACCCACGCCATCGCCTCGACCGAACATCTGCTGATGGCGCTCGATTCGGCTGCGCGCGAAATTGACGAAACCCTGCCCGAGGCGCTGACGCGGCTCGACGACCGCATCGGCGTCAGCCGCAAGATCGTCGGCCAGGCAAAACCCGAATTGCTGTCGCTGGTGACGGCGGCGGAGAGCACGCATGACGCGATCGAGGCGATTGCCCATGTCATCGCGGTGCAGCGTGACACCGTAAACGAGCTGGCCGGGACGCTGCTCGACACGCTGTCCGACGGCAAGATCAAGGCCGATGCGCTGGGCGCGATGGTCGATGATACGATCGGGCGCACGCATCGCTTCGCCGAAGAGGCCGCACCACGGCTGGTCGAGGCGCTGCTGCGCGTGCGCGACACCGCCAGCGCCGCCGCCGACCGCGCGCGCGAAACACTGGCGAGCGTGATCCCCGAGGCGGCACAAGCATTGGAACAGCAAAGTGCCGCCGCCATGAAGCGCGCGACCGGTGTTGCACTCGAACAGCAAATCGCCAGCATCAGCGAAGCCGCTGACGCCGCCGCCGATGCCGCCGCGCGCATATCCGAACGGCTGACGCGGCAAATGCACGCCATCGCCGATTCGACCGCCTTGGTCGAAAGCCGCCTGGAGGAAGCCCGGGTCGAGCGCGAAAATGCCGATCAGGATACTTTGGCACGCCGGGTTTCGTTGCTGATCGAATCGCTCAATTCCGCCTCGATCGACATCGCCAAGGCCTTTTCCAGCGATGTCTCGGACAGCGCATGGTCAGCCTATCTGAAGGGCGATCGGGGCGTGTTCACGCGGCGCGCGGTGCGCCTGCTCGATGCGACCGAGGTGCGCGAGATTGCACGACTCCATGAAGACGACCCGGCCTTTCGCGAACAGGTCAACCGCTACATCCACGATTTCGAGGCGATGTTGCGGACGATCCTGTCGCAACGCGATGGCTCCCCGCTTGGGGTTACGCTGCTGTCGTCCGACATGGGGAAGCTCTATGTCGCGCTGGCGCAAGCGATCGAGCGCCTGCGCTCCTGATCTGCGCTGGCGCCGCCGCCGGGCTGGTTAGTTCGCGCGGCGACCGAAGGCCGGACGCCGCTCTACCAGGGGATTGGATTCGCGCTCCAGCATCGCCAGCGTCTTCTCGAACAGCGGGCGCAGCGCCACGATATCCGCCAACGCCTCATCGGGCGTGTCGCGGTTTTCAACACAGTCCCGGGCGATCGATTCGATCCGCTCGGCGATCGTACCGAGGGGCTCGGCCCCGAACTGGCGCGCTTCCCCCTTCAGCGTGTGCGCCGGAATCACCATCGCCGCCGCACTCCGCGCGCGCATCGCTGCCTCGATCGCGGCGACCGACTTGACACCATCCTCCCGGAAATAGCCGAGGATGCGGACAAAGCCCGCCCCCAGCTCGGCACGGGCTCGAGCAAACACGTTCCAGTCGATCAGGCCGTTCTCGTCGAGCGTCACCGTCATATCCTTCGCCACGCACCCTCACCCGAAAGTACGAGCTTGTTCTACCTGTACGAAGTAAACGAGCGGTTGACGAAGACGAGAATCATTTCGGTGGCGTTCCCACCAAGTTGCTGGCGTTGCGGGATAACTCCGGTCCGGTGCGTGCTCCGGGCTCAGCGATCGAACGGGTTCTTCGGTGCCCGTAAAGTCAGCCGCACCGGCACCGCGCCAAAGCCCAAATCGCGGCGAATGCCGTTGATAAGATAGCGCTGGTAGCTGGTCGGCAACTGGTCCACCCGCGTGCCGAACAGCACGAAGCCGGGCGGGCGCGTCTTGGCTTGCGTCAGGTAGCGCAGCTTGATGCGCTTGCCGCCCGGAGCGGGGGGCGGATTGGCCTCAACCGCCTTTTCGAACCAGCGGTTGAGTTCCCCGGTGCCAACACGACGCGACCAGGCGTCGCGGGTCTCGAACGCGACTTTCAGCAGCACGTCGATGCCCTTGCCGGTCGCACCCGACACCGTGAGCACGGGCATCCCCTTGATCTGGCTGAGCCCGTCTTCCAGCGCACCACGAATGCCGTTGAACAGGCTGGAGCCGTTTTCGGCGATATCCCATTTGTTGATCGCGACGATCAGCGCGCGGCCTTCCTGAAGGGCTGCATCGGCGATGCGCAAATCCTGCGATTCGAGCCCGCGCGTGGCGTCGAGCAGCAGCACGACGACTTCGGCGAAATCGATCGCGTGGAGCGCATCGGCGACCGACAGCTTTTCGAGCTTGTCCTGCACATTGGCGCGCTTGCGCATTCCGGCGGTGTCGATCAGGCGAACTTTGCGCGCATTTTCGCCGGGTTCGCGCTCGGGATCGTGCCAAACCCAGTCGACCGCGATCGAATCGCGCGTAATCCCCGCCTCGGGACCGGTAATCAGGCGATCTTCGCCGAGGATACGGTTGATGAGTGTCGATTTTCCGGCATTGGGACGACCGATGATCGCGAGCTTGAGCGGCGCTTCGGGGCTATATTCGCCCTCATCCTCGGCATGGGGGATATCGGCGCCATATTCGTCCTTGTCGGGCTCGATATAGGGCAGCAGCGCGTCGAACAGTTCGACCAGCCCCTCGCCATGTTCAGCCGACAATTCAACCGGATCGCCAAAGCCGAGCGACAGCGATTCGAGGATACCGTCGGCCCCTGCCTTGCCCTCGGCCTTGTTGGCGACAAGGATGACGGGCGTGGTCGATCCACGCAGCCAGCGCGCGATTTCCTCGTCGAGCGGGACGATGCCAGCGCGCGAATCGAACAGGAACAGGGCGACATCGGCTTGCGCGACCGCCGCCTCGGTCTGCGCGCGCATCCGTCCGGGCAGCGAGGCGGCATCCTGATCCTCATACCCAGCGGTATCGATGATGCGGAAATTGAGGCCAACCAGCGTGGCATCGCCTTCGCGCCGGTCGCGCGTCACGCCGGGGCGATCATCGACGAGCGCCAGCTTTTTGCCGACGAGACGGTTGAACAGGGTCGATTTGCCGACATTGGGCCGGCCGATAATCGCGACCACGGGGAGATTGGGCATGGCCGGTCCATACGCCACGCGCGCGCTTTCGTCACCCCCGTGCGATTCGGGGCCGGAACCGGGGTTCTACCCGCGCATCACCCCGGCAATCGGCTCCGAGGTGACCGGATAGCCAAGGTCGTCGGGAATACAGAGATGCTCGCCCCCATCGCGTTGCTCGATCCACGGCGTAACCGCGCGGATTTCGTGCGCAGCGGCATGGGCGGCGGCAGCGGCAAAGCTGTCAAATTGCGCCAGCCGCTCCAGATTGCGCCGCGTCGGGAAGATGATGCGTACGCGGCCCGCGTCGGCATCGTCGAGCACACGTTGCGCGGTCGACCAGAACACGCGGACATTCTCGGTATCGTCGACTACCGCCTCGGGCCCGTCCTGCGGGGCCTGCGCCAGATAGAAGCGTGTGTCGAAAATGCGCGCGGGCGCATGCGACGGCAGCCAGCGCGCGAACGGGACGAGCTGCGCGGGGTCGAGCGTGAGGTCGAGATCACGCAGGACAGCGCCCAGCGCCTCACCCCGGTGAAGCGCCGCGCGCAACTCGGCAAAGATGGCGTCGGGCATCGGCCGCAGGCCGATGGGCAGGCCAACTTCCTCAATCGTCTCGCGGATCGCGCCGATGCGGGCGGCCATATCCTCGGGCTCACCCCCCAATTCGAGCGCAAGCGCGCGGTCACCCGGGTCGATCCGCCCGCCCGGAAAGACCAAGGCACCCCCGGCAAACACCATCGCCTTGGAGCGTTCGACGAAGAGGAGTTCGGGCACCGCCCCACTTTCCCGGAACAGCACCAGCGTCGCGGCGGGAATCGCTTCGGTCATGCGCGGAACGCCCAGCGCAAGGTGCTGGCAATGCCGAAGGTGCCCGCGCGCAGCAACGGTCGGCCGAACTCCGGTTGGGCGAGACCGTGCATCGCGCGCGCCCAGCCCGGCAGCAAATCCACGCCCGCCTGCAAGGTCATCGCCTGAAACGGCCCCGCCGCGAGCGAAGGCGCAGGCTGATCGAGCACCACGCGCGCCACGTCGCGCGTGCGGGCGTCCACGCGCAGTTGGGGTCGCATCGCGGTCATGATCGCTTCGGCCTCGGCGCGGGTGTGCGGCACGGGCGACACGCCCAGCGGCTCGGCGATGCGCGCCATTTCGGCGACATAACGGTCCTGGTCGGCACGGCTCATCGTGGGTTCGCCATAGCGGATCCAGCCGTCGAGAAAACACAGCACCTCGCACACATGCACCCAGGCGAGCAGATCAGGGTCGCTCGCCAGATAGGGCGTGCCATCGGGCAAGGTGCCGCCAACACTGTCGTGGATTCGCCGCACTTTGGCGAGCATCGCCCGTGCGTCGTCGGGCGCGCCAAAGGTGGTGACCGCGATGAAGCGCGCGGTGCGGCGCAAGCGGCCCTGCATGTCCTCGCGAAAGCCCGAATGGTCCCACACCCCCGCCAGCACCTTGGGGTGGAGCATCTGTAGCAGCAGCGCGGCAATGCCGCCGACCAGCATCGACGTCACATCGCCGTGCACGCGCCACGCGACCGAATCCGGCGGGAACAGCGCGTCGGGGCTACGCACAACCGGTGTTTCGCCCCGCGCCTTGTCGTTAAACAGCGCGCGCACCTGCCCGACGATGAGCCCTTTGAGCGGACGAGTCAGGCGATCGGCTGGTGTCATGGATGGCATCGTGCCTGAAGGGTTGGGATGGCGATAGGGTCCGCGTCGAGCCGCACTCTTGGTTCCTCCCCGCCCTACCGCGAAATCGCTTCCCCGGCTTCGCGGTGCATGGCTATACCCTGGCATTACCCGTAATTATTGCGAGGCCCCATTGCGCATTCTTCCGCTCACGCTTGCCCTGCTCGCCACGCCCGCCTTGCTGTCGGCGCAAACCGCGCCGATGACGCCCGACACCGTCGCGGTGTATCAACAGGTCCGCCCGCAAGCCGATTACATCCGCCGCGAAGTGATGGTGCCGATGCGCGACGGGACCAAGCTGTTCACCGTTATCGTTATGCGCAAGGGCACGCACGGCGGCCCGATCCTGCTCAGCCGCACGCCTTATGATGCGGGCAAGGCAACGTGGCGCAACCCCAGCCAGAAGATCGAGGAAATCCTGCCGATCGCCGATGCCGAATTCGTGAATGACGGCTATATCCGCGTCTATCAGGACGTGCGCGGGCTGGGTAAATCCGAAGGCGAGTATGTCACGACGCGCCCGTTGCGCGGGCCGCTCAACCCCACCAATGTCGACCATGCCACCGATGCCTATGACACGATCGACTGGCTGGTGAAGAACGTGCCCGAATCGAACGGCAAGGTCGGCATCACCGGCTCCTCCTATCTCGGCTTCACCTCGCTAATGGCGCTGATCGATCCGCATCCTGCGCTCAAGGCCGCAGTGCCGCAAAGCCCGATGGTCGATGGCTGGGTCGGCGATGACTGGTTCCACAATGGCGCGTTCCGCCAGACCAACTTCGACTACATCGTCGGCCAGACCGCCAAGAAGGGCGGCGCGATCGCCGATGGCACCGGCGACGATTACGACGCCTATCTGAAGGCCGGATCGGCGGGCGATTTCGCGCGCGCTTATGGCATCGAGATCTTTCCGGCGGTGCGCAAGCTGATGGAGCACCCCGCATACGACCAGTTCTGGCAGGAACAGGCGGTCGACAAACTGCTCGCCAAGCGCACACTGACCGTACCGACGATGGTCGTGGTCGGCGAATGGGACCAGGAAGACAGCTATGGCGCACCTGCGGTGTTCAAGGCGCTGAAGGACAAGGACCCGAACGCGCCGATTTCGCTGGTAATCGGGCCGTGGCGGCATAGCGGCGTCAATTATGACGGCACCAGTCTCGGGGCATTGCAGTTCGAGGGCGATACCGGGCTACAATTCCGTCGCCACACGATGAAGCCCTTTCTCGACCGCTATCTGAAGGACACCCCCGCCGATACCGCGCCGACCCCGGCGGCCATCACCTATGCCAGCGGGATCAATCAATGGCAGTCCTTCGCTACTTGGCCCGCAGGCAAGGCGACCCCGCTCTATCTCCAGGCGGATAACAGCCTCAGCTTCACCGCCCCCGCCACGGCTGGCCAGGAACGCTATATCTCCGATCCGGCCAAGCCCGTGCCCTTCGTCACCCAACCGGTGCATATGAAGGATCGTGCGGTGTGGACGACATGGCTGGTCGCCGACCAGCGTTTCGTCTCCAGCCGCTCCGATGTATTGAGCTATCAGACGGCGGCGCTCGACAAGCCGGTGCATATTGCGGGCGCGCCGCAAGTCGATCTGTTTGCCGCCACCAGCGGCACCGACAGCGATTTCGTCGTCAAGCTGATCGACGTTTACCCGGATGAGAACAGCGCGCATCCGGCGCTCGCGGGGTATCAATTGCCGATCGGCATCGAAATTTATCGCGGGCGTTATGTGCACGGTCGCGCCACCCCCGCCGCGCTGAAGCCGGGCAAGGTGGAGAATTACAAATTCGGCCTGCCCAATGTGAACCATGTGTTCCTGCCCGGCCACCGCATCATGGTGCAGGTGCAATCGAGCCTGTTCCCGCTGTACGACCGCAACCCGCAGACCTTCGTACCCAACATCTTCGACGCCAAACCGAACGATTATCGCGCGGCGACGCAAACGATCGTCCACGCGCCGGGTGCCGCGAGCGCGGTGTGGCTGCCGGTCGTCGAATGAACGGAAACCGGTCTTATTACCGTAGCATGACGAGGCTAGGCCAAGCCGATTAGGAGACCTTGAAAATGCGCCGCTCCCTGATCCTTGCCTCAACCGCCCTCGCTTTGTGCAGTGCCGGGCGTGCCACGGCGCAGGAGCAGGGAACGGCGTTGCCGACGGGACAGACGCTGACCCCACTCGCCGCGCCCGGCGCGCGCTTCGCGCCGTTGGTGGCACGGACCGGCCCCAACCCAGCCTACATCGCCGATGGCGCGGCGGCGGTCGCGGTCAGCCCCGATGGTCGCGAGATGCTGGTGCTGACCAGCGGCTTCAACCGCTATAATGGCCCCGACGGGAAGCTCGTCCTCGCCCAATCGGGCCAATATCTGTTCCGTTACCGCATCGACGCCAAGGGGCCGACCTGGCTGCAGACGCTGACCGTGCCCAACAGCTATTCGGGTGTCGCCTGGTCGCCCGATGGCACGCGCATTGTGGTCGGCGGCGGGGTCGATGATGTCGTCCATGTCTTCGAAAAGAGCGCCAGCGGCACCTTCGCCAGCGTCGGCAAACCGATCACGCTCGGCCATAACAAGGCCGGTAACGGGGCCAAGGTGCTGCCGCAGGCGGCAGGCGTCGCGATCAGCCCCGATGGCACGCGCGCGTTGGTCGCCAATTATTACAACGATTCGGTCAGCCTGATCGACCTGACGCGCGGCACCGTGCTGGTCGAACAGGATTTGCGCCCGGGCAAGATCGACGCCGCACAAACCGGGGTGGCAGGTGGCGAGAACCCGTTCGCGATCATATGGCGCGATGCGACCCATGCCTATGTCTCGGCCCCGCGCGACCGGCAAATCGTCGCGCTGGAGGTGACAGGCGACGCGATCAAGGTCGGCACGCGCGTTGCCACGCTGGGGTCGCCAACCGCGCTGCTGCTCGATGCCAAAGCCCGGCGGCTGTATGCAACCGAGGACAATGCCGACCGGCTCGCGGTGATCGATACCGTGCGCGACCGGCTGGTGATGGAGCCGCGCATCGGGCTGCCCGATGCGCTGGGTGCGACGCCGGGCAAGGGCGTCAATCCCAACGGGCTGGCGCGCCTTGCCGATGGGCGATTGCTGGTGACCTTTGGCGGGATCAACGCGCTGGCGGTGGTGGCCCCGGTCGATGCAGGAATGCAGGTGCAAGGGCTGATCCCGACCGGCTGGTATCCGACTGCGGTCGCGGTCAGCGCGCGGGGCAACCACGTCTTCGTCGTCAACCGCAAGAGCCCGCCCGGCCCCAACCCGCTCGGCTGCGCGCCCAAGCTTGCCGTGCAAAAGGCGCAACCGACCGCGTGCGGGGTCGCCAACCAATATATCTTCCAGCTCGAAAAGGCCGGGCTGCTCGATTTCCCGCTGCCCGCCCCCAAGGCGCTGGTCGCAACGACGCTGCAAGTCGCGCGCAATATCGGACTCGACGCGGCCCCGGCGCGCGCTGCCGCCGAGGCACGAATGGCGCAGGTGCGCGCGCACATCAAACATGTCGTGTTCATCGTGAAGGAAAACCGCACCTACGATCAGGTGCTGGGTGATCTCGAAAAGGGCAATGGCGACCCCACATTGGCGATCCTGGGGCAGGCGCTGTCGCCCAATCACCATCAGCTCGCGCGGCAGTTCGTCACGCTCGACAATTTCTACGACAGTGGCGAACAATCCAGCACCGGCTGGACCTGGACCACCGCGGCGCGCGTGCCCGACCTGCTCGAAAAGAACGCGCCGGTAAACTATGCGCAGCGCGGCCTTGCCTATGAAGCCGAGGAAGCCGACCGCTCGATCTACACCGCGCTGACGCCAGCCGAGCGCCACGCGGTCAACCCCAAGGCACCGACCGACCCCGATGTGTTGCCAGGCCCTGCCTTGCTGACCGCGCCCGACGGCGATGATGATGCGAGCGCCGGGCAGGGCTTCCTGTGGAGCGCAGCAATCCGCGCCGGGTTGAGCGTGCGCAATTACGGTTTCTCGGATGCGTCGATCTATGACGCGGGCGAACCCGGCGCGAAGCCGCTGGAGCGCGAACCCGCCAAGACCGGCACGCGCATCTACACCCCCGGCGACCGCTTGCTCGCCAGCCGCAGCGACCCGTATTTCCGTGGCTTCGACCAGAAAATGCCCGATTATTGGCGGATGCTCGAATGGCAGCGCGAATTTGACGCCGCCGATGCGGCGGGCACGGTTCCCGCGCTCACGCTGTTGCGCCTGAGCCACGACCATTTCGGCGACTTCAAGGATGCGATCGACGGCGTGAACACGGTCGAAACCCAAATGGCCGACAATGATTATGCGGTCGGCCGCGTAATCGAGCGAATCGCCGCAAGCAAGGTCGCCGATTCAACGGTGGTGTTCGTCATCGAGGACGATGCGCAAAACGGGGCCGACCATGTCGATGCGCGGCGCAGCATCGCCTTCGTCGTTGGGGCGCATGTCAAACAGCAGGCGCTGGTGTCGACGCGCTACACCACCGTCAGCCTGTTGCGGACGATCGAGGCGTTGCTGGGGCTGAAGCCGCTGGGGCTGAACGACGCGCTGGCGCTGCCGATGGCCGACGTGTTCGAGCCTGGCGCGGCGCCCTGGAGCTACCGCGCAACCGCTGCCACGGTGCTGAAGACCACCGCCTTGCCCATCCCGAACGACCGCTACACCGTTGCCGCCCGCCCCTGCCCCACGCATACCGCCGATTATTGGGCGGAGGCGATGCGCGGGCAGAATTTCGCGCAGGAGGATCGGCTGGACACCGCCGCCTTTAACGCGGCGCTGTGGCGCGGGCTCGGCACTGGGCCCGAGCCGGTGGTGCGCAGCGGCGCGGATTTGCGGGTCGGTCGCACGCCTGTCGCGGCAACCAACGGGCCGTGTTCCTGACGACAGGGGCAAGCGGTGCCAGACCATCGGCACTGCTGCACCCACGCTCCGCCAAGCCTAAACCTCCGATCGCCTGGCATAGCCCCGCACCAGTGTAGTCGCGACCGCGAGCGCGAGAATCGGAACCAGAAGAACGTAAAAGCCAATCGTCCCCGGGAACGCCGCGAAAAGATGCCCGACGATGAATGATCCCGTCGTCCCGCCAAGCGCCGAGAAGACAACGATCAACCCCACCATCGCCGGTTGCTCCCGCGGGGCCATCGATGACAGGATCGCCGAATTGAGCGCGGGATAGATGGGCGCCATCATCAGGCCGATCATCGGTAAAAGAAACGCCGCAATCGGCGCATCCACCCAGCCTGTGACGACGCCGTGGCGCGCAGCGGCAAGCGGAAGCACCGCGACCATCAGCACCGCCATTCCCACCAGGCATCCGCACACCAGCGCAAACCAACCGGTACGCCGCACGATAACCCCGGCACCCAGCCGACCGAGCGCCAGACAAACCGCAAAAACCGACGCCGCCTGGACGCTCATTTGTGCCGACAGTCCCAGCAGCTCGCGATTGAAGGTCGGCAACCACGACCCGATGCCCTGCTCAACCAGCACATAGCAGAAGATCGCGGCGATAAAGCTCAGTGTCAGCGGGCGCCACGCGAGCGCAATCATTTCGGCAAATTTCTGGCGGGCCCCCTGTGGTGCCGCGCTCGCCGATACGGCCACCACGCTCTCATCGAACGGAGTCACCGCCAACAAAGCAAGAGCGATCCCGCTCGCTGCCGCAAGCCCGTAATAAACGTGTAGCCACTGCGGGTCCGCCGGATTGATGGGGTTTATGAACGCCGCAAAAATCCAGTAACCGCTCAACACGCCTAGCATGAACACGCCTTCAATGATGTTGAGCAACGACGCGTGGCGCGTACTGTCCTCGGTCAGCAGGCCGACGAAGCTATAGACCGAAACCTTGGCCACGCCGAACCCCACGCCCACCGCCAGAAACATCAGCCGCGTGGTCCAGAAGCCAGGTGCCAGCGGCATCGCCAGGCAAGCGATCATAACGATCCCCAGCGCGACGATCATCGCGCGGCGCAATCCGAAGCGCGGAAGCTGCGCCGCGAGCAGAAAGCTCGTCGCCGCGATCGACAGGTCCTTAAACCCCTCGAGCGAGCTCGCCGCGCCTTTGGTGATGTGGAACGATTCGATCGATTGCAGGATCACGGTGCCGACGCTGTTCAGCAGCACGGCGAAAATCGCATAGGTCAGTGCAAGCCCGACGATCAGTCGTGTTCGGTTCATGGTCCTCCCCTGCCGGATCGCATATCCGGCTTATTGTCTTGACCACCTCCTATTATGAAATGCATATCATTGGCAAATAGGGCGTAGCTGCGCCCCGTCAGGAGAGAGTTTGCGTGGGGCGGTCATTACCGGAAGCGTCGTTTGCGGCCATGCGTTTTGCGCGCGATGGCTGGTGTCTGGCTGCGGAAGGGCAGGCAATGCGGCTGCACCATGTTCCCGCGCTGTTTTCAATCGGCAACGGCTTTATCGGGATGCGCGGCCCGGGAGACGGCGCGGATGCGCCCAAGGTCTATCTGAACGGCGTTTATGAGCGGATGCCGATTGCCTATCATGAGGCGGCGCACGGCTATGCGCGGGACACCGACCTGCGGCTCGCGGTGGCGGATGCGACGCGGCCAGCGATCCTGGTCGAGGGCCAGCCCGCCGAGGCGGTGAGCAGTGTCACGCTTGATCTCACGCGCTGCGTCCGCGCCGAAACGGTGCTGACCGGGGACATCGAAGTAACCATCGAACAATTCGTGGCGATGGCGCAAACCGCGCTCGTTCTCACCCGCGTCCGGTTCCCCGCAGGAAAAGACGTGGTGGTGATGCCGTTGGTAACGCCGCCGCCGGGCAGCGAGGCTCCCGCAATGGCTGAACCACAAAGCGACGCGATTTACGACCCGCGTATCACGCCCACGCTCACCGACAGCCCGTGGCGCAAGCTCGACCTCCACGCTGACCCCGACATCGCCGCGCGCACCGACCGCCTGCAACGGAGCGGTTTCGTGGTGGCAAGCGCGATGCGGGAAATCGGACGCCATACCATCGGCGATCTGGTCGAAGTCGATTTCGTATCGGGCTATCAGGCCGCACGCGACGAACCCGTGCTGGAACCGCTGCTTGCCACGCTCACTGCGGCGCAGGCGCGGGGCTATGACGCGTTGCTGGCGGAACAAACCGCGTGGTTCGCGGACTTCTGGTCGAGCAGCACTGTCAGCGTTCCGGGCCAGCCCGAAACCGAACTGGCGATCCGCTATGCCCTGGCCGAGTTGACGATGGCGGTGGGACGCGACGGCAAGACCTCGATCGGAGCCAAAGGGCAGACCGGCGAAGGCTATGAAGGCCATGTCTTCTGGGATGCCGATCTCTACGTGCTGCCGGTGTTTGCCTTCACGCAACCGGCGATTGCCCGGGCGATGCTCGCCTGGCGGATTTCGGGTCTGGATGCTGCCCGCGACAATGCCCGCGCGATGGGCCAGACCGAGGGAGCGCTATACCCGTGGCGGACGATCGGCGGGCACGAATGCTCCTCCTATTTCCCCGCCGGACCTGCGCAATATCACATCAATGCCGACATCGCCTACGCGCTGGAAACCTATCTTGCGGCGACCGGCGACCGCACCATTCTCGACCGGGGCGGGGCGGCGATGCTCGTGGAGACCGCGCGCATCTGGCTGGCGATCGGATACCATGACGGGGCGCGCAACGATGCCTTTGTCATCAACCGCGTGACCGGCCCCGACGAATATTCGGCGATCGTCGACAACAACCTCTATACCAATTTGATGGCCGCACGGCATTTGCGCTTCGCTGCGCGCGAAGGGCTGGCATTGTCGCTGCTCGATGCGGCGGAAGCCGCCCGGATGGTTCGCGCGGCCGATGCGATGTTCCTGCCGTTTGACGATGCACGGCACGTCTATGCGCAGGACGATGGGTATTTTGCGCTCGATCCGTGGCCGTTCGCCGACACGCCGCCGGAGAAATATCCGCTGCTGCTGCACTTCCATCCGCTCGCCATTTATCGTCGGCGGGTTTCGAAGCAGGCCGACGCGGTGCTGGCAGTGGCGCTGCTGCCCGAGGTTTTCAACGGCGCCATGCGGCAGCGGATGGTGGAGACCTATGAGGCAACCACCACCCATGATTCGACCCTGTCCGCCAGCGCCTTTGCCACCGCGGCAGCGCGGGCTGGTGATGGCACGCGCGCCGCACACTATTGGCGCATTGCTGCGCTGACCGATCTGTCCGATCTGTTCGGTAATACCGATCATGGCTTGCATATGGCCGCCTTGGCGGGAAGTTGGGCAACGCTGGCGATGGGTTTTGCCGGGATGCGCGTCGAGGGCGATACTCTTTGCTTTGATCCGGTCGAGATCCCCGGTCTGCCCGAATATTGCTTTTCGATCACCTATCGCGGCGCGCCAATCGAAGTAACGGTCTCCGGCGCGACGGCGCACGTGGCGGTGCGGGGCGATCAGGCCGTGTCGATCCGCATCGCGGGGGTCGATGCCTCCTCGCCTCGCGCAAACGAGCCCGCGCGGGTATCGGCATAATGACCTTCCGCGCAGCACTCTTCGATCTTGATGGCGTGCTGGTCGACAGCGCGCGTCTGCATTTCGTCGCCTGGAAACGGATCGCCGATGAGCTCGGCATCCCTTTCGACGCAGACGATAATGAAGCGTTGAAGGGCGTCGATCGCATGGGGTCGCTCGAGCACATCCTGCGGCTTGGGGACCGCACGCTCGACGTAGCCGCGAAAGAGCAACTCGCCGCCCGCAAAAATAGCTTCTACCTCGATGCCCTGACCACGATGAGCGACGCCGACGTGCTGCCCGGCGCCGTGGCATTGCTGGCGCAGGCGCGCGAACGCGGGTTGCTGCTAGGGGTCGCCTCCGCCAGCCGGAATGCCACGGTGGTGCTGGAGCGGGCCGGGCTCTCGGGTGCCGTCGATTTCGTCGCCGATGCGGCAAAAGTCGCACACTCGAAACCGGCACCGGACATCTTTCTTGCCTGCGCGACGGCCTTGGGCGTGGGACCGGACGAGTGTGTCGGTTTTGAGGACGCGGCGGCTGGCGTGGACGCAATCAAGGCCGCCCGCATGGTGGCGATCGGGATTGGCGAGCGCGAGATTTTAGCCAAAGCCGACCTGATCTTCGCCGCAACCGCCGATGTCGAGCTCGACCGCGTTTTACGGCTGTCGCCGAGCGCGCCTCAGGTCTGACGGACGATCAGCCGCGTCGGCAACAGGCTCGATTTGGGCTTGCCGCCTTCCAGGATCTGCATCAGCTTTTCGACCAGAATTGCGCCCGCCAAGTGGGTTTCCTGCTCGATCGTCGTCAATGCAGGTGTGAAATCGGCGGCGGGCGGAATGTTGTTATAGCCGCACAGGGCGTAATCGGTCGGTGCTTCCAGCCCGAATTCGCGGAACGCGGCCACGATCGCGATTGCGGCGGTATCCGAAAAGGCGAAAACCGCATCGGGCGGGGGATTCTTCTGCAGCCACGCCACCATGCTTTGATAGGTGGAGGCATAGGCCATCTGCTCGACATCGAGATGCGCCACGCTGACATCGCCATGCTTGGCGGCAACCTCGCACAGGCCATCGTAGCGCATGCGAATTTCGGAATGGGCGATATTACCGACATACAACCAGCGTTTGGCCTGGCGTTTGACGAACAGCTCTCCGGCAAGCTGCCCGCCAAGCCGGTTGTCGCTGCCGACCGAGCAATAGGGTTCCTTGGGATCGACCCCGCCCCACACGACAAACGCCGCACCGGCGCGCGCAAGATCGCGCAGCATCGGTTCGCGCACGCCCTGGCCCAGAAAAATGAAGCCATCGGCCACGCGCGAACTGATCAGGTCGAGATGGCTTTGCACGTCGGTGAGGCTGGGGGGCGACAATAACAGGTCCTGGTTGCGCACCGACAATGCCTCCGAAACGCCTGCCAGCAATTCAAAGATGAACGGGTCGGCAATCCGCCCCGCGCGATGCGACCCGAAGTCGAGCACCACCGCGACGGTATCGTTGCGCGCCTGCCGCAGCTTCTGCGCATTGCGGTTGATCGCATAGCCATGTTCGCGCGCCACGCGCAGGACACGCTCGCGCGTTTCCGCATTGACCAACGGGCTGTTGTTGAGAACGCGCGACACGGTTGGCTTTGACACGTTCGCAAGCAGGGCAATGTCCCCCATGTTCAAATCCATCGCGCGTCGACGCAAGACAGCACTCCTTAATTCCTGGGCAGGCAGGCCATCGTTGAAACGGATTCCCCATAACCGGCGAAAACTGCCCACCCCGCCTGATTATCCTGAAATACGCATGGACCGTCAGGCGATGCAACACGTGGTTCTCCCGATACGGGCGGGGTTGCATCCGGTTCGCCTCGCCAATCCCCGATCCACACGATCCGCGCGACAGATTTCCGCCTATCAAATTGATTTTTAGTAATATTTATCGAAAATCCGAGAATTGTAACAAATTATTGAAATGCAATTCATAGGCGTGTATCCCTCCTTTCATAGCCGGTTCCCGAGCAGGAATGCGGCGTGAGGGAGAGGAAGATGAAAGTTTCGCGCAATCGCTCTTTGGTCGCCGTGTCGGGAGTCGCG
The DNA here is from genome assembly GCF_041661885.1 of Sphingomonas sp. Lineage (GTDB taxonomy): Bacteria > Pseudomonadota > Alphaproteobacteria > Sphingomonadales > Sphingomonadaceae > Sphingomonas. Next base: position 192,575 of record NZ_JBAZTL010000004.1, on the reverse strand, counting down.
CTGGCAATCGCATTGGTCAGCCCCGCTACTGCACAGGTCACCCCTGCCCCGTCGGCGTCGGCGGAACCAGCGGTCAGCGCACCGGCAGACCCTGCTGACCAAACCGACATTGTCGTCACCGGGCGCCCCGCCGGCAGCGGAATCAACAAGCTGGAGGCGGGCTATTCGATCACGACGCTGTCGGCTGACGATCTGAAACTGCAAGCGCCAAAGAGCGCTGGCGATGCGCTGAAGTCCATACCTGGCGTCTGGGTGGAAAGCTCGGGCGGCGTTGGCACCTCCAACATCTTTGTTCGCGGCATCCCCAGCACGGGCGACGCGCCCTTCGTTACGCTGCAATTCAACGGCATTCCGGTTTACGGCGTTAGCAGCCTCTCCTTCCTGGATCAGACCGGGCTGGTGCGCATCGACGAAACCGTTGCCGGGATCGAGGGCGTGAATGGCGGCCCGCAATCGCTCTATTCGGATGGCCAGGCCGGCCTCACCACCAATTTGCGCCTGCGTGAAGGTGGGGAAGTGACGCATGGCAGCATCGGCGCGTCAATCACCGATTACAGCGCCTGGCGCACCGACGGTTATATTAGCGGCAAGGCTGCAGACGATCTTTATTACGCGGTCGGCGGGTATATCTCGCGCGGCGACAGCGTGCGGCGCGCCGGGTTCGATACCGAAAAGGGCCAGCAGATCACGGCGAACGTGACCAAGAAATTCGCGGGCGGCAAGTTCAACATCTTTGCGCGCTACACCGACGATCACGGCGAATGGTTCCTGCCTTTTGCAGCCGATGTGCCGGGGCTCGATCTGGGCCGTTATAATCAGCTCAATCAATACACGCGTTATGCGACGATCATCTCGCCCGGTGCGGCGGGCAGCGGCCGGACGGAGCGCATCGATCTCGCGCAAGGGCGTGGCTGGAAGGGTGTCGTGACCGGTGCCAGCCTCGATTATGATTTCGGGGGTGGCATTTCGGTCACCGACCGGTTCGGCTTTACCAGCGGTACGCTGCGCACGGCTGGCCTGGTTCCGGCGGGGGCAGGCGCGGTCACGGTTGCGACCGCGCTGGCGACAGCGGGCACGCCCGGCCAAACCAGCGTGCGCACGATCAACACCGGGCAAACGCTTGCCGCGACCGATTATGTCCAGCAATTCGGCTCCTGGCTGGTCGAAAAGAAGCTGCAGAACGTTTCCAACGAAGCGGTGCTGAACTTCAAGCGCGGCGCCAACACGCTCAATCTCGGCTATTATTTCTCGCACTTCACCTCGGATGACGCATGGAGTCTGGGCGGCAATCGTTGGGCGCAGGTCGGCGGCTCGGGCGATCTCGTCAATCTCAACAACGGTCCGCTGTCCGCGTTCGACATTTCGGATCGCGGTAACGCCGATGTGAATGCCGTCTATCTGTCGGATTCGTTCAACATCACCGAAGCGCTACGCATCGACGCCGGTGTGCGCCACCAGTGGACGGATATCGATTTCACCATCGCCGGAAACGGCCTCCCCAACGCGGCAAAAATCCACCGCGAAGCCACTCCGTGGACCGTCGGCGTCAACTATCGCGCGCTGCGTAATCTGGACGTCTATGCACGGGTGTCGCAGGGCTATCACTCGCCTTCGTTCGACGATGTACGGTCGCAGCTCGGCAATACCGGGCCACGGCTCGACCTGAACTGGAGCGTGCGCTCCTATGAAGGCGGTGTGAAATATCGTGGCGGCGGGTTCGAGGCAGCCGTGACCGGTTTCTACGACGAAGTCGTGGGCGCGGTGTACAATGACGTGGGCGTCCCTCCGCAAATCGCGGGATCGAAGACCAAGGGTATCGAGCTTGACGCATCCTACCATCATGCGAGCGGTTTCGGGTTCACGGGCAACGCGGTTCTGGAAGATGCGAAAACCGACACGCCTGGCATCCCGGCGTTCGACGGGAAGAATGCCCAACGCATCCCATCCTATCAGGTCCGCGTTACGCCGACCTATACCGCGCGCCTCTCGGACAATAGCGACGTAACGCTCTATGGCACCTATGAAGCGATCGGAAAGCGTTACAGCGATCTCGCCAACACCCAGTTGTTGCCCGCTTATGCAACGGTGAGTGCGGGGCTGCGCGCCAAAATCAAGGGGTACACCCTCCAGGTGGCTGGCGACAATCTTACCAACTCCCGTGGTTTGACCGAGGGCAACCCGCGCTTCCTGGCCGGACCGGGCGCTGCACTGCCCGATGTACGCCCGATCTTCGGACGATCGTACCGCGTTTCGGTAAGCTACGCATTCTGACGAAAATGGCGGGAACGGCGCGCCTTGCAAAAGGCCGCCGTTCCTTTTTCGATCAGCGCGACTGGTCCGGTGGAGATTTCTGAGGCGGACAATCGAACACCGGTCGCGGGTGTTTCGCCCGGATTTTGCACGATCACTGGGTCGTGTGCGAGGGTGCCAACGTCACTGACGTGCCCGACAGACGGGCATTCCCGGTATCCGGATCGACACCCGGGGGTGCCAGCGCGACCCGTATCGCCGTGAAGGGGCTCCGTGCCTTCCGCATGGCGGTGAAGAGGTCGGCCCATTCGCGCCAGACCACCTTGACCGGATTACCCTCCGCCGCGCGCCCCTTTAGACCGAACTCCACCGGCTCGTCAGCGCGTTCGGGCCGAAAGGTGCCGAACAAACGATCGAAAACGATCAATACGCCACCATAATTGCAATCGAGATACGCCTCATTGCGACCATGATGGGCACGGTGATGCGAAGGCGTGTTCAACAGCCATTCGAGCGGCCCGAACGACAACCGCGCCTCGGTATGGAGGAAAAACTGGTAGCGCAGGTTCGCCGTCAGCAACACGACGATCAGCCGTGGATCAAATCCAGCCAGGATCAGCGGCACGTAAAACAGCCAGCCGCACGACAACACATTGGTCCAGCCAAGCCGCAGCGAAGAGAGCAGCGTCATTTCTTCCGCTGAATGATGGACGGCATGGGTCGCCCACATCCAGCGGACACGATGGCTCGCACGGTGGAACCAGTAATAAGCGAACTCCACCAAAAGAAAGCCGACCGCCCATGTCCGCCAGTCACCGAGCGGAAAGTGGAGCGGCGCAATCTTCCACGCCACCGAATAAGCGACCCCGAGGACGGCGGCGTTGAGCGCTGCGGCGGGGATATTGCCTGCCACCAGGCCCATCGTCGTCATCGCGGTGCCCCGGTCGTAACCGCGCCCCGCACGAACGCGCCAGACGATTTCGGTCAGCACCATCGCCAATCCGACGATGAGGATGATCGGTGACCCGGTGATGAGCGTTTCCATGTCATTGGTTCCGCATCTGCGCGAGGCCAGCCCGTAGCGTCGCCATTTCGGTGCGCTCGATCACCCCGTCATGGTTCGCATCGGCGCGATCGAACACCGGCATGGGCGCGGTGGCGAGTTCTACGCGGGTCACCATGCCATCGCCGCTCGCGTCTGCATTGGCGATAAAGCTTTGAAACGTCTTCTGGATGCCCGGTTTGAAGCGAGCAATTGCGGGGATATCGGCTGTACTGACGACACCGTCGCCATTGCGATCAAGCCGCGCAAAATTGGCCATGCGAGCGGCAGCAAATTCCGCACGCGTGATTTGCCCGTCATGATTACCGTCGATCTGCGTGACATCCTGCGCGACGGCGGCAGTTGCGAGCAAAAGCACTCCGGCGAGCGCGATCAGGGACTTCATCATTACATCTGTTCCTGCGAAAAAAGCGGGTCCGACGGTAACATCTCAAGGGCCGAAAGCGCCGTCGGACCCTAATTCGGGTACTGTATTAGGGGTTCTTGGTTACAGTACCCGAAACCGTGCGCGACTGGCCGTTGGGGCCGGTTGCCGTCGTCGAGATGGTGCCGCTGCCATTGCCATCGCCGGTCGCGGTGGTCGTGCGGCCGAAGGTCGTGCCGTTGTTCGTCGTGGTGGTCTTGCCGCCATTGTACGTCCCGTTGGACCAGGTTCCGCCACGCGTGGTCGTCGCACCGGCACCCGAATTGGTCTGAACGCCGCGCGTTACCGTGCTGCTGCCCGCTTGACGATCGACGCTGCGCGAGGCGGTGCCACCGTGATTGGCACCTTGAACCGAGATCGATCCGCCACGGCGCTGTGCGTCGGCAGGGGCGACGACGCTTGCCGTCATGGCAATACCGGCGAGAATTGCGATCATCGACTTTTTCATAAAATCTGCTCCATTTTCGGTTTTACCGGACGGGGGCTGTCCGATGACCTGCTTTTGCCGCGGCTCCGTAAGCGCGGTGCGTCGCGCAGATGATATTATGTAAAGAAACGTAATCGCGCGCCCGCGCCCACTTTGCCAAAGCGGCAACGCGCTGCATGGATATGCTATGGATACGCAGACCGTAATCGCAGTGGTTGAGGATGATGCCGAGATCGGGCCGTTGGTTGCGGGTCTGTTGCGCCGCGAGGGATTCGACGCCGAGCTTTGCGTGTCCGGTGTGGCGTTCGATCGGCTGCGCGCGCGTCGGCGCGTCGACCTGGTGGTGCTCGACCTTATGCTGCCGGGAGAGGATGGCCTTTCCATTTGCCGACGGCTCCGGACGGAAGGCGAGGTGCCGGTGTTGATCGTCACGGCGCGCGGCGACGATATCGATCGGATCGTCGGGCTGGAAATCGGCGCGGACGATTATCTACCCAAGCCCTTCAACCCTCGCGAACTGATCGCCCGTATCCGCGCGATTCTGCGCCGCACCCGCGACCGGCATCGGGTAGCGGCCCTGCCGGTGGGCGAGCGCTGGAACGTCGGCGGTTTCATGGTCGATACGACGACGCGCGCGCTCACCGATCCCGAAGGTATCGATATCCCGTTGACCGGCGGCGAATTCGATTTGCTGGTCGCCTTTGTGCGGCATCCGCGCCGCGTCCTGTCGCGCGATCAATTGCTGGACTGGACGCGCGGGCGCGACGCGCAGCCCTTCGACCGCAGCATCGACGTGCAGGTTGGCAAGCTGCGGCGCAAGCTGGCGGTCCATCCCGGCGGCGATATCCTCATCAAGACGGTCCGTGGCGGCGGCTATTGCCTCGCCGCGCCGGTCGAGCAGCGATAATCGGCGCCATGCAACGCGGGACGCTGCCCTTTCGGATCGCGGTGGTGCTGGTTATCGGCTTTGTCGCCCTGCAATTGGGCGTGTTTGTGCTGACCAGCCTTTCGGTCGGCGGGCGATCCAACCGCACCATCGGGCTGCCGACCACCCAGCAAACGCAAACGATGCTCGACATGATCGAGGCCGCCCCCGCCGCGCGGCGGCCCGCCATTGCCGGGGCGTTTGACGGTGCCCTTTATCACGTCCTGGTCGAAAATGGCGCTTTGCCGCCCTCCATCGAAAGCCTTCAGGGGATGGACATCGGGCAAGCCTACAGCGCGGCATTGCCCGGGCACAATCTGTCGGTCACCGGGCGCGTCGCGCGGATGCCGTCGTTCGCGGCACTCAATCCCTGGGCGGGATGGATCAGCGATCCGCTGGCAATCCACATCGCTCTGGCTGGCAAGCGACCGTCGATGCTGACCATCGTCAGCCAGCCGTCTGAGCCGATCCTCGCCCTGCTGCGGCAACGCGCAGGATTGCTTGGCTTTGGTGGACTGGTGGCGCTCATCGCGCTGGCGTTGGCGGTTCGCGCAACGACCCGCCCGATTGTCCGCCTTGCCCGCGACATTCGCACCTTCGCCGGCCGGCCCGAAACGCCCGATCTGATCGTCTCCGGCTCCCCCGAACTCCGCGATCTCGCCCATGCCTATAACGACATGAAAGCCCGCATCGCCGAGCTGATGGGCGAGCGGACCCGCATACTCGCCGCAATCGCGCACGATATGCGGACCTATCTCACGCGCCTGAGGCTGCGCGCGGACTTCATCGATGATGAAGAGCAGCAGCAGCGCGCGATCCACGATCTCGACGAAATGTCGGCACTGCTCAACGACACGCTGCTGTTGGCGCGCCCCGAGCAACCGTGCTGTACCGACCCGCGCATTCTGGACCTCTCGGCGGAAATCGCGCGGATGGCCGCTATCCATCACGAGCTGGGGGACGCGGTTACGGTTGGGGGTTGTGCGGAAAATGCCTGGGCGGAAGTATCGCCGCTGGCGCTGCGTCGCATCCTCGCCAATCTGATCGACAATGGGTTGCGGCACGGCAGCAACGTCACCCTCGCGGTTGACCGTGAGCCGGCGCGGTGGCGGATCGCAGTGTCCGATGACGGCCCCGGTGTTCCAGCGGCCGAGATCGGGCGTCTGGGCCGAGCCTTCGGGCGGATCGACCCCTCGCGCGACCGGGCGACCGGCGGTGCTGGACTGGGATTGGCCATCGTCCGTGCGCTGGTGCAGGCGCAGGATGGCGAGATTGCCTTTGCCAACGCCGCGCATGGCGGCCTTGCCATCAGCATCTGGTTCAAAATTGCGCGCGATCCGGACGATCGCTAACGCGCCGCCGCCCCTCGCGATATATGTATCGCACTGTGCCGAGCGTCGCGTGGTGTCATGGTGGAGCTGAGGGGAATCGAACCCCTGACCTCTGCAGTGCGATTGCAGCGCTCTCCCATCTGAGCTACAGCCCCGCACCACGCTCCCGCGCTCTTTTGAGGCGGGAAGGCCGCCTTAGCGGGGCTTTATCGGCGATGCAACACGCCACAATCGCCCCTTGCCCCTTTTTCATTGCCAAGCCGCGCGCAGCAGCATACCCCGCCTTCGAAAACATGATGGAGGAATGCCGATGTCTCGTGCCTGGAGCCTGAAATCCCGTCCCAATGGTATGCCCGTGGCGAGCGATTTCGCGTTGATCGATCTGCCCGCGGCTGCGTTGAACGAGGGCGAAGTGCGCGTCGCCAATCGCTGGCTGTCGGTCGATCCTTATATGCGCGGGCGCATGAACGACGTGAAATCCTACGTTCCGCCCTTCGCGCTCGGCGAACCGATGCAGGGCGGCGCGATCGGCGAAGTGATCGAGAGCCGCGCCGAAGGGGTTGCGGTCGGTGACCTGGTACAACATTTTCTGGGGTGGCGCGACGAGGCGGTATTGCCAGCAGCCCAGGTTCAGAAACTGCCCAACCTCGGCGTACCGCCACAACAATTTCTCGGTTTGCTCGGTATGCCGGGGATGACCGGCTATTTCGGCCTGCTCGATGTCGCCGACGCCAAACCCGGCGACGTGGTGTTCGTTTCGGCAGCGGCGGGCGCGGTTGGATCGACCGTGGTGCAAGTCGCCAAGGCAAGCGGGATGACGGTGATCGGCTCGGCGGGCGGCGCCGACAAATGCGCGCTGGTCAAGGGGCTCGGTGCCGATGCGGTGATCGATTACAAGAGCGAGGGCCCACTCCTGAAGAAGCTGCTCGCCGCGCTGCAGGGGCTCGGCAAGGACGGGATCGACGTCTATTTCGACAATGTCGGCGGTGAGCATCTCGACGCCGCGCTGGCGACCGGCAATCTGCATGCGCGCTTTGCGATTTGCGGGATGATCGACATCTACAATTCGTCCAAGCCGACCGAACTGCGCTATCTCGCGCGACTGATCGGGATGCGCATCCGCATGACCGGGCTGCTGGTCAGCGACCATATGGGCAAAGCCGCCGAATTTTACCGCGTGATGGGCGGCTGGCTGGCCGAGGGCAAATTGAAGAACGAAGAGACGGTGTTCGAGGGCCTCGACGCGATGCCCGACGCCTTTTTCGGCCTGTTCACTGGCGGCAACACCGGCAAGATGCTGGTGAAGCTCTAATCTCCTGCCCTCTCCCGCGCTTGCGGGAGAGGGCTTTTGCTCCCCTCAAAGCGCGCCCGAAAAGGTATCGCACTGATTGGGGTCACCCGTTTCCATGCCCTTGCGCAGCCACGCCATGCGCTGCGCCGAAGTGCCGTGGGTAAAGCTGTCGGGAACGACGCGGCCCTGCGCCTCTTGCTGTAACGTATCGTCACCGATCGCATGGGCAGCGGTCATGCCTTCCTCCAGATCACCCGGATCGAGCCGATCCTTGTTCTGCGCGGCCCACACACCGGCATAACAATCGGCCTGGAGTTCCAATTTGACCGAAGCCCGGTTTCCTTCGGCTGCGCTGCCGCGCCGCTGGATGGAAGCGACCTGGTCCGAAGTGCCGAGCAAATTCTGGATGTGATGGCCAAATTCGTGCGCAATCACATAATCCTGCGCGAAGTCACCCTTCGCGCCAAAGCGGTTGGCGAGTTCGTCGAAGAACGTCGTGTCGAGATAAATCCCCTGGTCGCGCGGACAATAAAACGGGCCCATCGCACTTTGCGCCGCACCGCAGCCCGACTGGCCGTTGCGCGCATAAAAGACGAGCTTGGGCGCCTCGAACCGTGGCCCGAGCAGCGCCGCCCAAGTCTTGTCGGCCGAACTAAAGGCGTTGCAGGCAGCGAGGCTCTGCGCATTTAACCGACAACTCGACACGGTATCTGTCCCGCCGCGCTGCTGGCCAACCTGTGCGGTCGGGGCCGACAATTGTCCTCCGCCACCCAGCATCCCCAGCCCACCGCCAAAGAAGAAGAGCACCGCCAGCATTATCGCCACGCCGCCACACCCGAATCGACTGAACACGAGCGGCAACAGGCCGAAGATCAGCCCACCCCCGCCACCGCCAAAGCCGCCGAAACCACCGCCCTGCCCGCGCTGATCCTCGACATCAATATTGGGATCGAAATCATCGAGGCGCATCGCAAGGGGTCCCGTGGTCGTTGCCGCTGCGGCATGAATGCGCGGGGACAGCGCCGGTTGCAACGGCTATGGTGCCTCGCAATGACGCCCATTTCATCAAACTGTCGTTGATCCCGCATCGCAACGCGCGCATGTCCGGCGCATGGCCGATTCCGAGACGATTACGCCGAAACGCCGTGCCAAGGCGCTTCCCCTGCCCGATTGCGTTGCGCTGGTGCTACAGGGCGGCGGCGCACTTGGCAGCTATCAAGCAGGGGTGATCGAGGGGCTGGCGGCAAGCGGTATCGAGATCGATTGGGTCGCGGGCATTTCGATTGGTGCGATCAACGCCGCGATCGTTGCGGGCAACCCGCCCGAGCTGCGCGTGCAACGGCTGAATACCTTTTGGGACCTGATGACATCGGCATTGCCGAGCTTCCCGATCTTCCCCAACGACCATCTTCGCGAATTCCTGCACGAATGGTCGGCCGGATTCGTGCTGGCGGCGGGTGTACCGGGGTTCTTCACCCCGCGCTTCCTGTCGCCGATGCTCGCGGCACCCAGCACGCCCGAGGCGATCAGCTTCTACGACAGCGCCCCGCTGAAAGAGACGCTAAACGACCTGATCGACTGGGATCTGCTCAATAATGGCCCGGTGCGGTTGTCGGTCGGCGCGGTTGATGTCGAAAGCGGCAATTTCAACTATTTCGATACGACTCAAACCAGGATCGACGCGCGTCACATCATGGCTTCGGGCGCGTTACCACCCGGCCTCCCCCCGATCGAGATTGACGGGCGGCTGTGGTGGGACGGCGGGCTGGTGTCCAACACCCCGTTGACGCATGTGCTCGACCATCAGCAGGGGCCCCTGCTCGCCTTTCAAATCGACCTGTTCGCATCAGCGACCGAGCGACCCCGCACGATCATGGACGTGATGGCGCGCGAAAAGGAAATCCGCTTCTCCAGCCGCACCCGGCAAGTGTCGGATCAGGTGATGCGTATCCGCAAGGATCGTGAACTGGCGCGGCGCGTGCTCGCCAAATTGCCGCCGGAACTGCGCGACGACCCCGACGTTGTCGCGCTCAAGGCGCAATCGAACGAGGACCCGGTCAATCTTGTCCACTTGATCTACCGCGCCAATGCCTGGGAGGGCGGCAGCCGCGATTTCGAATTTTCCGCCCGCACGATGCGCGAGCACTGGGAGGCGGGCCAGGCGGCGGTCGCCGAAACGATGGCCAATGCCGAGCTGGTCGCCGAAAATATCGAAACCGGCAGAAGTGCCGCGTTCGACTTGACCGTTAAGCACCCGCCTTTACCAACCCTTTGAACCGTAACGGAGACTCCGCCATGTTCCTCAAGGGCAAGACTGCCATCATCACCGGATCGACCTCGGGCATCGGGCTCGAATATGCCAAGGTGTTCGCCGCCGAGGGCGCGAGTGTCGTCATCAACGGCTTTGGCGATGCCGCCGCGATCGAGACCGAGCGCGCGAAGCTGGAAGCGGCAAGCGGGGCCAAGGCCCTGTACGATGCCGCCGACATGACCAAGCCCGAGGAAATCGCCGCGATGGTCAAGCGCTGCCACGATGAGCTGGGTGGCCCTGACATCATCGTCAACAATGCCGGTATCCAGCATGTCGCCAAGATCGAGGATTTCCCCGCCGACAAGTTCGAGGCGATCATCAAGATCAACCTCAATTCGGCCTGGTACATGATGCAGGCGGCGGTGCCGCTGATGAAGGCCAAGAAATGGGGCCGGATCATTTCGACCGCGTCGGCGCATTCGCTGGTCGCGAGCCCCAACAAATCGGCCTATGTCATGGCCAAGCACGGTATTGCCGGGTTGACCAAGACGATCGCGCTGGAAACCGCGACCTATGGCATTACCGTCAACTGCATTTCGCCGGGTTATGTGTGGACGCCGTTGGTGGAGAACCAGATCCCCGACACGATGGCGTCGCGCGGGCTGACGCGCGATCAGGTTATCAACGACGTTCTGCTCGAAGCGCAGCCGACCAAGGAATTCGTCACGGTCGATCAGGTCGCCGCGCTCGCTTTGTTCCTGTGCCGCGACGAGGCAAAATCCATCACTGGCACCAACCTTTCGGTCGATGGCGGCTGGACGGCGGCCTGATCGAGTAGCGGCGGCCTTGGCAAGCTTCGGCTGGCGTGGTTAGTTGCCGGTCCGTTGCAACAAGGGATCGGTCGCTTTGAAGGTTTTAGCCCGAGTCCTTGGGTCTGTCCTCTGCGCGCTGCCCGCCGCACTCCTTGCCGGGTGCGGCGGCAAGGCTGGCAAGACGATCGAAGTGCGCATCGCCGAGCCGCGATCGGTACGCCCCGACGCGGGTGCGCAGGTCGACTGGCGGCGCGTCGCAACTGCCGAAGACCGAACGCGCTTGCGCAACTGGCGCCAGGCGTGGGTCGATGCGCTGGCCAAGGCACAACGCAGCGCCAAGGCGGCGGTTGTTACCGGCGACGCAACGCTGTTCGACCCGGACAGGGCGTTGAGCGGGGCGACGCCGCCAGCCGGGGATTATCGCTGCCGCGTGGTCAAGCTCGGTGCGAACGGAACCGCGATGCACGATGTGACGACCTACCCGCCGGTCGATTGCAAGATCGACGAGGAAGGCGGGGTGTCGAGCCTCTACAAAGTAACCGGTGCGCAACGCCCGGTTGGGCTGATTTTCCCCGATTCCTCGGCGCGTGCGATCTTTCTCGGTACGATGGTGCTGGGTGATGAAACCAAGCCGCTCAGCTACGGGCAGGACAGCAATCGCGACATGGCGGGGTATATCGAACGGGTCGGCGACAAGCGTTGGCGGTTGGTGCTCCCCTATCCCCGCTTTGAATCGCTGCTCGACGTGGTCGAGATCGTGCCCGCCCCCAAACGCTAACGGGGCGGTTCTGCGGGAAGCGTGGCCGCATTCTCGCGCTTTTCCGGGCGGATATAGATGGAGGACAGCATCGGTTCGGCTGCTTTCAGCTCGGTTTCGATCGTTTCGATCAGCGTTTCCGCCTCGCCCATCGTAATCTGATCGCGGAAATCGGCGCTGATCGCGACGAAGATGCTGTCGGCCGCGGTGTGGATGGTGCGGACGTGGTTGACCGCAGTAATTTCGGGCCGTGCTGCGACGATCGCGCGGACCTTGGTCACCACCGCCGGATCAGCCCCCTCGCCGATCAGCAATCCTTTCGCCTCGCGCGCGAGCAAGGCCGCGACGATGCCGAGGATAAGCCCGATTACGATCGACGCCGCGCCATCGATGCGCGGGTCGCCCCACATCTGGCTGGCCCATACGCCAACGCCGGCCACAATAAGGCCAGCGATCGCCGCCGAATCCTCGAATAGCACGATGAACCCGGCCGGGTCCTTCGACTTGCGCACCGCCGCCCACCAGCTCTTGCCGCGATTGGCGGCGGCAAATTCGCGCATCGCGACAAACCACGATCCGCCCTCCAGCGCAAAGGACACGCCAAGCACGATATAATTGACCAACGGATCGTGCAGCGGTTCGGGATCGAGAATGTGGACCCAGCCCTCGTAGATCGACACGCCCGCGCCGACGCCAAAGATCAGGATCGCGACGACGAAGCTCCAGAAATACAGCTCGCGCCCATAGCCGAACGGATGCGCCTCATCGGGCGGACGGCGCCCGCGATGCTGGCCGTACAGCAACAGGAGCTGGTTGAAACTGTCGACGACCGAGTGGAAGCCTTCGGTCAGCATCGCCGACGATCCCGTGATTGCCGCCGCCACGAATTTGGCGAGCGCGATGCCGAGATTGGCGAACAACGCTGCGATAACGACGAAATTGGTTCCGCCTTGCTTGGATGCCGACATGGATTTGTTTACCCCCGCGCGGACGCGACCATCCGCCAAATACACCGTAAGCGCGATCCTGTTCCAGGCCATGCCCCACCGCCCGGGCGATGACCACCCCGACGCAAGCTCGTATCCGTACTTTCCGAAGCTACTCCCTGGGCTCCCGCGCCGGATAGTGAGGCGATGCACGCCCCTGCCCCCGGCTCGCCCACGCCGCCTTTCTGGACGCGCTCGCCCGAGGCGATCTGCGCCGATCTCGACTGCGACCACGACGGACTGACCACCGCGCAGGCCGATGCGCGGCTTGCCCGTTATGGGCTCAATGCCGATGCGACGGCGCGCCAGACCGGCTTGTTGCTCGCGGTCATCCGCCGCCTGTTCGAGCCACTGTCGCTGATCCTGCTCGTCGCGGCGATCGTGTCAATCTCTACCGGCGACGGGGTTGGCGGGACGATCATCGTCGCCATTCTGGCGATTTCGATCGGGCTGGAGGCGGTGCAGGAACGCCAGGCGCTCGGCGCGGCGGCGGCGCTCCGCCGGACGGTTGCGCTGAAGGCCGAGGTCAAGCGCGACGGGCATTTCGTGCAGATTACGGTCGAGGGTGTGGTGCCCGGCGACGTGATGCGCGTGCGCGCAGGCGACATCATCCCCGCCGACGGGCTGGTGCTCGACAGCGATGCCTTTACCGCCAATGAGGCCGCGCTGACGGGCGAGCCGTATCCGGTAGAAAAGCGCCCCGGCACGGTCACAGGTGAGACGGCGGGCGAGGCGTCGAATGCGCTGTTTCGCGGCGCGGTTGGACAGACGGGCGAGGCAATCGCGCTGGTCGTGCATTGCGGTGCCGCAACCGTATTTGGTGGCGCGGCGGCGGCGCTCGACGAAGCCACCGAACTTTCCCCCTTCCAGCGCGACCTCCGCAGTTACGGGCTGCTCACCGCGCGGCTGACGATCGTGCTGGTCGTGGTGGTGCTGGCGACAAGTGTGTTTTTCGGGCGACCGGCGCTGCAATCGCTGATGTTCGCGGTCGCGCTGGCGGTGGGGCTGACGCCCGAATTGCTGCCGATGATTACGACCGTCACGCTGTCGCGCGGCGCGATGCGGATGGCCAGGCGCAAGGTGATCGTGAAACGGCTGGCGTCGATCCATGACCTCGGCGCGATGACGGTGCTGTGTACCGACAAGACCGGCACGCTGACCTCGGCTGAAATCACGCTCGCGCGCAGCCTGTCCCCCACCGGGGCGACGGACCCGCGCGCGGCACGGCTGGCCGCCATTGCCGCCGCTCTCGGTGGAGACCGCGGCGCGCTCGACGCGGCGTTGCTCGCCGCCGCGCCCGATGCGGATGCGGGCTGGACGCTGATCGGACGCCACGCCTTCGATTTCGCTCGACGGCTGGGGTCGGTGGTCGCGACTGGCCCCGATGGCACAATCCTGATCGCCAAGGGTGCGCCCGAGGCGATCCTTGCCTTATGCACGTCGAGTCAGGGCGGCGGCGCGATGGGCGCGGCGGAGCGCGCCGCCGCGTTGGCGTACGTTACGGCATTGGCCGGGCAGGAAGGCTTGCGCACGATCGCGGTGGCATCGCGCGTCTGGACCGGCCCTGCGCAAACCGTTTCGCCAGCGGATGAAACCGGCCTCGTCTTCGAGGGTCTGTGCGCCTTTGCCGACCCACCCAAGGCGACCGCCGCCGCCGCCATCGCACGATTGGCGGCAGCGGGAATCCGACTGAAGATCCTGTCGGGCGATGATCCGGTGGTGGTCAAGCGGCTGGCCGGGCTGGTCGGCATGAAGGCGGACCGTGTGCTGTCGGGCGCGGACATCCTGCACTTGTCCGACGATGCGCTTGCGGTGCAGGTGCGGCATGTCGATGCCTATGGGCGGCTCGCCCCCGATCAAAAATCACGCATCGTGCGGGCATTGCAGGCACGCGGGGCCGTGGTCGGCTATCTGGGCGATGGCATCAACGATGCCCCGGCGCTCAAAGGGGCCGACATTGGCCTGTCGGTCGCAGGGGCAACGGGGGTTGCCCAGGCGGCGGCGGACATGATCCTGCTCGACAGCGATCTCGCGGTCGTCGCGGACGGCGTGGAAGAAGGGCGGCGGACCTTCGCCAACATCCTGAAATACATCCGCATGGGGGCCAGTTCCAACTTCGGCAACATGCTGTCGATGGCGGTGGCGTCGTTCTTCCTGCCGTTCCTGCCGATGTTGCCGACGCAAATCCTGCTCAACAACCTGCTCTACGACGTGTCCGAGATCGGCATTCCGTTCGACACGGTGCCCGCCGAGGCCGTCGCCCTGCCGCAAGTGTGGAACGTGCGCGACCTCGTGAAATTCGCCGCGATCATGGGGCCATTATCCTCGCTGTTCGACTTGCTGACCTTTGCCGGGCTGGTGCTGCTGTTCCATGCCGCACCGCCTGAATTCCGTACCGCGTGGTTTCTGGAATCGATGGCGACGCAGGTGCTGGTGATCTTCATCATCCGCACCAATGGCAGGCCGTGGGCAAACCGCGCGAGCCCGATCCTGACGATGACGTCGCTGGGCGCGTTGCTGGTGGCGCTTGCCCTGCCCTTCACCCCGCTGGCGCACTGGCTGGGTTTCCAGACACCGCCACTGGCGATGACGGGCGGGATCGTTGCGGTGGTGGCCGCCTATCTGGTCTGTGCGGAGTTGCTGAAAGGCATTGCGATCAGGCCCAGCCGTCCATCACGCCACGCGCATCAGCGGGCGCTGATACCAAGGTGAGCGTCGCGCGAGCCCGAAAAAATCTCCCAGGTCGCGATGAACATCGCCGCGATCACCGGGCCCACCACCAGCCCGTTAAACCCGAACAGTTCCAGGCCGCCAAAGGTTGAAATCAGCACGACGTAATCGGGCATACGCGTGTCGCGCCCGACCAGAATCGGCTTCACCACATTGTCGACGCTGCTGATGATGAAGAACCCGCACAGCGCCAGCGCAATCCCCTGCCAGATCGCCCCGGTTGCGAGCAGATAGAGCGCCATCGGCACCCACACGATACCCGTGCCGATCGCGGGCAGCAGCGAGAACGCGCCCATCAGCACCCCCCACAGCAGCGCGCCGCCAATGCCGAGCCCCCACACGATCATCCCGCCGATCATCCCCTGCAGCACGGCAACGACCAGACTGCCCTTGATCGTCGCGCGCACGACCGCTGCGAACTTGTCGAACAGCGCGCGGCGATGCTCGGGCAGCAGCGGAATGGCATGTTCGACCTTCGCGACAATCTCGCCCCCGTCGCGCAACAGGAAGAAGCAGAGGTACAACATGATGCCGAGCGTCGCCAAAAACCCGAACGCGCTTTGGCCGAAGCTGAATGCCTGTGCTGCGAGCGAATCGAAACTCTTGACCGCCCCGTCCGCGATCCGCGCGCGCACCGCCGCGAAATCGGTGAGGCCATAGCCCGCCAATTGCTGTTGGACCCAGTTCGGCAAGCGGCCCTCAACCTGGAAGAACACCACATCGAAATCGATCTTGCCCGACTTGATCTTGGCATAGAGCCCCGCTGCCTGTTGCAACAGCGCGCCGCCCAGCAGAACGGTGGGCAAGATCACCACGAGCAGGATGAGCAGCAGCGTCAACAGGCTCGCAACGTTGCGCCTGCCACCAAGCAGCGTGCTCAGCCAATCGGTGAGCGGCGCGAACACGATCGAGGCGACTACTGCCCACACGATCGCGCCGAAAAAGGGGGCGATCAGCCAGGCAAAAACCAGCGACACAACGATGAGGAACGCCAGGAAGAACCCGCGTTCGAGCGATACGCCGCGCATATCCGGCGCTGTCATGCAGCCGCCAGCCGCGGAGTGCCGCCACGCCGCATGATCGTGCGCGCAAACGGCTTGCACAGTTCGAGTATGACCAGCAGCCCTGCCCCCAGCCCAAATGCGAAAACCATGTCGATCCACGCGATCGAGCCGAATTTCAGCAAGGTTTGCGCGGCGGGCAGGAAGAAGATCAGGCTGGCGATGACGACGATTGCCGCCAGCACGGCGCGCAGCGCGCTATTGTGCCGCGCGAAGGCCGCGATGATCGACGCGCCGAACGAGCGGTTGACGAGGATGAGTGCCAGAATTTCGGCGATCAGCGCGAAGAAGATCAGCGCGCGCACCTCCGCCTCGGGCATACCGCCGCGCATTTCCAGCAGGAACACCGTCGCCAGCATGGCAAAGGCCAACCCGCCCTGAAACACGCCCCACGCGATCATCGTTACCGAGAAAAGCGGTTCATTCGGGTCGCGGGGCGGACGGTGCATGATGTCTCTTTCCGCGTGCTCGGCCTCGAACACAAGCGCACAGACCGGATCGATCACCATTTCCAACAAGGCGATATGGATCGGCCCGAACAGGATCGGCATCCCGAATATCAGCGGCAACAACGCCAGCCCGGCGATCGGCACATGCACCGCGAAGATGAACGCCATCGCCTTGCGGATATTGTCGTAAATCCGTCGACCGAGCGCGACCGCTTGCACGATCGCGCCGAAATCATCGTCGAGCAGCACGATCGCCGACGCCTCGCGCGCGACATCGGTGCCGCGCTTGCCCATCGCGATGCCGATGTGCGCCGCCTTTAGCGAGGGCGCGTCGTTGACGCCGTCCCCGGTCATTGCCACCACTTCACCATCGGCCTTGAACGCCTGGACGATGCGCAGTTTTTGTTCGGGCATGATGCGGGCGAACACCGTTACCGTCTTCAACCGCACGGCGAGCGCGGCATCGTCGAGCGCCGCGAGTTCATCGCCGGTCAGCACATCACCATCGGCGATTCCGGCCTGCGCGGCGATCGCCTTGGCGGTGGCGGCGTAATCGCCGGTAATCATCGCGACGCGGATTCCCGCTGAGCGGCATTCGGCGACCGCCGCCTTCACCGTCGGGCGCAACGGATCGGCCAGGCCAACCAAACCGACCAGTTCGAACGCGAAGCCTGCCTGCGTCTCGGGCCAATCGGTATCGACGGCAACCGCCGTCGCCACGCCGAGCACGCGAATGCCGCGCGCGGCCATCCGGTCGACCGCCTGCGTCATACGGTCCCGCTCAACGGGTGCCAGCTTGCACAAATCGGCAATCGCCTCGGGCGCGCCCTTGGTCGCGACGACCAGCCGGTCGTCCTCGGTGCGCCAGACATTGGACATGGCGAGCAGATCGGGCCGCAGCGCATAGCCGTGGACGTGCGTCCAGTCCGGCCCCGTCGCCGCGCAAACCTCGACATGCGCCTGATGCAGCGCGATTTCCATCGGGTCGGACGGGTCCGCCGCGCTCGCCAGCGCCGCCATGCACACGATCGGTCCGTAATCGGCAAAGGCGCACGGCGCTTCGCCCAGCGTCGCCTCCTCGCCCGAGGCCAGCCACAAGGCGACCACCGACATGCGGTTTTCGGTCAGCGTGCCGGTCTTGTCGGTACACAGCACCGTCGCCGAACCCAGCGTCTCGATCGCCGCCGCGCGCCGCGTCAGCACGCCGACCGCGCCGATCCGCCACGCCCCCATCGCCAGGAAGATGGTGAGCACGACCGGAAATTCCTCGGGCAGCATCGACATGCCGATCGCGATCCCGGCGAGGATCGCCTCGATCCAGCCGCCGCGCAACAGGCCGAACAGCACCACCACCGCCAACGCCACCGCACCCCCGCCGATCGCACACCAGGTGACGATGCGGGTGGTTTCGCGCTGGAGCCGTGGTGCCTCGGTATCGAGCGTGGCGAGTGACTGGCCAATCTTGCCGATTTCGCTGCGCGGCCCGGTCGCGGTCACTTCGGCGATGCCGCTGCCGCGCGCAACCAGTGTGCCCGAATAGACATAGGGCTGATCCTCGCCCCCCGGACGGTGATCGGCTGATGAAACCTCCGCTTGAACCGCCTTGCCGACCGCGAGCGACTCGCCGGTCAACAGCGATTCATCCGCCTGGAGATCATCCGCACTGAGCAAGCGTCCATCGGCGGCGATGCGGTCACCCTGCTCCAGCACGAGCACATCCCCGCACACCACCTCGCGCCCCGGAATGCGCAGGCGCTCGCCCCCGCGAACGACCAGGGCGCTGGGTGCCGAAAGATCGCGCAATGCCTCCAGCACCCGTTCGGTGCGGGTTTCCTGGACGACGGTGACGACCACCGAGAAACTGGCAAAGGCCAGCAGGATCAACGCCTCGGTCAAATCGCCCAGCAGCAAGTAGGCAACGCCGCCTGCCAGCAGCAGCGCGAACATCGGCTCCTGCACCACCTCGAACGCGATATGAAAGGTCGAGCGTCGCCCGGCGCGGGGCAAGGCATTGGGCCCGTCGCGCGCCAGACGATCGGCGGCTTCGGCAGGCGAAAGACCAGTGGGTGCGGGCGTCATCATGGTGGCTTTCCCCGACACCGAGTTCCCGGTGACACTATCCACCGGCTAGCGCAGATGCGCACGCAAGACGAGGAGCAATGCCGCGCCGCGCCCGCTTCCGCTATGCGGGCTTTCCCCTAAAAGAGCCCCTTCGCTTCGTCGGTTCGCGCGATGTGTTCGCGCCTAGTGCTTCTTGGGTTGCGGCACGCCGCTTACCCAGAAGATGCCGCCCGGCTGCAACGCGATGACATATTGCCCGCGATCCTCGCATTCGGCGATCCACGTCGCTTTGCCGTCAATCGGCTCATGCTTTTTCATCCGCACGATCTTTTGGCAGGTATAGCCGCCATCGCGGATCGCGCGGAACATCGTCGTTTCCTGCAAGGAGGGCGACAAGGCATCGATCTTCGCCTCCATCGGATCGCGCGTCGCGACGGCGGCAGGCTTGTCGCTGCCGCTCGGGCTGCCATCGCACGATGCCAACGCCGCCGTCAGGATCATCGCTACGGAGATACGGTTCATCATCTCGCTCTTGTCCCTCAAATGCCGCCCGCAACCACCGTCCGCCCCGTTGCCTCCAACGCGCGCGTGAGCTCGGCGATGCAGCGGTCGGCCAGCGCCGCGTCGGTCGCGCGCACCACGAAATTGGCACCGGTGCGGCCATCGCGAAAGAAGGGATAACTCCCAATCGCCACGCCTTCATGGCTCTTTTCCGCCTCGCGCAGCAGGTCAGCAATCTCGCTTTCACCGACCCAGCAGCCGATCGTGCGCGACAACACCGGCAACCCGCCCTCCAGCGTGCCGGTCAGCGCATCCAGCATCCCTGCGGTAATGTGCGGCACCCCTGCCATGATGACGACATTGCCGATGCGGATGCCCGGCGCACCCGACATGCGGTTCTCGATCAGATCGGCCCCTTGCGGCACGCGCGCCATGCGCTTGCGCGCATCGGTCAACCCGCCGCGCGTTGTGTAATAGGCCTCCAGCACCGCCACCGCCTGCGGGTGATAGACCACCGGCACGTCCAGCGCCTCGGCAATGGCATCGACAGTGATATCGTCATGCGTCGGGCCAATGCCGCCGGTGGTGAACAGATAATCGTTGCGCGCGCGCAGCACGTTGACCGCCTCGACGATCGCGTCGGTCTTGTCGGGCACGACGCGCACCTCGGCCAGGCGGATGCCCTGCACGTTGAGCCAGGTCGCGATTTGCGCGATATTCCTGTCCTGCGTGCGGCCCGACAGGATCTCGTCGCCGATCACCGCCAGCGCGACCGTCCAGATGCGTGTCGTCATAGCTCCGCATAGCCCGCATCGTGGCCCTCGCAAAGCCCAAGCGGCTTCGCTATATCGCGGGGATGACCGAATATGTAACCGTAACCGCCGACGCGCCCACCGCCCGGACCGGCGCCATCAAGCTTCATGGGCCCGAAGCCTTTGCAGGTATGCGTGCCGCCGGAAAATTAGCCGCCGAAGCGCTCGACATGATCGTGCCGCACATGGTGCCCGGCATGGCCACTGCCGAGTTGGACGCGATGATCCGCCGCTTCATTGTCGATCGCGGCGGCGTGCCCGCAACGCTTGGCTATCGCGGCTATACGCATTCGAGCTGCATCTCGACCAATCATGTCGTGTGCCACGGCATCCCCAGCGACAAGACGCTGAAAAATGGTGACATTGTCAATGTCGACGTCACCCCGCTGCTCGACGGCTGGCATGGCGATACCAGCCGCATGTATTTGATTGGCGACGTGCCGATCAAGGCGAAGCGGCTGGTCGAGGTGACCTATGAATGCCTGATGCTCGGCATCGAAATGGCCAGGCCCGGCAATCATCTCGGCGACATTGGCGACGTGATCCAGCGCCATGCCGAAAAGCACCGTTACGGCGTGGTGCGCGATTTCTGCGGCCACGGTGTCGGTCGCCTGTTCCATGATGCGCCCGAAGTGGTCCATGCCGGTC
Source organism: Sphingomonas sp. (assembly GCF_041661885.1). GTDB lineage: Bacteria > Pseudomonadota > Alphaproteobacteria > Sphingomonadales > Sphingomonadaceae > Sphingomonas. The sequence goes on along the minus strand of NZ_JBAZTL010000004.1, from coordinate 171,796 downwards.
GCCCCGGCACCGGCCCCGAGCTGAAGCCCGGCATGATCTTCACGATCGAACCGATGATCAACACCGGTCGCCCCGACGTAAAGGTGCTCGACGATGGCTGGACGGCGGTGACGCGCGACCGTTCGCTGTCGGCGCAGTTCGAACATTCGATCGGCATTACCGAGGACGGCTGCGAAATCTTCACGCTCAGCCCGGGCGGGTTCGACAAGCCGCCTTATTGAGCGCGAACCGGAACCGTGCCTCAAAATAGGGCAGCACTGGCGTCGATGCGCGCGCGTTAAGCACATTACGCTGAGCCCCTGCCCTTCCGCGCACGCGTTTGCGCCACCTCGCGCGGCTGGCACGGTTGTTGTAAGAGACATCGACACACTGGGAGTGCGTGCTGCGTGAAAAAGATCGAGGCGATCATCAAGCCGTTCAAGCTCGATGAGGTGAAGGAAGCGCTGCACGAAGTCGGCGTGAGCGGAATTACCGTGACCGAGGCCAAGGGCTTCGGTCGGCAAAAGGGCCATACCGAACTGTATCGCGGTGCCGAATATGTCGTCGATTTCCTGCCCAAGGTGAAGCTTGAGGTGGTCGTCGAGGATTCGCTGGCGGAGCGCGTGGTCGAGGCCATTGCCGCCGCCGCGCAGACCGGGCGCATTGGCGACGGCAAGATCTTCGTCATCCCCGTCGAGACCGCGCTGCGCATCCGCACCGGCGAACGCGACGAGGATGCCATTTGACGCAGCGCAACATTGTGTGACAACCCGAGCATCCGGGTGAAACGTGATTCCCGATTCTACGCGGGAAATTGATTGATAACGAAAGGGCGTGGGGACATGGCGAATTCGGCTCCAAACACTGCGAGCGACGTGCTGACGATGATCAAGGAGCAGGAGATCGAGTGGGTCGATCTGCGCTTCACCGATCCCAAGGGCAAATGGCAGCATTTGACGATGGTCGCCGGCGTTGTCGGCGAAGATGAGCTGACCGACGGCTTCATGTTTGACGGTTCCTCGATCGAGGGCTGGAAGGCGATCAACGAATCCGACATGATCCTGAAGCCCGATCTCGACGCGGTGTGGATCGATCCGTTTTCGGCGACGCCGATGCTGATCCTGGTGTGCGACATCGTCGAACCCTCGACCGGCGAGCTTTACGCCCGCGATCCGCGCTCGACCGCCAAGCGCGCCGAGGCGTATCTCAAGACCACCGGCATCGGCGACACCGTGTATATCGGGCCGGAAGCCGAATTCTTCATGTTCGACAACGTCCAGTTCGAGAACAGCTATTCGACCAGCTATTACAAAATCGACGATATCGAGCTGCCAACCAACACCGGCACCTCGTATGAAGGCGGCAATCTCGGCCACCGTCCGCGCGCCAAGGGCGGCTATTTCCCCGTCGCGCCGGTCGACAGCGCGGTCGATATCCGTGGCGAGATGGTTTCGACCATGCTCGAAATGGGCCTGCCGTGCGACAAGCATCACCACGAAGTCGCCGCTGCCCAGCACGAGCTCGGCCTCACCTTCGGCACGATGACGCTGACCGCCGACCGGATGCAGATCTACAAGTACGTCTGCCACAACGTTGCACAGGCTTACGGCAAGACCGTCACCTTCATGCCCAAGCCGATCAAGGAAGATAACGGCTCGGGGATGCACACCCATCTGTCGATCTGGGACAAGGGCCAGCCGTTGTTCGCGGGCAATGGCTATGCCGGTCTGTCGGACACCTGCCTGTATTTCATCGGCGGCATCATCAAGCACGCCAAGGCGGTGAACGCCTTCACCAACCCGACCACCAACAGCTACAAGCGCCTGGTGCCGGGTTATGAAGCGCCCGTGCTGCTCGCCTATTCGGCGCGCAACCGCTCGGCTTCGTGCCGCATTCCTTATGGCACCGGCCCCAAGGCGAAGCGCGTCGAAGTGCGCTTCCCCGACGCGATGGCCAACCCGTATCTCTGCTATGCGGCGCTGTTCATGGCCGGTCTCGACGGCATCCAGAACCGCATCCACCCGGGTGAGGCGATGGACAAGAACCTGTACGACCTGCCGCCGGCCGAACTGGCCGAAGTGCCGACCGTGTGTGGTTCGCTGCGCGAAGCGCTCGAAAGCCTCGCCGCCGATCACGACTTCCTGCTCAAGGGCGACGTGTTCTCGAAGGACCAGATCGAATCGTACATCGAACTGAAGATGCACGACGTGGCGCGTTGGGAAATGACCCCGAGCCCGGTCGAGTTCGATATGTACTATTCGTACTAAGGCGCGGCCGCGACCGCACGGTGTGCGCCAGCGCATAGTGCGAATCGACCGGCCTCGCTTTAGCGAGGACCGACGAGTTTCAGGTAAACGATGCCCCGCATCGTTTAGGTCATGCGGGGGGCATGACCGGCCTGAAACTGGCTTCGCCGCGGCGCGATGCCAGAAAAGGCGTCCGGAGCGATCCGGGTGCTTTTTTTTCATTCTTTGGACGGTGGGCGGGACCTGCCGCCCTTATCGACGCCGCGTTTGGCCGAAGTTGTTGGCCCTCACAAACGCCAGACAAGCATGGGTCAAACCAAATGCTTCACTTCGAGACGGTTGGGTAACAGCTTCAGTCACGCCGCAATGCGGAGGGAATCTGAAAAATGCCACTGGATGCTACCCTTCGTAGGGCGTCACGACGAACCTGAAGCGTGGTCGCATCAATGAAGGGAATCACAAGCGCTTGCGATGCCTGTGGCAGTGCATCGGAACGCAGGTGGCTGCCGGAGAGGTCGAAGTCGAGTTGCGATTTATCGCCAACCTTGCTCATGGGTTTGCTCCTGGCTTATTCACTTGATCCTGCTCTTTCGCGGTGATGTCGGCAATCACCTTGTCCTCGTAGTCTCGTCGGGCATCCAGTGGCACACGAAAGATCGGTAGAGCCTCCTTGCGTGGCGTTCGGATCAACCTTCCTTGATTTTTACGATCGCCCTTGGGCCTGAACAGTTTGAGAAAGTTCGCTGGCGCCACTCCGTTAAACTGCCGGAAAACGACCATGTTCCTAGCGTCTGGCAACTCGCTAATGACATCGCTGTGAAGTTCGATCGCCAGGCTCTTTAGATAGGGTTCGATATATACCACCTCCTTGATTCCTGAGGCGACGATGTGTCGCGCACAATTGTGGCAGGGATATGTGTTTGTATAGAGGGTAGCACCAACGAGTGAGTGTTTGCCCTCGCGCGCAACCGACAGAATCGCCTCCATCTCAGCGTGGATCGAGCGTGAAAACTCGATCAGTGAATTGATGTCGGTTTTCCCGATGGCCTCTCGAACAGCCGCGCGTCCGCCCTGGCGAATTTGCCCGCTGTCCGCCACCGCGATGGCTACCTTATCCATGAGGCTGTGCCGACGGATCTCGTTATGGCATTTCTTGCCGCCCCAATTATAGCAACGATGGTCGCCATCGATGATCGCCTTACTCTCCGCGTCGATGACCGCCCGATCATCCTCGGTATAGAGGCTACCGCCGAATTTCGGCACATCGTTCCAGCCGACCGCGATGAGTTCGCCGCCCGCCGATATTATACTGACGCCAACTTGGCGCGACATGCAGGCTGAATTTGCCGCTGCCGCGTTTGCCTCATACATTGCAGATTCTGCGCGTGTCGGAGTATGGATTGCGGTATCGAAGACGATGTCAAGGAAGCGGTTAAGGTTTGCTTTCAGATCGTCCAGACGACGATCGTTGCAGACAAAAAAATCGGAATGAATGAACAGCTTACGGGTCGCCTGTCCGAAAGTGGCGAGTTCGCCCTGATCGCGCGCCATGACCTTTTGACGCTCGGCCTCAGGATAATCGAGATTCTTGAGACGCTCATCACGTAGCTTGTCTGGGGCGAAAATCCCGATCACACAAAGCGTATCGCGATAAATATCACGGAGCAGTTGAAGCTCTTCCATGCTTTTTAGGGAATCAATGATGTAGGCGCGCCGTCCGGGCACCTCGTTCTCACCATTATAACCCAACTTTGTTGTCCGATAGCTGCGGATTTTCTCAACGACCTTCTCGATCAGGTAATTGTTGCCGAAGCACTGCCGAAGCTTGTTCCCGGCATCCTGCATCTCGCTGATATAGGTAGCCGTTCGAGAACTCGCCGGTGCCCTGATGCCGACGAGACCCGACTGCGATCGAATCACATCGCTTGGCTTCATAATCGGCGCCACATCATATCCAAATTCGCCGTCGAGCGCTTCGCGCAGAAACTCCGCCGCTGACGACACTCCAGACCCAACCGGCCCGACAAGCGCTATGACCAGTTCCTGCGAAAGGCGCTCATTAATTTCCAGCGCGACACCGCCTTTGATGGAGACATGAGCCTCGTTGATTAGCTTCGGCGCTTGCATTCGTCCCCCGACTAATTTCCTAGTCGATATTAATTGCACATTGCGATTTGATCGGAAAGGCATCAGATCGTATGCAACTTTACTAGCTTGTTCACACGGATTGGCCGGTTCGCTCCCCCGCAAGCTAATTTGCTTCGCATTTAATCTCGTACGCAACGTGTTTGGCTAGAGCCTCGCCTTTCTGCCAGCCACAAGCCATCTGCACCGAAGTATCCGTCGATAAACTTGGGGAGTCCCCTCACTCATCAAACGCCGTCGCGCCCTTCTCCACCGTCCGACCGTTCAACCGCCCCCACAATTGCGCGGTCCCCGCCTCATGCGCCTTGTTCACATATTGCGAAGCGACCAGCCAGCCCTTGATCGGGCGTAGCGGCAGCAGGCATCCCGCCAGCATCAGCGGCAGCGAAGTGACGGCATGGACCCAGACGGGTGGGCTGAACGCGACCTGGAACCACACCACCACGAACAGCAGCGGAAACGCGACGATACACAAAGAGAAAAACGCCGGGCCGTCATCGGGCGAGGCGAAGCTGTAATCCAGTCCGCATATTTCGCAGCGATCGGTCACCTTTAGCCATGAGCGGAACATATGCCCCTTGCCGCAGCGCGGGCACAGGCCCTTGGCACCGGATTTGAGGATCCAGCGCCATTTTTCGCGCTCGGTCTGTGTGTCCGCCATGTCTGATCCAATTCCTGCGCTGCCGCCTAGATAGGGACGCGCGCACCGACTGCGATGGGACATAACGCCCCAGGGCGGTTCACACGGTCAGCACGGTCGCGCCGCACGTCTCCCCGGCTTCCAGCGCGCGGTGCGCGGCGGCGGCGTCTTCCAGCGCGAAGGTCTGGCCGATTTCGGGCGTAATCGCGCCCGAGCGCAGCATCGCGAACACGCGGTCGATCCCGGCCTGACGTTCCTCGGGCGTGACATAATAGCTGAACAGCGTCGGGCGGGTGACGAACAGCGATCCGCGCGCCGACAGGATACCGAGATCGACCCCGGTCACCTTGCCACCAGCATTGCCGAAGCTGACGATCAACCCGCGCCGCGCGGCGCTGGCCAGCGAAACCTCCCAGGTCGCCATGCCGACACCATCGAAAATGATCGGCACGCCCGCGCCATCGGTCAGTTCGCGCACGCGCTTTGCCACATCCTCGCTCTTGTGCAGCAACACATGGTCTGCGCCCGCCGCCTTGGCCTGCACCGCCTTTTCGGGGCTGCCGACGGTGCCAATCACCGTCGCGCCGATCGCTTTCAACCAGCCAACCAGCAAATGCCCGGTGCCCCCCGCTGCGGCATGAACCAGAACGGTCTGCCCGGCCTGCACGCGCGCGCAGCGTTCGACCAGAAATTCGGTGGTACACCCTTTGAGCAACACGGCGGCGGCGGTCTGGTCGCTGATATCGTCGGGCAAGTGCAGCAGGATGGCGGCAGGCACATTGCGTTCGTTCGCATAGGCGCCAAGCGCGGGGCCGAAAGTGCCGACGCGGTCGCCCGGTGCAAAATCGGTGACGCCCGGCCCAATCGCGACGACGACGCCCACCGCCTCGGAACCAAGGCCGCTTGGCAGCGCGACCGGATAGACGCCCTTGCGGTGATACACGTCGATAAAGTTCAGCCCGACCGCGACATTGCGCATCCGCACCTCGCCAGGACCGGGATCGGGCAAGTCGATATCGACCCATTCAATCACTTCCGGGCCACCAATGCGATCGATCCGCGCGGCGCGTGCCATCTGCCTGTCTCCTTATCGCACCGTCCCAACCGACGATGTACGTTTCGGGTTGCAACCTATTCGCTTGCGCTCCATTTGTCGTCGCCTAACAGAAATTCAAGAGCGTGGAGAGCGGCGATGCAGAGCTACCTCAAACAGTATATCGACGGTGTCTGGGTCGAGAGCATCGGGGGTACGCGTCATGCGGTCATCAACCCCGCGACCGAGCAGCCGTGCAGCGAAATCACGCTCGGCACCGCCGCCGATGTCGATGCCGCCGTCGCCGCCGCGCGCACCGCGTTCGAGACGTATTCGCAAACCACCGTCGCCGAACGCGCCGCGCTGCTCGAGCGGATCATCGAGGAATATAAGAAGCGCATCCCTGATCTCGCACAGGCGGTCAGCCAGGAAATGGGCGCGCCGATCGGCTTTGCCACGGCGGCGCAGGTGCCCGCCGGGCTCGGACATTTCATTTCCACCTTAAAGGCGCTCAACACCTTCCAGTTCGAAGAACAACTGGGTCGCGCGCGCGTGGTGCATGAACCGCTGGGCGTGGTTGCGATGATTACGCCGTGGAACTGGCCGCTCAATCAAGTCACCGCCAAGGTCGCGCCCGCGCTGGCGGCGGGGGACACGATGATTCTGAAGCCGAGCGAGGAATCGCCCGGCTGCGCCGTGATCCTCGCCGAAATCCTCGATGCGGCGGGCGTGCCTGCCGGGGTGTTCAACCTCGTCAATGGCGATGGCGCCGGGGTCGGTTCGGCGCTATCGGCGCACCCGGATGTCGACATGGTCAGCTTCACCGGATCGACGCGCGCCGGGATTGCGATCGCACAGAATGCGGCGGCGACGGTCAAGCGCGTGCATCAGGAACTGGGCGGCAAGGCAGCCAATCTGGTGATCGAAGGGGCCGATCTGGCAGCGGTACTGCCGCCGACCGTGCAGGGCGTGCTCGCCAATTCGGGCCAAAGCTGCATCGCGCCGACGCGGCTGCTGGTGCACAAGAGCCAGGTTGCGGACGCCACCGGCATCGTCAAGGCGATGGTGGAGGGCACCCAAGTGGGCGACCCCGCCGAAATGGGCGCGCATATCGGCCCGGTCGTCAACAAGGCGCAGTTCGACAAGATTCAGGGGTTGATCCAGTCGGCAATCGACGAGGGCGCGACGCTGGTCACCGGCGGCACCGGGCGGCCCGACGGGCGCAATGTCGGCTATTTCATCAAACCGACCCTGTTTACCGACGTGACGCCCGACATGCGCATCGCGCAGGAAGAGGTGTTCGGTCCGGTCGCCACGATCATCGCTTACGACACCGAAGACGAAGCGGTGAAGATCGCCAACGGCACACCTTACGGCCTGTCCGCAACAATCTCGGGTGACCCGGCCAAGGCCGCCAAGGTCGCGCTGCGGCTACGCGCGGGTTTGGTGACGATCAATTCGTGGAGCCCCGACGGCAACGCGCCGTTCGGCGGCTACAAGCAATCGGGCAATGGCCGCGAAAACGGCAAGTTCGGCCTCACCGACTTCATGGAAGTGAAGACCGTGATCGGCGAGCCTGCCTGAGCCGGGCGCGGGCGGCTGATGCGCTGCCCGCCGACGACCGGCTAAGGCTTTACGCCGGTTTGCGTACCGGCTGGCGGAAGTTTTTCAGGGTGAAGCTCGCGCCTTCGCGCACGATGTGGTGCTTGGGCGGCTGTGGCTTTTGCGGGTGCCGCTGCGGCTCGGTAGTTTTGGGCAGATCCAACACTGGCTTTACCTCCAAGGCCGTTCCGTTCGCGGGGCACGGCGACAGCCTCTGCCAGCAATATAGTCGCTTCCGCACAAAGTACGAGCAGGAAGCCGGTCGGCACCAACAGTGGTATCTGCCTGCGCGCCCACCCCCGACCTCAATAATCCTTCGACACGCGTAAATTGGCGCTTTGCCGCCCCAGCGTCGAGATGCTCGAGAGCACCGACAGCCAGCGCGTCACCTGAAACTCGACTTGTGTTGCCGAATAGCCCGCCCCGTCGGACACGATCTCGGCATAAAAGCGCCGCGTGATATATTTGCCCGCCGCGACCGACGTGCCCTGCTTGGTCTGCGCGTCGGCAGGAAGGATGCGCAGCCGGTCCAGCCCGGCCACACGGCGCACCGCGTTGATCGGATCGAGCCCGCCTTTGCCATTCTGCAACGCCGCCACCGCTGATGCCAATTGCAACGCTTCGGGGGCGGACAAATTGGTAATCGACGTGCCGAACAGCAGCCGCGACAGCAATTCGTCCTGCGGCAAGGCGGGTACGCTGGCGAAGGTGATTTCGGGCTTGAGCGCGGGGCCGGTAACGTTGATCGAGGCGTTCAGTCCGGTGGTGTTGGCATTGGCCGAAATATCGAGCGCCGGGTTGGCGGGGACTTCGCCTGCAAACAGGATCTTGCCGCGTTCGAGCGCGAAGCTGCGCCCGGCAAAATCGTAACTGCCCTGCACCAGATCGGCGCGACCGGTGATCGCGGGATTGTCGGGCGCACCGCCGATCTTGAGGTCCGCCGACCATTCGCTGCGCAAGCCAAGCCCGGTGACCAGTACTTGATTGGCGGCACGCGCATGGATGGCGAGCTGCCACGGCGCGCGCGGAGTCTCGTCATCTTCCACGCCGCCGCCGGGCACGTTGATTTCGCGAATGGCGAGTTGCGGCACCGCGCTCGCCGCACTCGCCTGCCCCAGACGATAGCGTGCCTTGTCGAGCTTCAGATCGCCCGAAATCGTGCCCCCCGCCCCATCGGACTGGAAGCGCAACGGGCCGGTGACGGTGGCGCCGATATCGTCGCGCGCGATCATCACCGCGCGTTCGGTCTGCAAGGTCAGGTCGAGCCCGAGGCCATTCTTCGCCGCGAAATCGAAGGTTCCGCCCCCGCTTACGCTGCCGCCCTTGCCCGCTTCGGCGGCGAAGCGATCGATCGTGAGACGCGATCCGCCAAAGCGCCCGGCTGCCTGTACATTGGTCAACACCGTGCCCGTCGTCGCGCTTTCGATGCGCGCGCCCCTCGCCTGGACAATACCGCTGATCTGCGGATTGGCGATCGTCCCGCCAACGTCCGCGCCGATCGCGACCGGGCCGGTCAGATCGAACAGTTCAACCCCGGTCAGCCGCCAGATGGTGTCGGCGGGCCCATCATACCGAAGCTGCGCAAACGCCCCCGCCTTGGACACGCGCGTCGCCAGATCGGGCCCTGCCGGCAATGTCAGCAGCATTTGCGCCCGCCCGACGGTCTTGCCGCCGGTGGCGGCGACCGCGCGCGCGGCGATGCGATCGGGCGACAACACGCCGGCAATCCCGACATCGACCGGGCGCGACGACAGGATCAGGCCGGAGCGCGTGAGCCCGCGCACCGTCATATCGATCTTGCCGGTCGGTGCCGCCCCGCCACCCTGCGCATAGGACAGGGTGCCCGAAGCGTTGCCACCCAGCCCAAGCCCGGGATAGCCGATATCAAGGATTGAGAGCGGCATCCGCGCCAGCGTCGCGTCAATCGCGCTTGATGTGCCGGTGAAGCGGCCCGACAGCTTCGCGTCCCCGCCAGAAAAGGTCAGATCGGTCGGGGCCAGCCGCCAGCCATCGCCATCGCGCGTGAACACCGCCGGTGTGACGAGCTTCAGCGGACGGCGATCAAGCGTTCCCTGTGCAGTCATGGTATAGCTGTCAGGCGTCACGCGCGTGACCGACTGAATATCGAAAGCGCGCCCGCTCGACCCGGAAATCGACGCGGTGATGGTGCCGGTCCCGCCGCGCAGCGTGGCGCGCGCGGCGAACCGCCCGATCACCAGCGATCCGCGCCGCAACCCCGCGCCGGTTACGCTCGCCTCGATTGACGTTCCCGCCGGATCAAGCAGCACCACCGCATCGAGATGCCCGCGCCGCAGCACCACCGCATCGCTCAATCGTGCCGCCGTCGCGTCCAGATGCGCCTCGATCCGTTGATGCTCGCCCACCGGACGGAACAGCAGCGCGCCCGACAGGCCGCCGCCCGCAACGGCAAGCGTCCCGTCGAACCCGCCGGGCACGATCCGCAGTGGCCCCTTGGCGTGCGTTCCGCTCACCGCCAGATCGGCGATTGCGATCGTCCCGTCGCCATCCTTGGGCAGCAGGACCGCGCCATTGCCGCTAAACGCCCCCAGCCGCGACCCGCCGCGCGCGGTGAAGGCAAAGCCTTCGGCAGTGGGATCGAGATGGGCGACCACGTCGCTCAGGCCCATCGTGTCATTTGGGCTCTTGAACACCAGATCGAGCGTCGGATGGTCGATCTTGCCGTCGAGTTTCAGCGTCAGCGGGCCGTACGTGGCCTGCTGTCCTGCCCCTTCGAAATGGAAGGTGCCGTCGCGGCGGCGATAGCCATTGCCGGTGATGCGAATTTGCGGCGCGGTCAGCACGAGATGGTTGAGGTGCAACACGCCGTCGGGTGTGCGCTCCAACCCAGTGACGAGGTGCGGCAGCCCGCCCGCCAGCGAACGGAAGAACGCATTTTCCAGCGTCAGCATCCGCGCTGTGCCCTGACCGACGACGCGCGTGCCGCGCCCGCCGGGTCCCGGCACCGCCTTGAGCAGCGTCTGCACATCGACCACGCCGAGCCCCGGGATGCGATACCGCCCGAGACCACCATTCAGGCCAATGTCATAGCGCCCATCGCTGAGATCGAGCAGCAGATTGATCCGCCCGTTGAGCTTGTCCGAGGTCAGCTTGAGGTCATCGCCGATCACGAGCTTCGCGGTCACGCGCAGCACGCCATCGATCGTGAGATTGCGCAAAATGCCACCCGCAACATCGCCAACCCCGGTGACGCGCGCGGCAACGGCGTGGATCGGCAGCAGGATAGGCTGTTTCGACCAATGCCCGCGCCCGGTGGCGTGAAAACCCTCAAAACCCGTGTCATCAAAGGCGAAGCGCGCCGCGCTCAGGCGATAATCGAACGCCGCCGTGGCGAAACGACCGTCGAGGATCGTGCGCAATTCGATCGCCCGCCCGGTCATGTTAGGAAACAGGGCCGACGGGCGCAACAGGATCGCGTGGAGCCGAACATTGCGATACGCGCTCTCCGCCAGATCGAGCGTGCCGTCGGCAGTCAGGCTGAGCGACACCGAACGCAACGAAAGCGTACCCTTGAGCTGCCGGTCGACCAGCGTCCCGCCGCCATTGACGAGCACGCGCGGGGCGGTCAGCCGTTCGAGCTTGCCATGCACCAATGGCCCCGGCGTTAGCACACCCGAGAGCGTATAGGCTCCTGCCCGGTTGGAGAGCGCGAGATCGACCAGCCGTGTCGGCCCGACATCGGCAATCGCGCTACCGTGCCACGCCTGCCAGCTTCCCTTACCCGCGATGTCGAGTGCAACCGGTCGCGCGACGCCTATCAGCTTGGCGAGCACACCCTTGGCGCTGCCGCGCGCCTGCGCCGCAACCTCCAGCCGGTTACGATCGGGCTCGGCGTCGAGATGGACGCGCAGCCGGTCGCTCCCCGCCACCATCGCCGCAAGATCGATCAGCGCGCGACGATTATGGATGTCCGCGCGTGCGCGCAGCCGTCCGATCCGCTCCACCCCGGTCACCGCCCGCCCGACGATCAACCGGTCCACCGCCAGCGACCCGATGCGAATGTCGAACCCTGGCAGGATCGGCCCCTTGGTATCGGTCGGGCGCGTCTCGGGCAATTTGGCCAGCGTCGCGCTCGGGATGCGCAGGCTGCTGATATCCAGGCGATTGTCGAGCCAGCGCAACGGCGACCAATGCAAGTCGGCGCGCGGTGCCGTAAACACCAGCCCTTTGGGGTCGCGCACGCGCACATCGATCAGCGTCGCGCGGCTATAGATCGATCCCTCGATCCGCCCGATACTGTAGCGCAAGCCATTGGCGGGCCGCAGCTCGGCTATGGTATCGGCGATCATGCGGTGCCCGATCGCGGTATCGACCAGCCCAAGTGCGGCGAGCAGCACTAGCAGCACGCCAAGCACCGCCCCCAGCACGATCCGTCCCCACCGGCGGCGGCGCGGCGGCGGCGCGGCCTCGACCACCTCCGGGAGCGATTCCCCGGTCAAAACGCCTGCCCCAGCGAGACATAGACGGCCACGCGGGGATCGCCCTTTGCCGGATTGACCGGGGTGCCGACATCAATGCGGATCGGCCCGAAATTGGAATAATAGCGTACCCCAATGCCAGTGCCGTAGCGCATCCCGCGCAGCGTCGGGATGCCGCCGGTATAGATGTTGCCGCCATCGAAGAACGGCACCACCCCGAAATTGCCGAACGCCTTCACCCGCGCCTCCAGCGAGAATTCGGCGAGGCTGCGGCCCCCGATTGGATCGTTATTGGGGTCGCGCGGACCGATGTCCTGATAACCATAGCCACGCACCGACGCGCCGCCACCGGCATAGAAACGCCGCGACGGCGCAACCGCATCGCGCGGCGCGCCCGCAATCGTGCCCAGCCGGATGCGACCGGCGAGTACCGCCCCATTGGTCAGCGGCTGATAGCCACTGGCATCGACTTGCAACCGCGCATAGCCAAACGCGGCCCCTTCCAGCGACAATTCGGGGGAGAAGCGACCGCTCAGGCGAAAACCGCGCGTCGGATTGAGCAGATCGTTGGACCCGTCATAACTGAGCGTCGTCGGCAATGCCGTAATAAAATAGGTGCGGCGACGCGGGGCTCCGGTTGAAACGATCACGTCCCGCTCGTCCGACGCGGCAAGCTCTGCCCCCAGCGACCAGGTCCATTTCTTCTGGAAGAAGATATTGGTTTGCCGCTCCAGACTGCCCGACAGCGACACGGTGCGCGCCTGATAGGCGGTACGCTTCAAATTGGAGGCGACCGCCTGAAAGGTCAGCACCCGGTCCCGCCCGTTGAAATTGTTGCGACGAAAAATGACGTTGGCCAATTGCTCCTCGGTGCCGAGCACGCCGCGCAGCGTCAGCGCACCTTCGGGCGGGAACAAATTGCGATGCGTCCAGCTCACTTCCGCGCGCGCGCCTTCGCCGGTGCCATAACCAAGCTCGCCCGCAATGGTGTGCGGCGGCGCGGGTTCCAGCCCAACCGCAATGTCCACTGTGCCAGGTTCAGTGCCTTCGACCGGTTCGATCTTGGTTGACGATACCAGGCCGGTTTGGATCACCGCGCGCCGCAAATCGATCAGCGCGGAGGCATCATAGCTCTGGCCGGGGACGAAGCGCGCAATGTCCTGCACATGCTTGGCCCCGAATACCTTTTCGCCCGAGGTCATCACGATCTTGCCGAAGCGTCGCTCGGCACCCGGCACCACCGCCATATCCAGCGTCGCGGTGTGGGCGGCGCGATCGACGACGATTTGCGGATCGCCAACCACCGCAAACGGAAAACCACGATCGCTGATCGTGGTGCGCAGGCTCGTCTCCCCCGCAACCACCGCGTCCGAATTGACCGCATCGCCCGGATTGACCCCAAAAGCGCGGCGTAGCGTCGTGGCCTTCGCCCCCGCCGCCTCCACACCCGCGACATTCACCCCTGCGAAGGTGTAGAGCTGCCCCGGTTCGGCATCGAGCACGACCAGCGGCCGCGCCGCCGGCTCGACCCGCGTCGTTACATGCGCATCATAATAGCCCTCGGCGCGCAGCAGCGTGGTCAACAAGGTCGCGTCTTCGCGTGCCCGGCGATCGAGCTGCGCGGCGTTGGCGCTCTGGCCGACATTCGCCTTCAGTGTCGAAAGCTGGGCAAAGCGATCCTGGAGCAAGCTGCTCGCGACCGTGTCGATTCCATCGACTCGATAGTCGTAGCGCGTGTCCCCGATCAGCGCGGTCGGGGTGTCGGCGGCGGTTGGTTCCAGCGGAGCTTTTGACAAATCCGGCCATTCAACCCCCAGCCCCGGCAGGGGGGCGAGCGGCGATTGCGGGTCGAGCGGCCCCGTCTGCGGCTGGGTCTGGGTTTGCGTGGCCTCGGTCGATAGACGCACCTGCGCCATCGCACGTGGGCAGAGGACACTCAGGATTCCGGCGGCGGCCAAGGATATGCCCCGCCGCCCGACGGACAACGACATGACCCGTCCTAGCCCGGCCACCGGCCAAGCGACAGGGGCTTAGTCGTCGATTCAAGCCAGCATCAATGAACCGTGCCAACCGCGCGATCAGTCGAGAGCAGCACGATCAGCCGCTCGATCTGCCGCCAGCGACAAAAATGCAGGTAGTTGCCAAGATCGCGACTGCGATCCGCCCGCGCCGCCGCCTCAAGACCCGCTTCATCGCCGAACATCGTGATAAGATCCGCCGCGTCGACAAATTCCGCGCGGCCAGCGACATAAGGCGAATGAGTCATTGTTTCTCCGCACGGAATTGCAGTGGCACGCATACGTGCCCGCCCCGCCCAACACGACCTGTGCCAACTCCTACCAAAGACTGGATATACGGGCCTTGCGAGGGTTAACGCCACCCCCGTGCCCGCCCAACCCCTCTCGCAATGGGACGCTGGCGTCCTGCACCGGGACATGGCAAAGCGCTGGCATGGCACGCTCCCCCTCTCCCCGGACACCGCTTGCAGGCGGTTTTTTGATTGCAATCGGTGCGATGGCGGGTGCCGGGGTCGGGCTGTTCTCGCCGCTCGGGCCGACGCGGGGGTTTCTGGTCGGGATCGCGCTTGGCGGTGTATTGTCGCTGGGCCTGTGGTTGGTCGACCGCCGCAAATAGCGCTCAACGTAACGTCCGCGATAGCCACACCACGCGACCGATCACGTCGACCGAGGTTGCGTTGATCGGCGGATAAGCGGGATTGTCGCTGGAAATGACAAAACCGTCGGCGCCTTTCGCCACGCGCTTGACCAGCAACGTCCCGTCCCACCGCAGCACGAAGATCGCCGGGTTCGCGCCGACTCGCGTATCGCGTTCGTCGATCACGATCCGGTCGCCATCGGCAATCGTCGGAAGCATCGAATCCCCGCGCGCGCGCAGCATCGCCGCGCTGGCCGGGCGCAGCCGTAAATCGTCAAGCAAACGGGGATCGAGCAGCATGTCCGCCACGCCCGGATCATCCACGGTAACCGTACCGGGCCCTGCCGACACCTCGACATCCAGCCGCCGGATCATCGCCATCGGCGTTGACGGCGCGCCCCCCAGCTCCGCCGCATCCACCCGGAAATAGGCGGCGAGCAGCGCACGGTCGCGCTCCGCAAGCTCGCGCGGCGTCCCCCGCCGGACATATTGCTGCAGATACGCGTCATTCCGCCGCAGCATCCGCGACAGCGCGGCATAGCTCGCCGTATCGGCATCGATCAGCGCCGCCAACCGCGCCCGGGGATCGCCTCGCTCCATATCCGATACGATAGCCATAGGAAATTTCCTAGACAAGTTGGAAAATGGAACAGATCGTGAACTTCGGCGCGAATCACGGGAGATTGGACATGTCGGTGCTGCAAAAAATCGATCGCTATCTGAAGGCTACAGCGATGCCACCGACCAAATTCGGTCGGCTCGCGGTGCGCGACCCGCGCCTTGTCCACGATTTGCGGCGCGGTCGCGAACCTGGCCCGCGCATGGTGCGCCGGATCGAGGCTTTCCTCGCCGCGCAACAGGTGCAGCCATGAGCTGCGGCCCCGATGCCGCCACGCTGCTCCGCCGCGCGCTGGAACGCGACGCGCGCGCGCAAGGCTGTGCCATCGCGATCGGCACCTTGCACAGCACACGCTGGGCCAGCGCGACCTTCATCGGCGCGCAACATCGGCTGACGCTGGAGGCGCCCGATGATGCCGCGCTGGCCCGCTGGCTCGGTGCGTTGCCCGAAGCCGAACTGACGCTGCGCGGGCATCTCGTCGCCGATGTTACGGTAACCGCGCTCGCGCGGGTCGATGGGCACGCCGAGGCGACGATCGAGGTGCTGACGGTCGAAGCCTGACGCTTCGACCGGGCGCGATGGATTGTCGCGCGCGCGCGGCCCGGCTACGGCTGCACAATGTCCGATCCGCGCATCATTGCCGTAACCCTTGACGAACGCACCATCCTGTGGCGCTCGGCCGATATCGAGCAGGAACGGCGGATCGCGATTTTCGATCTGATCGAGGGCAACTATTTCGCGCCACAAAAGGTGTATCCCGACGGCTATGCCGGCCCGTACAAGATCGATCTGACGGTCGAGGAAGGACGGCTCGGCATCGCCATCCACCGCGAGGATGGCACCCATCTCGAAACCTATATCCTCGGCATGGGGCGCTTCCGCCGCCCGATCAAAGATTATTTCGCGATTTGCGACAGTTATTATCAGGCGATCCGCAACGCCACGCCCGCCCAGATCGAGACGGTCGATATGGCGCGGCGCGGCATCCACAATGAAGCGGCCGAGCTGCTGAAAGAGCGGCTGGAGGGCAAGATCGACATCGATTTCGATACAGCGCGTCGCCTGTTCACGCTGATTTGCGTCCTGCACATCAAAGGGTAAAGCGGGCGGCATGGGGCGTTGGAAAAAACGGATCGGCGTGGCCGGTGCCGTCATCATCACCATCGGGGTGGGCTATGCGACGGGCTGGGCCTGGATGCACCATTGGCGGCCGTCCGACCAATATCGCTTTCAGGGCGTGGATGTTGCCGAAGCGAACGGCGCGATCGACTGGTGGGCAGTGAAGCGCGCAGGCGCCGATTTTGCGTATGTCCGCGCGACCAGCGGTGCCGACAAGCGCGATGCACGCTTTCAGGAAAGTTGGGCCGGCCTTTATGAAACCGGGCTGCGGCGCGGTGCCAGCCATCTCTATTCGATCTGCCGCCTCGCCACCGACCAGGCCAACCTTTTCAACACCACCGTGCCGCGCGACGACAGCGCCTTGCCCGCCGCGCTGGAGCTCGATTTCGCCGAGGATTGCCCCACGCGCCCGGCTCCGCCCATCGTGCTCGACGAAGTGCGCCGCTACCTCACGATGGTCGAATCGCACACCGGCAAGCCGGTGCTGCTCAAGGTCAGCAAAGCGTTTGACGCGGCTTACGGTGTGACACTGGCGATCCCGCGCCCGGTCTGGGCGGTGCAGGATTTCTTTCCGCCCGATTATCCGGCACGACATTGGCGGATGTGGCAGGCAAATGGCACGCGGCGCATCGATGGCATCGACGGACCAATCCATTGGGATGTAGTGGCACCATGACCGACCATCACACTCGCGACAGCTTGATCGCGGCAGCACGCATCGCCGCGCGCAATGCGCACGCCCCTTATTCGCACTTCGCCGTCGGCGCGGCGGTGCTGCTGACGGACGGGCGCATCGTGACCGGGGCCAATTTCGAGAACGCCAGCTATGGCTTGTCGCTCTGCGCCGAAACGGTCGCGCTCGCCACCGTCAACAGCGGCGGAAACCTGCGCGAGGTGGTGGCGATTGGGGTGATTGGCGGGGTGATGGACGCAGATGGCCACCCGACCGGCACCACCCCGGTTGGACCGTGCGGACGCTGCCGCCAGATCATCAACGAAGCCGCCGACATGGCTGGGCGCGACATCATCGTGTGGTGCGGTGCCGCAGAAGGCGACGCGGTCGAGCGGCGCACCATTGCCGAGCTGCTGCCGCACGCCTTCGGGCCGAAGGATCTGGGGTTGGGCGCAGCGAAGTAGCCGCGCGGAACGAACGCGTCAGCGGCCCTCTTGCCCGCACTGGCATTTCCGGCGAAACGCGGAAAACGAAGGCCGACACCACAGGGGAAACATTCGCATGTCGATCATGTCCGACCGCTGGATCCGCGAGCAAGCGCTCGCCACCGGCATGATCAAGCCGTTCGTCGACGGGCAAAAGCGCGAGGGCTGCATCAGCTATGGCCTGTCGTCCTACGGTTATGACGCGCGCGTGTCGGATGAGTTCAAGATTTTCACCAATATCGACAGCGTCATCGTCGACCCCAAGGATTTTTCGGCAAACAGCTTTGTCGACCGCAAGACCGACGTCTGCATCATCCCGCCCAACAGCTTCGCGCTCGCGCGCACCGTCGAATATTTCCGCATCCCGCGTGATGTACTGGTGATTTGCCTCGGCAAATCGACCTATGCGCGCTGCGGCATCATCGTGAACGTTACCCCGCTGGAACCCGGCTGGGAGGGCCACGTCACGCTCGAATTTTCCAACACCACCCCGCTGCCCGCCAAAATCTACGCCAATGAAGGCGCGTGCCAGTTCCTGTTCCTCGAAGGCAATGAGCCGTGCGAGACCAGCTATGCCGACCGTGCGGGCAAATATATGGGCCAGCGCGGGGTGACGCTGCCGCGGCTGTAAGCGGGCTCAAATCAACGGAACCCTCCTCCTGCGGAAGAGGGGAGCATATCAGAATCCGGTCGCCAGAATTGGGTGGCGATTCCAGGCCCCCGTCCGTTCGTTTCGAGCGAAGCCGAGAAACCTGGCACAGCGCGTAGTGCTGTTTCTCGACTACGCTCGAAACGAACGGGTTAAAGTTCGATCTTCCCGGCCCAACAGGGCGTCCGCCCAATACTTAGCGAATGCATCAGGCCACAAAAAAGGCGGCCCCGAAGGACCGCCCTGATTGTGCATCGATCTCTCGCCAGCGATCAGAAATCGTTGCGATATTGCTCGTTGCCGATGAAACCGAGCTTCGACACGTTCGAGCGCTTGATGATCGCCAGAACCTTGTCGACTTTTTCGTAGCGCGCCGCCGGGTCGGGCTGGAAGTGCAGCTCCGGCTCGGGGTTGAGCTGGGTCGTCTGCACCAGATATTGCTGCAGCGTCGCCTCGTCGGTCGGCGCGCCGTTCCACAGGATCACGCCGTCCGGCTGGATGACGATCTTGTTCTTTTGCGGGTCGACGTCAGGCTTCTTGGCGTTCGGATCGTTGATCGGAAGATCGACCTTCACCGCGTGCGTCTGGATCGGGATGGTGATGATAAACATGATGAGCAACACGAGCATGACGTCAATCAGCGGCGTCGTGTTCATGTCCATCATGGGCTCGCCTTCGGCGCCGCCACTGCTGATTGCCATGTCAAATACTCCTTGGTGCTATCGCACGCATTACGCCGCCGGGCCGCCCGTGGGGGGTGGTTCCGAAATGAAGCCTACCTTGGCGAAACCAGCCGATTGCATCGTGTAGATCGCGCCACCGATGCAGCGATACGGCGCGTCCACGTCACCGCGAATATGTGCCTCGGGCAAATCGTCAGTCGTCAAATTCTGCGCACCGCCGGCCTTTTTGACAATCTCTTCGAGCTTGTCGGTCGCGCGCTTGAGCAGCTCCTCATGCGTAACCCGCGTCAAACCCCAATAGATCGCGCACTTGCCGTCGCTATCCTTGGTGATCGAGAGCGAGACGTTCTCGGGCTTGGTCACGGTCGGGTCGTACCGCACGTCGGGCAGCTTCAGCTTGACCGACTGCACGATCGCCGGAACCGTGATGAGGAAGATGATGAGCAACACCAGCATGACGTCGACGAGCGGCGTCGTATTGATGTCGGACATCGGGGCGTCATCGCCGCCGCCACCTGTACTAATCGCCATGAAAGGCCATCCTATTCGTGATCGTAAGGCCACCCGTAACGGGTGGCGGAAACTCGGGGCCGCGCTTTCACGCGGCCCCGGTTTTACCCCTTAAGCGCGCGGAGCAGCCGTGGTTGCTGCGGCGGGCTTTGCTGCAGTTGCGGCAGGAGCCTTCTTGCCGGGAGCAGCCGGACGAACTGCACCGTTCGAGGCAAGATAGCCGAGCACGTCGTTCGAGAACGCGCTCAGATGCTCGGCAATTGCCTTGTTGCGGCGCTGCAGGAAGTTGAAGGCGAGCACGGCCGGAACCGCGACAACCAGACCGAACGCCGTCATGATGAGCGATTCACCAACCGGCCCTGCAACCTTGTCGATCGAAGCCTGGCCAGCCTGGCCGATGCCGATCAGCGCGCGGTAAATACCAAGCACCGTACCGAACAAACCGACGAACGGTGCGGTTGCGCCGACCGTTGCAAGGAAGGCGAGACCGCCACCGAGCTGCGAGTTGATCGTCGCTTCCGAACGCGCGAGCGAACCGTGCAGCCAGTCATGCGCTTCGACCGGGTCGGTCAGGCGCGCATGTTGTTCCTGCGCTTCGACGCCGTCATCGACGATCTGCTTGTAAGCCGAGTTCTTCTCGAGCTTGGCAGCGCCTTCACGCAGCGAGTTCGACGACCAGAAGGTCGCGCGAACGCGCCGGCCCTGGTTGATGATCTTCTGCTGTTCGAACAGCTTGGTGAACAGGATGTAGAGCGTGAAGAACAGGAAGATGGTCAGGATTGCAGCCGTCGTCCAGGTGACGGGGCCGCCCTGCTTCATCGCGTTCATGAAACCGAAATTGTCGGCAGCCGATGCACCGGCAGCAAGAATGGTGGTGGACATTGCGAAGACTTCCTTCTCGAAAATTGCCCGTGCGCCTCACCCCGGAGGCCGCACGGGAGGATGGTTTATTCAGGCAAGCGCCAAACGACGTTACGCGAAGACGACGAGCGAGTTGGATTGCCAGCCCCGTCCAGAGCAGGCGTATACCGCCCACGCCGCGTAATGAGGGAACACGCAGTACGATCGAGCGCAGTGTTGCCGCTCGATGCGACCACGACGCAGTTCTCGACACGACCGGCGGCGTTGATCTCCCACTTGATCTTGCTCGTGCCCTGCGCCTGCGCGTTCAAAGCGTCAGACGGATAGTCATCGTTCGAAATCCAATCATTGGGATTACCCTTTGCACCGGCCTGCTTGCTGATCGTTGGCGCTGGCGGGGCAGCAACCGGCACCGGGGCCGGTGCTGCGGCGCGCGGCGTAATTACCAACGCGGGTGGCGGAACGGCAACCGAGACCACAGGCGGCGGCGGAGCGGTAACGCGCACGATTGGCGGCGGCGACACGACCGGCGGGGTCTGAAGCTGCGGCTGCTCGGGCGGCGGGGGCGGCGGTTTGTCGGGTGGCGGCGGCGGTGGTTCGACGACGTCGAACGTGTTCAGTTTTTCGGTTACCTTCTTGATATATTTGAAGGTCAGACCGTTCACGAAACCCCACGCGAACAGCGCGACGATGATCGACACGATCACAATCGAAACCACGCGGCTGCCACTCGTATTGCGATCAGCGTAAGCCATTCAGAAACGAAACTCCTCTATTCCGGTCACGACGGTCCAAGCCGATCCGTAACGTCCGCTCGTTATTCCGGCCTGTCATGGGCTAGTATATCCTGGACAGGCCCAACCTCTATCGCGCCGAAAACAACGACGCAAACGCTTTGTCTCACGCAACAAACGTACAACCGGCGCATGGCAGAATTATTTCTGTATAAAAATTGCTTCCTCGGATACCCGTTGCGAATGCCAAAGTTCCCAAAAATCGCCCTTGCAGCCACGATTACCGCGCTTTCCGCGCCATTCCTTGCTGCACAGCAACATATTCCCATCGCTCCAGAAAGCGTCGCGCCAGCACCTGCTTATGCCGACTATGCCGACCTTGCCGTGGCGGCTCCGGTGATCGTGGATGCGACCATCAGAAGCGCCTTGCGCCTGAAGCCCGCCGATTCGCCGGACCTGCCGACGGGTATGGCGCGACTCTATATCGAGGCCGATGTCACCGCCCTGATTCGCGGCACCGACGCCGTCCCGCCACGGCTGGGCTATATACTCGACGTGCCGCTCGACGCGCGCGGTCGCGCACCGCAATATCGCAAGAGCCGCGTCCTGCTGTTCGCGCGGACCGTGGCGGGCAATGCCGGGCAAATCCAGCTCATCCGGCCCGATGCGCAGCGTGGATGGTCCGTGGGTGGCGACGCGTTGACGCGGCGGATCGTGCGCGAGGCGCTCGCACCCGACGCGCCCCCGGTGGTGACCGGAATCGCCAATGCCTTCCACACGCCGGGTGACCTGCCCGGCTCGGGCGAGACGCAAATCTTCCTGTCGACCGCCGATAACCGACCGATTTCGCTCACGATCGAACGCAAACCGGGGCAGGCGCCACGCTGGACGGTCGCATTGGGCGAAGTGGTCGATGCTGCGGCACCGCCGCCGCCGCGCGACACGTTATTATGGTATCGACTGGCCTGCACCCTGCCCGCGACCTTGCCCGAGGCGGCTTTGCATTCGTCGGGCGACGACGCCAGCGTCGCACGCGACGATTACGCCATCGTCATCAACGCGCTTGGAGCATGTGACCGGGGCGGACGCCGTTAATCGCGCGCGGCGACGCGCAGCACCTGCCCGGTGGAGGATCGCGCCGCCACCAGAAAGCGCGCGGCGGCGATAACATCGTCCGCGCGCGCGCCAGCGCCCAAATCCAGCGCGGCGACGCGCATACCCGGTGCGGCGTCCCCTGCGACCGCGCCGATGGCGGCGATCAAGACCGCACGGTCCAATTTTGGGACGGTTTCGGCGATCAGCAACAGCACCAATGCGTCCCGATCCCGCGAATCGGATACGCTATGGCGTAGGTCAGCAAGCGCGGTCGCATCGGTGGCGGGCACGATTCGCGCCTGCCCCGCCAATGCGGCCGCCACCGCTTGGATCACCGGCGGTTCCGCACCAGCGTGATCCCGATTGATTCGCCCGCTTCGGCAATGGCGAGCTTGACGATCGAAACTTCGACTCGCGTCACGCGCGCGTCCTGCAGGAACAGCGTTTCGCAAATGTGTTCGGCAACGGCCTCGACCAGCGTGAAATGCACACCCGTCGGCAGCGCCGTCGTCGCGGCATGTTTCAAATCGAGATAGTTTTTCGAGGCCGACAGCGGGGTATCGGGATCGAAGCGATCGGGCACCTGCAACTCCACCGTCAGCGAGATGCGCAGCGGTTGCGGCAGATGCGTCTCCTCCGAATAGATGCCGGTCAGCACCATCACTTCGAGATCGTGGACGTTCAGCGTCAGGCGGTCAGTCAAATCTTGCCCTTCTTGTCGATATGGGCGCGCGCCATAGCAGATCGCGGGCGCAGGGGAACCGTCACGCGGCGGCGCTGCTCCGCGCCGATGCGGCAGCGTGCCAGCGGTGCAGATGGACGAAGCCCTCCGGCACCGTCAGCCGCGCGGCCTTGGCAAAATCGACCGTGACGAGCGCCGATATATCCGCAAAGCTGTACGCATCGGTCGCAATCCACGCACGCCCCGCCAGATGCGCATCGAGCGCAGCCGTGAACGCCGCCCACAAAATACCGCCGCGTTCGGCCAATTCGGGAATTTGCGGAATGGCGGGCCATTTGCCGGCAATGCCGCGATCACGAAACGCCTCGCGCTCATTGCGCAGGACATAGACGACGGCGGCATAGCCCTCCTGCTCGATCCGCCGTGTCCACGATTCGATCCGCGCAATGTCGAGCGCGCCGTCGCCGAACAGCGGCGGTTCCGGCTGCAATGCCTCGAAATACCGGCAAATCGCCGACGATTCGCACAGCACCTCGCCCGAATCGAGTTCAAGCGCGGGCACCACCCCACGCGGATTGATCTGGAGGAACGCCGCGCCCAAATGCTCACCGCTGCGCAAATCAACCAATACGCGGTCGACCTCAATTCCCTTTTCCGCCAAATAGATGCGGACGCGACGCGGGCTTGGTGCCCAGGCGGCATCATAGAGTTTCACGCATACTCCCCCATTCGACTTGCGTTCAGCGTGGTGGAGGCTAAAGCGCGCGGCCCCTTCGGTCTATGGGCCCGTTCCAGCGGGACACACGAAGGGCGAGGAAACCGCCGTGATCGAATTCGTGCCGATTGCCGATGTGGCGCCCGCTGCGGTCGAGGAATTGCTCGACCGTGCCTTCGGGCCGGACCGACACGAGCGCACCGCTTATCGCATCCGTGCAGGCATGGCCGCGATTCCGGCGCTGAGCTTTGCCGCACTCGAGGAGGGCGCGGTGGTGGGCACGATCCAATGCTGGCCGATCCGCTTTGTCGGGGATGACGGGCGGGATGTAGCGATGGTGCAGCTTGGCCCGGTCGCGGTCGAACCCGGGCGGCAGCAAGGCGGCATCGGGCGCGCGCTCACCGCGCACGCACTGGCGGCGGCGGAGCTTGCTGGCCTGGCGGATGCAATCACGCTGATCGGCGACCCCGAATATTATGGGCGCTTCTTCGGTTTCGATGCCGCGTGCACGGCGGAATGGCGCGTGCCCGGCGCGGTCGAGCGGCATCGCCTACTCGCGCGCGGCGACAAAGTACCGAGCGGAGCGGGCCTGCTCGCGCCACGGATCGTCGCGCTGGCCTGACCCGGGTTTACGCAACGAGCCGCCTGCCCTACCGCCGCTGTCATGCCGATGGAGCCGATCCCCGATCTTGCCGCTTTGTCGCTCGCCGACATTGCGCGCCTTGCCGAAGCGCGCAAATTGCCCCCGGTCGAGCGCTGGAACCCAACGCATTGCGGCGACAGCGAAATGCGCATCGCGCGCGATGGGACGTGGTTTCACCAGGGCTCGCCAATCGGGCGCGAGGCAATGGTGCGGCTGTTCTCGACGATCCTGCGGCGCGAAGCCAATGGCGGCTATGTGCTGGTCACCCCGGTCGAGAAGCTCGACATCGTGGTCGAGGATGCCCCCTTCGTCGCGGTCGAGATGAAGGTGTCGGGCGAAGGCAAGGCGACGACGCTCACCTTCCGGCTCAATACCGGCGATCTGGTCACCGCCGATGCCGACCATGCGTTGCGCTTCGAGCCGCGCGAGGATGGCCCGCGCCCCTATCTGCACGTGCGCGCCGGGCTCGATGCGGTGGTGGCACGCGCGGTCTATTACGACCTCGCGCAACGCGCGATCGATGGCGGCGACGCGCCGCCCGGCGTGTGGAGCGCGGGCATTTTCTTTCCGCTGGAGCCCGTCGCATGACGCTCGTCGCGCGCCTGCAAACTGCGTTGACGGCGGGCCACGCCGATACCGTGCTGCTGACCGGCGACCATGTCGATGCCGATGCGATCGTCACCCCGCTGGCACAGGCGGCGGTGCTGATCCCGGTCACCGATCGTGCCGAACCGGGCGTGATCCTGACGCGACGCACCGACACGCTGTCGCGCCACGCCGGGCAAATCGCCTTCCCCGGCGGACGGATCGATCCGGGCGATGCCGGGCCGGTCGCCGCCGCGTTGCGCGAAGCCGAGGAAGAAATCGCCTTGCCGCGCACGCACGTCCGCATCGTCGGCGAGGCCGATCGCTATCGCACCGTCACCGGCTTCGAGGTGACCCCGGTGATCGGCGTGGTGCCGCCCGATTTGGTCTTCATCCCCGCCGCCGCCGAAGTGGCCGAAGTGTTCGAGGTTCCGCTCGGCTTCCTGCTCGATTCGGGCAACCATATCGAGGCGAGCGTCGAGTGGCAGGGCCGCAACCGGCATTATTATGAGATTTTGTGGGGGGACCATCGCATCTGGGGTGCCACCGCCGCGATGATCGTCAACCTTTCGCGGCGGCTGCGATGGATCGCCTGACGCTGCCCGATGCGCCGTGGCGGCAGCGCGCGGGGCTGGCCGAATTGTGCCAGGTGCTCGGCACCACGCGCGGCGAAACGCGCTTCGTCGGTGGCGCAGTGCGCGATTCGCTGCTTGGGCTGGACGTTGCCGATGTCGATCTGGCGACGCGCCACCCGCCCGAGGACGTGATCGACCTGCTCGCGCGCGCGCGGATTCGCGCGGTGCCGACCGGTCTCGCCCACGGCACGATCACGGCGGTGCTGGCGGATGGTTCGCCGGTCGAGGTTACCACGCTGCGCAGCGACGTTGCGACCGACGGACGCCGCGCCACCGTCGCCTTCACCGACGATTGGCGCGAGGATGCCGCGCGCCGCGATTTCACGATCAACGCGCTTTATGCCGATCCGCAAACGGGCGAGATTTTCGATTATTTCGAAGGCCTTGTCGATCTGGCGGCACGGCGCGTGCGCTTCATCGGTGATCCGTTGCAGCGCATCGCCGAGGATCATTTGCGCATCCTGCGCTTCTTCCGCTTCCACGCACGCTTTGGCGATACACCGGACGCGGCGGGGCTGGATGCCTGCACCGCGCGCGCCAACGATTTGATGGCATTGTCGCGCGAACGAATCGCAGCGGAGTTGCTCAAGCTGCTGGTCGCCCCCAATGCGGTGGCGACGCTGCGGCTGATGGTCGAGCGCGGAATCTTCCGACCGGTCCTGCCCGAAATCACCGCCGAGGGCGTCGAGGCATTCGCCGACATTACGGGCAGCGAGACGCTGGCAGGCCTGACCCCGGACCCGATCCGTCGCCTCGCCGCGGTCCTGCCGTGCGACGCGAAGATCGGCGAAGATGTCGCCGCACGACTGAAACTGTCGAACGCGCAGCGCAAACGGATCGTCTCCGCGCTCAAACCCGATCTCGCCGCCCCGCAGGCGCTTGCCTATCGACTCGGGCAGGAGGGCGCGATCGATCGCATATTGCTTCATACCCCGGCGGCGATGGAGCGCGTGCTGGCGGTGCGTCAGATCCTCGACTGGGTCGCCCCCAGCTTCCCGGTTAATGGCGGGGCGCTCGTCGCGCGCGGCGTGGACAAGGGCCCCGATGTCGCGCGGCTGCTGAAGCTGGTTGAAAATCAGTGGATCGCCGAGGATTTTCCCTCAGCCGAGCGCGCCAACGCCATTGCCGACGCCGCCGTTGCTCAATTCTTGCGCGACTCCAGCATCGCATAGGCCGCCTCGGCCTCTAGTGGCCGCGCGTACAGGTAACCCTGTCCGTAGGTGCAGCCCAATGCCGCCAGCGTCTGCGACAATTCGTTGGTTTCGATCCCCTCGGCGATGGTCTTCATGCCCAACGCCTGGGCGAGTGACAGGATCGCGCGCACGATCGCAATTTTGTCGCGATCGGCCAACATGCCCGTCACGAAGCTGCGATCGATCTTGAGGATGTCGATCGGCAGTTTCTGGAGATAGGCGAGATTGGAATAGCCGGTGCCGAAATCATCCATCGCAATGGTGGTGCCGAGCGCCTTCAACGCGTGCATGATGCCGGCCATGCGATCCGGATCGGTGACCAATGCGCTTTCGGTCAGTTCCAGCGTAAAGCGCGATCCTTCCAGCCCATAAGCGGCAAGCGCCGACTGTACGACCGGCGCAATCGCATCGCGCTGCAACTGGATTGCCGACAGGTTCACCGCGAGTTTGATCCCGCAATCGCCGCCCATCCGCGCATCCCATTGCGCCAGGGTCGCCGCCGCTTCCTGAATCGCCCAGCGTCCCAGCGGCACGATCAACCCCGATTCCTCGGCCACCGGAATGAAATCGTTGGGCGAATACTCCACCCCCGCCTCATCGCGCCACCGCGCGAGCGATTCGAACGACACCAGCCGCCCCGTCGCGAGATCGCAAATCGGCTGGAAGGTCAGCCGCATCTGCCCGCGCTCGATCGCGCGGCGTAGCGCGGTTTCCATGCCGAATTGTTCACGCGCCAGGTCAAAGGCCTGCGTCTGATAGGCCTCGGTCTTGCCGGTTCCCTTGGAGCGCTTGACCGCGAATTGCGCGTGCCGGATCAACTCCTCGCCATCGTCGATCGTGGCCGTGCCGAATGCAATGCCGATCGAACAGGCCACGCGAATCTCGAAATCCGACAGGCGGAAGGGCGTGGAAAGCGCGCCCTGTATGCGCTTGGCGACATGATCGGCATCACCCGGCCCGTCCTCCAATGTCAGCAAAATCCCGAATTCGTCGCCGCCCGTGCGCGCCAGCACGTCCTGCGCGCGCAATGCCCCCTTCAGGCGACGCGCCACGGTAATGAGCAGCTCATCGCCCGCCATCGACCCCAGACACGCATTGACCCGGCTGAAACGATCGAGATCGACGACCAGAACCGCATAGCGCGTGCGCGACGCCGGATCGTCGAGCAACGTCTCCAGCCGATCGCTGAAGCCCGCGCGATTGGGCAGGCCGGTCAAACTGTCGGTGAGCATTTCGCGACGCAAATTATGCTCGGTTCGCAGTTCGGCGGTCTGATCGACCAGAATCAGGACACAGCGGTGGTCGGAGTTGCGCGCCAGTCGCGCCAGGGTCGCCTGATAATAATGGCAATCGACCGCATCGCCATATTCGATCGGAAATTCGGCACGGAGCGAATCCCCGCGGATAAAGTCGACAATCCGCTGCTCGATCTGCGCGACCAGCGAGCATCGCCGGTCGCCAATGCCCAGGCCCGCAATCTCATAGGCGCGGTTGGCGGCCTGCACCACCACGCCCGCATCCTGCAGCGCCACCATCACCGCGGGAACCGGCAACAGCTCGATAACGCGGGAGGCCATCGTCAGCGACGGCGTATCGTCCTTGCCCTGCGTCGGTACATCCACCGCAGTCGAATGGTTCAGGGCAGGATACGAAACAAACGCCATTGCCGTAGCGATAGCGTGCAATCGTTAAGAACCCGCTGAGCTTACCCGAATTTCAGTCACTTGCACGAAATGACACCGTTAACCGTGACGACCGCACTAAAACCGGTTGTCGCGTGGAAAGCCGTTGGGCGGCATCCGGCCCGCAGCCCCGCGCGCGGCGCGCCACGGCGCAAGATCGGTTTCGGTCCGCGTGCGACCGCTTTCGCCGCCCATCGGCCAGCTAAGCCCCTGCGCAAACACGAAGGTTGTCGCATCGGACAAGCCCCCGTCGCGGAAACGCATCAACTGCACCCCCTGCCCGCGCGCCATTTCCGCCAGCTCGGTCAGCGGGAAGACCAGCAAGCGCCGGTTGTCGCCGATCGCCGCGACATAATCCGCATCGGGCGCGACCGGGCGCACCACCTTGAGCTTGGCCCCGATGCGGGGGGTGACCACGGTCTTGCCTTTGCGCGTTTCGGCGATGATGTCGGCGGTGCGGACGATGAAGCCGCGCCCATCACTCGCCGCGACCAGCAACTTCTCGGCGATCCCCGCGCGGAAAATGTCGACAATACCGATGTCGCCATCGAGATCGATCATCAGCCGCACCGGCTCGCCAAAGCCGCGCCCGCCCGGCAATTTATCGGCCGCCAGCGTGAAGAAACGCCCATTTTCGGCGGCGACGATGATCTTGTCGGTGGTGTGCGCGGTGAAGTCGAACAGCGCGGCATCGCCTTCCTTGAACTTCACCGCAGCAACCCCTGCGGCATCGACATGCCCCTTCATCGCGCGGATCCAGCCGCGCTGCGACAGGATCACGGTGATCGGCTCGCGCTCGATCATCGCCTCCAATGGAATGTCGCGCGCCGGGGCTGCTTCGGCGACGGTGGTGCGGCGTTTGCCGAGCTTGGTCTCCGGGCCATAACGCTCGCGCAATTTGGTGAAGTCGCGCTTCAACCGCGTGCGCTGCCGCGCCTCGCTGCCAAGCAACGCCTCCAGCCCGGCACGCTCCGCTTCCAGCGTGTCGCGTTCCTTGCGCAACTCCATTTCCTCCAGCCGCCGCAAGCTGCGCAGCCGCATGTTGAGGATCGCCTCGGCCTGACGCTCGTTCAGTTCGAACTCGGCCATCATCACCGGCTTGGGCTCATCCTCGGTGCGGATGATCTCGATCACGCGGTCGAGATTGAGATAGGCAACGATATAACCGTGCAGCAGCTCGATCCGGTCGGCGATCTTCGACAGGCGATGCGCGGTGCGCCGTTGCAGCACGATGAACTGATGCGCCACCCACTCCTGCAACGCCTGGCGCAGGCTCATCACGCGCGGCGTGCGGTTGGCATCGAGCACGTTGAGGTTGAGGCTGAAGCGGACTTCCAGGTCCGACATCTTGAACAGGCTCTCCATCAGCACGTCCGCCTCGACCGTGCGGCTGCGTGGTTCGATGACGATGCGGATTTCCGAATCCGATTCATCGCGGATGTCGGCCAGGATCGGCAGCTTCTTGTCGTTGACAATCGCCGCGATCTGCTCGATCAACTTGCCCTTCTGGATACCATACGGAATTTCGGTGACGATCGCGTTCCAGGTGCCGCGTCCCTGATCCTCGACATGCCAGCGCGCACGCACGCGAAAGCCGCCGCGCCCGGTGGCATAGGCCTCGGCGATCGACGCCGGGCTGTCGACCACGAGGCCGCCGGTCGGAAAATCAGGCCCCTTGATATGCTCCAGTAGCGCCGCATCCTCGGCCTGTGGATTGTCGATCAGCAGGATCGCCGCATCGAACAGTTCGGCGGCGTTGTGCGGCGGGATGCTGGTGGCCATGCCGACCGCGATTCCCGCCGCACCGTTCGCAAGCAGGTTGGGGAAAGCTCCAGGGAAAAGCTCTGGCTCCTGCTCTTCATTATTATAGGTGGGTTTGAAGGCGACGGCGTCTTCGTCGAGCCCTTCCATCAAATCCATCGCGACTTGGGTCAGCCGCGCCTCGGTATAGCGGAAGGCGGCGGCGTTATCGCCGTCGATATTGCCGAAATTCCCCTGCCCCTCGACCAGGGGATAGCGCACCGAAAAATCCTGCGCGAGCCGGACCATCGCGTCATAGACCGAGGAATCGCCGTGCGGATGGTATTTGCCGATCACCTCGCCAACGACGCGCGCCGATTTCTTGTAGGCGGTGTTCGGGTCCATCCGCAGTTGGCGCATCGCCCATAACAGCCGCCGATGCACCGGCTTCATGCCGTCGCGGACATCGGGCAGCGAGCGCGCGGTGATGGTCGACAGCGCATAGACCAGATAGCGGTCGCTCAGCGCGCTATCGAAGGGGGAGTCGACGATGGCTTGGAAAGGATCGGTCAAATTGCTCGGCATGTCTCCGCGATAGCAGCCGCATCGCCGGGTGGCGAGATGGTCACGCGCCACACGTGCCCTGCGGCCCCAAAACTGCTATGGCGGCGATGGGTATTGGGGGGTGGACGATGCGATTCGCTGGGCTTTTTGCGGTGATAGTGGTGCTTGGCGGGTGCGACGTCGCGTCGGGGCCCAACGGAACCGGACCGACCAATGCCACCAAGACCAATAGCGCCGCACTGCCCGCGCCCGATGGCGGGTTCGACTATCGCTACGCCTTCCGCCTGCCCGCCAGCCGGATCGAGGCGGTGCAGGAAAGCCACGCGCGCGGTTGCGATCAACTCGGCCCGGCGCGGTGTCGGATTACCGCCATGCGCTATGCGGTCGGTGCCGATAACGCAATCACCGCTGTCCTGACGATGACGCTCGACCCGACGGTGGCGCGCGCCTTTGGCAAGGCCGCCGCGCAGACCGTGAACGCCGCACATGGCACGATGACCGACGCCACCATCGCCGGGGCCGAAGCGACCGGCGGGGGCGGACGTGGCGGGGCGGGGCTCGCGCGCTTGCGCGATGCGCTCGCCAATGCCGAATCCAGCGCACGCAGCGCGAGCGACCCCGAACAGAAGGCGCTGGCCGCTGCCAAGGCTGATCGGGTGCGCAGCGCGATCGCAACGATCGGCGATGTCGACCAAGGGAGCGTCGGCGGCACCGCGACTGTGCCGGTCGTCTTCCAATACAGCTCCAACGGCGGGATTCCGGGAGTTGGGGCGTCCCCCGCCGCAACCTTTGAAAGCGCTGGCGACACCTTTCTGGCGTCGCTCGCCGGGCTGCTGGTGGTGTTGGCCGGCATCGGGCCGTGGCTGATATTGCTGCTTGGCGGCGCGTTGCTGTTGCGCTGGTTTCTGGCGCGGACCGAGGGCACTACCGCGCCCGTTCTGCCACCCGCGCCGCAAGAGCACGGTACGGAGCGCACCGGCATCGTGCAGCGCTGGTTCCAGCCCGAATCCCCAGACACGCACGACACGCCCAAGGAGCATGAACCGGTTGCATGACGGGCCAAGCCCTGCGCGCGCGCCCAAGCTGATTGCACCACCGCCGCGCATTCGATATAGCAGAACCCTTCCTGCCCCGGCTCGCGGTCCCCGCGTCGCCGGGGCCTATCGTTTTCAGCTTTTGGTTTTTAGGGGTATCCACGCACATGGCACGCCGCCGCCAGATCTACGAAGGCAAGGCCAAGATCCTCTATGAGGGGCCTGAGCCGGGGACGCTGATCCAGTATTTCAAGGATGACGCAACCGCCTTCAACGCCCAGAAAAAGGGCACGATCAGCGGCAAGGGCGTGCTTAACAACCGGATTTCCGAGCATATCTTCACCCTGCTCGGGCTGATCGGCGTGCCAACGCACTTCATCCGCCGCCTCAACATGCGCGAACAGTTGATCCGCCAGGTCGAGATCATCCCGATCGAAGTCGTGGTGCGCAATGTCGCCGCCGGATCGCTTTCGACTCGACTCGGCATCGAGGAAGGCACCCAGCTTCCCCGCACGATCATCGAATATTATTATAAGGACGACGCGCTCGGCGATCCGATGATCACCGATGAGCATATCGCCGCCTTCGGTTGGGCCGGGCAGGAAGAAATGCACGACATCGCCGACCTGGCGATTCGCATCAACGATTTCCTGTGCGGGCTGTTCGCCGGGATCGGCATCCGCCTGGTCGATTTCAAGCTCGAATTCGGGCGCGTGTGGGACAATGATTATCCGCGCATCCTGCTCGCCGACGAAATCAGCCCCGATGGCTGCCGCCTGTGGGACATGACCACCAACGAGAAGCTCGACAAGGACCGCTTCCGTCGCGATCTTGGCGGCGAAGTCGAGGCGTATCAGGAAGTTGCGCGGCGTCTCGGGCTGCTGCCCGAAGGGGCCGACAATGCGGTGCTCGATCTCGAAAAGCATCGGCTGAGCAAGGGCAAATAAGAACGTGGCGGGGTGGCGGCAGCTTCGGGCCGCCGCCCCAGCGGCGGTGTGGCCTTATGCGGCCTTGGCGGTTGCCTATTTGCTGAGTGTGCTGCGCGTGGTCGGTCCGGCCGGTCTCAGCGACCCCGCCGCGCTGTACTGGCATGATTGGCAGGATCAATCGCTCTACGTGCGCTCGGCGACCGCGCTTGCGACCGGCAATCTGGCACCGAGCCAGCATTATTACCCGCTGCTCTACCCACTGCTCGGCCTGCCCTTTCTGCATCTGTGGCCGAGCCAGCCGTTTTTCTTCGTCAATCTGGCCTGCTATCTGCTGGCCTTTGCCGGCTTTCGTAGCGTGGCGCGCAGTTTTGGCGTGCCACTGTGGGGGGCGGTGCTGGTGTTTGCCGCGACGACGCTTGCGCAATTCGACATCGCCAAAGTGTGGATCGAGCCGTGGACGAGCACACCGGCGGCGGCCTTGTTGTGGCTCGCGCTCGGGGCGATGGCGCGCTTGTGGGAGCAGACTTCCTCCTCCCGCTCTCTCTTACTTCCCCGGCCCTTCTTCCTTCCCCGGCGCAGGCCGGGGCCCAGTCGCGCGCCGGTTATAGGCTCGGACAGCGCTTCCTTACGATCCACGCCGCAACTGGGCCTCGGCCTGCGTCGGGAAGGCGTTGAAGAGAAGCACGCGCAGGGCGAATCTCGCTGGCCAGCCAGTATCCTCGGCCTCGCGCTTGGCCTGATTCCGTTCGCCCGGCCCGGCGACGTCATCATCGGCGGGGTCATCGCGGCCTTTGCCAGCCTCGCGCTGATCCGCGCGCGCGATGGGCGCGCAGCCCTCCATGCGGTGGCAGGCTTCACCCTCGCCTTCGGTGCATTGGCCACGCTGTTCGTGGCAATTTACGGCTTCGGTCCCAGCCCCTATATGCTTTATTCGGCGCAATATGGCTTCAACTTCGGCTGGCTCGGCTGGAAAGCCTATGTCCTGCTGGTCGAGCCGCGCGCCTGGTTCGGCGAGGGGATCGGGCTGCTCGACAAGGCACCGTGGCTGCTGCTCGGCGGGGCCGGGATGCTCGTCGCCTGGTGGAGTCCTCCTGCCCGGCGACCGGTAGCGCTCGCGGTCGGCGCGGCGGGGGCAATCTATGTCATCCTAATGCTCGCTTATGTCGATTTGCTGCCAACCGGGCTGTGGCGCTTCAACAATGTGCATTATTTCAAATGGGTGTTTCCGCTGTTTGGGCTGTTCGCATTGCGCTTCATGCTCGATGCGTGGCGGCGACCCGTTACCCTCGTCGCGCTGCTGCCGATCCTGCTCGCGCTGACTGTCCGGATCGATCCGGTGCGAGTCAAGGCCTCCGAACCCGCGCGAATGGTGGTGTTTCCGGCCCCGCTCGGCGCGGAATGGACCCCGACCTATTTCGCCACCGCGTGGCTGACCGAT
Organism: Sphingomonas sp.; assembly: GCF_041661885.1. GTDB lineage: Bacteria > Pseudomonadota > Alphaproteobacteria > Sphingomonadales > Sphingomonadaceae > Sphingomonas. The sequence goes on along the minus strand of NZ_JBAZTL010000004.1, from coordinate 137,771 downwards.
GCGCAAGGCGAGCAACGCAATTCGTTCGATTATCATCAAATTCTGGTGCGCGGGCGCATCAACGTGGTTGCGCTACGGCGGCCCTTTGCCGGGGCGGAGCGGTGGATCGGCGACGATCACGTCCGCGCCCAGCTCGAAGGCAAGGATGCGGGCGGGTACGCCCCGCTTTATTTGACCGGTCCGTGGCCCAAGGTGCCGCTCGCGCGATACGGCATGGCAATCTCGTTTGGTCTGCCGCATTGGTTCGAGCACCGCGACGCCACCGCCCAGCGCTGAGCGCCACGCCACACGAAGCTTGCGACACAGCGCGCACACGGCCATAGGGTGCCGCGCTAACGACCAGCAGCCAGGACATGCCCATGAAGCTCCGCATTTTCGTCACGCTGAAGCCCGGCGTGCTCGATCCGCAGGGCCGCGCGATTCACAAGGCTCTTGGTGGCCTCGGCTTCGGCGGCGTCAACGACGTCCGCGCCGGCAAGCTGATCGAACTCGATGTCGCCGACGATACCAGCGACGAGCGGATCGACGCGATGTGCCGCGAATTGCTCGCCAACACCGTCATCGAAAATTATCGGGTCGAACGCGTATGAAGACCGCGGTCATCGTCTTTCCCGGCTCAAATTGCGACCGCGACATCGCGACCGCCTTGCGCGAGGTTAGCGGCACCGCCCCGACGATGGTGTGGCACGCCGAGACGGAACTGCCCGATGGCGTCGGCCTCGTCGCGCTGCCCGGCGGCTTCTCCTATGGCGATTATCTGCGGTCGGGCGCGATCGGCGCACGCTCGCCGATCATGCGCGCGGTGACTGCGGCGGCGGAGCGCGGCGTGCCGGTGCTCGGTATCTGCAACGGCTTTCAGGTGTTGACCGAGGCGGGGCTGCTGCCGGGCGCGCTGATGCGCAATGCCGGGCTCGATTTCGTGTGCCGCGAAGTCGCGCTGACGGTCGACAATGCGCAGAGCGTGTTCACCAGCCGCTATGGCGCGGGCGAGCAGATCATCATCCCCGTCGCGCATCATGACGGCAATTATTCGGCCGATGCCGAGACGCTCGACCGGCTGGAAGGCGAAGGTCGTGTGGCGTTCCGTTATGCTGAACCGGTCAACGGCTCGGCGCGCAACATTGCGGGCGTGCTCAACGCGACCGGCAACGTGCTCGGCCTGATGCCGCATCCCGAACGCCGCATCGAAACCGCCGCGCATGGCGGCAATGACGGACGACGGATGTTCGAAGGCTTGCTGGAGCTGGTTGGGGCGTAAAGACGGAGCGACTGGGTCTTCTGCCCCGCTTTTCCGTTCGTTTCGAGCGAAGTCGAGCAACAGCAACAGGCGCCGTGCCAGGTTTCTCGACTTCGCTCGGAACGAACGGGAGAGGGAAAGCCATTACCCTCTCAACACTTGGGCCGCATCGATCCTAAAGCTGGAACGGCGAAAAATCAGTCCCGCGGTCGTACACGTCGATGCCTTCGCTGCGTTTCAGAACATTGACCACGAGATAGGTCACCGGCGTCAGCAACACTTCCCACGACACTTTCAGCACGAACTGGCTGAGCATCACCATTCCGATTTGCTCGACCGGCCAATCGGCCAGGCCGTAAAAGGCGATCGGATAGAAGATCAGGCTGTCCGCGCCCTCGCCCACGATCGTGCTGCCGATCGTGCGCGTCCACAGATATTTGCCGCCCGTGGCGATCTTCATCTTGGCGAGCACGAAGGAATTGAGCAAATCCCCGACCCAAAAGGCGGTGATCGACGCCAGGATGATCCGCCAGCCCGCGCCGAACACGCGTTCATACGCCGCCTGCCCGTTCCAGCCCTCAGCGACGGGCAAGTGCACCACGGTCCATTCCATCACCGCCATGAAAATCAGCGCGCCAAACCCCGCCCACAGCGCGCGCCGCGCGCGGGCATAGCCATAGACCTCGGTCAGCACATCATCGATGACATAGGAGACGGGGAAGAACAGGATTCCCGCGCCGAACGGCCACAGCCCGATCCACGGCAAATTGATAACCGAGCGTTTTTCCGCGCCAATCACGTTCGACAGCAGCAGAATGACGACGAACGCCACCATCACGAAATCGAAATAGCGGAACGACCGCCCACCCAGATCGCGTGCGTTGATACTGCGTAGTGTCGTCATGCGGATGCGCCCCCTGGCCGTGCGCTGGAATTATGAAGGCCGTTTCGCTGCGCCGCAATCCACGCTACAGGCAAATCCAGTGCGCGCCCGTAGCTCAGTTGGATAGAGCAAGGAGCTTCTACCTCCTCGGTCGGGGGTTCGACTCCCTCCGGGCGCGCCATCCTAATAAAGATTGGCATTTCTCAAGCGCTTTGTCGGTGGCTTCGTATTAAAGAACCGCCATGCACATTCTGCTCGCCGAAGACGACACCGAAACCGCGCGGTTTATCGCCGAGGGGCTGATTGGGCTCGGTCATCAGGTTACCCACGTCGCGACGGGACCGCTTGCGCTGCAAGCCGCGATCGATACGCCTTTCGACGTCGTGATCCTGGATCGGATGCTGCCGGGTGTGAACGGACTCGAAGTGTTACGCCATTTGCGCGCCGTGCCCAACCGGGTGCCGGTGCTGGTGTTGACCGCGCTGGGGGGCATTGCCGACCGCGTCGATGGGCTGGACGCCGGGGCCGATGATTATCTGGTCAAACCGTTCGCCTTTGTCGAACTGGTCGCGCGGCTCAACGCGCTTGCCCGCCGCGCGCCCGGCCCCGATCCGACAACGCGGATCGAAATTGGCGACATCACGCTCGATCTGTTGCGCCGGGACGTGACGCGCGGCGGCAAACCTGTCCACCTGCAACCGCGCGAATTCGCCTTGCTGGAACAGTTGATGCGCAATGCCGGGCGCATCGTGACGCGCACGATGTTCCTCGAACGCGTATGGGGTTTCCATTTCGACCCGCAAACCAACATCGTCGAAAGCCATCTCAGCCGCTTGCGCGCGAAGCTGCGCGAGGGGTTTAGCGACGATCCAATCGAGACCATCCGGGGTTCCGGCTATCGGATGCGCGCCGATGCATAGGCCGAGGGCCAGCGCCGCCTATCGCATCGCTTTCACCTATTCGACAGCGTTCGCGCTCGCCATCCTGCTGCTGGGCGTGGCAGTGTATATTGCCGCCGATGCGCAATTCCGCCGCCAACAGGACGCCGCGCTGATCGACGAAGCGACCGCGCTGGCACATGAGTTCAACGAGGGCGACCTGCCCGAAATCCGCCATGCCATCGCCAGGCGCGAAGGCGGAAGCACGATCAACGGTTATGGTTATGCGATGTTCGACCATGCGGGGCGGCGCGTCGGCGGCGGGCTCGACGCCTCCATGCCGCCCACTGGATTGCAGGACATCGTGTTTCGTGATCCCCTGGAAGGGGCCGACCGTGCGCGCGCCTTCGCTACCGATTTGGCCCGCGGGTATCGGTTGGTCGTCGTGCGCGATACCGAAGGCATGGAGGGAATCGATCGCACCATCATCCTGATTTTCGGCGGGGCGTTTGCGTTGGTGGCCAGCCTCAGCGTGATGGGCGCCTTGTTGCTCGGTGGCTATCTCCAGCAGCGGCTTGACGGAATCAGCGGTGTCGCGCGCGCGATCATGGCGGGCGACATGGCGCAACGCGTGCCGATCGGCGATCGGCAGGATGAATTCGACGCGGTTGGGTCTGCCCTCAACACCATGCTCGATCGCATCGGGCATTTGATGGACAATCTGCGCCAGGTATCGAGCGACGTGGCGCACGATCTGCGCACGCCCTTGCTGCGGCTGCGCAACCAGCTCGAACAAGTTGGCCATGTGGAGGGTGCAGCCGAGCGCGCGATCGAGCAGGGCGATGCCGTGCTCGCGTTGTTCGCCGCGCTGCTGCGCATTGCCGAGGTAGAGGGCGGCGCGTTGGCGCGTGGCTTCGTAGTGATCGACCTCAGTTTTCTCGCGACCGAAATCGCCGAAAGCTATGCGCCGGCGTTTGCCGATGGGGCGCGGGTTTTGTCGTGGTCGGTTGCGCCCGGCATAACGGTGCTGGGCGACCGCGAACTGATCGCGCAGGCGTTAATCAACCTGCTCGACAATGCGCGCTTGCATACGCCCCCAGCCACGCGGACCGCGCTAACGCTGACTGCCGATACGACGACGGCGGAGCTATCGGTCGCCGACACCGGGCCGGGCGTGGCGGAAGGCGAACACGCCCGCATCCTCCATCGCTTCGCGCGCGGCGAAGCGAGCCGTACCACACCCGGCAATGGGCTTGGCCTCAGTCTGGTCGCAGCGGTGACGGCGGCGCATGGCGGCGCCATCACGGTCACCGACAATGCCCCGGGGTTGCGCGTAACGTTGGCCTTCCCGCGCGTGGACGCGGTTTAGCCTGTTGCGATTCCGGCGATGACAAGTTCGCGCCGCGCCGCGTCAAACCCCGCGCGAAAGTCCGGCTTCGCCAGCAACCGCTCGGCGATAAGCAGGCCCAGCATTTGCCCGGCACTCACATCGCTGCGGAAATGCTGTTCGCACACGATCCGGCTTTGGCCATAGCGGGCGGCGCGGGCGAGCAGCGCATCGGCCTTTTCGGGCACCAGCCGTGCGAGCGTCTCGCCCATCGAAAACGCCATCGAGGTGTGCCCACTGGGATAGCTCGACAACGGATCGTCATTGCGCTTGCAGCTCTTCAGCGCGGGATCGATGACATAGGGGCGCGGTCGCTTGAAATGATCCTTGCCGCGGTCGACCGCCGCCTTCTCGCTCGCGCGCACTTGCGCGAGCAATACGGCGGTCGCGGGCAGCCGGTCGAGATCGAATTTGGGGCCGAGTACGCCCGCAAAAATCGTCGCATTCTTGGTATCGCCGTCGAGCCGCGCATCGGCTTCGTCGGCAGCCGTGCGCACCGTGCCCGCCGCACGCAATTCGGCCAGTTCGGCGAGGGCCTGCGCGCTACCGGCCGCAGGTGGCGGCGGCAGGACGAGCGCGGGATCGAGATCCCGCGCGTCGAGCAAGGGGGCGACCTTGGGCGCGGGTGCCGCAGCGACGCATAGCGCAGCCGCGGCGAACAGAGCCCGCTTCATCAGAACGAATAGGTGATCTGACCGGAAACCGCACGGCCTGGCTGATAGTAAATCTGCCCTGTGGCGAGCGTGCCCGAGATCTGATTGATCTTTTGCGAGTCGAGCAGATCGGTCACGTCGATCCCAACCTTGATTGGCCCGATGGCATAGCTCGCCGCCAGATTGACCGTGTTATACGGGCTGATCCGGACGGTGTTGGCCAAATCGGAATATTGCGGCCCGGTCCATTTGTCGGTCAGCGAGAATTTGATCGGTCCGTGCTTGTAGAGCACCCCGCCCGCCGCCGTCGACTGCGGTGCCTTGGCGATGGTCGTGCGCGGTACGACCTTGCCCGTCACCGGATCGGTATAGACATTCGTCTTGGCATAGTTGCGCGAGGCGTTGGCGAATATGGCCAGGCCATTGCCGAACGCATAGGTCGCCTGCCCTTCGACGCCCTTGTACAGCGCGCCGCCGATGTTGGTGAAAATCGTGCCGAGCCCTTGGCCTGACGTATCGGTGTAGCTGTAGAATTTGTTGGTGAAATTAATGACGTAAACGTCGGCATCCAGCGACAGATGGCTGCCGTGATACACCGCACCCGCTTGATAGTTGGTCGATTTTTGCGGGACTGCGTTCGAGAACGTCGTGTTGGCGACGTAAAGCTGGCTCAGCGGCGGCGCGAGGAAACCCTTGGCATATTGGCCATAAACCGAAAAATTGGCGAGCGGCTGATAGTTGATCGTCACGAATGGCAGGTCGGCGGCATAATCGTTCGAATTGCGCTGCGCATAGCGCGTGGTCTGATTGTAGAGCGCATCGATTTTACGGCCGAAATCGACATGCTTGAAACCGGGCGTGATCTTCAGCCCCTCGATCGGACGGATTTCCAGCTCGACGAATTCCTCGGTGTGGTTGCCGCGCGATTTCTGGTCGAACTTGATATATTGCGGGGTCAGTTCGCCTGGGTTGAGACCGGTAGCGGGGGCCTTCACGACCTTTTCGACATAGTTGAAGCCACCCGTCGTCAAATCGACATCGCGCTGTTGGCGGTAGGTGTGGCTGAATTCGAGCCATGCGCCCGCCGTGATCGTCGCGAAGGATGCAAGATCGATCCGCACCTTGGCGATGTCGCCGAAAACGCGATATTTGTTGGTCTTGGTATAACCGGGAATATCCCCCACGATCGCCTTGCCGTTGGCGCCGATGGTTTGATACGGTTTGAAGCCAGCAATGCCCGGCTGGGTGGTTACGTCATTTGCCGACAATGTCTCATTGTCGTAATAATAAGTGTAGGCACGGTTTTCAAACACTGCGCCCGGCGAAAGATTAGCTTCAAGTTTGATGATTTCGAAATCGGTCGTCTTGTCGGTGTGGTTATACCCGAAATATTCCGATGTGTTTGGATCGTTGTTAAGTCCGTAATATTTTCCATACAGCGCTTGCTGCGCCAAGGTCGAACCATCGTTGTCCGCCTGATTGAAGCGATTTTTGTTATACGTAGCAAGGAAGGTCACCTTCACGTCCGGGGTAACCGGGACGACGACTTTGCCGAACAAATTGTAATTCTGATATTTCGAATAGCTCGTGCGGCCGTCGCTATGGACGTATTGGCCGCTGAACACCGCCTGCGCACCATTGGCAAAGGTGCCCGTCTGCAACAATCCGCGCGCGAGATAGGTGTTGAAGCTGCCATAGCTGCCAACAACCTCTCCACCGAAATCGTCACGCGTTGCGCGGCTGAACAGGTTGAAGGTGCCGCCAAAGCTAGCTTGGCCAAGGTTGCTCGCATTGCCGGGGCCACGATCGACGATCAGCGTTTCGACCGTGTTGGACGGGAAGAAGGTGGTCGAATGGTGCGTCGGGTCATTGGTGTCGCCAAAGGGCACGCCATCATAAGTGATGTTATATTCGCCGTCCTGGAAACCGCGAAGCTGCGCCTTTGATTCCGACAGGCCGATGCCGTTATTGCCCCCGAAATTGGAAACGCTCGGCGTAATCAGCGCGATTTGGTTGAAATCAACCGTCGCGGGCAGCGAATCTTCGATGAACGACCGCGAAACGATCGCCTGTGGCTGCGTCGTCTTCAGCGATGCGGTAACGGGGGCGAGTTCGTTGGCCTTGGTGGCGGTGACGACGATGTCCGACCCTTCGGCGATGTCGCTCTTGGTCGCAGGATCGGCCTTCTGCTCGGTCGCGGCGGCAGGCACCGTTTCGGCGGCGGCGGCATTGGCGCAGAACGAAGCGACAAGCGCAAGCGCGCTGGCGCCGAGCAGGCGCGCGCGCGCCTCGGTGCGAATCGTCATCATCTTATTTTCCCCAACTCGGTGTCCGTCCCGGTGAGGGTCGCGCTATGGATCAGCCGTGACAGTTACGTTGCGAATTCGCGTCAATTTCGAGATTGAGGAATTGTAACAAATCGGTTCACTGCGCGGGCGGCAAGCCAAGGCGTGCAGCGCTCGGCTCTGCACCTGATACAATCGGCGTCAAAGCGCGCCACGGCGGCGTCCGGTCTGCGCGAGCGCTACCAAACCGGGCAAGGCACGCCATGAAGGTGGGCGAGAATATCGCCTCCTTCGGTTCCTTCACACACGCTCCGGGTGGTCGATCGAACCCATCGGCCGTCACCAGCCTGATCGGCCCTGTCGGATTGGCCAACCGCAAATCGGCAATCGACTGCACCTCCAACTGGTTGACCACGATCGCCTCGGCACGCAGCGCATTGGTCAACGCGTCCGCGCCTTTCTGCGGCGAGGCGTCGTCGGTCAGCACCGTTGGCCCGTTGCGCACGACATACAGCGTCGGTGGCGCGGGCGGGGTTGTCATGCCCATCGACTGCGCCAACGCCGCCGCCGCGCGTCCTTCGGCATAGGCCTGCGCGGCGATCGTGGTTTCGAACACCGATTGTCGCACGCCGCCGTCATAATAAACGCGGCCGCCAACCTTCACCTGCTGAAAGAACACCGGCATCGCTGCAGAGGCGATCGCCGCGCCCGCGATGCACTGCTGCGCCTCGGCCTTGGCCAGGGTCCGCGCCATCATCTTGATCGGCGCATAATAAAAGTCGCCGCTCTCGGCATCGACAAAGCCGATAAAGGCATCGGCGCTGGCATCGGAGGCGAGCGCGTCGATCATCGGGCAGCCTTTTGCTGGATCACCATCGACACACAAAGCGGCCAGCACCTTGCGCTTGAGTGGCGCAAGCCCCGCAATCGAGCCGGTAATCACCGCCTGCCATTGCGGGTTGCGGTTGACGATGTCGCTTTCCCGCTGCGGCGCATAGGCTGCGCGCAACGCCGCAAAGGTCTGGTCGGTGCCAACCGCGAGAAACAGCGCCTGCAGCCCGCCCGTGCTGACTCCTGTAATGGTGCGGGCGCGGGGAAATTGGTCGGGATGGGCATTGCGCAACCGATCGAGAAAACCAACGCCGAACGCCCCCCATTGCCCGCCGCCCGACAGCAGCAAGACCGCATCGCCCGATGGCGCCGCCGTCACCGCTTCCGGCACAAGCCGGGTTTTCGGCAGCATCGTGTTGCGGGCACCGGCCGCAAGGCTCGCCTCGAGTGAAAAGCGCGTGTGCGGACCGGCGGCGAGCGCCTGTATCCCCGGCTGTATTCCCGGCGACCCTACCCCCGCATCGGCCTGAATTTCTTCAACCAGCCGCGATTTCGGCATTTTGATGATGTAATTCGCGAAACGGGGACAATCGATCTGCAGCGCGCCGCGTGTTGCGCACCCACCGAGCGCCATCGCGATCAGACCGATTACCATGCCCCGAATTATCAGCATATCATGCCCCAATCGATTTGGATTCATCTCGCACTTGCGAGAACGATGCTTTGCGCCCAAATTGTTTCACAGGCGTCCCAAAAACGTGAAAGCCAGGGGGCAGCACAAACCGGGGCGCCGGGGCGCAAGGAACGGGGTCATGGAGGACAGGACGCGGCATCGCTTGCGCTTGCTCGGTACGTTCGGGCTGTTCGCGCCCGACGGAACGCGCCGGCCCATCACCAGCCGCAAGGGCATCGCCCTGCTCGCGCTGATCGCCCTGGCGCGCTCGGGCGAACGCTCGCGCGCGTGGCTGCAGGCGCAATTGTGGGGTGGGCGCGATCCTGACCAGGCCCGCGCCAGCTTGCGCCGCGAATTGTCCAATTTGCGACAGGCGATCAACCCCATCGATGGACCGCCGCTGATCGTGGCCGATTCCGCGCGGGTGCGCCTGGACCTCGATCGGATCGAGGTGGATGTCCGTGCGTTGCATACCGATGTCAACAACGTCCGCACACCCGCGCTCGCCGATCCCGGCGAATTGCTGGAAGGGCTCGATCTGCCCGGCGAAGAGGGTTTTGAGGATTGGTTGCGGGAACAACGCCAGCATGTCCGCGCATTGATCGAGCAACTGCACGTCCAAGCGTGGGAACGCGTAGCCTTGTCCAACCCGATACCGGCGCAAACCACAGGAGCCGACGCTCCCGTCCCGATCGCCAATGGCTTCGCACCCTCGCCGCGCAAACCCTCGGTCGGCATCGTGGCTTTCACGATGCGCTCAAGCGACCCGGGCGACGCTGCACTTGCCGCCGCGATAACCGACGAAATTGGCGACGCCATGTCGCGCTTTTCCACCCTGTTCGTCGCTTTGGCCGGGCCGCGCGTCGAGCGTCCGCTGGATCACGGCGCGCTGTGCCGCGAACTGGGCGTGCGCTACTTGCTCGAAGGCAGCATCCAACGCGAGCATGGCGCGATTCGCATCCAGGTACGGTTGACCGACGGTGTGGTGCGTGAACAAATCTGGACCGAACGCTTCGATACCACGCTGGAAGCCCTGTTCGACGTGCAGGCCGAGATTGCCCAAACGGTAGCCCAGCAAATCGATTCCTCGGTCGAAATCGCCGAGCGCACGCGCGCTGCGGCCCAACCGGTCGCAACCCCTGATGCCTATCATTTATATTGGCGCGCCAACGCCCTGTTTCGCCAATGGGAACGCGCGCCGATGCAGGAGGCGATTGCGCTCGCCGGGCAAGTGCTCGCGCTGGAACCCCACAATGCCTGGGCCAGCGCGCTCTCGGCATTTTGCCATTCGCTCACCTTCGCGTTCGGCTGGGCTGACGATCCGGCGGCAACGCGCGCGCAGGCGCTCGCACACTATGAACATTGCCTCCGATATGGGGAAAATGATCCGTTCGTGCTCGGTTATGCCGCCGGGACCCTCGTCGGGATCGGCGGCGATATCGACATTGCCGATCAATTGATCGATCGCGCGCTTGCGCTGCACCCTGCATCGGCGGCCAGCCTGTTTTGGGGCGGTTGGGTCGACATCGCGCGTGCCAACCCTATCCGCGCGGTTATGCGGTTTGAGCACGCCTTGCGAATGAATCCGCGCTCGGCAGTGCGACCGCACGCGCTGACCGGGATCGGGCTTGGCCTGCTGGCGCTAGGCGAGGTGGCCCGTGCCCGCACCGTGTTGCGCGAAGCGGTGCAATACCTCCCTTATGCCCCCGTTACCCTGGCCGCGCTGATTTTGGCGCTCACGCTCAACGGGGAAGAGCCGGAAGCGGCACCCTATGCGCTGCGGCTGAACGCGCTTGGCGGCACTGGCAGCATCGATGCAACCATTCGCGATCCCCGGATGCGCGCGCGGCTCAACGCGACGCTGGACCGTTATGCCAAGCCCCAGGCAGCGAGGGCATCGCTGCACAGTATCCCGCGCATCTCGGGTGAGAGCAGCCGGTAGCGTGCCGCCCGCCACCGCCCGGCGCGCGAGCGCGGATCGGTCGGCATCCCGAAATCGCGCATCACGCGCGTGCTGGTGATGACGCCCTGCTTGCCCCAATGCTGACTGAAGGGGATGCCCTCGCGCTCCAGCGCCAGGGCGACGCAGCGCGCGGCGTCGGCGCTGTTGAGCGTGCGCAGCCCGTCCATGTTGATCACCACCGTATCATCGAAGCGGGTGAACGCCAGCAAGCCCGCCGCCTTGTTGACGAAGCGCAACGTGAACACCTGATGTCCACCGCCGTGCGTGTGGAAGGCATCGAGCATGGTCTTCAGCGTGGTGCTCAAATGCGCCTGCTCGATCGCATAAGCGGCGTTATACAGTTCGATTTCCCACCCAAGGATCTTTTGGCGGACATGCGGGCCATTGGCCCCGCCCCAGGTCAATTGGCGGGGGGCCACGCCCGGTGCGGGCTCGACCTTAAACTCCTGCGCGACCAGCCATGCCACCGCCTGCGGCAAGGGCAGTAGCAGGTCCTGCTCAAGCTGCCCGGCCAAGGCGCGCGCGAGCAGGTTGAGCGGCTCATGCGTCGGTTCCTGCGCGACCGCAGCCATCGCCGCCAGCCGCGCGACGGTGCGGTTTGGCTCGCGTTTGTAATACAGCGTCACCAGCGCATTGTGCGCATCGCCACGATAGCCGGCATAAGGGTGAAACGGATCGAGAATGACCTCGATATAATACGGCGTATCGCGGCTCCGCGGCCAGACTTCGCGCGCGAAACCGGCAAAATCGCCCGCCTGGAGCTGGCCGATCGCAGCCGGGGTCAGCGGGTGTTTCACGCGCACCAGATCTACGACGAATCCAGGCACAGCCTCCAGCAACACCGCATTGATGATGCCGAGCCCGCCGAGATGGACCAGCGTCGCCTCGAAGAGGTCGGCTTCCAGCACGACATGGTTGGCAAGCGCACGCGCGGTTGCCCCCGCCAGCCACGGCGCCGGTCCGCGCTCGATCCACCACGATTCGCCGGGGCCCGTTACGACATGCACGCCGCGAACATGGTTCTGAAAGCCGCCATAGGTCAGCACCGAGCCATGCACCCCGGTGCCCAGCATTCCGCCGATGGTTTGCCCGTCATGCGCGCCCGAGGTCGCAAGCGACAGCGACGGCTCCAGAAAGGCGTTGAGTTCGTGGATCTTCGTTCCGGCATGGGCGAGCACCATGCGATCGCGGTGTACCGCCGCCGCACCAAGATCGGCCGGATCGACCCGCCAGACGTGCTGCGGCAACGCCGTCTGCGCCAGCCCGCCCGGCCCCTTGGTAATATCGCTGAACGACCAGGCCGATCCCAGCACATTGACCGGTGCGCGCTTCTGCGCCGCATGGGCCAGCACGGCACCCAGCAATTCGGCGGTTTTACGCAGCGCCGGAATCGCCCCGGTCGGCGCAGGCCCCGGAACCAGTGCCGCCGTCTCGACCTGCTGGCGATCCTGCGTGTGATGATAATTGCGCCAGTGCGGCGTCGTGGACCAGGAAAGAGAGGGCACGCACTTTTCCTCCAGACGATCGGGAGGCTGCGCTTTGCCGTGCGGATGTCCGAAATGCGTGAAAGCCAGCGCCACGCTTCCGATCAGGCGAATTTATCCGCGCGGCGGCGCCCGACCATCAGCCCGCGCTCCAGCCGCGCACACAAGGCGACATAATAATCGTTCAGGAAACCGCGATCGTCGGGGTCGTAAGGCAGATTGGCCTTGCGCCGGATCGCCGCCGCCACGGTCGCAATCGCGTCGTCGCGGTCGCTGCGCAACACGTCCTCCAGCGTCTGCAACTCATAGACGCCGTACAGATCGAGCGCGGCTTCGGGGAATACGCGTCGCGCCCGTTCGCTCGCGACGACCAGATCCGCGCCCAGTTCACCGCGCACGGTGCGCACTACCCATGTCCCGGCAAGCAGATCACCGATGCGCAGCCGATCACGGTTGAACAGCGGGAAGAATAGGAAGATACCGCTCCACCCCAGCGCAAAGATCGTCACGAAACTGTCCGCCAACCCCTGCGCCGCTTGCGACAGCAGGAAGGTGAGCGGCAGGAACACTTCGATCTCACGCATCGCATTGCGCGCGATCACGGCACCGCCGGTGAGCCGCGCGCCATCGCGCGCGACGACGCGCAGGCCCATCATCCGCTTGCCTGGCGTCGCCCCGCGCCCGCCCATCTCAAACAACGCGAACCAGCCATTGCGCAGCACGAAGAAGCCCAGCAACCACAGGATCGCCAAGGCGCTTTGCTTGCTCGCCACAAATAACAGGGCGATGACGATCGTCGCCACGATCAGCAGGATCAGCATCGCCACCGCATCGACCATGAAAGCAGCGGCGCGCACCCCCGCCCCGCCCAGCTCGATCTGCAGATCGACGCCTTCGGGCGTGACGAAGCTGCGCCGCAGCGATTGCGGCCCCTTCGGGCGGCGCGTCCGGTTACGCCTGAACAACGCCATTGCGGCCCCTCGGCAGATAGAAATAGAGCAACCAGCCAGCCAGCATCGCCAGCCCGATCGCATAGCGCGACAGATCGGCGGTAATCGTCTGTCGCCCGATTCCTTCGAGCACCCCGGCCACCGCCAGCATCACGACTGTGCCCGCCATCACCGTCGCGCCGGTCTTGCCCGCCGCCACCGCCGCATCCATCCGCGCCTGGCGTCCGGGAAAGGCGATCGCGGTGCCGATGCGGAACCCCGCCGCCCCGGACAGGATGATCGCGAACAATTCGGTGGTGCCGTGGATCATGATCCAGCCGACAAAGCCGAAGCCCAGCCCCTTGGGCACGAACACCGCGAGAAAGGCACCCAGCGACAGGCCGTTATAGACGATCAGCAACACCGTCGGCACGCCAAAGGCAAAGCCCAGCGCAAAAGCGAAAATCGCGATTTGCGCATTGTGGGTGAACAGGAAGGCGGCAAAGGTCGCCAGCGCATCCTGCCCCTTGGTATTATACAGCGTCTGGCGCAGGCTTTCGGCGGAGGCGGACGGATCGCGCCCCTGCGCCATGCCATCGCCGACGATGCCGAAAAACCAGCTCGGATCGCCGCGCACCAGCACATAGCCGACCAACGCCGCCGCCGCCGTCAGCAGGAAGGCAACCAGCGTCTCGCGCCAAATCGCGCGGATCGCCGTGGGCCAGCTATGCCGGAAGAAACGCCCCAACTGGCTCAGCGCCGAACTCGGCACGCCGTAAAGCTGGAAATAGGCGCGGGTGCAAAGCTGTTCGAGATAGACGATCAGCGCGCGGTCGAGCGAGGTTTCGCGCGCCACCGCCAACGACGACAGCGCCGAGCGATACAGCAAGGGCAGCGCGAGCAAATCCTCATCCTGAAGCGCGCGCACCGAGCGCCGCTCGATCCGCGAGATGAGCGACTCCAGCCGCTCCCAATCGGCAGCGTGAGCGGCGCGAAAGCGGCTGGCATTGACCAGCACCGGTTGCGGCGGCGCGAACGCAGAAACAGCGGCGGGGGCGTCGGTCACAGCAGGTTTCTCCGCTTCAAATCGACATAACCCGCGACCAGCCGCTCACCGACGCGATCATGCTCGGCTTCGATCACATGCACCCCCAGATGGTGCAAGCGCGTGAGCACCAGCTTGCGGTCGCGCAGCAGCGCCGCCGCCGTCACCGCGCGCGTCACATCATCGGCGGTGGCGGGCACGGCATCGGCGATGCGCTCCAGCTCCTCATCGCGCAGCACCACAACCAGCAGCACATGCGTATCGACGATCCGCGCCGCCGCGCGCACCATGAAATCCGCCGAGGTCAGGTCGGTAAATTCGGTGAACAACACAATCATCGAGCGCCGCGTCAGCCGCGCCGCGAGCGTGGTCAGCGCGAAGGTATAATTGGTTTCCTCAGCCGTATAATCGATCGCCGCCGCCAGCCGTTGCAGGTTGGCGAAGGCGGGCATCCCCGACACCACGCCGCTGGCGATTCGGGGCCGAGAATCGAAGGCGTGCAGCGCGACGCGGTCGCCCAGCTTCAGCGCGACCCACGCGGTCAGCAACATCGCCGAGACCGCGCGATCGATGCGTGGCAGCCCGGCAACCGGCTCGCACATTTGCCGCCCGGCATCGACCGCGAACACGATCTGGTTGTTGCGCTCGGTGCGATATTCCTTGGCGTGGAGCTTGGTTTGCCGCGCCGATTGCTTCCAGTCGATCGCCCGGCGATCCATCCCGGCGCGAAACTCGACCAGCGCCTCGAAATCGGCACCATCGCCGCGTTCGATCTGCGCGATCAGGCCTTGCAGCGCGTGCCGCTGGAAAATCTGCGCGCCGCGATCATGCAGCGGGCGGATGTCGGGCAGGATCGGCAAGGTCGTCGCCGTCGGAATGACGCGCTGTTGCCACGCCAGCCCGAGCGGCCCGCGCCAGCGCAACCAGAGCTGCTCGAACCGCGCCGTCCCGCGCCGGACCGTCGCCAGCGGCAACACCGCCGCGCCGCGCCCCTGCCGAAGCGCGATCCACATCCGCCCGTCATTGTCGAGCCTCACCAGCGGGCCCGCCGCAATGGCCACTTCGGCGTTGGCGGGTGCGCGCGCGCCATCGATCGCGACGCTGACCACCGCCTCCACCGTCGCGCCGACCGAGGCGCTCGGCGGCACGTTGATCTTGACGGTGCCGGCGCGTCGCCCGGCCAGCGCATCGACGGCGGTCATCACCAGAAGCGCGATCGGCCAGGCAAGCCCGACGAACCAGCGCCCGGGCATCGCCACCGCCAGCAGCAAGGCCACCGGTGCCCCCGCTGCCGCCGCCAGCACCGCCGTGCGCGTCGGGTAGATCACCAAGCGCCTCCAACGCACTTCCCCGGCGAAGGCCGGGGCCCGGTGGCGAGCGGGTCATGAGCAAGCGCAGCGCCTGGCACGACCGGACACCACGCCTGGGCCCCGGCCTTCGCCGGGGAAGTGCTGAAGGAAGACGCTAGGCAAGCCACCCGCAAGATCACCGCGGTGCTTCGATCGTTTCGATGATGCTGGCGACGACATCCTCGATCGCGCGGCCATCGATCTCGGCGGCGGGCGACAGGATCAGGCGGTGGCGCAGCAGCGCCGGGGCCAGCGCCTTCACATCGTCGGGGATGACGAAATCGCGCCCGTCGATCGCGGCGCGCGCGCGCGCAGCACCCGCCAGCATCGCCCCTGCACGCGGGCTCGCGCCGCTTTGCAGATCGGCAACGCCGCGCGTGCCCCGGATCAGCGCGGTGATATAATCGATCAACTCATCCACCAGCCGCACCTGCCCGACCACCGCAATCGCGTCCGCGATCGCAGCGGCATTGGCCACGGGAGCAACGCCCCATTCGGCGGGCTCCATCGCATGGCCGTGCGCGCCGTGCGCGGCGATGATGCGGCGCTCCTCGGCGGCGCTTGGATAATCGACGATCTGCTTGAACAGGAAGCGGTCGAGCTGCGCCTCGGGCAGCGGATAGACGCCCTGCTGCTCGATCGGGTTTTGCGTCGCCACCACCATGAAGCGTTCGCCCAGCGACAGGCTTTCGCCGTCGATGGTGACCGTGCGTTCCTGCATCGCCTCGAGCAACGCCGCCTGCGTCTTGGGCGGGGTGCGGTTGATTTCGTCGGCCAGCAGCAGATCGGTAAAAATCGGCCCGCGCGTCAGCGTGAAGGTGCTGGTCTGGAAGTTGAACAGATTGGCGCCAATAATGTCGCCCGGCATCAAATCGGGCGTGAACTGAATCCGCCCGAAATCGAGCCCGATCACGCGCGCGAAACTGCGCGCGAGCAGCGTCTTGGCCGTCCCCGGCGGCCCTTCGAGCAGCACATGCCCGCCCGCGAACAGCCCGACCAGCAGGACCTCGACGGTCTGTTCCTGCCCGACCACCGCCTTGCCGATCTCGCCGCGAATGGCCTGGGCCAGCGCCGCCACGTCCTCGACTGTCGTGATTGCACCCGTCACCGTGTCTTCTCCCATAACCATCGATGCAGCGCCTGCGCCGCCTGAAGCATGTCGCGTGGATGGCGCGCTGCGCGCGCTTGCTCGGCCAGATCGGAAAAGCGCGCGCGATCGGCGAGGCCATCGAGATGCGCGTCGAGCGCGCCATCGCGCAACCGCGCGGGCACCCCGAACACGCTCACCGCACGCTCGCGCACCAGATCGACATACCGCGCCCCCAGCCCGCCTTGCCGCCCCGCCTTGCGCACCAAAGCGGCGGCATTGTCGATCAATGCGGTCTTGCCGAACGCGATCGCGCGTTCACGCCGCCGGGGTGCCCCGAAGCGCGAGGTCGCCTGAATCCCTGCCAGCAGCACCGCCGCCGCAACCGCCAGCGTCATCGCGAGGAAGGGTGGCTCGAACGCCAGCTTAAGTGGGGTCCGCGTTCTGCCAAAGCCATTGAGCGTCACGTCGAACACCACCGATTTCGCACCGGTCGCATTCAGAAAATCGAGCAAGGCCAGCGCCGAACGCGCCTGCTTCGCATCGCCCATCGCGATGTTCGACAGCAAATCCGGGTCGGCCAATACGTAGAAGGGATGCTCGCCAATCTGACCCAGCACGATCCCGCCCTGATCGTCGGTAATCAGCGGCTTCAAATCCGCGCCCGCCATCGTCTGCAGCGGGCGCGGCGCGGCAAAGCGCAAATCGGCGGGCATCCACGACACGCCGACCAAGGGCCGCCCGCCGCTCGGATGGCGCGCGATCTTCAGCACGGTCTTCGGCGCAAGGACACCCTCGGGCTCGAACGTCGGCTGCAAATCGCTGTATCGCACCCAGCCGGAATGCGTCAGGTCGGGAACGGTCACCCATTTGGGCAGGATAAGCAACGTTGGCTTGACCGCGCGCTGTTCCAGAATTTTGGTCATGTCGGTGCGCCCGGTTTCGGGCGTCAGCACTACCAGATCCTCGGTATCAAGCGCGCGCACATCGCGCACAATCTCGGCACCGCGCCCGGTTGCTTGTGCCAGTTGCACGATCCCGCTGAACCCCGTCGCCGCGTTCGACAGCGCGTGCGCCCCGCCATTGCGGCCCGAGCGCAGATCGGGCGCATAGGCCCCGAGCACCAGCATTCCAAGGAACAAGGCAATCCCCGCCCCCACGATGATGCCGACGGTGCGCACCGAAAACCCGCCCGATGTCGAACCCGCAGTGCCGATGGTAATATCGCTCATCCGCGCCACGTCCGTGGCAGCGCGAAGTCCGCATAAGCCGCGCGCGCGCTCTGCCAGTCATCGGCGGCGACCGGACGCCCACCGAACAGACTGCGCTCGACCAGGCGTGCAATCCCCGCGAACAGGCCGCGCGCCGACGCTGGAATCGCATCGGACGCGCTCAACTCCCGGCTGGTCAACGCCGGGCGCACCAGTTGCGGACGCCGCCGCGCAATGTCGTCGATCGAGCGGAACAGCAAATGATGCACCGCCTCGGCATAGCGCCCCGCCGCCGCCAGCGCATCGGCCTCGCGCAGCCATTCGCGCACCGGCGTCGCCTCCGGTTCCCAGCTTTCTTCGTCTTCCGGCAAAGCCGCGACGGGTCGGTTGCGGACGAAGCGTGGCAAGCGCCATTCGCCATGCCGGATGCGCTGATACGCCGCCCATAACAGCATCACGACGAAAACGCCGAGCACGCTCCACAGGAACATCTTAGCATAGGGCCAATCCGGCAAAAACCCATCCAGCCACGCGAAAAAACGCCCAATCGGCGCAAGCACATGCCGTAACCATTTGCCAAACTGTATCAACCACAAGGGCGGCTCGGGCGGCAGCGGCGCGCGGAGCAGCCTGAACTGAATCGTCGAATCCGCCTTCAACGCGGCATGGGCCGCAGCGAACCGGTCGGTAGCGGTTGCCACCTGCTGCGATGTCCCCCCGCTCACTGTCATTCCCCCGGCATCATGCGACGCTACTTCACTGAGAGTAAAGCAACTCTCTCCGCGCGCAATTGCCAAATTGCGCTGGACGCCACGCGTGGCACCGGTCAGTTTGCCGACAGTTCATCACCGGGGGGCACGCAGACATGGCCAGCATTGCCGCAGTATCGGACCGTCGCATGTCGATTGGCCGGGTTTTCAGCCGTGGTTTCGCAACAATCGGCGCGAACCCGCTGACCATGTTCGGCATTTCGTTTTTGTTCGGTGCCGTGCCGAGCGTGGCGCTCAACGCCCTCCTGCAAAATCCGCGCGCCACGCAATCACTACCCTTTACCCTCGCCACCATCCTGCTCGCGGGTGCAGTCGGCGTGCTCACGCTTGCCTTCACCTTTCTTGCGCAGGGCGCGCTCGTGCGCGCGACGGTGGCGTTCAGCGATGGCCAGCCGGTCAGCTTTGCCGAATCCGCAATGGCAGGCTTGCGCAAGATTCTTCCCTTATTCGGTCTGGCGGTGCTGATCGGGGTCATCGTCGTGTTCGGGCTGATGTTGCTGGTCGTGCCCGGCATTATTTTCTATCTGATCCTGTCGGTCGCGGCACCTGCTCTGGTCGAGGAAAATTGCGGCGTTTTCGGTGCATTCGGGCGCAGCGCCGCGCTGACCAAGGGCGCACGCTGGAACATCTTCGCGCTCGAACTGGTCGTCATCGTGATTTACTGGCTTGTTTCGGCGGTTTCCGGCCTGTTGATGTTTGCAATTCTGGGGGTTCAGGGCGTGGCCAATGCCGCGCAAAGTGGCTTTCCGATCGGCCTGCTCGCCATCAGCGTGGTGACGACGACTGTGGTGACGACGATCGCCTCCGCGATCCAGACCTCGCTTTATGTCGAACTCCGCAATTGGAAAGATGGCCCGGCCAGCGAAGCGTTGACCGATATTTTCGGCTGAGGCGATTCAGCGCGCGTTCACCGCAAACCGGCTTTGCAGGCGCGACTGGCCGGTGGTTCCAATCCGGCCCCAATCTGGTCTAAAGGCGCTGCCATGAATCACCTCCCCCCCGCCGCGCCGGTGCGCGCGCTGCTGTCGCGGCTAGGCCTTGCAGCTCTTCCTTTGCTGGCACTCGGCGCTGGATCGCCAAGTGGCATTCTGCATGTTGCGGTCGATAATGTGCGCGCTCGTACCGGGCGCGTGCATGTCGATCTTTGCACGCAGGCGCAGTTCCTGAAGGATTGCCCAATCGCGGCGGACGCCCCCGCACATGTAGGCCAGGCGACGGTAACGCTGACCGGACTGAAGCCCGGTCGCTACGCCGTGCAGGTGTTTTACGATCAGGACGGCAATGGCAAACTCGACCGCGCGCTGTTCGGCATTCCCAAGGAGGGCGTTGGTTTTTCCAACGATGCCAAAATCCGCCTGGGCCCGCCAAAATGGGAAGAAGCTGTGTTCGATTATGACGGACAGGAACGGACGATCCACCTGAAACTCCGCTATTTCATCGGCCCTGACGCGCCCAAACAGTGATAGCGCAGCGTATTCAGCAGCTCGTCGCGCTTGGCGTGCGGCGGCCTTTCATGGTGCTCGGTCTGTGCCTTGCGCTGGTTCTCGGCGCGGCGCTCTATGCCGCCGGCCACTTCGCGATGACGACCGACACCGCCGCGCTGATTTCTCCCAAGATTGCGTGGCGGCAAAATGAGAAAGCGGTCGAGACCGCCTTTCCGCAATTGTCCGACGTGCTGTTGGTCGTCGTCGATGGCAAGACACCCGAACTGGCCGAAGCCGCCACCGCAAAACTCTCCGCCGCGCTGGCCGAGGACACGCGCCATTTCCGCACCGTACAGCGCCCCGATGGCGGCGCGTTTTTCGACCGCGAAGGCTTGCTGTTCGGCTCCACCGCATCGGTAAAGGCCTCCACCAAGGCCCTGATCGACGCGCAGCCGTTGCTCGGCCCCCTGGCGGGTGACCCATCGTTGCGCGGCATTGCGGGTGCGTTTTCGACGATGCTGAGCGGCGTCACCAATGGCGACGTGCCGTTGTCGCGGATCGACCGCCCGATGCGGACGATGGCAGCGGCGCTGGAGGCGTCAGCGGCCGGCAAACCCGCTTATTTCTCGTGGCAGCAACTCTTCGCCGAGCCCGGCGCAGGTGCCGCGCCACCGCTGCGCCGCCTGATCCTCGCACAACCCAGGCTCGATTACGGCGCGCTGCAACCCGGCGAAGATGCCGTCGCCGCGATCAAGGCGCAGGCGATCAAGCTCGGCCTCGACCAGACGCACGGCGTCATCGTGCGCACCACCGGCGAAGTGCCGCTGGCCGACGAGGAATTCGCCACGCTGGAGGAAAATATCGGCTTTGTCGGGCTGGTGATGGCCGCCGCGATGCTGGTGACTTTGTGGTTCGCAACGCGCTCGGTCAAAATCGTTGCGGGAATCGTGGTGACGATCGTTGCCGGGTTGGTGGTGACGACCGCGCTCGGCCTGTTCGCGGTTGGCGCGCTCAACCTGATTTCGGTCGCGTTCATTCCGCTGTTCGTCGGCCTTGGCGTCGATTTCGGTATTCAGATTGCGGTGCGCTTCAATGCCGAGCGGCTCGACGGGGCCGACACCGGCAAGGCGTTGCAACGCGCCGCCGTGGCGCTCGGCGCGCCCCTCGCGCTGGCGGCGGGGGCGGTGTTCCTTGGCTTTGGCGCGTTCCTGCCAACCGACTATATCGGCATTGCCGAACTCGGCATCATCGCCGGGCTTGGGATGGTCGTCGCGCTCATCGCCAGCGTTACGCTGCTCCCGGCGATACTGATGCTGCTCAAGCCCGGCGCGCCACGCCGCGAAGTCGGTTTTGCCGAGGCAGCCCCCATCGATCGCTGGCTGCACAGCCACCGCAAGACGGTGTTGTGGGCGTTCGGCCTGTCGATGGCGGGCAGCATTGCCCTGCTCCCCTTTGTCCAGTTCGACTTCAATCCGCTCCACCTGCGCGCCAAGGATGGCCCGGCGATGCGCACGCTGAGCGACCTGATGCGCGACCCGTTGCGCACCCCCAACACGATCAACCTGCTCGCGCCCAATGCGGATGCCGCCAGGGCGTTGACCGAGAAGTTGAGCGCATTGCCGGAAGTGGCGGAAGCGGTGTCGGTCGACAGCTTCGTCCCCGCCGATCAGGAGGCCAAGCTCGCTTTGGTGCAGGATGCGTCGCTGCTGCTCGACGCGACGATCAACCCGTTCGACCTCACCCCGTCACCAGGCGACGCCGACTCCGCCGCCGCTCTCGCGCGCACCGCCACCGAATTGCGCGCAATCGCGGTTAGCCACCCCGGCCCCGCCGCCGAGAGCGCGCGGCGTCTCGCGGCCGCTTTCGGTCGTCTCGCGACCGGCACCCCGCAAGACCGCGCGCGGGCAACGACGCTGTTGGTGACCCCGCTCGGCACGATGCTCGACCAGGTCCGCTCCGCCTTGCAGGCCGAAGCGGTAACGCGCGCCACGCTCCCGCCGGAAATCGCCGGGAACTGGATCGCCAAGGATGGCCGCGCGCTGGTGCAACTGTTCCCGAAGGGCGACAGCAACAACAATGCGGTGCTGCGTCGCTTCACCAAGGCGGTTCGCGCCGTCGCACCCGATGCAAGCGGCCTCCCCGTTGCAACGCAAGAGGCAGCGGGAACCGTCGCCTGGGCATTTGTCGAGGCCGGAATCCTCGCGCTCGCCTTGGTGAGCGGGCTGCTCTTCCTTGTGCTGCGCGACGTGAAGGAAGTGGCGTTCACGCTCGCCCCCGTGGTGCTTTCGGGTTTTCTGACGCTCGGCAGTTGCGTGTTGATCGGGCAACCGATCAACTTCGCCAACATCATCGCCTTCCCCTTGCTGTTCGGGGTTGGTGTGGCGTTCCACATCTATTTCGTGATGGCGTGGCGGGATGGCGCGACCGATTTGCTGCAATCCAGCCTTGCCCGCGCGGTGCTGTTCAGCGCGCTCGCCACGGGCAGCGCCTTTGGCAGCCTGTGGTTGTCGCACCATCCGGGCACAGCGAGCATGGGCAAGATCCTGATGATCTCGCTTGCCTGGACCCTGGTTTGCGCATTGATTTTCGAACCGGCCCTGCTCGGCCCGCCGCGGAAGAAAGCGGGTTAGGGCGCGGGGCTGGCGGGTGTTTCGGGGGCGGCAGGTTGCTCGACCGTCGGCGCCGCCGGATCGGCGGGAAGCGGATCGGCGGCGGTCGCAACCCCAGGCTCAGATGCGGGCGCCGTGCCCGTGGCGGCAGGATCGGCGAGTGGATCGTCGAGCGCGCTGTCGACCGGCTTGGCCCCGTGGCGCAGCTCAGCGATCGTTGCCGCGCGATCCTGCAAGAAGGCCGAACGCAAGGTTGCATAAGGGTCAACCGCCCCACCCAGCAGCGCCTTCAGCTCCGCATCGGATTCGGCGCGCAGGTCAATCCCGCTCAAACCCGCCTGCGCGGCCTGAAGTTCCGCACGATCAAAAGGCGTGCCGATGGTCAGCGGCAACACCGCCCCCTCGCCCACGCCCGCACCAAAATCGCGCAGCGTATTGGGGCCGACCAGCGGCAAGAAGATATAGGGGCCCGGCCCGACCCCATAACGGCCCAGCGTGTTGCCGAAGCTGTTGTCATGGTGCGGCAGGTTAAATTCCGACGTCTTGGCCACGTCGAGCAACCCGCCAATGCCGATGGTGGAATTGACCCCGAAGCGCGCCAGCGTCTTGATCGCACGCTTGGGTTTCAACTGTAGCAGATCGTTCGCAAAAACGAGCGGCTCGCCTACGTTGGAAAAGACATGGCGGATGCCGGTGCGCACCACCTTGGGCACGATTTTTTTGTACGCCAGCGAGACGGGACGCAGGAAGATCCGGTCGAGCACCTGATGGATCGAGAACATCACTCGATTGAAACCTTCGAGCGCATCGCCCTTGGCATGGTGATGGTGTCGCTTGGGCGCGAGCGCGGATTCGCGCGACGGGACCAACGGAGCCGCCGATACGATCGCCACGGTCTGGGTTGCGCCGGGCTCCTGCGCGACCGCCACGGGTGCAGCGAGCAGTGCAATCGCCACCGCCAAAGCGCTGCTCGTCGTCCGAATCGTCACGCCGATCAGCGCCCGCCCTTGGCGGCCAGATCGTCAAGATGCGCGATCAGGGCCTTGGCACCGCCTTTGGCAAAGAGGCTTGCGAAATCGGCGCGGCGTGTTGCCAACTGGCTGATCGCGTTCTTGTAATAAACGTCGATGATCTTCCACTTGCCCCCGCTCTGGCGCAAGCGGTAGCCGATCGGCACGGCGTCGCCCTTGGGGGCAGTTAGCGTCGTGCGCACCAATTTGTCGGTGCCGCGCGTTTCGATGCGCGGGTCGATGCTGAAGCTTTCGCCGCCATAGCTGCTGAAATTCGACGCATATTGCGCAAGGGTCATGCGGCGCATCGCCGTGACCAACGTCGCCTGGTCCGCCGGAGCGACCTTCACCCAATCGGGCCCAACCGACAGCCGGGTGATGAGCGGAATGTCGAATGTCTGGTCGACCACGGGCCCGATACGCGCGATTCGCCCCTGCGTACCAAGCGTGCTGCCCCCCTTCATGATCGCGAGCAGGCCCTCATCGAGCGTTTGAACCGGCGCGCGCGCCGGATCCGTCGCTTGTGCAAAAAGCGGCACAGCGCAGCATAATGCCGCCACGGGCACGACGTATCGCAGGGGAGAAGTCATCGAAAGCTCCTATTGGGACATTCGGTGATGCCCCATCCGGTTTGCGGGCGGCGTTATCACCGCAACGGCGCTAGCACAAACGGCTGTAGCCCCGATGAACCGCGCGGATTGTGGGACAATCGGGCCGAAGGTGCCGATCCCCTTTGCCGGTGGCACCGGTTTTCCGGCTTTCTTTATGCTGCGACGCGGCTAGAATAAGCGTTCGGGAGGCATAGATGACGGATCCGCGTGCGTGCTTGCCGGCGCGTCGCCCGGTTTTCGGCAGTTGAGCGGACGGAAGGGACGTTTTTTGCAAGTAATTTTGGCAAACCCGCGCGGATTTTGCGCAGGCGTGGTGCGCGCGATCGAGATCGTCGAGCGTGCGCTCGATCGCTATGGCGCGCCCGTCTATGTCCGCCACGAAATCGTCCATAACCGCCATGTCGTCGATACGCTGCGCGGCAAAGGCGCGGTTTTCGTCGAGGAATTGTCCGACGTGCCCGAAGGCGCGATGACGGTGTTCAGCGCGCACGGCGTCGCGCGCTCGGTCGAGGAAGAGGCCAAGGCGCGCAAGCTGCCGGTATTCGACGCGACTTGCCCGCTGGTCACCAAGGTGCATCTGCAAGGGCGGCGTTATGCCAAGGCCGGACGCACGCTGGTGATGATCGGGCATGAAGGCCATGCCGAAGTGGTCGGCACGCGCGGTCAGGTCGATGCGCCCGTCCATCTCGTTTCGACCGAAGCCGATGTCGCGGCGCTCGACATCCCCAACGACGCCGAAATCGCCTACATCACCCAGACGACGCTGAGCGTGGACGACACCAAGAATGTGATCGCCGCGCTGGCCAGGCGCTTCACCAATTTGATCGGCCCAGACGTTTCCGAAATCTGCTATGCGACGCAGAACCGGCAGAGCGCGGTGCGCGATCTGTGCAAGGTCGCCGATTTGCTGCTGGTCGTCGGTTCCGAAAACAGTTCCAATTCCAGCCGCCTGCGCGACCTGGGGCAAGATGAGGGGCTGCCAAGCTATCTCGTCGCCGATGGCAATGCGATCGATCCGGCGTGGTTTGAAGGGGTTGAGCGCGTCGGCCTCACCGCAGGAGCCTCCGCCCCCGATGAGCTGGTCGACAGCGTCATCGCCGCGCTGCGCAAGCTCGGCCCGGTCGAGGTGACGCAGTTGGCAGGCGTCGAGGAATCGCTCGAATTTGGCCTGCCGCGCGAATTGCGTGATTCGCCAATACCTTCCCAAACGCGCGTGATGAGCGCATAGGAACCCCCATGAGCCTTCCTTTTGCACCGCTGGCGCGCATTGGCGCCTACACCCTGAAAAACCACATCAAGGGCGGCAAATATCCGCTCGTGCTGATGCTGGAGCCGCTGCTCCGCTGCAATCTCGCTTGCCCGGGCTGCGGCAAGATCGACTATCCAGATGCGATCCTCAACCAGCGTCTGTCGTTCGAGCAGTGCATGGAGGCGATCGACGAATGCGGCGCGCCCGCCGTCTCGATCGCGGGTGGCGAGCCGTTGCTCCACCGCGACATGCCCAAGATCGTCGAGGGCTATATCGCCAAGAAGAAATTCGTCATCCTGTGCACCAACGCGCTGCTGATGAAGAAGAAGATCGACGATTATAAACCCTCGCCTTACTTCACCTGGTCGATCCATCTCGATGGCGACAAGGGCATGCACGACCATGCGGTCGATCAGGCCGGCACCTATGAAGTCGCGATCGAAGCGATCGAAATGGCCAAGGCCAAGGGTTTCCGTGTCCAGGTCAATTGCACCGTGTTCGACGGTGCCGACCCCACCCGCCTCGCCGGTTTCTTCGACGAAATGCAGAAGCGCGGCGTCGAGATCACCATCTCGCCCGGTTATTCGTACGAGCGCGCCGCCGATCAGGAGCATTTCCTGACGCGCGAGCGCACCAAGAACTTCTTCCGCGACGTGTTCCGCAAGGGCGATGGCGGCAAGGCGTGGACCTTCACCAACTCGCCCTTGTTCCTCGATTTCCTCGCGGGCAACCAGACCTATGAGTGCACGCCGTGGTCGATGCCGCTGCGCACCGTCTTCGGCTGGCAGAAGCCGTGCTATCTGGTCGGGGAAGGCTATGTCGATACCTTTGCCGAGCTGATGGAAGGCACCGACTGGGACCAATATGGTGTCGGCAAATATGAAAAATGCTCGAACTGCATGGTGCATTGCGGCTTCGAGGGCACGGCGGCGAGCGACTCGATCCGCCACCCGCTGAAGATGTTCGCGATCGGCCGCAACGGCGTGCGCACCGAGGGGCCGATGGCCCCCGATATCGACCTGTCCAACGCCCGCAAGGCGACCGACGTCCACTCGCTACATGTCGAGCGCGAACTCGCGAAGATCAAGGCCGCCGACCCCGAGGGCTTCAAGCGCACCCAGCGCGCGGCGTAACGCACTGAACGCCGCGCCGGCGTCGCGGCCGGTGCGGATCAGCGCGGGGAGCTGTGCAGGGTTGCGCGCGAGCGATGCGAGGATCGCGCCGAGCGCGACGCCGCCATCGGGCTTCATGCCGACCAAAGCAGCGGGCGGGAGCGCGTGATCGGCGCTGTCCGAGATCGTGCGCAGAATCGCGAACGGGAGATTGTGGCGCGCGGCGACGCGGGCGGCGATGTGCGATTCCATGTCGACTGCGATTGCGCCGGTGGCGGCATGGAGCGCGGCTTTTTTGGCGACAGAGGCGATGATGCTGCCAGCGCCGACGATGGTGCCAAGGTGAGCATTGGGCAGGCTTTGCACCAACCAATCAGTCAGGACGCTTCCCCGGCGAAGGCCGGGGTCCAGTTTCGCCGGCCCCTGTCGCGAAGCACTGTCCTCACCATCGGCACGTTCCGCGACTGGGCCCCGGCCTTCGCCGGGGAAGGCGTGAGGGTAAAGGGTTCCGACCACGACATCCCCTGCCCGCAAGGCCGGATCGAGCGCGCCCGCGACACCGCAGGACAGGATGAGTAACGCGCCTCCCGCCGCCGCCTCAAGCTCCCGCTCCAGCCGCACGGCATCACCACCGCCCGCCACCACGACAAACCCCGGTCGCGCGATGATCGCCGCCTCGCGCGTCAGCCCGCAGGCGACGAGGATCGTCACATTCCGAACGCCGGACGCGGATCGTTCGAGCGCTTCAGATTGCGATAGCGCGCCACCGCCCAGAGCGGGAAATAGGCCGGATAGCCGTGATAGCGCAGGTAGAAAACGCGCGGAAAACCGCCGCCGGTATATTTCTCCTGCCCCCACAGCCCATCGGCGGCCTGTGTCGCGATCAAATGGCGGATGCCGCGCTCGACCGCGGGATGATCGACCTTGCCCGCCGCCATCAGCGCGAGCAGCGCCCAGCCGGTTTGCGACGCGGTCGAGGGCGCTGGCGTATAGCCCTTGTAATCAAGCGCATAGCTCTCGCAATCCTCACCCCAGCCACCGTCGAGATTCTGGATGTGGATCAGCCAGTCGGCACCCTTGCGCACCATCGGATGCTTCGCATCGAGCCCGGCGGCGTTGAGCGCACACAGCACCGACCAGGTGCCGTAAATGTAATTGACCCCCCAGCGCCCGAACCAGCTGCCATCGGGCATCTGTTCCTTTTCGAGGAAGGCCAAGGCCGCCTTCATCCGGGGCGTGTCGGTCTCACCCAATTGCGCCAGCATCGACACCACGCGCGCGGTGACGTCGCTGGTCGGCGGATCGAGCAATGCGCCATGATCGGCAAAGGGGATGTTGTTGAGATAGTGATAGCTGTTGTCGGCATCGAACGCGCCCCAGCCGCCATCCTTGCTTTGCAGCCCGACGGTCCATTCGACCCCGCGCGCGATCGATTCGTCATAGGCGGCAGGGGCGCGATCCTTGGCGCGGTCCATCGCCATCACCACCACGGCGGTATCGTCGAGATCGGGGTAATGCGCGTTATTATATTGGAAGGCCCAGCCGCCGGGGCGGACATCGGGCTTTTCCTCGGCCCAATCGCCCTTCACATCGAGCACCTGCAGCGGCTTGAGCCACGCCAACCCCGCCGCCGCGCGCGCCTCGGCCTCCTCGCCACCCACTTCCAGCATCGCGTGGGAGGCGAGTGCCGTGTCCCACACTGGCGAGACGCACGGCTGGCAATAGGCCTCGTCGTCCTTGACCACGAGCAGCTTTTCGACCGATTCGCGCGCGATCGCCCGCGCGGGGTGATCCTCCGCATAGCCCAGGCAATCGAACATCATCACGCTGTTGGCCATCGCCGGATAAATCGCGCCCAGCCCGTCCACGCCGTTCAACCGCTCGGTGACGAAGGTGACGCAGGCGTCGATGGCGCGCTGGCGCGTGCCCTTGGGCCAGAGCGGCTCGACACCCTTGAGGACCACGTCGAGGCCGTTGAAGAAGGTCGTCCAGGCTTGCTTGGTCCCCGCCGCCTTGCTGACCAGCTTGGCGCGCTTGGCGGTATAGAGTTCGTCGACCAGCACGCCCGAGGGATTGCGCGCCACCGGCTTCTTCGCCGCCAGCACCAGCAGCGGCACGATCACCGTGCGCGCCCAATAGGACATTTTGGAGAGATGCACCGGGAACCAGCGCGGCAGCAGGATCAGCTCGACCGGCAGTGTCGGCACCACACTCCACGGCCCCGCGCCGAACAGCGCCAGCTGGATGCGGGTGAAGACGTTGGCAGCCGCCGCCCCGCCCGCTTTGTGGATCGCCGTGCGCGCTTGCACCATGTGCGGCGCATCGACCGAATCGCCGATCATCTTGAGCGCGAAATAGGCCTTTACGCTCGCGCTGACATCGAACGCGCCGCCCTGGAACAGGCCCCAGCCGTGATGCGTCGGCGACTGGATGCGGCGCAGATAGACGCCAATCTTGCGCTCGATCTCCGCGTCGCGCGGTTCGCCCAGATAGTGGCGGAGCAGCACATATTCGGCGGGGATGGTGGCGTCGGCTTCAAGCTCGAACACCCAATGCCCATCGGCATTCTGCAACGCGCCCAAGGCTGCGGCAGCCTTGCTCGCCGTAGCGTCGGCTTCTTCCAATAAAATGCTGCGGTCTATCGTATCGATGCTCATGCCCGCGCCTTAGCCGAGCCGGGCACCCCGCGCCAAGCGGGCAGCGGTTTCGCCCGATCGCAGCGCGCCCTCGATGGTCGCGGGCAGCCCCGTCTGCGTCCAGTCACCCGCCAGAAACAGGTTGCGCCAGCGCGTGGCAGCGGGCGGGCGCTTGGCGTCCTGCTCGGGCGTCGCGGCAAAGGTCGCGCGCTTTTCCTTGACGATCTGCCAAGGCGGCAATGTCGCCGGCAGGCCGTGAATCGCGGCGATATCCGCCCAGAAGGTCGCGGCGAGTTCGGCGCGGTCGGTATCGACCAGATGATCGGCGGCGCTGACCGTCACCGAAAGGCGATCGTCAAAGGCGAAGATCCATTCCGCCGTGCCGCCGATCACGCCGATCATCGGCGCGACGCCGGGCGGCGGGGTGAAAGCGAAGTGCGCGTTTACGATCGCGCGGAAATCATCGGGCACGGTGAGGCCGGGCACTAAAGACGCGGCAACCCAGGGCGGCACCGCCAGGACCACCGGTTCGTCCGCGCCAACCGCTTCCTCGCCATCGCCAAAATCGAGCGCGACGACGCGATCCTCGGCGAACCGAAGGGCGCGCAGCCGCCGCCCGAGCGTCAGGGTCGTGCCGTGCTGCTCCAGCCAGGCCACCGCCGGATCGACGAACGCCGCCGCCAGCGTCGGCTCGGCGATGCGCGGGCGCATCGCATGTCCGCCTTTGCCGAGCGTCTCGCGGATCACGGCCGCGGACAGCCGCGCCGATCCGCTCGCGACCGGCGTATTCAGCACGGCGAGCAACACCGGCTCGATCAATTTGTCCCACACCGCGCCGCGCGGCGCGACCCGATCGGCGACCGTCTGTTCCGCCGAGCCGCCGAGCAAACGCGCCAGCCGCAGATAATCGCCCGCGCGCGTGCCCGGCACGCGGCGACCGTCGCGGAAAATCCACCAGGGCAGCGGCCCATCATTGATGCGCACCGCCCAGCGCGCGCCGCTGCTCCGGTCGACGAAGGGGAAATCGGCGTGGAGCGGCCCGCTCAGCCGATCACTCGCGCCGATCGTCGCGAGATAGTCCCCGACTGCGCGATTGCCCGACAGCACCAGATGGTTGCCATTGTCGATCGTCCGCCCGAGCTGCGGATCGTGATAGCTGCGGCAGCGCCCGCCGGCTTGCGCCGCGCCATCGACCAGTTCCGCCTTATGCCCGGAACGCGCGAGATCGACCGCGGCAGCAAGCCCGGCCATGCCGGCCCCGATGATACGGACCCGACCGATAGAAGCCGCGCGCTTCAACGGAACAGGCTGAGCCGCAACACGGTGAACAGCAACGCGGCCTTATTGACCTTGATGCGCGCGCGCGGCGGTGCCCAGCCGACCGCTTCCATCCGCACCAAAATCGGCGCGTACACCGCCGCCATCAGGCGCGGGGCGAGCAAATGCCCGCGTGGTCGCTTTGCCAAAATCGCCTCGGCTGCGCGGAAATGCTCGTGCGCGCGCGCCGCCAGTACACGCGCGGCTGCATCGACGCGCGCATCACCGACGACAGCAAGGGGGGCGCCCAGCGGGATGCCCGCCGCCTGCAACGGCTCCAGCGGCAGATAGACGCGCCCGATCGCGGCATCCTCATCCACGTCGCGCAGGATGTTGGTGAATTGCAATGCCAGCCCCAAATGGTGCGCCAGCGCGATACCGGTCTCCGCCTCCATCCCGAAAATCTTGACCGACAACCGCCCGACTGCCGAGGCAACCCGGTCGCAATACAGGTCCAGCGTGGCCATGCTCGGCCAGCGAATATCCTCGGCGACATCCATCGCCATGCCGTCGATCACCGCGAGAAAATCGGCCTTGTCGAGCGCGAAGCGGCGCACCGCCTCCGCCACCAGCGTCGCTTGCCCCGCATCACCACCGGCATAGAGCGACTCGATATCGGTGCGCCACGTTTCCAGTGCTGCCGCGCGCGCCGGACGATCGCCAATCTCGTCATCGGCAATGTCATCAACCGCGCGGCAAAAGGCGTAAACCGCATACATCACCTCGCGCTGCGCCTTGGGCAGCACGCGCATCCCGGCGTAAAACGAGCTGCGCGAAACTTGCGCCTGCAGATGCGCGGGAGTGGCCTTAGGATTCATGCCCGCCCCTTAACCAGTTGCGTGGCCCCCGCCAACGCTGCAAGCCCAAGCGCCTCGGGCGCGCGGTGGTGGACGCGTTCGGACAGCGGATCGCGGACTTTCAACCGCTGCGTCAGGCTGGCGGCAAGCCGGTGGATGATCGCCACCTCGATTCCCAACCGACGATCGCGAATCGCGCCAGCAAAACCCGCCGACTGCGCCAGCAGCACGCCCGATCGCGCGGCTAGATCGCGGATCACCGCGCGCAATGCCGGGGTGGCCGTGGCCTGCCCCAGATCCTCCACTGTCGCGCCATGCGCCGCCATCACGTCGCCCGGCAGATACACCCGTCCGATCGCGCGGTAATCCTTGCCGCAATCCTGCGTGTGGTTGATGACTTGCAGCGCGGCGCACAACGCATCCGACGCCGCCCACGTTGCGCGATCCTCGCCATGCACATCCAGCACATACCGCCCGACCGGCATCGCCGAATAGCGGCAATAGTCGAGCAAAGCCGCCCAATTGGCGTAGCGATCGATCGTGCAATCGCGCTCGAACGCGACGAGCAGATCGAGCGCGTGCTGCGGGCTCAGCCCATGCGCCTCCATCGTCGCGCGGAGCGCCACCGAAGGCGCATCGCTATCGTCGGTGCCGAGAATCGTCGCGCGCATCGCGGCGAGGAGCGCGAGCTTCTCATCGGCCGAGGCGGCGGCGTTATCGGCCACATCATCGGCGGCGCGCGCGAAATGGTAGAAGGCCATCACTGGCGCGCGATGCTCGGGCTTCAGCAGCACCGAGGCGACGGGGAAATTCTCGTCCTTATGCCCCTTGCCCGAGGCAAGCGCGGTAGCGGTGGTTGCGGTGCTCATGCCGACAGATCCGCCTGGACGCGGCCCTTCCACAGGCCCCCGCGCCCGCGCTTGTGCTGCCACGCCGACAGCACGGTGCAGCCTGCATAAAAGGTTGCGATCAATGGCAAAGCAGGTCCCCAAAGTGGCGAACGACGATAAAATTGCAGCATCGGCTGGAACAGCAAGGCCATGATGGCCCAGGCCGCGAGCGCCGCATAATGCGCCCATCCGCGCGCGAAAAGCGCCAGAATCGGCGGCGCAAGATACGTCAGCGCGAGCCCGAGCGTGGTGCCCGCCAGCAACCAAGGTGAATAGCGGAGCTGGGCATAGGCAGAGCGCGAGATCATCGCCGCGACCGAGGCCCAAGTGTCGTAACGGCGGATGCTGAGCACGCGATCGGTGAGGCCGAGCCACACCGCCCCCTGCCGCTTCATCAGCGCGCCGAACGCGCAATCGTCGATCAAGGCGGATCGCACCGCCACAATCCCGCCTGCCGCCGCCAGCGCGCGGCGCTGCACCAGCATCACCCCGCCCGCAGCGGCACCAAGGCCGCGCCCACGCCGGTTCACCGTGGCGAAGGGATACAGCATCTGGAAAAACCACACGAAAGCCGGGATCAGCGCGCGCTCGGCCAGGCTCTCGCAGCGCAGCCGCGCCATGAGCGAGACCAGCACGCGATCATCATCGACCGCGCGCGCGACCAGGCTGCGCACGCTATCGGGCGCGTGGGCAATGTCGGCATCGGTCAACAACAGATAGTCGGGCGCGTCGCCTGCCGCTGCGACACCCTGCGAGACGGCCCACAACTTGCCGGTCCAGCCGGGCACGAGCGGCGCGCCGGTGACGATCTGCAACCGGTCACCCCCAACCGCGCGGGCGATGTCAGCGGTGCCGTCGCTGCTCGAATCATCGACCAGGATGATGCGGAAGTCGCCGGGATAGTCCTGCGCGGCGAGGCTGGCGATCGACTCGGCGATCACCTCGGCTTCGTCGCGCGCAGGCACGACAGCGACGACCGAGGGCCACCATTCTTCTCCCCTCCCTGGAAGGGAGGGGTTAGGGGTGGGTTGGCCCGTGGAGAGCGCGACGCCTGCCTTAGGCCGACCCACCCCCAACCCCTCCCTTCCAGGGAGGGGAGGAAGAAGGCCATCCCGCTCCCGCGTCAGCCAGAAGCCGTCGCGCCCAAGCGCCAGCACGATCCAGATCAACAGCGACAGCGTGGCAATTCCGAGCGCGATCACGCCAGCATCCCCGCTTGGCGAAACCACGCCACCGCATCCTCCAGCGCCGCACGATAGGGCCGCGCGTGGTAACCGAGTTCGGCCTCCGCCTTCGCACTCGCATAATACATGTCGTGTGCGGCCATGCGCAGCGCATCCAGCGTCAGGAACGGCTCCTTGCCCGTCACCCGCGCGATCTGTTCATTCACCCAGGCCAGCGGGAAAAGCGGCGCTCTCGGGATTTGCACCGTCGGCGCCTTGCGCCCAACGATCGCCGCGACGTCCGCCAGCATTTCGCGCAGCGACACATCCTGCCCGCCCAACACATAACGCTCACCGATCCGCCCGCGCGCCATCGCCGCGATATGGCCCTCGGCTACATCATCGACATGGACGAGGTTGAGCCCGCTCTCGACAAAGGCGGGCATCCGCCCCGCCGCCGCCTCGATGATAATCCGCCCGGTTGGCGTCGGTCGCGCATCGCGCGGGCCGATCGGGGTCGAGGGATTGACGATCACCGCAGGCAACCCCCGCTCGGCCACCATCGCCTCGACCAGCCGTTCCGCCACCACCTTGCTGCGCTTATAGGCGCCGACGGCCTGTTCGGGCGTCGCCGGGCGCGTTTCATCGGACGGTTTGCCGTGGTCGGGGCGCAGCGTCGCCACGCTGCTGGTATAGACGATTCGCTCGACCCCGGCGGCCAGCGCCGCCTCCATCACCGTGCGCGTGCTGGCAAGGTTGTTGCGCACGATCTCCTCGGTGTCGGGGGCCCAGATCCGGTAATCGGCGGCGACATGATAGAGGTGTGCAACACCCGCCATCGCCCGCGCCATCGCGGCGGCATCGCGCGCGTCGCCCTCGACCAGTTCGCCCGGGAAATCGGCCAGATTGGTCCGCGCGCTGCTTGCCCGCGCCAGCCCGCGCACGCGCGCGCCGTCCGCTGCCAGCCGCCGCGCGACGGCCGAGCCGACAAAACCGGATACTCCGGTCACGAATATGATGGGTCGATCGGTCAAGCAGCCTCCAGTGGCGGTGGCTTTAGTGCGATGCGGCGCAAGAGCAAATACCACGGGCCATCGCGCACCAAAGAAGGGACATTACGGGGTCGGCATGACAGCTTTTTCATGTCAATGCGCCTATACCCGCCATCAGAGCGGGGTTAGGGAAGGGCATCGTGAACCACATTTTGCAGACTATCGGTGCGGCGTTGGGCTCGCTGGCGATTGTGCTGGCGATATTTGGAATTGCCTATTCGGTGGCTGCGGCAATTGTGTTCCGGCGCTTTTTCGCCGCGGCGAAACCGGCCCCTGCCCGGACCGAGGCGGTTACCCTGCTCAAGCCGCTTTATGGGGCCGAACCACGCCTCTACGATAATCTCGCGACATTTCTTGCGCAGGATCATGCCGGGCCACTGCAATTGCTGTGCGGCGTACAGCGCGCCGACGATCCGGCAATCGTCGTCGTCGAAGCGTTGCGGGCCGCCTATCCGCACGCCCATATCGATCTGGTCATCGACCCCACGATCCACGGTGCGAGCGGTAAGCTCTCCAACCTTATCAACATGGATCGTGCTGCGCGCCATCCCGTCGTGGTGCTAAGCGACAGCGACATCGCGGTCGCGCCTGACTATGTCGCGCAACTGCTCGCCGCGCTCGACGATCCTGCGGTGGGCGCGGTGACGTGCATCTATTCCGGGCGCGGCGACGCCGGCTTCTGGTCACACATGGTCGCGGCGGGGGTGACCTATCAATTCATGCTGGGGGTCACCTTCGGCGTGTCGAATCGGCTGGCCGCACCATGCATGGGATCGACCATCGCGCTCAGGCGCGAGACGCTAGATCGGATCGGTGGTTTCGAACGCTTCGCCGACGTGCTGGCCGACGATTATGCGATGGGCGAGGCCGTGCGTGCGCTTGGCCTGAGCGTCGCGGTGCCGCCGATTCTGGTGAAACATGCCTGCGACGAAACCAGCCTTGGCCAAGTGTGGCGGCACGAGCTCCGCTGGGGCGCCACCGTGCGCGACGTCGCCTTCTGGTCCTATGTCGGCGTCGTCATTGGCTTGCCCTTTCCCACCGCGCTCTTGGCTGCGCTTTATGCACCACAGTTCGGGCTTTCGCTCGCACTTGCAGCAGTAATTGCGCGGTTGGTGGTTGTGCGAAACGTTGATGCGGCGGTAGGGGGGCGGATCGCACCGCTGTGGATGGCGCTGCTGCACGATGTCCTTGCCTTTGCGATCTATATCGCGAGCTTCTTCGTGCGGTCGGTTGATTGGCGCGGTGCAACACTTAAAATGAAGACGGATGGCCGCATTATCTCGGCCTCCACGGAGCAACGAGCATGATGCGGACCCTTTTCCTCCAGGCACCCTCTTTCGACGGGTATGACGGCGGTGCCGGGGCGCGCTATCAGATGAAGCGCGAGGTCAAATCCTTCTGGTATCCGACGTGGATCGCACAGCCAGCGGCGATGATCGAGGGATCGAAGCTGATCGACGCGCCCGCGCATGACCAGTCGTGGGACGATATCGCGCACGAATTCGACGACCGCGATCTGGTCATTCTCCACACCTCGACGCCGAGCTTCAACCAGGACATCCGCACCGCGCGGCTCATCAAGGAGCGCAACCCGAAGATCATCGTCGCCTTTGTCGGCGCCAAGGTGATGATCGAGGACAAGGCCAGCCTGGAAGCGTGCGAGGCGATCGATCTCGTCTGCCGCGAGGAATATGATTTCACCTGCGTCGAACTGGCCGAAGGCCGCCCCTTTGCCGAAATCGACGGCATCACATGGCGCGCGCCCGACGGGACGATCGTGCGCAACAAGGACCGCGCGCAGATCGAGGACATGGACGTCCTCCCGATGGTCTCGCCCATCTATAAGCGCGATCTCGATACGTCGAAATATTATGGCGGCTATCAGCGCCACCCTTATATCTCGTTCTACACCGGGCGCGGCTGCAAGAGCCGCTGCACCTTCTGCCTGTGGCCGCAAACGATCAGCGGGCATCGCTATCGCCACCGCAGCGTCCCCAAGGTCATTGAGGAAGTGAAATATATCCTCAAGGAAATGCCCGAGGTGAACGAGATCTTCTTCGACGACGATACGCTGGCCGACGCGCATGATTTTGTCGTCGAGCTGTCGGGCGAGCTGCGTAAGCTCGGCTTCGGCACGCCCGGCTTCCGCGTCACCTGGGGCTGCAACGCCAAGGCGAACGTGCCGCAGCCGGTGCTGAAGGCGATGAAGGAAGGCGGGTGCCGCGTGCTGCTGGTCGGCTATGAAAGCGGTAACCAGCAAATTTTGCACAACATCAAGAAGGGGCTGCGCACCGATGTCGCGCGGCAGTTCACCAAGGATGCGCACGCGCTCGGCCTGACCATCCACGGCACCTTCATCCTCGGCCTGCCCGGCGAGACGCTGGAAACGATCGAGGAGACGATCAACTACGCCAAGGAAATCAACCCGCACACCATCCAGGTGTCGCTGGCGGCACCCTATCCCGGCACCTTCCTGTACAAGCAGGCGACCGAGAATGGCTGGTTCGACAGCTCGCACGATCTGCTGACCGATGGCGGCAACCAGATCGCGCAACTCAGCTATCCACATCTGTCCTCGGCGGTGATTTTTGAGAAGGTCGAGGAATTCTACAAGCGCTTCTATTTCCGCCCGTCGAAGATCTGGGAAATCGTCCGCGAGATGCTGACCGACTGGGACATGATGAAGCGCCGCCTGCGCGAAGGCGTCGAGTTCTTCGACTTCCTGCGCCGCCGCAAGGAAGCTGCGTAAGGCCCGGCTATGACCACGCTTGCCGAGATGACCGTCAATGAGCGGATCGCCGCGACCGGTCGCGAAGAAGCCTGGGATGCGGCAGTGCGCGCGGGCGACCGCGACGCGATGATCGCGGTGTTACGCCGCGTCGCCGTCGCCAGCCCAGGCAATGTGGCGGATGCGGTGCTGGCCGACCCCGAATTTTACGGATTCCCCCGGCGGTGAAGACCGCGATCATCACCGCCGATGATTTCGGCGTGTCGATCGAGGTCAATCAGGCAGTTGAGCAGGCGCACCGCGAGGGCGTGCTGACCGTCACCAGCCTGATGGTAACCGGCGACGCCGCTGCGGATGCCGTGGAACGCGCGCGCGCGATGCCGACGCTTGGCGTTGGGCTGCACGTCGCGTTGGCCGAAACGCCACCCGCGCTGCCGCCATCACAAATCCCCGATCTGGTCGACGAGCGCGGGCAGTTCCGCATCGAATCGCTCCCGGTCGCGCTGGCGCTGCTGGCCAGGGCATCGGTGCGCCGCCAGTTGGAAGCCGAAATCGACGCGCAATTCGCGCTGTTCGAGGGCACCGGGTTGCCGCTCGACCATGTCAATTCGCACAAGCACATGCACCTTCACCCGGTGATCGGGGCGACGCTGCTCAAGGTTGGGTTACGCCACGGGATGAAGGCGCTGCGCGCACCGGTCGAGGAGCGCGCCCCCCTCGCCGCGTTCGAGCCGGTCACCGGGCTCGACATTGCCAAGCCGTTCGCGCGGCATATCCAGCGTTCGGCCCGCGCGGCGGGGATGAAGGTGCCCGACCGCACCTTTGGCCTGGCCTGGTCGGGCGCGATGCACGCCGAGCGGCTGCGCGGCATATTGGAAAACCTGCCCGAGGGCGTCAGCGAAATCTATCTGCATCCGGCGACCGGGACCTATCCACTGGCGGCACCAGGCTATCACTACGAAGCCGAACTCGCCGCACTGCTGGATCCGCAGGCGCGCGCGATCGTGGCACGCGACCACATCACACTGGCCCGTTTCGCCGATCTCTGACGGAAACCGGGCCGAGCCGGTCGATCGTCCGTGGCGGCAAGACGGTGTCATCGGCCGAACGATGTTTGGACATTGGCGATCGGACTGGGGCTTGATCGTTTCGTGCGAAGGCGCAAAGGCGCAAGGATGGTCCGAAACACATGAACCGTTCCGCGCAAATTGGCCTGTTGGCGGCGACAATCGTTGGCGTCGTGGTTGCCGCCTTTACCGTCGGCAGCGTCGGGCTGCGGCAAGTGCTCACTGCAATGGCGTCGATCGGCTGGCTTGGCATGGCCAGCCTTACCGCCTGGTCGATCGGCGTGTTGACCCTGCTCGGCTTCGCCTGGGTCTCGGTCGCGCGCGGAGAGGCAACCGAACGCGTGTGGCTGTTCGTATGGGCGCGCACCACGCGCGAGGCGGCGACCGATATCCTGCCCTTCTCGCAACTCGGCGGCCTGGTCGTGGGCGCGCGGACGCTGGCCGCGTTCGGCGTGCCGCAGCCGGTAATCTATGCCTCGATGATCGCCGATTTGACGACCGAGATGGCCGCGCAGTTGATCTTCACGCTGTTCGGGGTGGGCGTGTTGCTGCTGGTGCTGACTCATGCCGCAGTCCAGCAAGGTCTCGTCCCGCTCGCGCTGGGCGGCATGGCGGCGATGATCGCGCTGATGCTGCTGTTCGTGTTCGCGCAACGACCGATGCTGAAGCTCGCCGGATCGCTCGGTGCACACTTGCTACCGGGCTCGGTCGCGGCGATGGCGGCAGTGCGCGAGCAGCTCGACGCGATCTACCGCGAACCGCGCCGCGTCATCGCCGCCTTCCTGTTCAACCTCGCCGCCTGGCTGGCGAGTGCTGTCGGCGCGTGGATCGCCTTATGGTTCATGGGCAGCCAGGTGCCGGTGTGGGCGGTGCTGATGATCGAGGCGCTGATCTTCACGCTGCGCAGCGTCGCCTTCGCCATTCCCGGCGCAATCGGGGTGCAGGAAGCCGCTTATGTGCTGATCGGCCCGCTGGTGGGCCTGCCGCCCGCGACCGCGCTCGCGCTGTCACTGCTCAAGCGCGCGCGCGACATCGTGATCGCCGTGCCCGCGTTGCTGGTGTGGCAAGTCGGAGAATATCGCCGCGTCGTCCGTTGAGCCCCAAGCGGCGTGAATTGCCCGGGCCGCCGCGACGCCAGTGCTGGTTACGACGCTTCCCTGACCGGCGGCAGCGGTTCGGCACGCAGCAGCGCATCGAGTTCGGCCATCGGCACAGTGTCGGCGCTCGCAGCAAGATTCGCCTCGAGCGTGCGATAAGCGGTCAGCACCGCGCGGCCCATTTCGGTGAGGGTAGCCCCACGCGACTGTCCGCCGCCCGCCACCGTTTCGACCAATTTCTCAGTCCAGCAACGGTTCATGCTGTCGACCAGCAGCCACGAACGGCGATAGCTCATCCCCATCGCGCGCCCGCCGCCCGAGATCGATCCTTCCCGGTCGATCGCCTCCAGCAAATCGGCCTTGCCTGGCCCCATTGCCAGCTCATCGCCGCAATAGATCTGTGCCTTGATCTTGAGCTGGCCGATCCGCATCCGCGCCTCCGTTACACGCCAATCCCCTAGC
Source organism: Sphingomonas sp. (assembly GCF_041661885.1). Classification (GTDB taxonomy): domain Bacteria; phylum Pseudomonadota; class Alphaproteobacteria; order Sphingomonadales; family Sphingomonadaceae; genus Sphingomonas. Next base: position 97,882 of record NZ_JBAZTL010000004.1, on the reverse strand, counting down.
ATGGTGGCAATGCCGCGCAAACGTCGCTACGTCGCAGGCATGGCGAAGGTGCACCCGTTCCACTCGATCCACACCCACGGGCTAATCCGCGTCGGGGCGTGTACCCCCTGCGCGACCGTCGGCGACACGCTCGCTAATGCCGAGGCGACGATCGCGCTGGCCAAGGACGGCCACAAACAGGGCGCGGACTTGCTGGTCTTCCCCGAACTCAGCCTCACCTCCTATGCGATCGACGATCTGCATTTGCAGACCGCGCAGCATCACGCGACCGAGGCAGCGCTGGCGGCGGTGGCGGCGGCGACCGCCAAGTTGCGCCCCGTGCTGGTCGTGGGGGCGGCACTGCCGCGCAACGGGCGACTGTACAATTGCGCGGTGGTGATCGCGCGCGGGCGCATTCTGGGCGTGGTGCCCAAGGTGTTCCTGCCCAATTACCGCGAATATTATGAGAAACGCTGGTTCGCGAGCGGTGCCGGGATCACCGCGCCATGCCACATCACGGTCGCGGGGCAGACCGCGCCGTTTGGCACCGATCTGCTGTTCGCGGCGAGCGATCTCGAACATTTCGTGTTCCATGCCGAGATTTGCGAGGATTTCTGGGCCCCCACCCCGCCCTCGACGATGGGCGCGCTGGCGGGCGCGTTGATTTGCTGCAACCTGTCAGCCTCCAACATCGTCGTCGGCAAGGCGCGCGAGCGGGCGTTGCTGTGCGCCGCGCAATCGGCGCGTGCGATCTGCGCCTATGTCTTTTCGGCGGCCGGACCGGGGGAAAGCACCACCGATCTTGCCTGGGACGGTCAGGCGATGGTGCACGAACTGGGCGAACTGCTCGCCGAATCGAGCCGGTTCGCGCGCGCGCCGGGCCTGCTGCTCGCCGATATTGATGCCGAGCGAATCGAGCAGGAACGGATGCGCGTCGGCACCTTCAACGATGCCGCGCGGCTGGCGGACGACCCCGAAAAGCGCTTCCGCCGCGTCAGCTTCGAACACAAACCCGATTTTGGCGATATCGGGCTGCTGCGCGACACGCGCCGCTTCCCGTTCGTGCCCAACACCCCCGAAAAGCTCGACGCCGATTGCTATGAGGCGTTCAACATCCAGGTCGAGGGGCTGCTCAAGCGCTTTCAGACCGCCCGCGCCGAACGCCTCGTCATCGGCGTGTCGGGCGGGCTCGATTCGACGCACGCGCTGATCGTGGCGGCCAAGGCGATGGACCGGCTGGGCCTGCCGCGCGACCATATCCTCGCCTTCACCATGCCGGGTTTTGCCACCAGCGAGCATACCAAGAGCAATGCCTGGGCGCTGATGCGTGCACTCGGCGTCGATGGCGACGAAATCGACATCCGCCCCGCCGCGACCCAGATGCTCGCCGATATGGGCCACCCCTTTGCCGAAGGCGCGCCCGCCTATGACGTGACCTTTGAGAATGTGCAGGCGGGCCTGCGCACCGATTATCTGTTCCGCCTGGCCAATCAGCGCGGCGGGCTGGTGGTCGGCACGGGCGACCTGTCCGAATTGGCGCTCGGATGGTGCACGTACGGCGTCGGCGACCAGATGAGCCACTATGCCGTCAACGCCGGTGTGCCCAAAACGCTGATCCAGTTTCTGATTCGCTGGTGCATCCGCGACCGGCAATATGATGCCGAGACCGACCACATCCTCGAGGCGATTCTCGCGACCGAAATCTCGCCCGAACTGGTGCCGGCGGGGGCCGATGGCGCGATCCAGAGCACCGAAGCGCGAATCGGGCCGTATGCGCTCAACGATTTCTTCCTGCATTATGTCGTGCGCCACGGCATGGCACCGTCGAAGATCGCCTTCCTCGCGCTGCACGCCTGGCGCGATGCGAGCGCGGGCCGCTGGCCGCGCGACGTGCCGCTATCGGCGCGCGTCGCGTATGATTTGCCGACGATTGCGCTCTGGCTGGAAAAGTTTCTGGTGCGCTTCTTCGCAACGAGCCAGTTCAAGCGCTCGGCGATTCCCAATGGGCCGAAGGTGTCGAGCGGCGGTGCACTCAGCCCGCGCGGTGACTGGCGTGCGCCCTCGGACGGCACGGCGCGGGTGTGGCTGGAGGAACTGGCGCGCGGGCTACCGCAGTAGCGCCTCGCTGGCAGCGAGATTTAGGGGGCAGTCCGCCGGTGATCGCGATTGCCCTTTGTAGAGCAACCCACCCCCAACCCCTCCCTTCCAGGGAGGGGAGGAACGTCGACGCCTTCCGCCTCCCCTCCCTGGAAGGGAGGGGTTGGGGGTGGGTCGGCCCGTAATCGGGCGGATCGGTCCGTTGCGCGGCACCCAGCGAAAAACGCGCCGAAAGCGCCTTACTTGCGGCTCTTGCGTGCCGCGTAGCGGGCGTCGCGCGCCGCTTTCTTGTCGATTTCGGCCTGGATCGCGGCCTGTTTGGCCTCTTCGATCGCGCGTTCGGCGGCTTCGGCCTTGGCGATCTTTTCGAGCCGCGCCTGTTCGATCGCGGCCTTCTTCTCTTCGCGCTTCTTGGCTTCCGCAGCTTCTTTCGCCTCGCGCGCGGCGGCGCGGGCAGCAGCGACTGCGGGATCGATCGGCGGCTTGGCCTTCAGCTTCTCAAGCGCGCGTTGCTTCGCGTCGGCCGAAAGGGCTGCGCGATCCTTGAACGAGGGTTCCTTATACGATGCCATGCGGGGCCTTTAGCGGGAGTCTGTCAGGAAAGAAATGACGGGAAGGGCGAGATTTAAAATTTGGAGCTAACACCATAATTTTAATACATTTATTAAATTGGCACCCCTCCAAAGAATGGCTGCCTGTACCACCAAATTTCCACCCGAAACGCATATCAGGCGAATTTGCGGTGGCCCAATCTGTGCCTCCGTCTCACAAAACGTCTCTCGTAAGATTGAGATAAACCCAAGCCCCAGGCCGATAAGCCCAGAGGCCGTAGCCGCATTGAAGCGAACCGGGGTTTGGCGAGAAGGTCTGCGGCGCGCCTGCTATAGCGGATCGCGATGGGATGCAAGCGCTTCAGCGGGGAGAGGAAGCGCTCGCCGAAACCACGCTCGCTATAATGCCGCTCGTTTGGGCGGACCTCCCGGCACCGGTGCCGTCACGCGAGGCGGGGCACCGGTGCTACGCGTCGCGTGCCGACGCCTCAGGCGGCGCGGAGACGCGAATGCTGGAAATACCGTTCGTTGGAATCGACTTCCTCGTATTCCTCGTATTCCTCGTATTCCTCGTCTTCGTAGACTTCGCCGTCGCTGACGCGGAAATGGCGGACCAGTTCGTCGAGCGTTGCCGAATTCGACGTGATTTCCCGGATTGCGGCGGTCGTTTCTTCGGCCATCGCGGCATTTTCCTGCACAGCCGTATCGACATGCTGGATCGTGCCGTTGATTTGCTGAATATCCTTAGCCTGTTTTTGCGCCGACCCCGCAATGTGCTGAACGACATTGTCGATGTTGCCGACCTCTTCGATAATCCGGTGCAGCGCGGCGCCCGTCTTCGAAACGAGTTCGGAGCTGGTGCCAATCTGGCCGGTCGATTCGCCGATCAGCTTGCGCGCCGATTCCGAGGCCTCTGCGGCCCGACCGGCGAGAGCGCGTACTTCCTGGGCGACGATGGCAAAGCCTGCCCCTGCCTGCCCTGCGCGAGCCGCCTCCACCCCGGCGTTGAGCGCCAGCATGTTGGTCTGGAACGCGATCCGGTCGATGGCCGCCACCACTTCCATGATTTGGCGGGCGGAGGTTTCCAGGTCGGCCATCGCGGTGACGGTTTTTTGGACGACTTCGCGTGAATCATCGGCGATCCGGCGGGCAGACCGAACGCTGGTCGCGGCCCGCACCGTACCCTCGGACGATTCGCGCACGTCAGCAGCAAGGCGGGCCATCGCTGCGGCGGTTTCGGTGAGGCCATTGGCCTGCATTTCGGTACGCGACGCCAGACTCTCTGCCGCCATCGAGACCGAGGATGACCCCGAATGAATGCTGTCCGACGAATCGAGGACAACACGCATCAGCCCTTCAAGCGTATCCATTGCGGCGTTGAAATTTACACGAATCTGGTCGCTGGCGCCTTCAAACGGCGTTTCGATCCGATAGGTCAGGTTGCCGATTGCCAAGGCCGACATACCAGCGCCAACCTGATCGACGACAACGGCTTGTTGTTCGGCATGTTTTCGGGTGATTTTGGCCTCAAGCTCGTGGCGTTCGCGCTCGCGCTCTGCGACGCGGTGGCGCATCGTGACGATTTCGCGCATCAACTGCGCGAATTCCCCGTGGCCCGACACGGCTATTTCACTCTCGCGTTCGCTGCTGCCAACGGAACGAACCATCAGGCGCGCCCGGCTGAGCGCGAGCAAGATCGATCGTGACAGCAGGAAAGCGATAACCGCACTGGCAAAAACCGTCGGCGCAAGGGCGAGGATAATCAGGTCGCGCCCTTGCGAGGCGATTTCGGTCAAGTCCAGTTTGCGCTGGAACGCAACCATCGCCATCCCGTCGGCAGCGCTGTCGAGCGCGGTGGTTGCACCTGCGACATCACCAGCGGCAAAGCCATGCGCGGCCTTTTGGGCATTGTCGCGCACGCCTGCATCGGTAACCTTGGGCAGCACGTTCGTCGCGCTGTCGGCGACATTCTTGATGGCCGCCGCATCCGGCGCCGCACCCGGCGAAGCCGCACCTAGCGAATGCGCAGCGAGCTGAGCCGAGCGCAAATCATCGAGCGCAGATGCCTCGGTTTCGTCGAACTGGGAATGAAGCTTGTTGAATTCGGTATATTTATACGCGCCGTAAATGCCCGCCCCCAATGTCAGCGACAGGATTGCGGCGCAGGCGATGCCCAATTGCGCAAGCACCGGTACGCGGTTGACCATCCGGTCGGCGCGCGGTTGCGCCAGCATCCGTTCGATGATCGCCACGCGCCGGAAAATGTGATTGAACATCACCGCGCCGATATGCACCGCGATCAGCGCGATCATGCCATAGGCCAGCCATTTGTGCCACGCTTCCAGCGTGACCCCCTGCTCGTTGGTTGCATGGACCAAAACTGGCAAGTTGATAACATGGAACAGTGTAACGTCGTCGCCGCGTGCCCAGGCGGTAATCATGCCCAACACCGGTTGCGCGGCGAGCGCCAGCATTACCAGGCCATGCACAAGCTGCGAAGCCAGCTTTTGCCAGAAGGGCAACCGGGTGTCTCGAGGGGGGTGGACCGCAACAAATAGGGCGAACCGAAACAGGATCAGCAACAGTACCACGGTGCCGCACTGCCGATGCAGATCGAGCACCGCCTTGCCAAAAGTCAACGATTCCAGATTGTGAAGAACCAGGATCAAAGCAAACTGGCACGCGACCAGAAACGCCAAACTCCAGTGAATGAAGCGGAGAATACCAGGAAAGCGAGGCGTTTCTTGAGGGTCGTTGCCAGTTGCCATGATATATCTTCAGTCTCTCTTACTTGACCGTGACGGTCATTTTCATCTTTGGATGAATGCCGCAGGTCACTTGATACATGCCGGGCTTCAAAAATGGCGCCTTGAAGCTGACACCGGGAGCCTGAAGGCCGCTGTTCAGCGACACGCCATTGCCCGTCACCAGGATGTTGTGCGACGTCGAGTCGTTGTTGTTGAACGAAACGACATCGCCCTTGCTGACCGCCAGCGATGCAGCGCTGAACGTCAGCCCTTTTTGATCGATATTGATCGTTGCCCCGGCCCAGGCGACGCCGGCTGCAAAAACTACGCCACCCAGACCCAGGGCAATTTTGTACTTGGTCATTTTAAAGTTCCTTATCGTGGCAGCACCGGATATTCGACCGGCGCATCCATACTTGTCAGTGTTTTCATGAATGCGACAATATCGGCCTTTTCCTGATCGGTCAGGTGCAAGGGTTTGACCTGATCGGAGAGCGACGGGCGCTGTATGAAACCATGATCGTAGTGATCGACAACAGCCTCCAGCGTCCGGACCGACCCGTCGTGCATATAAGGGGCGCGCTGGACGATGTTGCGCAGAGTTGGTGTTTTGAACGCTCGTTCCAGTTGCACGATGCCGGCGACGATCTTGCCACGCCCCATATCATCGCCCGCAATGCCAATGTCGTGAAAACCGTCATCGGTAAATCGCCAGCCCGAATGGCACGACGCGCAATTTGCCTTGGTGTTGAACAAGACAAAGCCGCGCTTTGCCGAATCCGAAATCGCGTTGGTATTGCCCTTCACCCACTGGTCAAAAGGCGCATCGCTCGACACCACGGTGCGTTCGAAAACCGCGAGCAGCTTGGCCACATTCTCGACGCTCAGCTTTTCACCGGGGAAGACTTTCGTCATGCCATCCCGATATTCCGGGACGGTGTTGATCGTTTCCAGCACCTTTTCGGGTGATCCCGCCATTTCGGCGGCGGCCAGCATCGGCCCCATCGCCTGTTGTTCCAGCGAATCGGCGCGACCATCCCAGAACAGGGGTTCGGCCCAGGCGCTGTTGAGGATCGTCGGGGTATGCCGACCCAGCACATGGCCATGATCGCCGACGCCCTTGGCCAGACCATCCTGCCACGCGAACGAAGGATTGTGACACGATGCGCAGGAAATCGAGCCTGAGCCCGACAGTCGCGGATCGAAGAACAACATCTTGCCGAGCTGCGCCTTGTACGGCGTCGTCGGGTTGTCGGCGGATTCAGGAATGGTGTTGGGGCGCCGATAATCGGCGAGCATCTTGGACAGCGCCAATGGATCGATACTCAGCGCACTCACCGCCGAATCTGGCAGTGTCTGCGCAAGAGCAACGGCACCGCACGCCAGCGCCGCCACGGCAACGCTGCCGCGCACGAATTTGCCGAATGTGGTCCGGCCCATACCCCGTTCTCCGATAATCTACGTCATACCCATTGTAGCTCCGCCCCCAGAGCCACATAGGTTTTGAATAGGAGAAGCATCGTTAAATATGCGTAAATCGGATATATTGACCATTCGGGCTTTGGGCCGGGCCGCGCCCCAACAGCCGCGCGCGATTATCGGTGGGGCGCAGCACGCATTTGCTCCAAGCTTGGCAGCGCAGAGGCGTTGGAGCCACCAGGATCGGGCCGAACCGCAAAGATCCCTATAATTTCAAGGATTTTTTAAACCGATGGACGGTTCGGCCATGTCGCGGACAGGCCCTTGGCGGAGAGGGTGGGATTCGAACCCACGGTGAGCTTGCACCCACGCCGCATTTCGAGTGCGGTACATTCGACCACTCTGCCACCTCTCCGCGAGGTCATAAGATGCCGTTCGATGGAAAATCCAAAAAGCGGCACCGGTCGGTGAGCGGGCGCCTCTAACGCAGTGATCGGGCGGAGGCAAGCGTTTGCGCATGCACAAAAGCACAGCATTTGCTTGTGCCTTGCGGAAGAGCGCCTAAATTGTGCTTATGCCCCGCACCACCAATTCGGCTTTGCCGTTCGACAGCGCCATCACCCTTCCCCCAATCGCGCACGCGCGCTTCGCCATTGGCGACGTCGTGCGCCACCGCATGTTCGATTTTCGTGGCGTCGTGTTCGATATCGATCCGATCTTCGCGAACAGCGACGAATGGTATGACGCGATCCCGGAAAAGCTGCGGCCGCGCAAGGATCAGCCCTTCTATCACCTGCTCGCCGAAAACATGGAGTCGAGCTACGTGGCTTATGTCAGCCAGCAAAATCTGGTGCCCGATGACAGCGACGAGCCGGTCGACCACCCCGCCATTTCGGGGCTGTTCGGGGATTATGAGGACGGCAAATATCCGCTGCGGCGCGAACATCGCCACTGATCGCGGCCACCACGTTTTGACATAGAAAGGGGGCCACGCAGGCCCCCTTTCCGTGTGTTCGAATGGAATGTCCGCTCAGAACTTGAACGAGACCTTCCCGTAATAATAGCCACCGTTAATGCCATATGCGGCGCTCAGCGGTGCATCGATCACGTTGCCGCCGTTGACCAACGTCGTGTTGGTCGTGCCCGGCACCAGCGACACCGTCGGCGGACGCTTGTTGAACACGTTGTTCGCACCCGCGGTCAGCTCGATGCCGGCCACGAGCTTATACGTTGCCTCCAAATCCGCGATGAACGCGGTGGGAACCTTCTGGCGGTAATAGGTGCCGCCATCGGGGCTCGCATAGGTCGATGACTGACCGTAGAGAGTCCCGCGCGCCGTCGCCGAAACCGGACCGATCGTCCACAAGGCGGAGGCGATGGCCTTGAACTTGGGCGAGGCCGTTTCGAGGTTGGCGCGGGCGCTCAGATCAAACAGCGGGATGCCGCCAAGCGATGCCGGGGCCACGCCGAGTTTGGTGATCTTGGTCTCGTTATAATTGCCCGACAGGCTCCAGCTTACCTTGCCCCAGCTTCCGAAATCCGAGGGCACGTTCGCCGTCAGTTCAACCCCGCGCGTGCGCGTGCTCGCCCCGTTGGTGAAGATGTTGATGCCGGTCTGCGTCACCGTCGGATCGAGCACATTGCCGTTGGCGACGATCGCGTCTCTCACAATCGCAAAGTTGGTCGCGCCCCCACTGCCGAAGATCGATCCGGTGCCGAGAATACGGTCGCGAATCTTTACTTGATAGGCATCGAGCGTGACCGTCAGCTTGCCCGTGCGGAACACGCCGCCCGCGCTGAAGTTGGTCGATTTTTCAGGCTTCAAATTCTGGAAGCCGATCAGCTTGGCCGCCGCAGAATTGGCCGGCAACTGCACGAAGGCAGAGGTCGGCGAGACGTTGGTTGCCGAATAATAGGATTCGGCAAGCGTCGGCGCGCGGAAACCGGTCGACACCGTACCGCGCAGGGCAAAAGCGTGCGAGAAATCGTACCGCCCCGTTCCCTTGAAGATCACCTGGCTGCCGAAGTCCGAGTAATGCTCATAGCGCACCGCGCCATCGAGCTTCAGCGCCGCCACCGGAGACGCGGCGACATCCAGATACAGCGATTCGTTCTCGCGGCTATGCGTACCCGCGTCGGACGGACGGAAGCCCGGATAGGACTGCCCACCTTCCTTGTAGATCGACCCCGGATCGCCCGAACCGATCGAATATTTGTTTTTGCGATATTCGCCGCCAAACGCAACGTTCAGCGGGACTGCCATGCCGAGGTCAAATTCGGTCGAGAAATCGGCATTGGCGGTAAATTCGGACGAGGTGAACGATCCGTCGTAGAAATCACGCGGCGTGAAATGCGTGTCGATAAACAGCGAACGGTTTGCCGAATCGAGCGTGTAGATGAGGTTCTTGTCCTTGCCATAGGTGGTGCTGAGGTCGAACTTCACCGCGCCGACCGCGCCCTTCAATCCACCGGTAAAGGCATAGTCGTCTTCCCGAATGCCTTCGCGCGGGTTGAAGCCCAGCGGGAACGGGATCAGTTCGCCCGGTGTGGCCAGGTTGCCCGCCACGCCGAGCACCGGCGAGGCGATCACGCGATCGGGAACGCGCAAATTCTCATAGGCGCTGGCGATACGCTTGCTGAACGAGCCGAAGCTGTATGCGGTAACGTCACCGAAATCATAAGCCGCATTATACTGGACGTTGGTGAGCCACGACTTCGCATCGCCATTGATTCGATTGACGTAGGGGAAACCCGGAATGTTCCGATACAGCGCCTGCTGCGCCGCCGAAAGCGCGGGGCTGGTCGCCGTGGTCAGCAAATTGCCGTTCCGGTCGGTCACACGGCGATCGAGCCCGCCGATTTGCGTAAAATCATGGAAACGGTGGAACAACGTTACGTTGATGAAGCCGTCCTCGCCGATCTTGGTCGCCAAATGGGCCGTCCCGGCATAGGTTTCGCCGCCGACATCATAATTCTGGCCTGCGGTGGCATAGCCCGATCCGCCCTGCGCATCGTCCTTGAGGATGATGTTGATGACGCCCGCAATCGCGTCCGATCCATATTGCGCGGCAGCCCCGTCTTCGAGCACTTCGATCCGCGCGATCGAACTGGGCGAAATCAGGTCGAGATCGGCAGTCGCCGCCCCCTGATATGGTCCGCCAAGCACGGCAAGGTTTGCGGTGCCGTGGCGACGCTTGCCGTTGATGAGCACCAGCGTGTGGTTGGGGCTGAGCCCACGCAAACGTGCCGACAGCGTCAAATTGGCGGTGTCGCCGCCAAAGGCCTGTGCGGTGAAGGACGGCACCAATTGCGTCAGCACCTGATTGAGGTTGGGTTGCCCGACCCGCGACAGTTCATCCGCCCCCAACACCTTGATCGGCGTGGCGCTTTCCGCCGCCGTCGTGCCGGTGCGACGCGTGCCGGTGACGATAATGTCGGATTGTTCGGGCGCGCTTGCGTCGGGCGCGGGATCTGTCGGTGCTGGTGCCGCAATGGTGTTGTCGGTCTTTGCATCCGCAAAAGCAGGCGCTGCGGCCACGCTGCCAACGGCCAGCGCGAAAAGCGAAATCGAATATTTGTACATGGCTGTGAGATCCCCCAAAAAACAGGTGACCTTCAGTCCATCCACTCCCAACGCGTTATTTTTTCTCGAATACACACCTCATTTGCGCCGCCACATGAGTAACGGACACAGCTCCTCCTGCCGCACAGCACGGCATTCGAATAACCCTGCAGATAATTTGACACGACCACATCCATCGAATGCGGCAAGCCACATTCGACATCTACGCATCGGGAATCACCGTGTTGCTTGATACTCGACCACGACATTTTATTGCCGGAATCGAGCCCGCCTCATCTGTTCCGAATCGAATGACGCCATAGACCGTTTCGCAATGCAACATAAAGTTCACGCAAGGCCGCTAGTTCATCCAAAATTAGGACGGTTTCGGACCGACTATTGCGTTTGGGCAACAACTTTCCGATGCCCTCGGCGCGCCTCGGCGGTTGACAGCGCGCCCTGTGTCGCATAGTCGGCGCTTCTTTCCCGCGCTCGGTTCGCCGTGCGTGGGGCACAGGTATTTTTGAAAGTGATGAGGCCCATGTTCGCAATCGTGCGCACGGGCGGCAAACAGTATCGTGTTGCCGCCGGAGACAAGATCGTCGTCGAAAAGCTCGAGGGCGAGGCCGGGGCGTCGATCACGCTCGGCGATATCCTGCTGGCGGGCGAAGGCTCGGAGCTGAAGTCGGTCGAGGGCCTCACGGTCTCGGCAGAGATCATCGCGCAGGCGAAGGCCGACAAGGTCATCGTCTTCAAGAAGCGTCGTCGCCACAACTATCGCCGCAAGAACGGCCATCGTCAGCAGCACACGATTCTGCGCATCACCGCGATCGGTGGCGAAGCCGCAGCACCGGCCGCTCAGGCGTAAGGAGTAATTCGAGATGGCACATAAGAAAGCAGGCGGTTCCTCGCGTAACGGTCGTGATTCGGCCGGTCGTCGCCTTGGCGTGAAGAAGTTCGGTGGCGAAGCCGTCATTCCGGGCAACATTCTCGTGCGTCAGCGCGGCACCAAATTTTACCCGGGCACCAATGTCGGCATCGGCAAGGATCACACCTTGTTCGCGCTGACTGAAGGCCGCGTGACCTTCCATCAAGGCAAGCTCGGTCGCAAATTCTGCTCGGTAGAAATGCCGGCGATTGCCGCTGAATAACATCGGGTGACCATCCGGGTTGCCCACCAGGGCGATCCGGGTAGTTTCAGACTACCGAATAAGGGAGACGGGTCGCCCCGGTCTCCCTTTTTTTCATGCTCCCTCCCCACCCATTGTCGCTTGGCCGTCACGAGAGACGGGCATGTGACGGCGACGAGGAGAGTATAAATGTTCGCTCGTACCCCAAGATTGACGCTGCGGCCGGGTTGGCCGGAAGATGCCCCTGCGCTGGCGGCGGCGATGGGTCATGAATGCGTGGTCACCAAGCTGTCGCGCGCGCCCTGGCCGTATGGCGAGCACGATGCGCGGGACTTTCTGACGTGTTCGCGCCCTGCGACCGACGTTTTCATGCTCATCACCAGCCTGGAAAGCGGCACGCCGCGAATCATCGGCGGAATCGGCGTGCATCCCGAAGGCGATCGCTATGAACTCGGCTATTGGCTCACCCCCGATGCATGGGGCCGTGGCTATGCCACCGAAGCCGGGCGACAGATGGTGCAAATCGCGCGTTATGCTCTGGGTCTGAAGCGCCTTAGCGCGGGGCATTTCGTCGACAACCCGGCCTCTGGTCGCGTGCTGGCGAAGCTCGGTTTCTCACCCACCGGGCGAATCGAACACCAGCATTGCCGCGCGCGTGGCCACGATGTGCCGTGCGTGAAGCTCGAACTCGATCTGGACGTCGCCCACGCCATCCCGCTCGCGGCCTGACGGTCGCGCGCGGCGGCGCTCAATATTCCGGAACGAAGCCGCCAAAGTCCGAGAATTTGGTGATGTTGGGTTCAAACTTCAGCGTCACCTTTCCGGTCGAACCGTGGCGTTGCTTGGCGACGATCAGCTCGGCCAGACCATCGACGCGCGACAGCCGCTCGGACCATTTGGCGTGCTTGTCCTGCACGTCCGCCGGGCTGCCTGCGGTCGGGATCTCGGGCTGGGTCATGTTGAGGTAATAATCCTCGCGATAGACGAACATCACCATGTCGGCGTCCTGCTCGATCGAGCCCGATTCGCGCAGGTCCGACAGCATTGGCCGTTTGTCCTCGCGCTGCTCGACCGCGCGGCTGAGCTGCGACAGCGCCATCACCGGCACGTTCAAGTCCTTGGCGATATTCTTCAGACCGCGGCTGATCTCGGAAATTTCCTGCACGCGCCCGTCGCCCGAACTCTTGGCGGTGCCCGACAACAACTGCAAGTAATCGACCACAATGAAGCCAAGCTGGTTATTGAGTTTGCGCTGCAACCGCCGCGCGCGTGTGTGCAGCGCGCCGATCGAAAGCCCGGCGCTATCATCGATGAACAAGGGCAGCGTCTCCAGGCTCGCCGCCGCCGCCGCCAGCTTGTGAAACTCCTCGCGCTTGATCTTGCCCGAGCGCAGCACTTCCGAATTGATGCCCGATTGCTCGGCCAGAATACGCCCGGCAAGCTGATCGGCCGACATTTCCAAGCTGAAGAACGCAACCTTGGCCCCCAGCGAGCGCTCGGGATCGATCCCGTCGGCCATGTCGCGCATCCAGCGTTGCGCGGCGTTATACGCGATGTTGGTGGCAAGCGAGGTCTTGCCCATGCCCGGACGCCCGGCGAGGATCATCAAGTCGGAGCGGTGCATACCGCCAATCTTGGCGTTCAGGCTTTCAAGGCCCGTGGTGATGCCCGAAATATGCCCGCCCGAATTGAGCGCAACCTCGGCCATTTTGATCGTGATGGTCGACGCCTGGACGAAGGTTTTGATCTGGGTATCGCTGCCACCATCGGCGGCGACCTTGTAGAGTTCTTCCTCGGCCGCTTCGATCTGCGCGCGCGGGTTGACCTCTTCCGACGTATCCATCGCGCGCTCGACCAGCCCACGCCCGACCGTTACCAGTGTACGCAGCATCGCAAGGTCATAGATTTGCTTGGCAAACTCACGCGCGCCGAGCAGCCCCGCCCCCGAGCCAGTCAATTGCGCAAGATACCCCGGACCGCCCAATTCGCGCATCCCGGCATCCTGTTCGAACATCGGGCGCAGCGTGACCGGGCTCGCCAGCATGTCGTTGCTGCGCAGCGTGCGAATCGCGGCGAAGATGCGCCCGTGCAGCGGCTCGTAGAAATGTTCGGGCTGGAGCCGGTCGATCAGATCGTCCGCCAGGCGGTTGTCGATCATCATCGCGCCGAGCATCGCCGCCTCGGCCTCGACATTTTGCGGCAGCGTTACGGTTTCGGGTTCGGTCGGAGGTGCGAATGCGGTGGCCATGCCCCCTTGTCCCACCCCAGCCGCCGCCACTCAAGGGGCGCGCGCGATTAAAGCCGGGGATAACCGTGTCAGCGCGCGCCCGTCGCCATGCGGCGCAGCACGGCCAAAGTATCCTCCAACGTTTCCTGCGGCGACGGTGGGGCAGCAGGGGTGCGCTGGCCGACCACGCGCTCCAGCCGGTCGAGCAGGGCATGGATCGTCTCGGACGGATCACCGCGCGGCGGCGCGACCGGCGGTGCCGGTGCGTCCGCCACCGGCTCGGCGGTTGATCGCACCATTGGGGTCAACGGGAAGGTTTCGAAGCGCTCGCCGGGATCGAAAGTCTGCGGGCGTTCGGCGGGAAGGATGACAACGGGCTCCGCCCGCGCCGGGGTCGGCGACCAATTGAGCGGCGTCTCGGGCACCGCTGCGCGATCATAAGCGGCGAGCGGTTGATCGAGATCGATTGGGAGCGGTCGTTCGACCGGCGGCTCCACTACCGTCGGCGCCGTGACATGAACGGGCCGCGCACGCACATCGAGAAACGGCGTGCCGAGATCGGTATTGGCAAAGAGCGGGCGGCGGGCCGGTGCATCGGGATGGGCATCCGCGCGACGCAACACCGGCGCGTGGCTCCGGTCCCCACGCGAGCGCTGGACCACCATCGTCCGCGCGCCGAACGCCAGGAACAGCGCGAACCAGGCGATCATGCCGACGCCCCCGCCACACAGCAGCACCAGCACCAATCGCGCGGTAAGCCCAAGTGGCGGCTCGGCAGCGGACAGGACCGCGGCGATCCCGCTATCGACCACCATCGATTCGAGCAGGTCGGTCGGCACCACCGCGAACATCGCGGCGGTCAGCACGCCGATGATGCCAGCCACCACCGGCGCCACCGGGAGAATCAGAGATTGGGAACGGGAGAACACGGCCATGACGGGAACGATGCCACGCCACCGGTAAGTTTCTGGTAAACAGGAGCATAACGCGCGACATTCACCGCCCAGTTGCGCTCCGCCTCGACAAAGGCGCGACCGCGCGCGCGCCGCCCTTCCCAGCCATCACGATCCGCCAGCAAGGCAGCCAGCGCGCGCGCCATCGCCACCGGGTCGTCGGGTGGAAACAGCGTGCCGGTATCATTGTGGCGAATCAGCTCGCGATGCCCGCCCACGTCCGATGCGGCAACCAACCGACGCTGCGCCATCGCCTCCAGCGGCTTTAACGGCGTGACGAGATCGGTCAGCCGCATTCGCTTGCGCGGATAGGCCAGCACGTCGATCAGGCTGTAATAGCGATCGACCTCGGTATGCGGCACCCGACCGATAAAGTGGATATGCGCCGCCACCGGCGACGCCGCAGCCTGGGCGCGCAAGGGCTCCTCCATCGGCCCGCCGCCGACCAGCACCAGATGCGCCTTGGGCCGCGCCGTGACCAGCGTCGGCATCGCCGCGATCAAATCATCAAGGCCTTCATAATCGTAAAAGCTGCCGATGAAACCGACTACCTCCGCATCCTGCAACCCCAGCGATCCGGCCAGCACCCGATCATAGGCCAATGGTTCGCCAAACACCGCCATATCGACACCGTTGGGCGACACCAGCAGCTTGGCCGGATCGATGCTGCGTTGCACGAGATCGCGGCGCAACCCATCGCAAATCACCGCCACCGCATCGGCGCGCCGCACTGCCCAGGTTTCGAGCGCACGCGTCGCGCGGTAGCGCAGCGATCCTTCGCGCCCCGTGCCGTTGCCAACGGCGGCATCCTCCCAAAAAGCGCGAATCTCATACACCAGCGGCAGCTTGCGGCGGCGCGCCACCCGCAATGCCGCGACCGCGTCCAGCACGGGCGAATGCGCGTGCAGAATGTCGGGCTGAAACTCCGCGACCACCTCATCGATGCGGCGGGCAAAGGCGCGGATCTCGCGCAATTCGCCAAAGGGGCTCATCATTTCTGGAACGGGCGGGGTGCGGAAGAAATCGATGCCATCGACCGTTTCCGCCGCCGCGTCGCGCGCGCCGTTGCGCGGGCCGGTGATGGCGGCAACCTGCCAGCCGTGCCGCATCTGGCTCTTCAGGATTGCCCGCGTGCGGAAGGTATAGCCGCTTTGCAGTGGCAAGCCGTGGTCCAGGATGTGGAGGATGCGCATAAGCGCGCCATAACGCAGCACTGCTTAACGGAGCCTCAACCCGCACGCCCTACACCGCTCCCGTGGAAAGTCAGGCCGCCTCATGATCGACAATTTCGCGCTCGCGATCAGCCACGGCCTGATCGCGCTGGCGGTGTGGCGATTGCTGCGCCGACCCGATCTTGACCGCGAAGACGTGCCCCCGCCGCCAAGGAAAGGCCGCCCGCGTGCGTGACCTGTTCTTCGTCGCCTTCCTCGGCGCCTTCTTCGCGGCGGGCTTTCGCCGTCCGTTCCTGTTCGTGCTGGCCTATGTCTATATCGACATCGTCAGCCCGCAGCGGCTGACCTATTATCTGCTCAACGCCATTCCGATCTCGCTGATCGCGGTGGTGCTCTCGGTCGGCGGCTGGGCGCTGGCCGATGACAAATCGGGCACGCGCATCGCGCCGCGCCAGGTGTTGATCGTGCTGCTGCTGGCCTATTGCTATGCCACCACGATCAATGCCGATTTTCCGGTGGAGGCGCTCGATAAATGGGGATGGGTATGGAAAGCGCTCGCCTTCGCCGCCTTCCTGCCCTTCACGCTGCGCACCAAGCTGCGGATCGAGGCGCTGCTGCTGGTGATGGTGGCGTCGGCGTCGTCGATCATCATCGTCGGCGGGGCCAAGACCATCGCCAGCGGCGGGGGTGGTTACGGCACGCTCAACCTGATGGTCTCCAACAATTCAGGGCTGTATGAGGGTTCGACCATCTCGACCGTCGCGGTCGCGATCATCCCGCTGATCCTGTGGTTCACGCGCCACGGCACAATCTTCCCGCCCGATTGGAAGGTGAAGGGCTTCTGCTATGCGCTGGTCTTCTCGTGCCTGCTGATCCCGGTCGGCACCTCGACGCGGACCGGGCTGCTGTGCATTGGCCTGGTCGCCCTGCTGATGCTGCGCGATACCAAACGCAAGCTCCTCTATCTCGGGTTGCTCGGCGCGGCGGGCGTGCTGGCCGTGCCGCTTTTGCCGACATCTTTCCTTGAGCGGATGGGCACGATCAAAACCTACAAAGGCGATGAATCCGCCTCAACCCGGCTCGCCGTGTGGGGCTGGACGTGGGAATATGCCAAGGAGCATCCGCTCGGCGGCGGCTTCGAAATGTATCGCCAGAACAAGATCCGCTACGATACCGAAAAGGTCGAGGGCGATGTCGGCAACTCCACCGTCGACCGCAAGTTGACCGTCGACCAGGCGCGCGCTTTCCACAGCGCCTATTTCGAAATGCTGGGCGAACAGGGCTTTCCGGGGCTCGCGATCTGGATCCTCATCAATCTCACCGGCATCATCCGCATGGAGGTGTTGCGGCATCGCTACCGCAAGGATACCGAACAAGCGTGGGTGACCCCGCTCGCCAGCGCGCTGCAATCGGCACATATCGTCTATCTGCTGGGTGCGGCGTTCATTGCGATCGCGTTCCAGCCGTTCGTCTATATGCTGATCGGCGCGCAAATCGGGCTCGACACCTATCTCGCGCGCAAGCGCCGCGCGACGGTATGGCGGCCGATCCGCACGCCCCGACCCGAGGCGGTCGCGGCATGAGCATACGGCATGAACTGCGCGCGCTAACGGGCGCGCGCGGCATCGCGGCGTGGCTGGTGGTGCTCTACCACATCCGCCTGTCGGTGGCGGGGCTGCCGCAGGGCGTGGTGGCGGTGCTCGCCAAGGGGTATCTCGCGGTCGATTTCTTCTTCCTGCTCTCGGGCTTCGTCATCTGGCTGAGCTGGGGTGAGCGCTTGCGGCGCGGCGGGATCGGCGCGGTGCCGGGGTTTCTGTGGCGGCGGCTCGCGCGAATCTGGCCGTTGCATTTGGTGATGCTCGGGTGCGCGACTGCACTAGCGCTGCTGATGCTGGCGCTCGGCAAGCATGATGCGGTGCATCAGCCCTTTGCCGATTTGCCACTGCACATCCTGCTGCTGCAAAATTGGGGCTTTACCGATCATCTGGCGTGGAACGACCCGAGCTGGTCGATCAGCACCGAATGGGCGGCGTATTTGCTGTTTCCGCTGCTGGCGTTCAGCCTCGACTGGCGGCGCGTGCCGAGTTGGGCGGTGCTTGCCACGATCGCGGCGCTGCTGGTGCTGCTGCACGCGACGATGGCGGGCGCGCCGACGCTCGGCACCGACATCTGGACCTTCGGCTTGCGCCGCTGCCTGATCGAATTCGCCACGGGCTCTGCGATCTGCGCGCTGTGGGTGCGGTGGCGCGACACCCCCGCCCTGCCCGCCCTGGTGGCGACGCTGCTCGGTGTCGCCGGTATCGCCACGGCATTGTCGGGTGCCCCTGAAACGCTGACCATATCCGGCGCGTTCGCCGCGTTCCTGCTCGCGCTGGCGCTGACCGCAGACCGGCGCGGCAACCCGCTGGAAACCCCGGCGCTGCACTATCTGGGGGAGATCAGCTACGCGACCTATCTCGGTCACTTCCTGCTGTTCACGCTGTTCAAGCTGGCTTTCGTCGATGATGCGCACGCCATTCCGCCGGTGCTGATCGCGCTTTATCTGGCGCTGGTGCTGGGCAGTTCGGTGGCGCTCCACCATCTGGTGGAGCGCCCCGCGCAAGACTGGATGAACCGCCTCCCCGCCCGCTGGCAGCGGGCGCGCACACGCGTTCAGGCCTCTTCCAGTCCTTCCTGAGGCGCGCCGTGTTTGCGGCATTACGGCCAAACATACTGGCGGGATCTTCCGCTGGACATTCGCGTTGTCCCGCCCATGAACGCGCGCCATTTCTTTCACGCACCCAACGCGGCTTGATCGCCCTGCCCGAAAGCGCCACGCAATTGGCGACCGCCCACGCCGCCTGAAGGTTCGAATGACCACCAACACCACCACCGCCATTCTGCCGCCCATTCGTGTGGGCGAGCTCGACGATCAAGCCCGCGGCTTCATCGGCATCCTCTACCACTGGGGCCACACCCACTGGCTGCAGATCCTGATCGTGCTGGCGGTGGCGAGCGTAATCGTGATGGCGCTGCATTTCGTCCGGCGGCTTGCGCGGGCATATTGCAGGCGCAAGACCGGTCCGCGCGGCTGGTTCGGGGTCGCCGCGCGCGCGACCTTGCAGACCGGCAATGTCTTCATGGTCATCGCCGCCGCCAAAATCGTCACCGCCGATACCTTCGCCGGAACGCCGCGCGAGGTGCTTTCGCTCATCAACGTGCTGTGGGTCATCGTGGCGGTGTTCCAGGCGGCAATCTGGGCGCGCGAAATCATCCTCGGTACGATCGAACACCGCACTGGCGGCGATAGTTACGCGGGCGAGGCAATCGGCAGCGCGATGAACATCATCCGCCTGCTCGTCAGCTTCGCGGTGTTCGCGATCGCGGCAATCGTCGTGCTCGACAATCTCGGCGTCAACGTCACTGGCCTGATCGCAGGGCTTGGCGTCGGCGGCATCGCGATCGGTCTGGCGGCACAAGGCATCTTCGCCGATCTGTTCGCGGCGCTCGCGATCCTGCTCGACCGCCCGTTCCGGCGCGGCGACGCGATCAGCTATGACAAATCGGCGGGCACGGTCGAGGCGATCGGCCTGAAATCGACGCGCATCCGCGGCGTCACCGGCGAGGAGCGCATCGTCGCCAACAAGCAATTGCTCGAAAAGGAAATCATCAACAACACCCAGCGCGAATATCGCCGCGTGGTGTTCACGCTCGGGCTGGTGCAATGGACCCCGGTCGAGACGATGGAGGCGCTGCCTTCGATAATCAAGGATGTGGTCGAGGCGGGCGGCATGAAATTCGTGCGCGCCGGTTTCGTCACCTTCGGCGCGCAAAGCTATGATTTCGACGTCGAGTTCGATTCCCCCACCGCCGCCTTCCAGGAGTTTTACGACGCGCGCCACGCGGTTGGCCTCGCGATCATCCGTTGCCTGAACGACGCGGGCATCCAGCTTGCCTACCCGACCCAGACCAGCTTTACCGCCGCGCCCGACGGGCGGATGGTGCTGCCGTATCCAACGGACGATGCAGTACCGGCCCCGGCCAAGTCGGCCCCAAAGGGCACCAACGGTCGCACGGGCACCGGTGCCGCGCCAAGCGATTCCGCCGTCGATGGCGACGTCGGCACCGGCTGAACCGCTATAGCGAGCCCTCGTCGCCCTCCAGCGTATCGCGCTTGCGCCCGAAGATCTTCCCGAAGAAGCGTGAAATCGCCGCGCCCGCCACCGCAAGCCCGCCCAGGATCACCTTCCAGAAGCCGAACACGATCGCCAGCAGCCCCAGCTTCTTGGCCACCACCACGCCCGCGCCCGCCGCGACCAGCCCGGCCAGGCCATATTCGGCGGTCTTATCGACCGCCTTGTCATAATCGGCATAGGTCGCCCCGGGCGTAAACGCCGCCGCCTTGCCGAAATCGGTCGCCGCCGCGCGCACATCGGGCAAATGCTTCATGTCGGACAGCATGTTGAGGCTGAGCACGCCCTTCCGCCCGAGCAAGCGCACATCGTAATTCAGCGCATCGACCGGTGAATCCGAAAATTTGATGTCGCGCGCCCAGATCAGCGAATGCGCCGCCGGATCGTAAGACGGCTGCTGCGCCCAACCGACCAGGTGGATCGTCGGATAGCCGCCCTTCTGCCGCTCGGCATTGGCATCGGCTTCGCCCGCGCGAATGCTCTCGACGACCTTGTCATAATCCTCGGTCTTGGCGTCCTTGTCGGGAACATAGCCCGTGTCCTCATAGGTGACGATCGCACCCCAGACATTGTCGTAGATCGTGCGGCCCTTTTCGAACACGATGCCCAGCACCCCGTCGCCCGAGGAGGGCGGGTTGCCCCACACCTTGGTCAGGATCGTCTTGGCCTCGTCGGCGGGCACGAAATAATAGCGCTCGCCCAGATGCAGCACGGCGTGCGCGGCGGGAATGGCAACATCGCCGCTCTGCTTGTGCAGCCCCTTTTCGAAAGCGATCGCCTCGGGCGACAATTTCTGCGGCGCGCTGTCCTTCTGCGCGCCCGCTGCGGTGGCCAGCGTCAGTCCCAGGCCGAGCGCACACGCGCTGGCCACAGCCTTGAATGTCATCTGCTACCCCCCGGTCGGCGCGAGAATCACGCCGACCGAACAGGCCCCTAAATCCCGCCCTCGTCAAGGCCCGGCAGCGGGGCTTCCCGGCCATCTTCGGAGCAAGAGAGCAGGCCGACGAGCGCTCCTCCTCCCCTCCCTGGAAGGGAGGGGCTGGGGGTGGGTCGGCCCGCACGTCGAGCGCAGCCTCGGCCATCGGCCCACCCACCCCTCAATCCCCTCCCTTCCAGGGAGGGGAGGTGACAGCAGTCTCCGCGCCCCCGTTAAATGCCGCCCTCGTCAAGGCTCAGCAGCGTCGCATTGCCGCCCGCGCTGGTCGTGTCGACCGACACCGCGCGCTCGACCACGAAGCGGTGGAGATAATTGGGTCCGCCTGCCTTGGGGCCAGTGCCCGACAGCCCCTCACCGCCGAAGGGCTGCGACCCGACCACGGCACCGATCATCGAGCGGTTGACGTAGAGATTGCCGACTTGCGACAACGCCTCGGTCTCCTCGGCGGCGCGGGCGATACGGCTGTGCAGCCCCATCGTCAGGCCATAGCCCTTGGCATTGACCGCGCGGATCGTCTCGGCAAGCTTGCCCGACGGCCAGGTGACGACATGCAGGATCGGGCCAAACCACTCGGCGTTAAGGTCCTCGATCCGCGACAGCCGGATCAGCGTCGGCGGCACGAACAGCCCCTCGGCGGGGGCGTCCAGCGTCTTCAGCACATTCGCGCCCGCGCGATACGCCATGAGTTTGTCATAGGCGGCCTGGTCGATCACCGGGCCGACATCGGTCGCCGGATCGCCCGGATCACCCAGCCGCAGCGTGTCCATCGCGCCTTTCAGCATGGTGATCGTCGTCTCGGCGATTTCCTCCTGCAGCAGCAGCAGCCTGAGCGCCGAGCAACGCTGCCCGGCCGAGCGGAAGGCCGAGGTGACAACGTCCGCCACAACCTGTTCAGGCAGTGCGGTCGAATCGACGATCATCGCGTTGATCCCGCCCGTCTCGGCGATCAGCGGGACGATCGGGCGCGTGTCATCCTCCAGCAGCGAGCGGGCGATTTTCCGCGCGGTGGCGGTGGAGCCGGTAAAGGCGACCCCGGCGATACGCGGATCAGCGGTGAGGGCGGCACCGACCTCCGGCCCACCCGGCAGCAGGATCAGCGCGTCCTTCGGCACCCCCGCTTCGTGCGCCAGCTCGACCGCACGCGCGGCGATGCGCGGCGTCTGCGGCGCGGGCTTGGCGACGACAGTATTGCCCGTCACCAGCGCGGCAACGGTCTGGCCGAGGAAGATCGCCAGCGGGAAGTTCCACGGCGCGATCGTTGCCCACACCCCGCGCCCGGCATAGCGCAGCACATTGCGCTCGCCGGTTGGCCCGGGCAGCTCGACCGGCTGCAACCCATCGCGCGCGGCTCGCGCATAATACCGGCAGAAATCGACCGCTTCGCGCACCTCGCCCAGTGCGTCGGGAATGGTCTTGAAGGCTTCCTGGACGCAGATCGCCATCAGCTCGTCGCGGTGGATTTCGAGCAGGTCGGCGAGGCGATCGAGGCACGCGGCGCGCTCGGCGACCGGGGTGGCGGACCAGGCGGGGAAGGCGGCCATTGCTCTGCCAATCGCTTCTTCTGTTCCCCGGCGAAGGCCGGGGTCCAGGGTTACGGAAGACACCGCTTGAGACCCTGGGCTCCGGCCTTCGCCGGAGAACGAGACAGACTTTACCGTCTCGCGCAAAACCGCCCGATCCGCGAGGTCCAGCCCAGCCGAATTCCGCCGCCCCGCGCCGAACAGGTCGACCGGCAAAGGAATGCTCGGGTGCCGCGCGCCACCGACCGCCGCAATCTTCGCCACCGGATCGGCCAAAATCTCCGCCTCGGTCAGCCGCTCGTCGGCAAGTTGATGCACGAACGACGAATTCGCGCCATTCTCCAGCAAACGCCGCACCAGATAGGCCAGCAGGTCGCGATGCCCGCCGACCGGCGCATAAACGCGGCAGTGATAGCCCTGCTCACGCACCAGCCGTTCGTACAGCCCGTCGCCCATGCCGTGCAACCGCTGGAACTCAAAGTCGCGGGCATTGCCGGCCCATTCCATGATCGTCGCCACCGTCAGCGCATTGTGGCTGGCAAAGGCGGGGCGGATGTTGAGCGCGTCGAGCATGTCGCGCGCCACCGCCAGATAGGACACGTCGGTCGCCGCCTTGCGCGTGAACAGCGGATAGTCGCTCAGCCCCTCAACTTGCGCGCGCTTGATCTCGCTATCCCAATACGCGCCCTTCACCAGCCGCACGTTCATGATGCGGTCGAGCGCGCCCGCCCACGCCACCACCGGTCGCGCGCGCTTGCCGTAAGCCTGCACCGCCATGCCGAAACCGTCCCAGCCCTTCAGGCTCGGCAGCGCGGCGACCGTGCCGATGATGTCGAGGCTCATTTCGAGCCGCTCGCTCTCCTCGGCGTCGACCGTCAGCGCGATCCCCTTGTCCGCCGCCTGCACGGCCAGCGCCTCGAGCATTTCGGTGAGCGCGGGCACGCACTCATCCCAGCGCGCGACTTCATAGCGCGGGTGCAGCGCCGACAGTTTGACCGAGACCGAATGCCCCGCCGCTGGGTCCCGCCCGACCGCATCCACCGCATCGGTATAGGCACGGAAATAGCGCTGCGCATCGTCATGCGTCCGCGCCGCCTCGCCCAGCATGTCGAAGCTGGCGGTAAAGCCCTTATGCTCGGGCTTCTTCATCCGCTTCATCGCTTCGTCGATGGTGCGGCCCATCACGAAAATCTCACCCATCATCCGCATCGCAGCACCCACCGCCTGGCGCACGAACGGCTCGCCCGCGCGCGCGATCAGGCGACGCAGCGCACTTTGCGCCTGCCCCTCCCCCACCAGCGCGCGGCCAACGACCAGCCCCCAGGTCGCCGAATTGACCAGCATCGAGTTGGATTTGCCGGTGTGCGCGCGCCAGTCGGCATCACCCAGCTTGTCGGCGATCAACAGATCGGCCGTCTCGGGATCGGGCACGCGCAGAAACGCCTCGGCCAGCGACAGCAGCGCCACGCCCTCCGACGAATTGAGCCGATATTCCTGCAGGAACTGGTTGACCCAACCTTTGCCTTGCGCCGCGCGCAGGTCCGCGAGCAGCCCCAAAGCATGGCCCATCACCCGTTCGCGCGACTCGGGGGTGAGCGCGGCACGGTCGAGAAGCGACTTTAGAACATCGGGTTCGCTCGCGCGGTGCAGCGCACTCATGGATTTACGGGCGGCGGACGCTACGTCAAAGGTCATATTCCGGTTTCCGGTCGGTGTGAGGCTTGCGCGCGGGCACGGCGGATGCCATTTGCTTTGTCGCGCCTATGCGACGAAATCAGCTTCAGGGGAATGCCGTGACGACCGTTACAGTCCAGGAAATGGCAGGCCGGATCGGCACCGAACAGGTGTCCGACTGGGTCGAGGTCAGCCAGGAAATGATCGACAAGTTCGCCGATGCGACTGGCGACCACCAGTTCATCCACGTCAACCCGGCAATGGCGGCGATGACGCCGTTCGGCGGCACCATCGCGCACGGCTTCCTCACGCTGTCGCTGATGCCGCTGCTGTCGTCCAAGATCATCGACGGCGTGCAGATTGAAGGCGTCAAGATGGGCGTCAATTACGGGGGCAACAAGGTCCGCTTCCTGCAGCCCGTCCGCTCGGGCAAGCGCGTGCGCGGTCGGTTCAAGCTCTTGAGCTTCGACGAAAAGCGCCCCGGCCAGTGGCAGCAGACCAATGAATTCACGGTCGAGATCGAAGGCGAGGACAAGCCCGCGATGATCGCCGAATGGATCAGCCAGATTTTCGTGTGATGTAACCCATTTTCCCCTCCCGCCTGCGGGAGGGGTTAGGGGAGGGCAATTCCGACGCTCTCCCCACGCCCTCCCCCAGCCCCTCCCGCAAGCGGGAGGGGAGCAAGAAGGAAGAAACCCCATGCGTTCCGCCGTCATCGTTTCCACCGCCCGCACCCCGATTGGCCGCGCTTACCGCGGCGCCTTCAACAACACCCCCGCCCCGACGCTCGCAGCGCATTCGATCCGCGCTGCCGTGGAGCGCGCCGGCATCGAAGGCGGCCAGGTCGACGACCTCGTCTTCGGCGCAGCACTCCAGCAGGGCCATCAGGGCGGCAACATCGCGCGCAACGCGTTGCTGCGCGCAGGCCTCCCGGTCAGCGTCCCCGGCATGTCGGTCGATCGCCAGTGCGCCAGCGGCCTGATGGCGATCGCCACCGCCGCCAAGCAGATCATCACCGACAATATGGACATCACCATCGGCGGCGGCGTGGAGAGCATCAGCCTCGTCCAGACCCCGCAAATGCGCGTCGCCGCCGACCCTGAGCTGATCGCGATGCACAAGGATGTCTATATGACGATGCTCGGCACCGCCGAGACCGTCGCCAAGCGTTACACTATCAGCCGCGACCTCTGCGACGAATATGCGCTCCAGTCGCAGCAGCGCACCGCCGCCGCGCAGGCCGCCGGTTATTTCGACGCCGAAATCATCCCCGTCACCGCCAACATGGCCATCACCAACAAGGAGACCAAGGAGGTCACCTATAAGGAGGTGACGCTGACCAAGGACGAAGGCAACCGCCCCGAAACCACGCTTGAAGGCCTGAAGGCACTGCAGCCGGTGATGGGCCCGGGCATGAACGTGACGGCGGGCAACGCCTCGCAGCTTTCGGATGGCTCCTCGGCGGCGGTGCTCATGGAGGAAAAACTCGCCGAAAAGCGCGGGCTGCAACCGCTTGGCCGCTATGTCGGCATGGCAGTGGCGGGCACCGAGCCCGACGAAATGGGCATCGGCCCGGTCTTCGCCATCCCCAAGCTGCTCGGACGCTTCAACCTGAAGATGGACGATATCGGCCTGTGGGAGCTGAACGAAGCGTTTGCGGTGCAAGTGCTGTATTGCCGCGACAAGCTCGGCATCCCCAACGACCTGCTCAACGTCAACGGCGGCGCGATCTCGATCGGCCACCCTTATGGCATGACCGGCGCGCGCGGCACCGGCCACGCGCTGATCGAAGGCAAGCGCCGTGGCGCGAAATACGTCGTGGTGACGATGTGCATCGGCGGCGGCCAGGGGGCGGCTGGGTTGTTCGAGGTGCTGTGATTGCTTAGCGCTTCGGCGGGGTTGGGAGAGGCGGCGTCGGGCAACCGGCGCCGCTTTTTTGCGGGGCGGGGCGGGATGCGCCGCATTTCGATCATCGAATGCCGAGCGACCAACATACAAAACTGGATATTTGTTACTCTGCCTCGTCGTCGGGTTTAAAAGGGTCGATCTGTGGGCTAACTGGAATCATGCCGCTCGGTCGAAATGTCAGCCCCGGATGGGCACCGGCTAACAACACACCGTGCTCAAGCACATATCCGACCGGAATCTTGGGATTGTTGATGTCCTTGCCTCCATCTGCATGCCATTTGGCTTCTTGCTTCGCAAACCAAGGCTCAAGCTGCCACGGCTTCATCAAGTGGACGCAGACCAGTTCAATGCCGCGATACATAGCAAAGACCCAATCTACCTGCCGATATTTTGCAAGGATGACGGGGTTGAGGTGATGGTGCGTCGAAAAGGTCTTGGTCAGATCGAGGTTCACCGACTTTAGCTCATACTCCAGACCAAGCTCATCAACGGCGTCATTGCCCTCCCGGCCCGGCAGCACTGTCAGCCCTAAAGTAAGAATGACCTGCAACAGCTTGCCGCCATTGTCCTGGAATATGTCGTTGATACCGTGCTGGTTAGCCAGCGCCTGATATTCGCGGATCGCGGGCATCAGCCTGTCCATGCGAGCCTTATCAGGATGCGCCTTCATTCTGCTTGCCCTGTCAGCAAGCACGACGGCGGCACTGCAAGAGCGGCGGCCAGCTTCCCGATGTTGTCCAGTGATATGTTGCGCTCGCCGCGTTCAACGGCACCGACGAACGTGCGGTGCAAGGTCGCTTTATCTGCCAAGGCCTCTTGGCTTAGGCCTTGCTCCTTCCGCAACCTCCGTAAATTATCAGCAAGGGTAGCGCGGAGGTGCGAATCATCAGTTTCCATGCTTGTGATGGACAGGGAATGATGCAATTACGTCTACAGCATATACGTAGCATATTAAAGGATCGCCTGTGTCACCATCTCTCGCATATCGGACTGTTCACGGCGAAGCATGGTGTGGTGATTCACTCGATTTGCTTGCGAGACTAGACGACAACAGCGTCAATCTGGTGATGACCAGCCCGCCCTTTGCCCTGCTCAGGAAGAAGGAATACGGGAACGAGGATCAGCACGACTACATCGACTGGCTGGCGCAGTTCGCGGCTCTGGTGCATCGCAAGCTAACGGCTGATGGCAGTTTCGTTCTGGACCTTGGCGGGGCCTATCAGAAGGGGACACCTACGCGCAGCCTCTACAATTTCCGCATCCCAATCCGCTTCTGCGACGATTTAGGCTTCTTCCTAGCCGAAGACTTCTACTGGTATAATCCGGCGAAGCTGCCCAGCCCGATCGAATGGGTGAACAAGCGCAAAATCAGGGTCAAGGATGCTGTGAACACCGTCTGGTGGTTCAGCAAGACAGAGTGGCCCAAGGCTGACGTTACCAAGGTGCTGGCTCCCTACAGCGACCGCATGAAAAAACTGCTCGCGGACCCCGACGCCTTCTACAAAGCGAAGGACCGCCCCAGCGGCCACGACATTGGCATGGGTTTCGGAAAGGACAATGGCGGTGCTATCCCATCAAACCTCTTGCAGATACCGAACACCGACAGCAACGGCGGATACCTTCGCGGTTGCAAGACCGTTGGTGGCAAGGGACATCCGGCGCGTTTTCCGCCAAAGCTGCCTGAATTTTTCATCAAGATGCTGACTGAACCGGGTGACCTAGTCGTCGACATTTTTGCTGGTTCAAACACAGCGGGCCAAGTGGCTGAATCGCTTGGTCGCCGCTGGCAAGCGTTTGAACTGAGCCGCGACTATCTTGCCGCTTCCGCATTTCGGTTTCTCGATCCCGGCGCTGGCGACGATGAGCTACGCTCTATCCATGCCGCCATTGCAAACGGCGAAACGCTGGATCTGCGTGGTCAGTTTGGGTTATTAGCAACCGCCGCTGAGTAGAACATTCGCCCGACGCCACATTTGCAGCGCGCCTGGCGGATCTTACCGCCCCCTCACCCGTGCGCCTTCATCCACTCCTCAACAACCGGGGCCACCTTCGTCCGCCATTTCGAGCCGTTGAAGATGCCGTAATGCCCGGCGCCCTCGGCCATGTAATAGCGCTTCTTGTCCTCGGGGAGGCTGGTCGAGATGGTCAGCGCGGCCTTGGTCTGGCCCAACCCTGAAATATCGTCGCGCTCGCCCTCGATCGCCAGAATCGCGATGTCGGTGATCGCGGCGGGGTCGACCACGCGGCCGCGGTGCATCATCGTGCCCTTGGGCAGCGAATGGTCCTGGAACACCACGTCGATCGTCTGCAGGTAGAATTCGGCGGTCATGTCGCAAACCGAGCGATATTCCTCGTAGAAATCCTTGGTCGCCTCGGCTTCCAGATCCTCGCCCTGCACCAGATGTTTGAACATCTCGTAATGCGACATCAGATGGTTGCCGAGGTTCATCGACATGAAACCCGCCAGTTGCAGGAAGCCGGGATAGACGCGCCGCCCCGCACCGGGGAAGTTGCCGGGGATCGTCGCGATCACATTCTGGCTGAACCAGCTATGCGGCCGCTCGGTCGCCAGCGTGTTGACCGCGGTCGGCGCTTCGCGCGTGTCCACCGGTCCACCCATCATCGTCAGCGTCTTGGGGCGGGCCGGGTTGTTGTCCGCGCTCATCACGCAGGCGGCGGCGTAGCACGGCACCGATGGCTGGCACACCGCGAGCATATGCGTGCCGCCCTGCCCCGCATTGGTGCCGATTGTTTCCAGAAATTCGATCAGATAATCGACATAATCGTCGAGATCGAACTTGCCCTCGGACAGCGGCACGAGCTTCGCGTCGCGCCAATCGGTGATATACACGTCCGCCACCGGCAGCATCCGCTCGACCGTGCCGCGCAACAGGGTTGCGTAATGGCCCGACATCGGCGCGACGATCAACAGCTTGGGGCCGCCCTCCACGCCCTTGCGCTTGAAGTGCAGCAATTGCCCAAAGGCTTTGCGCAGCACGATCTCTTCGTTGATCTCGACCGTCTTCCCGTCGATCGTGGTGAAATCGAGGCCAAAGGCGGGCTTGCCGCGCGGCGCGGCGGCGTGCGCGAACACCTCCAGCGCGGAGCTGAGAATCTGCCCCCCGCCAAAATAGGAGAAGGGGTTCGCCGGATTGCTGAGCATCCCGGCGCTGAGGTCAGCCATCGCGCTGGCCCCGGCCAACAGCGATTTCTGCATTTCATAAGCGTTGTACAACATACCGGACCTTCTAGCAGGCAAATCTCATCATAGCATCAAACTTATGCCGCGATGCCGCAATCGGCAATCCATACGTTCCATCGGGCGTTTCGGAGGCGGTCAGTATCCACGTTGAGGGCGGGCGCGGTCCCTGCTAGGCGCTTGGCGCATGGCAGACCCCCAAACCGCTTCCCCCAGCGAACCCGCGCAACGCAAGCTCAGCAGCCTGGCGATGGTGTGGCGCTATGCCCGCCATTATCCGGCGCAATTGGCGATCGCGCTTGGTGCGTTGCTCGTCACCTCGGCCACGACGATCTATATTCCGTGGACCTTCAAATCAGTCATCGATCGCGGCTTTTCGCATGGCAGCGACATGGCGCATGTCGACCGCACTTTCTATCTGCTGTTCGCGGTGGTGCTGGTGCTGGGGATCGCCACTGCGATTCGCTTCTATTTCGTATCGTGGCTGGGCGAACGCACCGTCGCCGACGTGCGCATCGCGGTGCAGAACAATCTGCTCAACCTGACGCCGCGCTGGTTCGAGGAGAATCGCCCGTCCGAAATCGCCTCGCGCCTCACCGCCGATACCGGCCAGATCGAAATGGCGGTCGGCACCACCGTGTCGGTCGCGCTGCGCAATGTCATCACCGGCATTGGCGGGGTCGTCTCGCTGTTCGTGCTGGCGCCGAAGCTCGCCGGCATGATCCTGATCGGCATTCCGCTGACGCTGGTGCCGATCATCCTGCTCGGTCGTCGCCTGCGCACGCATTCGCGCACCAGCCAGGACCGCATCGCCGATATCGGCGCGATGGCGGTCGAGGTGTTCTCGGCAATGAAGATCGTGCAGGCGTTCGGGCAGGAACGGCGCGAGGCGGCGCGCTTCGCCGATGCCGTGACGCGCAGCTTCACCGCCGCCAAACGCCGCATCTTCCTGCGCGCGCTGCTCACCGCCTTGTTCATCACGCTGATCTTCGGCGCGATCACGCTGTTGTTGTGGAGCACCGTCGCCGATGTCGCGGCGGGGCGGCTGTCGGCGGGGTCGCTCACCGCATTTCTGGCGACATCGGTGCTGGTCAGCGGTGCGTTCGGGTCGCTGAGTGAAGTCTATGGCGATTTGCTGCGCGCGTCGGGCGCAGCCGAACGGTTGGCCGAATTGCTCGGTGAAAAGCCCGAAATCGCCGCCCCTGCCAAGCCAATCACGCTGCCGCAGCCGCCGCGCGGGACGATCGAATTCGACCATGTCGAGTTCCGCTACCCCACCCGGCCCGATGTGGCCGCGCTGCACGATTTCTCGCTGTCGGTCGCGCCGGGCGAGACGGTGGCGATCGTCGGCCCCTCAGGCGCGGGCAAGACCACGCTGTTCCAGTTGATCCAGCGTTTTTATGACCCCGCGACGGGCGCAGTGAAGATCGACGGCGTCGACTTGCGCACCGCCGACCCCGCCGAAGTGCGCGCACGCATCGCGATGGTGCCGCAGGAAACGGTAATCTTCGGGGCCTCGGCGCGCGACAATTTGCGCTATGGCCGCTGGGACGCGCATGACGACGAATTGTGGGCCGCTGCCGAGGCCGCCAATGCCGCCGAATTCCTGCGAAAATTGCCCGAAGGGCTCGACACCTTCCTCGGTGAAAGCGGCGCGCGCCTGTCAGGCGGGCAACGCCAGCGCGTCGCGATTGCGCGCGCGCTGCTGCGCAACGCCCCGGTCCTGTTGCTCGACGAAGCCACCAGCGCACTCGACGCCGAGAGCGAACGCCTGGTCCAGCAAGCGCTCGAACGGCTGATGGCGGAGCGCACCACGCTCGTCATCGCGCACCGCCTCGCCACTGTACGCGCGGCGGAACGCATCGTCGTGATGAGCGACGGGCGCATCGTCGAACAGGGCTCGCACGGCACGCTGGTCGAACAAAACGGCCTCTACGCCCGCCTCGCCAGCCTGCAATTCAGCGAAGCGGCATAACCTCCCGCGAAGCGGCCCAACTCCGTAAGCGGAATGCACTGCCCCCACCCCACACGCGTCCTTCTCCGCGTCTCCGCGCCTCCGCGTGAACCACCCTTCTCTTGTTCGCGCGGAGCCGCGGAGCCGCGGAGAGAAGACAAGAAGCCCCCTTCCGCTTGCGGGAGGGGCTGGGGGAGGGCATGATCCAGCCAAACCGCACGGCGCGATCGGCCCCTGCCCGACCACGTCCGCCAAGCGGGAAGGGAGAGACATGCGCGATTTCGACATCATCGTTTTCGGGGCCACCGGCTTTACTGGCCGTCTGGTCGCCGAATATCTCGTTCAAAGCGGTGCACCGCGCTGGGCGATGGCCGGGCGCTCCGCCGCCAAGCTGGCCGAAGTGCGCGATCTGATCGGCGCGCCCGCCGACACGGCGCTGCTCACCGCCGATTCCGAAAACCCTGCCAGCCTGCGCGCCTTGTGCGAACGCACCAAGGTGATGCTCACCACGGTCGGCCCGTATCAGCTTTATGGCAGCGATCTCGTCGCCGCCTGTGCCGAAACCGGCACCGCCTATGTCGATCTGTGCGGCGAACCCGCCTGGATGCGCCACATGATCGACGCGCACCACGCCACCGCGCAACGCAGCGGCGCGCGCATCGTCTTTTCCTGCGGGTTCGATTCGATCCCGTTCGACCTCGGCGTGCTGACGCTGCAGGAGGCCGCCCGCGCCAAATTCGGCGCGCCCGTGCCACGCGTGAAGGGCCGTGTGCGGAAAATGCAGGGCGGCTTTTCGGGTGGCACCGCCGCCAGCCTGAAGGCAACGCTCGCCGCCGCCGCCAAGACCCCCTCGATCCTCGGCCTGCTCACCAACCCGTTCGCGCTCACGCCGGGCTTTACCGGTCCGCATCAGCCGACCGGCCTGATCCCCGAATATGACCGCACGATCGAGGCATGGGTCGCGCCCTTCATCATGGCGCCGATCAACACCAAGAACGTCCACCGCACCAACTTCCTGCTGGGCGAACGCTTCGGCGCCGACTTCGTCTATGACGAGATGATGGTCGCGCCCGGCCTTGGCGAGATGGGCAAGGCCGCCGCCGAAGCGATCGCGCGGATCAACCCGCTTGCGAGTGACAAGGGCCCCAAGCCCGGCGAAGGCCCGTCCAAGGAAGAGCGCGACGCCGGTTTCTACGACCTGCTGTTCCTCGGCGAGGGCACGAACGGCGAACGCATCGATTGCGTCGTCACCGGCGACAAGGACCCGGGCTATGGCTCGACCAGCAAGATGATCGCCGAAACCGCGCGCTGCCTGGTCGAGGATGTGGCGGGAGACGGCGGCATCTGGACGCCCGGCGCGCTGATGGGGAAGGCGTTGGCGGAGCGGCTACAGGCGAAAGCGGGGCTGACCTTCCGCTGCGGGTGATGGCGACGGTAAGATTTGGGGCGGGAACACTCATATTCTCTCCTTTTCCACGCGCGCGCCGAAAAGGATTCAACATGACGTCCTCGATCGAATTTGAGCCGCTGGTAGAGTTCCCGGAGGATCCGTTCGACGCCGCACGGATATACCTTTCCGTGATGGCCTATCCGGAACTAGGCGCGGGCCAGCCGGGCGGACTGGGAGTTCCGTTTATCGCGGCCCTGTGGCAGTATGCTGTTTGGGATATCCGCAAAGCACGCGGGCTTGCCGCGTTACGCGAAAAATTCCGAGATCAAACGTTCGAAAGTCCGCGCAAGCGTGATTTTGAAGGCGCGCTCAATCGCGGTATTGCGCGACTTGAACGACGCTCGGCGGCTTACACAATCATCGGCAACCAATTGGTCAACGGGATGCTGAACGGTATTCTCCGCGCCCAGGAGTTGGTTCGCGACGGCCGCGACATCGAGGCGTTCGTGCGCCCACTCGGTGACGACAGACCCAACCCGATCCGAAGTCAAATCATCGCCGACGAGACCCCATCCCCGCGGAAAATCGTACAGCGCGACCTGCCTGCCTGGTCGAAAAGGCTTGGCCTAAACACCACTGGGGCTTCAGCCGACCCATCGCGCAAGGCAAAAGACTTAATCCGACGCGGCTTCATCGAATCACGGCCTGTCCTGCACCTCGCACACGGTCTCAACATGATCCTCGCTGACGATCAGGACAAGTTGCACGGCTGGGGCGAACAGCACTGGTTACTCATCCTGCTATGGAATTGTGACGCTTGGGTCTGGAAAGCTCTCGACCTAGCGATTGCTTGGCGTGAGGTGAGCCGCTTCTCGGACTACGGCCTCCCCTCGACGGAGCAAATGATCGAGCTAGTGAAACCAAAAAAGTGCGGGATAATGCACCCTGCCGAAGATGCGAGTTCTATTTCATAAGCCTCCTTAGAAAGGAGGACACAATGACGATATCGGAAGTTACCTCGCTTCTCGGCGCACTAGCCACAGTCCTAACTGCCCTCGCCGGCGTAATCGCTGCTTGGCGAAACGACCGGCGCTAATAGCCTAGTCCGCTATACCGAACCAAAGTGCGTAAAAATGGTCTGTAGGAGGCAAGCGAAGACCCGAAATCCATGCCAACCCTGTCTTACAAAGCCCGCTCAGCGATACCGCCACCGCTCTTAAAGCCCGCCGCGTCCTCCCCGCGCAAGCCCACAGAAACTCCAAAAACCCTCAACACCCTACCGCTTCTTCCCCTGATGCCGGATGTTCGCCGGCCGCCCGCGCCGCTTGATCACACGCGCTGGCCCCTTGCCGCGTGTTTCGCGCTCTGCGCCGCCAACCGGCCCCTCGACCATCTCGAAGCGCAAAGCGCCCGACACCGGGTTGGCCTCGGCCAATCGCAGCGGCAGCTTCTGGCCGCTGGCGAAGACCGTGCCGCTATGTTCGCCGACCAGCGTGCGGCTGGCCTCGTCGAAGCGGAAATACTCGCCGCCCAAACTGGCGCCCAGATCGCGCACCGGCATCAACCCGTCGCCGCCAATCCCCTCGACCGTCGCGAAGAAGCCGAAATTGGTCACCCCAGTGATGCGCGTCTCCAGCACTTCGCCGACCTTTTCGCTTAAGAACGCCGCGACATAGCGGTCGATCGTGTCCCGCTCGGCCTCCATCGCGCGGCGTTCGAGCATCGAGATGCTCTCGCCGATCCGCTCCATCGTCGCGGCTTCGCCTTCGGTCAGCCCACCGGGGCCGAGATCATAAGCGGCGACCAGCGAACGATGCGCGATCAGATCGGCATAGCGCCGGATCGGCGAGGTGAAGTGGCCATAACTGCCCAGCGCCAGCCCGAAATGCCCCATATTGGCAGGCGCATAATAAGCCTGGGTCTGCGTGCGCAGCACTTGCTCCATGATCTGCGGGCGCGCGTCGCTGTCGATCACTTTGTCGAGGATCTGGTTGAAGGTCTTGGGCCGCACCACCTGGCCGAGCGCGAACTCGATGCCATAGGTCTTGAGATAGTCCTTCAGCGCGACCAGTTTCTCGCGGCTCGGCTGTTCGTGGACGCGGTACATGACCGGCGCCTTCTTCGCCTCCAGCGCCTTGGCCGCGGCGACATTGGCGGCGATCATATAATCCTCGATCAACTTATGCGCATCGAGCCGCTCGCGCGGCGCAACCGACAGGATGCGGCCCTTCTCGTCGAGCACGACGCGGCGTTCGGGCAGATCGAGATCGAGCGGCGCGCGCGCCGCGCGGGCCTTGGACAGCGCCTTCCAGCAGCCCCACAGCGGGAGGAGGGCTTGCAGCAGATCTCCCCTCCCGCCTGCGGGAGGGGTTGGGGGAGGGGAAAGTCCAGCATCGGCGGTGGGTGAAGCTGAGCCCTCCCCCAGCCCCTCCCGCGAGCGCGAGGGGAGCATTGCCGCATCCACCATCGCCTGCGCATCCTCATAAGCGAGGTTCGCCGCGATCCGCACCACCGCGCGGGTGAAGCGCCACGATTTCAACGCGCCGCCTTTGCTCACCTGCAAATGGCAGACAAGCGCCGCGCGATCGACGCCCTCCTTCAGCGAGCACATCTCCGCCGACAGGCTTTCGGGCAGCATCGGCACCACGCGGTCGGGGAAATAGACGCTGTTGCCGCGCCGCCGCGCCTCGCGGTCGAGGCTCGATCCCGGGCGGACGTAGAAGGACACATCGGCAATCGCGACGATCGCCTTCCACCCGCCGTCATTGGCCGGGTCATCATCGGGCGCGGCCCACACCGCATCGTCATGGTCGCGCGCATCGGCCGGATCGATCGCGATGATCGGCAGGTGGCGGAGGTCTTCTCTCGATCCTCCCCGGAACGGGGAGGGGGGCGTCAACGAGCGCTCCGCTTGCGGCACGCCCCCTCCACCCTTCGCTATAGGCTCAGGGTCCCCCTCCCCGTGCCGGGGAGGATTGATGGGGCCTAGCGGCTGCGCCGCCACGCGTACCGCCTCGTCCAGCGTTTCCGCCGAGAACACGTCGGGAATGCCGAGCTTGTGGATCGCGATCAACGAGAAGCTGCGCGGCGCGAACGGGTCGCCCAGTACTTGCGTCACGCGCACGGTGATGCGCGGCGGGCGCCCGGCTTTTTCAGCCAGCACCAGATCGCCAACCTGCGCGTCACCCGCATCGGACACCTGGAATTCGCGGCGTTCCTTCTTCTCCACGCCCTGCAGCCACAAGGTGGAACCCTCCTGCCGCAGCACGCCGAGCACCAGTTCCTCGCCCTTGGGCAGCGTCTTCATCGGGTGCGCGATCCAGCCCTTGCCCGCTTCCTCGGTGCGCGCGAGGATGCGGTCGCCTACGCCCAGTGCGCCCTGCTTGCGCTCGCGCACGCGCACGCGCAGCTTGGGCGCGGGCGTCTCCGCTTCCCAGCGTTCGGGCACGGCCCAGGCGGTGCCGCTATCGTCGACATCGGCGATGCGCAGCACGGTCACCTTGGGCAGCCCGCCAAGCTTGTGGAAGGCGCGGCCGGGGGCACTGTCGATCAACCCCTCATCGGCCATGTCCTTCAACAGCGCCTTCAGCAGGATTTTGTCCTGCGCGGTCAGCCCGAAGGCGCGCGCGATCTCGCGCTTGCCCGCCGGGGTTGGCGAGGCCGAGATGAAATTAAGGATCTGCTCGCGGGTCGGCAGGCCGGGCGTGCGCTTTATCGGTTTGGGCATCGCTCAAGCGATACGCCACCCGCGCCCAAACGGCAAAGGGCCCGCCACCCCGGAGGATGACGGACCCTTGCCCCCCCGACCGCTGTCGTTCAGAACTTGCCGCGAAGCGTCACGCCATAGGTGCGTGGCTCGGCAAGGAACGCCGAAATCGTCTGGTTTGCGGTGCCGCCAAACGCCTGAACGTTGGCAACGCTGCCCGATCCCTGGAACGGCGTGTTGAACGCGACTTGCTCATATTGCGTGTTGGTCAGGTTCTGCGCCCACACCTCGATCGCCCACTGCTCCTTGGGCCCGCGAATGCCGACACGGGCGTTGACGGTGGTGAAGGCATCCTGCTTCTTTTCAGGGAACAAGTCGGAGCCCGTGTTATAATCGCTGGTGGTGCGCTGATCGACATAGATCAGGCCCGACAGGCCCGAATTGCCCAAGCGCGGCGTCCAGGCGATGCTGCTCGTCACGACATTGCGTGGTGCGTTGGACAGCGCTTGCCCCGGCAGCAGGAACAATGCCGGATCGAGCGCGGCGCCGGTGTTGCGGCCAACCAGATTGTTGCGGAACTTCGTGTCGGCCAGCGTATAGCCGGCGGTGAAGGCGACATTGCGCGTCGGATAGACCGCGGCCTCAACCTCGACACCGCGCGCCCGTACCCCGGATTGCACATTACCCGGCGCGCACACCCCCGTCGATCCGGACGCATCGCGATCCGCGCCTGCCAGATCGGTCGAGCAGGAGTCGATATTCTGCACCAGGAACACCGAGCCGTTGAAGGTGTTGAGCTGGAAGTCCTTGAAATCCTGCTGGAACGCCGCGACGTTCAGGTTGAAGCGGTGGCTGGTATATTTGACGCCGACTTCATAGGCGTTGACCTTCTCGGCATCGAACTGGAGGTTCGCGGTGCTGAAGCCCGCCCCACGCCCGCCGAACTGGCGCGGGTCGGTCGGCGAGAAGATCGGCTGGCCCAGGGCCGAACGATCGAGGTTGAAGCCACCCGCCTTATACCCGCGCGAATAGCTGGCATAGGTCAGCACGCCCGTGGTCGGCTTCCACGACAGCACGGCCGTTCCGGTGAACTCGCCTTCCTTGCGCTTGTCGCTGAGCTTCAGCGTATTCAGCGCCGAGCTGGAATTGCCCTGACAGGTCAGGTTGACGACGCCCGCAGCAAGCGCTTGCAGCGAGGCCGGCAAAGGCGTCGCACCCCCGGTCAGATACGGCGCGAAAAAGGCCTGCTGCGTCGGGCAGGCGGTGTTGGTGTTGTTGAAATCCGCCCGGAACGTCTTTTCTTCATGCGTGTACCGCAGGCCCAACGTCAGATCGAGCGTCGGGGTGATATGCACGATATTGTGCGTGAAAAAGGCGAAGTTGCGGCTGCGCTGATAGTAATTGGCGTTGTTGTCACCGACACTGTTGACCGTGCTCAACCGGTTGAGCCCTGCGATGAAAATCGGCGCGGCCCCTCCGAACGCCCCGTTCAACGTCGCAATGCCTGCCGGGCTGAGACAGCCAGCCGCAGCGGGATTACGAAGCGCAGCAGCGGAATTGATCGTCGCGACCAACCGGCACGCCGCGAACGCGCCATATTGCGCACCGAATTTGAGATTGTCGCGAACCGTCAGGTCTTCATTGGAAAAATACCCGCCGACAAGCCAGTCGAGCCGGTCCTTGAACAACGATCCCTGCAGGCGAAGCTCTTGCGAAAACGTCTTGAACTGACGGAACGCATTGCCGTCTGCCGCGCGATACAACAAATCGACATTGCTGTAATCGACGTCGCCTGGGCCCTCCGCTTTATATTCGCGATAGGCGGTGATCGAGGTCAACGCGACATCGCCGATCTTCCAGTTGATTTCGCCCGAAATACCGCCGTCGGTCGTTTTTCCGCGGAAGCTGCGCCCCGGCGTATCGGAGGTAAGGCGATTATACGGCGTCGCGTTGGCGGGATAGACGCCGCCCGGGAACACGCCGCCAAGGCTGGTCAGCACATCGGTGATGCGATTGGTGCGCGAGGCATAATCATGCTCGGGATTGGTCCCGGCGGCGCCCGGCGTCGGATCAAAGGTTTCGGCGGTCGAAACATAGACAGCCGCGCAACACGATTCGACGCGGTGGGTGTAATCCCCGATCAGGCGCACCGACAGGTCGGCAGTGGGTTGATACAGCAACTGCCCGCGCACGAAATAGCGATCGCGATTGTTGAGGCGTTCGCCGGTCACCGCGTCGTTGTAAAAGCCGTCACGCCGTGAATAGACGCCATCGAGGCGCGCCGCAATCGTCTCGGTAATCGGGCCGGTAATGCTGCCCGAAGCGCGGAACGCGTTGTAATTGCCATAGGTCAGCTCGCCATTGGCCCCGAAGGTGAAGCTCGGCTGCTTGGTGATGATGTTGAGCAAACCGGCGCTGGCATTGCGCCCGAACAGCGTCCCCTGTGGGCCGCGCAGCACTTCGATCCGGTCGATTTCGCCCAAATCGTTGAGGCCGGCCCCGGTGCGGCTGCGATAAACGCCGTCGATGAAGGTCGCGACCGAGCTTTCCAGACCGGGATTGTCCCCCACTGTGCCGATGCCGCGAATGCGCGCCGAACCGTTCGCTTCCGATCCGGTCGACGACACCAACAAGGACGGCGCGAGCTGGTTGAGCTGCCGGATGTCGTTCGCGCCCGAATTGGCAAGTGAAGCCGACGACACCGCGGAAACCGCCAAGGGCACGTCCGAAAGCAGCGAATTACGGCGCGTCGCCGTCACGATGATGTCACGGGTGGGTTCTTCCGCAGCGTCGGCCGCCGCCGGAGCCTGCACGGCTTCCGGCGACGACGACGGCACCCCGGTTGCCGGCGCGGTCTGCGCCGATGCTGGCATGGCAATCCCAAGCGCAAGCGCGGACATGGCACATGCAGACAACAAGGCGTTCGTCATATCACTCTCCCCGAAGGGCCGGAACGCTAATCGGCTCCGTACCCTGTCATCGAATTTAGTCGGGAACGGAGCCGCGTCAAGCATGGAAACGTTGTAAATGGCCGCCCCGGTATAGGAGTTTTACGGAGTTGCGACAAAAATGACACGACCGAAACGGCCAGAACGGACCTTCGAAACGCGCCCGGTCGGGATACGATAACGAAGACACTCCCATGCAGGTCAGTATCCGTTCAACCGCGCGAAGCGTTCCCGGTGGAAAGCGGCATTGCCCCACATCGTCTCCAAAATACGTGCCCGTTTGATGTAGAAGCCCGCATCATGCTCATCGGTCATGCCGATGCCGCCATGCAGTTGGATCATCTCGCGGCTGACAAGGTGGAGCGTGTCGCCGGCAATCGCCTTGGCAAGGCTGACCGCCTGGTCGACATCCGATCGCCCGGCGTCGATCGCCTCAAGCGCGCCTTCAACCGCCGAGCGCATCAGCTCAAGCTCGGTGAACATCTTGGCCATACGATGCTGCAGCGCCTGGAAGGTCGAGAGCATTTGCCCGAATTGCACACGCGTCTTCAAATAATCGTTGGTGGTGTTGAAGGCTTGCTCCGCCATGCCCAGCATTTCCGCGCATACCGCCGCCGTCGCGCGATCGATCACATGCGCGGTGAGCGCGGTATCGCCGAGCCGTTCCGCCGGGGCATCCACAAAGGTGACCTGCGCATGGCTGCGCGAATCGGTCATGTGGCGTGGGGAGCGCGTTAGCCCGGCATCGCCGGCAACCAGATACAAACCGTCCTCTGCGGCGACGACAAACACGCCCGCGCTATCGCCTTCGGCGACGAACGCTTTGGTCCCGCTCAGCCTTCCGTTCACGACCCTGGTCGCGATTCTGGCCGGATCATGCACCGGCCCCTCGTCCACCGCGAGCGTGGCGACCACTGCACCGCTGGCGATGCGCGGCAACCACTCGGCCTTCACCGCATCCGAGCCACCAAGGACGATCGCGCTCGCCGCCGCCGAGGTCGCTGCGAGCGGCGATGCCGCCAGATTGCGCCCGAGCTGCTCGAGCACGAGCCCAAGTGAAAGATAGCCAAAAGCGGTGCCACCAAACGCCTCGGGAATGACAATGCCCGCCACCCCCATTTCGGACAGCGCTTGCCACGCCGCCGGATCATAGCCCTCAACCGGCGCCGCGGCGCGCATTTTGCGAAAGGCGGTGACGGGCGATTCCTTGTCGGACCACTCGCGCACCATGTCGCGCAGCATCGTCTGTTCTTCGTTGAGTACGGCCATGTCGCAATCCCCGCCCTGTTTTTGTGGGAAAGTTGTGTGGGAAACGGGGGAGAATGGCTTCTGCCATCCTTCACCCCGCCCCTCTCCGGCCCGCCGCAGTTGCGGCAGCCTATCTGAAATTACTGGTGATCGAGCATCCCGAGGATGCGCTTCGAAATCACGTTGTTCTGGATCTCGGTCGAGCCGCCATAGATCGACACTGCTTTGCCCCACAGCCAGGTGCGCGTCTGGGTCAGTTCCTCTTCGCTGAACCCCTCGCCTTCCCAGCCGAGCCCGGCCATGCCCATGATCTCGATCGACAGTTCGGCGCGTTCCTGCGTGATGCGCGCGCCGACATTCTTCATGATCGAGGTCGCCGCCGACGGCCCCTGGTTCGACTTGGCTTCCAGCGCGGCACGGCGCAGCGTCAGCGCAAAGGCGCGGCTGTCCATTTCATGCCGCACGATGCGCATCCGCAAATCGCTGTCGGGCACGCGGCCCTGCTCGTCCGCACCGCGATATTCCTTGGCGAGCGCGCCCATCGCCTTGCCCGCGAACAACCGCGAAGCCCCGCCGCCGCCCGACAGGCTGTTGCGCTCATGCTGGAGCAGGCGCGTGCCGATTTCCCAGCCCTGCCCCTCGCGCCCGACCAGATTTTCCTTGGGCACCTTCACATTGGTGAAGAAGGTTTCGCAAAACGGCGATTGGCCCGAAATCATGCGGATCGGCCTCACCTCAACGCCGGGCGAAGTCATGTCGAGCAGCAGGAAGCTGATGCCGCCGTGCTTTTGCGATTTGTCGGTGCGCACCAGCGCGAAGCACTTGTCGGCCCACTGCCCGCCCGACGTCCAGGTCTTCTGCCCGTTGACGATATAATGGTCGCCCGCATCCTCGGCGAAGGTCTGCACATTGGCGAGGTCCGACCCGGCATTAGGCTCGGAATAGCCCTGGCACCAGCGCACATCGCCCTTGGCGATCGCAGGGATATGTTCGTGCTTCTGCGCCTCACTGCCATATTCGAGCAAGGTCGGGCCGAACATCATCACGCCCATGCCGCCAATCGGGTTCCACGCGCCAATTCGCGCCATCTCTTCCTGCAGGATGCGAATCTCGGCCTTGTCGAGCCCGCCGCCGCCATAGGCCGCCGGCCAGCCGGGAACGCCCCAGCCCTTTTCCCCCATCGCGGTTTTCCACGCGATTTCGTCGGCGGACAGTTCCGTTGGCCCCT
Organism: Sphingomonas sp.; assembly: GCF_041661885.1. Taxonomy (GTDB): domain Bacteria; phylum Pseudomonadota; class Alphaproteobacteria; order Sphingomonadales; family Sphingomonadaceae; genus Sphingomonas. The sequence continues at coordinate 56,161 of NZ_JBAZTL010000004.1, read as the reverse complement.
CCAGCGCGGACAAGGCATTGTCCTTGCCCTTGAGCGCGGGCGGAAAATTAGCCGCCAGCCACGCACGCGCCTCCGCCCGAAACCCCTCTGAAGTGGTCGCTGGAGCGTCGAGTTCGGGCGCAGTAGCCATAAAACCTATCCTTGATGGACGAATCTGAAGATTGGGTATGGGCGTGCGATGCCACAGTTCCCGGTGCAAGAAAAGCCTGATTGCGTGCCCGTCGTCGGCGCGCCCGGCGATGCGCTTGTGGACTAACCGGCCCACTCCCATCTCCCGCGCATCGACCCAATAGGAGCATTGCCCATGATCGACCTGCATTACTGGCCCACCCCGAACGGCCACAAAATCACGCTGTTCCTGGAAGAAGCCGGGGTCGAGTATCGCATCGTGCCGGTCAACATCGGCACTGGCGAACAATTCCAGCCCGATTTCCTGAAAATCGCGCCCAACAATCGGATGCCCGCGATCGTCGATCACGATCCCGTCGATGGCGGCGAACCGATCGCGATTTTCGAATCCGGCGCGATTCTGCTGTACCTTGCCGACAAATATGGCGCCTTCATCGGCACCGATCTGCGCAGCCGGACCGAGACGATCCAATGGCTGATGTGGCAGATGGGCGGCCTTGGCCCGATGCTCGGGCAGAACCACCATTTCAGCGGCTATGCGCCCGAGAAAATTCCTTATGCAATCAACCGTTATGTCAATGAAACCAATCGTTTATACGGCGTGCTCGATCGCCGCCTCGCCGACCGCGACTTCCTGACCGATGCCTATTCGATCGCCGATATGGCGTGCTATCCGTGGATCGTCCTCTATGAGCGCCAAGGCCAGAATCTCGACGATTTCCCCAACGTAAAGCGTTGGTTCGAGGCCATCGCCGCCCGCCCGGCGACCATCACTGCCTATGCCAAGGGTGCCGCCGTCAGCGAGAATAAGCTGATGACCGAAGAGGCGAAGAAAATCCTGTTCGGGCAAACCGCGAAGGTGCTGGGATAGTTGATCCTCCCCGTTCCGGGGAGG
>NZ_JBAZTL010000004.1:0-55037 GCF_041661885.1 Sphingomonas sp. | reverse complement strand
CCTCCCCGTTCCGGGGAGGATTTCGATCGTTCGAAGATCGCGTATGGCCTTTCACCCTTTCATCCTCTAGCGAATCGAACATTGAGACTTGCCGAGACCGCTTCTAATGACCGCTGCCGAACTGCTCGCGAGTGACTTCGCTACCCTCCCCGACCTGATCCGCGCGCATGCCGCCGAGCAAGGTGAAAAGGTCGCCCTGGCCGAGGCGGACGGCGAGCTGGATTATGCCAGCCTCGATGCGCTGGTCGACCGTATCGCCGCCGCGCTTCAGCGCGATGGCGTGCGGCAGGGTGACGCGGTCGCGATCGTCGCCGCCGCGAGTATCGACTATGTCGCGATCTTTCTCGGCGCGCTGCGCGCCGGCTGCGTGGCGACCCCGCTCGCCCCCTCGGGCACGCCCGACAGCATCGTCGCGATGATCGCCGATTGCGCGGCCCCCATCACCTTCGTCGATGCCGAGGCGGCAAGCGCGCTGACCGGGCACCATATTCCCGGCAAGCTCGTCCATCTGAAATCGCTGGGATCGTGGCTCGCCCCCGTTGGTGCGCGGCCGACACCGGTCACGATTACCCCTGAGGACGGCTTCAACATCATCTATTCCTCGGGCACCACCGGCGTCCCCAAAGGGATCGTGCAGAGCCACGCGATGCGCTGGGCACATATCAACCGCAATGAAGCCGCCGGATTCGCCGACGCGGTAACGATGATCGCGACGCCGCTATATTCCAACACCACTTTGGTCAGCGTGCTGCCGACGCTCGGCTGGGGCGGCGCGGTGGTGCTGATGAAGAAGTTCGACGCGCGCGGCTATCTGACGCTCGCCGAACGCCACCGCGCGACGCACACCATGTTGGTGCCGGTGCAATATCAGCGGATCATGGCGCTGCCCGATTTCGATCGCTTCGACCTGTCGAGCTTCCGCTTCAAAACCTGCACCTCCGCCCCGTTCCCGGCGGCGCTGAAGGCCGATGTCGTCGCGCGCTGGCCGGGGCTGCTGGTCGAATATTACGGCATGACCGAGGGCGGCGGCACCTGCCTGCTGATCGCCAACGCCTTTCCCGACAAGCTCCACACCGTCGGTCGCCCGATCGAAGGGCATGACATCCGCCTGATCGACGATGACGGTCGCGAGGTGCCGCAGGGCGAAATGGGCGAGGTCGTTGGCCGCAGCCCAGCGATGATGACCGCCTATCACGGTCGCAAGGACGCCACCGCCGCCGCCGAATGGTTCGATGCCGATGCCAACCGCTTCATCCGCCACGGCGATGTCGGGCGCTTCGATGCCGACGGCTTCCTAACCCTGCTCGACCGCAAGAAGGACCTGATTATCTCGGGCGGCTTCAACATCTATCCAACCGATCTTGAGGCGGTGCTTGCCCACCACCCTGCCGTCGCCGATTGCAGCGTCATCGGCGTGCCGAGCGAGAAATGGGGGGAAAGCCCGGTCGGCTTTTACGTGCCGCACACCGGGGTCGACGCCAACATCGCCGAGATCCTCGACTGGACCAATGCGCAACTCGGCAAGACCCAGCGTCTGGCGGCACTCCACGCGATTGCCGAACTCCCGCGCAGCGCGATCGGCAAGGTGCTCAAACGCGACTTGCGCGATCGCTTGGCGGAGAATGCGCTGTGACCCCGATCCACCAGATCCTCTCCACCGCGCAGCCGGTCGAAGGTGGCTTCCGCACCGAAATTCCCGCCGACTGGCTGCAAGGGCGCACCGCTTATGGTGGCCTGTCGAGCGCGCTGGCGCTGCACGCCGCGCAAGGTATCGAGCCCGATTTGCCACCGCTGCGATCGGCGCAAGTCTCCTTCATCGGGCCGCTTGCGGGCGCGGTCACGGTCACCGCGACCAAATTGCGCCGCGGGCGCACCGCCGCCTTCATCCAGGCCGATATCGTGTCCGAAGCGGGGCTCGGCTATCGCGCGATCTTCGTGTTCATGGCCGAGCAGCCCTCCCGCATCGCGCTCAGCGGCGGGTTGCAGAGCGCGGTCACTCCCCCTGCCCAGGATGCCAGGCTCTACACCGGCCCCGACGGCTTCTTTACCGGCAATTTCAACTTCTTCGACCTGAAGGAACAGGCACCGGGCGAGGCCGAATGGCTGCGCTGGGCGCGGCTGCGCGATGCCTCCGACATCGACCCGATGGTCGAGGTGATGGCGCTGGCCGACGCGCTGCCGCCCGCCGCGTTCAAATTGCTCGACAAGCAACCCGCGCCCCTCAGCTCGCTGACCTGGATCGTCAACCTGCTCACCCCCACCCCGGCAACGCGCGACGGCTGGTGGTTGCTGGCCGCCGAATCTCGCCATGCCGTCAACGGTGGATCGAGCCAGACGATGATGCTGTGGAACGCCGATGGCGTGCCGATCGCACAGGGTATGCAAAGCGTCGCGATCTTCGGCTGAGCGCGGCACGACAGGCGTCCGCCGCTTGCGACAGTTTGCGACAGTTTGCCGCGCTTTCCGGCATAGTGGCGCGACAGCTTGCCCGGCATAACCCTCCTCATCAACCGGCCCGTCGGGCAGCATCAGGAGTTTCGTTATGATGTTTTCGCGCATCCTCACTGCAGCAACCGTTGCTGCTCTCGCGACCGCCGCTGCGGTTGCGCAGGAAGGAGGAGGCCTTGCGCGCGCCGACACCAATGGCGACGGCATGATTTCCAAGGCCGAAGCGACCGCACGAGCGAGCGCGCGTTTCGACGCAATGGACAAGAATAGAGACGGTTTTCTCACCGCCGACGAGCGCACTGGCTCTGGCGCACGTCTGCTCGATCGCGCTGATGCCAATGGCGACGCCAAGATTTCCCGCGCCGAGTATCTGGCGCTGGCCGACAAAAGCTTTGCCCGCATTGATGCCAATGGCGACGGCCAGCTTTCGAAGAGCGAGCGGGAGACCTGGACGCAGCGCGCGCGCAAATTTGCCGGTCGGCACCGCGCGGACCCCGCCGATGCGATCGCCCCCGCACCAACTTCTTCCCCCAATCCGGGCCACTAACCTCCGGCCCGGTCGCCGGGCGAGTTCACCCCCCGCTCGCCCGGCCCCTTCTTCCAAGAGTAGCGCGCCATGCTAAACACCGATGTTATGGGGGATACACCGCATCTGCTGCTGGTTGACGACGAACGCTCGATTCGCGAGCCGCTCGCCCAGTTCCTGACGCGACAAGGCTTTCGCGTTACCCAGGCCGCCGACGCCGAAGGCGCGCGCGCGCGGATGACGGCCTATGCGATCGACCTTGTCATTCTCGATATCATGATGCCGGGCGAGGATGGCTTGTCGCTCACGCGCCATATTCGCGAAACGGGCGAGATTCCCGTCATCCTCCTCACCGCGCGCACCGAGGAAACCGACCGCATCGTCGGCCTCGAAATGGGTGCCGATGATTATGTGGTGAAGCCGTTTTCGCCACGCGAACTGGCGGCGCGCGTCAAGGTCATCCTCCGTCGCGCCGCCGCCGGCGGGGTGCGCCAACATGCCCCCGAAAGCGGATCGTTCGCCTTTGCCGGGTGGGTGCTGAAATCGGGCGAGCGCACCCTGGTCGATCGCGACGGCGTATCGGTGCCGCTGTCGACCGGCGAGTATAACTTGCTCCACGCGCTCGTCACCCGTCCGCGCCAGGTGCTGACCCGCGATCAATTGCTCGACCTGACACAAGGGCGCGAAGCCGCCGCCTTCGACCGCGCGATCGACAATCAGGTCAGCCGCCTGCGTCGCAAGATCGAGGCCGATCCGAAAACGCCGGACCTCATCAAGACCGTGTGGGGCGGCGGCTATACGCTGGCGGCCGAGGTGACACGGCTGTGACGGCTTCGCGTCCGTGAGGTTCCTGCCGCGCAACTTGTCCGGGCAGATGGCGCTGCTGATCGCGGTGGCGCTGTTCGTCGCGCAAGCGATCAATTTCGGGCTGCTGCTGCAGGAACGCCGCCAGGCGCGGCTCGATCAGGCAACGGGCCCCGCCGTCACGCGCATCGTCGATGCCGACGAACGGATTGCCGCGGGTAAGAAGATCGGCGCTGGCGGCACGTGGAGCCGCACGCGCTTGCTGCCCGCCTCCCCGATTCCGCCGGGCAAGGAGCGATTGACCGAAATCGAGCAAGCCTTGCGCGCGGCGTTGATCGATGCCGGGGTCAAAGTGCAGCGCATTGAAACGCAGGTCATCCCGATTTCACCCAACGATCCGCGTCTGCGCTATGTCAGCCAGGCCCGAATCGAGCGACTGTTGCGTGCCGGGGCCGAACTGGTCATCGCGGTGGAGCGGCCCGATGGGGAATGGCTGGTCATCAACCTTGCCTGGTCACGCAACAATTCGATCATCCTGTGGCGCCTGTTCGCGCAGACCGCGATTCTTTACGGCGTCGTGCTGGTGCCATTGCTCTGGGCCGGGCGGCGCATTTCGCGCCCGCTGCGCCGCCTGGCCACCGCCGCGCGCGATTTCCATCCTGGCACCGCGACCGAACCGATCGTCGAGAGCGGCCCGCAGGACGTGCGCGACGTGATCGTGGCGTTCAACGCGCTCAGGCTGCGCGTAACGGCGATGCTGGATGAAAAGGACCGGATGCTCGGCGCAATCGGCCATGATCTGCGCACTCCGCTGGCGGCGCTGCGCGTCCGCATCGAATCGGTTGAGGATGACACCGACCGCGCGAAGATGGCCGACACCATCGCCGAAATGAACCGCACGCTCGACGACATCCTGTCGCTCGCCCGGCTTGGTCGCCCGAGCGAACCGCCGACCGAGGTCGATCTCGCGGCGCTGGTCGATGCCGTCGTTGAGGATTTCCGCGATCTCGACCATCCCATTAGCTTCGAAGAGGCCGGTCGCCTGCAAATACGGCTCCGCCCATCGCTGATGCGCCGTGCACTGCGCAACCTGATCGAAAATGCCCTGAAATATGGCGGAGCAGCCGAGGTCACCCTGACCGCGACCGCGCAAGCCGCCACGATCGCGATATGCGATCGCGGACCGGGCATCCCCGCCGACCGGTTGGGCGACGTGTTCGAGGCGTTCACCCGGCTGGAAACCTCGCGCAACAAGGAGACGGGTGGCATCGGCCTTGGCTTGGCACTCGCCCGCGCGATCGTCCGCGAGGCAGGCGGCGACATCGCCCTCGAAAACCGCGACGGCGGCGGACTGATCGCGCGGATCACGCTGGTGCGGTGAGCGGTCAGGCCACCGCCATAATTTCAACCGCCTCGTCCTTCCCCGCAAAATCCACGCATTCGCCCACCTCCGCGCCGATCAGCGCGCGCGCCAGCGGGGCCTGGAAACCGATGCGGCCTTCCGCCGGATTGGCCTCGTCACCACCGACGATTTCGACCGTGCGTTCGGCCCCGGCAAGGCGGTAGGTAACGCGACTTCCGATGCCGACAACGCCCGCGCGCGGCGCCGTTACCACTTCTGCGGTGGTCTGGCGGGTATGCCAATAGCGCAGTTCGCGCAGGACGGCGTCGCGGTTCACCGCCGCTGCGCTCGCCGCCGCAGCTTCCAGTTCGATCACCTTTGCCCCGATCAGCGCGAGGCCACGCGGCGTGACGAGGTTGGGCCCCGGCGCGATCGGCCGTTCGAACTTGGGTTCCAGATGTTCTTCATCGCTTTCGCGACGGAAGGCGACGCTCATGCGGCTCTCCAGACGGTTTGTTACAGAACGCCGTGGCCGACACTTGGGTGCAACGCAACAATCTGCTAGGGCCCGCCGATGCTGAATATCAATGGTATCACGGTGCGCCTCGGTGGGCGCGCGATCCTCGACGGTGCGAGCGCCGCACTGCCGCCCAAGAGCCGCGTCGGCCTGATCGGGCGCAACGGTGCGGGCAAGTCCACGCTGATGAAGGTGATGATCGGCCAGCTCGAACCCGATCTCGGCGAGATCGAGATGCCGCGCGGCACCCGCATCGGCTATATCGCGCAGGAAGCGCCGAGCGGCACCACCACCCCGATCGAAGCCGTGCTCGCCGCCGATACCGAGCGCGCAGCGTTGCTGACCGAGGCCGAAACCTGCCAGGACCCCGATCGCCTCGGTGCCGTCTATGACCGGCTGACCGCGATCGACGCCTATACCGCCCCCGCGCGCGCCGCGCGCATCCTCGTCGGCCTCGGCTTTGACGAGGAAATGCAGGGTCGCCCGCTCGACAGCTATTCGGGCGGCTGGAAGATGCGCGTCGCGCTCGCCTCCTTGCTGTTTTCCGAGCCCGATTTGCTGCTGCTCGACGAGCCCTCGAACCATCTCGATCTCGAAGCGACCTTGTGGCTCGAAAATTTCCTGAAAAGCTATCCGGCGATGATGGTCGTCATCAGCCATGAACGCGATCTGCTCAACAATGTCGTCGACACCATCCTTCATCTCGAAGGCGGCAAGGTCCATCTCTACACCGGCGGCTATGACAGCTTCGAGCGGCAACGCGCCGAGCGGGTTGCCCAGCTCGCCGCCGCCAAGGCCGCGCAGGATTCGCAGCGTGCCAAATTGAGCGAATATATCGCCAAGAACAGCGCGCGCGCCTCGACCGCGAAACAGGCGCAAAGCCGCCAGAAAATGCTGGCGAAGATGCAGCCGATCGCATCGATGGTCGAAGACCCGACGCTGTCGTTCGAATTCCCTTCGCCGGAAGAACTGCGCCCGCCGCTGATAACGCTCGATATGGCGGCGGTGGGCTATGCCGACAAGCCGATCCTGCAGCGGCTCAATCTGCGGATCGATCCCGATGATCGCGTCGCGCTCTTGGGCCGCAACGGCAACGGCAAGACCACGCTCGCGCGCCTGCTCGCGGCGCAATTGCCCGCGATGGACGGCGCGATGAACGCCAGCGGCAAGATGCGCGTCGGCTATTTCACGCAATATCAGGTCGAGGAACTCGACGGCGACGACACCCCGCTCGAACATATGACGCGCATGATGTCGGGCAAGACGCCGGGCGCGGTGCGCGCGCAACTCGGCCGCTTCGGGTTTTCGGGCGTCAAGGCAACCCAGAAGGTCGGCAAACTCTCGGGTGGCGAACGCGCCCGCCTCGCGCTCGCGCTCATCACGCGCGACGCGCCGCATATGCTGATCCTCGACGAGCCGACCAACCATCTGGACGTCGATGCGCGCGAGGCGCTGGTGCAAGCGCTCAATGCCTATGACGGCGCGGTCATCCTGGTCAGCCATGATCGCCACATGGTAGAACTCACCGCCGACCGGCTCGTGCTGGTCGATGGCGGCACCGCGAAGGAATATGCCGGCAGCATGGAGGATTATATCGCCTTTGTGCTGGCAGGCGATGGCGGCGGCGAAGGCGCCAAGGCCAAGGCCGCGAAGAAGGACGACAAGCCGCAACTGAGCGCGGCAGCGGTCGCCCTGCAAAAGCGCGCGCATGAGGCCGAAGCTCTGGTCGCGAAATTGACCAAGCAGCGCGACGCGATCGACCGCGCGATGCTTGATCCCAGCACCGCCGAGGCGTGGCTTGCCCGGCTCACGCCCGCAGACCTGGTAAAGCAGCACGCGCAGATCTCGAAGAAGCTCGAAGCGGCTGAGGCCGTGTGGTTCGAGATCAGCGAGACGCTGGAGTTGACGCCAGCGTAACAGATGGTGCGGGTGGTCGGGGTCGAACCGACACTCCTTGCGGAACGGGATTTTGAGTCCCGCGCGTCTACCAATTTCACCACACCCGCAGCGTGGACGGTGCTGTTAGCCGCGACCGCGCCGGACATCAACCCCGGATGCGCATAACCCATGCCATTACCAGCAGCCCCGCGCCGACGGCGATGAGGGCCAACACCAGTGTCGGCGCGAATCCGCGACGCGGCAGAACTTCCGCATTAGGGGCCTCCTCCAGCGTCGGCACTTGCAATATCTGATATTGCGCGTGGACCGCCTCCGCGACACATCGTGGATCGAGGCCCCATCGCCTCGCGCGTATGGCGTAACGCGGTCCCCGGCAAAAGATTCTGCGGTATCTCTACCGCCATACCATCAAACGCGGCAAAGATATCCTCGTGCGCGTCGATAGCCCCCAACATTCGCTTTCTCCTCCATCGAGCGAGAAGCGTTACGGCGTAGCTTAGGCCATTCTACTCGATTGTTACCCGAATTGATAAACTTCGCGTGCTGCACTTGGTCAAATCGGGTAAGAGCACTTGCGCATTGCGGGGGGGCAATCGAATCGGTGCGGGATTTTGGGCCAGAACGGACGGCACGGCCAGGCAGCCGGATGATCGGCCGCCTCATCAGCGAGATGCAATTGGGGTGCGGGCGCGATGTGGTGTGCGTGCTGGAAGAGCATCTCCAGCGGCGAATCGCGTTCGACCGCGCGATTTTCCTGTTGATGATCCTGCGCGAGAGTTGCGGCTTGCGCGCCTTCTCCAATGGACTTGCATCGACCGCGCAGGCCCATGTCGATGGCATCAGCATCAACGCCGTCGCGATGTCGCTCGCCCGCCCGTTCGAGACGGTACGTCGCCACGTTCACGCACTGATCCGCGACGAGATTTGCCAACGCGCCCGCCACGGGGTGATCGTTCGCAACGAAACGCTGGCGTTGCCCGCTTTTGCCGCGTTGCTGCGGTCGTTGCACGACCGGATGGTCAGCGTGATCGAGGATCTTGCGCGCGCCGACATCCCGCTGCCGCCGTGTCACGGCGACCGTTTTTATGATCCCAATGCGACGATCGCCGCAGCGATCGACCTCGTGCTCGCCCCCTTCGATTATATCCGCGATGGTTATGCCAACTGGCTGGAAATGGTGGTGGTGAACGCCGTGGCGACGGCGACCGCGCGCAAGATCACGCTCGACCCGGTGCTGAGCCGTCGTTACGGCGACGCCACCACAACGCCGCCCGAAAATGTGCGAGAGCCGGTCGCAATCGCCGCACTCGCACGGGCATTGCGGATGAGTTATTCAACCGTTCGGCGCGAAGTGGAGACCGCAATCGCATCGGGCAAGCTGATGCGCGCCGGGCAGGGCGTTCTGGTAACCAGCGCGCATTTGTCCTCCGACATCATGATCGTTGGCGGCGAACGTGCTGCGGCCCATGTCGCGCAGGTACTGCGCCGACTCGGGCCCGGCGGCTTCCGCTTCGATGATCCGACACACTGCTATCTTGACGGGAAACCGCCGCTGCTCGCCTTCGAATAAGGCCGCTCAGTTGCGCGGGGCCTGGCGACGGTAGCTCAGCGCCTCCGCCACGTGCAGTCGCCCGACCGTCTCCACGCCCGCCAGATCGGCGATGGTCCGCGCGACGCGCAGGATACGGGTATAGCCGCGCGCCGACAGCCGCATCGCCTCCGACGCTTGCGCCAGCAATGTGCGCCCTGCTGCATCCGGAGTGGCGACGGTATCAAGCAATGCGCCATCCGCCTCGGCATTGGTGCGCACGGGGTGATCGGCATAGCGCACCGTCTGTATCGCCCGCGCCGCCGCAACCCGCGCCGCAACTTCGGCTGATCCCTCGCCAGGTGGCGGCAGGACGAGATCGGCGGCGCTGACCGCTTGCACCTCGACATGCAGGTCGATGCGGTCGAGCAGCGGCCCCGACACCTTCGCCTGATAGTCCGCCGCGCAACGCGGCGCGCGCGAACAGGCAAGCGCCGCATCCCCGAGATGCCCGCAGCGACACGGGTTCATCGCCGCGATCAATTGCACGCGCGCCGGAAAGGTAACATGGGCATTGGCACGCGCGACGCTGACCGTTCCGGTTTCGAGCGGCTGGCGCAGCGAATCGAGCACCGCGCGCTGAAACTCCGGCAGTTCATCGAGGAACAGCACCCCCAGATGCGCGAGGCTGACCTCGCCCGGCTTGACCTTCAATCCACCGCCGACCAGCGCCGCCATCGACGCAGAATGGTGCGGCGCGCGATAGGGCCGCGCGCGGGTCAACCGGCCACCGGTCAGCGTGCCGGCGACGCTTGCCACCATCGATACTTCCAGCGCCTCCGGCATTATGTAGCATTTGCACCAACCGCAGTGCAGACGTAATCGCCAGCGATGGCTAAGGTAGCCATATGACGGACTACATGGTAACGGGCCTTGTCGCGAAGCGGGCCGAAATTGCGGGCGAGCTGGAACGGACGCAAGAGCGGCTGCGCGTGTTGGCTGAGAACCTAGCGAGCATAGACGCAACCCTGCGCATCGTCGCTCCCGAGGTGGCCGTAGAGGCGATACGATCAAAGGTGTTCCGCCCGCCTGCGGATTGGTCGAAGCGCGGTGAAATGACGCGGGTTGTTCTGTCGATCCTGCGCACCGCACGCGCGCCCATGACGACGCGCGAGATAGCGGAGCGCATGGTGGTCGAGCGCGGGCTACAGGCCACCACAGCCACCCTCAACAGCATGACACGCCGGGTTGCCTGTGCCCTACGGACGCAGCGGGACAAGGGTGTTGCGCGCTCTACCGAGGGCGAGGCAGGTTTTTGGCAGCTATGGGAGATATGCCGCTAGGCCGATCGCTAGCGCCAGCAGCATAAGGCCTCCGATTGCGGCTGCTTCGATCTGGAATGCGGTGGGGAGGAGAGGCTTTTTCACTGGAGTTAAATATGGTCCGAGAAGTGAGTGGAGTGTGGTTCCGGTAACGTTATCGGGCTTATCGACCTTGCTAAGGCCACATTCTACCCTCTATATTGGAATCTCCCCAACCTGTGGGGAAATTTCAGCGCCATGCTTCGTTCATCAACCAAGTGTAAAAGCTGAAATCAGAGACCAAGGAGGGTCTAATGAACGCATATAGCCCCGTAAAAAGCGGCAGAAAAGCCAGTGCTGGCATGCGCCTTCGCTCGCCAGCGTTCCGGCAAGGCTTGGCGGATGGCTTTGGTGCCACTGCCGGTTTTTTTACGCCATCGTCCTATAGCCGTACGCTCTCTATCGATGCGACGGTTGACGCCGCATGGAAAGCCGTTAGCTCTGCGTTAAATAACGCAAGTAAAACGGAAGCGAAGATAATTGGGAAAACCTCCGACAAAAAGCTCATTGCCGACTGATACAGGCGAACCCGCTACTCGCGACGGATTCGCGCAAGAGATAGCGCGAAGAATCAGCGGGGTCGTATCGCGCGACCAAAGAGCACAGGTCGTTGCTCAGGTAATGAGCGTGGTTACGTCGGAAAGGTTTTCTGGACCCATCGCGCATCCGAAACATCTTCGCGAATATGAAGAAATATGCCCAGGCTCCGCCGACCGAATAATAAAAATGGCAGAGGGGCAATTGATTCACAATCAAGAGCTTCAGAATATCGCTATTGGCGGCGATATTGCAGACATGAAAGAAGCGAGAAGATACGGGTTTATTGCTTTGCTCGCACTTATTATTGGCGCGATAATTTGTGCTTATCTAGGGCTTCAAATTCTTGCGGGGGCATTCTTGGGGACAGGGGCACTTGGAACCGTTGGGGTCCTTGTGCGGGGTAGGGGTGAAAAAGATAAAGACTAAGCACGTCGCTGCCAGTACCCCGCCCACTTGCGCGAAACCGGTGACACCATAGCGGCGCGCGTCACCATCGCAGCCTGCCCGCCATTGGCAACGCGGCGGTTATCCTCGCGCCAAGCCATTTCACCCGCATAGGCGTACAGGTAAGGCCCTGCGATATGGTGATGCGTGCCGACTTCGGCGCGACGGAGCCGCGAGAAAAACGACTCAGCTTGGTTGGTGCAAGCGCCGTTGAGCGAATACGCCTCGCTATGGTTGATGCGGAACGTCTCATAGCGGGCGTGCAGCACATCCCAATGCGAGGCTTCGTCGGCGTGGATCGTGGCGGTTGCATCAACGTGCTTGGCGACCAGTGCAACGCCCTCGGATTCCTTCGCGCCGACGAACGTTAGGGTTTCGCCCTGGCGCTCGCGCATCACGATAACCGACTGGCGCTTACCCGACTGCGCGAGACGGGTGCGGCGGTCGGCGCGCTCAGCCTTCACGTTGGCGGGCTTCACGTAGCCACCGAAGTAAGCGCCATCGACCTCAACAACGCCGTCCAGAATCCGGCCCTGCGCTTCAAGGGCCATCGCCTCGCGCAGCTTGTGCGAGAGAACGAACGCCGTCTTGTACTGCACGTCCAGATCGCGGCTGACTTGCAACGCCGATACGCCCTTTGCGCCGTTCACGAAAATGACGATCGCGGCCAACAGATCGGTGAAAGACAGCTTGCGGCTGGCAAAGATGGTGCCCGACGTAACCGAGAACTGGTGATGGCAACCAACGCACTTGAAGCGCTTGCGGGTCGTGATCGAATACGTCTCGGCACAGCAGCAACGCGGGCACGTCGCTTCGCCATCCGGCCAGCGCATCGCGCGGAACGCTTCGTAAGCAGCATCCTCGCCCATCTTGAAAACCTGCTTGAGGCTCAAAGTGCGGGCGGCTGCGGAAAGGAGGAAATGCTGTGCCATGTAATCGTATCCAGTGCTTATGCATCGGATATAGTGGCATGGATGCACTCTATGCAAGTGCAAACGTATCGCATATAAGGGCATATGCGACGAATGGAGTGCTATTGTGGCTGATACGGAATGGGAAGCGAAAGTTAAGGGGCTGCTGAAAGCCGAATTGAAGCGCCGGGGCGTGACCTATGCACAGCTTGTGGAAAAGCTGGCCGCAATCGGTGTGGTGGACTCAGAGCCGAATATCAGGAACAAGCTGGCGCGGGGAAAATTTACAGCGGTGTTTCTCGTACAATGCTTAGAAGCTATCGGGGCATCATCATTGCGGTTGTCGGATGGTTAGTCGCGGCACCGACGTTATGGCTGCTAATCGCCGATCTGGTTTCTGTAAGTCATTCATATGAACGCCGCGCAACCGACGCCTCCGAGTATTATGCACGGCAGGCCGAACGCGAAATAAGCCAAGCCTGCCCCCGGCTTGCGCTGAAACTCCAGAAAGATTGCGTAAGCAAGGCTGAAGCCTCCGCACGCGAAAATCAGCGTAGCGAGCAAGACCTTGCAGCCCAGAAAGTTACGGCTTGGTGGACGCAGATCATGGGTGGAGCAGCCCTGATAGGGATGGCACTGAGCGCGATCGGTGTAGCTTTGGTCTGGACGACCTTTCGGGAACAGCGGCGGGCTACCAATCTTGCTCACGATGAAGCCGAGCGCGCCAAAGCCGACTCTGTCGAAAGCGGCAAATTGGCTGCGGACGCTCTCGCTGCCGCTCGAAGTAATGCCGACGCCGCAGCTAGCGGGGCGATAAACGCCGCACGTTCTGCTCGCAACGCTTCCGAAGCTAACGCTTTGGCCAGAGAGGCGATGCAGAAACAGCTTCGTCCATACGTCTATGCAGAAGCCGTGGTAGGCGATTTTTCTACCCTGTACAGTTGGATGGCTGACGAAGTTGGCGACTATATGGATTTCATGGTCACCATAAAAAATTATGGGCAAAGCCCCGCTAAAACTGTGAGATTGCTGGCTCACGCGGTTCCTGGCTTGTATTGGAGCGATAGACCCAAAGCTGATCTTGAAACCATTGTTGCCGTACACTTCGCCGATATGCCCACTGCAACCGAACGCAAAATGGATTGCAGGGCGTTGGGTCTGCGCGCGGTCCACTCTGATATAATCGACGGCACGGCTAGCATATTTATTGAGGGTCAAATTCAGTACAGCGATGCGTTTGGAAACCAGTATTTTACCAACTTCCAACGAACCCTTACAGGTAAAAACTTGACCGAACAGATTCCCGCCATAACTCCCCATTGGAATACCGCCACCTAGCGCCAACAGCGCCGATAAAAAAAGAGACACGCTAAACGGCATCATACGTCACCGCGCGTGATTGCAGACGCATCGCCCTTGGTGCGTTTACTACATAATGCCGAGCGCCTCGCTCGCATCAAGCGGTGGGAGAATGCCCGGGAGACACGATGCCATCAGCGACTTGCCCGCGCCGGGCGGCCCGACCATCAGCAAATTATGGCCGCCCGCCGCCGCGATCTCGAGCGCGCGCTTGGCGGTTTCCTGCCCCTTGACCTGGCGCAAATCCGGTCCGCCGCCGCCATTGTCGGCATCGCCCGGCAAGGGCTCGCTCAACAGTCCGTGCCCCTTGAAATGGTTGATGAGCGACAGGATATCGGGAGCCGCAAGCACCCCCTGCCCGGCCCACGCCGCCTCGGAACCCTGCGCCGCCGGGCAGATGAGCCCCATCCCCCGCTCCGACGCGTGCAGCGCCGCCAGCAACACACCCGGCGACGGCGCAATCCGCGCATCGAGCCCAAGCTCGCCCACCACGACATAATCGCTCAGCGTCTCGGCATCGACCACCCCCATCGCCGCCAACAACGCGAGCGCGATCGGCAAATCGAAATGCGATCCTTCCTTGGGCAGGTCAGCAGGCGACAGATTTACGACGATTCGCTTGGGGGGCAGCGCCAGGCCCATCGCTGCGATTGCGCCGCGCACCCGCTCGCGGCTTTCCGCCACCGCCTTGTCGCCCAGCCCGACCACGTTGAAGGCGGGCAGACCGGGGATCAACTGCACCTGCACCTCGACCGCGCGCGCCTCGAGCCCGAGATACGCCACCGTCGATACGCTCGCTGCCATCTGTGTTCCCCCGGATGCGGGTGAAGCATACCGCCTTTTCCGGCGGAGGGAACCGGCGCCGGGCGGCGTCTTGCGCAAACAAGACACCCGCCCCACATGCGATGACGATGATGACGTCGCGCAATCCTCTGATCCGTACCGGCCTGTTTTCCGGCGGCATCGTTCTGGTGATTCTCTCGCCCGTCGTCGGCGCGATTCCGGGGCCCGGCGGGGTTTTCGTGTTTGCAGCAGGGCTGGCGCTGGTGCTGCAAAACTCACACCGCGCCAAAAAGCATTTCGCCACCGCCAAGCGTCGCTGGCCAAAACTCGGCCATTATGCCGACATGGGATTGCGCCGCCAAAGCGCGGCAAGACGCCGGGCGCGCGACAAGGCTGCGCGCGGTGCCGAGCGCACGACGACGCAGGACGCGCGTTGACTTTCCGGCACGTCATCGGTAAGCGCGCACCTTCAAGGCCGTCCTCGTGGCGGCCATTTTCTATTTCGACGTGCCCCTGTGCAGAATTTTAGGGAATGAACGATGAAGCGGACCTTTCAGCCGAGCAATCTGGTGCGCGCACGCCGCCACGGGTTCCGCTCGCGCATGGCGACCCCGGGCGGTCGCAACGTGATTCGCGCGCGTCGCAATCGCGGTCGCAAGAAGCTCTCGGCGTAAGCGTACCCGTCGGGCCTCCCGACCTACGCACGCTCACGCGCCGCGCGGATTTCCTCGCGGCGAATGCGGGCAAGCGCGCACCCATGCCGGGATTCGTCCTGCAAGTGCGGGCTCGCGGTGATGGCGATCCCGCCATGCGGGTCGGCTACACCGTTACCAAGAAAATCGGCAACGCCGTGGTCCGCAATCGCATGAAACGGCGGTTGCGCGCTCTTGCGCGCGAGCTGTTGCCCGAAAAGGGCGTGCCCGGTGCCGACCATGTGCTGATCGGCCGCAACGGCGGAATCGAGCGCGATTTCGCCGCATTGCGCGCCGAACTCACCAAAGCATTGGCGAAGGCGGCGCGGTGAGCGACCACACCACTCCGTTCGTGCTGAGCCTGTCGAAGCACACCTCGCAACACGCATCGGCGCTCGTGCGGCTGGGGCCCTTCGACAGGCTCAGGGCGAACGGTCATACAGACGCTTCGTCGTGCTGACTCGCCTCCTCATCCTGCTGGTACGCGGCTGGCAAATCGGCCCTTCGGCGGTGCTGCCGCCATCGTGTCGCTACGACCCCACTTGTTCCACCTATGCAATCACCGCGCTTCGCCGCTATGGCGCAGTGAAAGGCGGGTGGTTGGCAGCCAAGCGAATCGCGCGGTGCCATCCCTGGGGCGGGTACGGACCCGATCCAGTGCCCTGATCGAACGGAAGACACCCGCGTGAAAGAAGATACCCGGAATTTCATCCTGTTCGCGGTGCTGGCCGCGATCATCCTGCTCGGCGGCAATTACCTGTCGGCGCGCTATTTCCCGCACGCCGCCAATCGGCCGGCGACCAAGATGGTCGATGGCAAGAGCCAGGTCGTCGCGCCACCCAGCGGTGGCCCCGCCGCAACCGACGCGACGCGCGTGCGCGATCTCGAAATCGTTCGCCGCGAAACCCCGCGCGTGGCGATCCAGACCGCCGATCTGCAAGGCTCGATCAACCTGAAGGGCGCGCGGATCGATGATTTGACGCTGACCAAATACAAGCAAACGATCGACAAAAATTCCCCGCCAATCCGCCTGCTGTCGCCCCGCGGCACCAGGGATGCGTATTTCGCAGGCTTCGGCTGGAATGGCGACGGCGTCACCGTTCCCAATGGCGATACGCTGTTCACCGCCAGTGGCACCACGCTGACCCCCGCCACTCCGGTCACGCTGTATTGGGACAACCAGCAGGGCCAACGCTTCGCGCTGACCTTCGCGGTCGATGCCAAATATATGTTCACGGTGCGCCAAACGGTAACCAACGCTGGCCCCGCCCCCATTTCGCTGCGCCCCTATGCGCTCGTCTCGCGGGCGGGCATCGGCACCGAGGCCGATACCTGGACCAACCATATCGGCCCGATCGGCGTGTTCGACAAAGGTGCCACCTATGACATCACCTTCGACAATCTGAAGGGCAAGGAAGCGACCTTCCTCGGCAAAATCTGGGGCAATTCGGCCAAAGCGGGCGAAAATTTCTTCAATTCGACCGGCGGCTGGCTCGGCTTCGGCGACAAATATTTCCTCGCCGCCGTCATCCCCGATCGCGGTGCCCCGGTGCGCGCGGGTTTCCATGCCGCCACCGGTGACGTGTTCCAGGGCGATTTCACGCTCGCCCCGCGCGTCGTCGCACCGGGCAAGGCGTTGGTCTCGACCGCCAAGTTCTTTGCAGGCGCCAAGGAAACCAACACGCTCGATCGCTATGAGGACCGTCTCGGCGTCCAGCATTTTGGCAAGGCGATCGACTGGGGCTGGTTCGAAATCGTCGAAAAGCCGATCTTCAAATATCTCGACTGGTTGTTCCGCATGATCGGCAACTTCGGTGTCGCGATCATCCTGCTCACCGTCACCATCCGCACGCTGATCTTCCCGGTCGCGCAGCGTCAGTTCGCCTCGATGGCGGCGATGAAGGCGATCCAGCCGAAGATGAAGGCGATTCAGGAGAAGTATAAGGACGACAAGACGCGCCAGCAGCAGGAAGTGATGGCGCTGTACAAGGCCGAGAAGGTCAATCCGCTCGCGGGCTGCCTGCCGACGCTGATCCAGATCCCGATCATGTATTCGCTGTACAAGGTGCTGCTGCTGACGATCGAAATGCGGCATCAGCCGTTCGTCGGCTGGATCCACGATCTGTCGGCCCCCGATCCGGCGACGATCCTCAACCTGTTCGGCTATCTGCCCTACCATCTGCCGTCCTTCCTCGCGATTGGCGTGGTGCCGGTGCTGCTGGGCGTGTCGATGTACTTCCAGTTCAAGCTGAACCCCGCGCCGATGGACGAAGCGCAAAAACAGGTCTTCGCGATCATGCCGTGGATGCTGATGTTCGTGATGGCCCCGTTCGCGGTCGGCCTGCAGGTCTATTGGATCACCTCCAACCTCTGGACCGTCGCGCAGCAGCGGCTGCTCTATGCGCGCCATCCTGCGCTGAAAGAGCCGGCGGTGAAGAAGTGAACGCCGTTACCAATCCTCCCCAGCATGGGGAGGGGGACCATGAGCATTCAGCGAATGGTGGAGGGGGCGCGCCACAAGCGCTCCGTCCGTTGCACGCCCCCTCCACCACGCCGCTGCGCGTCGCGGTCCCCCTCCCCGTGCCGGGGAGGATCTGATGCCTTTTGAACCCGAAGACGTGGAAGCCGCGCGCAAGCTCTTCGCCGGGCCGATCGCTTTCCTGAAATCGGCCCCGACGCTCGAATATCTGCCGGAGCCGACGGTCAATGAGGTGGCGTTTGCCGGGCGCTCCAACGTCGGCAAGTCGTCGTTGCTCAATGCGCTGACCGGGCGCAACTCGCTGGCGCGCACCTCCAACACGCCGGGGCGCACCCAGGAATTGAACTTCTTCGACGTTGGCAATCCGCTCGCGTTCCGCCTGGTCGATATGCCCGGTTACGGCTTCGCCAAGGCCCCCAAGGATTTGGTCAAGAAGTGGCGCTTCATGGTCAATGATTTCCTGCGCGGGCGCGACGTGCTCAAGCGTGCGCTGGTGCTGATCGACGCGCGCCACGGCATCAAGGATGTCGACCGTGACATCCTGGAGATGCTCGACAAGGCGGCGGTCAGCTACCGCATGGTCATCACCAAGGCCGACAAGATCAAGGCGAGCGAGCTGGTCGAGGTCACCCAGGCCACCGCCGACGAAGCGCGCAAGCGCCCGGCGGCGCACCCCGAGATTCTGGTGACGTCGAGCGAAACCGGCCTCGGCATCCCCGAACTGCGCGCGGCGGTGATCGAGGCGGTCACCAGCTAAGCGGGGTTTCGGCGCACGTTGGCGATCACCCACATCTGCGCTACAGTGATGCCATGACTCGTCCGATCCGCCCCGCTCTGCTGCTCCTTTCCGCCGTCGCGGTCAGCGCCGCATGTTTGCCGGCGGCAGGCTTCGCCCAGCAGGCCACGACGACACCGACCACCCCGGTCCCCGCAACGACGCAGCCTAGCTCAGGCGACACGATCCGCCTGTCCGACCGGGAACGCGACGCGATCCTGAACAGCAACACCGTGGAAAGCGCCGCCGCCGCGCGCGGCGAGCGCCCCGGCAGCGGCGGCCCCGGCATTCACGGCGAGATCGGCGCGATGATCGGCTCGAACGGCACGCGCGGCGTCTATGGCACCGCCGCGATCCCGCTCGGCGACAATGCCGGTGCCGTCATTTCCTTCGAGAACAGCCAATATAACTGGCCCCGCCGCTCGCGCTGACCGGCCCACAGGGGCAAATATGCCTTTAACTACACAAGCGGATGAGCTTGAAGGGCGGGGACAGGCCGGTGCTCAGATTGTTGAAATAACTGACCCTATGATTGAGGCGGGTGTGGCGGCTTGGCACGACTGGGATCAGTCGGATGATTGCTGACCTGAGAATCTCGTAAAAACTGTATTTCGTGCGATGACCTTAGGTCGGCATGGTCGTCAGGATCGAGCGCTGTTGTCAATTCGAATAACGCCCGAGACATTCGTAGTGCCAAGTCCCGCAGAGTCGTCGCGGTAAATTTTTCCGGTCCAAATTTGCCGGTGGCAATCAGCCAAAATTCGCCGCCTCCTATTTGTAATTCGATCGTCCCATGTGCGACGTTGCCCCTACTCCTGTGGAGCCCCCTAGAGCTTTCCGCCGCTTCCTTAATGAGACTGGAAGCTATCGGCGCATCCCCTGCCAGAATGTCGGCTTCCGCGATCACACGGGTTATCAAGAACCGAAATTTGGAGAGTTTTCGCCAGTCGAGCGTCGTCTTATTTATGTTGCAAAGCTTTTCGAGAGTGGCCTTTATCCCGTTTTCCAACAGGGCACAGTGCAGCACTACCCTCCCGACATAGAGGGCCACATCAGCAGGAATCGGCATCGCAGCAAGGCTTCCGTACTCGATTGCTTCGTCTGGTCCTGGCCAAGCGGTGAAGCTGAAATCTACTGTCCCGTCCTCGTTTACGGTAACCTTATCGGGCTTGGGCGGCTTTCCTATCGTCAGGGTCTCAGTTACCTTTGCAGTCGGCGAAGACGCTCGCCAAACACTCGAAACATCGCCGCTTCCCCCTTGGAAAGTGAAGGAAGTGGTTATTTTGGTGGGATATTCCTTAACCATGTTAATTCCAGATAAAGACGCCGAAACCTACACCGAAGCGGAGACGATAGCTCGACGCGAGGCCGCTCTGCGCTACGCGCTTACAACCCCGCCCAAGCCGCATGAAGCTATGCGGAAAGGACGGGGTGAGTCTTGCAAAAAGGCTTAGCGTCGCTTGCGTGGCGACCCGATCTGGCGGGGCGGCACGTAGTTAGGCAGCGAGTTTGTCAGTCCGCCGGTATGTCAGGCGGCGGCCCTCGGCACCCTTGAGCATTGCCGATGCGCGCTCGCCATCGGTCATCTTGCGCGTGTTGTACCGAAGGTCGAACTCGGCGCAGTAGCGAGCGAGATGCGCCTCGCTCATATGGTGATACGTGCCGATCACGCCGCGCTTAAAGATCGAGAAGAAGTGTTCCGCCGTGTTGGAGTGCTTGAAGCCGCCCGTTGCGACGTACTCTTTGGCGCTGTGATTGACGACCGAGTGACCGTTAAACTCACGGCCTACGCGAGTGTAGACGTGGCTTTCATCGGTCATCAAATGCGAGGCGCGGTCAACGTTCATGACGATAAGCGGGCGGAGGGTCGCGGCGTTGACGTTGGCGACATGGAACGAACGCGCCATGCCGTCGCGGGTGACGAGTGCGACAACCGCTTTCTTTGGGGCTGGCGCGCGGGTCGCGCGGTTCTTTGCCTTGCCGCCGACGTAGGTTTCGTCAGCCTCGACAATGGCGTCAGGACCGCCAAGCGGGCCGGTTGGAGCCGCACCCGCCATAGCTTCGCGCGCACGGTGGCAGAGGAACCAAGCCGTCTTGTAGGTGACGCCCAGCATGCGCTCCATTTGCTTAGCCGACATGCCCTTCTTAGACGCCGCCATAAGATGAAACGCCAGCAGCCACTTGTTCAGCGGAACGTGTGAGCGCTCCATGACGGTGCCGGTACGCACGGTGAATTTTTCACGGCAATCGCCGCAAACCCCAAGGCAGGTTGGTGCACAACAGAGCTGTCCTACACGCCGACTTTCTGAGACCGTTGGCCAACGCTCTTTCTCAAGTCCATATCGTCCGCGCCGCTCACCTCGTCGCCCGACAACCACCGTTCGTCGCGCGCCGCAGAAGACGCTGCCTTACTTTTGTTACCTTCCGAGTCGCGCGCACCGGATCACCGCTCGATATAGGTCGCCGCATATTCCACCGGAAAATTCACCGATCGCGCGATGAAGCAATGCGCGTGGATGCGGCCATGGATCGCATCCGCCGCCGCCAGATCGCTCCCCTGGACCAGCTCGATCCGCGGCCGCAGCACCGCCTTCACGAACCGCCCCGTCCCATCGGGCGCGCTGTCGCCGAGCCCAAGCGGATCGTCGGTATAGCCCGTCACCACCACCCCGGCGACGCTCGCCAGATGCAGATACCACAGCATATGGCAGCCCGAGAGTGTCGCCAGCAGCAGGTCCTCGGGGTTGGGCAGGCCCGGATCACCCCCCAGCAGCGGATCGTTCGAACACTCGATCACCGGCTTGCCCGGCGTCACGATCTGCCACGTCCGGTCATAACCGCGATACTGCCGCGTCCCCTCGCCGCGATTGCCGGTCCAGGCGATCCGCGCGGTGTACTGGTGCTCGGCCATGTTACCCTTCGATGATGTGCGGCACGAAGCGCGCGGTGTTGCCGGTGATCGGCCCGTCCTCGCGAATCCCCATCCCCGCCGACGCGCCATCGACGATCCACGCGCCGAGCACCGGGCGCTGTTCGCCGCTTCCGGGCAGATCGTACAGCACCTGATAGACGAAGCCTTCCTCGCCATAATCACCGCCGGTCTCGGCCAGCGTCGCGCCGCCCTTCACCAAAGTGACATTCGCCCCTTCGCGCGCCAGCAACGGCTTGCGCACATAATCCCCCGCCAGCGGCACGCGCCGCGTCTCCAGCAGATTGGGGTGGCCGGGATACAGTTCCCACAACACCGCGAGGATCGCCTTGTTGCTCCACAGCATCTTCCAGATCGGCTCGATCCACAGCGTGCTACTCAGGCTTTCGACCAGATCGCGCCCGAACGGTTCATTGACCAGCCATTCCCACGGATAAAGATGGAAGATCGCATCGATCGGTGCGTTGTCGAGATCGACAAAGCGCCGTCCCGCGCTATCCCAGCCCAGATCCTTCAGCTCGATCAGCCGCGTATCGATCCCCGCCACGCGCGCCGTGTCGGCGAGATAGGCGGTGGTAACGCTGTCCTCCCCCGCCGCATCCGCGACATGCGCCAGATAGAGCGCGCTGCTCCCCGGCGACGGCGCGATGTCGCGCCATTTGGCGATCAGCGCCTCGTGCAGGCTGTTATACTGGTCGTGGCTTGGAAAGACCGCTTCCTTCCAGTCCCACTGGATCACCGCCGCCTCGACCAGCGAAGTCGGCGTATCGCAATTGAACTCGAACAGTTTGGGTGGCCCGGAGCCGTCATAGCCCAGATCGAACCGCCCGAAATTGAGCGCTGGCGGCTCGGCATTCCACGAATCGTGAATGGCATCGTGGCAGAAAGCGGGAATGCCGAAGTCGCCGAGCAATTCGTGGTCGAGCACATGCTGCCCGGCGGCGAGGAACATCTCATACAACTCGGCACTGGCACGCTCGATCGTCTCGATCTCGGTAAGCGAAAAGCGGTAGCAGGCGCTTTCGTCCCAATAAGGCTGGCCGCCAACGCTGTGCCAAACGAGCCCCAATTCCTCGACCCGCGCCTGCCAGTCGCGGCGCGGGCTGCAATCGGTGCGACGCATCACTCGCCCACCCCGCCGCCGAAGCCGCGTGCGCTCATCCCGAAACCGCCGCGCGACACCGTGGCCGAAGAGGCGCGCGCATAGCCGACGCCTGCACGCGGCGTCGTGTAACCGCCCGCCACCGCCTGCCCCGGTTGCGGGACGACACTTCCGCGCGACAGAAAGTACCAGGCAGCCCCGCCGCCACCATGCCCACCGCCGCTGCGCACGCACTTGGCATCGTCGGTGCGAAGACCAGCCGCATCACGACACACCGCGACATCGGCATTGGCGACATCGCGCGACGGGCTGCACGCCCCCGCAAGCAAGGCGGTCGCCACCGCGCTGGTAATCGGCAGAAATTTGGGGTCGAACGTGCGCCTGGCCATGTGTCTGAAACTCCGCTGTTCCATCGACTATAGGAGCCCACACATCGCCCGAATAGCGAATCCGGCGCCGCAGCGCCGACCGAACCAGCGCATTCGCCGCGCCAACAATCCGCACGCCGGCAAATATGGCCGTTGCCAAACGCGGATCGGCGGCATTGCACATCGTGCAACACCGCCGATACGAACCTGCGTCGTCTTCAGCCCGTCTTAGTGACGAACCCAGCTTCCCTGTTCTACGGTCGCCTGGATCACCGTCGGACGAGCCTTGCCGTTGGTGCGCGCAGGCTGGGCCACCCGCTTCGCGGACGTATCGATCTTGAACTGCGCCGCTTGCTCGCTCAGCGACACCACTTCGGTCGATAGGTTGCGCGCAGCGGCAGACGTTTCCTCCACCATCGCCGCATTCTGTTGAGTCGAACGGTCCATTTCGTTGATCGCCGTGCTGATCTCGGTGATCGCCGCCGATTGCGCCTGGCTGTCCGACGCCATTGAGCCGAGCAGCTTGTGGACCGCATCGACGTCACCGGCGATGTTGGCCAGGGCCACATCGACGCGCTCGACCGCCTTCACCGCCGTCACGATCTCGCTTTGCGTCACGGTCAATTGGTCACGCGCAAGCTTCGCCTCCTCCTCGGCGCGCATGGCGAGCGCGCTCACCAGATCGGCAACCACCGCGAACCCCCGGCCCGCATCGCCGGCGCGCCCGGCTTCAACCGCCGCGTTCATCGCCAGCACGCGAGTCTGGAAAGCGATCTTGTCGAGACCCTCGATAACGCTGTCGATGCCTTCCGCGCTTTGGCTTACCCGGCCCATCGCCTGCACCGCCTCATCCGCAGTTTCGCGACCACCGCCAACCGTCGCAATCGCTTGATCGGCGCGCATCACCGTCTGTCCCGACGCGACTGCGGTCGCCTTGAGACGATTGTCCATCTGGGCAATCGCGGCCGACGTCTGCTCCAGGCTTGCCGCATTGCTTTCGGTGCGTCGTGCCAGGTCTTCCGATGCCTGAGCAATCTCGCCCGAGCCTGTCAGGATGCCCGCCGTGCTTTCCCCCACCGCGCCGATCAACTCGCGCAGATTCAATAGGGCTGCATTGAAGTTGTTCTTCAACTCGTCAAATTCCGGGGCGAACGCGGTCGTTATATCGACCGTCAAATCGCCGCGCGACAAACCACCAAGGTTGGTCAACAGCGTGTCGACCACCAGAAGCGATTTCGCCTGCTCCTCTGCGCGCCGCGTGATGCTGATCTTGATGTCGCCCTGCATTTTCCGCAAGGATTCGGCCAAGGTGCCGACCTCATCAACCTGTTGGATGTGCAAGGTTTGATCGAGCTGTTCGCGCGCGATGCCATCCGCAAACTCGGCGCATTCGCGGATCGGGCGGGCGATGCGTGCCGCGGCAAAGGAAATCGCGAAGATCGCGCCCACCGCCACGCCCAGACCAAGAACAAGCTGCCAGACGACTCCCGAAATCGCACGGGAACCAAGCGCCCCGCTAAGGGTATCGGCCTGCGCCAGAACCAGGGCGCGAGGCACCGAGATCACCACCGACCACGGGGTCGTGCTGCGCCCGAGGCGGATCGGCGAATAGACGTCGATATTGGTCTGCTTGGCATCGTCGAGCACCTTGGCCTCGCCGGACCGCGCAATCCCTTCCAGTTGCGACCAACGCGGGTCAACCGAGGCGGCCGGCTTGCCGATCGAGGACGGATCGGCGCTGTTGGCAGCAATCAGGCCAGTGTCGCTGACGATCAGCATGACGCCCTTGCCCGAAAACAGCGAACCATTGGTCTTGATCGCCAATTTCTGCAGGAAATCGAGGTCGTAATCCGCACCGGCGACGCCGACGAACTTACCCCCGACCGAAATCGGCACCGACATCGTTGCGAGAAATACGCGCTTGCCCTGCACCGTATACGGCAACGGCCCCAGGATGCTTTCCTGATTGTTGGTGCGTGGCCCGAGATACCAGCCGCCTTTGACCAACCCGTTGGGGTGGCGTTCGGCGCTGTTATATTCAACCAGCGGCTGGATCGCCACGCTGCCATTGGTCGAGCGCGTCCAATAGGGCAGATAGCGTCCGGTATCGTCCGATCCCTTTGCGCGATTGTTGACGAACGCCGCATCCGCGCCGTCGATCGCATTCGGCTCCCAGGCCGAATAAGTCCCGTTGAAACCAGGATTTTGTTCAAGAACCCGGCGCATGATCGCGTTGAATTGGTCACGCCGCTGGCCGCTCGGCGTGCTGCCGACCAGTACAGAGAAGGACTGGGCCGTCGTCCGCGCCGCATCGAACGCGACGTCCAACGCGCCCTTCACCGTGTCCGCCTCGACTGCGGCACGATTTTGCAACGTATCCTTGGCCTGGCTGCTGACAATCCCGCCCACTTCGCTGCTGACATACAGATGCGACGTCAGGGACGAGATCGCGCTGATCGAGACAAGAATTACGACCGTTGCCCCCAAACACAGCCCCGCGATGATCGCGATCTTCCGCTGTAAGGAACGAATCGAGTCGAGGCGTTTCATCAGGTTCATTGCATCTTCCAAATTGCGGCGGGATGACGCCAGGCGACGGGAGACGCGGCACGACAAAGCGAAACGTCCCTTATATCATAGGAAATTCGACGAGGTGTCCCCGGCGCAACCGAACAATCTTTCGCCATTGCCCCCGAAGTCGACCGACCGCCTTTCCCTCACGACCAAAAGATCAGCGCCAGCGACGCGCGCGGGCGTTCGTCATGTTGCACGCAGCGCGGCGCTCGCTTAGGCATGGCACCCATGAAACTGATCATCGGCAACAAGGCCTATTCCTCCTGGTCGTTGCGCGGCTGGCTTGCGTGCAAGCAGTCCGGGCTGCTGTTCGAAGAAGCGGTCGTGCCGCTCTACGATGCTGAATGGGACAAGCGCCGCGAAGGCGACGAATTCGCCCCCTCCTCGGGCAAGGTGCCGATCCTGTGGGACGGCGATGCCGTGGTGTGGGACAGCCTCGCCATCGTCGAATATCTGGCCGAGAAGACCAGCCGCGACCTGTTCTGGCCCGACGACAACGCCGCGCGCGCAATGGCGCGCTCGATGGCGGCGGAAATGCACTCCAGCTTCACTGCGCTGCGCCGCAAGTACAGCATGAACGTCCGCCAAATTTTCCCGGCGCATCAGCCCGACGCGGATGTTTTGGCCGATCTCGGCCGGATCATGGAGCTATGGGCGCAAGCCCGCGCCCGCTTCGGTGGCGAGGGCGATTTCCTGTTCGGCGCGTTCGGGGCGGCGGACATCATGTATGCGCCCGTCGTCACGCGGATCGTTACCTATTCGCTCCCGGTCGTGCGCTTTGCGACCTCCTATTTGGACGCGGTGCTGCACCACCCCTTCCTGCAGGACTGGATCGCCGCTGCACAGGAAGAGGAATGGGTGATCGAGAAGTTCGAACGGCCCGCCGCCAAAGCGTGACGCTCAGGGCAACCGCGTCGTCGGGTACGGCGTACCGTCCTTATGCTCATAGCCGTCGACGGTGAACCGCATATCGATATCGGAATACTCGCCCCCCAGAGCACGCTCGCCCGCGCCAATCGCGACGAACACGCAATCCTGATCGGTGCGGTTCTGCAAATGATGTCCATCGCGCACCCCCGCCGGAAAGGTCGCGATGTCGCCCGCGCGCAGCAGCGTTTCGCCGCCATCCTCGATCAGCACCGCCTCGCCTGACAGCATCACCACCATTTCATCCTCGTCGCCATGCCAGTGCCGCTGCGACGACCAGGCACCGGGCTTGAGCGTAACGTGGCTTGCAGCGAAGTGTATCAGCCCCGTCACCGGTGCCAGCCGACGATACCAGCGCCCCGCCACTGGCGCATCAAATGGGGCTGGATAGCCGGTCGCATTGGTTTGCGGGATTGTGTCGAGATCGAGCTTGGGCAATGTCCCCTCCCATGAATGACCGTCTTCTGCCCGATCCGCTCGACCTCGCCAAGGCGTTGCTCGCTTGCGAAAGCATAACGCCCGCGCACGGCGCGGTGTTCGATGTGCTGGAGGCGGCATTGCTGCCGCTCGGTTTCACGGTTGACCGTTTCATCGTTGGTTCCGCGCCCGACGGACCGGTCGAAAACCTGCTGGCGACGCGCGGCGGGAGTGGCACGCACCTGGCCTTTGCCGGGCATCTCGACGTTGTGCCGCCGGGCGAAGGGTGGACCAGCGGCGCGTTCGTTCCTGAAGTGCGCGGCGGGTTACTGCACGGGCGCGGCGCGGTCGACATGAAGGGGGCGATCGCGGCGTTCGTCGCGGCAATTCCCGCCGAACCCGGCATCCCGATCAGCCTCATCATCACCGGCGACGAGGAGGGCCCTGCTATCTTCGGCACGCGCGCGCTGATCGAGCGAATGGCGCAAAACGGCGTGCGGCCCGATCTGTGCCTGGTCGGCGAGCCCACTTCCGCCGCGCGGCTGGGCGATACCGTCAAGATCGGGCGACGCGGATCGGTCAACATCTGGATCGGGGTGCCGGGCAAGCAAGGCCATGTCGCCTACCCCCACCTCGCCGACAATCCGATCCCGCGCCTGGTGGCGATGCTCGCCGAAATCGACGCGATCGTGCTCGATGCCGGTAACGCGTGGTTTCAGCCTTCCAACATCGAGGTGACCGACATCACCGTCGGCAACCCCGCCACCAACGTCATCCCGGCGCGCGCCGAGGCCCGGCTCAGCATCCGCTTCAACGACGAACAGCGTGGCGTCGATCTCGCCGACCGGATCGAGGCGATCGTCAAGCGCCACGATCCCGCCGCCACGATGGTCGCACGCATTTCGGGCGAAGCGTTCCTCACCGCACCCGGCCCCTTTTCCGACCTGATCGGCGATGCGATCGCGGCATATACCGGTGCCCGCCCCGAACTCTCCACCACCGGCGGCACTTCCGATGCGCGCTTCCTGTCGGCGCTGTGCCCGACGGTGGAATTCGGCCTGCTCAACGCGACGATGCACAAACTCGATGAAGCGGTAGCACTCGACGATCTGCTCGCGCTGCGCGGAATCTACCACGACATTATCGTGCGCGTTGTTGCCCTCTAACCGATTCAAACGACTCAAAATTCCTCGCGACTCGTGGTGAGTCCTCGGTTTGTATAGACGCGAGTCCCCAGAATGGGTAAGCTCGGGTTTAACCATAACGGCACGCGGGCATGGCGATCGACCCCTGGTTCCCCATTGCAATCGTCTGCAGCCTGGCAGGATACGGATCGTATCTCGCCGGGCTTCGGCGGCAATTGGTGCAACCCAACCGCGCCTCCTGGCTGATCTGGACGGCGGCGACGGCGGTCGAGGCCGCCACTTATGCCGCAGTCAACCCTGCCGCACTGCAGGGCTGGGTGTTCGCGCTCTCCACACTCGCGTGTCTGGTGGTGACGATCGGGATCTGGCGGCGTTCGGTGTGGAGCGCGCCGTCGCGCGGCGAAGTGGCCTGCACCGCCGCGTGCCTCGCCGCGCTGCTGGTGTGGATCGTGTCGCGCAATGCGTTTTGGGCGCACATGTTGGTGGTCGCCGCCGTCCCCGTCAGCTTCTGGCCGACTTGGCAAAGCGTGATGGAAGACCGCACGCGCGAACGCTCGCCCGCATGGGGGCTGTGGACGATCGGCGATCTGGCGACCTTGCTGGTAGCGACGCGCAATGGCGACCAACATGCCGGGGAATATGTCTATATCCTGGTCGAATTGCTGTGCCACGCCAGCGTGTGGTTCATGGTCGGGCTGGCGACGATCAACCCGCTGCGCTCGCTCGGTTTCCGCGACGGGCGCTTCTACGTGCTGGATGCTTATGCCCCCACCGCCAACCTGTTTGCGGTCGGCGAGACGCATCTGGGCAAGGCAGTCTATGCCGCGCAAGGCTTTGCCGAAGGGGACGAGATCATCCGCTTCACCGGTCGCCGCTTCCGCGCCGATCGCGTGCCGAGCCTGATGCGCGGATCGAGCGACCGCTTCGTACAGGTAACCCCCGAACATTATATGGGTCCGTCGGGCCGTATCGACGATCTCATCAACCATAGCTGTTCGCCCAATGCCGGGCTGCGCTTTGGCGGCAACAGCGTCGTGCTGGTCGCCATCCGCGACATCACGCCCGGCGAAGAAATCGCCTGGGATTATTCGACCACGCTCGCCGAATCGAACTGGCACATGATCTGTCAGTGCCGCAGCCCGGAGTGCCGCCGCGTGATCGGCAATTTTTCCACGCTGTCGCCCGAACGGCAGGAATGGTTCCGTGCGCGCAACCTCGTCGCCCCTTATTTGCGGCGCAAGGACGAGATCGCGCTGCGGCGCGACCGCGCCGCCTAAGCGCCCGCCAACATCGCGCGGATGCGTGCGGCGAGCGTATCCATCGCGAACGGTTTGGCGATCAGCGCCATGCCCGGTTCAAGCGGGCCATCCCCGACCACCGCATTCTCGGCAAAGCCCGTGATGAACAAGACGGGCAGTTCCGGGCGGGACGCGCGCGCGGCATCGGCGACCTGCCGCCCGTTCATACCGCCGGGCAGGCCGACATCGGTAATAAGCAAGTCGATCCGCACCGGCGATTCCAGCACCTTGAGCGCTTCGTTACCCGTCTCGGTCTCGATTGCGGTATAACCAAGCTCGTCGAGCAGCTCCAGGATCAGCATTCGCACGGTCGGCTCGTCTTCCACCACCAGCACCGTTTCGCCCGCGCCGACCGGGATTGCAGGTCCCACCCCGTCAGTACTCAGGTCCGCGGCCTTGCCGGTATGGCGCGGCAGCAGCAGCGTCATCGTCGTGCCCCGGTCGCACGCCGAATCGATCTGCACATGTCCGCCCGATTGTCGCACGAAGCCATAGATCATCGACAGGCCAAGCCCGGTTCCCTGCCCCATCGGCTTGGTTGTAAAAAACGGATCAAACGCCCGCGCGATCACCTCGGGGGTCATGCCCGTACCGGTATCGGCGACGCTGAGCGACAGATAGGCACCGGGCGGCACATCGCGCTCGCTGGCCGCGTTTTGGTCCAGCACGACATTGTGCGTCGTGATCGTCACCGTGCCGCCATCGGGCATTGCATCGCGCGCGTTGATGCACAGGTTGAGCAAGGCGTTCTCAAGCTGGTTCGCATCGGCCAGGATTGGCCAGCTATCGGCACCCGTCGCAACGTTCAGCGCGATGCTGGGGCCGAGCGTGCCGTGTACGAGATCCTCCATCCCCGCGATCAGCTTCGGCACATCGATCGGGCGGGGATCGAGCGGCTGGCGGCGCGAGAAAGCGAGCAGTCGGTGCGTCAGCGCCGCTGCACGCGCGGCCCCCGATTGCGCCGCGCCGATATAGCGCGGCAAATCGTCGATCCGCCCCTGGTTCAGGCGCAGTTGCATCAGTTCCAGCGCCCCGGAAATGCCGGTGAGCAGATTGTTGAAATCGTGCGCGAGGCCGCCGGTCAATTGCCCGACCGCCTCCATCTTCTGCGATTGCCGCAAACGCTCCTCCAACTCGCGCTGGCGGCTGACATCGACGCCGACACCGACGACCTTGCCCGGTTTACCATCGGGATCGCGCAGCACATGGTTGCGCGCCATGATCCAGCGCACACTGCCATCGGGCAGTTGCAGCCGATATTCATTGGCACCGTCCCCGCCTGTCGCACGAACGTGCGCGATCGCCGCCTGCATATGCGGCAAATCCTCGGGGTGGATCCGCGCCAACACATCGGCGAGCGTCACCCCGCGCGCGACATGCTCGGGCGTAAAACCGTAAAGCGCGGCAAAATCGCTATCGCTCTCGAAACGATCATGCGCCAGATCATAGGTCCACACCCCGACCCCATCCATCGCCTGTAGAACCATCCGCGTGCGTGTTTCGGCGGCGAGCAATTCGCTTTGCTGGCGCCGCTCCTCGGTAATGTCGCGGGCATTGGTATAGAGCCGGTCCCCGAACAACGTGGTTTGCCAGGCGAAGGTCCGATAATCGCCCGCCTGTGTCCGCAAGCGCTTCTCCATCCGGTGGGTCGTGCCGATTGCCGCGATGCGCGCAATCTCGGCGGCACTGCCACCCGCATCTTCGGGATGGCGCAGCCACTGCGAATCGCGCCCCAGAATATGGGCTGCGGACCAACCGAGCGCGCGCTCCCATGCCGGATTGACCGAGAGCCACCGCCCGTCACGCGTGGCGATCCCCAGTAAATCTTCGCTCACCTCCCACAGCAAATCGCGCTCGGCGGTGCGCGCCGCGACCTCACCCGCCAGATCGGCGTTCATCGCGCGCAGCCGCTCGACCGCCCGCACCCGCGCGACCGCGTCCCAGCTCAACTCCGCAACTTCCTCGATCAACGCGATTTCGCCGCGGGCCCACACCCGGGGTTGGCTGTGGCTGAGGTAGAAGCCACCCTGCCATTCGCCACCGCGCAGCAAGGGCACCGTGACCCCAGCCCGACTGCCGACCAGATTCAGGGCATCGACAGGCGGCGCGTCGCGGTCATCGGGCGCATTGAACGTAATCGTCTCGCCCGCCCGCACCGCGTCACCCCAACGCGATCCAAAAATCGCGGCGGGGATTGGCCGGGTTAGCGGCGGCAACGCCCCGCCAGCCCAACATGCGCCATATTCGACGATATGATCCGGCGTCACCTCGAAGAATCCAGCACGATCGACGCTCAGATATCGGCCGACCGCTTCCGCCGTAAGTTGCATGACATCGTCGGCGTCATGCTGGGCACGTTGCTGTTCGACCAGGTCGAGCACAAAATCGCGTTCGGATTTCGCCGCGATCAAGGCGCGTTCGTTCAGCACCTGTGCCGTCACCTCAAGCCCTTGGTTGAGGATGCCGTGCGCGACGCCCTCCTCGTCCAGAATGGGCGAACTATTATAGCTCCAGAAGGTTTCGGTCGGCACGCCGCCGCGCAGCATCATCAATCGCTGCGCGACATGCGAGATGCCCTCGCCCGCTGCCAGGGTTTCGCGGAACTGCGCACCAAGCACCGGCCAGATATCGGGACGCGCCTCCGCCGCCGGACGGCCGAGCGCCCACGGGTGGTTGTCCGCCAGCACGGTCCACGCATCATTGTAGAGCAACCGAAAGTCCGGCCCCCAATAGATTGCGGTCGGGAAACTGGAGCGTAGACACAGCCCGACGCTAAGCTTCAGCGCGGCGTGCCAATCCTGCGGGGGCCCAAGCGGATGCGATGCCCAATCGAAACCACGCAACAACGCCCCGACCGCACCGCCGCCATCGAGAAAACGCAGCCCCGCCATAGCGTGCGCAGAGCCGGTTTTCAGGTCATTGGGTGCCATAAACGTTGGTCTCGAACGAGGGCTTCAGTCGGACGGCGCGGCAGTTGGCAGACCGTGCGGACCGGCATCGATCGTGTCAACACACGACCGCGCACAAGAGTTGCGTGAGACCGTTGCGCTATGCGCCGCCCGTTACAGCGCCCCCAGATCGATCTCGCCGAAACGATCGAGCGTGGCATCTGCGGCCGGCATCGGATATTTCAGGCCGGTCGCGCAATTGAACAGCACGACACGCTCGTCCTCATCCACCTCACCCGTGCGCAGCGCCTCGCGATAGGCGGCGAGCGTCGCGCCGCCTTCCGGGCACAGCAGCAGTCCGTCTTTTTTAGCACAGTCCTCGACCGCCGCCAGGATCGCGGGATCACCGACGCCAAGCGCCTTGCCGCCGCTCTCGCGCACCGCGCGCAAGATCAGGAAATCGCCGACCGCCCGCGGCACGCGGATGCCCGCAGCGACGGTTGCCGCATCCTCCCACCGCTCGGCATGTTCCTCGCCCGCTTCGAAAGCGCGGACGATCGGTGCGCAACCGCTGGCCTGCACCGCATACATGCGCGGCCGCTCCGGGCCGATCCAGCCGAGCTGTTCGAGCTCATCGAACGCCTTCCACATGCCGATCAGACCAGTGCCGCCGCCGGTTGGATAGAAAATCGCGTCGGGTAGCTTCCACCCGAACTGCGCCGCGAGTTCCAGCCCCATCGTCTTCTTGCCCTCGATCCGGTAGGGCTCCTTCAGCGTCGAGAAATCGAACCAGCGCCCTTCCGCCGCGCCACGTCCGACAATCGCGCCGCAATCATCGATCAGGCCGTTGACGCGATAGACGCGCGCGCCCTGCTGCGCGATTTCGCGCACGTTGATCTCGGGCGTATCATCCGGGCAGAACACGATCGTCTCGATCCCGCAGCGCGTGGCATAGGCTGCCAGCGCCGCCCCGGCATTGCCGTTGGTCGGCATCGCGATGCGGGTGACGCCAAGCTCCTTGGCCATCGCCACCGCCATTACCAACCCGCGCGCCTTGAACGATCCGGTCGGCAAGCGCCCCTCGTCCTTCACCAGCACATTGGGGCTACCCGACGAACGCGGGATCGCGACCAGTGGCGTCTCGATCTCGCCCAGGCTGACGATGTTACCGGTATTCCGCACCGGCAGCAGCTCGCGCCAGCGCCACAGGTCGGTCGGACGTGCGGCGAGCATCGCCTTGGGGATCGCGGCTTTCACCGCATCCAGATCATAACGCACCAGCAACGGTCGCCCGACACGCGAGAGGCCGTGGAGCTGATCCGCTTCATAGCGCTCGCCCGTCATCGAACATTCGAGATGCGTAACAAAGGTCGCGCGATCGGCGGTGAGGTTGGCGTTAATCGGCATGTTCAAATCCTGCTTATTGTCAGGGCTCGCCACAGCGCTCCAAAGAGCGCCGCGCTCAGAATTTGCTAAAGGCGCCGCCGACGCAAGGTCGCCGCCCGATCCGCAGGTTCAGCCCGCAGCCTTCGCCACGCCCACCAAAGCCGGCCGCAACAGGCGGTCCTTGATCATATAGCCCGACTGCATTTCCTGCACGACCGTGCCGACCGGCTGATCGCTCGGCACTTCGAACATCGCCTGGTGGAAATTGGGGTCGAGCTTCTCGCCAATCGTCGTCATCTTCTTGATGCCGTGGCGCTGGAACACCGCTTCCAGTTCGCGACCCGTCGCATCGAGCCCGGCGACCAAACCCTTCAGCTTTTCGTCATCGCGCAATTCGGCGGGAATCGCGTCGAGGCCACGCGCGAGATTGTCGGCGACCGACAGCAAATCGCGCGCAAAGGCGGTCGCGGCATAAGCGCGGGCGTCGGCAGCTTCCTTCTCGGCGCGGCGGCGCACATTCTGTGCCTCGGCATGGGCGTACAGCACCGCCGATTTCGCTTCGGCCAGCTCGGCCTCCAGCTTGGTGAGGCGATCCTTGGCGTGATCGTACTCGGCGACTTCAGGCGCATCGGTTGCGGTTTCGGCGCGCAGGTCGCTGGTCAGGTCGATCTTTTCGTCTTCGATCATGTCGTCACACTATCCATTTAGCCCATGAGCCGCGCGAGTGTCGCGGCGGTATAATCCACCATGGGCACGACGCGCGCATAGTTCAACCGTGTCGGGCCAATCACCCCGACAACACCGACCACGCGACCATCAAGACCACGGAACGGCTTGGTGATGACAGATGACCCGGAAAGCGAGAATAATTTGTTCTCGGCGCCAATGAAGATGCGCGTCGCGTCGCCCGCACTGGCACTGTCGAGCAAGCGCGCGATTTCCTGCTTGCCCTCCAGATCGTCAAGCAATTCGCGCACGCGTTCCAGATCGGCGGCGGCGGTGGCGTCGATCAGCCGTGCCTGCCCGCGCACGATCAGCACCGGGCGGCGGTCGGCATCCTCGCTCCAGATGGCGAGCCCGCGTTCGATCAGCGTCCGCGCCGCACCATCCAGCGCGGCGCGTTCGTCGGCCATCTCGCGCTCGATCCGCGCCCGCGCCTCGAACAGGGTCAACCCGCCGAGCATGGCACTCATATAATTGCCCGCCTCGACCAACGCCGAAGGAGGTAGCCCCAACGGAATATCGATCACGCGGTTTTCGACCGAGCCATCCTCGCCGACCAGCACCGCCAGCGCCTTGTCGGCGGAGAGCGTAACGAAGGTCATCTGCCGCAGCACCAGCTCACGCTTGGCCACCATCACCATGCCCGCACACGCCGACAGGCCCGACAATGCTGCGGTGGTGGCGGCGATCGCCTGTTCGACCGGTCCTGCCTGTTCGACTTGCCGCTCAATCGCGGCGCGTTCCTCGGCCGAGGGTTCGAGCGCCTGCATCATGCCATCAACGAACAGGCGCAGGCCGCTATCGGTCGGCATCCGCCCCGCGCTGGTATGTGGTGCGGCGAGCAGGCCCAGTTCTTCGAGATCCTGCATCACGTTGCGGATCGACGCGGGCGACAGGTTGAGCCCCGACATCTGCGCGATCGTGCGCGAGCCGATCGGCGCGCCCGTCGCAAGATAACTGTCCACCACCACGCGAAACACATCGCGGGCGCGGTCGTTGAGTTCGGTGATCGGCGCGGAGGACATGCCCGCTATATGGGGCCACAGCGCCCAAGCCTCAACTACTCGTCCCTTTCGCCGCGCGTCACAGTCCACTCCTGTTTGCCCAGTACCGTGTCCGGGACCGGGCGACCCGAGGCATCGCGCGTCGGGCGGTAGTGCAATTTCTCGGTGATGAGGGCACAGGTCGCCGCATCCAGATCAGCATTGCCGCTGCTGTGGGTGATGCGGCACGCGGTAACCCGGCCCGTCACTCCGACATCGAATTCCATGCCAACGGCGCCTGCCACGCCCGCATCGTACAAATCGCGCGGCAAATCCCGATAGCGCAGCTTGCCGGAGATCAACCGCAGCGGGGTTCCGCCGCCACCGCCGTCTCCATCGCCGCCGCTGCCGGAGCCGGTGCCATTGCCCAGACCGCCACTCCCGCTCCCTGGCCCCGCGACCGGTGCCGCCCCCGCCGACGGCGCGTCGCCGGGCCCGGCAACCGACGCCACGATCACAGGCGGCGGCTGTAGCGGGCGGATGACCAGCGGCGGGGCCACCACCTCGGTCGCCTTGGCGGTGAGATTGGGCGGCGAGGCCGCGCCGGCTTTGCGCTTCTGCGCCTGGTGCCGTGCCGGGGCGATGGGCGGCTTTGGCGGCGGGGGCGCAGGCGGTGCCATGACGAAGGCCTTCAAATTCTCGATCACCCCGGTGCGCACATCGACCGACAATCCTGTCACCAGGCCATAGCCGATCGCGACAACCATCAACGCGGCACCGCACGCGCCCACGATGCGGTCCTGGGTTGGGGGATGATAGGCTGTCATTGTGGCGGCGCAGTTCCGTGATGGGGTCACCCCAGATAGGGGTGACAGTGCAGAAAGGCACGAGTACGGCAAGCCGACCATTTTCAGGAGACTCCCGATGCGCCCCAGCGGCCGTACCCCCGACCAGATGCGCGCGATCACCATCACGCCCAACTTCACGCGCCATGCCGAAGGATCGGTGCTGATCGGCTTCGGTGACACCAAGGTGCTGGTCACCGCCTCGATCGAGGAAAAGGTGCCGCCGTTCCTGCGCGGCAGGGGCGAAGGCTGGGTCACCGCCGAATATGGCATGCTCCCGCGCGCCACCCACACGCGGGGCAGCCGCGAAGCCGCCAAGGGCAAGCAATCCGGCCGCACGCAGGAAATCCAGCGGCTGATCGGCCGGAGCTTGCGCGCCGTCACCGATTTGAAGCTGCTCGGCGAGCGCCAGATCGTGCTCGATTGCGACGTGATCCAGGCCGATGGCGGCACCCGCACCGCCTCAATCTCGGGCGCATGGGTCGCGCTGCGCCTCGCCATTGATGGCCTGCTCGCCACCGGCAAGCTCACCGCCGATCCGCTGACCCAGAAGGTCGCGGCAATTTCGTGCGGCATCTACAAGGGCACCCCCGTGCTCGACCTCGATTATGACGAGGATTCGAACGCCGACGCCGACGCCAATTTCGTCCTGCTCGAAAACGGCAACATCGCCGAAGTGCAGGCGACCGCCGAAGGCGCGACCTATGACGAGGAAGCGCTGCTGCGCTTGCTCCGCCTCGCGCGCATGGGCTGCACCGACATCTTCGCGGCGCAAGCCAAGGCCGTCGCAAAATGACCGAGGCCGTGCCGCCGCAAGCGATCCGCAAGCTCGCCCCCGGCAAGCTCGTCATCGCCAGCCACAATGCCGGCAAGGTGCGCGAGATCAACGCGCTCCTCACCCCTTATGGCATCGAAGCGATCTCGGCGGCCGACCTCGATTTGCCCGAACCCGAGGAGACCGGCACCACCTTCGTCGCCAATGCCGAATTGAAGGCGTTGCAGGCGGCGGATCTGTCGGGCCTCCCCGCGCTCGCCGACGATAGCGGCCTGTGCGTCGATGCGCTGGGCGGCGATCCCGGCGTCTACACCGCCAATTGGGCCGAGACGCCCAATGGCCGCGACTGGACACTGGCGATGACCAAGGTCGAGCAGGCGCTCGCCGCCAAGGGCCCCGATGCCAGCCGCGACGCGCATTTCGTCTGCGTCCTCGCGCTCGCCTGGCCCAACGGCCATGTTCAGTGGTTTGAGGGCCGCGCCGACGGCACGCTCACGTGGCCGCCACGCGGCGCAGTCGGTTTTGGCTATGACCCGGTGTTCGTGCCAACCGGCAGCGATCTGACCTATGCCGAGATGGACCCGACGCAGAAACACGCGATCAGCCACCGCGCGGCGGCGTTTGCGCAGATGATGGCGGCGGTGCTCTAAAGCACGCCGCCGGTATGACCCACCCCCAATCCCCTCCGCTCGCGCTGTATGTCCATTGGCCGTTCTGCGTCTCGAAATGTCCCTATTGCGACTTTAACAGCCATGTCCGCGACAGCGTCGATCAGGCGGCCTGGCGTGACGCGCTGCTCGCCGATCTAGCCTATGAAGCGCAAGCGTTGCCGGGGCGGCGGCTCGGCTCGATCTTCTTCGGCGGGGGCACGCCTTCGCTGATGCCACCCGAGACGGTGGCGGCGGTAATCGAAGCGGCAACAACGCATTGGTCCGCCGAAGCCGATATCGAAATCACGCTGGAGGCCAACCCATCCTCGGTCGAGGCGGCGCGCTTTGCGGACATCGCGCACGCCGGCGTCAACCGCGTGTCGCTCGGCCTGCAGGCGCTCGATGATAGCGCGCTCGCCTTTCTCGGTCGCGCGCATGATGTGACCGAGGGCCTCGCCGCGCTCGACACCGCGCAGGCCGCCTTCGCCCGCGTCAGCTTCGATCTGATCTATGCCCGCCCCGGCCAGACGCTCGCCGCCTGGGAGGGCGAACTGGCGCGCGCGCTGACGTTCGGCACAGAGCATCTCTCGCTTTATCAATTGACGATCGAGCCCGGCACGCGCTTCGCGACCGAGGCGGCGGCGGGGCGGATCGTGATTCCCGATGGCGATTCCGCCGCCGATCTGTTCGAGGCGACGCGCGCGATAACAGCCGCGGCGGGGCTACCCGCTTATGAAATTTCCAACCATGCGCGGCTGGGCGCGGAGAGCCGCCACAACCTCGTTTATTGGCGCTATCGCGATTATGCCGGGGTCGGCCCCGGCGCACACGGCAGGCGGGGCGGGCTGGCGACTGCGCGCCACAAAAAGCCCGAAAACTGGATCGGCGCGGTCGTCCGCAACGGCCACGGCGCGCAAATCGAGGAACCGCTCGCCCCAAATGCCCGCGCGACCGAGGCGTTGCTGATGGGCTTGCGGCTGCGCGAGGGCGTCGATCTTGGGCGGATCGCGCGCTTGGGGGAAACAACGCCAACCGCGCTCATCGACCAAACCGCCGCAGCGCGCCTCGAACAACAAGGCCTGATCGCGCGCAATGGCGATCATCTCGGCGTCACCGAAGCGGGGATGCTGCTGCTCGACGCCATCCTGCCGCTGATCGTGCGGGGGTAAAGCAAGAAATCACTTCCCCGGCGAAGGCCGGGGCCCAGTTGCAAGGCGATCCTTGGGAGAGCACAACGCGCTCTTACCTTGGCCCTCAGGACTGGGCCCCGGCCTCCGCCGGGGAAGTGGTCTTCTAAAGCCGCCTCAGGCGATGATCTTGTCCAACGCCGTACAGAACGCCTTCATTTCCGCCGCCGAGCCGACCGTGACGCGGCTGACCGTCGGCCAGATCGGCCAGGACCGCCCGATCTCGACGCTTTCCTTGCGGAACGCCGCCTGCATCTCGCTGGCTTTCTTGGTCTTCCAGTCGATCATGAACATGTTGGCGTTGGTCGGCTTGACGTCGATCCGCTTGGCCTTGAGGTGATCGAGCGTCAGACCGCGCGCGGTCTGCATCTCGGCGCGGCGCGCGGCGATCAAGGGTGCCGCAGTCAGGCTGGCGGTCGCACATGCAATGCTGGTGACGGGCAACGCCCCCGACTGCATCCCGCCATCATAGCGCATCATCTTGGCGATGTTCTTGGGGTTGGTGATGATATAGCCCATGCGCAGCCCCGCCATGCCAAACAGCTTGGAGAAGGTCCGCATCACGATCACATCGTCATGCTTAACCGCCAGATACGACGCGACCGGAACACCCGCAAAATGCGTATAGGCCTCGTCGATCAGCACCATCGATCCGGCAGGCTTGTTGGCGATCAACCATTCGATATCGGCGAGCGGGGTGATCGTCCCCGTCGGGTTGTTGGGCGTGCAGATGTAATATAAACCCGCGTCAGGATTGGCCGCCAGCATCGCCTTCACGTCATGCGCGTAATCCGCCGTCAACGGCACCGCCTTGACCGGCGCGCCAAGCCAGGCAGCGGTGCGCCCGGCGAGTTCGAACGTGGGATCGGCGGTTACCAGGCCCTTGGTCGGCGAACAGAAGGTGACGACCGACCGGCTGAGCGGATCGCTCGACCCCGGCCACGGCGCTACATAGTCATAGGGGACGTTTTCCACCGCCATCACCGCCTTGATGAAATCGCCGCGTTGGTCCTGCGGCGAATAACGGTTGCCCTGCGAAATCATCTTGGCTGCTGCCTGAGCCCCCGGCGCAAACGGCCCGGTCCAGCATTCGTTGGCGCCGATTCGCACCTTGGCAGTTGGTGCCGGATCCGGCACACCGCCCGAAGCCCAGGCCGGTCGACCAATCGACGCCGCAACCGCCCCCACGCCAAAAACTGCGGCGATTCGCGCCAAATCCCGCCGCGCAAAGCCGCGGCTCAGCAGGTCATCCTGCGATTCTTCATTGAGATAGCTGCTGTGCGTCATCGGATCGGACCCCTGTTTTTACGAAAATCTCCCGTCTCTCCTGCGCAGGCTCCCCGGCCCTTGTGGGGGAGTGTTCCGCAAATTTGACATAAAAGCTACATCCCGAAGTAGAAAAACTTCCTCATTGTTTCAAATGGGTGAGATTGCGCGACATTTATCCCCGCGCACGCAACCATTACGAGCTTTGGAAGCACACCAGCGCGCGCGCCCGTTCGCGTTGACTTTTCCATTCGGGCCGTTAAGGGCACGCACTCTCTCGTCGCGCGTCAGCACGGCGGGACCGTCCGAGACAGTAGGTGACCGGAATTTGCCGGTCTTAATTTCCTGCCGAGACGGGGACAGGATTTTGCCGGAGCGGTTCGCCGCCGCCGGTCTGCCGCCTCTATCAGGGGCGTCGCTCCCATTCCCCATCGCTGGACAACACCGGATGCGCATTTGCGTGCCCGGTTCGTAACCGGCCTTGCCGTTCGCGGTAAGGCCAAAACGTGGAGAATGGCATGGATCGTGCTCAAAAGACCGAGCTCGTCGCCGAGCTGAACCGCACTTTTGCCGAAGTGGGCGTGGTGGTTGTCACCCGTAACCTCGGCATGACTGTGGCGCAGTCGACCAAGCTGCGTAACGCAATGCGTGACGCAGGGGCGACCTACAAGGTCTCGAAGAACAAGCTTGCCAAGATCGCGCTGGACGGCACCGACTATCTCTCGCTGGGCGACATGCTCACCGGGCCGGTCGGTCTCGCCAGCTCCATCGACCCTGTCGCGGCCGCCAAGGTGGTTGTCGACTTCGCCAAGACGACCGACAAGTTCGAGATCGTCGGCGGGGCGATGGGCGCGACCGTCCTCGACGTGGACGGCGTGAAGGCGCTCGCGACTCTGCCGTCGCTGGATGAACTGCGTGCCAAGATCGTTGGCCTTCTGGTTGCACCCGCAACCAAGCTCGCGACCATCACCCAGGCTCCTGCGGCACAGCTCGCCCGCGTTCTCATGGCCTATGCCGAGAAGGACACGGCGGACGCCTGATTTCAGGCCTTCGAGATTACACCCTGAACTGATTTTACTGGAGACTACACATGGCAGACCTCAACGCGCTGGTTGACCAGCTTTCCGCCCTGACCGTTCTCGAAGCGGCTGACCTTTCGAAGCTTCTCGAAGAGAAGTGGGGCGTTTCGGCCGCAGCAGCGGTTGCAGCAGCACCGGCCGCTGGCGGCGGCGCAGCAGCTCCGGCTGCTGAAGAACAGACCGAATTCGACGTCATCCTGACCGGCGACGGCGGCAAGAAGATCAACGTCATCAAGGAAGTCCGCGCGATCACCTCGCTCGGCCTGACCGAAGCCAAGACGCTGGTCGAATCCGCTCCGAAGGCGATCAAGGAAGGCGTGTCGAAGGACGAAGCCACCAAGATCAAGGCCCAGCTCGAAGCAGCCGGCGCAACCGTCGAAATCAAGTAAGCCGCAGCGGGAGCACGCGCAGCGCAGGCTGCGCGCACCTCCCGCAAGGCCGGCCGACAGCCCTTGGGCTGTTCGACGTCATGGGCTTCGCCCATGACCGGCCCGCGACACAGAAAGGGGCGGCACCATAGGGTGCCGCCCTTTTTTTTCCATCAGCGGGCGCCAGATCTTCCTCCCCTCCCTGAAAGGGAGGGGACCGAGGGGTGGGTCGGCCGATGGTGGGAGCGTCCGTTCGACAACAGGCCAACCCACCCCCAACCCCTCCCTTCCAGGGAGGGGAGGAAGACCAAGGCTGTTAGCGCACTGCGCCAACCGTGCCCGCCTGTGCGCTAACAACGGGGTGCGCATCCCCAATCCCAAGATCAACCCCCTGCTTCGCCGCAGCGCGCGTTGCAACGGTAAAGCCGCTTGCAACAATTATCGCGCTCAACCAACCGACCAGCACAGAATCCACCACCAGCACCGGCCCCAACAATGACTTGGGTCCGATGATCGCAAGCGCACCCAAAATATAATGCGGGATCATCAACGGCAGGATCGCCACCAGCATAAAAACGAAGCTCCACAACGTCTGCCGCGCCATAATCCCGACCGATCGCCGTGGGTTGATCGCGCCATTGCCGAGCGCTGCCGCGACAAACCACGG
Source organism: Sphingomonas sp. (assembly GCF_041661885.1). Lineage (GTDB taxonomy): Bacteria > Pseudomonadota > Alphaproteobacteria > Sphingomonadales > Sphingomonadaceae > Sphingomonas. The sequence continues at coordinate 13,052 of NZ_JBAZTL010000004.1, read as the reverse complement.
ATGTAAAAGCACAGCGAGGACCTGCAGCACGATAAACTCCACCAGCAGCAGCCACCCATCGCGTGGAAGGACGAATAACTGCAGCGCCGCAGAGGCCAGTTGCACGACCAGCACCACCGCGAACAATCGCACGGCGGGCATCTCCAGGCGGGCGGCGCGCATCGGATCGCGCCACGCTAAGAACCGCACGATCCAATAGGTCGGCACGGTCAGCGCCGCGACCTTGAGCATTCCGAACCCCATGCGCCAAGGATCATGCTCCAGCGCTTTCGCAGCAGCGACACTCGCATAGAGACCAATCTTCACCTCGATGATGTGCTGCAGGATTTCGAACACCACCGGGACCATCGTCAGCAACGGGCAGGCGATCATGAAGGCGATGCTGCCGCGATAGGTCTCTTTAAACGCTTTCCAGAACGTCATGCGTCCCCCTCCTCCTCAAACCGCAAAATGTCCCCCGGCTGGCATTCCAGCGCGGCACAAATCGCTTCCAATGTCGAAAAACGGATCGCGCGCGCCTTGCCGGTCTTCAAAATCGACAGATTGACCACACTGATGTCGACCGCCGCCGCCAATTCGGTCAGCGTCATGCGGCGCGCGTGGAGCACGTCGTCCAATGTCACCACCACCGGCATCAGACCGTCGCCGCCAGCTCATCACGCATCTCCGCGCCGCGCGCGAACACCTGCGCCAGCACGAACAACAGCAACACCGCAATCCACCCGCCAAACGCGGGCGACCAGCTCACGAACTGCACGTGCAACGCGGCGAACCACGCCGTCATCGCGCCCTGCACGAGATCAAGCCCCTGCAACGCCAGCATCGCCCAGGCGATCGCGCGTAGCCGCCCCGCGTTGGCGGTGGTGAACGGATCACCACGCCGCACCGTCGCCAGAATCGCCAGCAATTGCGTAAAGATGCGGTGCAGCACCGCCCCCGCGACGACGCCCCACACCATCACCATCCGTAGCGCGAGCATGGCCCCCCGAACGTTCAGCGCCGGCCCATATTTGCGCACCAGCCGTGCGACGATCCAGCCGTCCACCGGAAACGACAGCAGAATCGCCGCAACAAAACCGACGATGCACACCAGATTGACCAGCAGGAACACCCGCACGGTGACGCGCGACGCGCTCAAGATTCGATCATGGCCACCCATCGCCATCTCCTTTACGATTATCGATATGGCATTTATCGATAATCGTAAAGTGTCAGCGTATCTCCGCGATCAGATAGGGCAGAGCGGCAACGGTATCGTACATGCGCGGCGGCGCATCGAGGCGGAACGGCTGTGGCTTTGCCTCGGCCCCGCGATCGATACCAATGACGAAAGAGCGCGCGGTCTGGCCGCTGCCACCGGCCCAATCATAAGTAAGGTTGACGATCAGCACCGGCACGAACAGCACTTTGCCCGCCGCGTGCATCACCTCCAGCGCCTCCTTCGGGTGCATCGCCATGCCGCTCAGTTCGATTGCGCCGCCGGGCGGCAATTCGAAAGGCGCGGTGAGCGGCTGGGCAATCGGCGCGGAAAACAACGCGGCAATCGTCGCGTCCTGTTGCTGCCCGGCGCTCAGCAAACGTACGTCGAGCCGGATCCCTGTCGCCGCCGCATCCCCTACATTGCGCGCGACAATCGCATAATCGACCGCCGCGCTCAGCACATTGGTGCCCGCACGTTTCACGATCAGCGCGAAATCGAGCAGCGCACGCGCATCTGCCGGGACTGCGGGTTCGAGCGCGGGCGCGGCGGGCGGCTGGGGCGCAACCGGTGTTGGGGTTGAGGTTGGGGTCGGCGTGGGCGTGGGCGTGGGCGTGGGCGTGGATGTCGGCATCGCCGGTGGTGCTGGCGACCTGCCTCCAGCGCCTTCGTCGGGACCGAGCAGGAAAATCTCGTGGTCACGATCGTGACGCCCATCGCCACGGTTGAAGGACCGGCGTCGCCACCACCACCATCCACCGAGCATCGCCAGCACCAACGCCGCAGCGGCTCCGCCCAGCAAAAGGGTCCTCGGCGGGCCCGCCGATTGCGTCGGTAGTTCAACAGGCAAGCGCGCAGGCTGTAACGGTGTCATCGCCGGAACCGGTGTTGGCGTCGGGCTAAGGGCAACAATCGGCGCGGGGGTCGAGGTGGGAATCGGCGCAGGTGTCGATATCGGCGTCGGCGACCACGATGGCACCGGGGCCGGGACGGCAACCGGCACGCGTGTTGGGGCCTCAATCGCAGCCCGCGCCGGGAGACGACGCGGCGTTGAGGTCGGCACTGGCCTAGGCACCGCACTGGGTCGTGCGGCTGGCGTCGCGCGTACGGTTGGCACCGTGCGCGGCGGCTGCACCGGCTGCGCGCTGGGCCGCGCGGTCGGCGTTTCCCGCCGTGGCAGCGCGCTGATCGTCGGCTCGGGCGACGGCACTGGCCGCCGCGTCGGGCGCGACGACGGCAAGCTGAAATCGTCGAGCCCCGACAGGGGCTTCGAAACGGGCGCATTTTGGGCGAAGGCGGCCGGCAGCACTGCCGCCGACAGTTCCGCAGATGCTGCAAGGAATAAAAAGGCCTTCACACGCATGGGCATAGCGACGAATCACGCCTCTCCAAGGTCAAATCTACGAAGACACGTTAAAATACACCGTACGCGCCAGAAATTTCGTTACAACATCGAAACAATTTGCGGAAGTCATCTGCATGTGCTCTCATTCTCGCGCGACGATGCTTGCGCCACGCGCGCAGTCTGATGGAAAGAAATCCCATTATGCGCCTGATCCGACTGTTTTACATGAGAGATCCCGACATACTCCGCAGCGTCGCTGGCGTCCAGGAGCCATGGCCCCAGGTGCTGTCGGGTGCGGTGCACGATCCAAACGTCCACCAACGGCAATGGGGCGATCCCAAGACCGTGCCCAACACCAACCTGTCGGAGAGCCCGTCGGCGGTCGTACTGGGCACCTTCATCTACGTTTTCCACAAGGCGCGAGGCCGCAATTCCGGGCTCTGGTATAATCGTTCAAATGGCGTGGACTGGTGGGGCGACACCCAGATCAGCGGCATTGGGCTGACGGGATCACCCAGCGCGGTAGTCTTCCAAAACCAGATTCACGTCTTCTATCAAGGCCAGGGCGCGAGCGGAAAACTCTATCATTCGGTGTTCAGGTCGAAGGACGCGACCGACGCCACGAACCCGACCGGCGAGCTCGAAATGGTCGGGAGCGAGGAGGAGATCGACAATGTCGGAATCAGCAACTCCCCAGGAGCGATCGTTTATAATGGAAACATATGGGTCTTTCACCACGGACAGAACAACAATAACGAACTTTGGTACTCTGTCTACGGCGCCAGCGGATCTTCGTGGAGTTCCGATATAAAAGTTGACGGATGTTCTATTTCTTCATCACCACGCCCCGTGATTTATGACGGATCCCTTTACGTCTATTATCTTGTCGACACCGCTTATCCAGATCCGCTGCGGATCGACTATATGAATTTTTTTGAGAGCGAGTGGTCGGGGCCCACCACGGTTTCCGTTACCCCAACCGTCGCGTGCGAGCCGACTGTTATTGAAAAGGACGGACAAGTTTACCTTTTCTATTTTGGCGGCCCCGCAAACACCGATCTTTGGTATAACGTTCTGTACAGCAACGACAATATTAATAGGCCGGTCGATGGCATCCGACTCATGAACAGCCCTTGCGCCGTCTTGTTTCCCGCAGAATAAACCCGCCCCTTCGGGGAGGCGACAAGCCACACTGCAAATATCCCGGCGGCGGCTTTGCCCATTGCAATGATGGCGCGATGCTGGGGCTTTCCCGCTTCAACCACCGGACGCGCACGGTGTTCCCGTACGCTCGCGGTTTGACAGTGCCCGCCCCCCTCCCTATATGGCGCGTTCCACTGCAATTTTCGGGAAATGATGTGCCGTCGCGCAGCGCATCGATCGTATTGGAGATTGTAGTATCTAGAGACGCTTACAAGCTGCTGTCATCCGATGAGGAGGACATGCGGCTTTTTGCGTCTTTGGAGCGTGCCCGCCCGGTGGATTCCGGGCCAGATTATACAGCTTGAGGGCAGACATCTCCATGGCGACCAAAGCAATCGACGGCAGCACCCCCACGCGGCGCGCCGAAAGCGGCACGGCCAAGCGCCGCATCCGCAAGGTTTTCGGCAACATCCACGAAGTGGTGCAGATGCCGAACCTGATCGAGGTTCAGCGCGAATCCTACGAACAGTTCCTGCGCTCCGATCCGTCGATCGGATATGTCTCCGGTCTCGAAAAGACGCTGCGCTCGGTCTTCCCGATCCGCGATTTCGCCGGCACCGCCGAGCTCGACTTCGTGAACTATGAGCTTGAGCCGCCCAAGTTCGACACCGACGAATGCCGCCAGCGCGGCATCACCTATGCGGCGCCGATGCGCGTCACGCTGCGCCTGATCGTGTTCGAGGTGGATGCCGACACCGATTCGCGCTCGGTCCTCGATATCAAGGAGCAGGACGTCTACATGGGCGACATGCCCCTGATGACGGGCAACGGCACCTTCATCATCAACGGCACCGAACGCGTCATCGTGTCGCAGATGCACCGCTCGCCGGGCGTGCTGTTCGATCATGATCGCGGCAAGACCCACGCGTCGGGCAAGTACCTCTTCGCCGCGCGCGTCATTCCGTATCGCGGTTCGTGGCTCGATTTCGAATTCGACGCCAAGGACATCGTCAACGTCCGCATCGACCGCAAGCGCAAGCTGCCGGTCACGGCGCTGCTGTACGCGCTCGGCATGACCGGTGAGGAAATCCTCAACCACTTCTACAACCGCGTGACCTTCGTCCGTGGCCAGGGTGGCTGGATCATCCCGTTCCAGGCCGAGAACTGGCGTGGCCAGAAGCCGATGTACGACATTATCGACGCCAAGACCGGCGAGATCGTGTTCGCCAACGGCCAGAAGATCAGCCCGCGCGCCGCCAACAAGGCAGCCAAGGACGGCCTGACCGACCTGCTGATCCCTACGGAAGAAATCTTCGGCCGCTATTCGGCTTATGATCTCATCAACGACAATACCGGCCAAATCTATATCGAGGCGGGCGACGAAGTGTCGGCCGAAAACCTCGAATTGCTCGACCAGGCCGGCATCGACCGCATCGAACTGCTCGACATCGATCACGTCGCCACCGGCGCGTGGATCCGCAACACGCTGAAGGTCGACAAGGCCGAAGAGCGCGAGCAGGCGCTGTCGGACATCTACCGCGTTATGCGCCCCGGCGAGCCGCCAACGCTCGAAACCGCAGAGTCGCTGTTCTCGGGCCTGTTCTTCGATCCCGACCGCTACGACCTGTCGGCGGTGGGTCGCGTCAAGCTCAACATGCGTCTCGACCTCGATGCCGAGGACACGGTCACCACGCTGCGCACCGAGGACATTCTCGCCGTCATCAAGACGTTGGTCGATCTGAAGGATGGCAAGGGCGACATCGACGATATCGACAACCTCGGTAACCGTCGTGTCCGCTCGGTCGGCGAGTTGCTCGAGAACCAGTACCGTGTTGGGCTCCTCCGCATGGAGCGCGCCGTGAAGGAGCGCATGTCGTCGGTCGACGTGTCGACGGTGATGCCGAACGACCTGATCAACGCCAAGCCTGCGGTTGCCGCAGTCCGCGAATTCTTCGGCTCGTCGCAGCTTTCGCAGTTCATGGATCAGACCAACCCGCTGTCGGAAGTCACCCACAAGCGCCGCGTGTCGGCGCTTGGACCGGGCGGTCTGACGCGTGAGCGCGCCGGCTTCGAAGTCCGCGACGTTCACCCGACGCATTATGGCCGCATCTGCCCGATCGAAACGCCGGAAGGCCCGAACATCGGTCTTATCAACAGCCTCGCGTCGTTCAGCCGCGTCAACAAGTACGGCTTCATCGAAACGCCATACCGCAAGGTCATCGATCACAAGGTGACCGACGACGTCGTGTACCTGTCGGCGATGGAAGAGGCCAAGCACACGATCGCGCAGGCCAACGCCGAACTGAACGCCGACAAGGGCTTTGTCGAAGAACTCGTCTCGTCGCGTCAGGCGGGCGAATTCCTGATGGCGATCCCCAACAACATCACGCTGATGGACGTCAGCCCCAAGCAGCTCGTCTCGGTCGCGGCATCGCTCATTCCGTTCCTGGAAAACGATGACGCCAACCGCGCACTGATGGGCTCGAACATGCAGCGTCAGGCTGTGCCGCTGGTCCAGGCCGAGGCACCGTTCGTCGGCACCGGCATGGAAGAGACCGTTGCGCGCGATTCAGGCGCTGCGATCTCGGCCAAGCGCGCTGGCATCGTCGACCAGGTCGATGCGTCGCGTATCGTCATCCGCGCAACGGGTGATGTCGAAGCCGGCCAGTCGGGCGTCGACATCTACACGCTGATGAAGTTCCAGCGTTCGAACCAGAACACCTGCATCAACCAGCGTCCGCTGGTGAAGGTGGGCGACGTGATCACCGCTGGCGACGTCATCGCCGATGGCCCGTCGACCGAGTTCGGTGAGCTGGCGCTGGGCCGCAACGCGCTCGTCGCGTTTATGCCGTGGAACGGCTACAATTATGAGGATTCGATCCTCATTTCCGAGCGTATCGTGAAGGACGACGTCTTTACCTCGATCCATATCGAGGAATTCGAAGTCATGGCGCGTGACACCAAGCTCGGGCCGGAAGACATCACGCGCGATATCCCGAACGTCGGCGAGGAAGCGCTGCGCAACCTCGACGAAGCGGGCATCGTGTACATCGGTGCCGAGGTCGAACCGGGCGATATTCTCGCGGGCAAGATCACGCCGAAGGGCGAAAGCCCGATGACGCCAGAAGAAAAGCTCCTCCGCGCCATCTTCGGTGAAAAGGCGTCGGACGTGCGCGATACCTCGCTCCGCCTGCCGCCGGGCGTTGCTGGCACCGTCGTCGAGGTCCGCGTGTTCAACCGCCACGGCATCGACAAGGATGAGCGCGCGATGGCGATCGAGCGCGAGGAAATCGAGCGCCTCAAGAAGGACAGCGACGACGAGCGCACGATCCTCAACCGTGCGACCTGGTCGCGCCTCAAGGACATGCTGCTCGGCCAGACCGCGACCGCCGTTCCCAAGAACGGCCCGAAAAAGGGCGTGGTCATCGACGAGGACGTGCTCGACCAAGTCGATCGTCACGAATGGTGGAAGTTCGCCGTTGCCGACGACAAGGTCCAGAGCGATCTGGAAGCGGTCAAGGCGCAGTATGACGATGCCGCCAAGCTGATCCTCGACAAGTTCCACGATCGTCGCGACAAGCTCGAGCGTGGGGACGAACTGCCGCCAGGCGTGCTCAAGATGGTCAAGGTGTTCGTCGCGGTGAAGCGCAAGCTGCAGCCGGGCGACAAGATGGCCGGCCGTCACGGCAATAAGGGCGTCATCTCGCGCATCCTGCCGGCCGAGGACATGCCGTTCCTCGCCGACGGGACGCCGGTCGATCTCGTGCTCAACCCGCTGGGCGTGCCGAGCCGCATGAACGTCGGGCAGATCTTCGAAACGCATCTCGGCTGGGCCGCCCGTAATCTCGGGCAGCAAGTCCATCGTGCGCTGGAAGATTGGCGCGAAGCCAACCCCGATGCGAAGGCTGGCGACATGCCCGACGCGGTCAAGGCGCGGCTGCTCGAAGTGTATGGCGAGCATTACGCCGCCGACATCGAGGCACGCGATGCCGAGCAGATCATCGAGCTGACCGAAAACCTGAAGACCGGCATCCCGATGGGAACGCCCGTGTTCGACGGTGCCCGCGAAGCCGACGTTTCGGCGATGCTGGAACTGGCCGGGCTCGACACCTCGGGTCAGTCGGATCTGTATGACGGTCGCACCGGCGACAAGTTCGACCGCAAGGTGACCGTGGGCATCATCTACATGCTCAAGCTGCACCATCTGGTCGACGACAAGATCCACGCCCGGTCGATCGGGCCGTACTCGCTCGTCACGCAGCAGCCGCTGGGTGGTAAGGCGCAGTTCGGTGGTCAGCGCTTCGGTGAAATGGAGGTCTGGGCGCTTCAAGCTTATGGTGCTGCGTACACCTTGCAGGAAATGCTCACGGTCAAGTCCGATGACGTCGTCGGGCGCACCAAGGTCTATGAGGCGATCGTCAAGGGTGACGACACGTTCGAGGCCGGCATTCCGGAGAGCTTCAACGTGCTCGTCAAGGAAATGCGCTCGCTGGGTCTGAACATCGAACTGACCACGACCGAGCATTTCGACAGCGACGGCGTCGCGATCGCGGCGGAGTGATTGCGTGGAGGGCGTAGAGAATGAACAGCAAAGTTGCTCTTTGTATCTACGCCCTCGCGGCTTTCATTGCTGTGTTCCGATTGTTCCGCTGGTGGATGATCGGAGAGACACCGAAGGAAGCTCACTACCGGCCTTGGTATAGCTGGCGTCGATATTGGTGGTTCAGAGGACCTAACCGGTAAGACCCGCGCAGCGGCTTTGAATTTCTCCCTAGAAGGGAATTGAGAATGAACGAACTCACAAACTTCGCGAACCCGGTCATCAAGGCCGAGACCTTCGACCAGATCCAAATCGGCATTGCCTCCCCGGACAAGATCCGCTCGTGGTCGTTCGGTGAGATCAAGAAGCCGGAAACCATCAACTATCGCACGTTCAAGCCCGAGCGTGACGGCCTGTTCTGCGCGCGCATCTTCGGTCCGATCAAGGATTACGAATGCCTGTGCGGCAAGTACAAGCGCATGAAGTATAAGGGCATCGTCTGCGAAAAATGCGGCGTTGAAGTCACCGTCTCGAAGGTCCGCCGTGAGCGCATGGGCCATATCGAGCTCGCCGCCCCCGTCGCGCACATCTGGTTCCTGAAGTCACTGCCGTCGCGCATCGGCCTGTTGCTCGACATGCAGCTCAAGCAGCTTGAGCGCGTGCTGTATTTCGAGGCGTATATCGTGATCGAGCCGGGCATCACCCCGCTCGAAAAATATCAGTTGATGACCGAGGACGAGCTCCTCGACGCGCAGGATGAGTATGGCGAGGACGCCTTCTCGGCCGGCATCGGTGCAGAAGCCGTGCGCATCATGCTGCAGGACCTCGATCTCGAGGGCGAGCGCAAGGAGCTGCTCGAAGAACTCGCGGTCACCAAGTCCGAGCTGAAGCCCAAGAAGATCATCAAGCGTTTGAAGGTCGTCGAGAGCTTCATCGATTCGGGCAACCGCCCGGAATGGATGATCCTCGAAGTCGTGCCGGTCATTCCGCCCGAACTGCGCCCGCTGGTGCCGCTCGACGGTGGCCGCTTCGCGACCTCGGATCTGAACGATCTGTATCGCCGCGTCATCAACCGCAACAACCGCTTGAAGCGCCTGATGGAACTGCGCGCGCCGGACATCATCGTCCGCAACGAAAAGCGCATGTTGCAGGAAGCCGTCGACGCGCTGTTCGACAACGGTCGCCGTGGGCGCACGATCACGGGCGCCAACAAGCGTCCGCTCAAGTCGCTGTCCGACATGCTCAAGGGCAAGCAGGGCCGCTTCCGCCAGAACCTGCTCGGCAAGCGCGTCGATTATTCGGGCCGTTCGGTCATCGTGACCGGTCCGGAACTCAAGCTGCACCAGTGCGGCCTGCCGAAGAAGATGGCGCTCGAGCTGTTCAAGCCGTTCATCTACGCCCGTCTCGACGCCAAGGGTCTCTCGATGACCCTCAAGCAGGCGAAGAAGTGGGTCGAGAAGGAGCGCAAGGAAGTCTGGGACATCCTGGACGAGGTGATCCGCGAGCATCCCGTGATGCTCAACCGCGCCCCGACGCTCCACCGTCTCGGCATCCAGGCGTTTGAGCCGGTGCTGATCGAGGGCAAGGCGATCCAGCTTCACCCGCTGGTCTGCTCGGCCTTCAACGCCGATTTCGACGGTGACCAGATGGCGGTCCACGTGCCGCTCTCGCTGGAAGCCCAGCTCGAAGCGCGCGTGCTGATGATGTCGACCAACAACATCCTGTCGCCAGCGAACGGCAAGCCGATCATCGTGCCGTCGCAGGACATGGTGCTGGGTCTGTATTATCTGTCGATGCTCAAGGAAGGCGAGCCCGGCGAAGGCATGATGATCTCCGACATGCAGGAGGTTCATCACGCGCTCGAGGCTGGCGCGGTGACGCTCCACACCAAGATCATCAGCCGCGTTCCGCAGACCGATGAGCAGGGCAACCAGTATCTCAAGCGCTATGAGACCACGCCTGGTCGCATGTTGCTGGGTGAATGCCTGCCGCAATCGTCCAAGGTGCCGTTCGACACCGTCAACCGCCTGCTGACCAAGAAGGACGTCGGCGACGTGATCGACGAGGTCTATCGCCACACCGGCCAGAAGGAGACCGTGCTGTTCGCCGACGCGATCATGTCGCTTGGTTTCCGCCACGCGTTCAAGGCGGGCATCTCGTTCGGCAAGGACGACATGATCATTCCAGACGCCAAGGTCGGGCTCGTCGACGAGACGCGCGGCCTGGTGAAGGACTTCGAGCAGCAATATCAGGACGGCCTGATTACGCAGCAGGAGAAGTACAACAAGGTGATCGACGCCTGGAGCCGTTGCGGTGATCAGGTGGCGAACGCCATGATGGAAGAGATCAAGGCGGTTAAGCGCTATGACGACGGCCCCAATAAGGGCCGCGAAAAGCCGATCAACTCGATCTACATGATGGCCCACTCGGGTGCTCGCGGTTCGCAGGCCCAGATCAAGCAGCTCGCCGGTATGCGCGGCCTGATGGCCAAGCCGTCGGGCGAGATCATCGAAACGCCGATCATCTCGAACTTCAAGGAAGGCCTGACCGTCCTTGAATATTTCAACTCCACCCACGGCGCCCGTAAGGGCCTGGCGGATACGGCGTTGAAGACGGCGAACTCGGGCTACCTCACGCGTCGTCTGGTCGACGTGTCGCAGGATTGCGTCATCATGGAGCTCGATTGCGGCACGACCCGCGCGCTGGAAATGCGGGCGATCGTGCAGGGCGGCTCGACCATCGCGTCGCTCGGCGAGCGCATTCTCGGTCGCACGACTGCGGAAGACATCATCGACAGCAAGACCGGCGAGATCGTTATCCCGTCGGGCACGCTGCTCGACGAGCCGATGGTCGCGAAGATCGAGGCAATCGGCACGCAGAGCTGCAAGATCCGCTCGCCGCTGGTGTGCGAAACCAAGATCGGTGTCTGCGGCAAGTGCTACGGGCGCGATCTTGCTCGCGGTACGCCGGTCAACATCGGTGAAGCCGTCGGCGTCATCGCGGCGCAGTCGATCGGTGAGCCGGGAACGCAGCTCACCATGCGTACCTTCCACATCGGTGGTGCGGCGCAGCTCAACGAACAGTCCAACCTGGAGGCGGTAGCCGACGGCACGATGGAATATCGTGACCTGCGCATCATTACCGACCAGCGTGGCCGTCGCGTGGTGCTCAGCCGTTCGGGTGAAATCGCGATCGTCGATATGGACGGCCGCGAGCGTGCGGTGCACCGCATCCCTTACGGTGCGTATGTGCTGTTCGACGACAAGCACATCGTCTCGAAGGGCGATCGTCTGGCCGAGTGGGACCCGTTCACCATGCCGGTCATCACCGAGAACCCCGGCGTCGTGAAGTATCAGGATCTGATCGAGGGCAAGACGCTCACCGAGCAGGCCGACGAAGCGACCGGCATCTCGCAACGGGTCGTGATCGAGTATCGCGCCAGCGGCAAGACCAAGGAGGATCTCCGTCCGCGCCTGACCCTCACCGGCGAAAGCGCCGAGGAGGCCGGTCGCTACATGCTGGTGCCAGGCGCAACGCTCTCGGTCGAGGATGGGGCGACGGTTTCGGGCGGTGACGTTCTCGCGCGTGTCAGCCGCGAAAGCGCCAAGACGCGTGACATCACCGGCGGTCTGCCGCGCGTTGCCGAGCTGTTCGAAGCGCGCAAGCCCAAGGAAAATGCGATCATCGCCAAGGTCTCGGGCCGTGTCGTGTTCGGCAAGGACTATAAGGCGAAGCGCAAGATCGGCATCCAGCCCGAGGATGGCGGCGAGGTCGTGGAATATCTGGTGCCCAAGTCGAAGGTTATCGACGTGCAGGAAGGCGATTACGTCAAGCGCGGCGACAATTTGATCGGCGGCAGCCCCGATCCGCACGACATTCTCGAAGTGCTCGGCATCGAGCCCTTGGCCGAATATCTCGTGTCGGAAATTCAGGAGGTCTATCGTCTCCAGGGCGTGAAGATCAACGACAAGCACATCGAAACGATCGTTCGTCAGATGCTGCAGAAGGTCGAGATCACCGACGGCGGCGACACCACGCTGCTGGCCGGCGAACAAGTCGATCGCGACGAGATGGACGAGATCAACTCGAAGATCGGCAAGAAGGATCGTCCGGCCCAGGGCAAGCCCGTTCTGCTCGGCATCACCAAGGCGTCGCTGCAAACGCGCAGCTTCATCTCTGCGGCGTCGTTCCAGGAAACCACGCGCGTGCTCACCGAAGCATCGGTGCAGGGCAAGAAGGACACGCTCACGGGCTTGAAGGAGAACGTGATCGTGGGTCGTCTGATCCCGGCTGGCACGGGTGCGGGCATGAACCGCCTGCGCGTTACCGCTTCGTCGCGCGATGCGGCGCTGCGGGTGCAACAACGGCGCATGGCCGAAGTGTCGATCATCGCACCGAACTCGGCCAAGGAAGAGCATGATGCCGAGCTCGCCCGCTCGCCGCGCGATGCGGCTGGCACCGGCGACGATGCGCTGGCAGCGGTAACGCCATCGGGCCACGGCACCGACGCCGATGCGGGCGAGTATCTGAACCAGGAGTGACCCTCCCGGTTCAGGCCGCGCGCCTGATCTGACGAAAAAAGCCGCCGTCCGGGCAACCGGGCGGCGGCTTTCGTTCGTCGGTGCGCCCCGATGCAGGCAGTCCGCCTGCGCCGCTACGCGCTTTTTTCACCCGCCAATTTCTTCAAGGCCAGGTTGATCGTAAGCGGGGTCTGACGGCCACCTTGCACGCCGGGCCTCCGCCGGGATGATTGCCGCTCTTTGAGCGGGGTGGCGGGTGTCGGACGAGATCGAAGATTCAGTGAGCGGTGCAGCGACTACTCATAG
>NZ_JBAZTL010000003.1:0-499994 GCF_041661885.1 Sphingomonas sp. | reverse complement strand
AAGCGCGCCGGGCGTTCCTGCAAAATAGAAGCGTCCCGCCCGGCGCGCTTGTGCCGGCGGGCGAGCAAGAATATCAATCCGACAGACTCTCGTTATGACTGCGGGACCAGCGGGGGGCAGGTCACGCCCCGTGGCATTCGCGGCACGAAGTGTTCCAGCGCGGCCTTGGTCGGCTCGTACAAATCGAAATCGAGGAACAACAAGCTGACGACCAAATGTGGATTTTCGGCGACGAAAGCCGGAATTGTCTCGCGCACGTCACCGCGGATCAGCTTGACCTTGGGAACATGACCAAGAAAACATGTGCTGTCATAAATTTCTATCAGTCGGGCGAGTTCGTCATGAACATCCGCTGCGAGGTCACCGGGACCAATATGGCGCGAAGCCGGGGCGCGATCCTGTTCAGCAACGTCGGGGAAACCTTCAAAAGTATCGAAGCCATAAATGCGCCGCGTCAGGTTGACCGGCTCAAGGATTGCCGAGAGCTTCGCCCAAGTCATCAGGCCGAATCCGTGGTTAACACCGGCTTCGATTACCGATCCTTTGACCGGGAGCGCGCGCTTGAACACTTCATACAGCGCAAGAAAACGTGTCAAGTGCTGCCGCCGGACATATTTTGGAAAGTTTTCGAGCTTGGTCTCTCAACTCGATGGATTGGCCTCGAACAGGACGCGGTTGCTGGCGGCTTCCCCGGCTTCCGCCGTGGTCCGCAGGCCACCCGACACTTTGACCGGCTCGGTCATCGCCCTTCTCCACCCGTAAATGCCCCTTGGTATGGTTGCGGTTCAAAGCCACCGCCCCGGCGAAAAGACGGCCCGAGGATCGTGGCAGAGCTGGTGTCACCTTATTTCAGCAGGTGGTCGACCGACGCGGCGGTGGCATGAACATCGCGGCCACAGCGCGGCACTTACCGGCGTCGCCAATATGGGGGCTGTTGCTGCACCGTCGGCTCAAGACGGTCGTTCTGCCGAGAAAAATCCGATGCGAATCGCCTATCTGACGCAATGGTTCGATCCTGAGCCGGGGGTTATCAAAGGCCCCCGCTTCGTCCGTGCGTTGGAAGCAGCGGGACATGACGTCACGGTCGTCACCGGCTTTCCCAACTATCCCAGCGGACGGCTCTATCCGGGATACCGGATACGGCTGATCGGACGCGAGACGATCGATGGCGTGGCGGTGGTGCGGCTGCCGCTCTATCCCAGCCATGACGGATCGTCGTTACGACGCGCGCTGAACTTCCTGTCCTTCTTCTTTTCGGTACTTGCCTACTGCTTGCTACGCCGCACGCGCTTCGACATGGCTTACGTCTATCATCCGCCAATCACCGTCGGGCTGGCGGCGGCCCTGGCCGGGTTGGTGCGCCACCTGCCCTTCATGCTGGATATTCAGGATCTGTGGCCGGACACGGTCGCTGTCGCCGGTATGCGCGGCGGACGCGTGATCGCCCGGCTACTCGATCCAATATGCCGGTTTGTCTATTGGCGCGCTTCAGCGATTGTCGTCCAGTCGGCGGGAATGCGTCGTGCGTTGATCGCGCGCGGCGTACCGCCACACGCGCAGCAATGGGGCAAGCCGGCCAGCATTTCTATCAACGAACGCTCTCTTTCGAGGAGGGGATCGCTCAAACCGTTGCGCTGATCGCAACCATGTCCCGCGATTTTGTACCGCCGCACCGCGCCCGATAAAGATGCGTTCGGCCTCCACCGCGTCGTCTCGACACCCTCATTTTGGAGACTCGCCGACTGGCCTTGGATGGCTGCGTTGATCCGTTTTAGACTTCGACCAGAGTCTGCAATGCGCAAAGGTCCGCCTCCGCCAGCCGCGCGCCGAGCAGGCCGGTCGTGCCGAACACCGCCCGAGCGATCCCGCCAGTCCCCGCCTGCTGCCACGCCCGCGCAAGGCCCCCCGCCATCGGGTCGTTCACCGCAGGGCCGTCGCCGCGCACGAACAGGACCCATGCCGCCAACGCCCGCAATGTGGCGGGGCAAGCCACGCCGCGCGCGCGGTTGATCGCAAGCGGCTCCAGCCAACGCTGGCCGATTTTCTGGGAGCCGTCGGTCGCGATTTGCGCAAGGCTGTGCGGCAATGCGGTGTTGCCAAAGCGCACGAGCAACGCGTCGGCATAGGCGTCGAGATCCTGGCCCGGCGCGGGATCGAGGCTCGCCGCGGCTTCCTGTCGCATCAACCGCTCGATCCAGGGCCGGATTGCCGGATCGGCGATCGCCTGATGCACATAGACATGCCCGGCGGCGAGGCCGAGATAAGCGAGCGCCGAATGCGCGCCGTTGAGCAGGCGCAGTTTCGCCGTTTCATAGGGCGTCACGTCCGCCACAAGGGTCACGCCGACATGCTCCCAGCGCGGACGCGGACCGGCGAAACGGTCCTCCACCACCCATTGCCGGAATGGTTCGGTGACGACCGCGGCCGCATCGCACATGCCCAGCCGGGCCGTCGCCGCGTCGAGATCGGCCGAAGTCACAGCGGGTACGATCCGGTCGACCATCGTTGCGGGGCAGGCACATTCGGCGTCAAACCAGCCGCAAAGATCCGGTGCCGTCCGGTCGAGATAGGCGGCCATCCCCTGTTCAAGGGCAAGTCCATTGCCCGCCAGATTATCGCACGACAGGAGCGTCAACCCCGGTAGCCCCGCATCGCGCCGCGCGGCGAAGGCGCGGGCGAGATAGGAATAGATCGTGTCCCCTCCCCCGGTCACAGCGGCAAAATCGAGGGTGCCATCGGGGCGACGGTAATAACCTTTTTCGGTTATGGTCACCGTCACCAGATGCGAGTCCGCCGAAGCCAATGCGGCCACCACCGCCATCGGCCTTTCCGTCCCGACAATCACCTCGGCCACCGCGCCGATCAACCGCGTCTTTTCTTCCGCAGCCGAGCGTTCGGTCACGGTGTATAGCCCGTCCTGCGGGGCAAGCGCATCGCGCATACCGGGCGAGCGCAGCGAGATGCCGGTGATCGCCCAGTCCCGGTCACCGCCGACCATCAGATCGTCAGTATAGGCCGCCTGATGCGCACGGTGAAACGCGCCGATCCCGAGATGCACGATGCCACGCCGCTGCGCAGTTCGGTCGTAACCGGGCCGCGCGATGGCCGCGGGCAGCCGGTCGACCGTGCTCGCCGAAAGCCTCACAGCTTATAGGCCTTGCGCACCAGCCCGGTGGTCAGTTCGTGCGCGAGATCGACCGCTTCCCATTCCGCCAGCCGGTGCTCGGCAACGAGCCGGGCGAGGAACGCGCAATCCACCCGCCGCGCGACATCGTGCCGCGCGGGAATCGACAGGAAAGCGCGTGTATCGTCGTTAAAGCCCACCGTGTTGTAGAAGCCCGCCGTCTCGGTGGTCATCTCGCGGAAGCGGCGCATCCCCTCCGGGCTGTCATGGAACCACCACGCCGGGCCAAGCTTCAGGCACGGATAATGGCCAGCCAACGGCGCCAGTTCGCGCGCATAGGTGCTCTCGTCGAGCGTGAAGAGGATGATCGTCAGCTCGGGCGCGTTTCCGACCACGTCGAGCATGGGCTTGAGTGTATCGACATAGGAGGTGCGCATCGGAATATCGGCGCCCTTGTCGCGGCCGTGGCTCGCGAACAAACCGGCATTGTGGTTGCGGAACGAACCGGGGTGGATCTGCATCACCATCCCGTCCTCCAGGCTCATCCTGGCCATTTCGGTGAGCATTTGCGCGCGGAACAGCTCGGCATCGGTCGGGGTCCAGTCGCCGCCGACGATGCGCGCGAACAGGGCTTCCGCCTCGGTCGGCGAAAGGTTGGCGGTTTGCGCCGTCGCATGGCCGTGATCGGTCGCGGTGGCACCCGCCGCGCGGAAATCGGCGCGGCGCTTGCGGTGCGCGGCGAGGTAGCCGCGCCAACCATACACGTCCTCGCCGGTCAGTTGGGCGAGGCGGGCCAGAGCGGGCTTGAACGCCTCATGTTCGACGTCGATCACCCCGTCGGGGCGATAGGTGGAGATGACACGACCGTTCCATCCCGATGCCCGGATGCGGTGGTGCGCCTCCAGACTGTCGTGCGCGCCTTCGGTGGTTGCCAGCACCTCGATACGGAAACGGTCGAACAGCGCGCGCGGGCGGAAGGCGGGAGTAGCGAGCGCCTCCCCGATCCTGTCGAAATAATGGTCGGCGGTCGCCGCTTCCAGCGCCATGTCGAAGCCGAATATCTCAGCAAAGACATGGTCGAGCCACAACCGGGACGGCGTGCCGCGAAACAGCTTGTAATGCTCCGCGAACAACCGCCACGCGCTGCGCGGATCGGTGTCGGGCGCGCCGGCTCGCGTGCGGATGCCGAGCGCGTCGAGGCTCAGGCCCTGGCTGTAGAGCATACGGAAGACATAATGATCGGGCGCGAGCAACAGACTTGCCGCATCGTCCCACGGCTGATCCTCGGCGAACCAGGCGGGATCGGTATGGCCGTGCGGGCTGATGATCGGCGCGTCGGCGATCTCGGTATATAAGGTGCGCGCGATGCCGCGCTGGATCGGGTCGCTGGAGAACAGGCGATCAGGGTGGAGGACGAGCGGTCGCGTCATGCGGCGGTGCGCCTTTGGCACGAAATTGGATGCTGCATGATGCCCTCCCTTGCCCAATCACTTCGGATCGATTCTCACACTGGCCTTACCAATACCCACCTGATGCGTCGAGCAATTCCACGGTAAACGTGAGGATGGACACGGCAATCCCGTTGACACCTGTCTGACCAATATTGCATCGCCGGGCGTGGATAATCGACAAGAGGGGAAGGTTGATGGCGCGCATCGTGCTGGTTGGGGAGGGCATGGTCGAACTGTCGCGCGCCGACGCCGCGCTGTGGCGGCTGACCTATGGCGGCGACACGCTCAACACGGCGATCCACCTCGCACGCTTTGGCGACCAGGTCGGCTTCCTCACCGCGCTCGGCGACGATCCCTTCAGCGCCGATCTGCGCGCGGCCTGGGCTGACGAGGGGATCGACCCCGCTTTGCTATTGACCAAGCCCGCGTCCCGCCCCGGCCTTTACGCCATCACCAACGATGCGGAGGGCGAGCGCAGCTTTACCTATTGGCGCAAGGGCAGCGCGGCGACGCACGTCTTCACCGCACCTGGCATCGCCGAGGCGGTGCGCGCGACGGAGGAGGCGGAAATGCTTGGCTTCTCGCTCATCAGTCTCGCCATCCTGCCGCCCGAGGGACGCGTCGCCTTGCTGGATGTCGCACGGCGGATGCGCGCGGCGGGCCGCCATGTTGCGTTCGACGGGAATTATCGCGCGCGTCTGTGGACCGATGCACGCGAAGCGGCGCTCTGGCGCGACCGCGCGATCGCCACCTGCACGATTGGCCTGCCCACGCTGGAGGATGAAGCGCAGATCGGCCATCCGGAAACGCCGGAGGAAATCGCGGCACGCTGGCAGGCGGGCGGTGCGACGGAAGTCGTGGTGAAACTCGGTGTGGAGGGTTGTTTCGTTGCGGGCAACCATGTTCCGCCGCCCGCGCGGCTCGCCCCGCACGACACCAGCGGCGCCGGCGACGCCTTCAATGCGGGCTATCTCCACGCGCGGCTTGCCGGATGCTCCCCGGCAGAAGCCGCCCAGATGGGTCACCGTATCGCCGGCTGGGTGGTGATGCGCGTGGGCGCGGTGCCGCCGCGCGACATCGACGCGCCCTACGCCCCCTGAACCTCCGCACGCGGGCGGCGCAGCAGCGTCCACAACACCGCCGTACCGATTAGGTCGAACACGGCGAGACAGACGAACAGCGGCGGATACCCGATCGTATCGGCCAATGCCCCAATGATGAGCGAAAAGCTCAGGCCGCCAATCCACGCCGCCGACCCGGCCAATCCAGTCGCGGTCGCGACGACGCGCTCGTCGAACAGATCGGCCGCCAGTGTGATGAGCGCGCCCGACAGCATCTGATGCGCGAACCCGCCGATGCAGAACAAGGCGATCGCAGCCCCGGGGGACACCGTCAGCCCGATGCACGCCGGGCCGATCATCAGCATCGCCCCGGTGGCGACGACGATCTTGCGCGATCCGATCAGCGATGTTCCGAACACGCGCATCAACCACGGCGCGTAATAACCGCCGAGCAACGCCCCCGCATCCGCCGCCAGGAACGGCAACCAGGCGAACGCCGCGATGCCTTTCAAATCCATGCCCTTCACCTCGACCAGATAGAGCGGGATGAAGAAACTGAAGGTCTGCCATGCCGGATCGGCGAGGAAGCGCGGGATGGCGATGCTCCAGAAATCGCGCGTGAAAAGCACTGCACGCCAGCCGATCGGCGCTTCCGCAGACACGATTGGACGGTCGCCCAGAATATGCGCGCGTTCCGCTTCGCCGACGCCGCCATGCTCGGTCGGCGAGCGATACAGCACGTACCACAAGCCCGCCCAGATCAGGCCCAGCCCGCCCGTTACCACGAACGCCGAGCGCCAGCCCCACAGGGCAATGCAGGTTACCACGATCGGCGGGGCAATCATCGCGCCGATCGACGCACCGATGTTGAACCAGCCGGTCGCGACCGTGCGCTCGCGCGGGGGAAACCATTCGGTCACGGTCTTCAGTCCCGCAGGAATGGCGGCAGCCTCGGTCAGCCCGAGCAGTCCGCGAAAGAAGGCGAGCATCGGCCACCCGCTTGCCAGCCCATGCAGCATGTTCGCCACCGACCAGCCAACGGCGAACAGGGCAAAGCCGAGCCGCAGGCCGACCAGATCGAGCACATAGCCCGCCACCGGCTGCATCACCGTATAGGCCGCCTGGAACGCGCCGACGACCCAGCTATATTCCTGCGTGCTCATGTCGAAGGCATGTTTCAGCGTCGGCGCCGCCACCGACAACGATGAGCGGGCGAGATAGTTGAGGACGGTGCCGATGGTGACAAGGCTTATCATCCACCAGCGTGTTCCAATGCGCAAACCCACGCGCCCCTCCCTGTTTATTTTTTTGGTCAGACCAATAGCGAGCGATTAACTGCCTCTGTCAAGCCGTGAGTCGTCGTGCCCACCCCCCGGCCCGCCCGTGCGCCACTGGTCTGACCAATGTCGACAAGTGCATTCGACTAGGCTAGTCGGGATTGGAAGAGAACAGCGTCGCGGTGAACGACGGGAAGGGGAAGGTTTGAGGCGGATACCGCATCTGCGTTGGTGGATCGTCGCGCTGATTTGCGTCGGTACGATCGCCAATTACCTCGCGCGCAATTCGCTGGGCGTGCTCGCGCCCGAGCTGAAAGCGCACCTTGGCATGACGACGCAGCAATACAGCTATGTCGTCGGCGCCTTCCAGCTTGCTTATACCGTGATGCAGCCGATCGCGGGGTTCATCGTCGACCGCGTCGGGCTTCGCGCCGGATTCGCCTTGTTCGGCGTGGCGTGGTCGATTGCCAACATGCTCCATGCGCTGGCGGCGGGGTGGCTCGGCCTGCTCTTCTTTCGCGGGCTGCTCGGCCTGGCCGAATCGGCGGCGGTGCCGTCGGGCATCAAGGCGATTGCCGAATGGTTTCCCGCGCGCGAGCGTTCGGTCGCGGTCGGCTGGTTCAACGCGGGCACCTCGCTCGGCGCGCTGATTGCCCCGCCGATTGTGGTGGCAGTGTCGCTCTGGGCCGATTGGCGGCTGGCCTTCGTCGTTACCGGCGCGGTCGGCCTAGTCTGGGCGGCGGCGTGGTATGCTTTCTATCGCAGCCCCACCGATCACCCCGCCATCACCCCGGTCGAGGCGGCGTTGATTGCTGCCGACCGGCCTGCCCTCACCGGCCAACGCGCCACCGCGCGCCAGATCCTTGGCACCGCAAAATTCTGGGCGATCGCCGTGCCGCGCTTCCTCGCCGAGCCAGCGTGGCAGACCTTCAGCTTCTGGATTCCGCTGTACCTCGCAACCGAACGCGGCATGGACCTGAAGCAGATCGCGCTGTTCGCGTGGCTGCCTTTCCTTGCGGCTGATTTGGGCGGCGTGCTGGGCGGCTATCTCTCGCCCTTTCTGGTCAAGCGCTTCCGCCTCTCGCTCATCGCCTCGCGCGTGGCGGGCATCGTGCTGGCGGCGGTGCTGATGATCACGCCGGGCTGTATCGGCCTCGCCGCCAGCCCTTACGCTGCCATCGCCTTGTTCTGCATTGGCGGGTTTGCGCACCAGATGATCTCGGTGCTCATCAACACGCTGTCCGCCGACGTGTTTACCGCCGAGGAAGTCGCCACCGCCAACGGTTTCATCGGCCAAGCCGGGTGGATTGGCGGGCTGCTCTTCTCGCTGCTGATCGGACAGCTCGCCGACACGGTCGGCTATGCGCCGTTATTCGCCGCCCTTTCGGTATTCGACCTGATCGGCGCGGCTGTGCTGATCGCCAGTATGCGCACCCTTATCGTCGCGGAGTCCCGTTCATGAAACGCGCCACCTTGTCCAACCCGCCACTGTTCGCCGTGACGGAGCAAGCGCGCGGTCGCCTGACGCTCACCGCCGACACCGGCGCAGTTGCGCATCTGTTCGTGCTGGAGGACGACGTTGCGCGGTTGCTGCTGCTGACGGGAGGCACCGTCACCAGCCCACCAAGCTGGGCGATCGCCCCCGGTGCCGCCGACATCGCCGAGCCGGGCCGCGACCGGATGAACGTGGCGGGTTTTTCCTGCCCCGATTTCCACCACGCGGTCGCAGGCGATGTGCTGACGCTGGAAACCGCGCGGCTGCGCGTTTCGATCCGCTTGCACGGCCTGCACTGTCGCTGGGAACAGCGCGACGGTGCGGACTGGCGGTTGATGGCCGAGGACCGGCCAACCCAATCCTACGACTTCGGCTGGTGGGACGGGCGCACCTATCATTACTGCGCACGTCGCCCCGGCGAGCGCTTCTTCGGCCTTGGCGACCGTTCGGGCGATGTCGACCGCGCCGGGCGGAGCTTCCGCCTGACCAATCTCGACCCGATGGGCTATGATGCGGAAAATGGCGATCCGCTCTACAAGTCGATCCCCTATGTGCTGGTCGCCGATGCGGAGGGGCGCTGCCACGGCGCGTTTTACGACATAACGGCCGATGTCACGTTCGATTTCGGGCGCGAACTCGACAATTATCACGGCCTCTACCGTCAGATGGTCGCCGCATCGGGTGATCTCGACCTGTGGATGATCGCCGGGCCGGATGCGCTGGCGGTGACCAAGCGTTTCACCTGGCTGACCGGTCGCCCGGCGATGATGCCGCGCTGGACGCTGGGATATTCGGGTTCGACCATGACCTATACCGATGCGCCCGATGCCGCGGTGCAGATGGCGGGGTTCCTCGAGAAGCTGGCCGAACACGACATTGGCTGCACCTCGTTTCATTTGTCGTCGGGCTACACGTCGATCGGCGACAAGCGTTATGTCTTCCACTGGAACCCGGACAAATTCCCCGATCCGGCGGCGTTCGTCGCGAGCTATAGCGCGGCGGGGATCGAACTGGTGCCCAATATCAAGCCAGCGCTGTTGCGCAGCCATCCGCGCTATGACGAAGTCGCGGCGCTGGGGCTGTTCGTGAAGGATGTTGAGGGCGCGCCGGTCGAGGCGCAATTCTGGGACGAGGTCGGCTCATACATCGACTTCACCAACCCCGACGCCGCCGCCTGGTGGCGCGCACAGGTCACTACCGCATTGCTGGACCAGGGCCTTGTCGCGACCTGGAACGACAATAACGAATATGAGGTGTGGGACGCGCGCGCGCGTTTCGCCGGGTTCGGCACGCCACGCGCCGCCGCCGAGATGCGCCCGGTCCAGCCGCTGCTGATGATGCGCGCCTCACGCCGCGCGCAGACCGAAGCGCGACCCGGCGGACGGCCCTATGTCGTCACCCGCTCGGGCATGGCCGGGCTGCAACGTTATGCCCAGACCTGGGGTGGCGACAACCGCACCGAATGGAAGTCGCTGCGCTATAACGCACGGCAATCGCTCGGCCTCGCGCTGTCGGGCGTGTCGAATAGCGGCCACGATATCGGCGGCTTTGCGGGGCCACCGCCCTCGCCCGAACTGCTGGTGCGCTGGGTGCAGGCGGGCGTGTTGATGCCACGCTTCAGCATCCATAGCTGGAATGACGACCGCAGCGTCAACGAGCCGTGGATGTACCCCGAAGTGCTGCCCGCGATCCGGCGGCTGATCGCGCTCCGCCAGACGCTGCTGCCCTTTTTCTACGATTTGCTGCACCGTTATTGCGCGGAATATGAGCCGATGGTGCGCCCGACCTGGCTCGATTTCCCGCAAGATCCGGCATGTTGGGCGGAAAGCGACGAGCATCTTCTCGGGCCTGACCTGCTCGCCGCACCGGTGATGGTGGCGGGGGCTGAAACGCGCACCATATGGCCGCCTGCGGGGGCGGACTGGATCCACGTCTGGACCGGCGCGCGGATCGCGGGCGGGGAAAGCGTTACGCTCGACGCCCCGCTGGACGGCCTGCCGCCGCTGCTGGCGCGCGCCGGTTCGGCGATGCTGGTCGATCTTGCCAGGGGTGGCTGGCAACCCAAACCCTATCGGCGCGGTGTGTGGCTGTTCCCGCCCTGCGAAGGCGCGTTCGAATGGTCTGCGGTCGAGGATGCAGGCGACGGCGATGGTCCGGTCGATCGCTGGCGCGTCACCGGCACGGCGGACGCGGCGCAGGTGGTAATCACCGTGACGCGTGACGGCCCGGGCACGTTCGGCGACGGCACGGTCACGCTGCTCCTCCCGCCGGGCGACACGCGCGCGCTGATCGTGTCGGGTCGGGACGGCACGCCCGCCACGCAGGCGCAGCGTATAGGGGTTACGGTTACAATCTAGGCCAAAGCAGAGGGGCGCTCAGACCGCCACGCGTTTCGCCAAATCGGTTCGCCGTGCCGCCACTTCGGCACGGGTACGTTCCAGTGCGTCGCTCTCGGTTGCCTGCAACAGGCCGTCGATGACGCGCGCGAGATGGTCGCGCATCGCCGTGCGCGCAGCCTTGGGATTGCGGTCGCGCAAGGCCGCGAGGATGAACTGATGCTCATCGATGCGCGGTTGCACGCCGACGCTGCGCGCCCGCTCCAGCATGTGCGCGCAAAGCGGCGATTTGTAGCGTGCGTCCCACAGCGACTCGATCACATCGACCACCGCCGAATTGCGCGTCGCCCGCGCGATCGTGACGTGAAATTCCCGGTCGGCATGTTCGCCGCTGACGTTTTCGAGGTTTTCGCGCTCCATGTCGCCGATCAGCGCCTCGAGTGTGGCGATTTCCTCGTCTGTGATCGACACCGCCGCCAATGCCGCCGCCTCGGCCTCGAACAGGCGGCGCGCCTCGGTCAATTCAAACGCGCCGATGTCGAGGCCGACCGTGGGCGCATCGAGCTGCGGATTGTCGGCCACGAAAATACCCGAGCCGTGGCGCGACCGCACGATACCGATCACTTCGAGCGCGATCATCGCCTCGCGAATCGTCGGGCGGCTGACCTTATAGGCATCGGCCAGCTCGCGTTCGGACGGGATGCGCTGGCCGGGCGCGAATTCCCCGCGCTGGATTGCCTCGGCCACGGCTGCGGCGACCTGCTGATAGAGTTTGCGCCCGTCCGGTTTAATGGCCGCGCTCGTGGGTTGGCCCATTGGCCTGATCAATTTTTGCAGTGGCATGGCTGGGCGCGAGAGTATCAGCGCCGTGGCCCAAGGGCAACACCGCCTGGGCTTTGGAAGCCCTGTCAAGCAATGCGGTCAGGCAACCCTTGCATCTGGTCTGACCATTTGATAGCCAAGCGCCATAGATACGGACGCGAACACCGCGATCCGACGATAAGGGGAGGATCAAGATGGGTATTTTCCACCAGTCCGTTTGCCGTGGCGCGCTTGCCGCTTCGCTGGCTTTGATCGCGAATCCGGCCTTCGCCAAGGATGCGGACAAGCCGCTCGATGCGTCCGCCGCACAGCAGCCGGCCCCCGAGGCGTCCGCCCCGCCCTCCAGCGGGCAGGAGGGCGACATCATCGTCACCGCGAACAAGCGTGCGGAAAACATCCAGCGCGTTCCGCTTGCCGTTTCGGTGCTCACCCCTGCCGCGCTCGCCAGCGCGGGCGTGCGCAATTTCCAGGACATCGCAAAGATTTCACCTTCGCTGGTGGTTCGCCCCGCCGAACAGCCACAAAATTCAAACGTGTCGCTGCGCGGCGTCGGCACCTTCGCCTTCGGCATTGGCGTTGAATCGAGCGTCGCGGTGCTGGTTGATGAAGTCCCGCTGGCGTTCCAGGCGCGTGCCTTCACCGATTTGCCCGATGTCGAGCGGATCGAGGTGCTGCGCGGGCCGCAGAGCACATTGTATGGCAAGTCGGCTTCAGCCGGTCTTATTAACGTCATCACCCGCGCGCCGACCGATACGCTGCACGTGCGCGCCAATGCGGTGGTGACAACCGACAATGAGCGCGGCGGCAATGTCAGCATTTCGGGGCCGATCTCGGACTCGGTCGGCTATGTCGTGTCTGCAGCCTACAATTATTGGGATGGCAACGTCCGCAACGTCTATGACGGTAAGCGCGTCAATGGCCGCGAAACGATCAACCTGCGCGGCAAACTGCGCTGGACGCCAACCGACACCTCGTCGGTCACGCTCTCGGCCAATTATGTCAACGGCAACACCGATGTCGGTCGCCCGTTCATTCGCGTCGCGCCCAATGCCTTGTTCCGCGGGCAGGCCGGCCTTACCCCCGCAGTGGTGTTTCCGGGCGTTACGATCAGCGAGAAAAATCAGGACGTCAGCAACAATTTCGACGCGCGCACCAAATATTCGGGCGGTGGTGGATATTTGCGAACCGAAGTCGCTGTGTTCGGTGATTCCAACCTGATCACCGTTACTTCCTACGATCGCTTCCACCTCGGCGATTATCTCGATCAGGACGACACGTCGGCGCCGGGCGCGTTCGGCAACAACAATCAGATCGGCGCGTTCAATTCCGAGCAGGTCACCAACGAAGTCCGCCTGCAATCGGCCAGTACCAAGCCGTTCCGCTACACGGTCGGCACCTATTTCGCCAATTTGAGCTTTGGGCGTCCGTTCTCGCGCGGGCCGGTCTTCTCGCTCGCCAATTGGTCGGCAACTTCCAAGTCGCGCCAGGTGGCGGGTTTTGCGCAGATCGACTGGCAGTTCCTGCCCAAGGCAACTTTGACCGCAGGCGGCCGCGTCCAGAATGAGGCAGTCAGCTATACTTTCCTCGACCGGCTGGCGAACAATGCCTTCTATAGCGGCCATGCCGAAGACACGGCGGGCACCTACAAGGTCAATCTACGCTACGAATTTACGCCCGACCTGATGCTGTTCGGGACCTATGCGACCGGCTATAAGGGCCAGACTTACGATTTGACCACGGGCTTCAACCTGAACCGCGCGCTCGCCGGGCCGATCCGGCCCGAACGCTCGCGCGATCGCGAAATCGGCGCGCGCACGCAGTTCTTCGATCGGCGGCTAACCCTCAACCTCACGCTGTTCGACACCGATTACACCAACCTGCAGGCGCAATCGATCGAGACACTGGCCGATGGCACCCAGAATTATCGCCTCACCAATGTCGGCGGCTTGAAGACGCGCGGCGTCGAGCTCGAAGGCTCGGCCCGGATCGGCAGTGACGTGACCTTTGGCGGCGCCGTGACCTATCTCGATGCGCACTATACCGATTACGCCATCGCCCAATGCTATCCGACGCAGACCGCCGCGCAAGGCTGTACCGGCTCTCCTGCGCGCCAGAATCTCACCGGCGGGCGGGCACTTCAGGCGCCTGAATGGAAATTCTCGCTCAGCGGTGATTACACCCCCGCGCTGACCGAGAAGCTGCGCGGGATCGCGCAGTTCAACTGGCAATATCAGAGCAGCCTCAATTACGGCCTGCGCGACCCCGAAACCTTCCAGCCGGCGTTCCACATCGTCAATGTCGGGATTGGCGTGCGCGATGCCGATCGGCGCTGGGAAGTGGTCGGCTTCATCAACAATCTGTTCGACCAGCAATATTTCGCTTCATTGGTCAACACCGCCGGCAATTTTGGCAATCAACGCGCCACGCAGGCGCTCCTTCCCCGCGACTTCCGCCGCTATGGCGGTGTTCGGCTCTCGGTGAATTTCTGACGATATCGGGCGGGGCCGATGGCTCCGCCCGCACCCTCGATTTTCGGAAGCAACGTGATGTTTCGGTTCGTACTGCCTTCGCTGCTCGCATGTGCGTCGTGCGTGCTGGTCGTTACGCCCGTCGCGGCGCAGGACGCGCCCGCGCGACCGGGCGTGGATGCGCCCGAGCTTGCAGCACTTGGCGCCTATCCGGTCGGGGTCGCGGACTTGGAGTTCGTCCAGCCCGACCAGGCCGATCCGTTACAGGGCAAGGACGCGCCCGCGATCGTCGACCGTCATATTCCGCTCAAGATCTGGTATCCGGCGGGGGGCACAGGCGCAGGGACGACCTATCGCACGGCGCTTCCCGGCGAGAAGGGCGTGGACATCCCCTTCACGGTGCCGGGTCTCGCAACGCCGGGCCTCGCTCCCGCAACGGGGCGCTTCCCGCTCGTCATCCTCGCGCATGGCTATAGCAACACGCCCGAAGTGTTGTCCTGGCTCGGCGAGAATCTTGCGAGCAAGGGCTATGTCGTCGTGACACCGGCCTTTCACGATCCGTCGATCACGATCCGAACCACCGCCGCTGCTGCGGGGCCGGTATCGCGCCGCCCGCTCGACATCGCCTTTGTCGCGGCCGAAGCGCAGCGGCGTGCCAGGGCCGGGCAAGGCCTGTTCGCCGCCGCCGACGCCAGCCGTACCGCGCTGATCGGCTATTCGATGGGCGGCTATGGCGTGCTGGCGGCGGCTGGCGCGTCGCTCAATCCGGCGCTGGGGCTGGCGACGCGCGGCGTGCTCACGCCCTATGTCGCGGGCGGCGCGAAGGCGAATGAACTCAAGGTCGCCAATGTGAAGGCGGTCGTTGCGATCTCCCCGCCCAAGGCATTGCGCGGCACGGAGCTGTGGGCCGCGTCCGGCATGGGCGCGATCCGTGCGCCGACGCTCTTCATCGTCGGCAGCCAGGACCATACGGTCGGTTACGATCCCGGCGTGCGCACCCTGTTCGAACAGGAAAGATATGCCCCGCGCTATCTGCTGACCTTCCGCGAGGCCGGGCACAGCATCGGGCTGGTCGGCGCGCCGCCTGAAATGCGGACATCCTATTGGGACAAGGACTGGTTTGAGGATTCGGTGTGGCGCAAGGACCGGCTGATGGGAATCGAGACGCATTTCATCACGGCCTTCCTCGACCGCTACGTTAAGGACGACGCATCCAGAGCCGCTTATATCGACGGTCTCGTGCCCAATTCGAATAACGGCGTCTGGTCGTCCACGCCGGTCGGCCGCTATGCCGGGTTCAGTCCGGGCGGATCGCAGGCAACCTTGTGGAAGGGCTTCCAGCCCAACAAGGCGGCTGGCATGTCGTTTGAGTTCAAACCCGCCGAATAGGCACAGCCGGGCGCGGCAGCGACCGGCCCCAAGGAGTAGTTTCCGGCATGTTCATGACGCAAACGATGCGCTGGTTCGGCCCAGACGACCCCGTTTCCCTGCGGGACATACGTCAGGCCGGCGCAACGGAAGTCGTGACCGCGTTGCACGAGATCGCAAATGGCGACGTGTGGCCGCGCGAGGCGATCGCCGCGCGCAAGGCGATGATCGAAGCGTCGGGGCTCGGCTGGACCGTGGTGGAGAGCCTGCCGGTTCATGACGCGATCAAGACGCGGAGCGAAGGACATGACCGGCTGATCGCGCAATATTGTGAGAGCCTGCGCAATCTCGCGGCATGTGGCATCACGGTCGTCACGTATAATTTCATGCCGCTGCTCGACTGGACCCGCACCGATCTGGCGTGGGAGCTGCCGGACGGCGCACGCGCGCTGCGTTTCGAACTGGAGGCGGTGGCTGCCTACGACATGCACATCCTCAAGCGCCCGGGGGCCGAGGCGGATTATGCGCCCGACATGATCGCGGCGGCGGCGGCGCGCTTCGCCGCGATGGACGATGCCGCACGTGCGACGCTCGCCGCCAATATCACGGCGGGTCTGCCGGGCAGCGAAGAGAGCTTTACCGCCGCCGAATTCCTCGCCGCGATCCAAACCTACGCAACGGTGAATGCCGACCAGTTGCGCGAGAACCATGTCGCCTTCCTCGAAGCGGTCTGCCCGGTTGCGGACGACCTTGGCCTGCACCTGGTCGTCCATCCCGATGATCCGCCTTTCCCGATCTTCGGGCTGCCGCGCGTCGTCAGCACCGAAGCCGATCTGAAGCATCTGTTCGCACGCGTGCCGAACCGCTCGAACGGTTTGTGCTTCTGCGCCGGGTCGTTCGGGGTGCGCGCCGACAATGATCTTCCGGGCATGGTCGAACGGTTGGGCGACCGGATCGGCTTCGTCCACCTGCGCTCGGTCCAGCGCGAGCCGCGCGGCGCGTTCCACGAAGCGGCACATCTGGAGGGCGATGCCGGCATGGCCGCGATCGTCGGCGCGGTGCATAGGTTGCAACAGCGCACCGGACGATCGCTGCCGATGCGGCCCGACCACGGCCACCAGATGCTCGACGATCTTACGCGGCGGACCAACCCCGGTTACTCGCTGCTCGGGCGGATGCGGGGGCTTGCCGAATTGCGGGGGCTGGAGCGCGGCATCGCGTTTGCGCGCGGCACCGATTGACGAAACCATAAACGGGAGACGGACGGATGAACAAGGTAACATACCGATTGCTCGCCGCGACACTCTTGTGTGCTGGCCTCTGCACGGGGCCCGCCTCGGCGCAGCAGCAACCGTCGCCCTCGCCCGTCCTTCCGCTCGCCACGGCGGCGAATAGCCCCTTGCTGGTCGCGGGTGATTTGCGCGACGGGACTGATTTGTCGGGCCCGTGGCATTATTCGATCGACCCGTTCCGCTCCGGGCTCGCCGGCTTCCACGGCGGAACGCCGGATACCGGCCAGCAGCGCTACCGTGAAGTCGATGTACGCACGGCGATGGCCGAGGACAGCCGCGTGCTCTACGAATTCGACCTTGCCCGCTCACCGATCGCGACACTGCCATCCTCCTGGCTGACCCAGGCACCGGAGCTGCGCCATTATCAGGGGCTGATGTGGTATCAGCGGCACTTCCCCGCGCCGGAACAGCGCAAGGGGCGATATTTCCTGCGCTTCGGCGCGGCGAACTATGCAACCATCGTCTATCTCAACGGGCAGCCGCTCGGCCGGCATGAGGGTGGCTTCACCCCTTTCGCGTTTGAAGTGACCAAATTGCTGCGCGATGGCGACAACCAGATCACCGTCGGCGTCGATTCGCAGGCGACCGAGGCAACGGTGCCGCCGCCCGTCACCGATTGGGAGAATTACGGCGGCATCACGCGGCCCGTGCGGCTGATCGCGACGCCGGACACCTATGTCGACGACGCCTGGGTACGGATGACACGCGACGGGCGCCTGGCGGTCGACGCGCATCTCGACGGACCGCACGCGGCGCGCCACGCCGTGAAGCTGCATATCGCAGGGCTTGGGGCCGATCTTTCCGGCATCACCGACGAAAACGGTCGGTGGCGGGCGACCTTCCCCGCGCCGCGCGCGCTGGTACGCTGGTCGCCCGAACGGCCCAAATTGTACGACACCTCGATCGACGCGGGCGAAGACCGCTGGCACGACCGCATTGGCTTTCGCACCGTGGAAGTGCGCGGTTCGCAGATCCTGCTCAACGGCAAGCCGATCTTCCTGCGCGGTATCTCGCTGCACGAAGAGGAACTGGGCGCTGAACCGACCCGCGCAATGACGCCCGCCGCCGCGCGCGCCTTGCTTGGCGAGATCAAGGACGGGCTGCACGGCAATTTCGTTCGCCTGGCGCACTATCCGCATACCGAGGCGATGACCCGCGTGGCTGACGAACTCGGCCTGATCGTGTGGAGCGAAGTGCCGGTTTATTGGCGCGTCGCCTGGTCCAACCCCGACACGCTCAAGACCGCGCGCAACATGATCGCGGAGAACATCCTGCGCGACCGCAACCGCGCTTCGATCGCAATCTGGAGCGTCGCCAACGAAACGCCGGTAACCGAAGCCCGCAACACGTTTCTGCGGACGCTGGTGAGCGATGTGCGCGCGATGGACGATACGCGGCTGGTCAGCGCCGCCCTGTTGGTGGAACGCACGCCGGGCGCGGTGCCGATCATGACTATGGCCGATCCCCTGGCCGATGCGCTCGATGTGCTGGCGATCAACACCTATAATGGCTGGTACACGGCCGATCGGCTGACCGATCTGGCGAGCAGCGTATGGCACGTGCCAGCCGACAAGCCGCTCATCTTCTCGGAATTCGGGGCCGATGCGCGCGCCGGTTTCCACGACCCGAAACAGCAGAAATTCTCCGAGGAGTTCCAGGCGGAATATTATCGCAAGACGCTGGCGATGGCGGACCAGCTCCCGACCCTGCGCGGTATGTCGCCGTGGATCCTCAAGGACTTCCGCTCGCCGCGCCGCCAGAACCCGGATTTCCAGCAAGGCTGGAACCGCAAGGGGCTGATCTCCGAAACGGGGCAGCACAAGCAGGCTTTCGACGTGCTTGCTGGCTATTATCTGGGCAAGGCGGCGGAAAAATGAGCCGCTCGGCAGCGGTCACGGCGACACCCGGCGGGGCACGCACCAATTCGCCCGGACGTTGACGGTGGCGGCGCGCCCGCGCAACGGAGCATGGCCAGGCCTGCCCTGATCCTGCACCCAACCGTCGAGCCCTCCGAATGAACCACGCGATACAGCCATTTCATGACATGTCCTCCGCCGAGGTCGATGCGATCGAGGACCATATTTACGACCACAACCGGCAAGCGACGGGACATGATGACGCCCAGGGCCTCGCCTTCGTGATCCGCGACGAGCAAAGCCGCATCATCGCGACATGCGCAGGCTATACTTGGGCGGGTTCGTCCGAGCTGAAGCAGTTATGGGTCGACAAGGCCTATCGCGGGCGCGGCTATGGCCGTGACCTTTTGCACGCCTTTATCGAGGAGGCTGCGCGGCGCGGGGTCGAACAGATTTGGGTGGCCAGTTATGATTTCCAGGCACCCGCGCTGTACGAAAGCGCGGGCTTTGAACGCATGGCCGAATTCGTCGGCTGGCCCTCGGGGCATTCGAACGTCCTTCTCAGACTACGCCTGCCCCTGAACCGGGTCTCCTAACCCGGGCGTCACACGCCGGTGCCAGCAAAGTTGGTTGCGGCGATGCCGGTTTGGAGGAAACGGCGCGTCCCCGGTCAGGCCGACGGTTGACCGTCGCTCATACGGCCTTGGTGCCGGACCGATGCGCCAATAGCCCCTGGCAAATTTGGGATGGCGCGCGCTGTCCGATAGCGCATACTCCCCCAGGGTGTGGGAGCTGCACGTGAGCGAAATTTTCGAACAAACGGCGACATCGATCCCGGCAATGGCGTGGGCCGACCGTCTGCGCCTGCCGATCCAGTTTGACCCCGCTTTGCTGCTTGCCGATCTCCAGCGGATCGAAGCGACCGCGTGGACCGCGCATTTCGTCCCGCAACATTATGAAGGCGATTGGAGCGTCCTGCCGCTGCGCGCGCCGCGCGGAGCCACGCATCCGATCCTGCGGATCACTTCAAATCCCGGCGTATCGGATTGGGACGACACCGAATTTCTCGCAACCAGCCCCTATTTTCGCGATGTCCTTGCCCGTTTCAAATGCCCGATCGACGCCGCGCGTTTGATGCGGCTGACGCCCGGATCGGTCATCAAAGACCATAGCGACCACGATCTCGCCGCCGAATGGGGGTATGCGCGGCTCCACATTCCGGTGTGCACAAACCCCGATGTCGATTTCCGCCTGAGCGGCGAGCGCGTCACGATGGCGCCCGGCAGCGTATGGTATCTGCGCCTCGCCGACCGGCACAGCGTTATCAACGCAGGCAAGACCGATCGCGTCCACCTTGTCCTCGACGCGCGGATGAACGACTGGCTCGCTGCAAAACTGTCGGCGGGGGTGGGCGCGTGATGCGCAGCCGTCGAACCGGCGCAGCGCGACGCTTCGCTTATGCCGGGGTCCGGACCAGTTCGACCACTTCGAAAACATAGTCCGCCCACCCGCGTTGAGCGGCGGCATCCCGCGCGGCGGTGTGTTTTTTGCGCGCTTCGGCCAGCGATTTGGCATGGCCCCAGAACACTTCGGTCTTGCCATTGTCAAGCTGTGCCACGATCCGCCAATAATGCGTGAAATCGAGCGCCGTCGGCCCGATCGTCTTGACATAGCCATCGGGCAGCGTCGCCGTCAGATAGTGTTTCTTGGCCATCGTCCGTGTTTCCAGAACCGCAATCGTCGCCGGCGGGTTTGTCGCCGGGCCCATGACATGCGATGAGACTGCGCTCAACCCAACACGCCGGACCACAGGGGTTCGGCAAACAAGGACCTGTCTGTGTCGGCGAAATGGCCTCCCCATCCTCTACCCGCGCGCATGGTGCCCGTGTCCACCACGATCCGGCACGCGGCGTGAGCGGTCGCTTTTTCGACGCCTGGACGGTGGGCGACCGGATCGAGCACGCGCTTCACCGCACGGTGACCGAGACGGACAATCTGCTCATCACCACGCTGACGCACAATCCGCAGCCGCTGCATCTCGATGCGGACTATGCCGGCGCAACCGAATTCGGCCGCATCGTCGTCAATGGCATCTTCACCTTCGGGCTGATGGTCGGCCTGTCGGTTGGCGACACCACGCTCGGTACGCTCGTCGCCAATCTCGGCTATGACAAGGTGGTGATGCCCAAGCCCGTGTTCGTCGGCGACACGCTGCGCGCCGAAACCGAGGTGGTCGAACTGCGCGCGAGCAAATCACGCCCCGATGCCGGGCTGGTCGTGTTCCAGCACCGCATGTTCAACCAACGGAGCGAACTGGTGTGCGAGTGCCTGCGGACGGCACTGTTGCAGCGGTCGCCTGGTTAGACGGTAAAGCTCTCGCCGCAGCCGCACGCGCCCTTGGCATTGGGGTTGTTGAACACGAAGCCTGCGGCGAAATCGTCCTCGACCCAGTTCATCGTCGATCCGATCAGATACAGGATCGACCCGCCATCGACGAACAGAGTGCCGCCGGGCGTATCGATGCGTTCGTCGAACGGCTTGGCCTCGGTTACATAATCGACCGAATACGCAAGGCCCGAGCAGCCGCGCTTGGGCGTCGACAGCTTCACGCCAATCGCGCCCTCGGGTGCCTTCGCCATCAACACGGCGATGCGATCCTCGGCGGAGGGCGTCAGGATCAAGGCGGCGGGGCGTACCCGTGTGGTGGTGGTCATCGGCTTCGTCCTTCTTCTCCCCTCCCGCCTGCGGGAGGGGGATTTTATAGCATTCCCAATTCAAGCTTGGCGTCGTCGGACATCTTGGCCGGGTCCCACGCCGGGTCCCACACCAGATTGACCTCGGACGAGCCGATGCCGGGCACCGCGCCGACGCGCATCTCGACTTCCATCGGCATCGATTCGGCAACGGGACAATGCGGTGTGGTCAGCGTCATGGTGACGACGGCATGGCCCGCCTCGGTCACATCGACACCGTAGATCAACCCGAGATCATAGATATTGACCGGAATTTCAGGGTCGTAAATGCCCTTCAACGCCTCGACCACCGCCTCGTACAGCGCGCCCCCGGGCTCGCCCCCCGCATCGCCCGCTGGCTTTTGCGCGAGAAAGCCTTCGAGATAGTCGCGCTTGCGCTCGAGCGTCTGGCCCGGCGTTTCCTCCGCTGCCTCGACCCGCGCGCGCGGCGGCTGCTCGACTGCGGCCACTTCCTCGATTTCGATCCGGTCGCTCATCCGAAAATCCTCGTCACTCGTTCAATCCCGCGCACCAGCGCGGCGACATCGTCTGCTGTGTTGTAAACGCCAAAGCTGGCGCGCGCCGTTGCATGGACGCCGAGCGTCTCCATCAGCGGCTGCGCGCAGTGATGCCCGGCCCGCACCGCGACGCCCGCTTCGTCCAAGATGGTGCCGATGTCGTGCGGATGCACCCCCTGGATGCTGAAACTGACGATTCCGGCGGAAGCCTCGGGCCCGAACAGCGTGAGCGAATTGATCTGCGACAGCGCTTCGCGCGTCAGCGTGACCAAGGCGGTTTCATGCGCATGGATGCGGTCGAGCCCGATGCTTTCGACATAATCGATCGCAGCATGGAGTCCGAGCACGCCAACGATATGCGGCGTGCCCGCCTCGAACCGGCCCGGCGGGGGGGCATAGGTCGTCTTGGCGAAGCTGACCTTGTCGATCATCGACCCGCCACCCTGATAAGGCGGCATCGCTTCGAGCAGATCGGGCCGCGCCCACAGCACGCCGATGCCGGTCGGGCCGTAGAGCTTGTGGCCCGAAAAGACGTAGAAGTCGCAATCGAGCGCGGTGACATCGACCGCCATGCGCGGCACCGCCTGGCAGCCATCGAGCAGCAGCTTGGCACCGACCGAATGCGCGATGTCGGCGGCGCGCTTGCCGTCGAGCAGCGAGCCAAGCACGTTCGAGACATGCGCCAGCGCGACCAATTTGTGGGCGGGCGTGATCATCGCCGCCATCGCGTCGAGGTCGATTTTATGGTCAGACGTCAGCGGGATCACGTCGATCGCCACGCCCAGCCGCTCGGCCACCATCTGCCACGGCACGATGTTGGAATGGTGTTCGAGCTGGCTCAGCAGGATGCGGTCGCCTGCTTTCAACTGCGTGCCTGCCCAGCATTGCGCCACGAGGTTGATGCCCTCGGTCGCGCCGCGCACGAACACGATCTCGTTTTCGGACCCGGCGTTCAGGAAAGCGGCGACGCGCCGCCGCGCCGCCTCAAAGGCGAGCGTCATATCGGCCGATCGCTGGTACACGCCGCGATGCACCGTCGCATAGCTCGTGTCATAGCCGCGCGTGATCGCGTCGATCACCGCTTGCGGCTTTTGCGCGGTGGCGGCGGTATCGAGATAGGCCCAGCCTGCGGGGATGGCGGGGAAATCGGCGCGGTGGTCGAGGGCGTCGGTTTCGGCTTTGGGTACGGTCAGCACGCTCATTGTCTCCCCTCCCTGGAAGGGAGGGGTAGGGGGTGGGTTGGCGCGCGGAATGCGGGTCGCCCGAACAACGGGCCGACCCACCCCCTACCCCTCCCTTCCAGGGAGGGGAGCAGGCCAAGCCCGCTCACAGCATCCGCTCCAGCGCGGCTTGCGCTGCGGCTTCGACGCGGTCGCGGTCGGCGGCGTCCGCGATCCCCTCGAACACCGAGCCGATGAACGCGCGCAGCAGCATCGCCTTGGCCTCTGCCGGGGCGATGCCGCGCGAGGCGAGGTAGAACAACGCATTTGCATCGAGTTCGCCGACGGTCGCGCCATGCGCGCACTTCACGTCATCGGCGAAGATTTCGAGTTCGGGCTTGGCATTGGCGGTGGCGGTGCGCGTCAGCAGCATCGCCTTGACCGACTGCGCCGCATCGGTCTTCTGCGCATGGCGCGCAACCGCGACCTTGCCGAGATAGGAGCCCGTCGCCCGCCCGCCGAGCACCGAGCGCACGACCTGGTTGGAGGTCGCGTTCGGCTCGATATGGTTGAGCGTGGTGACGATCTCCAGCGTCTGTTCGCCCGCGCCGAGCATCGCGCCGCCGAGTTCGAAATGCGCGCCCGCATGACAGGTGACGTCGATCGTCACGCGACCGAGCTTGCCACCGGTGTTGAGCACATGGAAGGTCGCGGAGGCCCCTTCGCGCAGGATCACGCGGTAATCGCGGATCGCGACGGCATCGGTCGCGGCGTCCTGCACGATGACGCGCGCGAGCGATTCACCCGCCGCAACCTCGATCAGCTCGGGCACCGGGACCGGCCAAATCGAGGCGACGGCGTCGAGGTCGCTGTAGCGCCAGGACTCATCTCGACGTGTGGGAAGGGCGAGCGTCACTGCGCTCCTCCCCGGCACGGGGAGGGGGACCCTGAGCATATAGCGAAGGGTGGAGGGGGCGTGCCACGGGCGGAGCGCTCGTTGAGAGCCCCCTCCACCGCTACGCGGTCCCCCTCCCCGTGCCGGGGAGGATTAAGGGCCGGGTTCACGCCACCACCCCCGCATAGCCTTCGCGCTCCAGTTCCGCTGCCAGCTCCGGCCCGCCCGAGCGGATGATCCGCCCTGCCGAGAGGACATGCACGAAATCGGGCGCGACATAGCTCAGCAAGCGTTCGTAATGGGTGATGAGGATCACCGCTTTGTCGGGCTTGCGCATGATGCGGTTGATGCCCTCGCCGACGATGCGCAGCGCATCGATGTCGAGCCCGCTGTCGGTCTCGTCGAGGATCGCGAGCTTGGGGTCGATCAGCCCCATCTGCACCATCTCGTTGCGCTTCTTCTCGCCGCCCGAGAAACCGACATTGACCGGGCGCTTGAGCATGTCCTGGTCCATGCTCAGCGCATCGGCCTGCGCGCGGGCGAGCTTGAGGAATTCGGCACCCGAAAGCGGCTTTTCATCGCGGCCCTTGCGCTGCGCGTTGAGCGCTTCGCGCAGGAACTGCACGTTGGAGACACCGGGGATTTCGACCGGATATTGGAAGCCGAGGAACAGGCCAGCGGCGGCGCGCTCGTGCGGGGCCATCTCGAGCAAATCGAGCCAGCCGCCGTCACTTTCCCCTTCTTCACTTCCCCGGCGAAGGCCGGGGCCCAGTTGCGGAAGTGCCGATGGCGAAGTGCTGTGCTTCGTTTCCAAGGGCACCGAGACTGGGCCCCGGCCTTCGCCGGGGAAGTGGGAAGGAAGAAAGCACACGCTCCCCGCCGTCACTTCATAACCGGGCCGCCCGCCGAGCACATAGCCCAGCGTCGACTTGCCCGCGCCGTTCGGCCCCATGATCGCATGGACCTCGCCCGCATTGACGGTGAGCGAAAGGCCCTTGAGGATTTCCTTGCCGTCGATTTCGGCGTGGAGGTCAGTGATTTTGAGCATGAGCTACTTCCGGAACTTTCCAATTTTCGGGCACAGCGTCGAAGCTGCCCCACAAATACCAACTGCCGTCCGCTTTGGAACGTGAGGCCAATCCCCATTCCGGCGGATCGGGCCAACCGAACCAATCGCGGTGAATGAGGAAGAGATTCTCCTCGTCTCTCTCGGCCACGAAACCTGTTCCCGTACGTCGAGCCCAGTCGAAATCATCACCTAACGCTTCGACCGGAGGCCAATCGGACTCAGTTGCCGCGCGCCAGTCTAATGGGAGCGTACTCCGCTCAAGGAAGCCCTGTTTCAATCTCCGCGAACCGAGAAAACCCAGTTTCCAGGGTATGGGCTCCCACCCAAAAATCACCCCACGCTCCCCTCAAGGCTGATCCCCAGCAGCTTCTGCGCCTCGACTGCAAACTCCATCGGCAGTTGCTGCAGCACTTCCTTGGCGAAGCCGTTGACGATCAGCGCCACCGCCGCCTCCTGGTCGAGCCCGCGCTGCATCGCGTAGAACAACTGGTCGTCGGAAATCTTCGAAGTGGTCGCTTCATGCTCGATCTGCGCGCTCGGGTTGCGGACCTCGATATAGGGCACGGTATGCGCGCCGCACTGGTCGCCGAGCAGCAGCGAATCGCACTGGGTGAAGTTGCGCACGCCCTCCGCGCCGGGTGCCACGCGCACCAGCCCGCGATAGGTGTTGTCCGAGCGGCCCGCCGAAATGCCCTTCGACACGATCGTCGAGCGCGACCCCTTGCCATTGTGGATCATCTTGGTGCCGGTATCGGCCTGCTGGCGGTTGTTGGTCACCGCGACCGAGTAAAATTCGCCGACCGAATTTTCGCCGTTGAGCACGCAGGACGGGTATTTCCAGGTGATCGCGCTGCCGGTCTCGACCTGGGTCCACGACACCTTGGAATTGCGCCCCTGGCAGAGCGCGCGCTTGGTGACGAAATTGTAAATCCCGCCCTTGCCGTTCTCGTCGCCGGGATACCAGTTCTGCACGGTCGAATATTTGATCTCGGCGTCATCCAACGCGACGAGTTCGACCACCGCGGCGTGCAACTGGTTTTCGTCGCGCATCGGTGCGGTGCAGCCTTCGAGATAGGAGACGTAGCTCCCCTTGTCGGCGACGATCAGCGTGCGTTCGAACTGCCCGGTATTCTCGGCATTGATGCGGAAATAGGTGGACAGCTCCATCGGGCAGCGCACGCCCTCCGGGATATACACGAAGGTCCCGTCGCTGAAGACCGCGCAATTGAGCGCCGCGAAGTAATTGTCATGCTGCGGCACCACTTTACCCAGCCATTTGCGCACCAAGTCGGGATATTCCTTGATCGCCTCGCTGATCGAGCGGAAGATGACGCCTGCGCTTTCCAGCTCCTTGCGGAAGGTGGTGGCGACCGAGACGCTGTCGAACACCGCGTCCACCGCGACGCGGCGTTTGGGCTGGCCGTCCTCGCCAAGCTCCTCGACGCCGGCGAGCATCTTCTGCTCCTCGATCGGGATGCCGAGCTTTTCATAGACGCGCAGGATTTCGGGATCGACTTCGTCGAGCGAGCCGAGCTTGGGCTTGGCCTTGGGCTCGGCGTAATAATACGCGTCCTGATAGTCGATCGGGTCGATCTGCAGCTTGGCCCAATCGGGCGTGTCGAGCGTTAGCCACAGGCGATAGGCCTGCAGCCGCCAGTCGAGCATCCATTCGG
This sequence comes from Sphingomonas sp., assembly GCF_041661885.1. Taxonomy (GTDB): domain Bacteria; phylum Pseudomonadota; class Alphaproteobacteria; order Sphingomonadales; family Sphingomonadaceae; genus Sphingomonas. The sequence goes on along the minus strand of NZ_JBAZTL010000003.1, from coordinate 473,397 downwards.
GCTCGCCCTTTTTGGCGGAGATGAAGCGGACGGTATCCTCGCTCAGGCCCTTGGGCGCGAAGTCCTGCTCGATGTCGGAATGGAAGCCCCATTCGTAACTCTTGCTGACGGCTTCGTAAGCTTCGGCGTTCTTGGTGGCCATTATCGTACTCCGGTCGCACAGCGACCTGCAAAAATCTCCGCGTCTCCGCGCCTCCGCGTGAACAAAACCCTCTGTTCACGCGGAGACGCGGAGACGCGGAGAGAAAAAATGGTGCTGGCGGCGCTCATGCCGGCATCCTCGACAGGCTGGCGAGCGAAACGCCGTCGAGCGCGCCGCGCACGGCACCGTTGACGACGTTCCAGTGCGGCTTGACGCGGCAATCGCCTTCCAGCGCACAATCGTGGCGGCCTTCCTCGACACACGCGGTCAAAGCGATCGGCCCTTCGACTGCTTCGATGATCTCCGCGAGCGAAATCGCCGCCGCCGGGCGCGACAGGCGGAAACCACCGCCAGTACCACGCGTGCTTTCGATCAAGCCCCCGGCAGACAAGCGGCTGACCAATTTCTGCACCGTCGGCAAGGGCAGACCGGTCTCGTCGGCCAGCGTCGTCGCATTCAGCTTGGCCGCACTGCCGCAATGTCGCGCGGCGGCGGACATCATTACGACGGCATAGTCGGCAAGGCTGGAAAGACGCATCGGGTCCAATCGGATTGAATTTGTCCGATTGCAAATGGGCGCAGCGACGAGTCGGGTCAAGCCCTCATGCGCCGCAATGCCGTTGCGCTATCGCACCCCGAACCGTTACGTTTCGCTTATCAACGGACTGACGACCCCGCCAAAGGCGCTGCGGTGCGAAATGGTCAGTTGCGACAACAATCCGGGATCGGCGCGAATCTGGCGCGGGGTCAGCCCGGTGAACTGCTTCACTTCGCGGATCATGTGCGACTGATCGTAGAAACCGCGGTCGATCGCATCGCCCACTGCCTCGTCCTCCGCCAACATCGCCACTGCGGCCCGCAGCGCACGATATTTGCGCGCCAGAACTTTGGGCGGCGCGCCGTACAAGGTGTTGCACTTGCGCTCAATCTGGCGACGCGAAAGCCCGGTCGCGGCGATCAAATCCGCCATTTCCGGGGACGGACTCGCCGTCAGCCACGCATCGACCTGCCGCACGAAGCCCGTGCAATGCGAATCCGCGCCGTGAACCAGATCGCGCACCAACGCCTCGGCGATGGCGACACGCGCAACGATACCAGGCGATTCGTGCAATGCCCGCGCTACCGCCTGCAATCGCGCCGCGCCGAACAGGTCGCCCGCGTCGATGACGCGGTTGAGCATGGTCGAGGCGTCTGCCCCAACCATTGCCGACCATCCCGACGCCGTCAGCCCCATCCCGAACACAGCGACAGGCCCCGCCACGCGCACGCTGCGCGCGCCACTGGTCGGGCCAAGGATATGAACCTTGGGCGCTTCTTGTGCCGTACCGTCGGGGAAAGAATAAATCGCCTGCCCTGGCGACAGGTGAAAGCGGAGCTGCGCGTAATCGGCACGTTCGACATCTTCCAGCACCGCAACGTAGGCCGAAAAATCGTAAAACAATGTTATATATTCTGCCAGATCGGTCGCCGGAACCGCGTAATTCAAATCGACATTTACCACTACGTCGCACCCCTGCATACGAAGGGATGAAGCATAGTCTTTTTTAAAGGCCAATAAAAGCGGCCCGGATGGTATACCATCCGGGCCGAAGGAAAGATGCCCCCTGTTCGGAGCTTCTTGGGTCGCAAAACACTATTGGCAGAATCTAACGTGACGGTATTGTATAAATACGCCGTTTAGCATCATTCTGATATATCGGGACTGATATAGCACATTTTGACCTGAGGGCCCGCCAATGCCATCACGCTAAGGATGCTGTTTTCGCTCTTCCGCCCCGCCTTGTTCGCGCTCGACCCGGAGCGCGCGCATACCCTTACCCTCACCATTCTGGGGCTTTCCCCTGGCGGAATCGCTCCATTTTCGATGCGATCCTCCCCCGCCAGCCTGCGCACCCGCGTCGCAGGGCTGGATTTTGCCAATCCGGTCGGGCTTGCCGCAGGCGTGGACAAAGACGGGCGCGCGATTGACGGGTTTTTCGGGCTTGGCTTTGGCAGTGTCGAGATCGGTACGCTCACCCCCCTGCCCCAGGTCGGCAACCCGCAACCGCGCTTGTTCCGGTTGGTCGAGGATCGCGCCGTCATCAACCGCATGGGCTTCAACAATGGCGGCATCTCCGCCGCTTTGCCCCGTGCGATCGCCGCCAAGCGGCGCGGCGTGCTCGGCATCAATGTCGGTGCGAACAAGGATGCGCCCGATCGTATCGCAGATTATGCGCATGGCGTCGCCGCAGCGGCGCAGGTGGCGGACTATGTCACCGTCAACATCAGTTCGCCCAACACACCGGGCTTGCGCGATTTGCAGCATGGCTCCGAACTGACCGACTTGCTTGCCGCAGCGGACGAGGCGCGTCGCGGGCCGATCACGCGGCCGCGCCTGTTCCTGAAGGTCGCACCCGACCTTGAACCGACCGCGATCGATGCCATCGCGCTTGCGGCGGCGACGCATCATATCGATGCGCTGATCGTCAGCAACACCACCATCTCCCGCCCGCCGCTACACTCCGCGCACGCGGGCGAAAGCGGCGGACTGTCGGGCGCTCCGCTCGCGCCGCTGGCGCGCCAACGTCTTGCCGATTTCCGGGCGGCAGCGGGCGGTGCCATCCCGCTCATCTCGGTTGGCGGTATCGACAGCGCGGACGAAGCCTATGCCCGCATCCGCGCCGGGGCGAGCTTAATCCAACTCTACACCGCGCTGGTCTATCAGGGGCCTGGCCTTGCCCGCCGCATTGTGCGCGGTCTCGCCAGCAACCTGAAACGCGACGGCTTCGCGAACATCGCCGAGGCGGTTGGAACGCGGGCGCCGTAACGCGAAGCGCGGCTCCTGATTGCTTCTTTGTGGCTTTGTGTCTTCGTGCGAGAAAATTTCCCCGCACGAAGACACAAAGAGAAGACGGAAGGATGCCGCCGCGCGGGCGACGGCTTGCCTGTACGGCATAGCGCGCTACGGTCGCTGCATGAACAGATCGCTCGCCGCCCTCGCCCTCCTGTTGCTCACGCCCGCCGCCGAGGCACGCCGCCCCGTCCCGAAACCCGCCACCGACCTTGGCATGGTCAGCGCCGCCGATCCGCGTGCCGCCGCCGCTGGGGCGGAGATCTTGCGCAAGGGCGGCAGCGCCACCGATGCCGCGATCGCGACCATGCTGGTGCTCAACGTGGTCGAGCCGCAAAATAGCGGTATCGGCGGCGGCAGCTTCCTGGTGCATCACGATGCCGCGACCAACCGCACCACCGGTTTCGACGGACGCGAGGCTGCACCCGCCGCCGCCGACCCACGCTGGTTCTATGGTGCCGACGGCAAGCCGCTGCCGATCTTTAGCGCCATCCCCGGCGGTCGCAGTGCCGGCGTGCCCGGCAATTTGCGGATGATGGCGCTGGCGCATCAACGTTACGGCAAGCTGCCTTGGGCAACCTTGTTCGCGCCGGCGATTCGGCTGGCGCGCGATGGCTTTGCGATCACCCCGCGCCTGCACAACGGGCTCAACAATTTCGGTCGCCATCTCGATCCCTGGGCGCGCAGCCACTTCCTTGATGGCGACGGCAAGGCATTCCCTGTCGGCACCATCCTGAAAAGCCCCGAACAGGCCACGTTGTTCAGCGCCATCGCGACCAAAGGGCCCGACGCCTTTTATACCGGGGCGGTGGCGCAGAAGATCGTCGCGGCGGTCAACGGGGCCGCGCAGAACCCGTCCAAGATGACGCTCGCCGACCTCGCCAAGTATCGCGCCAAGGAACGCGCGCCGATCTGCGGGACGTACCGCGCGTACAGGATTTGCGGCATGGGGCCACCCTCGGCCGGGGGAATCGCGGTGCTAATGATCCTGAAACAGCTCGAGCGCTTCGATATGGCGGCGCTGGGCAAGGACAGCCCGGTCGCGTGGCACCTCTTCGCCGAATCCGAACGGCTCGCTTATGCCGATCGCGATTTGTATCTCGGCGATCCGGATTATGTGAGCGTGCCGGTCAAGGGTCTGCTCGATCCCGGCTATATCGCCGCCCGCTCGGCGTTGATTTCCCCCGACCACAGCATGACGAGTGTCGCTCCCGGCACGCCGCCGGGCGCACCGCCACGCACGCCCGCCCCCAATGCCGATATCCCCGGCACCAGCGATCTGGTCGCGGTCGACCGGCGCGGCAATGTCGCGGAGGTAACCACCACGATCGAGAGCTATTTTGGCTCTGGCCTGTCAGTCGGGGGCGTGATGCTCAACAATGAGCTGACCGACTTCGATTTCGTCCCCGCCAAGGACGGCTATCTCGTCGCCAACCGCGTCGAGGGCGGCAAGCGCCCGCGCAGCTCGATGTCGCCGACCATCGTCTATGGCCCCAATGGAAAAGTGCGGATCGCGATTGGCGCGGCGGGCGGCTCCACCATCATCGCGCAAGTCGCCAAGGCGCTCGTGGCGGTGCTCGACTGGAAGATGTCGGCGCAGGATGCGATCGGCCTGGGTCTGCTCTACGCCCCCAAGCTCGACGCGGTGGCCGAAAAGGGCACGCAGCTCGATGCGATGGTGCCCGCGCTGCAGGCGCTGGGCGAGCATGTCCAGATCGCGCCGCTTGGCCTCAAGGCCAATGCGATCGAGCGCGTGAATGGCCAATGGGTCGGTGCCGCCGATCCGCGCAGCGAAGGCGTTGCGGTGCGCGAGGACGGCCAGACCACACAGATCATCCGCGCCGGTGCCGCGCCACGCCCGCCCGAATAACCCCCAAACGCGCAGCCGAATGCGGCGCGCTTACTCCCCGGGAGAGAAAGATGCGTACCCTCGAACACTTCCCCAACCTCGTCGCGATGTTTCTCGCACGCGCCGCAGAAAAAGGGGATGGCCCGTTTCTGTGGCACAAGAGCGGCGGGCAATGGGTCTCGCGGAGCTGGGCCGAAACCGCGCGTCAGGTCGCGAGCCTTGCCGCTGGCCTGAAAGCGATTGGCCTTGAGCCCGGCGACCGCGTGATGCTGGTGTCGGAAAACCGCCCGGAATGGTGCATCGCCGATCTTGCGATCATGGCGGCGGGGTGCATCACCGTGCCGACCTACACCACCAATACCGAGCGCGACCACGCCCACATCATCGAAAATTCGGGGGCGAAGGCGGTGATCGTCTCGACTGCGAAGCTGGCCAAGACGCTGCTGCCAGCGGCAATCCGCGCGAGCGCCGCCAAGATCGTGATCTGCATCGAGGATTTGCGGGCGAACCAGGCCGGAGCGCTCGAATTTCATCCGTGGAATCGCCTGCTCGCCGATCACGACACCGATCCGACCAGCATCGCCGCGACCGCAACACGCGAGGACACCGCCTGCATCATCTACACCAGCGGCACCGGCGGCTCGCCACGCGGGGTGATGCAGCATCACGGCGCAATCCTGCACAACGTCCACGGCTGCTGCACGATCATCGAGGAGGATTTCGGCTGGGAAGACGAAGTGTTCCTGTCGTTCCTGCCGCTGTCCCACGCCTATGAGCACACCGGCGGGCAGTATTTCCCGATCGGGCTTGGCGCGCAAATCTATTATAGCGAGGGTCTCGACAAGCTCGCCGCCAATATCGAGGAAGTCCGCCCGACGCTGATGGTGGTGGTGCCGCGCCTGTTCGAGGTGCTGCGCACACGTATTTCCAAGGCGGTCGAGAAACAGGGCAAGCTCTCCAGTTTTCTGCTCGGCCGCGCACAAGCGCTCGGCACCAAGAAAGCGGCGGGCAAAGCGGGTTTGCTCGACAAGCCGATGGACCTGTTCCTCGGCGCGACGCTGCGCCCGAAGATCCAGCAACGCTTTGGCGGGCGAATCAAGGCTTTGGTGTCGGGCGGCGCGCCGTTGACGCCCGAAGTCGGCACCTTCTTTGAGGCGGTCGGCATCACCATGCTGCAAGGCTATGGCCAGACCGAATCCGCACCGGTCATTTCGTGCAACCGCCCCAAGGTCGGGCTCAAGATGGATACGGTCGGCCCACCCTTGGTAGAAACCGAAGTGCGCATCGCCGACGATGGCGAAATCCTGGTGCGCGGCGAGCTTGTCATGAAGGGCTATTGGCGCAACGAGGCCGAGACGGCGCGCGTGCTGAAGGATGGCTGGCTGCATACCGGCGACATCGGGCTGATCGACGCCAAGGGCCGCATCCAGATTACCGATCGCAAGAAGGACATCATCGTCAACGACAAAGGCGAGAATGTCGCGCCGCAAAAGGTCGAGGGAATGCTGACGCTGCAGCCCGAAATCGCGCAAGCGATGATCTTCGGCGACCGGCGCCCCTATATGGTTGCGGTGATCGTGCCCGACGCCGAGTGGACGCAGGAATGGTGCGCGCGCGAGGGCGATGCGTGCGACTTCAAGCGCCTCGCCGAGAATAGCCAATATCGCACCGCGCTTGGCCGCGCGGTTGAACGGGTCAATGCCGATCTTTCGGTGACTGAACGTATCCGCCGGTTCGTGCTGGCAGACGAACCGTTCGCGATCGAGAACGAGCAGCTCACGCCCTCGCTCAAAATCCGGCGACATGTGCTGAAGGCCGTGTACGGCGCGCGGCTGGAGGGTTTATACAAGGCCTGAAACACACATATAACAATATAAAGAAATCTTTATATCATACTTGACGGCACCGCGTGATGCGCGGATAGAGAGCATGTCGAGGTTCCCCGAACGTATCCGCGGTCGGGGCTAAGACGGGAAGCCGGTGCGATCCTGCGGGATCAAGGCCGGCGCTGCCCCCGCAACTGTAAGCGGTGAGCGAAGGCCATGAAGTGTCACTGGGGTTCGGCGACGCCCCCGGGAAGGCCAGGCCAACGTGACGACCCGCAAGCCAGGAGACCTGCCCCGACAGATAACGTCCTCCGGCGGGGAAGCCGGTCAGGGCGCTTGCAGGGTCGCGCACCGGCTGGTCCGGGCGCGCGATCATGGATGCGCGTGACCGGTCGCTCCGCCCTTCATCGGGGTATGAAGACCATGACCGTCACCGTTGCAACGCTCGGCTTCCCGCGTATCGGGCCACGTCGGGAACTCAAATTCGCGCTCGAACACTTCTGGTCGGGCGCAACGCCCGAAGCCGACCTCAACACCACGGCGACCGGCCTGCGCGCCGCCGCTTGGGCAAGGCAATCCGCGCTGGGCACGGACTGGCTGCCCTCGAACGATTTTTCGCTCTACGACCATGTGCTCGACACCAGCATGATGCTGGGCGCGGTGCCCGAACGGTATGGCGCGCGCGCCGGCGCACCCGATCTCGCGACCTATTTCGCGATGGCGCGCGGCACTACCGGTGCCGACGCGCCCGGCTGCCGCCACGCCAGCCTGACCGCGTGCGAGATGACCAAATGGTTCGACACCAATTATCACTATATGGTGCCCGAACTGAGCGCGGGCCAGCAGCTCTCGCTCGCTTCCAGCAAGATCGTCGATGAATATCGCGAGGCCAGAGCGCTCGGTTATGAAACGCGCCCGGTCCTGCTCGGGCCGATCACCTGGCTCAGCCTTGCCAAGGGCCGCGATGTCGATCCGTTCGATTTTCTGGATGAAGTGCTCGGCCTTTACTCGGCGATCCTGGGGCAGCTCGCCCATGCCGGGGCGCAATGGGTGCAGATCGACGAACCGATCTTCGTGCAGGACCTGACCGAGCAACAACGCATCGCCGTCACCCGCGCTTACGCCAAGCTGCCGCGCTGCGGCGTCAAGCTGATGCTCGCGACCTATTTCGGCGCGCTCGACGACAATCTCGGGCTCGTTGCCAATTTGCCGGTGGCCGGGTTGCATATCGATCTGGTGCGCGCGCCGCAGCAACTCGAGGCGGTGCTCGCCACCGTGCCCAAGCAAACGCTGCTGTCGCTCGGCGTGATCGACGGTCGCAATGTCTGGCGCGCCGACCTTGCCGCCTTGCTCGACCGGCTTGAACCGATCGCGGCGGCACGCGACCTGATCCTCGCGCCGTCTTGCTCGCTGCTGCACACCCCGGTCGATCTCGCACTGGAGCGCAAGCTCGATCGCGAAGTGACGCAGTGGCTCGCCTTTGCGGCGCAGAAGATCGAGGAACTGAACATCCTCAAAACCGCGCTCAATCAGGGCCGCGCAGCCGTCGCCGCCGAATTGGCCGCGTCGACCGCCGCCGCTGCGGCCCGTAAGGTATCGCCGCGCGTCCATGACACAGGGGTCGCCGCCCGGATTGCGGCGATCACCCCCGATGACCGGGAACGCCGGTCGCCCTATCCCGCGCGGCAACGCGCGCAGGCGGCGATGCTCGATTTGCCTGCCTTTCCAACCACGACGATCGGGTCCTTCCCGCAAACCGCCGAGGTCCGCCATGCCCGCGCCGACCATAATCGCGGCACGATCGACGATGCCACCTATACCCAATTCCTGCGCGAGGAGACCGAACGCGCGGTGCGCTGGCAGGAAGAAGTCGGGCTCGACATGCTTGTTCACGGCGAGTTCGAACGCAACGACATGGTGCAATATTTCGGCGAGCAACTGTCGGGCTTCGCCTTCACCGTCAGCGGCTGGGTGCAATCCTATGGGTCGCGCTGCGTGCGCCCGCCCATCCTGTTCGGCGATGTGTCGCGGCCCGCGCCGATGACGGTCGCCTGGTGGCGCTATGCGCAATCGCTAACCGACAAGCCGATGAAGGGGATGCTGACCGGCCCGGTGACGATTCTCAACTGGTCCTTCGTCCGTGACGACCAGCCGCGCGAAGCATCGTGCCGCCAGATCGCACTCGCAATCCGGGACGAGGTGCTCGACCTCGAAGCCGCCGGTTGCCGGGCGATCCAGATCGACGAAGCCGCGCTGCGCGAAGGCCTGCCGCTGCGCCGCCGCGACTGGCAGGCCTATCTCGACTGGGCGGTGGAGTGTTTCCGCCTGTCCGCCGCCGGGGTGGGCGATGCGACGCAGATCCACACGCATATGTGCTATTCGGAGTTCAACGACATTCTGCCCGCGATCGGGGCGATGGACACCGACGTCATCTCGATCGAGACCGCGCGATCGCAAATGGAGTTGCTGGAGGGCTTTGCGCGCTATCGGTATCCAAGTGCGATCGGGCCGGGCGTGTATGACATTCACGCCCCCCGTGTGCCGACCGAGGAGGAAATGGTGGCGCTGATGCGGCTTGCACAAAACCATCTGCGGCCCGAACAACTCTGGGTAAACCCCGATTGCGGGCTCAAGACGCGCAAGTGGGACGAGGTGAAACCCGCGATCGCCGCGATGGTCGCCGCCGCGCGCACGCTGCGCGCCAAGGTGCCCGAGTCGGCATGACCACGACCGCATTATCAAGTGACGTCCCCGCACGGGGCGTCACCACCGGCGTAGTCCGGTTGGTCGACATGATCCTGCCGGGCGACACCAATCATCATGGCACGTTGTTCGGGGGCGTGGCGCTGGCGCATATGGACAAGGTGGCGTTCCTCGCCGCCGCGCGCCACGGGCGGGCCCCGTTCGTCACCGCCGCCTCCGAGCGGATCGATTTCCTCGCGCCCGCGCTGAAGGGCGAGTTGATCGAGGCGACCGGGCGTATCGTCCGCGTCGGCAACAGCGCGCTCGATGTGGAGGTCACGCTGGTGGCCGAGGCATTGCTCAGCGGCGAACGGCGGCTGTGTACGCGCGGACACTTCACGCTGGTCGCGGTCAAAGGGCCGGGCACGCGGCTGCCTCTCCCCTCGCTTCCTGGCGAAACGCGGGAACCACCGGCCACGGAACTGCACATGGCCGACATCGTCTTTCCGCCACAGACCAATCATTATGGCACGCTGTTCGGCGGGGATGCGCTGCGGATGCTGGGCAAGGCCGCCTTCATCGCCGCCACGCGCCACGCCCGCGCGGTGATGGTGATGGCGGCGTCGGATCGGATCGATTTTCGCTCGCCGGTACGCGAGGGCGAAATGACCGAAATGATCGCGCGCGTCATCGCTACGGGGCGATCCTCGGTGCGAATCGGCGTCGAATTATGGGCCGAGGATTTGCTGACGGGCGAGCGCCGCCGCGCCGCCACCGCGCAATTCGTAATGGTCGCGGTCGACCGCGACGGGCGGCCGCTCGCGATCGGCTGAACGACGGCGCGCTCCGGCGCGCGCCGCCGTCGCTTATTTGCCTTTGGGCACCACCTGCATCGTCCAGTCGCGATCTGGGCGCAGATATTTGGTGGCTGTTTCCTGCAACTGCGCTGCGGTTATGCTGGAAATATCCGAATACAGGCGGATCGCCGCAGCGATGCGGGCCGGTTCATAGGTCGCGCCATCCAACTGGTTCATCCAGAACTGGTTGCCCGTCGATTGGCGGATGATCGATTGCTGCATCGGCCCGATCGTGCGCTTCAGTTCATCCTCATCGACAGGCTTGGCGACCAGCTCAGCCGCAATTTCGCGCGAGAGCTTGAAGAAGAGCGGAATGTTTTCCGGCGCAACCTGGCCAATCGCCATGATGCGCCCGCCGCTCGGCATCCCGGTTGGCCAGGAGCTGGAGACGTTCGGGCTATAGCTTGCCCCTGCTTGCGAACGCAGCCGGTCGAACAAGCGGTCGCTGAAGATCGCCGCCAGCACATCCAGCCGCCGTGCCTCGGTCGCCCCGGCGACGCCACCGCCGGTCGGCCAGGCGATGACCGCTGCGGCCTGATTATCGGGCCCGTCATGCGTGCGCACCACTGGCGACAGGTTATGCGCGGGGAAACGTACCGGCGGCACCGCAGAGCCGGCGGATGCGGTGCGCGGCGGCAATGCCCCCAGCGTCTTCTGCACCGCCGCGATTGCGACATCGGCCTTGATGTCGCCGAACACCATCACTTCAATCGGCCCGGTCTTGAGCAAGGGTTCCCACAGCGCGCGGAACGATTCGGGCGTGGTCGCGGTGATCGCCGCCAGGCTGGGGTTGCCCCAGCGCGGATCGCCATCGTGGAGCAAGCGTTCGAGGTCGCGCGACAACACGCCGTCGGGCGACGAACTCGAACTGGGATAACCCGAGATCGCCACCGCGCCCGCGCGCAGCACCGGTGCCGGGTCCCACGCCGGAGCCGACAGCGCCGCCGCCATGATCCGCAACTGGTCGTTGAGATCGCTCGGCGAGGTCATCGCATTGTAGGTAAAGGCATCCTCATCGACCCCGAAATCGAGGCCGATCCGGCGGCCCGACGTCAAGGCGTCGAGATCGCCCTGGTTGAGCTTGCCGATCCCGCCTGCGGTCAACGCCAGGCCCGCCGCCCACGCCGCCGTCTCGCGATCGGTCGGCAGCGCGTTATAACCGCCGCCGAAGCGCACGCGCACATAAACGCGGCTGTCCTCCGATGGCGTCGGATAGATCAGCACGCGCACGCCGTTCGACAGATTATATTCCTGCATGTCGAATTCTTTGATCGTCGTGTGCGACACGATCGTCGCCGGAAGCCCCAGCTTGGGCAATTTGTCGAACGACACCTTGGCCTGCGTGATGCGTTTGCCCGCCAGTCCTTTGACATCGACCTTGAGCGCGGCGGCGAGCTTCGTCTCGATGCCGGGCTCGGCAGCCGGGGTCGAAATCAGCGCGCGTGTCGCGGTGCCCTGGAACACACGCCGGGTCGAGGCGAGGATCTTGTCCGGTGCGAAGAAACCTTTCTTTTCGGCATCCTGGAACACCCGCTGAATCGTCGATGGCGCAGTGGTCGTCTCGCGAATGTCGAGCGCCTGAACCATGTCATCGGCTTCCTTGCTGCCAGCCTCGGCGCGATAGGTATCGACCAGCGTCTTGAAGGCGATGCGCTGTTCGGCAAGCTCGCGCTCGATTTCGGCCCTGGTCGGCGGCGACGCCTGCGCATCGGCGATGACCGCGCGTACATCTTTCAAGGCGGGCTCCCACGCCGATCCGACCGGCAGGATCGTCACGAAGGTGCCATTGGCCGAGCGCGAGGGATCTTCGAGCCGCACCGCCGCCGCGATGAAGCTGCCGCCCGAGCGCGCGCGCGTTTCCAGCCGACGATTGATAACCGCCAGCGCGACGCTGTCGGCAAGCCGCTTCTGGTTGAACACCACCGTATCGTCATTGTAGTGCCACGGGCGCACGATCGCCATTTCGATCCGCGTCGGGATGCCGGGCTCGACCACAGCCTTGGTCGTGATCTGCTTGGGATCGGGCACGCCGAAATCGGGGTCGGGCGGGTTCGGCCCCGCCCCCTTCCAGTCGGCGAAATTCTTGGCGACCATCAGTTCAAGCTTGGCCGGATCGAAATCGCCCGCAATCACCACCAACGCGCGCTCGGGCCGATACCAGCGATCGTGAAACGCTTTCACGGTCTCCGCCGTCGCGGCTTCAAGCTCGGCAACATGGCCAATCGGCGAGCGATCGGCGAGCGGCTGCCCCGCGAAGAAGGTCGCGTTCAGCGCATCGAACACACGCACTTGCGGCCCCGGCGCCTCGCGCTGTTCGGCGAGCACGGCGGGACGTTCGGCATTGAGCGCTTGCGGCGTGATATTGGGCTTTGACACCATGCCCGCCAGAATGTGCAGGCTTTCATCGATCCCGGCATCGGTCGCGCTGGGCAAATCGAGCTTGTAAACCGTTTGCGTCGGCGTCGTTTGCGCGTTGGTGTCGGAACCGAAGGTCGTTCCCATCCGCTGCCAGATCCGCTTGGCCTCGCCATCCGGCACATATTCCGAGCCACGGAAGGAGAGATGCTCGATCATATGGGCAAAGCCGCGCTCGCCATCCATTTCGTACAGCGAGCCCGCATCGATCCGCACGCGCACCGAAATCTGGCCGGGCGGGACGCCGTTCTTGCGCACCGCGTAGCGCAGACCATTCTTCAAGGTTCCGAAATGCCACGCCGGATCGGGCGTGATGTCACTGCCCTTGTAAAGCCACGCCGCGCGGCTGGCGATGGCATTGCCGGGTCGGCCATCGCCAGCATCGGTTGCGGACGGGCTCGCCGCCTGTTGTGCCTCCGCGTGGCTTTCGGCGCTGCGCACCGTGTGCTGGGGAGCGGCACCGATGGTGAGAAAGGCGAGAAGGGCGAGGCGCGTCGCACGCGAATAGACGATCATGGCAGGCACGATAGCGCGCAGGCCCCGGCTCCGCCAGCGGCGCTTGGTCCGGCTTGCGGTCGGTTCTCGCGCCGGATAATCGCCGAATTTGCGACAGTGGATTTCCAAATAGGCACCATATCCACCCTTGCGCCGGTGCGAGCAGCGCGCCACATGCCCATCATGCTGATCGAAACCGAAACAACGCCCAACCCGGCGACGCTCAAATTCCTGCCCAACCGCGTGGTGATGGAGGCGGGTACGCGCGACTTCGTCACGCCCGAAGAAGCTGAAGCCTCTCCCCTGGCCGAAGCATTATTTGGTCTTGGCGATGTGACCGGCGTGTTCTTCGGGCGCGATTTCATCTCGATCACTGCGGCCCCCGGTAGTGACTGGAGCAACCTCAAGCCCGACGTGCTTGGCCTGCTGCTCGACCATTTCAGCGCGGACATGCCGCTGTTCCGCCCCGGCACCGCTGGCGGGATCAGCGTCCCGGCTGACAACGCGTTCGCCGATGCGCCCGAGGATGCCGACATCGTCGCGCAAATCAAGGATCTGATCGAAACCCGCATTCGGCCGGCCGTTGCCAATGATGGCGGCGACATCGTTTATCGCGGTTTCGACAAGGGCAAGGTCTATCTGGCGATGCAGGGCGCGTGCGCCGGTTGCCCTTCATCGAGCGCGACCCTGAAGAACGGCATCGAGCAATTGCTGCGCTATTACGTTCCCGAAGTCACCGAAGTGCGAGCCGTATGATGACCGTTTTGAACGATGCCACGCTGGACCAGATCTTCCGCACCGCGCGGTCTTATAACGGTTATACCGATGCGCCGGTCACCGAAGACGATCTGCATAAAATCTGGGAATTGATGAAGTGGGGCCCGACATCGGCCAATCAGCTTCCAGCGCGCTTCGTGTGGTGTACCAGCGATGCGGCCAAGGCCAAGCTCGCGGAATGTTGCTCGGCCCAAAATGCCCCCAAGGTACTGAAGGCCCCGGTCACGGTTATCATCGGCATGGACCGTGATTTCCACACCCATCTGCCCGAACTGTTCCCGCACGTCGACGCCAAGGCGTGGTTTGATGGCGATCCCGAATTGCGCGCCGCTTCGGCCTTCCGCAACTCGAGTTTACAAGGCGCCTATTTCATCATCGCGGCGCGTGCGCTCGGTTTCGATACCGGGCCGATGTCAGGCTTTGATGCGGGCAAGGTCGATGCCGCGTTCTTCGCGGACACGCCCTCTGTCTCCACCAACTTCATTTCAACGCTGGGACATGGCGACGCTGCGACGATCTTCGATCGCCTTCCCCGCCCGGCGTTCGAAAAGTTCAACAGCATCGCCTGATATCGGTTTGCGTACCCTGGTCATCGAAACCGCGACTGCGGCTTGCTCGGTCGCGCTGATGGAGGGCGGAACCGTCATCGCCCAAGCCCATGAAATCGTCGGGCGCGGCCATGCTGAACGGCTGATCCCAATGATCGCGGCGCTCCCGGAGGGAGGCCGCGCGTCGCACATCCTGGTCGATTGCGGTCCCGGCAGCTTTACCGGCATCCGCGTCGGCGTCGCGGCGGCGCGCGGGCTGGCGCTCGGCTGGGGCGCCACACTGAGCGGCTATTCCTCGTTACCCCTGCTCGCCACCGCCGCCTTTGCATCGGGGGTAACCGACGATCTTGCGGTCGTAATGGAAGGCGGGCATGGCGAGGTCTTCATGCAAGGCTTTACCGCCCCATCCGCCGGGACCGGCCCGTTTGCCTCGCTACGGCCCGAGGCGGCATTGGCGGCATTGGGCGGGCGTGTCGCGGTCGGGAACGGCGTGCGCTTCCTGCTTGCGCTGGAGCCGACGCTCGATGTGCAGGAGCGCTTGCCCAACGCCGCCGACGCCATTCTCCTCCCGCCGCACCTTGCCGCGTTGGAACCCAAGCCCATTTATGGGCGGCCACCGGATGCAAAACCGCAAATGATTGCGACCATGTCGGCATGAGTACGATGCTGGGCATCGATTTGCGCAGCGGCGCGGTTGCCGATCTCGCGGTTGTCGACCGCATCATGCAATCCGCTTTCGATGCGCGCTTCGGCGAGGCGTGGACGCACAATCAAGTTCTCGGGCTGCTGGCAATGCCTGGTGTGTGGTTGACGATCGCCGAACTTGGCAGGGAGCCGGCTGGCTTTGCGCTATCTCGCCGTGTGCTCGACGAAGCGGAACTACTTCTGTTGGCAACAACCCCGCATTTACGTCGGCGCGGTGTTGCTGCGGCGTTGCTGCGCTCGGTCGCTACAGACGCTTTGTCGCAAGGTGCGCGCTCGCTGCATCTGGAAGTCCGAGACGGCAATGAGGCCGTAAAGCTTTATAGTAGCGAAGGTTTTTTAAAAGTCGGAGAGCGCCGACATTACTATCGCGGACCTGGCGGGCAAGCCTTTGATGCTCTGACCTATCGTAGGACTCTTCCCTAACAATACTGTCATGCGGCGTAATACCTACTTGCGCACAGGCGAATGACGCGCAATAGGCATCAACCTGACGATGCGTAACAATCGTCCAGTTCGGTTGAAAGGATTATTATGGACATCATGAACGAGCTTCAGGAGACTTTGATCACGCTAACAGCGGATATTGTTGCGGCCCATGTCAGCAATAACAGCGTCGCCGTCTCCGATCTGCCGGTATTGATCGCTAACGTTCATGGTGCGTTAAGCAACCTTGGCGGTCCGATCCCGGTCGAAACCGTGAAGCAGGAGCCTGCCGTTTCGGTCCGCTCCTCGATCAAGCCAGACTTCATCGTTTGTCTGGAAGACGGCAAGAAGTTGAAAATGCTCAAGCGCCACTTGATGACGCATTACCAAATGAGCCCCGAGCAATATCGCGCGAAGTGGAATCTTCCTGCCGATTATCCGATGGTTGCACCAAATTATGCGGAGCAGCGCCGGACCCTGGCGAAGAAAATCGGCCTCGGCACCAAGCGCCGCAAGGTCGTTCGCTAAGCCTGTTCAGCCCCTCCCTTCACGGGGAGGGGCTGGTCAAGCGGTTGTTGCGAATCACTATCCCCTTTCGCAACAAGTACGGAACGCCTAAACGCGTCGTATGGCGCGTCATATCGATCTCGAAGCTCTCTGCGCGGAAAAGGGTCTGCGCATCACCGATCAGCGCCGCGTGATTGCGCGCGTATTGTCCGATGCCGACGACCACCCCGATGTCGAAAAGGTGTATGAACGCGCCTCCGCCATCGATCCTGGCATTTCCATCGCGACGGTGTACCGCACCGTTCGCCTGTTCGAGGAAGCCGGCATTCTCGACCGGCACGACTTTGGCGACGGTCGCTCGCGCTACGAGCCGGCGCCCGAGGCGCACCACGATCACCTGATCGACGTCGAAACCGGCAAGGTCATCGAATTCGTCGATCCCGAACTCGAACAGCTACAAAAGGCCATTGCGGAACGATTAGGCTTCCGCCTGGTCGATCATCGCATGGAACTCTACGGCGTAGCGCTCGACCGCAAGGCCTGAGGCGATGCCGATTCGCCCCGAGGCTCGCGCTGCTGCGGCGGCGGGCAACCCGCCCCCGCTTGGCTGGCTCGGCTGGTGGCGGCTATGCACTCGCTCCGCGCTGTTGGCGTTTGTCCTGCTTGTCTCGATTCCGCCGCATTATTTGTGGCGCATTCTGCACATTTCCTCGCCCTGGCCGCGTTTCTTTCTGGCCACTGCCGCGCGAATTTGCGGCGCGCGCGTCAAAGTAAAAGGAGCCGCGCTGAAACGCGACGTCTTCTACATCTCCAACCATGTCAGTTGGATCGACATCCTCGCCATTGCCGGAGCGAGCGGCACTGCCTTCGTCGCCAAGGCCGAGATTCGCGATGCCCCGGTGGTCGGTTGGCTCGCCACGCTCAACCGCACGGTGTTTGTCGAGCGCGAGGACCGGCTGGGCGTCGCCGAACAAATCAACCGCCTGCGCGATGCGCTGGCTGAGACCTGGTCGGTCACCGTTTTCCCGGAGGGCACGACCACCGACGGTCGTTCGCTCTTCCCGTTCAAGACGCCGATGCTGAAGGTGCTGGAGCCGCCGCCGCCCGGCATTCTCGTGCAGCCGGTGCTGCTCGATTATGGCGCGGCGAGCGAGGAAATCTCCTGGATCGGTGTTGAATCGGGCAAGGATAATGCGGTGCGCCTGCTCGCCCGGGCTGGCACCTTTCGGATGACCGTAACGTTCCTGGAGCCGTTCCACCCGCGCGACTTTCCGGGGCGCAAAGCCATTGCCGCCGAAAGCCGCCGCCGCATCGAAGAAGCGCTGGTCCGCACGATCGGCCACCCGCTGCGGCCCTTTACCGGGCACCCGCAACCGTAATTTGTCACGCTCGCGCGGCGCGCCTATAGCCCGCGCATCATGAAACCCGCCCCCAAAACCTATGCCGTAAAGTCCTTCGGCTGCCAGATGAACGTCTATGATGGCGACCGCATGGCCGAATTGATGGCCGCGCAGGGCCTGACCCAAGTCGATCCGATCGAAGCCGATCTGGTCGTGCTCAACACCTGCCACATTCGCGAACGCGCGACCGAGAAGGTCTATTCGGACATCGGGCGGCTGCGCAAGGAGGCGCTGCGCGACATCGGTCGCGCGCCGATGATCGCCGTTGCCGGTTGTGTTGCCCAGGCCGAAGGGGCCGAGATCGTGCGCCGCGCCAAGGTGGATGTGGTAGTGGGGCCGCAAGCCTATCACAATCTGCCCGAGTTGGTGGCGCGGGCGGCGCGCGGCGAATCCGCGCTCGATACCGATATGCCGGTCGACATGAAGTTCGGCCATTTACCCGCGCGCCGCCGCGTGCCGCCGAGCGCCTTCCTGACGGTGCAGGAAGGTTGCGACAAATTCTGCACCTATTGCGTGGTGCCCTATACGCGCGGTGCCGAAGTCTCGCGCGGCTGGGACCAGATTGTCGATGAGGCCAAGGCGCTGGTCGATGCGGGTGCGCGCGAGATCACGCTGCTGGGGCAGAACGTCAATGCGTGGAGCGACGATACACGCGGCCTGCATGACCTGATCGCGGCGCTGGCCGACATCCCGGCGCTGGCGCGAATCCGCTATACCACCAGCCACCCCAATGACATGACGCAGGGGCTGATCGACGCGCACGGTGCCGTCGAGAAGCTGATGCCGTTCCTGCATTTGCCGGTGCAATCGGGCAGCGACCGCGTGCTGCAGGCGATGAACCGCAGCCACAGCCGCGATTCCTATCTGCGCATCCTCGAGCGCGTCCGCGCGCGCCGCCCCGACATCGCGCTGTCGGGCGATTTCATCGTCGGCTTTCCCGGCGAGACCGATGCCGATTTCGAGGATACGCTGAGCCTGGTCAACGCGGTCGGTTACGCCCAGGCATACAGCTTCAAATACAGCCCCCGCCCCGGCACCCCCGCCGCGACGATGGCGGAACAGATCCCCGAAGGGGTAATGGACGAACGCCTGCAACGGCTACAGGCCGCGCTCAACCGCGATCAGGCGGCGTTCAATGCCGCCACCGTTGGCCGCACCTGCCAGGTGCTGCTGGAGCGGCCCGGCAAATTGCCCGGCCAGTTGATTGGCAAGAGTCCGTGGCTGCAATCGGTCCATCTCGTCAGCGATGCCGCGATCGGGGATCTGGTCGAGGTCACGCTGGCCGAAGCGGGCGCAAATTCGATGCTGGGGACGCGCACAGCCTAAATTCTCCCCTCCCTGGAAGGGAGGGGAGCCGCACACGCCCCTCGACACCGCCCAACAAAAAGCCCAAATAGAAGCCATGTCGAAGCCCGCGCCAACCGATCTCGTTCCGCCGCAATGGAAGCGCAATCCGGTGGCCTTATGGGTCTATATCGCGGCGGGCGTCGGCATGATCCTGTTGTCGGGCGCGCGCATCGTGCTCGAACGCCTTGGGCTGCGACGCTGATATCTGGCTGCCCCCGATCGACCGCGCGATCCGCGGCTTCGCACTGTCTTCCTGATGTGTTGCCCATCCAACCGAGCAAAGGAAACGCATGAGCCGCAAGCCTGTACCCGCGCAATCCGGTGATCGTAGTCGCGCTGAACTCGTGTTCGACCGACCGCAATTGATGGCGCAACTGTTCGGGGAGTTCGACCAGAATCTGCTCGCGCTGGAGAACAAACTCGGCGTCTATATCACCGCGCGTGGCAACAAGGTCGGGCTGGAGGGCAGCGCCGAAGCGGTGGCGCAGGCGCGGGATGTGCTGCACGGGCTCTACAACCGGATCGTGCGCGGCGAAGTGGTCGATCCTGGCCTGATCGACGCGGTTATCGCCATGTCGAGCGAACCGACGCTCGCCGGGATCATTCAGGCCGATGCCGGTGGCGGCGCGGTGCCGCAGATCATGATCCGCACGCGCAAGAAGACGATCGTGCCGCGCACCATCGCGCAGGCGCATTACATGCGGCAATTGCTCAACAACGACATCATCTTCGCGCTTGGGCCAGCGGGCACCGGCAAGACCTATATCGCGGTCGCGCAAGCCGTGGCGCAGCTCATCACCGGCAGCGTGCAACGGCTGATCCTGTCGCGTCCGGCAGTGGAGGCGGGCGAAAAACTCGGCTTCCTGCCCGGCGACATGAAGGAGAAGGTCGATCCCTATCTCCGCCCGCTCTACGACGCGCTCAACGACTGCCTGCCCGCCGAGCAAGTCGAACGGCGCATCGCCAGCGGTGAAATCGAAATCGCGCCGATCGCCTTCATGCGCGGGCGCACGCTCGCCGATGCCTTCATCATCCTCGACGAAGCGCAGAACACCACGCCTGCGCAAATGAAGATGTTCCTCACCCGCTTTGGCGAGAACAGCCGCATGGTGATTTGCGGCGACCCCAAGCAGACCGATCTGCCCGGCGGGATGAACGCGTCAGGGCTGAACGACGCGGTCGGTCGGCTGGAGGGCGTGGAAGGCCTGTCGATCTGCCGCTTTGGCAGCGGCGACGTGGTGCGCCACCCGATCGTGGGGCGCATCGTCGAGGCGTATGAGGGCGTCGATAGTTGAGTGTGGGGATATCTTTTGGTAAAAAAGAATATCCCCGGAGGTCTAAATGGCGTCGCTGTTCATCAAAGATCACGAAGCCAATGCCTTGGCCGAGCAACTGGCGCAGCGTCGGGGAATGAGCAAGACCGCCGCAGTCAAGATGGCCTTGACGCATGAGCTGGCGCGCGATGGTCAGGACCGCTCCATCCGGCCACCGGTGCGTGAGGTGTTGGAGCGCTTTTGGCGCGAACACCCCTTGGGTGAACCCACAGGATTGAAAGCCGACAAGGCATTTTATGACAGCCTCAACGACGAAGATGAAGATTGACGATCTTCGTCAATGCCTCCGCATTGGTCGCAATGGCAACGCGTGAAAGCGATGGCGAGGACCTTGAGCAGGCGCTCGATCGCCATTACGATCGGCTATACTGCGCGACGGGTGCATGGGAGGCCACGCGCGCGATTTGCTTGACCTGCTGCTGCACGACCTCGGATTTCAACTGGTG
Organism: Sphingomonas sp.; assembly: GCF_041661885.1. Lineage (GTDB taxonomy): Bacteria > Pseudomonadota > Alphaproteobacteria > Sphingomonadales > Sphingomonadaceae > Sphingomonas. The sequence continues at coordinate 452,814 of NZ_JBAZTL010000003.1, read as the reverse complement.
CCGATCGGGGAGATCGAGGCGCGTATCGCCATTGACGCACATCACCTCTACGGCAAAGGAACGGGCCACCCCGCCAACCTCAACATGGGCGACTGTTTTGCTTATGCCTGTGCCAAGGCGAACGATGCCGTCCTTTTGTACAAAGGCAATGACTTTGCGCATACCGATCTCGCCTGATGCTTGAAATCGCCCTTTCGCGCGAAGACGTCTGGCCCGAGCAAGATTGGGAGGCGCTCGCCACCCGTGCCGCCACGGCGGCGATGGAGCGCACGCCGCATGGGCCGTTGCTCACCGTCACCGCCACGGTCGAAATCTCGGTCCGGCTGACCGACGATGCCGAGGTGCAGACGCTCAACGCGCAGTATCGCCAGAAGGACAAGCCGACCAACGTGCTGTCCTTCCCGATGGTGCAGGCCGATCTGCTCGACACGATCGACCAGAATAGCGACGCCAATGACACTTGGGGGGGCGAGATTCTGCTCGGCGACATCGTGCTCGCTTATGAGACGTGCGTGCGCGAGGCGGGTGAGAAAGGCGTGAGCGTCGAAGATCATGCCACGCATTTGATCGTGCATGGCACGCTGCATTTGCTAGGGTACGATCATCTGGACGATCGCGAGGGCGATGCGATGGAGGCGATCGAGGTCGACGCGCTCACCGCCCTTGGGATCGCCAACCCTTATTGTCTCGAAGAGGACTAAACGACCGCCATGCCCGACGGCCAAAGTACGACCGGCACCGCCAGCCATCTCGGCGGTGCCCCGCATAACGAAACCAGCATCTGGCGGAGTTTCCGGAGCTGGATTTCGGGTCATTCGGGCGACGATTCGCTCCGCGCCACGCTCGAGGAAGCGATCGACGCGCATGAGGAGGACCCCGCCCCTGACGCCAAGGGTGACCTCTCCCCGCTCGAACGCACGATGGTGCGCAACCTGCTCCATTTCGGCGAGCGTGATGCGGGCGATGTCGGCGTGCCGCGCGCGGACATCGTCGCGGTCGAGGAGCAGACCAGCTTCGCCGATCTCGTGCGGTTGTTCGCCGAAGCCGGGCATAGCCGCCTGCCGGTCTATCGCGAAAAGCTCGATACGATCATCGGCATGGTCCATATCAAGGACGTGTTCGCGATCCTCGCCACCGGGGCCGAGCATCCGGCGAGCATCGCCGCGCTGATCCGCGAACCGCTCTATGTGCCGATGTCGCGCGGTGCGCTCGATTTGCTGGCGGACATGCGACAGAAGCGCGTGCATCTCGCGATCGTGCTCGATGAGTATTTCGGAACCGAGGGCCTCGTCACGATCGAGGATCTGATCGAGGAGATCGTCGGCGACATCGAGGATGAGCATGACGATGCACCGCATTCGCTGCTCGTTCCGTTGGACGGCGGCGCGTGGGAGGCCGATGCCCGCGCTGAATTGGAGGATGTCGGCGAGACGATCGACCCGCGCCTGGCCGAGGTCGATGGCGATATCGATACGATCGGCGGGCTCGCCGCGGTGCTTGCCGGGCACATGCCGCATGTCGGCGAATGCCTGGTGCATGACAGCGGCTGGACGCTGGAAATCACCGCCGCCGACACCCGCCGCGTGCTGGGCGTGCGGCTGCATCCGCCCAAAGCGGAAGCGGAAAACGCATAGGGGCTGCCCCACCCCGTAATGTCACCCACCCGATCACTCTACGCGGATTAATCCATTTCTCCGATCATGCGCGCCATGCCATCCTGTGCGCAAGCCAACCAGAAGCCGCATAGGAGAAGTGCCATGAATGCCGAAACGCAATGCCCGGTGGGCGCAGGCAAGATGGGCGGCAATGCCGCCCTGTTCGAACAGGCCAACCGCTTGTGGTGGCCAAACCAGCTCGATGTGTCGGTGCTCCACCAGAACCCGCCCGCCGGCGACCCGATGGACCCCGACTTCGATTATGCCGAGGCATTCAAGGGCCTCGATCTCGCAGCGGTAAAGGCCGACATCTTCGCGCTGATGACCGAATCGCAGGATTGGTGGCCCGCCGATTTCGGCCATTACGGCCCGCTCTTCGTTCGCATGGCGTGGCACAGCGCGGGCACGTATCGCATCGGCGACGGGCGCGGTGGCGCGGGCAGCGGGCAGCAGCGCTTCGCCCCGCTCAATAGCTGGCCCGACAATGCCAATCTCGACAAGGCGCGCATCCTGTTGTGGCCGATCAAGCAGAAATACGGGCGGGCTTTGTCCTGGGCCGATCTGCTGATCCTGACCGGCAATTGCGCGCTCGAATCGATGGGTTTCAAGACCGCCGGTTTCGCCGGTGGCCGTGTCGATGTGTGGGAACCCGCGACCGACGTGAATTGGGGGGCCGAGCGCGAATGGCTGCAGACCAGCGAAAAGCCGGGCGGACGATATTCGGGTGAGCGCGAGCTCGCCAACCCGCTGGCGGCGGTGCAGATGGGGCTGATCTACGTCAATCCCCAAGGCCCCGACGGCAACCCCGATCCACTGCTCGCCGCACACGACATTCGCGAAACCTTCGCGCGCATGGCAATGAATGATGAAGAGACTGTCGCGCTGATTGCGGGGGGCCATACTTTCGGCAAGGCACATGGCGCCGCCTCCCCGGACGGCCATGTCGGCCCCGAACCGGAGGGCGCGGGTATTGAGCAGCAGGGCCTGGGTTGGGCCAACAGCTATGGCAGCGGCAATGGCGCGGACACGATCACCAGCGGCCTGGAAGTCACCTGGACGCAGGAACCGACCAAATGGACCAACCTGTTCTTCCAGAACCTGTTCGAGCATGAGTGGGAACTGAGCAAGAGCCCGGCGGGCGCGCATCAGTGGGTCGCCAAGGATGCGGCGGAGGACGTGCCCGACGCGCACGACCCGACCGAGAAGCATCGCCCGACGATGCTCACGACCGACCTGTCGTTGCGCTTCGACCCTATTTACGGGCCGATTTCGCGGCGCTTCCATGAAAACCCCGACCAGTTCGCGACCGCCTTTGCCGAGGCGTGGTATAAGCTGACGCACCGCGACATGGGGCCGCATGTGCGGATGCTGGGCGCGGAAGTCCCCGCCGAGCCGCGCATCTGGCAGGACCCGGTGCCCGCGCCCACGCATCCGCTGATCGACGAGGCCGATGCGGCGGCGTTGAAGGCGCAGATCCTTGGTTCGGGGTTGTCGATTTCGCGGCTGGTGAAGACGGCCTGGGCCTCGGCCTCCACCTTCCGTGGCACCGACAAGCGTGGCGGCGCCAATGGCGCACGCATCCGGCTCGCCCCGCAAAAGGATTGGACGGTCAACGAGCCGGTCGAACTGGCCGAGACGCTCGCCAGACTGGAGGCAATTCAGGCGGCGTTCAACGCGGGCGGCAAGACCGTGTCTCTGGCCGATCTGATCGTGCTGGGTGGCAATGCCGCGGTCGAGGCGGCGGCGAAGAAGGCCGGGCATGACGTGACCGTATCCTTCACGCCGGGCCGCACCGACGCGACGCCCGAGCAGACCGACGCGCACTCGTTCGCGCCGCTGGAACCAAAGGTTGACGGCTTCCGCAATTATGTCGGCGCGCCCTCGCCTTATTCTGCCGAGGAATTGCTGGTCGACCGCGCGCAATTGCTGACGCTGTCGGCACCGGAAATGACGGTGCTGGTCGGTGGCCTGCGCGTGCTGGGGGCGAACTTCGGCGGCTCCGCGCACGGCGTGTTCACCAATCGGCCCGAGACACTGACCAACGACTTCTTCGTCAATTTGCTCAAGACCAGCACGGCGATGAAGTGGACGGCGCGCGAGGACGGCGTGTTCGTCGCGCGCGACCGCAAGACCGGGGCCGAGCAATGGGCGGGCACCCGCGTGGACCTGATCTTCGGCTCCAACTCGCAATTGCGCGCGCTGGCCGAGGCTTATGCCACCGACGATGCGGGAGCGGCGTTCGTCCGCGCCTTCGTGGCGGCGTGGACCAAGGTGATGAACCTCGACCGGTTCGACGTGGCCTGATGCAAGGGGAGCCCGGGGTTGCAGGCGGTTTGCCTGAGGCCCCGGGCTGCTGCTTGCGCCGGAACAGCGACCGGGAAGGCGCTTGGCAGAATCGCCTTCCCCTCCCCCGCTCCAGCCCCTAGTTTGCGGCCATGCGCAAACACATCCTCATCATCCTCGCGATCGTCATCGTCCTCGCGGGGGCCGTTATCTGGTGGGCCGTACAGCCCGACGTGGCGACGCTGCCGATCACCAAGGTCGAGGGCGAACGCCCGACCATCTCCACCCCGCGTGACCAGAGCGTCCCGACCATCGCGGTGGCCGATGCGGTGGGGTGGAAAGACGGCGCGATGCCGGTGGCCGCGCCGGGCCTGAAGGTGGTGCCCTTCGCCAATGGGCTCGATCATCCGCGCTGGCTCTACCGGCTGCCCAATGGCGACATTCTGCTCGCCGAGACCAATTCCCCGCCACGCGCCGTCTCGGGCATCGCCGACATGGTCATGGGTTATTTGCTGAACAAGGCTGGGGCGGGCGGCGCCTCGCCCAACCGCATCCGCTTGCTGCGCGATACCAATGGCGATGGCGTGGCCGAGCTGCAGACGGTGCTGATCGGTGGGCTCAACTCGCCCACCGGCATGGCGTTGATGGGCGGCTATCTCTACATCGCCGATACCGATGCGCTGCTGCGCGTACCGTTCACGCCGGGCGAGACCAAGATCACCGCCAAACCCGAAAAGATCATCGCGCTGAGCGGCGGTGGCAATCATTGGGCGCGCACGCTGCTGGCCGATCCGGCGGGCAAATATCTGTATGTCGGCGTTGGTTCCTCGACCAACATCGCCGATAACGGGCTGGATGCGGAAAAGAACCGCGCCGCAATCCTGCAAGTCGATCCTGCGACCAAGAGCTTCCGCATCTTTGGCGCAGGCTTGCGCAACCCGCAGGGCATGGCGTTCGAACCCAAATCGGGGGCCTTGTGGGTTGCGGTCAATGAGCGCGACATGCTGGGGTCGGACATCGTTCCCGATTACATCACCCGCGTTGGCCTAGGCGACAATTTCGGCTGGCCCTGGTATTATTGGGGCGGCTATCCCGATGCGCGGGTAAAGCCCGAAAATCCGGCGTTGCAAGAGTATTCCAAACGCCCAGATTTCGCGATGGGCCCACATGTCGCGGCGCTTGGACTGAGCTTCGCGGACGATGCAAAATTGGGCCCCAACTTCGCCAATGGCGCGTTCGTCGGCGAGCATGGATCGTGGAACCGTGTGCCGGTGTCGGGCTATAAGGTCGTCTATGTGCCGTTCGGCGACCTCGGCTTTCCCAAGAAGGGCGCGCGGCTGGTCGACGTGCTGACGGGCTTCCTCAACGCCAAGGGGCAGGCGCAAGGGCGTCCGGTCGGTGTCATCACCGACGCGACCGGCGCGCTGCTGGTGGCGGATGATGTCGGGAATACGATCTGGCGGGTGAGCGTGAAGTAAGGCGGGCGTTCCGCCCCACCTGATCTTCCCCGGCACGGGGAGGGGGACCGTGAGCATTCAGCGAATGGTGGTGGGGGCCTCAACACGCGCAGCGTTCGCGGCACGCCCCCTCCACCGCTCGGCTGAAAAGCCGAGCGGTCCCCCTCCCCGTTCCGGGGAGGATTGAAGGCGAGATACGCGTTGAGCGCTTATTCCAGCAGCTTCGGCGCTTCCTTGGCGAGTTTCGCGCGGATCTTGTCGGCGAACAGCGCAAGGAACGGCGGCAGATCGACCTCGGCGCGGACCTTGTCCGCCGCGACCGTCAACCGGCTCGCCACGCGCTGCCCGAGCGCCGCTACGGTGAAGTGCAGCGTGTCACCCTCCCAGCGGTGATCGACCGCCGCGCCGCCGGGGAACAGATCGGCCAATTTGCCGATGCCGCCATCGACCCGCGCGCGCGCCGCCGTCAGCCCGAGTGTGTGGGGAATTTCGACGACAATCGGTTCGCTCATGCCCAGTCCTTTACGTGGCCGTCCTTTACGTCGCGAACAGCATCGCGTCATCGGCAAACGCCTTGAACTCAAGCGCGTTGCCGCTGGGATCATAAAAGAACATCGTCGCCTGTTCGCCCGGTTGCCCGACGAAGCGGATATGCGGGGCGATGCCGAAGCGCGTGCCCGCAGCCGTCAGCCGATCGGCGAGCGCTTGCCAGTCGGGCATGGTCAGCACCACGCCGAAATGCGGCACGGGCACATCTTGGCCATCAACCGCATTGGACACCGCAACGGGCTTGGCGGCAGGATCGAGATGCGCGACGATTTGATGGCCGTACAGATCGAAATCGATCCACACGTCCGAACTGCGCCCCTCGCCACAGCCCAGCGTCCCCCCATAAAAAGCGCGCGCGGCGGCGAGATCGTGGACCGGGAAAGCGAGGTGGAACGGGCGGATCATGCCGAGCACGATAGCGGCGCGCGGCAACGCTGTGCAACCGCCGCGCAATCGCCGCGCCGCGTGGCCCGCTCCAAGCGGGCGTTCAGCGACGGCAATCCTCGGTCACGCGCGCGACTTCAGCCCAGGCGGGCACCACCAGCGTGGCAACACCCGCTTGCTCAACCAGAAAGCGGCCACGGCTGAACGCCATCGCGTCGAGCAGCGAATCGCGCGGCGCCAGCGCGGCCACTGCATAAACAGGCTCGCCCGAGCTCAACCGCACCGGTAGCGTCCGCGCAAGGCTGGTGGTGCGCAACGTGAAGGGTGCCGCCACCGCGCCCCGCCGCGAGAGGTACACCGCGTTGCTGCCCCGGTCGCAGCGCAGCGTCAGCAGCGCCTCGGCACCGGGCCGCCCGAACAGCGCGATCGATCCTTGCGCATCGCTGCGATACGTCCAGTCGCCCGGCGTCACCGGCCAATCCCGCCAATCAGCCGATTGCGGCACCGGCGGCGCGGGTGGCGGCACCGGGCGGGACACCGGCACGGGTTGCGGCCGCGATGGCCGTTGGGGCGCGGGCGGGCTTACGCAGCCGCCAACCACGAGCAATGCCGCAAGGCCAGCGGAGCGGGCGGGAAAAATGCGCATGGCGTACTGTATGCGCGAAGCGGCGGCTGCGCTCAACCGCCGGTCTTGCACCCCGTCGCGATTTCGCCTCTGGTGCCCGGCAGGGAGAGACGCATGGCACTTGAGGCGAAACGATTGCGCGCGATCATTGGTGGATCGGCCGGCAATCTGGTCGAATGGTATGACTGGTACGCCTATTCCGCATTGTCGCTGTATTTCTCGGCCTCCTTTTTCCCCAAGGGCGACCCCACCGCGCAATTGCTGAACACCTCGGCGGTGTTCGCAGTGGGCTTTTTCATGCGGCCGATCGGCGCTTATGTGATGGGCCGCTATGCTGATCGGCATGGGCGCAAGGCCGGACTGGCGGTGTCGGTCGCGTTGATGTGCGCGGGCTCATTGATGATCGCCTTCACGCCGAATTATGCCACGATCGGCATTGCCGCGCCGATCCTCCTGCTGGTCGCGCGGCTGTTGCAGGGGCTGTCGGTCGGCGGTGAATATGGCGCGAGCGCGACCTATCTTTCCGAAATGGCGACGCGGCGGCACCGCGGTTTTTGGTCGAGCTTCCAATATGTCACGCTGATCGGTGGAATGCTGAGCGCGCTGGCGGTGACATTGCTGCTGCAGGCGGTCTTCACCAAGGCGCAAATGGACAGTTTCGGCTGGCGTATCGCCTTCCTGCTGGGCGCGGCGCTGGCGCTTGGCGTCTATCTGTTGCGGCGCGGGTTGGCCGAGACCGCTTCCTTCCAGGCGCTGTCGGCGGATCGTCCGGCCTCGGGCATGGCGGCGTTGTGGCGCGCGCATCCGCGCGAATTCCTGCTGGTCGGTGCGATCAGCGCGGGCGGTGGCCTCGCTTTCTATGCCTACACCACGTACATGCAGAAGTTCCTCGCCAACACGGTCGGCTTTTCGGTGCAGACCGCGACCGCGATCATGACCGCCGCCTTGGTGGTGTTCATGCTGGTGCAGCCGCTGTTCGGCGCACTGGCCGATCGCGTCGGGCGCAGGCCGATGCTGTTGGTGTTCGGCCTTGGCGGGGCGATCGTCTCGGTGCCGGTGTTCAGCGCCCTGGAAAGTGTGCGCACGCCGGGGGCGGCGTTTGCGATCGTGCTGGTGCCGCTGCTGCTGCTCGCGGCCTACACCTCGATCAGCGCGCTGGTGAAAGCCGAGCTGTTCCCCGCGCACATCCGCGCGCTCGGCGTCGCCTTTCCCTATGCGATCGGCAATGCGGCCTTTGGCGGCACCGCCGAATATGTCGCGCTGAGCCTGAAGGGTTGGCACGTCGAAAGCGCGTTTTACTGGTATGTCAGCGTAATGCTGGCGCTGACCAGCGTGTGTTTCTGGCTGCTGCCAGAAACACGGCGGACCAGCCTGATCGTGGAGGATTGAGGGAACCCCCAGGCCGGTTGCGCCGTTTCGGTTGCGCATCAAGGAAACCACCATGTCCCAGACCGAACCGACGCAATTGCTACTGCAATCGAACAAGACCGATACGATGCAGGTGCGGAGCCGCGACGGCGACAAGATCGGCAGCGTGTATGCGATGATGGTCAACAAGCGCACCGGGCACACGCTGTACGTCGTGCTGACGATCGGCGGGTTTCTCGGCATGGGCCGCGCTTATTATCCGCTGCCCTTTTCGCTGCTGCAGTTCGACCCGGTCAACGACACCTATATCGTGACGATCGACCGCCGCGTGCTGGAAGGCGGCCCAAGCTGGGCGGCGAACCCGCCTGAATTCGACCAGGCCTATGCCGATCGGGTGTCGAAATATTATGATGTGGCGGGCGAGGATTTGTCGCTGGGTTAAGCGGCGTCGCGCGCAACGCTGAGCCGCAAGCCCATAGCACCCAACACGGCGGTCAACGTTTCCAGCGTCGGGTTTCCGTTTTCGGAGAGCGCCGCATACAGCGCCTGTCGCCCCACGCCTGTCTTACGGGCGATCTCGGTCATGCCTTTGGAGCGGGCAACGATACCAAGGGCGCGTGCGATATGCTGAGCATCGCCGCCATCCATCGATGCGTCCAGAAAGGCGATTACTTCCTCTTCGGTATCGAGATATTCGGCTGGATCAAAGATCGTCGTTTTCAGCGCCATACTCCTCTCGCCTCGCCAGTTCGATCGCCGTTGTAATGTCGCGCCGTTGACCGCTTTTGTCGCCGCCTGCCAACAATAGAACAATCGCGCTACCCTGCCGTTTGAAATAGACCCGATACCCTGGGCCAAAATGCATCCGCAACTCCTCGACGCCCTCGCCGACCGACTTCGCATCACCGAAATTGCCATCGGCAACGCGCAGCAATCGATCAAAAATGCGCGCACGGCCTCGAAGGTCGCGCAAAGAGGCAAGCCAATCGCGAAATTCGACCGTCTGCCGAACCTCATGTATCTGTCCTTTATATAGGACAGTGGGCTGTTTGTCAAAATCATCGGCCATAAAAGCTCCGCAGGAATATCAGACAGACGTCGGATACTCTCCCGTTGCAGCCGGAGGTCGCTGATCGACGTACGGATTGATTAACTGGCAAAACCGCAGGGCTCAATTTATGTTTTTCCGGGCTTTATCTTGCCCGCCGCGAACTCCCCGCCATGCCCGCGCGCATCTTCTGGCTCTTGCCGTAGCGCGTCTTGCGCGTGCCAGGCTTCCCCTCGTTCGAACGCCCCATGACCGGGGCTTTCTGCTGATCGACCGGCAGGCCCAGTTCTTCCTGCTCCAATTGCCGGATTTCATCGCGCAAGCGCCCGGCGGTCTCGAACTCCAGATCCGCGGCTGCTGCGCGCATCTTCTTTTCGAGGTCCTCAATGTACGCGCGCAGATTGTGGCCGACCATGTGCGGCCGGTCCTCATCGATCTCCACCGTCACCTGATCGCGCTGCGACACGTCCTGGATGATGTCGCCGATGTTGCGCTTGATCGTCGTCGGGGTGATGCCGTTCGCCTCATTATAGGCGCGTTGCTTTTCGCGGCGACGGTTGGTTTCGTTCATCGCGCGCTCCATCGAACCCGTGATGCGGTCTGCATAGAGGATCACGCGCCCGTCGACGTTGCGCGCGGCGCGACCGATCGTCTGGATCAGCGAGGTTTCCGAGCGCAGGAACCCTTCCTTGTCGGCATCGAGGATCGCGACCAGCCCGCATTCGGGAATATCCAATCCCTCGCGCAACAGGTTGATGCCGATCAGCACATCGTACACGCCAAGCCGCAAATCGCGGATCAGCTCGATGCGCTCCAGCGTCTCGACGTCGCTGTGCATATAGCGGACCTTGAGCCCCGCCTCGTGCATGAACTCGGTCAGATCCTCGGCCATGCGCTTGGTCAGCGTCGTCACCAGCGTGCGATAGCCAAGCTCGGCGGTCTTGCGCGCCTCGACGATCAGGTCCTGCACTTGCTCCTCGACCGGCTTGATCTCGATCGGCGGGTCGATCAGGCCAGTCGGGCGAATGACCTGTTCGGCGAACACGCCACCGGTTCGCTCCATCTCCCACGCACCCGGCGTCGCCGAGACATAGGTCGTCTGCGGGCGCATCGCGTCCCATTCGTTGAAGCGAAGCGGTCGGTTGTCGATCGCCGAGGGCAGCCGAAAGCCATATTCGGCAAGCGTCAGCTTGCGGCGGTGATCGCCGCGCGACATGCCGTTGATCTGGCCGATCGTCTGGTGGCTCTCATCGACGAACAGCAACGCATTTTCGGGCAGATATTCGAACAAAGTGGGCGGCGGTTCACCCGGCATCCGGCCAGTGAGGAAGCGCGAATAATTCTCGATCCCCGCGCACGAACCGGTCGCGGCGATCATCTCCAGGTCGAAATTGGTGCGCTGCTCCAGCCGCTGCGCCTCTAACAATTTGCCCTCAGGCACCAGTTCCTTGAGCCGCTCCTGCAGCTCGAATTTGATCGCCTCCATCGCTTGCTTGAGCGTCGGCCCCGGCGTGACATAATGCGAATTGGCGTAGATGCGGATATAATCGAGGCTCGCCACCTTCTTGCCGGTGAGCGGATCGAACTCGACGATCTCCTCGATCTCGTCGCCGAAGAACGACACGCGCCAGGCGGTGTCGTCATAATGCGACGGGAACACCTCCAGCGCATCGCCGCGCACGCGGAAATTGCCGCGCTGGAACGCCGCGTCGTTGCGTTTGTACTGCAGCGCGACGAGCTTGCGCACGATCTCGCGCTGGTCGACCGTTTGGCCCTTCTTCAAATCGAAGATCATCGCCGAATAGGTTTCGACCGAGCCGATACCGTAGAGGCACGACACCGACGCCACGATGATGACATCGTCGCGTTCGAGCAGCGAGCGGGTGGCGGCGTGGCGCATCCGGTCGATCGCCTCGTTGGTCGAGCTTTCCTTCTCGATGTACGTGTCCGAGCGCGCGACATAGGCCTCGGGCTGATAGTAATCGTAATAACTGACGAAATATTCGACCGCATTTTCCGGGAAAAACGACTTCATCTCGCCATAAAGCTGCGCCGCCAGGATCTTGTTGGGGGCGAGGATCAGCGCGGGGCGCTGCACCGCTTCGATCACCTTGGCCATCGTGAAGGTTTTGCCCGAGCCGGTAACGCCGAGCAGCACCTGGTCGCGCTCACCCGCTTGCGTTTGCGCGACCAGCTCGGCGATGGCGGTCGGCTGGTCGCCCGCCGCCTGATATTCGGAGACGAGCTTGAACGGCTTGCCCCCTTCCGCCTTGGGCGGGCGCGCCGGGCGGTGCGGCACGAAGCTGACGCCGGTTTCGGGTTCGTCGAGCGTGGTGCGAATCTGGATTGCCATAGTGCGCCAATATGGGAAGGAACGGGCGACAGACAATCACACATCAGCGCGCAAAGCGCACATCTCCGGGGGACCGATCATCATGACTTTCCGTATTGTGGCGCTGCTCGCGCTGCCGCTGGTGGCCTCCGCCTGTTCGCCCGAAGCGCCGACCAAGCGCCAGCCGGGTAGCTGGTCGCAAAAGATCGAGATCGTCAAATTCGAGGGCAAGGGCGCGACGCCCGAGACCAAGACGCAAATGCAGAAGATGTTCGACGCGATGAGTACCCTGTCGGTCTGCCTCACCCCGGCGGCGGCGGCGAAGGAAGACATTGGCAAGGCGATGGAGCAAATGTCGGCGCGCGGCCAGAATTGCACCTTCGCCAAGAAGGAGGCGACCGGCGCGACGATCGCCATCGACGCAACCTGCAAACAGCCCAATGGCGGCACCGTCAAGATGACGATGAACGGCAGCACCGGCGCGACCGTACAGGACATGACGATGAAGAGCGAGGGCTTCGCCGCCAACGGCACACGGGAAGGCACGATGGAAATGCACGTCAAATCGACGCGCAACGGCGAGTGCAAGCCCAGCGACGTCACCCCGCCCGAGGCGCCCGCGACCGGCCCGGCACCGGCGGCACCGGCCAAGCCGTAAACGCGGCGACGCACCGGATTGCGCGCGGCGCGATCCGGTGCAGTGGCGCGCGCCAGCGATCCACCCTAGCCCGCCGAACATCTATTTTCTAAAATCGAGTCGTTTGAGTCACTTAGTCGCCATTGCGTAAGCATATGATTCTGCTATACTTTTACGATGGATGCGACATACAATCTCAACGGCGGATTTAAGCCGACAATGAAGCGGTTCGCCGATCTCGATGGACCTGATTTCTTCCCGACACCTGCTTGGGCAACTCACGCTTTGATCGACAATGAAACGTTCAAGGGAGATATTTGGGAAAGTGCATGCGGTAATGGCGCGATGTCCGATGTCCTTGATCTAACTGAACAACCAGTCATCAGCAGCGATTTGCACGATCGCGGCTATGGCGAAGGCGGCGTCGATTTTCTGCTCAGCAATCGCCGCGCAGCGAATATCGTCACGAACCCTCCCTACAATGCCGCTGAAGGCTTCGTGGAGGCGGGGCTTCGCAAAGCCGACCACAAGTTCGCCTTACTTCTAAGGCTGGCTTTCCTTGAGGGGGCAAATCGTCAGCGAACAATTTTCACAAGCGCTCCGCCGTCACGCGTCTGGGTCTTCAGTGAGCGCATTACATTTTACCCGGCTGGCGCTGTCCAGAAGGGCACGGGAACAACCGCATACGCCTGGTTTGTGTGGGATAAGCAGGCCCTCGGTTCAACCGAGCTTAAGTGGCTAAAGCCGGGGTATAAAGCTCGTTACAGTTAGATGCCATTGGCCGTCAGGTGAGCACGGCCAGCGTTCGTTACATATAATTTGGCAACCGGGCGATGCTCTAGATATCCGTCGTGGATGGCATTCCCGGCTGTCGCTTTGTGACTTACGATATTGCGGACTTGTTGCTCCCACAATTCTTCGTTCGGGCGAGTGGGAGAAGTGGCACGATCGCTCGCATGAAGTTGCAAAAAATTAGGCAACTCTTTCACGATTTGATCGATTGAATCCTCATTATTTGCGATCCCTCTCAAATATTGCATTACTGCCAGTGCAACTTCTGATTCGGTAACTCGTCCGGCTTTATTCGGCATCCGATCCTCCTGCTGCCAGAAGAATGGCCCGACTCATATCATTACGCAAGGGCTACGATTACTTTGTAGTTCGCGACATATAATAATGCGTCCTACGCCACCCGCCGATACGCCACGCGCCACATCGTCCACCCGATCAACGCAGAGACCAGCGACAGGATCAGGCTCGTCGCGACCGCGCTGATCCAGCGGAACAGCAGCGTTTGCGTATCGGTGACCGGCATCGCGAACAGGCCAAAGCCATAGGTTTGCCCACCAAGAAACAAAGCGAACCCGGCCAGTGCGCCGACCAGAATCGCCATCCACGGTCCGCGTTGGCCAAAGGCGTGGCATAGCAGCCAGACCGGGCCACCGATCGCCACCGCCGCCATCGCCGTAATCACCGCACCCACGACGAAGCCGACCAGCAGCTCAAGCGGTGCCGCGCCGCTGCCGATCAACACCAGCACAGCGGCAAACACGCCGCCGACCAGCCCGCCCGCGGCCAGCGCCAGCCCGGCGCGGTCCAGCGTCGTTTCGTAGCCGTACATACTCCCCCTCGACGCCACGTCCCGATTCTCCCCCGCCGGCGTCTTAGCATCGCGCGGCTGACCTCCCAAGTCCGCCGTTCGAGCGGCGGACCGGGGCGCGATGCCCTGCCGATCGCCTTATGGCAGCGCCAGCGCCGCCTTGGGCAACGCGCGCTCCATCGCCCCGCGCTCGATCGGCGCGACGGGTGGCGCGGGGTGGTAGGGGGCAACTTGGGTCGGTTGCCCAAGCCCAACCGTCTCGAAACCGCGCAACCCCGCCGCCTGCGTCACCGCCGCAAGCAACCGCGGCGGCGTGTCATAGCCTTCATAGGACAGACGGAAGGTGCCCCAATGCACGCCGATCCCGCTAGACGCGCCCAACCGTCGATAGGCCTCGGCGGCGTCGATCGGTCCGATATGGCTACCCGCAACCATTTGCCCCGGCGCGAAGCGGAACGCCCCGATCGGGAGCAGCGCGAGGCGCACTGGACCATAAGCCGCCGCCTCGTTCGCCCAAGCAAGATCGCCGGGGCCAGTATCACCCGCGAAGAACAAATTCCCGCCGGGCAAACGCACGACGAAGCTCGACCACAAGGCGCGGTTACGATCGGCGAACCAGCGGCTGCCCCAATGGTGGTTGCGCGTAACGATGATGTCGACGCCGGGCTTGATAGCCGAGCGCCCGCCCCAGTCGAGCGCGCGCGACGGCACGCCCGCTTGGCCGATGACGCTATCATTGCCGAGGCTGGTGACGATCAGCGGACGGTCGCGCTCCCACAGCCGTTTCAGCGTGGTCAGGTCCATGTGGTCGTAATGATCGTGGCTGACGAGCACGACGTCGATCTTGGGGAGCGCGTCGAACGCGATCCCAGGCTCCGCGACGCGCGCGGGGCCGACGCCAAGCGGCCCGGCGGTGCGGCTCCACACCGGATCGGTCAGGATGTTGAGATCCTGCGTCTGCACCAGCACCGTGGCATGGCCAACCCAGGTGGCAACCATCCGCGCGCCTTCGACCCGCGCAGGCGGCGCAACCGGGTGGACCGCAACATGATCGGGCCATTTCGGCCGGCCGTCGCTATTGGTGAGATAGCGCCAGATAAACCCGCCGCGGCTGCCACCCGATGGCGGCGAAAGATCATCGTCGGTCCCGTCCGGATTGAAGAAGCGCGCGCCATCGAAATGGTCACCCGGCGCGGTGCCGGCGTAATAGCGCGCGTCGAGAAAGCGCGGGACAATTGTGACCGCTAGGCACAAGACGACCGCCAGCCAGAGCAGCGCCGCGCCGATCGTTTTTACCACATGTTTCACCCCGGATATCCTGCCTCTCGCTGATGTCTGAAGGCCAGGACATAGACTGCATCGTCCGCCACCTCATGGCGGTAGAGCGCAACATAGCCGCTATCGCCAAATGCGATCACCAACTCACGGAGCAGGTAATCAGCATCAAGCGGTCGCCCGATTCCGGGGTTGGTTTCCAGCAGCGACAATTTCTGCGCTATCGCCCGGCCAGCGCGCCGCGCCGCATCGGCATTGCGCTCGGCCAGAAAAGTACGACAACGCGCGATGCCGAGGGCAGCGCCCTCGGTTACGATCAGTCGTGGCACTCGGGCCGCCCCGACTCGCTTTCCGACCCCCAGCTCTCCAGCCAGGTCAGCGTTTCGGCACCGGTCAGATGGCGCCCGGTCTCCTGATAGGCGGTCCAGGACTCGATCGCCTCGCGCCGGAATCCCTCGCGCGCTTCCTCGCGATCGACATATTGACGGATCGCCTCGCGCATCACCCAATGCGGAGACCGGTCGCGCGACACCGCCAGCGCCTGAATCCGCGCTTTCATCTCGTCGTCGATCTTGAGCGAGGTTGCCATGATGTGTCCGGTCGGATCAGGTGATACTTGGTACTATATGGCGCATCGCCCTCGCGATCAATCGCGTGCGCCTCAGCAATACTCGCCATCCGACGCGCAGTCTCGCGCTTGATATGCGCAAATCCGTTGTGTATAGACAACATATCGTCATGTTCAGGCAGTGTTCGTGCAGCTACATAATCGCATTTCGGTCTTTCGGGCAGAACGCGGCACATCGCGCCGCGCGCTCGCCGACGCGGTCGGGGTCAACCCGCAGACAATCGGCTATCTCGAACGCGGCGATTACAAACCGAGCCTGGAACTGGCGATGAAGATCGCGGCCTTTTTCGGCGTCGCGGTCGAACATCTGTTTTCCTTCACCCCCTTTGAAAGCGTCGCAGAGGTGCTGCGCCGCGCGGGAGACGCCGTATGACCCGGAAGACGATCGCAGATTATGCCGATGACAGCGTCCGCTGGACCGGCATTCCCAAACTGGCCGATGCGATGTCGCAGGGGCGGCAGCCGCGCTACCATCTGCGCATCCTGCCGATCATCACGCTTGCCCTGGCCAGCGTCGGCATGGTGCTCGTGCTCACCAATCGCCATAATTACTGGCTTGGCTACACGCTGCTGATGGTCGGCTTTTCTCTGGGCAATTTCCTGCCGATCTTCGGCCCGGTCAAACCCTGGGGCGGCGTCGCGCGCGTCGATGAGTGGGACCGCCAGGTTCGGCACAACGCCTATTTCGTGACCTTCGCGACGATCAGTGGTGTCGCCGTGCTGGGAATTTGGCTGCTCTGCTGGCTTGCCCTCTCCCAGGCATGGACGACGACCGACTTCGTCCGCGCTCTTCCATCAGCCGCCATCTATCTCATGGCGATATGGTCCGGCCTCCCGACGCTCCATGCGAGCTGGGCAACCCGCCCGATTGACGACGAGGACGACGCCTAGCGCCAATCGGGCGGCTCCGGCCTGCGCCGGGGCGACAATCAGGAAACCAGCAACCCCTCGCGCGCGATCTTTTCCTTCCACACCAGGGGCGCGAGCTGGTGGACGTTGGCGCCGGTCGAATCGACCGCCACCGTCACCGGGAAATCGACCACTTCGAATTCGTAGATCGCTTCCATGCCGAGGTCCGCGAAGCCGACGACCTTCGATCCCTTGATCGCGCGCGCAACCAGATAGGCAGCCCCACCGACCGCCATCAGATAGGCGCTTTTGCCCTCGGCAATCGCCTTGGTCGCATCGGGCCCGCGCTCGGCCTTGCCGACCATCGCGAGCAGGCCCTGATCGAGCATCATGCGCGTGAACTTGTCCATCCGCGTCGCGGTGGTGGGGCCAGCCGGGCCGACCACTTCCTCGCCGACCGGATCGACCGGCCCGACATAATAGATCACGCGGCCCTTGAATTCGACCGGCAGCGGCTCGCCCGCATCGAGCATGTCCTTGATCCGCTTGTGCGCGGCATCGCGGCCAGTGAGCATCTTGCCGTTGAGCAGCAGCCGGTCGCCCTGCTTCCAGCCCTGCACCACCTCGGGCGTCAGCGTATCGAGATCGACGCAGATCGCGGCGCTGTCGGGCTTCCAGTCGACCTTGGGCCATTCGTCGAGCTTGGGCGCTTCGAGGAAGGCTGGGCCCGATCCGTCGAGCACGAAATGCGCGTGGCGCGTCGCGGCGCAATTGGGGATCATCGCAACGGGCTTGCCAGCGGCATGGCACGGCGCGTCGAGGATCTTGACGTCGAGGATGGTCGACAAACCGCCCAGCCCCTGCGCACCGATGCCAAGTGCATTGACCTTGTCGAAAATCTCGATGCGCAAGGCCTCGATATCGGTCTTGGCCCCACGCGCCTTCAGCGGGCCCATATCGATCGGCTCCATCAGCGCTTGCTTGGCGAGCAGCACGCAATGCTCGGCGGTGCCGCCAATGCCGATGCCGAGCATCCCCGGCGGGCACCAGCCGGCACCCATTTGCGGGAGCATCTCCAGCACCCAATCGACGATCGAGTCGGAGGGGTTCATCATCTTGAACTTGGACTTGTTCTCGCTGCCACCGCCCTTGGCCGCGACATCGACCGAAACGCGGCTCCCCGGCACCATCTCGACGTGCAGCACGCACGGCGTATTGTCCTTGGTGTTGCGGCGCGTGAAAGCGGGGTCGGTCAGCACCGAGGCGCGCAATTTGTTGTCGGGGTTCAGGTACGCCAGCCGCACACCTTCATCGACAATCTCCTGCAGCGACCGGCTGGTGTCATCAAACCGGCAATCCATGCCCCATTTGATGAAGACGTTGACGATGCCGGTATCCTGGCAAATCGGGCGATGCCCCTCGGCGCACATCCGGCTGTTGGTCAGGATCTGCGCGATCGCGTCCTTGGCGGCGGGGCCTTGCTCGGCCTCATACGCTTCGCCCAACGCACGGATATAGTCCATCGGGTGATAGAAAGAGATGAACTGCAGCGCGTCGGCCACGCTCTCGATCAGATCGGCTTCACGGATGATGGTGGTCATGTTGGGCTCCTGTCTTGCGCCGCGCCTTAAGCCGATGTTGCGCGCGCGCCAAGCGCAGGGTGGCATCTGCGGCGATCCTGCGGCCCCTACTCATTTTGGACTATTTTGGATGAATTGGCCGCCATGCAAGGGATTCAGAAAGGTTGCGACTTTACCTATGGCCCATGATTCTCGGGAATATCCTTACCCTGATTGCCTGCGCGTGTTTCATGTCGATCGGCCTCGCCGCGGCTGCTTACGCCTTTGTCCAGCGTCGGCAGCGCGTGCTCGACGCCGCGGTGCCCGATTCCGGCAATCAACGCGCGCACCTGCTGGTCGAGGAATTTGAAGCACATACCAACGGCTGGTTCTGGCAAACCGACGCCGATGGGCAGGTGACCTATCTGTCGGACAAGGTGGCGCGCGATCTTGACCAGCCCGACGCCCCCGCCATTGGGCAAGTCTTGAACAAGCTGTTCCGCATCGATAGCGCCTCGCCCGAGACCGAGCGGACGCTTGCCTTTCACCTCGCCTCGCACACCGCCTTTTCCAATTATTCGGTACGCCCAGCAAACGATGCCACGCGCGATCGCTGGTGGTCGATTTCCGGGCGACCGGTCAGCGATGACAATGGTTGCTTCCTCGGTTTTGTCGGCAGCGGCAGCGATTTGACAGAGCGACGCCGCATCGACGCGGAAATCACCCGGCTTGCCCTGTTCGACGGGCTGACCGGACTGGCCAACCGCCAACGGTTGCGGCTCTCGCTGGAACAGACGCTGAATCAGCCAGGCTCGCTGCCGCGCCCGACCGCGCTTTTCCTGCTCGATCTCGACCGGTTCAAGAGCGTCAACGATACGCTGGGCCACCAGACCGGCGACGCGTTGCTGAAGAAAGTCGCCTTGCGGCTCCAACGCACGATCGGCGAAACCGGGTTGGTCGGGCGGCTGGGCGGCGATGAGTTCAAGGTCATCATCCCCTTCGCGCCCGAACGCGAAGCGCTGGCCGAACTCGCGCGGCGCGTCATCGCCGAACTCTCGCAACCCTATAGCATCAACGGTTCGGCGATCAGCATCGGCTGTTCGATCGGCGTGGCGATCGCGCCAACCGACGGCACCGATGCCGAGACGCTCGTCCGCAATGCCGATCTCGCGCTCTATGCCGCCAAGGGTGACGGGCGCGGTGTCCACCGCTTCTTTCGCAGCGAGTTGCTGATCGGCGCGCAAAGCCGCAAACAGCTTGAGGACGATCTGCGCGAAGCCCTCGCCGCCGACCAGTTCTTCGTCGCATATCAACCCGTCGTCAGCACCCGCACCGGGCGCATTGTCGGCTTCGAGGCGCTGCTGCGCTGGCAACACCCCACGCGCGGGCTGGTCAGCCCGAGTGAATTCATCCCGGTTGCCGAAGAGTGCGGGTTGATCGAAACGATCGGGGAATGGGTGTTGCGCACCGCCTGCATGGAAGCGGCGGAATGGCCGCATGACATCCGTGTCGCGGTCAACGTCTCGCCGATTCAGTTCGCCAATCCCGCATTGTCCACCGTCGTCACCTCGGCGCTCGCGAAATCGGGGATCAAGCCCGACCGGCTCGAACTCGAAATTACCGAAGGCGTATTCGTCGATGAAAGCCCCGCCACCGAACAGATGTTCAAGGCGCTGAAGGGGTGCGGCGTGCGGCTGGCGCTCGACGATTTCGGCACCGGCTATTCCTCGCTTGGCTATTTGCGCAAGGCCCCGTTCGACAAGATCAAGATCGACCAGAGCTTCGTGCGCGGGGCGGCGATCGCGGGCAATCGCAATGCCGCGATCATCAAGGCGATCGTCACGCTGGCCGATACGCTCGGCATGGAAACCACCGCCGAGGGAGTGGAAACGCATGACGAGATCGCGCTGATCGTCGAACTCGGCTGCAGCCACATCCAGGGATATGTCTATGGCAAGCCCGCCTGCGCCGCCGATGTGCGGGAACATCTGGCGCTGGCAGGCGACATCCCCACCGCCAGCGGCTTCCGCACCAGCCGCTCGCCACGGACCTCGCTGTTGCGCAAGGCGCGAATCCGATCGGGCGACGTCGTCGGCGAAGTGCGCATCCGCAACATTTCCGCCAGCGGCGCGATGATCGACGGGATCGATGTCGAAGAGGGTGCGGGCGAAATCAACGTTATGATCGAATTGACGGAAGGCCAGATGATCCCGGCACGATTGTGCTGGGCGGCGGATGGTAAGGTCGGCCTCGAATTTACCGAGGCCTTCAACCTTGAGTGTCTTACCCCCCCGACACCCGCGCTCGCAGCGCGCAAGGCAGGCTGATCGCCCGCCTTGCGCGGCTGGAACGGTGTGGATCGGGGTCAGCCCGCGCTATTTCCCGCGGCAGCGGGAGCCGTCGCCGGCGGCGGGGGTGGCGGCGCGTCATCGCGGTCCGGCTCGCGCCCCTCGGGGCCACGCGGCCCGTGGCGGAAGCCCTCGGGCCCGCCTGGCCCGCCGCGCGGCGGACCCATTGGCCGCAGTGCCGTCACCTTGCCATCGGCTCCGACGAGGAAGGACGCGTGGATCATGCCGTGGCGATAATGGCCCTGCACCGTCACCGTTTGGCCGGGGGCGAGCAAGCCCGTACCATCGCCCTGGCGCCCAATCTCGACCAAGGCACGCCCGCTTGCATCGGCGAGCACGACCATCGGGCCGAACACCTCGGCAACGGTGCCGCGCACGCTGATGACGCCGCCATCGTCGGTCAACGTCTTGATCGCCATCGGTTTGACCGGCGCGAGCTCGATCGTCGGGCCATTCATGCACGCAACCGTCGCCCCGCCGCCGAGCCCGATGGCAAGGAAGGCGGCGGCGATCAACGAGGTGCGCAGCGGCAGCGTACGGCGCGGGGCGCGTTGCTCCAGCGCGCTGAAATCGGGTTGCGGGGCGGGTCCTTCGCTTTGGTCGGTCATTGTGCTTGCTCCTGCTTGGGGTGGTGTTGCGCTTTCTAGCGATGCGCCCCACCACCGCGCTGAACCCGCCGGTTCAGCCTGGGTTTAGCGACTGGGCCTAGCCGCCGGGCAAAGGACACAGATATGCGCATCCTGCTGGTCGAAGACGACACCGCGCTGGCCGAGGGCATCGCCAAAGCGCTGCGCACCGAACATTTCGCGGTCGATATCGCCACCAATGGCGAGGATGGCGCGCATCTTGGCGACACCGGCAGCTATGACGTGGCGGTGCTCGATCTCGGCTTGCCGATCAAATCGGGCATTACCGTGCTCGAGGAATGGCGCGCCGCCGGGCGCGCGCTGCCGGTGCTGATCCTGACCGCGCGCGATGGCTGGTCGGAAAAGGTCGCCGGTTTCCGCGCAGGAGCCGATGACTATCTGACCAAACCCTTCCGCGTCGAGGAACTCGTCATGCGACTGCGCGCGCTGGTGCGCCGCGCGAGTGGCCATGCCGCCGCGCGCATCATCTGCGGACCCGTGACCTTCGATGCGCAGACCGGGCAAGTGGAACGCGATGGTCTGCCACTACGGCTGACCGCGCTCGAATGGCGCGTGCTGTCGACGCTGATGCTGCGCAAGGGCGTGGTGGTCGACCGGCTCGACTTGCTCGACCATGTCTATGAAAGCGATGCCGATCCCGATTCCAACTCGCTCGAGGTGATCGTCGGCCGCCTGCGCAAGAAGATCGGAGCCGAACTGATCGAAACCGTGCGCGGGCGCGGGTATCGGGTGGTGGAGGGATGAGCATTTCCTGTTTCCTGCTGCTTGCTTCCCCGGCGAAGGCCGGGGCCCAGTCGTGGCTGACAAGCCATTGGGCGCAGCGCTCGCCATCAGCCGCCCGCAACGGGGCCCCGGCCTTCGCCGGGGAAGGATAAAGGCTTGGTAATGCGAACCCTCCTCCCCCGCTCGCTCTACGGCCGCTTGCTCGTCACCGCGCTGCTTGCCACGCTCGCCGCGCTCGCCTTTGCCGCGCTCAGCATCGGTGCCGTGCTCGATCGCTTCGTGATGCACGGGCTCGACCAACGGCTCGACGCGCAAATCGCGGTGCTGGCGCAGGCGGTACGGCCGGACGGTTCGGTCGACCGCGCTCGCCTGGTACTGGCCGCGCCCTATGACGACCCGCAAGGCGGCTGGGGCTGGCGGATCGATACGCGGGGCCAGACCATCGCCTCCCCCACCCCGCCCGATCTCGACGCGATGCACCCGCCACCCGGTCCGCGCTTTGACCCGCCCCCCTTTGCCCGTCATCGCGACGATCATGCCCGCGCGCTCGACTGGCGTGATCGGGACGGGCCACGCCACGCACGCAGCCTGACGCTGTCCACGCCCGGCGGCCCCGTGCGCATCACCGCCTCCGCCCCGCGCGCGATCGTCGATCGTCCGCTGCGCGCCGCGATGGTGCCCCTGCTCGCTTCGCTGCTGTTGCTTGGTGGCGCGCTCACCCTCGCCACGCTGGTTCAGCTCCGCATCGGCCTGCGCCCGCTCGCCCGGATGCGCGAAAGCCTCGCCGCGATCCGCAGCGGTGCCGCCACCGCACTGCCCGACACGCAGCCGACCGAGCTCGCCCCGCTTGCCCGCGAGATCAACGCGCTGCTCGCCGAAAATGCCGCCGCGCTCGCCAATGCGCGCGGCCATGTCGCCAACCTCGCGCATGGGTTGAAGACGCCGCTCGCCACGCTCGCGCTCGCACTGCCGCCGCATGACCCCGATGGCGCGCTGCGTGCGCAAGTCGCCCGCATCGATCGCGCGGTCCGCCATCATCTCGGCCGCGCGCGCGCCGCCACGCCGGGCGGGGCGATGCGCGTGGCGACCCCGCTCGCCCCGGTGCTGGCCGATCTTGCCGACGCGCTCGCGCGCATTCATGCCGATCGTCCGGTGAGCGCGGCCCTCGCCATCGACCCGGCATTGAACGTCGCGGTCGATCGGCAGGATCTGGACGAGCTGCTCGGCAATCTGCTCGACAATGGCTGGCGCTGGGCCGCCAGCCGCATCGCCGTCACCGCCGCGCGCACCGTCGATGGCCGATTCGTGCGGCTGAACGTGGAAGACGATGGCGCGGGCATCCCGCCCGACGCGCGCGCCGCCGCGCTGACGGCAGGCCAGCGACTCGACGAACGCGGCGACGGCCACGGCTTCGGCCTGTCGATCGCCAGCGAGCTGGCAACACTCTATGGGGGGACGCTGACGCTCGAATCGGCATCGCTCGGTGGCCTCGCGGCGATCGTTACGCTGCCGATGTCGCCTTCATCCAACGCGTGAAAAAATTGTCACGTTCCCGCTTCGGTCTCTTGCCTTTCGGCAAGGCCAGCTTTGACCGCGCGTCGCGCGATAGGACCGGAGCGGTCCTGCTGCGAACCGACTCAAAATAGCGACGAACGGAGTCGCTAAAGCGTCATTTACCGTCTTGCGTGCTCGCGCGATCCGGCACAATCTGTAGGGGTTGAGTTCGGGGGCGAACCCAAGAGCTGGTAGAACGAAGCCCGCAACCCCATATTGCGGAGACGGTACAACCCGTGTTGCCGACACGGGGGCGGTCTATTTTTGTTCTCGCTGATCGCCCGCGACATGGTAGTATGGGGGTTCGCCCGCCGATTCGAACAGATCGGGAACGCGACCGCCCCGATCGCAGAGTTTTGAACGAGTTGGCAGGGACGCGGCAGATGGATTTTCGGAATACCGGGGAAGCGAGTACGGACATGGCTACCGACGCAATCGAGGCACTGGCGAGCGCTCCAGTCGAAGACACCAGCGGTGCGCAGCGCAAGCTCTCCGCGCGCGGCGATTCCAAGGAAGTGAAGGCGCAGCTTTATCCGGTCGAGGTCGACCATTCGCGCGATGCGCTGCTGACCGATTTCGGCAAGGATACGCTGCGCGACCGCTATCTGCTGCCCGGCGAAAATTTCCAGGATCTGTTCGTCCGCGTCGCCTCGGCTTATGCCGATGATGCGGGGCACGCGCAGCGGCTGTACGGCTATATCTCGCGGCTGTGGTTCATGCCGGCCACGCCCGTGCTCTCCAATGGCGGCACCGGGCGCGGCTTGCCGATCTCGTGCTTCCTCAATTCGGTGCCCGACAGCCTGGGCGGCATCGTCGACACCTGGAACGAGAATGTCTGGCTGGCGTCGCGCGGCGGCGGCATCGGCACCTATTGGGGCAATGTCCGCGGCATTGGCGAGCCGGTCGGCCTGAACGGCAAGACCAGCGGGATCATCCCGTTCGTGCGCGTGATGGATTCGCTGACGCTCGCCATCAGCCAAGGCTCGCTGCGGCGTGGCTCGGCGGCCTGCTATCTCGACGTGTCGCACCCCGAGATCGAGGAATTTCTCGAAATCCGCAAACCCTCGGGCGATTTCAACCGCAAGGCGCTCAACCTGCACCACGGCGTACTGATTACCGACGCCTTTATGGAGGCGGTGCGCAGCGGCAGCGAATGGACGCTCACCAGCCCCAAGGATGGTTCCGCCCGCGCCAAGGTCGATGCGCGCAGCCTGTTCCAGAAGCTGGTCGAGACGCGGCTTGCCACCGGCGAGCCGTACATCGTCTTCGCCGACCATGTGAACAAGGCGATGCCCAAGCATCACCGCGATCTGGGGCTCAAGGTTTCGACCTCGAATTTGTGCAGCGAAATCACGCTGCCGACGGGCAAGGACCATCTTGGGCACGAACGCACCGCCGTGTGCTGCCTGTCCTCGCTCAACCTGGAAACCTGGGACCAGTGGAAGGACGAGAAGGGCTTTATCGAGGACGTGATGCGCTTCCTCGACAATGTGCTGCAGGATTTCATCGACCGCGCCGAGCCGGGCATGGAGCGTGCAGCCTATTCGGCGATGCGCGAGCGTTCGGTCGGGCTCGGCGTGATGGGCTTCCACTCCTTCCTGCAGGCGCGCGGGCTGCCGTTTGAAGGGGCGATGGCCAAGTCGTGGAACCTGCGCATGTTCAAGCACATCAAGGCGCAGGTCGACGAAGCCTCGATGCATCTGGCGACCGAGCGCGGGCCGTGCCCCGACGCCGCCGACATGGGCGTGATGGAGCGTTTTTCGTGCAAGATGGCGATCGCGCCGACCGCGTCGATCAGCATCATCTGCGGCGGCACCAGTGCGTGCATCGAGCCAATCCCGGCCAATATCTATACCCACAAGACGCTGTCGGGCTCGTTCTCGATCAAGAACCCCTATCTCGAAAAGCTGCTCAACGAGAAATCGAAGAACAGCGATGCGGTGTGGAATTCGATCCTCGAACAAGGCGGTTCGGTGCAGCATCTCGATTTCCTCACGCAAGAGGAGAAGGACTGTTTCAAGACCAGCTTCGAGATCGACCAGCGCTGGCTGATCGAACTCCAGGCCGATCGCACGCCGTTCATCGACCAGTCGACCAGCCTCAACCTGTTCATCCCGGCCGATGTCGAGAAGTGGGACCTGCTGATGCTGCACTTCCGCGCGTGGGAATTGGGCATCAAGTCGCTTTACTATCTGCGCTCCAAATCGGTGCAGCGCGCCGGTTTTGCAGGCGGCGTCGAGGCCGACAACACGATCGAAAAACCGCAATATGAATTTGCGACGACCGATTACGATGAATGCCTGGCATGCCAGTGAGGTGTCTCGCGTAAATCCCCCTCACCCTTCCGGCCCTGCGGGCCTCCCTCCCTCTCCCACAAGGGGAGAGGGAAATGAGAGTCCAACTCCCTCTCCCCTTGTGGGAGAGGGAAGGGGCCCGCCCGCAAAGCGGGTGGGAAGGGTGAGGGGGAATGCGGACGGCCTGACTAAGCGCCAGTTGTTGCCCGCGCTCACGCCATTCCGTTCACGCGAACTTCGCCGCAACGCAACCGAGCCCGAAAAGCACATGCGCCGCGCGCTTCGCTCTGCTTTCCCGGAGGCGAAGTTCCGCTTCCAGGTGCCGCTCGGCCCGTATCATACCGATTTCTGTTCGCACGCCGCACGGCTGGTGATCGAGATTGACGGCGCCACCCATGCGCACAGCGCGACCTCGGACGAGGCACGCACGCGCTTCATCGAAGCCGAGGGCTACCGCGTGCTGCGTTTCTGGAACAATGACGTCATGACCAATATCGACGGCGTGATCCAGACGATCGCGGGGCATCTGCCGGAGATGTGCAAAGGGGCCACTCATGCCTGAGCAGCCCCCTCACCCTTCCCACGCCTGCGGCGCGGGCCCAGTTTCGGGGGAACAGCGCCCCGCGCTGTTCAGGTTATGCCGGGGGCATGACCGACCCGAAACTCCTCTCCCACAAGGGGAGAGGGAGTTGGACTTACTTCTCTTCTTCGAACGTCACGGCGACGTCGGCGTTCGCGCTCAGGCGCACCACGCCATTCTCGACATCGGCGACCAGGCCGAGCGAGATGAAGTGATGGTGCCCTTCATGGCTCCCGTGCCCTTCGTTGATCAGCGCGCCCGAATCCTTCTTGCTCAGCTTGATGCGGCCACCCTGGACGTGGTCGACCGTGCCGACATGGACGCCATCGGCGCCGATGACTTCGGCATGTTCCTTAATCTGCGATGCGTCGACCATGTGGGTAGCTCCTTCGTTACGGTTGCGAGTCTCCAACGCGCGTCTGGCGCTTTGGATGCAAGGAGGATTGTATGATCCGGTCATCCCACGCACGCACTTTTTCCGTCCTCACCGCCGCGCTGCTGCTCGCCGCCTGCGCACACCGGGTGGCGAGCGCGGTGCAGCACACGCCCGAGACGCCGGGCTTCCTGCTGGGCGTGTGGCACGGCTTCATCTTCCCCGTCGCCTGGGTGCTGTCGCTGTTCCTGCCCGAGGTTGCGATCTACGCCGTGCCCAACACTGGCGGCTGGTATGATTTCGGCTATTTCATCGGCGTGGTGTTCTTAGGCGTGGGCGCGAACCGCTCACGCACCGTCTATGTCGAGCGGCGGACCCGCCGGTGACCGCATCGATCGCCATCATGTATGCCGTCTCGGCACTGTTCACCGCGATCGGCCTTGCGCTGCTGCTTGCGCTGCTGCGCACCGGCAGCGAGGGCCGCGTCTATGCCTTCCGCATGATCGGCACGATGGGCCTGGCGCTCGGCGCCGCGCTCGCCATGTCGGCGACCGCGATGTGGCGGTGGAGTCTGGCGGCGTGAGTAGCGCAGCGTATCTCGCTTGGTCGGCGCTAGTCGCTGGGCTGTTGGTGACGTTTGGACATATTCTTACGCGCATCATTGGGAGCAGGGTACCGGAAAACCGGCAAGTCCGGCTTGAGCGACGCCTCGCGGCGCGACTCGAGCGCGGAACCGATCGCTATTTCGAGGAAAAGCGTTCGATCGAAAGCGCATTGGCGGAAGCATCGTCAGTGCCGCCAAGTCGACCTAAGCGTTGGTATGACATTGCATTGGCCGCTGCCTTCGTGTTCTTTCTCGGCCTGATAGCCACCAAATGGATCGGGCCACCCTTATTGGGTGCCAAGGTTCCACAGTGGTCGGATCACATCTCTACGATCTGGATGCCATTGTGGGGACTCAGCCTGCTCGTCAGTCCCACCTCAGCCAACCTTGGTAGCCATTTACTCGAGCGTGTCCTCGGCGGCGCAGTAGCGGCAGTCGGCTTGCTCATCGTTGTTTCTGAATTCTATTCGTTTTTTGCAAAGGCGTAACCCCATGTCCCTCACCGAAGCCCGCAAGCAGTATAAGCCGTTCGAATACCCCTGGGCCTTCGAATTCTGGAAGCGTCAACAGCAAGTCCATTGGATGCCCGAGGAGGTGCCGCTGGGCGAGGATTGCCGCGACTGGGCACAGAAGCTCAGCGACCATGAACGCAATTTGCTGACGCAGATCTTCCGCTTCTTCACCCAGGCCGATGTCGAGGTGCAGGATTGCTATCACGAGAAATATGGCCGCATCTTCAAGCCGACCGAAATCAAGATGATGCTCGCGTCGTTTTCGAACATGGAAACGATCCATATCGCAGCCTACAGCCACCTGCTCGACACGATCGGTATGCCCGAGAGCGAATATGGCGCCTTCCTCGAATATAGCGAGATGAAGGACAAGCACGATTATCTGCAGACCTTCGGCGTCGACACCGATGAGGACATCGCCAAGACGCTCGCCATGTTCGGCGGCTTTACCGAGGGGCTGCAGCTCTTCGCCAGCTTCGCCATGCTGATGAACTTCCCGCGCTTCAACAAGATGAAGGGCATGGGGCAAATCGTCACCTGGTCGATCCGCGATGAATCGCTGCATTGCGAGGGCATCATCAAGCTGTTCCACACCTTCACCAAAGAGCGCGATTGCCTGACCAAAGCGGTGCGCAGCGACATTATGGACATGTGCCAGCACACCGTGCGGCTGGAGGACAGCTTCATCGATCTCGCCTTCGAAATGGGGCCGGTCAACGGCATGACGCCCAAGGAGATCAAGAAGTACATCCGCTACATCGCCGATTGGCGGCTGGGGCAATTGGGCATGAAGCCGATTTACATGATCGACGAACACCCCCTGCCCTGGCTTGCGCCGATGCTCAACGGCGTCGAGCACGCCAACTTCTTCGAACAGCGCGCCACCGAATATTCCAAGGCCGCGACGCGCGGCAATTGGAACGAAGTGTGGGACGGCTTCGACAAGCGCCAGAAGGCGAAGGTCGGGACGGGTGCCGCCGTGGCGAATGAGGATGCCGAGGGCGGGGATATGTTCTCGCGCGCTGGCGTGGCGGCGGAGTGACTTAGATGCGGGGTCGGCTCAGTGCCAATCCCGCATCAACCTGCAGACGGCTGGATAACGCTTATCCATGTTGACCAGAACATACGAAGAACATAAGCTTTCGTCAGCCTTTGCCAAGTAAGAGCCACCCAACATGCATTCTATCGAATTTTGCGCCGGTGCCGGCGGCCAAGCCATCGGGTTGGAACAAGCCGGATTTCGGCATGAGGCGCTGGTTGAGATCGAGCGAGATTTCGCCAAAACGCTGGAGCTTAACCGCCCGGGCTGGAACGTGTTTGCCCGCGACATGCAGAAATTTGATGGGCGTCCTTACAAGGGAATCGATCTGTTTGCAGCCGGGCTGCCCTGCCCGCCCTTTTCCGTGGCCGGTAAGCAATTGGGCGATCTGGATGAGCGCAATCTCTTTCCCGCTGCACTGCGCCTGATCGACGAAATACGCCCAAAGGCGGTGATGATCGAAAACGTTCGCGGTTTTCTATCAGCCGTCTTCGATGACTATCGTGCTTTTCTCAAAAGGCAGCTCGATCTGCTAGGGTATCATACGGATTGGCGCTTACTCAACGCATCGGACTTCGGTGTTCCGCAGTTGCGCCCCCGGGTGGTGATCGTCGCGATCCGCAAAGATCTGACCGATCTTTTCGATTGGCCAACGGTGCAGCCGCACAATCCGCCAACAGTCGGGCAAACACTGCGCGACCTTATGGGCGCGAATGGCTGGCGCGGTGCCGCCGCATGGGCCGATCGCGCCAATGAAATCGCACCAACGATCGTAGGCGGATCCAAAAAACATGGTGGCCCGGATCTGGGGCCGACGCGGGCACGCAAGGCGTGGGCATCACTTGGTGTCGAAGGCAAGAGCCTGGCCGAGGCTGCGCCGGAGCCCGATTTCGTCGGGATGCCACGCCTCACCGTACGCATGGTCGCCCGCCTACAGGGCTTTCCCGACAGTTGGCAGTTTTATGGAGGTAAGACAACTTCTTACCGCCAAGTGGGTAATGCTTTCCCCGCGCCTGTAGCGCGCGCAGTTGCGCATAATCTGAAGGTTGCTCTTTCCGTTCAGAAGATTTTCGCTGCTCACGCCGCATGACAGGATTGACGGGATCGACACGCAGGCCACTTGATCCAAGCCACCCGGATTTCACCGAATTGGCGGCGCTGGAGGCAGACTTGCTGCTGGCCGTCGGTGGGCAGGGCTTGCTTGAGGAGAAGCTGAGAAGCTTCTTTCGCTCAGCAATTGACGAGGTGATCGACACTGCGCGTAGCGGACGTTTCTTCTTCTCGGATCTCGAAAAAACCGAAAAGACCTATCTCGGCACCAAGTTTGAAATCCTGCTCAGGGATTGGCTACAAGTGCCGCGCGGCCTGCGACTGGATTTGCTAATTGGCGGCCGCGAAGTCGATGTGAAATCGACTACGATCGGTCACGGCTGGATGATTCCACCCGAGGCTATCGATCAGTTCTGCATCCTGCTGCGCGTCAACGAGCAGGATGCCAAATGCGCGGTCGGCCTGGTGTGCGCTCGCGTCGACTATCTCAGCGTCGGCGATAATCGCGATGCCAAAAAAACCATCACCGCAGCCAACCGCGCTCATATCTGGTGGTTGGTTCAAGATTTTGCTTACACGCGCAATTTCTGGTCGGTTGTCTCAGCCGAGGACCGCAACGAGATCATGGCGTTGAAAGGCGGCACCCAGCGACTGGCAGTGTTGTTCGAACGTTATCAGGAAATCGCCATTTCACGGGTTCAGATTGCCGCTGTTGCACAGCAAGACGACTTCATGAAGCGCATTCGTCGCAATGGCGGTGCCCGTGACATCCTCGCACCCAAGGGCATTGCGATTTTATATTCGGAAACCGATCGAGCCTTGATGCACCAACTGGGCTTGCAATTCGGGTTTCGCGAGTTCCTGTCGGTCCGGGCTAAATCCGATGATGACTATCATGCGCTGAAAGCGGCGGGCCATATCGATTAGCCAACCTATCTCCTACACACCGCCCCTGCTCTATGTCGGCCCGGCTCTTTAACACAGCCGGTCTGCCACCCTTACCCCCTTGATCGCCGTCGTAACTTTCGGAAAAGCCCGCTCACCCCATAACCGCGCTTACCCCAAACTTTCCCCTAACCTTCCCCGCGCCGAGCCCGTCCGCGCAGCCACGACAGCACGAACGGCCGTAACCCCGGCGTGGTGCCATTGGGGGTCTTGATGTCGATGTCCTGCCGGTTGAACTGGCGGTACAGCATCACGCTCAGCACCGCCGCATAGAAGCACCACACCGAGGCGAAGGCATAGCCCTTCACCAGATGCACGATCGTCAACCCGATCACGTTGAGTGCGCCATAGCTGCGCACCACGCGGTGCGACGACAGCAGCAGCGCGCCGCACGTCGCCAGAATGTAGAGCAAAGACACCCACAATTGGCTGGTGATCGGGTTGCTGTAGCGGATCGAATGCTGCTCGATCACCGCGCACGTCGGCGCGACGACGAGGCCCGCCATGTCCCACGCGAACACCACGGCGCCGACCGCAACCATGCCCAGAATGGCGATGCGCCGCCACCCCGGCGGCTCCAGCAGCAGCACCGCGACCGGCATCAGCAGCGGCAGGATGCCGATCGCATAGAGCGTGAACAGGAACACGGCATGATCGATCGCATAAGGCCCCAACCGCCCCTCCAGCGCGAGCCAGACCATGCCTTCGGAAAACTGGTGCGCGGCGAACAGCAACGGCACGCAGGCGAACACCAGCGCGCGGGGCTCGCGCACATGGCGCAGCGTCGCCACCCCGATCGTCGCCAGCACCCCCGCAGCGGTAAAGCTGGCGGTCGCGGAAAAGCACATGCGCGGGTCCTTCAAGAACGGAGCGAGCCACCGGTGTGGCGGGGATCGCGGCGCATGGCCAGCGGGATGTTCGGGCGCCGGCGGGTGCGGCAGCGCGCGCCCGGCTTCCCTAACCCGTTCCTCTCCATATCGGTTCGTGCCGAGGAGCAATCGAGTCGCCCCAACGCGCCCTCGCTACGGCTTCGCCTACTCGGTCGCTACTCTGGACGAACGGTGGGGGTAAGGGGAGCTCATATTCTTCCCATCCCCCAACCCTCAGGCCCGCGCGCCTTCAATCACCACGCCGCCCGAATTGTGGCGCAGCGCCTTCAGCACCGTCTCGACGATCGCATCGGCGTCGAGCCCGGCCTGGGCATATTGCACTTCGGGCTTGTCCTGATCCTGGAAAATGTCGGGCAAGCGCATCGTGCGCAGCTTGAGCCCTGCGTCGATCAGCCCTGCGTCGCTGGCGAAGGTCAGCACATGCGCGCCGAGTCCGCCGACCGAGGCTTCCTCGATCGTCACCGCCACTTCATGCGTGGTCAGCAGCTTGCGGATCAAATCCTCGTCGAGCGGCTTGGCGAAGCGCAGATCGGCGACGGTGGTCGACAGGCCCTTGGCCTCCAGCGCCTCGGCCGCGCGCAATGCCTCGCCCAGCCGCGTGCCGAGCGAGAGGATCGCGACCTTGTGCCCCTGGCGCACGATGCGGCCCTTGCCGATCTCTAGCCGTTCGGCCACCTCGGGCAGTGCCACGCCGGTGCCGTTGCCGCGCGGATAGCGCAGCGCGATCGGGCCGCTGTCGTGCAACACGGCGGTGTGCGTCATGTGGACCAGTTCGGCTTCGTCGGCCGGGGCCATCACCACCATATTGGGCAGCGACGCCATATAGGTCACGTCGAACGACCCGGCATGGGTCGCGCCATCGGCCCCGACCAGCCCGGCACGATCGATCGCAAAGCGCACCGGCAGGTTCTGGATGCACACGTCATGCACAACCTGGTCATAAGCGCGCTGCAGGAAGGTCGAATAGATCGCGCAAAACGGCCGCATCCCCTGCGCGGCGAGGCCGGCGGCGAAGGTAACCGCGTGCTGCTCGGCAATGCCGACGTCGAAGAAGCGTTCCGGGTGCGCCTTGGAGAAGCCATCGAGCCCGGTGCCCGAGGGCATTGCCGCGGTAATCGCACAGATCAGCGGATCGTTCTCGGCTTCCTTGCTCAGTTGGGCTCCGAACACATTCTGATATTGCGGCGGCCCCGGCGGGGCTTTCGCCTGCGTGCCGGTGATGACGTCGAATTTCTGGACGCCGTGATATTTGTCCGCCGCGGCCTCTGCGGGGGCATAGCCCTTGCCCTTCTTGGTCACGACATGGACGAGGATCGGCCCTTCTTCGGCATCACGGACATTTTCGAGCACGGGGATGAGCTGGTCGAGATTGTGTCCGTCGATCGGGCCGACATAATACAGGCCCAGTTCCTCGAACAGCGTGCCGCCCATCGCCATGCCGCGCGCGAATTCCTCGGTCTTGCGCATCCCGTCGGCGATCGGCTTGGGCAGCCGCTTGGCCAGCTTGCGCGCGAGATCGCGCAGGCCGAGAAATTCGCGGCTCGACACGATACGGCTGAGATAGGCCGACAGCCCGCCGACCGGCGGCGCGATCGACATGTCATTGTCGTTGAGGATCACGACCAGCCGATTGCCCGCCTGCGCCGCATTGTTCATCGCCTCATAGGCCATGCCCGCCGACATCGCGCCGTCGCCGATGACCGCAATGCCCTTGCCGGGCCTGCCCGCAATCTTGTTGGCAACCGCAAAGCCGAGCGAAGCCGAAATCGAGGTCGAGCTGTGCGCCGCGCCGAACGGATCATATTCGCTCTCGCTGCGCTTGGTGAAGCCCGACAACCCACCGCCGGTGCGCAGCGTGCGGATACGATCGCGACGACCGGTCAGGATCTTGTGCGGGTAGCATTGGTGGCCAACGTCCCACACGAGTCGATCGTTGGGCGTGTCGAACACATAGTGAATCGCAACCGTCAGCTCGACCACGCCGAGCCCGGAACCGAGATGACCACCGGTCACGCCGACCGCCGCAATCGTCTCCTGGCGGAGTTCGTCGGCGAGCTGGCGAAGCTGGGTGGGAGCAAGCGCCCGGAGATCGGCGGGATAATGAACCGTATCGAGCAACGGCGTTTGGAGAGCATCAACCATCCGCCCTGTTTAGCGTCGAGGCCGGTTCGTGTCGATTGCCTGGATCGCGCCGCGCAAATTCTTGACGAGCGGTGCATCCGCGCATCACAGTGCGCCCATGCCACACCTCACCCATCGCCTTGCGACCGAAGCCGATATTCCGGCAATTCGCGCGGTGATGGACCGCGCGATCGAAGCGCTGCAGACCGCGTTTTTGACCCCGGCGCAGGTTGCGGCAAGCCGAGTCAGCATGGGGTTGGACACGCAGTTGATCGCCGATCGTACCTATTTCGTCGTCGCCGACGGCGACGCGATCGCGGGGTGCGGTGGCTGGAGTTACCGCGCGACGCTTTATGGCGGCGATGCCAGTGCAATCCGGCGCGATGCCCGTATGCTCGACCCCGCAACCGAGCCTGCGCGGATTCGCGCGATGTATACCGACCCAGACTTTATCCGGCGCGGCATTGGCCGGATGGTGCTGGCCTTA
Source organism: Sphingomonas sp. (assembly GCF_041661885.1). GTDB lineage: Bacteria > Pseudomonadota > Alphaproteobacteria > Sphingomonadales > Sphingomonadaceae > Sphingomonas. Next base: position 418,398 of record NZ_JBAZTL010000003.1, on the reverse strand, counting down.
TGCGAAGAAGCCGCCCGCACCGCCGGGTTCCACCGGCTGGAAATGATGGCGACGCTGGGCGGTGAACCGCTCTACCGCGCGTGCGGCTACCGCGAAATCGAGCGCGTGCCTGCGATGGCGGACACCGATCCGCCGGTGCCGGGGGTACGGATGGGCAAGGATTTGGCCTGACGGTGCCGGGTGAACCCCGACTTTATACCGAAAGTCGCGTGACCGCGCCTAATCGCAATCCGCGCATTTGCCGCGCACTTCAATAACCGGGCGCACCGGCGAAAAACCGGCGGCTTCGGCGGCGGAGCGCACGCCATTGGTGATCCGGTCATCATCGAGATGCACCGTCTGCCCGCAACTGTCACACACCAGGAAGATGCAGTCGTGCAAGCAGCCGGGATGCGCATTGGCGACATAGGCGTTGGAGCTTTCCACCCGCCGCGCCAGATTCTTGCCGACGAACAAATCGAGGATGCGGTACACGCTGTTGGCGGCAATGCGTCGCCCTTCGGCCTTGGAGACCGCCTCGGCAATGTCATAAGCGGAGGCCGGTTTGTCGAACCCGGCAAGCGCGCGAAAGATGTTGGCGCGCATCGCGGTCCACTGCTCGCCCGAACGCTCGAGCGTCGCCTGTGCCGCGACGGCAAGGTCCGCGCCTTGTGGTTCGGTGTGTTGATGCGTTGACATGCCGATCAGATAAGCCTTGTCGACCCAAGCCGCAACGGCACGACTCAGACGGTCAGTTGGCGGCGCGCCGGTTCAAATCATGGCCGAGCGCAAGAATGGCAACGCCGATCAGCGTCCACACCGTCTCCATGCCCGATCCGTCATGCGGCAGCGAAATCGCGCCCGCCATCGTGCCGAGCCCGGCTGAGCCCACCACCGCCGGCATCATATAGCCGTGCGTAAAGATGCCACGCCCCAGCGCCACCACGCCAAAGCCGATTGCAATCGTCAGTCCAGCCTCATGGAACAAGGGATTGAGCAGCAGCCCGCCCGCCGTCGAAGCCAGCGCAATGAACACCGAGCTCGCAATGCAATGCACGACGCACAGCCCCGACAGGCCGATCGCCATATTGTCGAATCGCTGTTCGATCCACCGCATCGCGGGAGAGAGGGTCAGAGTCGTCATTCTGCTGTGCCATGTGGCACGTCATCCGCAAAGTTACAACATATCATCGCCAGGTTTTTTGTCGGGGATATTTTGAAGGAGCACCATTCCACAATCGACGCGCGGATGACGGGCGCGTAAGGCAGGCTTATGCTTCAAGCGTCCTCGCCCCCGTCACAAGTCCGCCCGCGCACCTTGTCCCACTGGTTGTTTGGTGTCGCGGCGCTCGTCGTCGCGATGGTGGTGATCGGGGGCATTACCCGCCTCACCGAATCCGGGCTTTCGATCACGCAGTGGAAGCCGATTAGCGGCGTAATCCCGCCGCTCACCACCGCGCAGTGGCAGGCGGAGTTCGATAATTACAAGAAAATCCCGGAATATCAGCAACTCAATCGCGGTATGTCGATGGCCGGCTTCCAGGCGATCTTCTTCTGGGAATATCTGCATCGCTTGCTCGGGCGCGTGGTCGGGGCGGCGTATTTGCTGCCGCTGCTGTGGTTCTGGGCGCGCGGTCGCGTGCCGCGCGGGTATGTGCCGCGCTTGTTCGCGCTGGTCGCGCTGGTTTGCTTCCAGGGGGCGATCGGCTGGTGGATGGTGTCGTCCGGCCTCGTTAAGCGTACCGACGTCAGCCATGTCCGCCTGGCGGTCCATCTCGTTACCGCGCTCACCCTGCTCGCCGGAACGATATGGACCGCGCTCGATCTGCGCACTTTGGCGCAAGACGGCCACGCCCGGCCTGCGCGCTTGCGACTGGTCGCGGTAACCGCGCTTGGTCTGCTGTTTGGGCAGATCCTGTTCGGGGCGTTCACCGCCGGGCTCGACGCCGGTTATGCCTTTTCGAGCTGGCCCTTGATGGGTGACGAAATTTTCCCCGCCGCGACGCCGCTGACCGATCCGCTGTGGCGTAATGCCGTGGACAATCCGGTGGTGGTGCAGTTCATCCACCGCTGGTTCGCCTTCGTGGCGGCGGCGGGGCTTGTTCTGCTCGCGCTTCGGGCGAAGCGTGCGGGGGCGCCGCGCGCCGCAGCGGTGTTGATTGGGCTGATGACATGTCAGATCCTGCTCGGAATCGCCACGTTGCTGAGTGGTGTCGAAATCGTCGTCGCGGTCGCGCACCAGGCGAATGCCGCGCTCACCTTGATCGCGGCGACCGCCACCGCCCATGCCGTAGGCCATCGTTCCGCGTGATGCGCTGGCTGTGGATGCTGCCGCTAACGCTGTTGGCGAGCGCGGCCCATGCGGCATTCCATCCGATTCAGGATCGCCCCTACCGCTACGAATCAGCCGAAACCCGCACGGTTGACGGCATTGAGCGACGCTTTCATTCGACCCGCACGGTGGTGTTCCACCAAACCGACCACGGGTTCACCGCTACCGTTACGCTCGAGTCCGGTGGTCCGCAAAATGCCGCCGACGTGGCGCGTATGTTTACAACCGCGACCGACGCGCTGCTCAACCGCCCGTTGCGCTTTACGCTTGGGGTCGATGGATCGATCGAGGGCGTGGAGGATGCCGACGCCGCCGTCGCCCAAATCGCCACCGCGATCGAGCAGATGGCGATCGGCATCCACCGTCCGGGTGTCTCCACCGCGCTCGCCGCGCCGCTGCGGGCCATGCCGCCCGAACGGAAGGTGGCGATGCTGGCCTCGATCGTTTCCCCACTGCTCGCGGGTCGCCTGACCGACCGTGCACCGGGGCAAGTCGCGGTGACCCTTCCCAGCCGCCCGCCTCTCGCACCGGCGATGGCCCTGTCCGGCACCGAGACCGTGCGCCGTGCCGCAAATGGCCAGATCACCATTGAAACAGAGGCCGCGGGCAACGTCGACGCGACCCCGCTGGCCAACGCCCCCGGGCAAATTGCTGCACGCGCCGTCTCCACTCCCTCCGTCACAACCCGCTCCACCCGCACGTTCGATACGGCGTCGGGCCTGCTGGTCGAGAGCAACGATGTCAGTGACGTGATCGTGTCCGACGGCCATACCGTCCACCGCACGCGGATCGTTACCGCCATTACCGTCATACCGCCCCGCTGACTGTTATGCGGTATTCAGATACCCGTCAGCAAACCCGCCCATTGCTTGACTTTTGTACGCCTTCGCAGCAATAGGCCGCTCATCGGTGCCGTCCCTCGGGGCGGCACCTGTCGTTTTACACCCGTTCATACATAAAGGTCACAAGCCCCATGAAGGCGCTGATGAAGACCACCAAGCCGGCGTTGCCGCATGAGGTGGAAAAAAAGTGGCTGATCATCGATGCCGATGGTCTGGTCGTTGGCCGCATGGCCTCGATCGTCGCCAATATCCTGCGCGGCAAGCACAAGCCAAGCTTCACCCCGCACGTCGATTGTGGTGACAATGTCATCATCATCAACGCGGACAAGGTCAAGTTCACTGGCAACAAGCTGAAGGACAAGGTCTATTACAAGCACACCGGCTATGCCGGCGGCATCAAGGGCATCACCGCGGGCAAGGTGCTCGAAGGTCGTTTCCCCGAGCGCGTGATTGAAAAGGCGATCGAGCGGATGATCCCGCGCGGCCCGCTTGGCCGTCAGCAGTTGCGCAACCTGCGCGTCTTCGCCGGCACCGAGCATCCGCATGAGGCGCAGAACCCCGAAGTCCTCGACATCGGCAGCATGAACCGCAAGAACAAGGTGGGCAACTAATGTCCGACAACCGCCAGTCCCTCGCCGATCTCGCCGGCCTGACCAACACCCCTGCCCCCGTCGTTCCGGCCGAATCGGCTGCGTCCGACCGCAAGGCCGAAGACTATCTGGCCGGCCACATTGCCGAGCCCGCTGCTCCGACGATGCCGCTGCGCGAGCAGATCCTCGACAAGCAGGGCCGCGCTTATGCAACCGGTCGCCGCAAGGACGCTGTTGCCCGCGTGTGGATCAAGCCCGGTTCGGGCAAGATCACCATCAACGGTCGTGACCAGGAAGTGTATTTCGCACGTCCGACGCTGCGTCTCGTCATCAACCAGCCGTTCGGCGTGACCGAGCGCGAAGGTGCCTATGACGTCGTCTGCACCGTCAAGGGCGGTGGCCTTTCGGGCCAGGCCGGCGCGGTCAAGCATGGCATCAGCCAGGCGCTGACCAAGTTCGAGCCGATCCTGCGCGCCCCCGTCAAGGCGGCTGGCTTCCTGACCCGCGACAGCCGCACGGTCGAGCGCAAGAAGTACGGGCGCGCCAAGGCACGTCGCAGCTTCCAGTTCTCGAAGCGCTAAGTCCTTATTGTACCCAGTCGCGAAGGGGTGGTCCGGCAACGGGCCGCCCTTTTTCGTTGGAGCGAAACCGGCTAGGTTTTGGCAATGTCCAACGCCGCCCTCTTCGCCGATCCTGTCGCCGCGCGGATTACCGCTTTCCTGGCGGAGATCGGCATCCCGGTCATCGCCAGTTCCGTTCCCGAGGACTCGCTGTTACCCGCGATGACGGTGGTGCGTGGAAAGTTGCTGGTTGACGCGGTGCGGCTCCGCTATCCGGGCGACCTGCTCCACGAGGCAGGCCATATCGCGGTGACCGATCCGGCACTGCGCGATACGCTCGATGCAATTCCGAGCGATGCCGGTGAGGAAATTGCCGCAATCTGCTGGTCCTATGCCGCTGCCTGCGCGATCGATCTCGATCCAGCGATCGTATTTCATGACGACGGCTATCGTGGCGCGGGTGCGTGGCTCGCGGAGAGTTTCGCGGGCGGCCACTATATCGGCCTGCCATTATTGGCGTGGTATGGCCTGACGACGACCGAAACCTATCCGGCAATGACGCGCTGGCTCCGGTGAAGCAACCGGGCGCGGCGATGACCACCGCGCCCGGCCTCCCTCACATCTTGTACGACAGCCGCAAATAGCCGAATTGGCCGGGTACGTCGTAGGTGGTCGGATCATAATTCGGCCCGGTGCAGCTACTGCAAGCAGGCGGATTCACGTTGAACACATTGTTGACGCCCACCGTCATCGAAACGCGGTTCGACAGGACCGGCGGTGAGAAGGACACTTGGATGTCGCTATAGAAGCGGCTGTTCAGCTTGTTGCCATTCCCTTCGACCACGCTGTCGATATACCGACCGGTGAATGACGCCGCGAGGCCGTGATACTGCCAATCCAGCACGCCTGTCCCCTTGAAGCGCGGATAGGACTGATCGGGGAAACCACGGGTCGTACCGCGATAGTCCGTCGTGGTGAAGCCGGTCGCCGCCGGGAAGGTCTCGGTATATTTCAGCAGGAAATTGCCGCTGAGCGAGAGCCCGAACACGCCAGCCGTGGTGCGCGGCGTGCGGTAATTGGCGGTAACGTCGATGCCCTTGGTCTTGATGCTGCCGATATTCTGCAACTGCGCGTTGATCCGCGACACCCGGCCGCTTTGCGACCGTATGACCGCAGCGCAGCTTAGCGCATCCGCGGTTTGGGCGCATCGAGTCAACGTTAGCTGTGCATCAACCGGAGCGATCGCGTTCGAAACTTGAATGTCATAATAATTGACCTCAAGATTGAGCGCGCTCGCAAAGCTGCTCGAACGTGCCCAAGCCGGTGAATAGACGCCGCCGAACAGCCATGTCCGCGAGGTTTCCGGTTTCAGCGCGGTATTGCCCCCGGTCAACACGCCAATCTGGCCACCGTTCGGTTCCTGATAACTGCCATTGGCGGGAACCCCGGTGGCGATGCAGTTCGCCCGCACCGTCGCCGAGGTCTGGAAAGGCGATCCGGCGACGTTGGTGCAGGGATCGTCGATCGGCGCATCCGCCCGCGATTGCGCGCCGAACAGCTCGCCGATGCTCGGTGCGCGGAACCCCTGCGCATAGGACCCACGCAGCAACAGGTCGGAAACCGGCTTCCACAGGCCGCTGCCGGTGAAGGTGGTGTTGCCGCCGCTGGTCGAATAATCGGCGTGGCGAACCGCACCATCGAGTTCGAGCGACTGAATGAACGGCGTATTGTGGATCAACGGCACCCGCAATTCGCCATAAACTTCGTCGGAATTGTAGCTGCCATGCGCGGGTTGCGCGGGAATATCCGCGCCCAATCCTGCGGCGATCACCGGATCGGGAGCGAAGTCGCCGACTTGATAGCGATGCTCATAGCCGACCGCGATCCCGACCGGACCCGCAGGCAAATCGAACACATTACCGCTCAAATTGGCGGTATAGTCGTTCACGCTTTGCGAGCTGCGGTCCTTTTCGGTGAAGCCGACAAAGGCGAGCATCGCCGGGGTGATGCTCCCTGCGCCGCCGAAGATGTTGAACGGCACGCACGCGCCCGTGCAATTGGCGACCGGGCCCAACGCCTGCGCCAGCCTTGCCGCATTGATATTGCCGGTAAAGGTCTGCTTGGCATCGTTGAACCCGAATACGGCGTTCACATCCCAGTAGAATTTATGGCTGCCGACATTGAACGAACCATCGAGCGTGCCCGTTACCGACAGCGTGTCGACGTGCTGCGTATAGGTGCGCTGCCCGGCTTCGATCAGGCGGCGACGGATGGTCGAGTAATTGGCCGGCGGATTGCCCGCACCGCCCGCAGACAGCGTGACGCCGAACGGGTTATAGGGGTTGGTCGCATCGATCGAGATCGTGTCGAGCAAATTGCCATTTCCGGCATCGGGGCCGATGAACAGCGGCAGGAACGCCGCCTGGTTCTGCGAATTGCGCCGCGTGTAATTCGCCTTCACGCGCAGATTGACGGTGGAGCTAAGCTCCTGCTTTGCGCTGACGAAGAAGCCATAACGCTCCGATGGCGTCAGGAAATAGTTATAGGGCGAGAAATTGAAGCGATCCGCCGTAGTGAACAAACGATAGTCGCTGTTCGCCCCGGTGGGGTCAGCCGCCGAGAAACGTGGCCGCCCGGTCACCGGGTTCTTTACGGTCAGCGTCGGCAGCCCAAGCACCGAGTAAAAGCCGTTGAGCGTCGCGCTGCTGCACCCGCCGACCGGATCGGTGCAGCTCGTTTGGCCAGGGTTGGGATATTGCGAAATGGAGCGGTTGCGCGTGCTGACGGCTTCCTGCTTCACATAGCTGCCGCCGAACACGATGCTCGTCGTCGGCGCCTGAATGCCGTAGCTGATGTTATAGTCTTGCGTGTGCCCGTCGCCCTGGCGGAAGGTGCCGAACTGCGCGGTCGCCTGCAGCCCCTTCTGCTTCACCTTGGTGATGACGTTGACGACACCCGCGAGTGCATCCGACCCATAAAGCGGGGACTGGCCTGACTGCAGCACTTCGATCCGGTCAATCGAGCTGAGCGCGATGGTGTTGAGGTCGACCGTCGAGGGAATCCCGCTGGCCGATGCGCCGTTGACGAAGCGCAAGCCGTCCACCAGCACCAGTGTGCGCTTGGCGGTCAGATAGCGCAGATCGATTTCCGCCGACCCCGCGCCGACGCCGCCGCCGTCGGGCGGGTTACCGATATTGCCGCTATTGTTGACCTTGCTGTTCAACCCGCCGCTCGCGCTCGGCAAGCGCTGCAAGACGTCGGCGAGCGAGGACAGGCCGGTACGCGCGAGCGACGCCTGGTCGACGGTTACCACCGGCGAATCCTGATCGAGCGGGTCGCGTCGAATACGTGATCCGGTAACGATGATGTCCCCGCCGCTTTCCGCCGCCGCAGGTGCGCTCGGTTCAGCGGTTTGCGCCTGCGCCATGCCGAAATCGCAAAACGCCAGCGCCGCCACCGCAACCGTACAGCGAAGATACATTTTCATAATCGGTCTTCCCCTTTTACCCTGTGGTAAAAGCTGATCGACCCGGGCTGTCATGGCAATGTCATGCAACGATCAATTATTGCATCGCAGCAAAAATTGTCGAACTTGTTGCATTTTTACAACGAAAATGCCGTCAAAGCAGCAACAAACAATCCGCAAACTCGTTTCAAAAGCAACGTGTTGTCGCCTCAGGGCTCCTTGCGATCAAGCGCCGCGACCGTTCCGGTTGCCATTGGCTGATCCTTCATCGCCACCGCAACGCGTTCCGCCCCCTCCATCACCCGCAGCACATTGCCGCCAGCGAGCTTGGCAAGATCGGCATCGCTCCACCCCCGCCGCGCCAGTTCGGCCAGCAGCGCCGGATAGGTTTCGACACCGGAAAGGCCCTGCGGCAACTCACCAAGGCCGTCGAAATCGGAGCCAATCCCGACATGATCCACGCCTGCCACCTTGGCGATATGGTCGATGTGATCGGCAACCTGGCTAAGCGTCACCACCGGCTTGGGATGCGCCTGTTCCCAGGCGGCCAGCGCGGCCTTGGCCTTGTCGGGCTGGCCGATATACAGCCCGCCAAAGGGCGGCGCGTTATAGCTGGCAATCTCGCCATTGCGCGCGGCTTCCCAGCGGCGCCGCTCCTCGGAGACGTAGCTCGGTGCGAAATTGACCATCACCACCCCGCCATTGGCCGCGACCAGCTTGAGCACCGCATCGGACACGTTGCGCGGATGGTCACACAAAGCGCGCGCGCTCGAATGCGAAAAGATCACCGGCGCCTTGCTCACCCGCAACGCATCGCGCATCGCCGCCTCGCTGACATGGCTGAGATCGACCAGCATTCCCAGACGGTTGAGCTCGGTCACCACCGCCTCGCCGAATTTGGTCAGGCCGCCATGCTGGGGGTCGTCGGTGGCCGAATCCGCCCAGGCGATCGTCCGCGAATGCGTGAGCGTCAGATAGGACGCGCCGAGCCGACGATAGGCACGCAACACCGCGAAGCTGCTGTCGATTTGCCCGCCGCCCTCGACGCCGAGCATCGACGCGATCCGCCCCTGGCGATGGATCCGCCGTACATCGGCGGCAGTGACGGCAGGTTCGAACACGCTCGGATACCGCTGGAAGATTTGCTGCATCAGACCAATCTGATTGAGCGTCGCCTCGACCTGTTCGGGGCCCGGTAGATTTGCCGGGACATAGACCGACCAGAACTGCCCGCCGACCCCACCCTGGCGCAGCCGCGTGATGTCGGTATTGAATTTCGCAGGATCGAGCTTGGTGAGGTCGAGCGTCCAGCGTGCCTCCCCCACGCGCCCGACCAGGGTTTCGGCCCAGTCATTGTGCCCATCGATCAGCGGTGACGCCTTCAGCACGCGCGCGACACGGGCATCCACATCGGATGGCGCCGCGCTGACCGGAACAGCCGCGAGGAGGAAGAGCGGGGCGAGCAAAAGGGCTGGTTTCATGACGCCAGCATATCGATGCTGCGCGGCGCGACAAGTCGGCAGCTATTCGGCCCGTTCGCGCAGCAAGGGGACGGCGGGGGCGAGGTCCATCGTGCGCTGAAGCACATCGAACCGGCCATCCGCGATGCGAATCTCATTGAACGAGGGTGGCGTAATGCGGATACGTTCGGACAAGGTGCCCGCCCCGATCATCCGCATCGTCCGCCCCTCAATCTCGTGCGCGATATCGAACGGGTCGTGGACATGGCCGGTCAGCACGGCATCGGCACCCGCCCGCGCCAGCGCAACCAGCGCCTGCGCGCCATTGTGGGTGCGCGCCGACATCCGCGTCTCGGGCTCCGCCAAAGGATGATGGCACGCGATGAAGATCAGCCGCCCTGCGGGCACCGCCGCAACCAACGCCAACGCCTGCTCCAGCGCGGTGCGACTAACCTTGCCCTTCGACCAGTTGAGCCGCCACTGCGCACGCACTGTCGTCACCAGCGGGATGATCGCAATGCCCGGCAAATCGAGCGGTTGCTCGACGATGCGCTCCACCGCCGCCATCCGCCGATAGGGCCGGAAGAAGCGGTCGATCGGATTGAAGTACGGCAAATCATGATTGCCGACTTCGACCGTTACCGGCACGCCAAGCCCCTGCAACCAGGCGAGCCCCGCCGCGAACTCCCGTCGCCGCGCGCGCATGGTCAAGTCACCGGTCATCACCACCGCATCGGGCTTTTCGGCCTTTACCAGCGCATCGAACCACGCGACCGCCGCCGCATCCTCACGCCCGAAATGAACATCGCTGACATGGAACAGCCGCGTCATGCAGTGGCCCTGGTCGTAATAAAGATCCCGCGCATCATGCCGACGCTGACTGTGGAGCCGGGTTCGAGCATGATCGGCTCGCCATCAACCAGCGCCAACGCGGGTTTGTCGCCGCAGGTGCGGAACGCCCGGACATGGCAATGCGTCACCTCGCCCGAGGCAACCCAATCCCCCGTCACCCATTCCCAACCGAGCCGTGCGATCGCCCGGAAATCACGCGCATCGATCGCCGCTATGTCGAGATGGTCCGCTTCCGGTCGGACGAACACCGCCTGCGCGCCATGCTTTAGCGCGGGCACACCCTCCAGGCGGATGCCACGACCGAAAGTCCGCTGCCAGGCATGTTTCATCGCCCGGCCGAGGCCACGCAACCGCCCCGCGCGGACCATTTCGCGCGCCCGCACCCATGTGGCGGCGGGCCCGAGGATCAAGCCGACAAGTGCGCGTTGTCCCGCGACATCGACATAAGGCAGACCCGTCATCCGCCCGTGCTCGACCGCCGCTGCGACGATCGCCGCCGGGTCGGTGGCCCCGTGCAGATGCTTTGCCAGCATGTTCATCGTGCCGCCGGGCAAGATCAGGATCGCACCGCGCCATTCGGCCAGCGCACATACGGCAGCGTTGATAGTGCCGTCCCCGGCAAACAGCACGGCGGTATCGACCCCCGCTGCCTCCAGCGATTGCGGCGTTGGCAATGCATCGTCGGGAAAGGCCGTGCGTCCGGCCAGAACCAGTCCGCGATCGGCGAACAGCGTGGCCAGAGCCTCGGCCTTGGCCGGGGTGGCCGTGCCCGATTTGGGATTTGTAATGAACCAAAGTGTCTTCATGGCGTGGCCAACGCACAGCGCGGGCAAAGGTGGCGCGCCATCGGCACTTGGTTCAGTCCACCGCCACATGCACCGGCTCGTCGCCAACCTTGGGCGGAGCCGAGCGTTGTAACAGGAACACCAAGGGGATCGACGCCAGCGTCAGGATCATCATCAGTTTGAAGTCGTCGAGATAGGCGATCATCGCCGCCTGTTTGTTGACGATCGCGTCTGCCATCGCCAGCACCGTGTCGCTCGCACCGCCCGTGATCGAACTTACTACCGGGTCCTTCGCCACCAGGCCGGGGTCAGGAATGTGTTGGCCGATCTCGGAATGCGCGGTCTGGATGTTACGGGCAAGCTGCGCCGTCACCACCGAAATGCCCGCCGAACCGCCAATGTTGCGCGCCAGGTTCATCAGGCTCGACGCCTCGGTACGATAGCGCGGATCGAGCGTCCCGAACGCAGTGATGTTGAGCGGGATGAACACCAGCCCAAGGCCGATCCCCTGCACGAAGCCGGTGACGATGAAGGGCTGCTGCCCCATTTCGATCGTCCAGCCGGTCATCTCATAGAGCGACCAGGCGGCGATGAGCAGTCCGGCCCCGACCATCAGCCGTGGATCGACCTGGCGCTTCATCAACTGCCCGGCAATATACATCGAGCCGACAATGCCGATGCCACGCGGCATCAGCAAAATCCCCGCCGTCAGCACAGGGTAGCCGTAAAGCTGCTGCAGCATCGGCGGGAGGAGCGCCAGCGTCGCGGTCATCAGCACGCCGATCACCAGCATGAAGCCCACGCCCGTCAACAGATTGCGGTTGAGGAACAGCGCGCGGTCGAACATCGCGCTCTTCGCGGTGAACAATTGCACAAGGAACATCCACGCCGCGCCCAGCGCGACCATCCCCTCGGTCCACACTTCCCACGAACTGAACCAGTCCTGCGTCTGCCCCCGGTCGAGCATCAACTGGAACGCGCTGATCGCCACCGCCAACATCGAGAAACCGAAAATGTCGAAGCCCCGCTGCTTGATTTCGCGTGACGGTAGCAGCGCCCACAGAATCAGGAAGCAGGCAATGCCGATCGGCACGTTGACGTAGAAGCACCAGCGCCAATCATAATTGTCGGTCAGCCAGCCGCCGATCACCGGTCCCAGGATCGGCCCGACCATGATGCCCATGCCCCAGATCGACATTGCCGCTGCCTGTTTGGAGCGGGGGTTGATGTCCATCATCACGGTTTGGCTCAGCGGATTCATGAACGCCGCCGCAACGCCTTGCAGCACGCGGAAGAGCACCATTTCGGGCAGGCTGGACGCAAGACCGCACAGCATCGAAGCGATCACGAACCCGACCACCGCGCCGAGGAACAGATTGCGCGAGCCGAGCCGGTCGGCGAGCCAGCCGGTCAACGGAATCGCCACCGCCGACGCCACGATATAGCTGGTCAGCACCCAGGTGACCGTGTCCGACGTCGCACCGAGCGACGCCTGCATGTGCGGCAACGCCACATTGGCGATGGTCGAATCGAGGATCTGCATGATCGTCGCCGCCATCACCCCGATCGTCAGCAACGGGCGGTTGCGGGTGTGGAGCGAGGCGCGCTCTTCCAGCGGCACCGCCTCCTCGGTCGAGGGGATGCGGGCGAGGCGATCGGCCTCGCCCGCATCGGGATTAGCAGTGGCCACTGCGCACATCCACGGTGACGTTGGCGCTCAGCCCCGCGATCAGCGGGCGTTTGCTTGGCTGGTCGATCGCGATGCGCACGGGCACACGCTGCGTCACCTTGACCCAGTTGCCCGTCGCATTCTGCGCCGGCAGCACCGAAAATTCGGAACCTGTCCCTGCCCCAATCGACTGAACATGGCCCTTCAATTTCAGGCCGTCATAGGCGTCGAACGCGACTTCGGCGGGTTGCCCGACGCACATCTTATTGAGCTCGGTTTCCTTGAAATTGGCTTCGATCCACGCCGGATGGTTCGACACGATGCTGACGGCGGGCAAGCCAACGATCATCATCTGCCCAACCTGGAGCCGATCGGACTGGCTGATCGTGCCCGATACCGGCGCATAGACCGAGGTGTGCCGCAAATCGAGCACGGCCTTGTCGCGCTGGACCATCGCCGCCTGCACGGCAGCGGGCACACCCGATGCGTCGGTGCCGCTGCCGACTTGCGTGCGCGCCTTGGCCGCGCTGGCATTGGCCGTCGCCAGCCGCGCCTTCGCCGCCGCGACTTGCTGCGCCGCCGCGTCGAAGCTGGCGCGCGTGGTGAAGCCCTGCTTCATCAGCGCCGCCTGGCGATCATAGGTCGCCTGCGCGAGCGCAATATCGGCCTTGGCGCTGGCAATGTCCGCCGCCGCGCCGCCACTGTCGGTCGCCAGCGTGCTTACTTGCACCCGCGCGGTTGCGATCGCGGCATTGGCTTGCGCCAAAGCGATACGATAGGGATCGGGGTCGATCTGGAACAACAGGTCGCCCGCCTTGACCGGCTGGTTCTCGCGCGCGTTGATTTTCACGATACGCCCGCCAATGTCTGACGAGACCGACACCTTGTCCTGCTGGACATAGGCATTGTCGGTCGAGACGAAGCGCCCCGCCGTCAGCCAGAAATAGCCCGCGATCGCGATGAGCAACAGCGGCACGCTGAGCATCAGCAAAGGCCGCAGCCACGCGCGCCGTTTGACCGGCGTTTCGATCATCGCGCCGGGCGGCGGAGAGATGACCACGGTGTCGGTCGCCGCCGCATGGGCAATCTTGGGATCGGCATCAGCCATTTGCGGCCTCATGGGTTTTATCCGGGGAAGACAGATTGCTGCGGATCCGCTGGAGCGTGGCCATCACGGCATCATGCTCAGCGGGAGTGACACCCGCCAACGCGCTGCCCAGCACCACCTCGCCAAGATGCCCCAATTCTTCGAGTAAAGGGCGGGCGCGCTCGGTCAGGAAAATTTGCCACGCGCGCCGATCGGACGGATCCCGCCGCCGCTCGACCAGATCGGCCTCTTCGAGCCGGTCGATCATCCGGCACAAGGTGATGGGTTCGACCTCGAGCAAATCGGCCAGCCCGCCCTGATTGATGCCCTCGTCGCGCTGAAGAAACTTGAGCACGCGCCACTGCGTGCGCGTCACGCCGATCAGCCGCGCGCGCTCATCGAACCGCCGCCGCATCAGGCGCGAGACGTCGCTAATCAAAAATCCGATCGAATCCTGCATAGTGCCCATATAATAAGTATGCTTAGATTATCTATAGCCTGATTTGCTGCACCGCAAAATGCCGCTGCGGCTGAATTGGTTCCGCTGCAAAAATCTCTGTCACGGAGGCCCGGCGCTGTGCCAGATAGCCGCATGACCACCACACGCCCCAGCCCGATCGCCGAACTGACCCTGCGGGGCGTGTTGCTTGGCGGACTCATCACGCTGCTGTTCACCGCCGCCAACGTCTATCTCGGGCTCAAGGTCGGGTTGACGTTCGCCACCTCGATCCCCGCCGCCGTCATCTCGATGGCGGTGCTGCGGCTGTTCAAGGGCGCGACGATCCTCGAAAACAACATCGTGCAGACAGTGGCGAGTGCTGCGGGAACGCTGGCGGCGATCATCTTCGTGCTGCCGGGGCTGGTGATGATCGGCTGGTGGCACGGCTTCCCTTATGTCCAGACCGCGATGATCACCGCGACCGGCGGCATATTGGGCGTGATGTTCTCGGTCCCGCTGCGCCGCGCACTGGTGGTCGATACCGATCTGCCCTATCCCGAGGGCGTCGCCGCCGCCGAAGTGCTGCAAATCGGCGCGGGCTCGCGCGAGGGCGAAGCCGAAGCACGTACCGGGCTGTTCGTGCTGATCTGGAACAGCATTGCCTCGGCGGGCTTCGCGATTGTTACCCAGACCAAAATCATCACCGACACCGCGGCCACCACCTTTCGCGTCGGCGCGGGCGCGACCGGCATTTCCGGCAGCCTGTCCTTCGCCTTGCTCGGCGTCGGCCATCTCGTCGGCATTTCGGTCGGCGCCGCGATGGGCCTGGGGCTAGTGATCGGCTGGTTCGTGCTGGTGCCGCTGCTCACTGCCGCCCACCCCATGCCCGGCGACATGGCCGCCTGGGTCAACACGATCTGGAAGGGCGACGTGCGCTTTTTCGGCGCTGGCGTAATCGGCATTTCGGCGATCTGGACGCTGGTGAAGATCGCCGGGCCCGTCATCGGCGGCGTGCGCTCGGCGCTGGCGGCAAGCACCGCGCGCGGCAAGGGCGAGGCGCTGGCGCTGGAAGAGCAGGATTTGCCAATCGTGTGGGTGGCAGGGGTCGCGTTGCTCACGCTGCTACCGATCGCCTGGCTGTTGTGGGATGTGATCGCGGGTGGCGCGCTGGTCGGATCGGCGGCGCTGCTGATCGCGGGGGCGCTGGTGTTCGTGCTTGTCGCAGGCCTCATGATCGCGGCGGTGTGCGGCTATATGGCGGGGCTGATCGGCGCGTCCAATTCGCCCGTTTCGGGCATCGGCATCCTCGCGGTGATCGGGTCTTCGCTGATGCTAGTCGGCCTGTTCGGGCAGCATCCGGGTGCCGACACCACGCGCGCGCTGATCGCGTATGCGCTGATCGTCACCGGCATCGTGTTCGGCGTCGCCACCATTTCCAACGACAATCTGCAGGACCTCAAGACCGGCCAATTGGTCGGCGCGACGCCGTGGAAGCAGCAGGTCGCGCTGGTGATCGGCGTGGTGTTCGGTTCGCTCATCATCCCGCCCGTGCTCAACGTGCTCAACAGCGGCCTGGGCTTTGTCGGCGTGCCCGGTGCCGGCCCCAATGCACTCGCCGCGCCGCAAGCCGGGCTGATCTCGGCGCTGGCCAAGGGTGTGCTGTCGGGCGACGCCAATTGGCGGATGCTGAGCTATGGCGTGGCGGCGGGCGTGGTGCTGATCGTCCTCGACGAAGTGCTCGGGCGGTTGAAGCTGTTGCGTCTGCCCCCGCTCGGCGTGGCGCTGGGCATTTACCTGCCGATGTCGGTGATCCTGCCGACGGTGCTGGGCTCGGTGATCGGCTGGTTCTACGACCGCTGGGCGCGCACCACCGCCAACCCCGAAGTGGCCGAGCGCATGGGCACGCTGACCGCAACGGGGCTGATCGTCGGCGAAAGCCTGTGGGGCGTGCTGTTCGCGCTGATCGTATGGGCCAGTGGCAGCGATGCGCCGCTTGCGCTGATCGGTGCGGGCCATGAGACGGCGGCGTTGATCGGCGGGACGGTGTTGTTCCTCGCGATTGCGGCGGCCCTGTACCGCCGGACTATCACGGTCTCGCGGTAACAGACTCCCTCTCCCATTGGGAGAGGGACAAGTGGGTCACATCGCCGCGAGCAGCGTGCTGATCTTGATGAAAGCAAACGCGACCGAGCTATCCGCCACGCCATACGGCACGAACAGCGTTTCGCCATGCCGAATCGCGCCGCAGGTATAGACGACGTTGGGCACATAGCCCTCGCGGTCCTGGTCCGCCGCCGCCAGGATCGGTTCGGGCGTGCGCCCCAGCACCTTGGACGGATCGCGCTTGTCGAGCAGCACCGCGCCAATCGCATATTTGCGCATCGCGCCGACGCCGTGGGTAAGCAGCAACCAGCCTTCATCGAGCTCAATCGGCGGCCCGCAATTGCCGATCTGCACCAGCTCCCACGGAAATTCGGGCACCAGCAGCTTCTGCCCCTCGTCCCAATGCGTCAGCGTATCGGATTTGAGCAGGAACAGATTCTCGCCGTCCTGCCGCCCGATCATCATATACTGCCCGCCGACTTTGCGCGGAAACAGCGCCATGCCCTTGTTGCGCGCGGCAGGGCCGGTCATCGGCACCAGATCGAATGCACGGAAATCGCGCGTGCGCAGCAGCTCGGACTGGATCGTCGAGCCGTTATAGGCGGTGTACGTGCCCAGCCATTCGACATCGCCATTGTCATGATGGAACTGAACGAGGCGCAGATCCTCCAGCCCCTTGGACTGCGCGGCGGTGATCGGGAAGATCACCGTGCCCGACAGGGTCGAATCGCGATGGCGATAGACCGTGATCGGCCCCTCGGGCAGCGTTTCCTCATCCAGCCCGACCGCATCGGTCGCGGTGGCAAAGGGCGGCTCTGGCGCGAGCTTCAATTGATTGTCGTCGGTGATGATGCCTTCGCGGAAGGCGACCGAGGAGATGTGCCCCTCCCCCACCGCGCGCAGGCTCATCAGGATGCGCTGCGATCCGGCGGGCATCCCCGACTGGTCGAAATGCGGCACCGCGCTCGGGTTCATCAACGCCGCGGCGGCATAGCTATATTCATGGCAAAAATAGGCACCGATCAACTGGCGCTTCTCGTCGCCAATCTCGCTGCCGTCGATGCCGAGCATGTCCTCGATCTCGTCATAGCGCGTCATGAACACGCGGCGCGTCTGCCAATGGCGCGCCTCGAAATCCTTGAGCACCAGCTCAAGCTCGGCGCGTGTCTCGGCGGCATCCAGCGCGAGCACCGCGCTGACGATCCGTTCGGTCCGGTTGCCGCCATTGCCGCCCCAGGCGAGATGGAACGGCCGCACCACAACGCGCGACGGGTCGGCATGGAGCCGCAGGGCATGTTGGAACAAATCGATCACGGTCTAAAGCCTCGCGCAACGCCTTGGCGGCGTCACGAGCGAGGCTACGCGACGGCGCTCTGTGGTCCTGCCACGCTTTCCGCCCGCTTTGCCAGCCCAGAAATGGTGCATCCGGCCAATTGCAGTGCCAAAATCGACTCGGCACCCTGATTTCGGTTCAGGCCGGTTGGCGTCAGTCCGTCAAAACATCCTCCGTCCTGCGCGGTGGCCAGCGGTAGATCGAGATCATTCTGCCCCAAATACCAGCGATAGGCACGGTGCGCCTCCTCGACCCAGCGGGCATTGTGCGAAGCATCGAAGGCCGCACTGCACGCATCGATCGTGGCTTGTGCCTCCAGCGGTTGCTGGTCGAACTGCAAGGGTTCGGCATAGATGCGCCCGAAACTTTCGCTGCCAACCGCGCGAAAACGGCCATCGGGCGAGGTTTGCTTGCCGACGATCCAGTCGAGCGTGCTCAGGCCACAGGCAACCATGTCATCCCGTCCAAGCGCCTGTCCTGCCCGAATCAATGCCTCGGGCAGGCGAGCATTGTCATAGGCCAGCACGATTTCGAACCATTCCCATTCCGGGCGCCGTGCTTCTGCCAGCAAACCGCATAATTCCTCGCCGAAGCGCGCCAGGATCGTGCGCGCCAGCGCATGACCCGGAAACGCGTCCAGGATCGCAGCCGCCCCCAGCATCGCAAAGGCATGGGCGCGCGGTGACCCTAATTCGAGCGAAAGCGAGGCGGTCGTGTCGAACATCGACACCGCCCAGGCGCGATGCTTGGCGAGTTGCGCGTCACGCGCCGTCACGCCCAATGCCCAGAGCGTGCGCCCGTTCGAATCCTCCGAGCCGAAATCCTCGCACCACGTCCGGTCAAAATTCATGAAGTTGCGAAAGCGCCGCGCCTCGGGATTCCAGGCATATTGCAGAAACGACGCATAGACCGTCATCCACTTGTCGCGCTCGCCTTCCTCCATCGCCGGCATCTGGCTCACCAGCATCAGCGCGCGCGCATTGTCGTCGATGCAATAGCCATGACGGCGATCGGGCACCGAATAGATCGAATGCTGCAACATGCCGGTCGAATCACTCATCCGCTCGACTGCCGAGAAATCGGGCGTCAGCGGGGTGAGCGGCATAGCACTGCTGAGCAGACGTCGCGGCTTGGCCGCCACCATCTGCGTGATTTCCCCCATCGCCAGTTCGGCCAAGCGCGGCCAGATCATCGTGCGGCCCCGCGCATACGCGCGCTCCGACAGTTTGAGGCGATTGCGATCGCTGCCGAGCAGTGCGTTGATCTCACGCGCAAAGGCCGTGGAGTCGCCAAAATCCACCAGCACGCCGTGCCCGTCGCCAAGAATTTCGGTGGCGTGGACATAGGGGGTTGAAACCACCGCCTTGCCAACACCGACCGCATAACTGAGCGTACCCGAGGTGATTTGCGCGGGATTGAGATACGGAGTCGCGTAAATATCCGCCGCCTGCAGATAATCGATCAGCTTATCATGCTCGAGAAAGGCATCGATGAACTCGATATTCTGGCTAACCCCCAATTCGGCGGCGAGCGCCTTCAATCCATCGCGATACTTCTCGCCTTCATGGGCGACGAGATTGGGATGCGTCGCGCCAAGCACGGTGTAGAGGACCTTCGGATGCTCGGCCACAATCGTCGGCAAGGCCTCGATCATCACTTCGATCCCTTTGCCCGGCGCGAGCAAGCCGAAAGTCAGCACGACCTCACGCCCGGCCCAACCAAACCGCGCCTTTAGCGAATCGGGATCGACAAAATTGCGATCGGGCACGCCGTGCGGGATCATCACGATAGTGCGACCGCTCGCGCCATAAACGCGCTCGAGAATTTCGCGGCCACGCTCCGCCATCACGATCACGCGCGCGGCGCGGCGCAACAGGCCTTCCATCACGCGGCGCTGATCGACATCGGGTTTTTCAAGAATGGTATGCAGCGTGACGATGACCGGAATCGACACACGATCGAGCAGGGCGAGGATGTGTTCGCCCGCCGGGCCGCCGAAAATGCCATATTCGTGCTGCAGCCACAGCGCCTGCGCACCACTCGTTTCGATCGCGCGGGCGGCATCGAGATAGGCCATGCGATCTTGGTCGGGAATGCTGCGCGTCACCTCCGGCGGATAGTCATACCGCCCGGGATGATCGTCCATCGCATAGACGTCGATCTGCAAATCCGGGAATCGGCCTTTGAGCGCGGTGAATGTATCGGTAGTATAAGTCGCAAGGCCGCATTTTCGCGGCAGAAAATTGCCGATCAACGCAAGGTGATCGATTGGGGTTACGCCATCCGCCTGATGCATCATGTTCGCAATCCTCAAAACAAAACCGGGCTACCCCCCGAAGTACCTCCCACGAACGGCCAAGTTTCAATATGGTTGCACCGATGTTGCATTGCAACGTGGGGAATCGCGTTGATACAAATCAACCTTGCGGCAGGATGAACGAAATGCCCGCTCAACCGCGCCCGCGATAACCCGGCACGCCTTGGTCGGGCAGCCACAATCCCTCGGGCGGGGCGCCGGATTGCCAGAACACGTCGATCGGAATGCCACCGCGCGGATACCAATAACCACCGATTCGCAGCCATTGCGGCTGCATTTCCGCAAACAGTCGTTCGCCGATCTCGACCGTGCAATCTTCGTGAAAGGCCTGATGATTGCGGAACGAGCCGAGAAACAATTTGAGCGACTTCGATTCGACGATCGTTGCTGCAGGTGCGTAATCGATCACCAGATGCGCGAAATCGGGCTGCCCCGTCACCGGGCAAAGCGAGGTAAATTCCGGCACCGCGAAACGCACCAGATACGCCCGACCCGGACGCGGATTGGGAACGTAATCGAGAACGGCCTCTTCGGGAGTGGCAGGAAGTGCGCTGGTCTGGCCAAGATGTTTCGGGGTCATGCGCGCGATATAGGTACACAAGGCGTCTTCGTCATCCCAAGTGCTCGACGGCGCGCGCGCAGCGAGCTAGGGACGATCAAAACAAGGAGACGACTGATGGACTCGCTGGTGACGACGGAATGGCTCGCAAATGAGCTCGGCGCGAACGATCTGCGCATCGTCGATGCGACCTATTTCGCGGGCTTTGGTGACCGTGATGCGGCGGCGGAATATGAGGCGGCGCACATTCCCGGCGCGGTGTTCATGGATTTGGCCGAGATCGCCGATACGTCGAGCGATCTGCCCTCGATGCTGCCGAGCGCCGAGAAATTCGCCAGCCGGATGCAGTCGCTGGGCCTGGGCGACGGCAGCCGCATCGTCCTTTACGACAACTCGCCTTATCACACCGCGGCACGCGCCTGGTTCATGCTGCGTACCTTCGGCGCGCATGATGTCGCGATCCTTGATGGCGGCCTCGCCAAGTGGCAGGCCGAAGGGCGCGAGACCAACTCGGGCAAGGAGCAGCTTCGCCACCGTCATTTCACCGTCTGGGCCGATGACAAGGGCGTGCGCACGCTCGGCCAGATGAAGGCCAATGTCGAAAGCGGTGCCGAGCAAGTGCTCGATGCGCGCTCCGTCGCCCGTTTCACCGGCGAAGAGGCCGATCCGCGCCCGGCGACGCATCCCGGCCATATTCCGGGCTCGAAGAACTTGCCGGTTGGCCAGATCTTCAACGCAGATGGCACGTGGAAGACGGGCGACGCGCTGAAGGCGGCGTTCGCAGGCGCCGGGATCGACCTCGCCAAGCCGCTGGTCACCACCTGCGGCTCGGGCATCACCGCCTCGGCGCTGGCGTTTGGCGCGCACCTGCTCGGCAATGAAGCCGCCGTTTATGACGGAAGCTGGTCCGAATGGGGTGCCGACCGCACCACGCCCAAGGCGACCGGCGCGGCGTGAACGACCATAGCGACCGCCCCAAGGGCGATGCCACCCGCGTCGTCGCGGCGGGGCGGCGCAAGGAATGGACGCAGGGGATCGTCAGCACGCCGGTGTGGCGCGCATCGACGATCCTCTATGATAGCGTTGCCGACCTGCGAGCGGCGGGCGGGCGCGACACCCACCACCGGCTGTTCTACGGGCGCAAGGGCACGCCGACGCAGTGGAGCCTCGCCGACGCGCTGACTGAGCTTGAACCCGGCGCGGAGGGCACCTTCCTTTATCCCTCGGGCGTCGCGGCGATCGCGGCGGCGTTGCTGTCGGTACTTTCGCCCGGCGACGACCTGCTGTTGCCCGATTCGGCCTACGATCCGACACGGTCGATGGGCACCGGCCTGCTCAAGCGGATGGGCATCACGACGCGCTTCTACGATCCGATGATCGGCGCAGGGATTGCCGACCTCATCGCCGACAATACCCGCGCCATCCTGCTGGAAAGCCCGGGCAGCCTGACGTTCGAGGTGCAGGACGTGCCCGCGATCGTCGCTGCGGCCAAGGCGCGCGGCGTGACGACCGTGCTCGACAACACCTGGGCGACGCCGTTGTTCTTTCCCGCAATCGCGCACGGTATCGATCTCTCCATCCTTGCCTGCACCAAATATATCGTCGGCCATAGCGATGTGATGCTCGGCTCGGTCACCGCCGCGCCGGGGCACTTCGCCCGCTTGCGCGACACCAGTTTCCAGCTCGGCCAGATTGCCAGCCCCGACGATTCCTGGCTCGGCTCGCGCGGGCTTCGCACAATGGCGGTGCGGCTGAAGCAGCATCAGGCGAGCGCGCTCGAAATCGCGCAGTGGTTGAAGGGGCGGCCCGAAGTGGCGGCGGTGCTGCATCCCGCTTTGCCCGATTGCCCGGGCCACGAAACCTTCCTGCGCGATTTCAAGGGCTCATCCGGTTTGTTCTCGTTCGTGCTCGATGGCGGCAACGAAGCCGCACGCGCCGCCTTGATCGACGGGCTGGAGCATTTCGGAATCGGCTACAGTTGGGGTGGCTTCGAAAGTCTGGCCTTGCCGGTCGACCCGCAACGCTATCGCAGCGTCACCCATCGCGCCTTCGCCGGCCCGATCGTCCGCTTGCAGATCGGCCTCGAGGATCCGGCTGATTTGATCGCGGATCTGGCGGCGGGACTCGACCGGTTTCGCGCCGCCCGCTGAAATTTTATGTTGCCAAAACATTGCTCGACTGTTGCTGAGTTACAACAACCGGTGCCGAACCGGTCGTAATACCCAAAATTTGAGTTGTGCAGCGCCGCGCGAACCGCCAATGATTCGGTGTTACCGGCTAGCAACGCGGGAAGCATTTCATGCTTCTGACAGACGCAGGCACCGGTAGAAGCAGGCGGGGACAGTCGCATTTTCGAAAGGGAAACGATGCGCTTCTCCACAACCACGCTCGGCGCGCTCTTGATCGCCGCTTCCGCTACCCCTGCCTTTGCGCAGGAAACCGCTCCACCACCACCGATTACGGTCAACGCCACTGCGGCGGTTGTCACCGACTATCGCTTCCGGGGCATTTCGCAGACCGACAATAACGCGGCGATCCAGGGATCGATCACGTTGACCCACAAGTCGGGCTTTTACGTGTCCGTCTGGGGTTCGTCGGTCGATGATTATGTAACGGTTGCCGGAACCGGCCACCAGGAAATCGATATTATCGGCGGCTACAGCCACACCTTCGGCGGTATCAAGCTGGATGGCGGTGTCCTGTATTATTTCTATCCCAAGACGAAGCTCGCGGGCGACAGGAGCAGCTCGGACTTTTTCGAGCCTTATGTCGATGTGTCGACCACGCTGGGGCCGGTGACCGCCAAGGCCACGGTCAACTACGCTCCGACGCAAAAGGCGCTGGCGCTCGATCAGGGCGCGAGCGGCACGCTCAAGAAGCGTGACAACGTCTATACCGCCGGCGATTTCACCGTCGCGATCCCCAAGACGCCGTTCGGCTTGACCGCTCATGTCGCCCATAGCTTCGGCCCGAGCTGGCTCGCCACCGATTCTACCGGCAAGAAGGGCTATACCGACTGGGCGCTGGGCGCGACGGCAACCTATAAGGTGCTGACGCTGGGCGTTTCCTATGTCGATACCGACGCGAAGTTCCTGTCGGCGACCAAGAATGTGAGCAAGAGCGGTGTCGTCGCGACGCTGACCGCCAGCTTCTAACCACAGCTAACCCAAACAAAAATGGCCGCGTACCGGATTGCCCGGTACGCGGCCTTTTTGTTGAAATCGGTGTTATTTCGGCGTGGCGGCCTTGGCTGCCTGGCCATCGCCCTCCGGGGCCGCGACGATATCGCGCGTCGTAGCACCCTTATCGACCACGGTGGTGGCGGGATCGCCCACCGCCGAACGAATGCCGGGATCGTCGCTATCGGCACCCGCCGCCGCCACCGTCGCGGCTTCGCCCGCGCTGCGTGGCGCCGCACCGCCGAACAGCGCATCGAGCGCTTGCGCGTTCGCGCTGGTGTCATTGGCGCGGGCTGCGCCGGGCTTGGGCGGGGTCAGCGCGAAATCGGGCGGAATCACCAGAGGAGCCTGACGCGCCACCGCAAATTCGTCCGGGCCGCTGCGCCCAACGCGGTTGTGCGCACAGCCCGACGCCAGCGCGACAATCGCCAGGCCAGTGGCGGAGAGAAGAATCGACTTACGCATGGATATTCTCCGTTGGGCCCTGTTCCGCCCCAGAATTTTTGCCCGAATCCCCGGTCGGCTTATCCCGTACCAGAAGCGCGCGCGCGAACAAGATGAGGACGCCGATGGTAATCGCGGCATCGGCGACATTGAAGACCAAAAACGGCTGCCACGCACCGATATGGAAATCCGCCCAATCGACGACATAGCCCAAGCGGATGCGGTCAACGATATTGCCCGCAGCGCCCCCCAGCACCAGGCCCAGCGCCATCTGGTCGGCCCGGTTCTTTTCGCGCAGCAACCACACCAGCACGCCGAGCGCAATCGCCCCGGTCATCGCGACGAGCAGCCAGCGCATCGTCGCGGTATCGGCATGGAGCAGGCCGAGCGACACGCCCTGATTGGCGACGAAGCGCAGGTTGAAGAACGACGTGACATAATACGCATCGCTCAGGAAATTGAGCTTTAGCACATCGGTAATGCCGTATTTCACGGCCTGATCGACCACGAACAGGGCGGCGGCGGTGGCAAAACCAGCGGCAGGCAGCTTCATGCGACCACTCCCTCGCAACGATCGCACAGATCGCCATCCGCCGTAACTTCGGGCAGGTGCCGCCAGCAACGGCCGCATTTATGGAAATCGGTGCGGGCGACAGCAATCTCCTCGCCCGTCGTCACCTTGGCGACGATGAACAGTTCGGCCAATGCCGCGGGCGAGAGCGGTGCCTCGTGCACCACGACTTCGGCCTCCAGGCTGGAGCGCACGATCTTCTCACGTCGCAGCGGCTCGATCGCTTCGGTCACTTGCGAGCGGAGTGCACGCACCGCGACCCAATGCGCAGCGTCAACATCCGCCACAGCGAGCACTTCCGGCCATTCCAGCAAATGCACCGATCCGTCCTCGCTCGGGAAGCGATCCTGCCACACTTCCTCGGCGGTGAAGCACAAAACCGGCGCGGCATAGCGCACCAGCCCATGGAACAGCGTGTCGAACACCGTGCGGCAGCCGCGCCGCTTGGGATCATCGACCCCGTCGCAATAGAGCGAATCCTTGCGGATATCGAAGTAAAAGGCCGACAGATCTTCCTGCGCGAATTCGGTCAGCAGCCGGACATAGCTGTTGAAGTCATACACTGCGACCGCCGCGCGCAACTTCGCATCCAACTCGGCGAGCAGATGGAGCATATAGCGCTCCAGCTCGGGCATCTCCGCCACCGGCAGGCGCTCACCCTCGTCAAACCCTTCGAGCGCGCCCAGCAGATAACGGAAGGTGTTACGCAGCTTGCGATATTGGTCCGACACCCCGGCGAGGATTTCCTTGCCGATGCGGTGATCCTCGGTGAAATCGACCGACAGCGCCCACAACCGCAGGATGTCCGCGCCCGATTCCTTCATCAGGTCGAGCGGGTTGATCGTATTGCCGAGCGACTTGGACATTTTCATGCCCTTGGCGTCCATCGTGAAGCCGTGCGTCAGCACCGCATCATAGGGCGCACGCCCACGCGTGCCGCACGCCTCCATCAACGACGACTGGAACCAGCCGCGATGCTGATCCGAGCCTTCGAGATAAAGGTTGGCGGGCCATTGCAGATCGGGCCAGCGCCCGCTTTCCAGCACAAAGGCATGGGTGCAGCCGCTGTCGAACCACACGTCGAGAATGTCGGTGACGCGCTCATAATCGGCGAGCGTGTAATCGGCCCCGAGCAGATCCTGCGCCGCTTCTTCCGACCACGCATCGACGCCCTGCTCGCGCACTGCGGCGACGATGCGGGCGTTGACCTCCGGGTCAACCAGATACTGGCCGGTCACGCGGTTGACGAACAAGGTGATTGGCACGCCCCACGCGCGCTGGCGGCTGATGACCCAATCGGGCCGCCCGGCGACCATCGCGGTGATGCGGTTCTGGCCCTTGGGCGGATACCAGGTGGTCGCTTCGATGGCAGCGAGCGCGGTGGAACGCAAAGTTTCCCCTTCTGCTCCCCTCCCGCTCGCGAGAGGGGTTGGGGGAGGGAAATCAGCAGCGAGCGCAGAATTCCCGGCACCGCCCTCCCCCAGCCCCTCCCGCAAGCGGGAGGGGAGCTTTTGGTCCATCGGAATAAACCATTGCGGGGTCGCGCGGAAAATCACCTTCGCCTTCGACCGCCACGAATGCGGATAGCTATGCGCGAAATCATCGCTCGCCGCGAGCAACGCGCCCACTGCGCGCAAATCCTCACAGATCGGCCCCTCGGCGGAGACGAACTTCTTGTTGATGACCGACCCCTGCCCGCCGAGCCACGCCCAATCGGCGCGATACATGCCCGCGCCATCAACCGCGAACACCGGATCGATGCCGTAGTGCTTGCACAGCAGGAAATCGTCCTCGCCGTGGTCCGGGGCCATATGGACGAGCCCGGTGCCCGCCTCGGTGGTGACAAAATCGCCGGGCAGGAACGGGCGGGGCTTGCTGAAAAATCCTCCCCGGTACGGGGAGGTGGCAGCCGCAGGCTGACGGAGGGGGCTCGCCTCCAGCACACCGTCTCGCGTAGGCGAGCCCCCTCCACCATTCGCTGAATGCTCATGGTCCCCCTCCCCGTGCCGGGGAGGATTGTCGAGCCGCCACATCGGATGGCGCGCAGTGGCACCAGCAAGATCTCGACCATTGAATTGCCAAACACAGTGGTCGTTCGTGTCGAAATTCCGCGGGGGGAACGCTGGGTCGTTCAGAACTTGAGGTTTGAGCCCAGTACGCTCGAAAAATCGCGTCGCTAGATTTGTCGCAACAAGATAGAGCGCGTCATTCGCCGCATCTCGGTAAAGACCGTATTCGATCGTTTCGCCATAGGCCAACGCTTGGTTGACCGGAATTGTCCAAGGTGTCGTAGTCCAGATGACTGCGAATACTTTCTGGCCGTGATCGATATACCCCTGAATTATGGGCGCGTTCGGCGCATCCACGATCTCGAACGCCACGTCGATCTGCGTCGACACGACGTCCTCATATTCGACCTCGGCCTCGGCGAGCGCGGTCTTTTCAACGGGCGACCACATCACCGGCTTGGCGCCGCGATAGAGCTGGCCGCTCTCGGCGAACTTCATCAGCTCGGTGACGATCGTCGCTTCGGCGGCGAAATCCATCGTCAGATAGGGATGGTCCCAATCGCCATTGATGCCGAGCCGTTTCAACTGCTCGCGCTGCACGTCCACCCAATGCTGCGCATAAGCGCGGCACTCGGCGCGGAATTCGTTCGCCGGAACGTCATCCTTGTTGCGCTTCTTGGCGCGATATTGCTCCTCGACCTTCCATTCGATCGGCAAGCCGTGGCAATCCCAGCCGGGCACATAGGGCGCGTCCTTGCCAAGCAGGCCTTGCGTGCGGCACACCGTGTCCTTCAGGATATGGTTGAGCGCATGGCCGATATGCATGTCGCCATTCGCATAAGGCGGGCCGTCATGGAGGATGAACTTCTCGCGGCCGCGACGGGCCTCCCGCGTTTTCTCGTAGAGGTTCATCGCCTGCCACCGCGCGAGAATGCCCGGCTCCTTGGCGGGCAGGCCGGCTTTCATCGGAAAGTCGGTCTTCGGCAGGAAGACGGTGTCGCGCCAATCTCGTTGGGCGTCGCGGGCGGCGGTGTCTGAAGTGTCGGTCATTGGATGCGGCCTTAGCCGAGCGGCACCGCTCTATAAAGCCCCTCTCCCGAAAGCAGGCGGTCGCGCCCGAGCGCATTCTCTCTGCGTCCTCCGCGCCTCTGCGCGAACCGATCTTCTTTTTGCGCGCAGAGGCGCAGAGGACGCAGAAAAAAGGGAGGAGGAGCCGCTGCGCGGGGCTTATTGCTTGCTTACCCCGTCACCAATGCCACACCATGCCGGTCTCGCTGAACGGCTTGGGCTCCAGCGGCGGCATGGTGGCGTCGTTGAGTTCGCACTGCCACAGGCCGACATCGACCCAGCGCCCTTCCTTATAGCCCACTTCGCGCAACACCCCCGCACGCCGGAAGCCGACCGATTCATGCAGCCGGATCGAATGCTCGTTGGGCAGGGAAATCACGCTGAGCGCCTGGGTAAAGCCTTGCGCGCGCAGCGTATCGATCAACGCATCGTACAAATGCCGCCCGTTGCCGCGCCCTTGCGTACCCGCCTCCAGATAGATTGAGGTCTCAACCGTGTAGCGATAGGCCGGGCGATCACGGAACGCCGAGGCATAAGCGTAACCGCGCACCGCGCCACCCTCGCCTTCGGTCACCACCAGCCACGGGAACAAGCCGCCCGACGCGGTTATGCGCTGGCGCATCGTGCCGGCATCGGGCGCGGTCAGTTCGAACGAGACGGTTCCGCCCTCGACATAGGGCCGGTAGATTTCGGCAATCGCGCCCGCATCGTCAGGTGTCGCTGGCCGAACCGCGATTGGGCGCGGTGCGGGATCGACACTCACAAGCCAAACCGCGCGAGCACAAGCGCCAGCAAGGTGGTGTCGCCCGGTTGCGGCTGCGCGCCGCCCAACCCGTCGCATTCGAGGCAGCGCGCCTGGATCGCAGCACCGGTGCCGATCCGCTTCACATCGCCCAGCGCGCGCGCGAACACCGCGCGCCGCTCGGTCGCCATCCGCGTGAAGGCATCGCCCGCTGCAGCATCGTCATCCTTGTTCGAATCGAGGATCTGCTCGATCAGGCGCAGGAACGCGCTCGGCTTCTTCTCCAGATATTCGGCATGGACATCCTCGGGCTTCAACCCGGCGCGTTTGGCTGCCTCGGTGATCGCATCCTGCAAGCCACCGAAGCGATCGACCAACCCGATCTGATGCGCGGTGCCACCATCCCAGACCCGGCCCTGCCCGATCTCGTCAACGCGCGCCGGGGTCAGCTTGCGCGCGGTCGCGACGCGCGTGATGAACTGCTGATAGCCGTGCTCGATCCCCGCCTGGAAGATCGTGTCGGTCTCGGCATTCGTACCGCCGTAGATGTCCGGCTGCCCGGACAGCGGCGTGGTGCGCACGCCATCGGTGGTGAGCCCAATCTTCTTGAGCGTGTTCTCGAAGGTCGGGATGATGCCGAAAATGCCGATCGATCCGGTAATGGTGGTCGGTTCGGCGAAAATCACATCGCCCGCCGTCGACACCCAATAACCGCCCGAAGCCGCCAGCGAACCCATCGAGATGACGACCGGCAGCTTCTGCGCCTTGGCCTCCAGGATCGCGCGCCGCATATCCTCGGACGCAAGCGCCGAACCACCCGGCGAATCGACCCGCACGACCAGCGCCTTCAGGTCCTTCTTGGCCAGCGCATCGAGCACCGCCTTGGAAATGGTATCGGAGCCGACGCTACCCGCCTTCGACTTGCCATCGATGATGTCGCCAGCGATCGTCAACACGCCAATCTTGGCGCCCCCGGTCGGCAGCGGGTTGGCCGCGACATAGGCTTCATATTTGATGGTCTTGAAGGTGCCCGCAGCCTTGTTCGACTCCCCACCCGCCAGTTCGGCGACGCGCTTGCCGAAGTCGAGGCGGCTGCCGAGTTTGTCAACGATGCCGGCATCGAGATTGGCTTGCGCGATATTGCCCTTGGCGGCGGTGATGACCGCGCCCGGTGTCGTCAGGAATGGCGCGAATTTCGCCTTGGGTCGCGCCTTGGCCACCGCCTCCTGCCAATTGGCGAACAGCACCTGATAAAGCTTGACCACCTCTTCCTTTGCCTCGGGCGAGGCGGCGGTACGGGTATAGGGCTCGACGAACGACTTGTACTTGCCGACACGGTAGACGTGCGCGTTGATACCGAGCTTGTCGATCAAACCCTTATAATAAAGCTGGCTGCCGCCGGGGCCCGCAAACAAGGTGCCGCCCATCGGGCTCATCCACACTTCGCTGGCATTGGCGGCGAGGCGATAGCCGCTGTCGGTATAAGCGGTGGCATAAGCCAGCACGGGCTTGCCGCCGTCGCGCACGCGACGGACCGCATCGGCGACTTCATTCAGCGCCGCCGGATAGCCGCCGCCGAACGAGTCGAGATCGAGCACCACCGCCTTGACGCGGCTGTCCTTGCCCGCCGCATCCAAGCTGCGCACGACATCGCGCAGACGGAATTGATGCGGCGCGCGGCCACCGCCCAGGCTGGCGAACGGATCCGCTTCGGCTGGCTGTTCGACGATCGCGCCATCGAGCTTGAGCAGCAAGGCGCCGTCCCCGATCGCGGTTTTGCCCGGACGCGCGGAGAGCGCACCGAAGAGCAGGCCAAAGAACAGCAGCATCGCAATCAGGACGAGACCGTCCTTGATACCGACGAGAATCTTCCACGCGCCGCGTACGAGTTTCACTTGGCCGCTCCCTGTTTGGCGGAAATATCGCCCTTGGCTAGGGCAACGCCGCCGTCGAGTAAATGCGTGTTGCACGACCAACACGCATATTTTTGTGGGCGTGGGCTCATCACGACCGGTTGACGATGCCCGGTCGCGACATCATATGCGCCGTGCTGGCACTCACTCCGTGCGAGTGCTAACACCTGTTCAATATAAGGGACTTCACGCATGACCTTTCGTCCATTGCATGACCGCGTCCTCGTCCGCCGGGTAGAGGCTGAAGAGAAGACCGCAGGCGGGATCATCATCCCGGAAACCGCCAAGGAAAAGCCGCAGGAAGGCGAAGTCGTCTCGGTCGGCACCGGGGCCCGCAGCGAGTCCGGTGAAATTCACCCGCTCGAAGTCAAGGCTGGCGACAAGATTCTGTTCGGCAAGTGGTCGGGCACCGAAGTCAAGATCAACGGCGAAGACCTGTTGATCATGAAGGAAAGCGACATCCTCGGGATCGTCGGCTGATCCTGCCGGTTTCGGCCTGATCGACCTTTGATTTCTTCCAACGTTCCATCAATTTTGAAAGGGTAGCCATCATGGCAGCCAAGGACGTAAAATTTTCGCGTGACGCACGCGAGCGCATTCTGCGCGGCGTGGACATCCTCGCCGACGCGGTGAAGGTTACGCTGGGGCCGAAGGGCCGCAACGTCGTGATCGACAAGAGCTATGGCGCGCCGCGCATCACCAAGGACGGCGTCACCGTCGCCAAGGAAATCGAGCTCAAGGACAAGTTCGAGAACATGGGTGCGCAGATGCTGCGCGAAGTGGCCTCGAAGACCAACGACATCGCCGGCGACGGCACGACCACCGCGACCGTTCTGGCGCAGGCGATCGTCCGTGAAGGCATGAAGTCGGTTGCGGCCGGCATGAACCCGATGGACCTGAAGCGCGGTATCGACCTCGCGGTCATCGAAGTCGTCAAGGACCTGCAGGCGCGCTCCAAGCCCGTCGCCGGCACCAAGGAAATCGCCCAGGTCGGCATCATCTCGGCCAATGGCGACACCGTCGTCGGCGAGAAGATCGCCGAAGCGATGGAAAAGGTCGGCAAGGAAGGCGTCATCACCGTCGAGGAAGCCAAGGGTCTCGAATTCGAGCTTGACGTCGTCGAAGGTATGCAGTTCGACCGTGGCTATCTCTCGCCTTACTTCATCACCAACCCGGAAAAGATGAACGTCGAGCTCGCGGATCCCTACATCCTGATCCACGAGAAGAAGCTGTCGAACCTGCAGGCGCTGCTCCCTATCCTGGAAGCGGTTGTCCAGTCGGGCCGTCCGCTCCTCATCATCGCCGAGGACATTGAGGGCGAGGCTCTGGCCACGCTCGTCGTCAACAAGCTGCGCGGCGGCCTGAAGGTCGCAGCGGTCAAGGCACCGGGCTTCGGCGATCGTCGCAAGGCGATGCTCGAAGACATCGCGATCCTGACCAAGGGCGAGATGATTTCGGAAGACCTCGGCATCAAGCTCGAGAGCGTCACGATCGGTATGCTCGGCACCGCCAAGCGCGTCACGATCGACAAGGACAACACCACCATCGTCGATGGTGCTGGCGACCATGACGCGATCAAGGGCCGCACCGATGCGATCCGTCAGCAGATCGAGAACACGACGTCGGATTACGACAAGGAAAAGCTGCAGGAGCGTCTGGCCAAGCTGGCTGGTGGCGTTGCGGTCATCAAGGTCGGCGGTTCGACCGAAGTCGAAGTCAAAGAGCGCAAGGATCGCGTCGACGACGCCCTCCACGCAACCCGCGCAGCCGTCGAAGAAGGCATCGTCCCCGGCGGCGGCACGGCGCTCCTCTATGCCACCAAGGCCCTTGAGGGCATGAAGGGCTTCAACGACGACCAGACTCGCGGCATCGATATCGTCCGCAAGGCGCTTTACGCGCCGGTTCGCCAGATTGCGGCGAATGCGGGCCATGACGGTGCGGTGATCTCGGGCAAGCTGCTCGAGGGCAACGACCCGACCCAGGGCTTCAACGCGCAGACCGACAAGTATGAAAACCTCGTCGAGAGCGGCGTGATCGACCCGACCAAGGTCGTTCGCACGGCACTGCAGGACGCGGCATCGGTCGCAGGCCTGTTGATCACCACCGAAGCGGCGATCAGCGAACTGCCGGAAGACAAGCCCGCCATGCCAATGGGCGGCGGCGGCGGCATGGGCGGCATGGGCGGTATGGATTTCTGAGCCGAAGGGCGGCCGTGGCCATACCGGCCACGGACTCGCCCCGAAGACGGACGGCGAACCCGTCCGACGATCCGAACCTCCCAGCCCAGGCTGGACCAAAGAAAAGGGCCGGGGTGCAAACCCCGGCCCTTTTTCTGTGTCGCGCTCAACCAGCAGGCGTAAAATTTACGGCAGCTCCGGGCGATCCGCCACGGCAGCGCGGGTCGGCGCCGCCGGTGCCGGGCAACCGCGCGCAAGGCCGATGCCCTTGAGATAGGCACGCCGCGTCGATCCGGCATAGACCGCCGCTTCCACGCGGCGCTGCTGCTTGTCCGCCCCGGTGATGACACGCACGATGCCAAGCCCCGGAATCAGCGTGTTGACCGCAGCCCGCGCCGCCACGGCTGCGAGCGCGGACCCTTCGCCCTTGGGTTGGCCGGGCGCATCGACATCGGTGCCCAGCGCGGCATTAAGCCGCCGTACTTCGCCCGCAATCGCGGCGCAGGAGCGCGTGTTCACCGAAGAATAAGGTGCGGACGCCGCCAGTTGCAGGACCGGAGGAATCTTCTTGTCCGCAATGCGCACGTCGCGCAGCGGCTGGGTAACGGCCTTGCCGACGCTGTCATCCTGCGGTCCGGCGGCCTGCACCGCGACCGGCGCAAGCAGCAAGGCAATCGATCCCAAGCCGCTGAGGGCCAATCCACTGAGGGCGTGTGTCCGACGCATTTTCGACATGTCCTTGCCTGTTGCCTTAGCCGCATGACGCCCATGCGAACCTCTTTGTTCCCGCATAGGACCGACACTGTCCAACATACCCAATTTGTTCATATCGCTTCGCTCGTCACGGACTCGTCATGAAAGCAGCGTAGCGCTCGCCAAGCGGGAAGGTTGGGGATTCCCAACGTACATTTCGATGGGGGAAATCATCATGTTCGGACGTGTCCGGGCGCGCGTTGCCGCGTCCAAGGCAGGCTTGTGTGCCGCACTGCTCGGCTCCACCGCCATGCCCGCTTTCGCGGCGGATGTTGCGGGTCGGGTGGTTGATCCGGCAACGGGCGCGTCGTTGCCCGGCGCATCGGTCTCGGTCGGCGGGCGCACCGCCGTGTCGGACAGTGACGGCGTGTTCGTGATCCACGATCTTCCGGCCGGCCCGGTCCAGCTCACTTTCACGTATGTCGGCTACCCCACGACGACCCGCAACGCGACATCGAGCGATGCTCCGCAAATCGCCGAATTCAGACTCGATCCTCCCGTGGGCGACACGAGCGGCGGGGACATCGTCGTCACCGGCCAGCGCGCCGCCGAACGCCGCGCCTTGCAGGCGAAGCGATCGTCCAACTTCATCCAGGAAACGCTCAACGCCAACGACGTCGGCAAGCTGCCCGACCAAAATGTCGCCGAAGCGGTACGCCGCCTGCCCGGCATTTCGGTCGCCAACGACCAGGGCGAAGGACGCTATGTCATCATCCGGGGTGCCAACCCCAACCTCGCCAACGTCACCATCAACGGCCAGACCGCGCCCGCACCCGAACCGGAGGGCCGCCAGGTCAAGCTCGACGATATCCCCTCCTCGTTGATCGGCTCGGTCACGGTGGTGAAATCGCTCACCGCCGATCGCGACGCCAACGCCATTGCCGGTCAGGTCGATATCGACACGCTCACCGCCTTCGATCGCAAGGGGGCCTTCGCCAATGCGCGCATCGCCAATGGCTATAGCAACCTCAACGGTCGCAGCCCCTATGAAGGCGATCTCACCGTCGGCTCACGTTTCGGTGCGGACAAGACCTTCGGCGTCGTGCTGTCGGGCAATTATTCGAAGCGCCCGATCGAATCCGAAAATCTGCAAGGCTCGTCCAACTGGCGCAGCGATTATCCGGGATCGAGCAAGGCGCTGCCCGACGACTTCCGCCTGCGCGATTATAACCTGACGCGCGAGCGCTATGGCCTGGTCGGCAATTTCGACTGGCGGCCAAACTCGAATGTCAGCCTGTACTTGCGCACGCTCTATTCGACCTTCAAGGACCATGAAACGCGCGACCAGTCGCGGATCGAAATTCCCGTCGTTGCACCGCCGACGCCGCCTTCGGCAACCGCCACCCCGGCGCAGATCGCGGCGTACAACACCGCTTTGACCAATGCTACCAACGCCGATGCCAATATCGCGAATGGCGGCACCTTCAGCGCGCGCGGCACGCGCTTCCTGCGTCTGCGCAACGAAGACGACTCCACCTTTACCGGCGAGCTTGGCGGCAACTTCCACTTCGGCACCGCCGAATTGCAGGTTGAGGGGACGTACAGCAAGGCGCTGAAAAAGGATCCGCTGCGCTCCGAATTTTCGTTCCGTACCGGCAGCACGGCATTGACCGGCCTGTCGCTCGACCTCAGCGACACGCTGTTCAAGGTCAACACCGCCAACGGCACCCCGTATAATCCGGCGCTCTATTCGGGCTTTCGCGTCAATTACGATCGCCGCCGCGCTGCCGAAAATCTCTATCAGGGCCGCGTCGATCTGACGGTGCCGCTCGGCACGGGCGACGCCTTTACGCTGAAGGTCGGCGGCAAATATCAGCAGACCGACAAGACCAACAATCGCGACTTCCAGCAATATAACCTCAGCGGCAGCACGCTCGCCAGTACCGGTGCCGCCTATAACGACGGCAGCACGGTGTATGGCAGTCGCTACGTCTTCGGTCCGCGCATCAACTATGACCTTGCGCAGACCTATTACACCGTGACCAACCCGGGCGCACGCACGCTGGACGCCGCCGCCAGCCTCGCCAACTCGCTGATCAACGATTATGATCTGAGCGAGAAGGTCTATGCCGGCTATGTGATGGCTACCGCCAAGCTGGGATCGGTCACCATCATACCGGGCGTCCGCGTCGAACACACCGACGGGCGCTACAGCGGCAAGTCCTTCACCGCTGCCTCAACCGCGACGCAGGGGTTCAATGTCACCAACACCAAGAAATATACCGATGTCTTCCCCGATCTGAACGTGCGCTTCGACGCGACCGAGCGACTGGTGCTGCGCGCCGCCGCGACAACCGCGATCGGGCGGCCAAACTATGCCGATCTGGCCCCGTATCAAAACCTCGATCCGGTCGGAAACACGGTCACGCTCGGCAACCCCAACCTCAAGCCGTACAAGGCGGTCGCGGGGGATCTGTCGGCGGAATATTATTTGAAGGGCCAGGGCATCCTGTCGGTCGCCGCCTTCTACAAACATCTCGATGATCCGATTTTCACGGCGGGCCAGACGCAATCGGGCACCTTTGGCGGCACCGTTCTGACCAATGCGCTGGTCACCCAGCCGATCAATGCGCGCAGCGCCGAACTTTACGGCGTCGAAGCAAACCTGCAGGCGCAGTTGCTGTTCCTGCCGGGCGCGCTGTCGGGGTTCGGCGTGTCGGGCAACTTCACCTATACCGACGGCTCGGCCACCGGCGTGCCCAATCGCGCGGGCAACGTACCGAATTTCCTGCAATCGAAATACACCGGCACCGCCCAGCTCTTCTATGAGAAATATGGCCTCACCGGGCGCTTAGCCTACACCTATCGCTCGGCCTATCTCGATACGCTGGGTGGGTCGGCGGCGACCGACCAATATACCGCCGAGAACAATTCGCTCGACGCGCGGATCGCTTATTCGCCGGTGAAACAATACACGTTGTTCGCCGAAGCCAGCAATCTGCTCGACTCGCCGTGGCGCCGCTATCAGGCGGTGAAGACGCAACTGATCGAGAACGAACGTTACCGCCAGACCTTCCGCATCGGCGTTCAGCTCGCTTTCTAAGGCGACGCTTCCCACGGCAGGCGTGATGCGACAGAATGTCGCCATTACGCCTGCCAGAGGAACCACCATCATGACCGATCTCACCCGCCGCGACGCGCTGGCCGCGACCGCTTTCGCGGCGCTTGTCACCGCCTTGCCAGCATGGGCGCAAGATCGATCAGCCCCGGTCGATGCGGCGCAATGGGACCTTTCCGAAATCTACCCCGATGATGCGGCGTGGGACGCCGCCCGCAAGAGCGTGCTCGCCAAAATCCCAGGTCTGGCCAGCTACAGGGGCAAGCTCGGCACCGGCGCGGAGGTGCTCGCCGCCGCTTTGGTGGCGCAGTCCGACCTCTCGCGCGAGGCGGCGCGCGTTTACACCTATGCCGGGCTGAAGAGCGACGCGGACCTGCGCATTTCCGCCAATCAGGAAAAGCTCGCTTTGGTCGGCGATATGTTCACCGCGTTCGGCGAAGCGACCTCGTGGATGGCGCCCGAGCTCCTGATGCTGGGCAAAGCCAAAATCGACGGCTTCATTGCCGCGAACCGGACCCTCGCCACCCGCTTCGACCTGTATCTTGCCGACACGCTGCGGCAGGCACCCCACACGCTGTCCCCCGAAGGCGAAGTCCTGCTCGCAGGTGCGGGAGCGCCGCTTTCGGGGCCGGGCACGATTCGCGAACAACTCGTCGGATCGGATATTCCCTGGCCGACGATTACGCTGTCGACCGGCAAACAGGTGCGGCTCGACGACCAGGCCTATACCCTGACTCGCGATGCGCCTGTGCGTGCCGATCGCAAGGCGGTGTTCGACACCTTCTGGGGCGAATATGCGCGCTTCAAGAGTTCGCTTGGGGCCGCCTATCTCAGCCATGTCAAAGCCGACCTTTTCCGGGCCAAGGCGCGCAAATATCCAACCTCGCTTGCCGCCGCATTATCGGGCAACAACATCCCCGAAGGGGTGTATCGCACGCTGGTGGCCGAAGCGAACGCCGGTCTGCCGCAACTGCATCGCTATTTCGAGCTACGGCGGAAGCTGCTCGGCCTGCCCGACATGGCGTATTACGACATCTATCCGCCGCTGGTGTCGCTCGACCGCAAGGTCACCATCCCCGAAATGCGCAGCACGGTGCTGGAGGCGGTCAAGCCGCTCGGGCCCGATTATGTCGCGTTGCT
This sequence comes from Sphingomonas sp., assembly GCF_041661885.1. Taxonomy (GTDB): domain Bacteria; phylum Pseudomonadota; class Alphaproteobacteria; order Sphingomonadales; family Sphingomonadaceae; genus Sphingomonas. The sequence goes on along the minus strand of NZ_JBAZTL010000003.1, from coordinate 380,971 downwards.
CGGTGCCGCCACCGCGAAAAAATGGATGGACCCCCTGCCCCGCCCCGGCAAGAAATCGGGGGCGTATATGAACCCCGGCGCCTATGACGTGCACCCGTATCTGCTGCTCAATCTGGGCGAAAACTATGAGGGCATGAGCACCTTCGCGCACGAATGGGGCCATGCGATGCACTCGCTGCTGTCGAACAAGGCGCAGGTCTATGAGAAATCGGATTACCCGCTGTTCCTCGCCGAAATCGCCTCCACCTGCAACGAACTGCTGCTTGCCGCTTATATGGTGGCGAAGGCCAAGACCAAGCAGGAAAAGCTGTTCTACCTCGGCCAGCAGTTGGAGAGCATTCGCGGAACCTTCTTCCGCCAGACGATGCTCGCCGAATTCGAACTCGCCGCGCATGACAAGGCCGAAGCGGGCGAGGGCTTGTCGGGCGAGCGCTTCAACGCGCTCTATCTCGATCTGCTCAAGCGCTATCATGGGCCAAAGGTGGCCATCGACCCGGCTTATGCCGTCGAATGGGCCTATATCCCGCATTTCTACAACAGCTTCTACGTGTACCAATATGCCACCTGCATTTCGGCGGCATCCTATTTCGCGCACGCCATCCTGACCGGTGGCGCGAAGGAGCGCGACACCTATCTGACCGTGCTGAAGGCGGGCGGATCGGCTTATCCCACCGAAATTCTCCAGCGCGCCGGTCTCGATATGGCCAGTCCTGCCCCGTATCGCGCGGTGATCGCGACCTTCAAGGAAACGCTCGATCAGGCCGAGGCCTTGATCGGCTAATCCAGCGGATACCGCATCGCGACATTGCACCGTTCGTAGCGCTTACCGAATTCGTCCATGATCCCCGGATCATGGACGAAACCGAGCTTCTCATAGAGATGGATGGCAGCCGCGCTCTTGCTGTTGCTGAGCAAATAGAGCCGCTCCGCCCCCAGCGTGCGGGCGCGCGCGATGATGGCGTGCAGCAGGAATTCCCCGGCCTTGCGGCCACGCGCCGATTCGAGCACGCCCATCTTGGTCAGTTCGAACTGCTGATCACCGGTTTTCTGCAGCGCGCAGGCACCGACAATGCCCAGCCCCGCCGCCTCGACGAACAGAATGTCACCGCCGCGATCGATGATCCGCGCGCGCGGGTTTTCAAGCACGTCGCGGTCGGTCGGTTCGAGCCGGTACATGGCCGAAATCCACTGCGCGTTGATGTCATGGAACGCCTGCGCCAAATCATCGCGATAATCGTGAATCGTCAATCCATCCATCAGATGCTCCCCGGCAGCTTCAGCGCTTCATCGCCTCGATCAGCGCCTTCACTTCCTGGCTGCGACCCCGCGGCAGGATCAAGATGTCTTTGCCGCTGGCGACCACGATCAAGTCCTGCACCCCGACCATCGCGATGCGCGCGCCATCGCTGCGCACCAGGCAATTCGCCGTATCGATCGCAATCACCTCGCCGCCTTCGCGGCTGGCATGGACGTTGCCATCCTGGTCGCGATCGCTGATTTCGTGGAGCGCATCCCAGCTACCAAGATCGCTCCAGCCCATCGATACCGGCACGACTGCGACACGGTCAGCCTTTTCCATAACGGCATAATCGATTGAATCCGAAGGGGCCGCAGCAAAGGCCTCCGCATCGGGATACGTCCGGGTCCCGTCCGCGCGCAATCCATCCATCGCGCGCTGCGACGCCGCGAGAATGCCCGGCGCATGAATCGCCAGCGCGGTAAGATAGGCATCGGCACGAAACAGGAAGATGCCACCGTTCCACGCATGGTTGCCCGCCGCGAGCATCGCCTCGGCGACATCGAGCGGTGGTTTCTCGACGAACTTGGCGACGCGGTGGACACCCCCGGAAATCTCTTCGCCAAGGCGAATCCAGCCATAGCCGGTTTCGGGGGCAAGCGGATCGATCCCAAACGTAACGAGCCACCCGTCTTCAACCAGCGGCAACGCGACTGCGATCGCGGCATGGAATGCGGCGACATCGGCAATGACATGATCCGAAGGCATGACCAGCAACGGCGCATCGCCGCTGCCCGCAGCAATCGCCGCCAGCGCGATCGCGGGGGCGGTGTTGCGACCGACCGGCTCCAGGATCAACGCTTGTGGAGTGGCGCCAACGGCATCGAGCTGCGCCTCCACCATTCCTGCGTGGCGCGCGTTGGCGACGACGATCGGCGGGGCGAAGCGCTCCCCGCGCGCGCGTTGTGCCGTCAATTGCAGCATCGTTTCGTCCGCCGTCAGCGACAGCATTTGCTTGGGCATTTCGGATGTCGACATCGGCCACAACCGCGTTCCCGAACCGCCCGACAGGATAACAGGCACGATCGGCTTGGACTGCGGCATGTAGAATCCTCCTGCTGTCGGACCCATAGCGAGTCCTGCCGGGGTTGGTAACTGCCCTGAATCAAGCTCGATCCATCACGTTCAACCTTTCTTTGCCAATTTCTGCGACAGCAGCCTGCCCATGTCGGAATTATTTACACCACCTTGGGGGTGAGACGGACGAGGTACCGCGTCGATGATCAGGCTGTTCAAGCATTATATTCCCAATGCGGTGCTCTTGCTGGGCCTGTTTGACCTTGTCCTGCTGATCGTGGCGGGGGAATCGGGATATTCGCTGCGGATGAACCAGCTTGCGCTGCCAGTAACGCCGATGCAGGCGCGCATTCCGCAATTGCTGACCTTTGCCGGGTCGCTCGGCGTGGCGATGATCGCGGTCGGGGTTTATGGCACCGGTGCGCTGCAATCGCTGCGATACGCGACCGCGCGCCTGTTGGTGGCGATTTCGCTGGGCGTCATTTTCCTCAGCGTCATCTATTTCATCATACCGGCAGCGACGTTCTGGCGCTCCAACTTGCTGTACGCGATGGGCATTGCCGCGGTCCTGCTGATCGCGCTGCGTATCCTGCTCGGCAAGACCTTGGGCGGACAGGTGTTCAAGCGGCGCATCGTCGTCCTCGGCGCGGGCCCGCGTGCGGCGCGCCTGAAAGCGCTGGCGCAGGCACCCGGCGCGGGCTTTGCCGTCGTCGGCTATGTTTCGATGAACGAATCGGCGCGCGTCATCCCCGAGGCGATCGCACGCGATGCAATCTATAACCTTGCCGACCATGTCGTATTGCTCAACGCAAGCGAAGTGGTGCTGGCGCTTGAGGAGCGCCGCAATGCCTTGCCGTTGAAAGATTTACTGCGGATCAAGACGACTGGCGTCCATGTCAATGAAATCTCGACCTTTCTCGAGCGGGAAACGGGCCGCGTCGATTTGCAGAGTGTAAGCCCGAGCTGGCTGATCTTTTCCGACGGATTTTCCTCGGGCCGGATGCTGTCCAGCATGTTCAAGCGGCTGTTCGACATCACGGCCAGCGCGGTGCTGCTGACGCTTACGCTGCCGCTGATCCTGATGACGGCGCTGGTCATCAAACTTGAGAGCAAGGGGCCGGCATTCTACCGTCAACGCCGCGTCGGGCTGTATGGTGTCGGCTTCGATTGCGTGAAATTGCGCTCGATGCGGCAGGATGCCGAGGTTGCCGGTCAGGCGGTATGGGCCGAAAAGGACGATCCGCGGATCACCCGGATCGGGCGCATCATCCGCAAGCTGCGCATCGACGAACTCCCGCAGACATGGTCGGTCCTGAAGGGCGAAATGAGCTTTGTCGGGCCCCGGCCCGAACGGCCGCAATTCGTCGAGGACCTTGAACAGCAGCTTCCTTATTATGCCGAACGGCACATGGTGAAGCCCGGCATTACCGGCTGGGCGCAAATCAATTATCCCTATGGAGCCTCGATCGAGGATTCGCGGCAAAAGCTCGAATATGATCTGTATTACGCCAAGAATTATTCGCCCTTTCTCGACCTGTTGATCCTGCTGCAAACGGTGCGCGTCGTGTTGTGGCCCGAAGGCGCGCGCTGATCCCGTGACCGCACTCGCCACCCTGATCCTGTGGAGTCACGCGCTGGCGGCCTTGCTGTTTGCGGGCGTGGCGCTGTCACGGCTGCACGATGCCGGCACGGCGCTGCCACGGTTGACCTTCGTGATCGCGCTGGGCAGCACCGCTTTATGGGCATTGGCGGTCGCGGGCGTCGATGCGACCGACATCGTCACGCGCCTGGCCGAAGCGGGGCGCAACCTCGCATGGCTCGGCTTCATGTACGCGCTGGTCCGGCGCGGCAGTACAGGACCCGAACACACTGCGATTTCGGTCATTTATGGCCTTGTCGCCTTGCTGGTGCTGGCCGGGGCCGCGCTGACGGTGATCGAGCCCGCCATTGGCGCGGAGAGTGTTCCGCACGTGGCGGCGGTGCGGGCCGTGTGGCGGATGATGATCGCAATCGGTGCCTTGCTGCTGCTCCACCATCTTTATTCGGCGGTGACGCCGCACGCACGCGGCGGCATCCGCCTGGCCGTGCTTGCCCTTGCGGCGATGTGGAGCATCGACCTGGTCCTGTCCGCCGCCGCTTATGCCTTCAGCACATGGTATGGCGGCCTGATCGCCGCGCGCGGCATCGTCATGGTGCTGGCGGCCCCGATGTTTGCGATCGCGGTGCAGCGCAACGGCGACTGGACCTTGCAGCTTTCGCGCACCGTCACCTGGCAAACGCTGACCTTTGCCGTCATGCTGCTCTACACGACTGGTATGCTGCTGGCGACCAGCGCGATTGCCAGCATCAGCGGCGACAATGCACGGCTGTGGCAAACCGCCTTCGTGTTCGGATCGACCACGGCGGGGCTGACCATCCTGTCCTCCCCCTGGTTGCGCGCCTGGGCCAAGGTGAAGGTGTCCAAACACTTCTTCCGCCACCGGTACGATTATCGGGCGGAATGGGTGCGCTTTACCGATACGCTCGGCAAACCGGACGGTGCGGCCCCGCTCGACCAGCGTATCGTCAAGGCGGTCGCCGACTTGACCGATTCGCCCGCAGGCCTCTTGCTGGTGCCGGAAGGCGATGGGCTCGGGGTTGGGGCCGGATGGCATTGGGATGCCGCCACCGGCACCGCCGATGCGCGACTGGTCGCCCATTTGTCGGGTAGCGGCCGAATCGTCGAGCTGGATACCGTGCGCGGTGAAACCGCCGACCCGGTCGAAGCCGCGAGCATCCCGATGTGGATGCTCGATTGCGATGCCTGGGCGGTGGTGCCGCTGACCCATCTCGATCGTTTGCAAGGAGCGATCGTGCTGGCGCGCCCGCCGCTGGACCGTGCGCTCGACTGGGAAGATTTCGATTTGTTGCGCATCGCCGGGCGGCAAGTGGCGAGCTATCTCGCCGAAGCGCGCGCGCAGGAGGCGCTGGCGGAAGCCGAGCGTTTCGATGAGTTCAACCGGCGCTTCGCCTTCATCCTGCATGATATCAAGAATCTGGTCAGCCAGTTGACGCTGGTCGCGCGCAATGCCGAACGCCATGCCGACAATCCCGACTTTCGCGTCGACATGGTCGCCACGTTGCAGGATTCAGCCGCGCGCATGAACGATTTGCTCGCCCGATTATCGCAGCAACACCGCGCGCGCGCCGAGGTGCTGCGCCCGGTTGAGCTGCTGCCGCTGGCCGAAACCGTCGCGCGCGGCAAGCGCGTCCAGCATCCGGTTGTGGTGATCGGCCCACAGGGCCTGTTCGCGCAAGCCGATCCGGCGCGGGTCGAACAATTGCTCGGCCATCTCGTCCAGAACGCGATCGACGCAAGCCCGCCGACCGAACCCGTCACCATCGCGGCGTCCGCGACGGAAGCTACGGTGGCGCTGACGGTGATCGACCACGGTAGCGGCATGAGCCCCGCCTTCGTGCGCGATCAATTGTTCAAGCCCTTCGTCTCGACCAAGCGCGGCGGCTTCGGCATCGGCGCTTTTGAGGCCAAACAACTGGCCGAAGCGATGGGGGGCAGCGTCCTGGTTGAAAGCCACGAAGGCGTCGGAACCACCTTCCGCGTTATTCTGCCCGCGGCAGACACCCCCCGGTTGGAACAAGCCGCATGACCGACAAGCCCAAGCTCCTGATCGTCGAGGACGATCTCGGTCTCCAGCGCCAGCTTCGCTGGGCGTATGAGGGGTATGAGGTGCTGACCGCGATCGACCGTGCCACCGCACTCGATGCGGTGCGCGCAGCCGAACCTGCCGTGGTGACGCTCGACCTCGGCCTGCCGCCCGATCCGGACGGCACGAGCGAGGGGTTCGCCACGCTCGCTGAAATCCTGCGGTTGAAGCCGGATACCAAGGTAATCGTCGCCTCGGGCCACGGCGCGCGCGAAAGCGCGCTGCAAGCGATTGCCGATGGTGCATGGGACTTTTACGCCAAACCGATCGACATCGATGCGCTCGGCCTGATCGTCGCGCGCGCCTTTCACGTCCATGCGCTGGAGGCCGAAAATCGCCGCCTCGCCACGCGCGCGACCGGCACGGCGCTCGGCGGCATGATTACCGCCAGCCCGGAAATGCTGAAAGTCACCCGCACGATCGAACGCGTCGCCGGGGCCGATGTCTCGGTCATGCTGCTCGGCGCGAGCGGAACGGGCAAGGAATTGCTCGCGCGCGGCCTTCATGACAGCAGCCCGCGCCACGGTGGCGCGTTCGTTGCGATCAATTGCGCCGCGATCCCCGAGACGCTGCTGGAAAGCGAATTGTTCGGGCACGAGAAAGGGGCATTTACCGGCGCGATCAAAACCACCGAAGGCAAGATCGAGCAAGCGCAGGGCGGCACGCTGTTCCTCGACGAAATCGGCGACGTTCCGCTGCCGCTGCAAGTGAAATTGCTCCGCTTCCTGCAGGAACGCACGATCGAGCGGATCGGCGGGCGCAAGGCGATTGCCGTCGATACCCGGATCGTCTGCGCCACGCATCAGGACGTCGATGCAATGGTTGCCTCCGGCAGCTTTCGCGAAGATCTGTATTACCGTCTCGCCGAAATCGTCGTGCGCATCCCGTCGCTGGCGGAACGCAGCGGTGACGCGGTGTTGCTGGCGCAGCATTTCCTGAAGAGCTACGCCAAATCGATGCACGCCGCCGTTACCGGCCTGTCGCCCGATGCGCGTGCCGCGATTGCCGCGTGGAGTTGGCCGGGCAATGTCCGCGAGCTGGAAAACCGCATGAAGCGCGCGGTCATCATGGCCGAGGGCAAGCTCGTCACCGCCGCCGATCTCGATCTGGCAGAAGGAGCCGCCGAATTGCCGCTCAACCTGCGCGCCGCGCGCGAAAGCGCCGATCGCTCGGCGATCGCGCAGGCGCTCGCCCGCGCCGAGGGTAACATTTCGAATACCGCCAAGCTGCTAGGGGTCAGCCGACCGACCCTGTACGATTTGCTGAAGAGCTACGATCTCCATGCGTAAATCCCTTTCGATCGCGATCGGCACCCTCGCCGCGATGACCAGCGCCGCACTGATCGCGGTCGCGGCGACTGGCCCGGCCCATGCCGATGCCGCGACCGCGCGCACCGAGCTCGCACTCAGCGTGCGCTTGCTGAAGGCGGGCAATTACAGCGCCGCGCGCAGCCACGCCCAAGCCGCGATCAAGGCCGATCCAAGCTGGGGCCTCGCCCATGCGATGCTCGCGCGCAGCTTCCTGGCGATTGGCGATGGGGTGGCAGCAGAGGGTGAGCTTGGTCGCGCGCGCGATGCCGGGTTCGATCCGGCACGGGCACACCAGCTTTACGCCCATGCGTGGTTGCTACAGGGCGACGCGAACCGTGCGCTGACCGAAGCCGCCAAGGCAAGCGCGCCTTATAGCGGTTATGCCATCCGCATCGGCGCGCGCGCGCTGGCGGCGCAAGGCGATGTCGCAGGCGCACAAGCCGCGCTCGGCACCTTGCTCGCCGATGCGCCGAAGGACAGCTTCGCCTGGTCCGACCTCGGGCGCATCAAATATCAAGCGGGGGACATTGCGGGCGCAATCGAATCGGCGCAGCGCGCGGTCGATCTCGATGCCAACAATGTCGAGGCGATCACGCTGCGCGGCGAATTGGTGCGCGGCCAATATGGCTTGATCGCCGCGTTGCCGTGGTTTGAAAATGCGCTGGGGCATGACGCTTATTATCATCCTGCGTTGATCGAATATGCCGCCACACTCGGTGATGTCGGGCGCTACACCGATATGCTGGCGGCAACGCGCCGGGCCCTGGCCGCGCGACCGGACAGCCCGCAAGCCTTGTACCTCCAGGCGGTGCTGGCGGCACGCGCGGGCAAGGACGATCTCGCCCGCACGCTGCTCGCGCGCACCGGTGGGCGACTGAACGCCATGCCCGGCGCGCGGCTGTTGTCCGGGACGTTGGCCTATAAAGCCGGTGCCTATCAGCAAGCGATCGATGATTGGCGCGGGCTGGTTGGACAACAGCCGACCAACATCACCGCGCGCCGCCTGTTGGGCACGGCGTTGCTGCGCTCGGGCGATCCGCAAGGCGCGCTCGATGTGTTGCGCCCGGTCGCGCTGCGCGCCGATGCCGACAGCTATACGCTGGCGTTGGTCGCGCGCGCGTTCGAACAGACGGGCGAGCGTGATTGGGCCGCGAAATATCTCGATCGTTCGGCTATGCCCAGCGCAACCGGCTCCGCGCCGTTCGGCATCGATGACGGCTTGTCTGCACTCAGCGACGCCGCCAGCGCCGCACCCGCGGAACCGGTCGCGCAACTCGCGCTGATCCGCGGGCTGATCGAGGCGGGGGATACCGGCGCGGCGCTGGCCAAGGCGCAGGCGCTGGTACGGCTGACACCGGGGGCCCCGCCTGCCTATCTCGCGCTTGGCGATACGTTGATGGCGGTGAACCGCTATGGTGACGCCGCCGATGCCTATCGCCATGCCGCCGACCTGCGCTTTGACGAACCGACCCTGTTGCGCGTGGTCGATGCGCTCGACCATGCCGACCGGCGCGCCGAAGCGAGCAAGGTCCTCGCGCTGTTCGCGTCGCAAAACCCGCAAAACATCACGGCACGGCGCTTGATCGGCCATTGGCAGATCGCGGCGCAGGATTGGGATGCCGCGATCGACACGCTGGAGGAACTGCGCGGGCGCATCGGTGACCGCGATGCCGCGCTGCTGGCCGAATTGTCCTATGCCTATACCGGAGATGGGGATGCCGACACCGGCATGGTCTATGGCAAGGCCGCCTATGCGCTCGCGCCGATGAACCCCGCCGCCAGCGACGCTTATGGCTGGGCGCTGTATCAACAGGGCAAGAGCGAACCCGCGCTGCAATTGCTGGAAAAAGCGGCGTCGATCGCGCCCGGTCGTGCCGATCTGCGCTGGCATTTGGGGCAGGCCTATGCCGATCTCGACCGCACCGCCGAAGCCGCCACACAAATCCGCGCGGCGCTCGCCGATCCCGGTTTTGGCGACCGCGTCGCAGCCGCAGCGGCGCTCAAGGCGCTGGGGTAAGTTTGCCCTCCTTCCTCCCCTCCCTGGAAGGGAGGGGAGTAGCCAAGCCGCCACGAGCACCGCGTTTGCAAGCGGAGGGCGCGCGCGGCTAACACTACGCGCATGACCGACCCCGACCACGCTCCGCTGCTCCGCATCGCCGCCGCGCTCGAACGGCTGGCCCCGCCGCCGCCCGCCAGCGCCGATCCGCTGGCGCACCCCGCTTATGTCTGGCGTGGTGCGGTGCTGGAGCCAGTGCGCGATTTTCGGCCCTTGCCGCTTGACCGGCTGCACGGGATCGAGGCGCAAAAGGCGGCGATGCACGCCAATGCCCGCCATCTGGCGGACGGGGCGGCGGCGCATGACGTGCTGCTATGGGGGGCGCGCGGAACCGGAAAATCGGCGCTGGTCAAAGCCGTAACCGGCGCGGTGCAGCACGAAGGCGGCGCGCTCGCGCTGATCGAGGTCGTCACTGCACAGCTCGACACCCTGCCCGGCTTGTTCGCGCAAATCGCTGATGTGCCGCGCGCCTTCCTGCTGTTTCTCGACGATCTCGGTTTTGACGCCGCCGCCGACGGGCGCGCGCTACGCTCGATGCTCGATGGCGGCGCCGAGGCGCGGCCGGCCAATGCGCGGCTTGTCGTCACCTCCAACCGCCGCCATCTGGTCCCGCGTGAGATGATCGACCAACCCACCGCCGTGAACCCGCGCGATGCCGCCGACGATGCGCTGGCGCTCGCCGATCGTTTCGGATTGAGCCTCGGTTTCCACGTCGTCGATCAGGATGGCTATCTCGCCATCGTCGCCGGCTATACGCGCGCCTATGATTTGCCGTTCGATCCGGTCGATGCGGTCGGCTGGGCAACGCGGCGCGGCGCACGCTCGGGCCGCGTGGCGTGGCATTACATCGTCGATCTGGCGGGGCGCGAAGGGCGGTCGCTGAATCAGGCGTAAGCGTTTTCCTGCGAAAGCAGGAACCCAGGGCCACTCGCGTTGCGCGTCATAACTCTGGGCTCCTGCCTCCGCAGGAGCACGGGCACTACCCCAGCGCCTCAACCATCTCGGCCAGTTCCAGCCAGCGCAATTCCGCCGCGTTTTTGTCTTCCTGCGCCTGGCCGATCGCTTCCATCAGCCGCTCGAACAAAGCCGGATCGCGCGTGTAGAGATCGGGGTCTTCCAGCAACGCCTGGTCACGCGCGATCGCGGCATCAAGCGCCTCGATCCGCTTGGGCAGCAGCTCGTAATCGCGCTGGTCCTTGTACGTCAGCTTGGCCTTGCTGCCCGGCGGCGGTGCCGCAGCGGCGGAGGTCGCATTCTTGGCGATCGCCCCGCGCTTGGTCGGCGCATTGGCCTTGCGGCGACGTTCCCAATCCTCATAGCCGCCCGCCACGACATCGACCGTGCCCGAGCCATCGAGCCCGAGCGTGATCGTCACCGTGCGATCGAGAAAGTCGCGGTCATGGCTGACGATCAGCACCGTGCCATCATAATCGCCGATCACATCCTGCAGCAGATCGAGCGTTTCGAGGTCGAGATCGTTGGTCGGCTCGTCCAGCACCAACAGGTTGGATGGCTTGGCGAATTCGCGCGCCAGCAACAGGCGCGAGCGCTCGCCACCCGACAGCGTGCCGATCTTGGCATCCAGCACGCCCGGCTCGAACAGGAATTCCTTCAAATAGCCGACGACATGCTTGCGCACGCCCTGCACCTCGATCCAGTCGCCGCCATCGGCGAGCACGTCGCGGATCGTCTTGTCGGGTTCCATCTTGCTGCGCTGCTGGTCGATCACGATGCGCTCGATTGTCTTGGCGAAGCGGATCGTGCCGCTATCGGGCTCCAGCTCGCCGGTGAGCAGCTTGAGCAAGGTCGATTTGCCCGCGCCATTCGCGCCGACAATGCCGATGCGATCCTTGCGCGTCACGCGCAGCGACAGGTCGCGGATGATCGTGCGGTCGCCAAACGCCTTGGAGATGTGCTTGGCGTCGATCACCACCTTGGAGCGCGCATCATCGCTGCCGATGGTGAGGTTGGCCGAACCCTGCGGCCCGACCATCGCCGCGCGTTCGGCGCGCATCTCGACCAGCTTGGTCAGCCGCCCCTGGTTGCGCTTGCGCCGCCCGGTGACGCCGCGCAGCAGCCAATGCTCCTCCAGCTTCAGCTTGGCATCGAGCTTCTCGGCATTGCGCTGCTCGTCGGCATAGACTTGCTCGGTCCACGCATCGAACCCGCCAAAGCCGATTTCGGCGCGCCGCAAATTGCCCCGGTCCATCCACAGCGTCTGCTTGGTCAGCTTGGTCAGGAAGGTGCGGTCATGGCTGATGACGACGAAGGCGCCACGGAAACGCTGGAGCCATTCCTCGATCCATTCGATCGCGCCGATGTCGAGATGGTTGGTCGGCTCGTCCAGCAGCAACACATCGGGGTTCTGCGCAAAGGCACGCACGATCGCGGCACGGCGCCGCTCGCCGCCCGAGGCCTTGGCGGCCTCGCGCGAGAGATCGATGCCGAGCTGGTCGGCAATCGCCTCCGCCTCATGCCGCTGCGGCGCATCGTCGCCCGCCAGCACATAATCGGCGAGCGTCGCAAAGCCCGTCATCGCCGGTTCCTGCTCCAACTGGATCACGCGCGTGCCGGGCACGATCGTGCGGCGGCCCTCGTCCGAATCGATCTTGCCGCCGAGCAATTTGAGCAAGGTCGTCTTGCCCGCGCCATTACGCCCGATCAGCGCCAGCCGGTCACGCGGCCCGATATGAATATCGAGCCCACGGAACAACCAGCCCGAGCCTTGAATGACGCCGAGATTTTCATACGCAAGAATTGGTGCAGCCATAGCGTGTGCGCCTAACGATTTAGCGCAGCTAAATCGAGGCTAAAGCGCACGCTCGGCCGGCCTCGCTCCAGCGAGGTCCGACGACGTGGCTTTGCCACGGCGCACCTATACCCCAAACGCGCCGACACGGAGATAAACCCCGTATCGTCGGCCAGATTCGCTTGACCCAACCTGCCGCCCGGCCTCAGGCGAGTCCGTCGGGCATAGCCAACCCCCGCCCCGCTCATTCACAGGCTGTTCAACGCTCCCTCCCTATGCCAATCCCATGACGATGTTTCTCCCCATGCTGTTTGAACTGGCCACCGCGACGGCACCGCTGCCGGCCGACGGCGCGCAACTCCAGCGCGGCGATCAGCGCGAGGCGTGGCGCGCGCGCCAGGAAGGCCGCATTCTGCCCCTGCGCGAAATCGAGGGGCGCGTGTTGCCGACGATGCGCGGCAGCCAGTATCTCGGCTTCGATTTCGAACCCGATCGCGGGATTTACACGCTCAAGTTCCTGCGCGATGGAACCGTCATCTGGGTCGAGGTGGACGGGCGTTCCGGCCAGATTCTCGGCCGCACCAGCAACTGATCGCGGCCAACGCCGTTCAAGGGGAACTTTCATGCGTGTTCTGATCGTCGAGGACGAACCCAATCTCGGCCAGCAATTGAAGGCGACGCTGGAAGGTGCCGGTTATGCGATCGATCTCGCCACCGATGGCGAGGAAGGGCATTTCATGGGCTCGACCGAGAATTATGACGCGATCATCCTCGATCTCGGCCTCCCTGAAATCGACGGCCTCACCGTGCTCGACCGCTGGCGCAAGGAAGGGCGCACCGCGCCGGTTTTGGTGCTGACGGCGCGCGATAGCTGGTCGGACAAGGTCGCCGGGCTCGACGCCGGGGCCGATGATTATGTCGCCAAGCCGTTCCAGTCGGAGGAATTGATTGCCCGCCTGCGCGCGCTCATCCGCCGCGCTTCGGGCAATGCCTCGTCGGAACTGACCGCAGGCGATGTGCGGCTCGACACGCGGAGCGGCAAGGTCACGCTGGCGGGCGAGCCGGTCAAGATGACCGCGCAGGAATATAAGTTGCTGAGCTACCTGCTCCACCACAAGGGCAAGGTGGTCAGCCGCACCGAGCTGATCGAGCATATTTACGATCAGGATTTCGACCGCGATTCGAACACGATCGAAGTGTTCGTCACCCGCATCCGCAAAAAGCTCGGGCAGGACGTCATCACTACGATCCGCGGCCTTGGCTACAGCCTTGAAGATCCGGATGCATAATGGCTGACGCGCCGGGCACGGAGGGCGTCGCCGTCCCGGCGAGCGAAAGCGCGGTGGCGTACGAGCCTGTCCCCGCGCCGCTGCCACCACTCGACACCGAGCCGCGGGCGACGATCCCGACGCGCACGACCGGATCGCTCAGCCGTCGCATGATCCTGATCGCGGCGGGCTGGATTTTGTTGTTGCTGACCGGCGGCGGCTTCGCGCTCGATCGCGTGCTGACCACCGCGATCACCCAGAATTTCGACGATCAGCTCGAATATGTGCTGAACGCGCTGATCGTTTCGGCGGAAATCGGGCCACAAGGCGAAGTGTTCAACAATCGCGAACTTGCCGATCAGCGCTTCCTCGAACCCAATTCGGGCCTCTATTACCAGATCAGCGCGCCGGGGCAGGAGCCCTATCCGTCGCGCTCCTTATGGGACCGCCACCTCGCTTATGGCGGGAAGCATAACGATCTCGGCATCCATGCCTATGACAGCGACCAGTTCGTCGATCCCAGCACGGAAAATCCCGAGCGGCTGCGCATTGTCGAGCGCGACGCGACGCTGCCCGGCTCCAAGGTGCGCTGGCGCTTCCAGGTCGCGCAGAATCGCGAGGGGTTAGACGCGCAGATCAAGGTGTTGCGCAAGACGCTGGTGCGCAGCTTCGCGCTGCTCGGCTTCGGCCTAATCGCAATGGCCGCGCTCCAGACCTTTTACGGGCTGTGGCCGCTGCGCAAGGTGCGCGAGGAAATCGCCCGGATGCGCGCGGGCAAATCGCGCCAGATCGAACGACCGATGCCGATCGAAGTCGCGCCGATGGTCGAGGAATTGAACGGCCTGATCGCGCATAACGAACGCCAGGCCGAGGAAGCGCGCCGCCACGCCGGCAATCTGGCGCACGCGCTGAAGACGCCGCTCACCGTCATCATGAACGCCGCCACCGCCCAGGCCGACGATCTAGGCGAGACGGTGGTGCGCGAGGCGCGCACGATGCGCCGCCAGGTCGACCACCACCTCGCGCGCGCGCGCGCGGTTGGCAGGCGGGGCTCCGCGCATAGCCGGGCGGACGTGTGGCCCAGCCTTGAATCGGTCGAGCGCGCGGTCGGCGTGCTCTATCGCCACGTCCGCATCGACACCTCCGGTCCCAAGGATTTGCAAGTCCATGTCGAGCGGCAGGACCTCGACGAAATGCTCGGCAATCTGATCGAGAATGCCGCAAAATATGGCGGCGGCAGCGTGTTCGTCACCGTGTCGAAGCATTCGGGCTTCGTCGAATTCCTGATCGAGGATGACGGCGTCGGCATCCCCGAGGAACAACGCATCCGCATCTTCGATCGCGGCGTGCGGCTCGATTCGGGCAAGCCCGGCACCGGCCTCGGCATGGCGATCGTCCGCGACGTGGCGGAGATTTACGAGGGCACGGTGTCGCTGGAAGAGAGCGAAGATCTCGGCGGGTTGTTGGTGCGACTGAGGCTTCCAGCGGCGAATTGAAGATGACGAATCGCATACGATTCGCTATATAGGGCGCATGTCAAAGGCCTCCTCCAGCACGCCCATCACTATGGTGCGGGATTCCCGGTCTGGCCGGTTCGTAACCGTCAAGGGTGCTGGCGCGCTCAAGGGCAAAATGACGATCAGCAAAAAGGTCGATCTCACAAAGCCCATTTCCGTTCCGGCTTCGGGCGGGAAATGGTCGCCCACCCGCCCCGCAACTGATCGAACCGAAGCCAAGCGCTGATCTTGTCGGGGATACTCCTCGACACGCATGCGCTATTTTGGCTTGTCAGTGGTGAAGAAGCACTGACCGAACAGACGTTGGTCGCCATTGGTGAAAATCAGGAAGCGGGAACGCTGTTCGTTTCGCCCATCACGTCTTGGGAACTGTCGATCGCCACGCAGAAAAATCGGGTCGCGGGTCGCCCCCATTTGGGGGACGAGGCTCCCGCGCGGTGGTTTCGGGACGCGGTGGCCGCCACGGAAGCGAAGGTCATTCCGATCAAACAGCGCATTTCATGCGAAGCGGCACAAGTGGTCATCGCGACAGGGCACCGGGACCCTGGCGACTGCTTTTTGATGGCGACGGCCCGGGTGCGCAAACTCTCACTGGTCACGCGTGACGGCATCATCCAGCAAATTGCCGCAGCCGATCCAAAGTATATCAACATCATCGTATGCTAAATTTTGATCACGTCTTCCCCAACAACCGGCTCTACGTGCGCATCGTGCGCTTCGGTGCCAGGCAAATACCGCGCGATTTCCTCGGCTAGGTTCAGGATCGGCGTCGATTGTAGCAGGATTCTGAGCCTACGCCGCCAGCGCCAGCTCGCGCATCGCCTGCGCCGTAATCTCCAGGCTACGCTTGCGTGCTTCATGGTCGTAGATCGCGCTTGCGATCATCAGTTCGTCCACCCCGGTGCGCGCGACGAACGCGGCGATCTCGCGTGCGACCTTGGCCGGGCCGCCCACCGCCGAGCACGACAGCACATGGTCGAGGATCGCCGCGCCCTGCGCGCCCAGGCTCGCTCGGTAACCCGCCACCGGCGGCGGCAATTGTCGCGGGTTGCCGGTGCGCAAGGCAACGAACGCCTGTTGCTGCGAACTCGCCAGCAATTCCGCTTCGTCATCGGTGTCGGCGGCGAACACGTTGAAGCCCGCCATCACATAGGGCTTGGCCAGCGCTGCGGACGGCCGGAAGGTGCGGCGATAAAGGTCGATCGCCGCCATCAGCGCATCGGGCGCGAAGTGCGAGGCAAAGGCATAGGGCAAGCCCAGCATCGCTGCGAGTTGCGCGCCGAACGTGCTCGACCCCAAAATCCACAGCGCGACAGCGGCCCCCGCGCCGGGCGTGGCGCGAATGCCGGTCTGGCCATCATCGGCGAAATAGCTTTGCAGTTCCACCACATCCTGCGGAAAGGCATTGGCGTCGCTGTCGAGGTTGCGGCGCATCGCGCGCGCGACGATCTGGTCCGATCCCGGCGCACGACCGAGCCCCAGGTCGATCCGCCCCGGAAACAGCGCATCGAGCGTGCCGAACTGTTCGGCAATGGCGAGCGGCGCATGGTTGGGCAGCATGATCCCGCCCGCGCCGATGCGGATCGTGGAGGTCGCATTGCCGATATGCGCCAGCACCACCGATGTCGCGGCGCTGGCGATGCCGGTCATGCCGTGATGCTCGGCGGTCCAATAGCGCGTGAAACCGAGCCGTTCGACATGCGCGGCAATGTCAGCCGCATTGGCCAGGGCTTGCGCCACACTGCCGCCTTCGATGACGGGGACGAGATCGAGCAGGGAATAGTGGGTCATAAGAGGGATGTGGGGAGGCGATTGCGCGCGCGCCACCCCCTTCCCCTTTCTTCCCCGGCGAAGGCTGGGGCCCAGGAGTAGAACGGGATTAATGACGCATACCGCCGCACAATCCACCGGTCGCGACTGGGCCCCGGCCTTCGCCGGGGAAGTGAGGATAAGAAGACCGGAATCCCCACACGCCTTGCCCCCCTCGCCCTCCCCGCTTAGAGCCTGCGCGACATGGACCCCCGTCTCACCCATCTCCGCACCTGGATCTTCGATCTGGACAATACGCTCTATCCGGCGAGCGTGCGGCTGTTCGACCAGATCGACGCCAGGATGGGCGCCTATATCGCCGACAAATTCTCGGTCGATCTGGTCGAGGCGCGCCGCATCCAGAAGGGCTATTTTCACGGCCACGGCACCACGCTTGCCGGGCTGATGGCCGAACACGACGTCGATCCGCACGCCTTTCTCGATTTCGTCCACGACATCGAAATGGACGTGCTCGAAGAAAATGCCCCGCTTGCCGCTGCCATCGCGCGGCTGCCGGGGCGCAAGATCGTCTTCACCAATGCCGACACGCCGTATGCCACGCGCGTGCTCGGGCGGCTGGGCCTCGGCGAAAGTTTCGAGGCGATCCACGACATCCATGCGATGGACTTGCTGCCCAAGCCGCAAGCCTCGGCCTATGCCGGGCTGTGCGCGGCGTTCGACATCGTGCCCGCTGAGGCGATCTTCTTTGAAGACATGGCGCGCAACCTCGCGCCCGCCAAGGCAATCGGCATGACGACGGTGTGGGTCGACAATGGCTCCGAACAGGGGCCGGGCGAAGACCGCAGCTATATCGATTTTACCTGCGCCGATGTGACGGCGTGGCTCCACGACCATATGGGGGAAGCATGAGCGATCTACAGCACACGATCGAAGCCGCGTGGGACGCGCGCGACACGATCGGGTTTGGCACCAGCGGAGCGGTGCGCGACGCGGTCGAGACGGCGCTCGACCAGTTAGGCGCAGGCACGGTCCGCGTCGCCGAGCCCGATGGCGCGGGCTGGAAGGTCAATCAGTGGCTAAAGAAAGCGGTGCTCCTCTCCTTCCGCCTCAACGACAATAGCCTGGTCGAGGGCGGCGCTGGCGGTGCGCCCGCGTTCGACAAGGTGCCCTCCAAATTCGCCGGCTGGGGCGAGGCCGAGTTCCGCGCGGGCGGCTTCCGCGTGGTGTCGGGTGCGGTCGCACGGCGCGGCAGCTTCATCGGCAAGGGCGCGATCCTAATGCCGAGCTTCGTCAATATCGGCGCTTACGTCGGCGAAGGCACGATGGTCGACACCTGGGCGACGGTCGGGTCGTGCGCGCAAATCGGCAAGAACGTGCATCTGTCGGGCGGTGCCGGGATCGGCGGGGTGCTCGAGCCGCTGCAGGCCGATCCGGTCATTATCGGCGACGGTGCCTTTATCGGCGCGCGCGCCGAAGTCGCCGAGGGTGTTCGCGTTGGTGAAGGCGCGGTGCTGTCGATGGGCGTCTATCTCGGGGCCTCGACCAAGATCGTCGATCGCGCGACCGGCGAAGTGTTTCGCGGCGAAGTGCCGCCTTATGCGGTGGTCGTACCCGGCAGCATGGGCGGCGGCGACGGCAAGCCCGCGCTTTACTGTGCGGTCATCGTCAAGCGCGTCGACGCGCAAACGCGCAGCAAGACCAGCATCAACGAACTGCTGCGGGACTAACCTTCTCCCCTCCCGCAAGCGGGAGGGGGAATCCGGCTCGACACACGCAAAGGCTCTGCTAACCGCCACGCAAACGACAAGAGGATTCCCGATGACCACCACCCGCTCCAAGACGCTCGACCGCGTGCTCGTGCTTGAAATGGTTCGCGTTACCGAGGCCGCCGCAATCGCTGCGTCCACGCTGACCGGGCGGGGGGACGAAAAGGCGGCGGATGCCGCCGCAGTCGAGGCAATGCGCGCCGCACTCAACGAGCTGTATATGGACGGCACCGTGGTGATCGGCGAGGGCGAGCGCGACGAAGCGCCGATGCTGTTCATCGGCGAGAAAGTAGGCTCGGCGATCGGCAAGGGCCCCAAGATCGACATCGCGCTCGATCCGCTCGAAGGGACCACGATTTGCGCGACCGCCGGCCCCAACAGCCTGGCGGTGCTGGCGATTGCCGAGGAAGGCGGCCTGCTCAACGCCCCCGACGTCTATATGGACAAGATTGCGTGCGGCCCGGGCTATCCTGAAGGCATTATCGATCTCGACAAATCGCCGACCGAAAATGTCCGCGCGCTCGCCGCCGCCAAGGGCGTGGAACCGCGCGAGATCATCGCCTGCGTGCTCGATCGCCCGCGCCACCAGAAACTGATCGCGGAACTGCGCGAAGTGGGCTGCGGCATCATGCTGATCGGCGATGGCGATGTGGCGGGTGTGATCGCGACCACCAACCCCGACACGACGATCGACATCTATATGGGTGCGGGCGGCGCGCCGGAGGGCGTGCTGGCGGCAGCCGCCCTTCGCTGCGTCGGCGGGCAGTTCAAGGGCCGATTGCTGTTCCGCAACGATGACGAGCGCGCGCGCGCCGCCAAATGGGGCGTGACCGATCTCGACAAGCAATATGATTTGACCGAGCTGGCACGCGGCGACTGCATCTTCGCGGCAACGGGCGTTACCGACGGGTCGCTGCTCGCCGGGGTCAAGCGCAAGGGCCACGTGATGACCACCGAAAGCGTGGTGATGCGCGCCAGTTCGGGCACGGTGCGCTGGGTCAAGGGTGAACACCGCATCTGATTTCCGATCCCGTCACCTCGCAAAATCCGTCATGCCGGGCTTGTCCCGGCATCCACCGTGCCGCACATTCCGAACGTAGAGATTCGCGGCACCGTGGACCCCGCCACAAGGCCGGGGTGACGGGTTTAGTTGGGGGCGTTATGCAAACACTGAAAATTCTGCTCGCGGCCAGCGCCGCGCTGCTCCCGGTTGCGCTCGTCGCGCGCCCGCAAGCCGCCCCCACCCCCACGGCGCAGGCGCAATCCCCCTATACCTTCGAAGAAGTGATGATCCCGATGCGCGATGGCGCACGGCTGCAAACCGTCATCCTGCGCCCGCGTGACAAAACCGGCCCGTTGCCGATCCTGTTCCAGCGGACCCCTTATGGCGTCCCCGATGCCGCCCCGGCCAAGGTGCCCGGCAACCAGGTCTCGCTCGACAAGGACGGCTATATCTACGTCTTCCAGTCGATGCGCGGGCGCTTCAAATCGGACGGCGTGTTCACGCTGTCGACCGCAGTTCATCCGGATAAGCCCAAGATCACCGATGAATCGACCGATGCCTATGACAGCATCGACTGGCTGGTGAAGCATGTGAAGGACAATACCGGCAAGGTCGGTATGTGGGGCGTGTCCTATCCGGGCTTCGCCGCCGCCGTCGCGCTGATCGGCCCGCACCCCGCGCTCAAGGCAGTCAGCCCGCAAGCGGCGTGGATCGATTATTGGAAGTCCGACGATCTCCACCGGGGCGGCGCGCTCCGCCTCAGCTATGCGACCGACTGGCTGGCGCTGCTGCAGCTCGACAAGACCAAGGACACCGACTTTCACTATGACCGCTACGACACCTATGACTGGTTCCTGAGCAAGGGCCCGGTCGAGCAGATCGACCAACAAGTGTTCAAGGGCAAGGTGCCGATGTTCACCGCACTGCTCGACCATCCCAATCACGACCGCTTCTACACCGACCAGCGCTGGAGCGACAAACTCGGCAAGACGACGGTGCCGACGCTCAACGTCGCGGGCTATTGGGATCAGGAAGACCCGTGGGGCTCCTGGCAGATTTACTTCAAGCAGGCACAGAACGACCCCGATCATCTGGCGACGATGGTGGCGGGGCCGTGGGCGCATGGCTGGTGGCAGCGCCCGACCGACGCGCTGGGCCCCATCCCCTATGGCGTGCCAAGCGGCCCGCAATTCCAGGAACAAATCCAGGCGCCGTTCTTTGCCTATTGGCTGCACGGCACCGGCCCTCGCCCGACCGGCGGAATCAAGAGCTTCCAAAGCGGTAGCTGGACGTGGAAGAATTATAGCGCCTGGCCAGTCGCGGGCGCGAAGGCGACCGACCTCTATCTCCATGCCGATGGCTCGCTCTCCTTCACCGCGCCCGCCGCCAGCGAAGGCTGCCGCGATTATGTGTCGGACCCGGCCAACCCCGTGCCGTTCCGCCCGCGCCCGATGTCGGGCACTTATCTTTCGCCCGATTGGTCGTGGTGGGAAGCCGCCGACCAGCGCTTCCTGCAGGGGCGCCCCGACGTACTGAGCTACACCAGCGCCCCGCTCGATGCCGATCTCACCGTAACCGGCGGCGTCCTCGCCGAACTCGCCGCCGCGACCAGCGGCACCGACAGCGATTTCGTCGTCAAGCTGATCGACGTTTATCCCGAAGATGCAGTGGAGGCGCCCGAACGGCCGAAGCCGGGTGACTATGCCAAGTCACTGAACGGCTACCAATTGCCGATCGCAATGGACGTGCGCCGCGGCCGCTTCCTCGCCAGCGACACCGCGCCCCAACCGCTAGTGCCGAACAAGGTCACCCGCTGGGACGTGCCCTTGCGCGAACACGACCATGTCTTCGTGAAGGGCCACCGCATCATGGTGCAGGTGCAATCGAGCTGGTTTCCGGTGATCGACCGCAACCCGCAAAGCTTCGTCCCCAACATCGCCCGCGCCAAACCCGCCGATTTCATCAAGGCGACGCAGCAAGTGTGCGCGGGATCGAAAATCGTGCTGCCGGTGATGCGGTAATCCCGCTTCCGCCGGTGGCGAGGTCGATCAGTTCTTCATCCGCCAGCCGGTCTTGAAGATCCAGGAGATCACCGCGAGACAGGCGACCAAAAACGTCGCCGTCACGCCCAGACTCAGCCCGACCGAAACGTCCCCCTTGTCGAAGAACGCCCAGCGAAAGCCGCTGACCAGATACACGACCGGGTTGAACAGGCTGACGGTGCGCCACGGCTGCGGCAGCATGTCGATCGAGTAGAACGCCCCGCCGAGGAAGGTGAGCGGGGTAATGAGCAAGGCGGGCACGAACGATAGCTGTTCGAACCCCTTGGCCCACACCCCGATAATGAAGCCGAACAGGCTGAACGCCACGCTGGTCAGCACCAAAAAGGCGAGCATCGCAAAGGGGTGGACGATCTGGAGCGGCACGAACAACGCCGCCGTCGCCAGGATGATAAGCCCGAGCACGATCGACTTGGTCGCCGCCGCGCCGACATAGCCGACCACCATCTCCATCGCCGACACCGGAGCCGAGAGCAGCTCGAACACCGTGCCGGTAAATTTCGGAAAATAGATGCCGATCGAGGCGTTCGAGATGCTTTGCGTCAGCAGCGACAGCATGACGAGGCCGGGTACGATGAAGCTGCCATAGCCGACACCCCCGACGGTGCTGATCTTGGAACCAATCGCGCCGCCGAACACCACGAAATAGAGCGAGGTTGTGATGACCGGGGTGACCAGGCTCTGCCACAAGGTGCGCAGCGCGCGCGCCATTTCAAAGCGGTAGATCGCCCAGATGCCGTGGAAGTTTATCGCGGGGGCTTTGGTAGCGGTGTGCGTGGTCATTGGCGCGCGAGCCCTTCATTGTCTGCCTGTTCCCCCGCGAAAGCGGGGGGCCAGAGCCACGCAGCGCAGGCCATGTTGCCCTGGACTCCCGCCTTCGCGGGAGAACGATGCGGAAACCTCATGCCGCGTCCTTCCGCTCGACGAGATCGACGAAAATGTCCTCGAGCGAGCTCTTGTGCGTTTCAAGGTCGCTATACCCGATGCCAAGCTCGCCCAGCTTGGCGAGCAGGATCGGGATATGCTCATTCTCGGAATCGAAGGTATAAACCAGCGTCTTGCCCTCATCCTCCAGCGCCACCGGCCACCCAGCCAGATCCGATGGCACCGTCCCCATCGGGGTTTGCAGCGTAATCGCCATGCGGCGCTTGCCGAGCTTCTTCATCAGCGCGGCCTTGTCCTCGACCAGGATGATACGGCCCTTGTCGATCACCCCGACACGGTCGGCCATTTCCTCGGCCTCCTCGATATAGTGCGTGGTCAGGATGATTGTGGTGCCCTTGGCGCGCAGGCGGTGAACGAGCTTCCACATGTCGCGCCGCAACGCGACATCGACCCCGGCGGTAGGCTCATCGAGAAACAGGATATCGGGTTCATGGGCCAGCGCCTTGGCGATCAGCACGCGGCGCTTCATGCCGCCCGACAGTTCGCGGATCTTGGCGTCGCGCTTGTCCCATAGCGACAGGTCGCGCAGCACTTGCTCGACATAGGCATTGTCGGGCGCGCGACCGAACAGGCGACGGCTGAACTTGACGGTGGCAAGCACCGTTTCGAACATGTCGACCGACAATTCCTGCGGCACCAGCCCGATCGCGCGGCGCGCACTGCGGAAATCCTTCTGCGCGTCGTGGCCAAGCACGGTCACCGTGCCGGTGGAGGGCGTGACGATACCGCAGATGATCGAGATCAGCGTAGTCTTGCCCGCGCCATTGGGCCCGAGCAGCGCGAAGATTTCGCCGCGCCGAATGTCGAGACTGACCGGATCGAGCGCGCGCTGGCCCGAGGCATAGACCTTCGAGACCCCGGCAACCGATAAAACAACGTCCATGAAGCCCCCGTTCCTGCGCGCTAGGTAGGGGGCCGGTTGCGTTGCAACAAGCGGCAGGCGGTTATTTCGCGGCGCGCGCCTCGGCGACCGCTTTCTGCAATTCCTCCAACGGCAAGGCGGACGAGACGACCTTGCTGCCGATCACCCAGCTTGGCGTGCCCGTTAGCCCGAGCGCGCGCGCGATCGTTTGATTTTGCGCGATTTCGGCGTCCGCCTTGGGGGCAAAGGCCGCCGCGCGCGCCTGATCGACGCCAGCGGCCTTCGCCGCCGCCGCGATCGTCTGCGCCGACACTTGCCCACCGGCATAGAGCGCATCGTGGAATTGCTGGAACTTGCCCTGGTCTGCGGCGGCCAGGCTCATCCGCGCGGCATCGACGCTGCTCTCCGCCAGGATCGGGAAATCGCGATAGACGATGCGGATCTTGGGGTCTTTTTTCAGCAAGGCCGCGATCGCGGGCAAGCTGTTGCGGCAATAGCCGCAATTATAATCGAAATATTCGACCAGGGTGACATCCGCCGCCGGATTGCCCGCCCAGGCACTGCCGAATGGCTTCAGGATCGCATCGCGGTTGCTCGCGATCGTCTCGGCATGGGCTTGGTCGCGCAACCGGTCGAGCGCTTGCGGAATGATCTCGGGGTGCGACAGCACATAATCGCGCACCACGCCTTCGACGCGCGCACGCTCCCCGCCCGTGCCCGGTACGAGGCGCTCGATCCCGGCAAACGCCGCCGCGCCCAAAAGCGCCGCGATCAGCGCGGTTGCAAAAACAGTCCAGTTCAGGCGCATCAGCGTCGCTTCTTATATTTCTTGGGGTTGTCGTCGATGTCGTTCTGCGCCGACAGGGCAATGTCCTGCGCGCGAATCCAGTCGATACTGTTGGGTGGCAATCCCTGCATTGCGCCGCGCGCTCTATAAGCAGCATTGCGTTGATCGCCAATCAAGCTCGCTTGTTCGGCACTGGCCAGCAAGGCACGCGGCTGGTCGCCCGAGGCTTCATAGACCGTGCCCAATTGATACCAGGCAAAGGGATTGTCATCGTCGCGCGCCACCGCCTGGCGCAGCACCTTGATCGCCTCGGGGTAGTTCGCTTTGTCCTCGGTCGCGATCAGCGCGTGGCCGAAGGTGGTCGCGATCAACGGGGCGTTGCGCGACAGGTCGGTTGCCTCGCGCAACGGAGCCAGTGCCTGCCGGGGCTTGCCCGCCTCGAGCAGGATCTGGCCCTGGATTTCCAGGAAATAGGGGTCGTGCGGTGCCGCTTTCAGCAAGGCTGCCGCCTCGGCATCAGCCTTTTCGGGATAACCCGACTTATGCCAGGCATAGGCCCGTGCATAATGCGCGTACACGCTCTGGTCTTCCTCCGGATACACGTTGAGCGTCGTTTTGGGGTCGGCGACATAACCCAGCAATTTGGCCTTCACGCGCTTGAACCGATCCTCCAGCGCAGGGTCGGGCCTCGCGTTGTAGAAGGGGGACGACGTCACGTCGGCGGTCAAATTGGCGATGCGCTCGCCCGACAGCGGATGGCTCTGCGCGAACGGATCGATATTCTTCAATCCATAGGCATATTCTTCATTGGCCAGCTTCTTGAAGAAGCTGAGCAGGCCCCTGCCGCTAATGCCGGATTCGCGCAAAAATTTGGCACCCGTCGCATCCGCAGTCGATTCCTGCACGCGCGAGAAAGCAAGAAATTTTCCCTGTGCCGCCGTCGTACCCGCCGAGAGGATGCCCGCGCCAGCTTCGGGTGCGCCCGCCGCAATCGCCGCGACACCAATCACCAAGCTGAGAATCGAAATCCCAAGCGCCGGACGCGCCCCAGCGTCCTGCAACACGACATGGCCATCGGCGACATGGCCCAGCTCATGCGCGATAACGCCCTGCACCTGATTGGCGTTGTCCGCCGCCTGAATTAGCCCCGAATTGATGTAAACCGTCTGCCCGCCGGCGGTGAAGGCGTTGATCGAATCGTCGTTGATCAGCACGACCCGCACATTATTGGGCGATAGGCCCGCCGCCAGGATCAGCGGTCGCGACATGTCGTTGAACATCGCTTCGGTTTCGGCATCGCGCAGAATCGACTGCGCCGCAGCCGGCTGCGCCCAGATCAGGAGGGAGGCCGCGAGTCCCGCGAAGAGCCGCTTCATGCCCAACCTATCGCCGAGTTTCCCAGCCGGGGCAACCGGGCTTGCGGTGCGGTGAAACGGCGGAGCGGTAAGGCAAACCAACCGGCCCCTCGCCTAGAAACGAGGGGCCGATCACTATCTTACGCCCCGAAGGTGCGCTGCCACCAGCCGCGACGCGGGCTGCCGGCTTCGCCCGGATCGGGATCGATCGCGCGCGGTGCGGTGTCGCTCGCTGCGGCTGCGGGCGAGGTTTCGTTCGCCAGCACGGCGGGTTCTGGCGTTGCAGGTTCGGCCTCTGGTGCCTCGTTCTGCGCTACCGGGGCTGCTTTCACCGGAGCCGTTTCGACTTCAGCCGCTTCTACGGCTGCCGCCTTGGGCTTGCGAGTGCGCTTTGCCTTGGGCTTGGGCGCATCCTCCACCGCAGCTTCCGCAACGGGTGCGACCTCCACCGCCGCATCGACCGCTTCCACCGCCTTGGCGCGCCGGGCGCGCTTCGGCTTCGCGGCAGGCTCGGCATCGCTTACGGGTTCGACAGCCGGTTCGGCCTCGACTGCTGCGGCTTCAGCCACCGAAGCGGCCTTTGGCGCGGCATCGCGGGCGCGCGGACGACGGCGCCCCTTCTTGGGTGCCTCGACCTCAGGCTCGGCTTCGGTTTCGACCGCAACCGGTTCGGCTTCGACCACTGCTGCCTCGGCTACCGGAGCTTCGCCATCAGTGGCTTCCACGACCGCCTGCTCGCCCTCGCTGCGACGACCGCCACGGCGACCGCGACGGCCACGACGGCGACGCCCGCCTTCGCTCGCCTCACCCTCTTCGGACGAAGCCGCAACCGGGGCTTCGGCGTCTTCGCGCTCGGCATCCTGCTCCGGCGCTTCCTCATCGCCACCGCCGTCAACGACGGTTTCGCCCTCCGCGGCCCCCTCACCCTCAGGCCGGTTGCGACCGCGACGACCGCGACGGCGCCGACGACGACGCGAGCCGCCATCCTCCTCGCTACGCTCGGGCCGTTCGCCGCGCTCGCGCGGTTCTCGGGCAGCGCGCGGCTGCTCCTCTTCCTCGACCTCGTCCTCGATTTCGTCTTCGATCTCGTCCTCGACGAACTCTTCCTCGATTTCCTGGATCGGCGCTTCGAAGCGCGGCGTGTAAGCCGGCGGCGGCCCCGAAACCTCGACCGACATGCGCGCACCTTCCTGCTCGCCATCGGGTGCGACTTCGATCATTACGCCATAGCGTTCCTCGATCTCGGCCAGTTCCGCACGCTTGCGGTTGAGCAGGTAGAAAGCCGCTTCCTGGCTGGCGCGGAGCAGAAGCTGCGACCCGCGCCCCTGTGCGGCTTCATCTTCCAGCAGGCGCAATGCCGACAGACCCGACGACGAGGCGGTGCGGACGAAGCCCGTCCCCTCGCAATGCGGGCACGGTCGGGTCGAGGCTTCGAGTACGCCGGTACGCAAGCGCTGACGGCTCATTTCCATCAAGCCGAAGGACGAAATGCGGCCGATCTGGATGCGCGCGCGATCGTTCTTGAGCGCTTCCTTCATCGCCTTCTCGACCTTACGGACGTTCGAGCCGTTGTCCATGTCGATAAAGTCGATCACGACCAGCCCGGCCATGTCGCGCAAGCGCAACTGGCGCGCGATTTCGGCTGCGGCTTCGAGATTGGTCGCGGTCGCGGTCTGCTCGATCGAATGTTCGCGCGTCGAACGGCCTGAGTTGATGTCGATCGACACCAAGGCTTCGGTCGGGTTGATGACCAGATACCCGCCCGATTTGAGCTGCACCACCGGGTGGTACATCGCCGACAATTGCTCCTCGACGCCCGCACGCTGGAACAGCGGCACGGGGTCGCTGTAATGCTTCACCTTGCGCGCATGGCTCGGCATCAGCAGCTTCATGAAGTCCTTGGCGTGGCGATAGCCTTCCTCGCCCTCGACGATCACTTCGTCGATGTCGCGATTGTAGATGTCGCGGATCGCGCGCTTCATCAGGTCGCTGTCACCATAGACGAGCGCCGGTGCCGAGGACGACAGCGTCGTCTCGCGAATCCCGTCCCACAGCCGCGCCAGATAATCGAAGTCGCGCTTGATCTCGACGCGGGTGCGCTGCAGCCCGGCGGTGCGCACGATGCAGCCCATCGAGGGGGGCAGCTTCATGTCGGCCATGATCGACTTCAGCCGCTTGCGGTCGCCCGCATTCGAAATTTTGCGGCTGATCCCGCCGCCATGCGACGTATTGGGCATCAGCACGCAGTACCGCCCGGCGAGCGACAGATAGGTGGTCAGTGCCGCGCCTTTATTGCCGCGCTCTTCCTTGACGACCTGAACGAGCAACACCTGACGACGACGAATGACATCCTGGATCTTGTAGCGATGGCGCAAATTGGTGCGGCGCTCGCGCAGATCGTCGGCGGCGTCGTCCGATGCGGTGCGCTTGCGACGCCGGCCACGCCCCTCGCCGCCGCGGCTTTCGCCCTCGGCTACAACTTCGACATCGGGTTCCGCGCCGCCATCATCGTCGAATCGCTCGGTCGAGCCATCATCCGCCGCCGAATCGCGTTCGAACCCGTCATCTTCATGCTCGTCATCGTGGAGGTCGTCCTCGGCCTCTTGCTGGGCGCGCAATGCAGCTTCTTCCGCTGCATGTTCGGCCTCTTCGCGCAACAGCGCGTCGCGGTCTTCCTTGGGGATCTGATAATAATCGGGGTGGATTTCGCTGAACGCCAAAAAGCCATGACGGTTGCCACCGTAATCGATGAACGCCGCCTGCAGCGACGGCTCGACGCGCGTCACCTTGGCCAGATAGATATTGCCTTTGAGCTGCTTGCGCTCGGCGGATTCGAAATCAAACTCTTCGATTCGGTTTCCCTTGACGACAGCAACGCGGGTTTCCTCCCGGTGCCGTGCGTCGATCAGCATACGCGTGGTCATGTATTATTCTCCGGTCGCGCGGCGCAGAGCCAAAGGGCGCTGCGCGCCGTGGCGCTGGCCGCGCGCGATCAATGAAAGTGCGCGGTCCGGCGAAAACATCGCCCGGCTCGCACACATGGTGGGTTACGAAAACTGCCTCTGCTCGCCCTGCACGCCCCGCCTTCCGGCCTTGGGCATTCCGCGCGCTCGCGATCCCGCCGGTAGAAACCGGGCGGTGCGAGGGGCGGAATACATACATCATGCGAACGTCAACCTGGATAAGCCGCGCCCAGGGAACTTGAGGGGCGGCCAAGTGGCCCTCGCCGCGGTCGATACTAGGCCGCGATCCGGAACTGTTTCATGCCTAGCACCCCCGCTCGCGCGCAGCAACCGGCACGTTTTTGCCGCCCGACCGGCAATTCTATGCCTACGGCCAAATTAACCGCGCCCGGAAAGGTGGTTTTGTCGCCTTCGGCCTAGTCCAAGCGAATGAGCGCGACGTTCCGCCCTTTTGCAAAGCCTTTTCGCTTTACCGCGCCGCGGTCGCGGCGGCATTACGCGCGGGTGTCGTTCGTTTTCGCCTTGCTGGCCTGTTGGTTCCTCGGCGCTCCCGGTTGGGCGGCGTCGGTCGAGCGCGTCGAGGTCCAGCACGACCGGATCGTCCTACGGTTCGACCAGCCGATCGCCGACGCGACAAGCTTTGTGCTGGCGGCACCGCAGCGCATCGCGCTCGACCTGCAAGGGGCCACGCCCGGCGGCAAGATCGCAGCGGGCGGACCGGTGTCCGGCGTGCGCCAGGGGATACACGGCCCCAACGGCACGCGCGTGGTGTTCGACCTTGCGCGCCCGGCTCTCATTACCGAAGGCGTGTTCGGTCGCGACGGACGCGAGCTGACGCTCGAACTGCAGACCGTCGACGATGCAACCTTTGCGCGCGCGGCGGGCGAACGGCGGCTACATTTCCTGCCGCCCTTCAACATGGGGATCGTGCAAGCCCCCGCAAGCTATGCGGTGTCGGTGCCGATCCCGCCCGCGCCGCGCACGCCCGGATTACCGCGCATCTATGGCGAGGATGACAGCCGCCCCTTGGTGGTGATCGACGCGGGGCACGGCGGAGTCGATCCCGGCGCGATTTCGCCGATCGATGGTCGGCGCGAGAAGGACGTGACGCTGAAAATCGCCAAGGCGATCCGCGACGAACTGGTCAAATCGGGCCGGGTCCGTGTGGCGCTGACGCGCGAGGACGACCGCTTCCTCGTGCTGCAGGAACGCTATGGCATCGCGCGCAAATTGCGCGGCGACCTGTTCATCTCGATCCATTGCGACAGCGTCGGCTCCGGCAGCGCCAGCGGGGCATCGGTTTACACCCTGTCCGAAGTCGCCTCCGATAAGGAATCGGCCAAGCTGGCCGCGCGCGAGAACAAGGCAGACGTCATCGCCGGCGTCAATCTCGCCGCCACGTCCGCCGACATCTCCTCGATCCTGATCGACCTCACCCAGCGCGAGACGATGAACTCCTCGGCCAATTTCGCCCGGTTGCTCGGTCGTGAGGCGCAGCCGTTGATCCCGGTGAAGCCCAATTTCCACCGCATGGCCTCGCTCATGGTGCTGAAAGCGCCCGACATGCCCTCGATCCTGTTCGAAACCGGCTATATCTCCAACCCGCGCGACGCCGACTTTATCGACAGCGGCGAGGGGCGCCGCAAGATCGCGCAAAGCATCGAACGTGCAGTCGAGGTCCACTTCGCGCGGCGGATGGCGTCCAACTGACCTTTCCCGGCGCCGCACCGCGCGCAGTTAAGGCGGCTGGCAACGCGCCGGAAAGTTGCTAGAGCCTAGCCCCTATATGGCCGCTTCTGATTCCACCGTGAATTTCCGCATCCGCCGCGACATTGGCGGCTTCCGGGGGTTCGTCCAAAACGCCTGGGACCGGTGGTGGGTCAAGGCGCTCGCCGCGTTCGCCGTGCTGTTCGTCATCGGCTATACGGTGTTCTACTTCCTGTTCGCCGCCGACCTGCCCTCGGTCGACAAATTGCGCACCTATGAGCCGCCGCTGCCGACCAATGTACGCGGCGTCGATGGCACGCCGATCCACAGCTATGCGCGCGAACGCCGCGTCGAACTGAGTTACGACGAATATCCCCCGCTGCTGGTGCGCGCGTTTCTGGCCGCCGAGGACAAGACCTTTTTCGAGCATCACGGCGTCGACTATCTCGGCATCGCCAGCGCGGCGATCAACAATCTGAGCAGCCACAAACGCCCGGCTGGGGCCTCGACCATAACCCAGCAAGTCGCCAAGAACCTGCTGATCGGCAACGAAACAAGTTACAGCCGCAAGATCAAGGAAGCGATCCTCGCTTATCGGATCGAGGACACGCTGACCAAGCAACAGATCCTGGAACTGTATCTCAATCAGATTGCGCTCGGCCGCAACGCGTTCGGGGTCGAGGCGGCGAGCTATGCCTATTTCGGCAAGGATTTGAACCAGCTCGATCTTGCGCAAATGGCGTATCTGGCGATCCTGCCCAAGGGTCCGTCCAATTACGACCCGGTCCGCCACAAGGATCGCGCGCTCGGACGGCGTGCTTACGTACTGCGCGAGATGCTCAAGAACGGCTTCATCACCCAGGCGCAGCATGACGAGGCAATGGCCGAACCGCTCGGCACCGTGCCGCGCCAGACGCCCAAGACCGAAACTGCGGGCAGCGGCTATTTCGTCGAGGAAGTCCGCCGCCAGTTGAAGGACAAGTTCGGTGAGGACGAAAAGGACGGGCCGTACAGCATCTATGCTGGTGGCCTGTGGGTGCGCACCTCGCTCGACAACCGGCTACAGGACTATGCGCAGACCGCGCTGCGCGAGGGGCTGCTGCGCTTCGATCATGGCCGTGGCTGGTCCGGGCCGATCGTACATAAGGACATCGTCGGCGATACGTGGCAGACAACGCTGCTCAACACCAATATCGGGCTCGATTACGATAATTGGCGCGCGGCGATCGTCACGGCAGTCGGCGCGAGCGAAGCAACGATCGGCTTTTCCGATGGCAGCACCGGCCTGTTGCCGCGCGACGCCGCGCAAATGCCGGTGCGCGGCGAAGGTGGCACCGCTTTCGCCGCGCTGAAAGCCGGAGACATCATCGCGGTTGCGCCCGAAGGCGCGGCGTTTGCTCTGCGCTCGGTGCCCAAAATCTCGGGCGCGTTCGTGGTCGAGGAGCCGCAGACCGGGCGTGTGCTGGCCATGCAGGGCGGGTTCGATTTCCGCGCGCAAGCCTTCAATCGCGCGACGCAGGCGATGCGGCAGCCGGGCTCGACGATCAAGCCGATCGTCTATGCCGCAGCGCTGGAGGGCGGGATGACCCCTGCCTCGATCATCGTCGATGGTCCGTTCTGCGTCTATCAGGGTGCGCGGCTCGGGCAGAAATGCTTCAAGAATTTCGGCAATGTCGGCGGATCGGGCGCGCATACGATGCGCTGGGGCGTCGAGCAGTCGCGCAACCTGATGACGGTGCGCGCCGCCGCC
The DNA here is from genome assembly GCF_041661885.1 of Sphingomonas sp. Taxonomy (GTDB): domain Bacteria; phylum Pseudomonadota; class Alphaproteobacteria; order Sphingomonadales; family Sphingomonadaceae; genus Sphingomonas. Next base: position 349,085 of record NZ_JBAZTL010000003.1, on the reverse strand, counting down.
ACGACGGGGATGCCGCGCATCGTCTCGCTGATGGACCGGATCGGCGTCGGCAAATATCAGCCCTATCTCTCCTACGCGCTGGGCGCGGGGGAAACGACGGTGTCGCGCATGGTCAATGCCTATGCGATCCTCGCCAATCAGGGTCGCTCGCATCCGGCGACGCTGATCGATTTTGTGCAGGATCGCCACGGCAAGGTGATCTTGCCCGAAAACTGGCATCCATGCGACCGCTGCAACGCACCCGACTGGAACGGCAAGCCGATGCCGCGCCCGGTCTCGCGCGGCAAGCAGATCGTCGATGCCATGAGCGCCTATCAAATGGTCCACATCGCCGAGGGCGTGATTCAGCGTGGCACCGCGACCGTACTGCGCGATCTCGACCGGCCGATGTTCGGCAAGACCGGCACCAATTCGGGGCCGACCGACGTGTGGTTCATCGGCGGCACCCCGCAAATGATCGGCGGCCTGTATATAGGCTATGACCAGCCGCATTCGCTGGGCGGCGCGGCGCAGGGCGGCACCGTGGCTGCGCCGATCTTCAAGGCGTTCGCGCAGAAGGCGTATGAGGGGCTGCCCAAAATTCCGTTCCGCGCGCCCGCTGGCATCCGCATGGTCCGCATCGACCGCGCGAGTGGCAAGCCCGTTTTCGGCACCTGGCCGACCGACGACCCCAAGGCGCCGGTCATCTGGGAAGCCTTCAAACCCGAAAGCGAGCCGCGCCGCGTTGTCCACCGCGACGTGATCGTGCCCGACCCGGCTGCGGCAGCGGCGGCCGCCAAAGCGCGCGCCGATGCGCAGGCGCAGAAGGACACGCGCCGCGACAGCGATTTCCTGCAACGACAGGGCGGTATTTACTAGCGGCGCGCCAACCTCATATACGGCAGGCACATTATCGTTCTCCCAAAGCGGGGAGACACGACACGATATTTTTCTGGAAGGTTCTCCCATGCGCGCTGAAGCGCAGGCTCATATCGACTCGATCAAGGACGCGCTCGCGCTGCTCCGCCGGTTTCTCGACTGGGACCGCGCGCTGCGTCGGCTCGATGAACTCAACGCGCGCGTCGAGGACCAGGCGCTGTGGAACGATCCCAAGGCCGCGCAGGCGGTTATGCGCGAGCGGCGTCGTCTCGATGAGGCGATCACCGCAACGCGCGCGATTCAGAGCGAACTCGACGACACGGCAGAGTTGATCGAAATGGCCGAGGCCGAGGGCGATACCGAGATGGAGACCGACGGCCTTGCCGCGCTCGCCGATCTCGCGCGCCGCGCCGAAAGCGACAAGATCAAGGCGCTGCTGGCGGGTGAAGCCGATGGCAACGACACTTATATCGAGGTCAATGCCGGTGCAGGCGGGACCGAGAGCCAGGACTGGGCCGGGATGCTCAGCCGCATGTATTCGCGCTGGGGTGAGCGCCACGGCCTGAAGGTCGAGCTGATCGACCAGCATTCGGGCGAACAGGCCGGGATCAAGTCGGCGACGCTGCTGCTGAAGGGCGAGAACGCCTACGGCTATGCCAAGACCGAAAGCGGTGTTCACCGCCTGGTGCGCATCAGCCCGTATGACAGCGCCGCGCGCCGCCACACCTCGTTTGCCAGCGTTTGGGTGTACCCGGTCGTCGATGACAATATCGAGGTCGAATACAATGAGAGCGACCTGCGCATCGACACCTATCGCGCGTCGGGCGCGGGCGGGCAGCACATCAACACCACCGATTCGGCGGTGCGCATCACGCACATCCCGACTGGCATCGTCGTGCAATGCCAGAACCAGCGCAGCCAGCACAAGAACAAGGCCGAAGCCTATAACCAGCTCCGCGCGCGGCTGTACGAGCGCGAGCTCGCGATTCGCGAAGCCGCGGCCAATGCCGAAAATGCGGGCAAGACCGATATCGGCTGGGGCCACCAGATCCGGTCCTATGTCCTCCAGCCGTATCAGATGGTGAAGGACCTGCGCACCGGCGTGACCTCGTCAAGCCCGTCGGACGTGCTCGATGGCGATCTCGACGCGTTCATGGCCGCCGCGCTCTCACAGCGCGTGACGGGTGAGACGGTCGAGGTGGAGGACGTGGACTAGTGCGCGCCTTCTCTTTCTTTCCTTCCCCGGCGAAGGCCGGGGCCCAGTGGCGACGGTCGAGGGGAACGGGCGCTGAGCCTGTCCAAACTTCGCTGCGCTGCTGGGCCCCGGCCTTCACCGGGGAAGCGAGAAAGGGTAAAGTCGCACTGGCCATTATCCTGCTGCTCGCCGCGTGCGATGGCGGGCAGCCGCGCGTGCCCGATCATACGCAGGAGGCAGGCCCCTTCCCTGCTGCCGATCGCCCGGTTGCCAAGATCAGCTCGCCGCGCTGGTCGACCGAGGAGGATCGCGACCGGCTGAACGAGGCCGGCGAAGTGATGGCCAAGGCCGGGATCAAGCGCGGCATGACCGTCGCCGATATCGGTGCAGGCGAGGGCTATTACACGATCCGCGCCGCCAACCGCGTCGGTAAGACCGGGCGCGTACTCGCCGAGGACATCGTTGCCGACGTGCGCGATGCGCTGGCGGTGCGTGTGTCGCGCGAGCGGCTGGAGAATGTCAGCGTGCGTCTCGGCACGCCCAACGATCCGCGCTTGCCCGACGCCAGTTTCGATCGCGTGCTGATGGTGCATATGTACCACGAAATCGCGCAACCTTATGAGTTTCTGTGGCGGTTGCGCCCGTCGCTCAAGCATGATGGGTTGGTCATCGTCGTCGATGCCAACCGCTTGACGCAAAACCACGGCACCCCGCCCGCCTTGCTCAAATGCGAATTTGCTGCGGTCGGCTACACTCAGGTCGCACGCTACGACATGCCTTCGGCGGGTGGTTATCTCGCCGCGTTTCGCGCGGAGGGGCCACGGCCCGAACCAAGCGCGATCAAACCGTGCCGGGTTGCCTGATCCGCATCTGACGCGGCCATTCGCCCCTACCGCTGCCTCCGTCAGCGCGCTACACCCACTTTATGCAAGCCTATCTCGACCTGATGCAACGCGTGCTCGACCACGGCACGCCCCAGATGGACCGCACCGGCACCGGCACGCTGTCGGTGTTCGGCCACCAGATGCGCTTCGATCTCGGCAAGGGTTTTCCCCTGCTCACCACCAAAAAACTGCACGTGCGTTCAATCGTGATCGAATTGCTGTGGTTCTTGCGCGGCGACACCAATGTCGAGTGGCTCCGCGAACGCCGCGTGAGCATTTGGGACGAATGGGCCGATGAGAGCGGCGATCTTGGCCCGGTCTATGGCAAACAGTGGCGCGACTGGGAGACCACCGATGGCCGCCATATCGACCAGATCGCCGAATTGATCGACCAGATCAGGAACACCCCCGGTTCGCGCCGTCAGATCGTCAGTGCGTGGAATCCGGGCGACTTGCACGCGATGGCGCTCGCACCATGCCACTGCCTGTTCCAGACGCATGTCGCGAACGGCAAGCTGTCGCTGCAACTGTATCAACGCAGCGCCGACATCTTCCTGGGCGTACCCTTCAACATCGCGAGCTATGCACTGCTGACGATGCTCCTTGCCCAGCAATGCGATCTGGAGCCGGGCGAGTTCATCTGGACCGGCGGCGATTGCCACCTTTACGCCAACCATCTGGAGCAAGCGCGCGAGCAATTGACGCGGACGCCGGGTCCACTGCCGCGTCTGGAAATCCTGCGCAAGGCCGACGGAATCGATGGCTATGCCTATGAGGATTTCGTCCTGCACGATTACACAGCGCAACCGCATATCAAGGCGGCGGTGGCGGTGTGATTACGCTTATTCTGGCGCGGGCCGAAAACGGCGTCATCGGTCGCAACGGGAAATTGCCGTGGCACCTCCCCACCGACCTCAAGCGCTTCAAGGCGCTGACGATGGGCAAGCCGATGGTGATGGGCCGCAAGACGTTCGAGAGCTTTCCCGCGACCTTGCCGGGGCGTCGACATATCGTGCTGACGCGCGATGTTGGCTGGAGCGCGCCGGGGGCAGAGGTCGCGCACTCGGTCGACAGAGCGCTGGCGCTGGCCGGGGACGGCGACGTTGCGGTGATCGGCGGGGCGGAGGTGTTCGAACTTTTCCGCGATATTGCCGATCGCGCGGAAGTGACTGTTATTTGGCGGGCGTACCAAGGGGACGCTTTCTTTAGCTTGGACCAAGCCGATGATTGGGTCGAAGAAAACCGAGAGGACATTTCTGCTAGCGGCGATGCTCCTGCATTCACGTTCTTCACGCTGCGACGACCGGTGGGCTGGACTCCCTAACCGTCGCCCCGGCCTTGTGCCGGGGTCCACCGTGCCGCACACATCACGCGCGGGGATTGCGGCGCGGTGGATGCCGGAACAAGTCCGGCATGACGGAGGGTGATGAAGCGATGCGCAAAATCCTGCTGGGCGGCCTCGCCCTCATTCTCATTGCCGCGATCCTCTTCTTCACGCTCGCCCCCGGCATCGTCGAGCGCGGGATGAATCAGGTCGTCGCGATCCCGCTCAAGATCAGCCCGCGCGCCCGTGCGCTGCACGCGACGCTGCAAATCGCCGACATGCACGCCGACACCTTGCTGTGGCAGCGTAGCCTGCTCGACCGGTCGGAGCGCGGGCAAATCGATCTGCCACGCCTGCTGGCGGGCAATTATGCGCTGCAAGTGTTCTCCTCGGTGACCAAGACGCCCAAGGGCCAGAATTACGAGGCGAACCCATCCGATACCGACAATATCACCGCGCTCACCATCGCCGATCTGCAACCCCCACGTACCTGGGGCTCGCTGCTGCAACGTTCGCTCTGGCACGCGCAGAAGCTCGATCGCTACGCCGCCGCCTCGCGCGGACAGTTGCGGGTGATCCGCTCGCCCGCCGATCTCGACCGGCTGCTGGCGGATCGCACGGCCGGGCAAAAGGTCGTCGGCGGGATGCTCTCGATCGAAGGTTTGCAGGATCTTGAGGGCAAGCTGGCCAATCTCGATGTCCTGTATCGCGCCGGTTTCCGCATGGCGGGGCTCGCGCACTTTTTCGATAATGAAGTGGCGGGCTCGATGCACGGCGAAGCCAAAGGCGGGCTTACCCCACTCGGTCGCCAAGTGGTGCGGCGGATGGAGGCGCTCGGCATGGTCGTCGATGTCGCGCATTCCAGCCATGCGACGATTGCCGAGGTGCTGGCGATGGCGCAGCGCCCGATCGTCGCCAGCCACGGCGGCGTGCAGGCGACCTGCAAGGTCAACCGCAACCTGACCGATGACGAAATTCGCGGCATCGCCCGCACCGGCGGCGTGATCGGCATCGGCTATTGGGATGCCGCGATCTGCTCGACAACGCCCGCCGCCGCTGCCGCCGCAATCGCGCATGTGCGCGATGTCGTGGGGATCGACCATGTCGGGCTCGGATCGGATTTCGATGGCGCGGTGACCACAGGTTTCGACGCCAGCCAATTGGCCGCCGTGACGCAGGCGCTGATCGATCGCGGCTTCAGCGACACCGACATCGCCAAGGTGATGGGTGGCAACGTTCTGCGCGTCCTGAAGGCCGGGATCGCCCCTAGCGCCGCCGCAAAGCGGGCCGTATAGCGCGCGGATGCAGCGGCTCGACGGCGGCTCGGTGGTTCCCGCGGCCTTGCGCGCGGGCATCGTCGCGCTTGGCAATTTCGATGGATTTCACCTTGGCCACCAGGCGGTGGTGGGTCGCGCGGTGGAGCGCGCGCGCGCCGAGGGACGCCCGGCATTGGTCGCCACCTTCGATCCGCATCCCGTGCGCCATTTCCGCCCCGACACCGCCCCCTTCCGCCTGACCACGCTCGACCAACGCGAGCGGCTCTTCGCCGAAGCCGGGGCCGATGCGATGGTCGTCTTCCGGTTCGATGCGGCGCTCGCCGCGCTGAGCGCGCTCGAGTTCGTCGGCGACCGGTTGCTCGACAAGATCGGTATTGGCGGCGTCGTAACGGGCGAGGACTTCACCTTCGGCAAGGCCAAGAGCGGGACAGTGGAGGTGCTGGCCAATCTCGGTCGCAAGAACGGCTTTTCGGTCGATACCGTCGGCCCGGTCCTGCGCGACGGAGAGCCCGTCTCCTCCAGCCGAATCCGCACCCGGCTCGAGGCGGGCGACCCGCGCGGCGCGGCGCGGCTGCTGACGCGCCCATTCGCGGTAGCGGGCACGGTGCAGCATGGCGACAAGCTCGGCCGCACGATTGGTTATCCCACCGCCAATCTCGACATGGGCAGCTATTTGCGCCCGGCCTATGGAATCTACGCGGTGCGCGGGCGCTTACCCGACGGGCGCGTGCTCGATGGCGCAGCCAATCTCGGCATTCGCCCGAGTTTCGATCCACCCAAGGAATTGCTGGAGCCGTTCTTCTTCGATTTTTCCGAAAATCTGTATGGCCAGACGATCGAAGTCGCGCTTATCGAGTATCTGCGGCCCGAAGCAAAATTCGACACGCTCGACGCGCTCACGGCGCAGATGGAGCAGGATTGTGCGCAGGCGCGCGCCATCCTGGCAGCGGAACCACGCTAGAGCGCGAAACGCAAAAGGGGCCGGCATCGCTGCCGACCCCCTGTCGCCTCACCCGAATGCACTCGACACTGCCCCGCAGGGAAGCGCCCGCGCCGTCCAGCCGTGGCGGCTCGCCCCGACCGCGCCCAAAGGACACGACCGACGCGTTTCGGCGATCTTCCGACCGCAGCACTCTCCTCGTGGAAGAAGCGTTCCGATCGTCCATCACCCATGTCCTGCCCCTTCGTCGCGGAACAACCGGGCCAGAACATCTCTGGAAGGGCGCCTCGCAACCACCGGTCGAATACCTTGCTCGCACAAAGCCCACCCGATGATCCTTGCCATCCCTCCGCTACCGATCGATCGCAGGTTTCCGTGAGGCACCATACCATCTCTTGCAGCATAAGCAGTTGATGTATCTTCAGTTTCCCGAATTTTCACCCGCTGCTTACAGATGTGATGCTGTCATGATCGGCGAGTCGCACCAAGCCGAAAATACCGAATCGTGCCTGTGGATAATGTGGATAACGGGGATAGACTTTCGCGCCCGGCATCTCCCGCCCGTTCGACCGATCCTTACCTGAACATGCGGTTGTTTCAGGTTCATGAAACTTAAGTAGAATCGAGATCGTTACGTCTTCGAGATTGATTCAAAGCAAGTCGTAACCTCACGGGAGAATTGTCATGCGTACCTTCATCCTCGCGCTCAGCGCCGCCGCTGTCGTCATCCCCGCTACGATGGCGGTCCCCATCAGCCAGGCCGAAGCGCGCAAGCGCCATTATTATCAGCCGCGCGAATATCAGGGTCGCGATGGACGCCGCTATTGCCGCCATTCCGACGGAACGACCGGGCTGATCGTCGGTGGCGTCGGCGGCGCGTTGCTCGGCAATTCGATTGCGGGGCATGGCGACAAGACGCTCGGCACGGTGCTTGGCGGTGTCGCCGGAGCGTTTGGCGGCCGTGCCATCGATCGCGCCAGCACCGCCGATCGTCGCTGCAACTAAGCAGCGTTAAACAGCAGTACTATATCAGGCGCGGACCCATCACGGTCCGTGCCTTTTTTCGTGAAAAATGGCGGTAGCGACACGCGGCGCATCGGCCATGTTGGTCGCCACACGCGGCTTGCGGGTGTGTGAACGCATTGTAGTTTTACATTCACGCAACCTCGCGCGTGGCCGTGGGTTCTGTTGGTGATCCACCACGGATTACCCAAGGAGCATTTCCCATGCGCACGTTTTTTCTCGCCGCCGCAATGGCCGCGACCACGCTGACCGCCATTCCGGCCGTCGCCCAGGACTATCGGGGCGACCGCCAGGACCAGCGTCGCGATGACCGAGCCGAGCGCCGCGACCATCGGGATGACCGCCGAGATGACCGTCGCGACTACCGGCAAAATGCGGGCCAGCGCAATTGGCAGCAATATCGCGGCTATGACTATAATCGCTACGAGCCCGGCCAGCGCACCTATTATGCCGACCGTTATTATCGCGATGGCCGTTATTACCAGCCGCGCCGCCTCGGCCGCAACGACCGCATCTATCGCGGCAGCGACAACCGTTATTATTGCCGCCGCAGCGATGGCACCACCGGGCTCATCATCGGCGGCCTGACCGGCGGTTTGCTCGGCAATACGCTGGCGGGTGGCGGCTCGCGCACGCTCGGCACTTTGCTCGGCGGCGGTGCGGGCGCGTTGCTCGGCCAGTCGATCGATCGCGGCAAGGTCATCTGCCGCTAATGCCTGGTTAAGGGCGGAACGGAGGGCCCGGCGCGCAAGCGTCGGGCCGTTTGCCGTTACAGCAGGCCGCCGCCCAGGATCAGGCGAACCACCGCGACCACGATAACGAAAATATTGAAATTACGACCGGTCTTGTGCCCCGACAAAATGCCGATCGCCGCGCCGACCACGGCAATCGGTATCGCGAGATAGTTGGCGATCCCGAAAAACGGCACCAGGCCAACCAGGGCCACCGGCAATGCCAGCAGGCCCACCAGAATCGAGAGGAGATTGACGACCAAGCCCATGCGCGGACCATGACCTTCCCCGTCGCGGCGCGCAACCGGTGATGGTGTCGCGATTGCCATACCCAACGTTTTTTTAACCGAACCCGGTGCAAGAGCGCAGACTGTTATTGGAGCTTTCCATCGATGGTCCGCAACCGCCTCCGCATTCTGAGCGTCGTGGCTTTGCCGCTCGCTCTGCTCGCGTGCGGCACGCGCGAGGAAGACCGCAATCTCGATTCGCTCGATAACGAACTGGTCGAGGCGGGTTCGGGCAGCGCCAATGCCAGCGACCCGGCGATGACCGCGGCGCTGCACGATCAGATCATGGTCGATCCCGCGCTTGCGCAACATGCCAATGCCGACAGCGTGCGCCCGCCGGCGCAGCCTTATTCGGGCGGGGTGCCGCCAACCGGCATCGCGCAGCCACCGGGCAGCACGCCCGGCACCGCCGGAGCCTCCACCAGCGAAACGATCAAATCCACACCGGCCCCGGGCGCGGATTGCCCCGCCTGCACTGCGGCGCGCGAATCGCTGACGCTGGGGGCGCTCGCCTCGCGCCAGAAGGACCGCCGTACCAGCGCCTGTGCGGGCGCGATGCGCTATTCGGCGAGCTGGGCCGATCGCCTGCCGGTGGACGTTCCGCTTTACCCTGGCGCACGCGTGATCGAAGCGGCGGGCGCAAACACCAATGCCTGCGCGCTGCGCGCGGTCAGCTTTTCAACCAATGCGCGGCTGCAAACCGTGGTCGATTGGTATTATACCCGCGTCACCAACACCGGCTTCACTGCCGAACATCAGTCGGACGGCACCCAGCATACGCTCGGCGGTACGCGCGACCGGGATGGCGGGGCCTATGTGCTGTTCCTCAGCCCGCGCCGCGATGGCGGCACCGATGTCGATTTGATCGCCAATAACGGCAATTAAGCCGCCTTTACGCAGCGTGAAACGATCGCCACGCCACCGCCAATCCATCCCCCGCGCGGCATCGCTGGGGAAAAGGTTCATTTTTGTGTCAATCCGCGCTAACGCACCCCCATGTACCAACTTATCCTCGTCATGGCGGGCGGCGCGCTCGGGTCTGCCGCGCGCTTTCTCGTCGGGCGCGCCACGCTCGCCGGGTTCGGCCCCAATTTTCCTTATGGCACGCTGACGGTCAATCTGGTCGGCGGGCTGGCAATGGGGGTGCTCGCGGGCCTTCTCGCGCGCCACACCAATGGCGAGGCGTGGCGCTTGCTGCTCGGCGTCGGCGTGCTGGGCGGGTTCACCACCTTCTCGTCCTTCTCGCTCGATACCATCGCGCTGATCGAGCGCGGTAGTGTCGGAACCGCTTTGGGCTATGTGCTGGTCTCGGTAATCGGTTCGATCCTTGCCGTGTTCGTCGGCCTCACCAGCGTGCGGGTGGCGGCATGAGCGACGGCCCCACCAAAGCAACCTCCGACGTCCGTCAGTTCACTGTCGGCGTGGATGATGACGGCATCCGGCTCGACCGCTGGTTCAAGCGGCATTTGCCCGACACCAGCTACACCACCGTCGCCAAATGGGCACGCACCGGGCAACTCCGCGTCGACGGCGCGCGCGCCAAGCCCGGCGATCATGTCACCACCGGCCAATCGATCCGCGTACCGCCTGCGGAACCGGTCCGGGTCGATGCCCCGGTCAAGCGCGAACGACCGCCGCTCAGCGACGATGAAATCACCTTCGCGCGCGAGATGGTCATCCACCGCGATGCGCAGGCGATCGTGCTCAACAAGCCGCCCGGTCTTGCCACCCAAGGCGGCACCAAGACGATCGAGCATGTCGATGGCCTGCTCGATGCCTTGCAGGATGATCTGGAAGGTCGCCCCAAGCTGGTCCACCGGCTCGACAAGGATACGTCTGGCGCGTTGCTGATCGCGCGGACGGCGCGCGCGGCTGCCTATTTCTCCAAGTCCTTCTCCTCGCGCACCGCGCGCAAAACCTATTGGGCGCTGGTCGTCGGCGTGCCGTCGATCGAGGACGGGATGATCGAACTGCCGATCGCCAAACAGCCTGGCTCGGGCGGCGAAAAGATGCACGTCGATGAGAAGGAAGGCAGCCCGGCACGGACGCGTTACCGCGTCATCGAAATGGCGGGCACCACCACCGCCTGGCTTGAGCTGATCCCCTATACCGGTCGCACGCATCAGTTACGCGTACATCTGGCGGCGATCGGCCATCCCATTGTCGGCGACGGCAAATATGGCGGGCAGACCGCGTTCCTGACCGGCAATATCTCGCGCAAAATGCACCTGCATTCCAGGCGGATCCGCATCGACCATCCCGATGGCGGCGCGATCGATGTGCAGGCCGAATTGCCGACGCACTTCGCCGAGAGCCTCAAGCAGCTCGGTTTCGACGAGATGCTCGGCAACACAATGCCGCTCGAATCGCCGCCGCCGCCAAGCCGCGCGGTCAAGAAACAACAGGCGCGCCAGCACGCCAAGACCGTCCGCAAGGACCGCAAGGGCGAACGGCGGCGTCGGGGCGCGGCGTCTTGAGCGCCACACGCCTCGCGCTCTTCGATTGTGACGGCACGCTGGTCGACAGTCAGGACAATATTTGTCGGTCGGTCGAGCAAGCCTTTGCGGCGGCGAAGCTCGCCCCGCCCGAGCGGCCCACGATTCGGCGAATCGTCGGGCTGAGCCTGGTCGAGGCGATGCGGCATTTGCTGCCCGAAGGCGAGGATGCGCTGCACCAGAGCCTCGCCGCCGACTATAAAGCCGCCTTCTTCAAGATGCGGACAGCGGGCGCGATGACCGAGGAGCCGCTGTACGACGGGATTGTCGAGGTACTCGATCTGTTGCGCGGCGATGGCTGGATGCTGGGCGTTGCCACTGGCAAATCCGATCGCGGGCTTGCCCATATCCTCGCCCATCACGGCATTGCCGACCGATTCGTGACGTTGCAGACCGCCGATCGCCACCCGTCAAAGCCACATCCGTCCATGATTGAGACAGCGATGGCCGATTCGGGCGCAATCCCCGAAACAACGGTGATGATCGGCGATACGAGCTATGACATTCTCATGGCGCGCGCGGCGGGGGCACGCGCGCTCGGCGTCGCCTGGGGCTATCACCCTGTGGACGAGCTGACGGCTGCGGGCGCGCATGCCATCGCATCGACGGTGGCGGCGCTGCCCCGGCTAGTTACTTTTCAGGAGACGCAGCGGTGACCGATCCTGATGCGACCGTCCGCAACCGCTATCTCGCAATCACCGCAACGCGCATCGGCGGGTCGGCCGGGGCCTTGCTTGGCCTGGTGCTGATCGCGCGCGCCGATGCGCCAATCCCGAAGATCATCGGCACCGCGCTGGTGCTGTCGGCGCTGCTGATGATCGCCATCGTCCCGCGCGCGCTGGCCAAACGCTGGCGCTCGCCGCCCGCGCAATAGCGGTTGGAGCCAAACCGGTTGCGTTCGACACAGCGCGAAGCCGCTGTATGGAGAACAGCATGAAACGCTTCTGGACCGACGTTACGCTCGATCAAAATCGCATCGTCCATCTCGATGGTAAGCCCGTGCGCACCCCCGGGCGTGTGCCGCTGGCGGTGCCGACGCTGGCGCTGGCCGAAGCGATTGCCGCCGAGTGGCGCGATGTGGAAGGGGAGATCAACCCGCTCGCAATGCCGTTGACCGGCCTTGCCAATGCCGCGATCGACCGGGTCGGCCCTGATCCTGCGCTGTTCGCGCGTGGCCTCGCCACTTATGCGGAGAGTGACCTGCTTTGTTACCGCACGGATTCGCCCGACGATCTCGTCGCCCGGCAAGCCGCACTGTGGGATCCGCTGCTCGACTGGGCGCGGAGACGCTATGACGTGCAAATCGAGGTCGCCACCGGCATCCTCCACCGCGCGCAACCCGCCGCCACGCTTACGCGACTGGGGTCTGCGATTGCCGCACGCGACGCGTTCGCGCTCGCCGCCCTTTCGCCGATCGTCACCATTGGCGGATCGCTGATCGCGGCGCTGGCACTCGCGGAGGGCGCGGCGAGTGCCGAACAGGTGTGGGACGCTGTTACGCTCGATGAAGAGTATCAGGCCGAACGTTGGGGCCGCGATCCGCTCGCCGCCGCCGGAATCGCAGCACGGCGTCGCGATTTCGGCGCCGGCGTGCGCTTCTTAACGCTCGGGCAGGCGGCGGATGAAGCCGATCATCCCGCGCTGGCGTGAGCGCTTGAGCCGCTCGGCGGTCAGGATCGTCTGCACGCAGTCATAACAATCGTCGAGATCGTCATTGACCAGCACGTAATCATAGCCGTCCCAATGGCTCACCTCGGCGAGCGCGCGGTCCATGCGCCGGTCGATCACGTCCTGCGTGTCGGTGGCGCGCTTTTCGAGCCGTTCGCGCAACGTCTTGAGGCCTGGCGGCAAGATAAACACGCGCACGACATCGCCGCCCGCCAATTGGAAAAGCTGCTGCGCGCCCTGCCAATCGATGTCGAACAGAATGTCCTGGCCGTGTTCCAGATCCTTGAACACGGTGTCGCGCGGCGTGCCGTAGCGTTCGTCGAACACGCGCGCCCATTCGAGGAACTGGTCGTCCTCCGCCATCGCGCGGAAGGTTTCCTTGTCGACGAAGTGATAATCCTTGCCCTCAACCTCGCCCTTACGCGGCGCGCGGGTGGTGTAAGACACTGACATTTTGAGCTTGTTGCGCTCTTCCTTCAGCAACCGGTTGGCGATGGTCGACTTGCCTGCCCCCGAGGGAGAGGACAACACGAACATCAGCCCGCGGCGTTTGAAGTTCTTGGGTTGAGAAGCGCGATGGTCGACCATGCGCGCCTTTGGCGCGGGCGTGACCCTCTCGTCAAGGCGTGGCGTCGCCGATCAGCGTTCGCGCGCGCTCGGGCCGAACACCTGATCCTTCACTTTGCCGATCCCGTGCAGCACCAGCCAGCCAGTGGCGAAGGTCAAAGCCAGCGAAGCGAAACACATCTCCTCCACAAATCGCGCGCCCGCGCTACATCCCGTCCCCCCTCTGCGCCTCTGCGTCCTCCGTGCCTCTGCGCGAACAAAAGGAAGAATGATTCGCGCAGAGGCGCAGAGGACGCGGAGCAGAAGGAGAGAGAATGCCTGCGGCGCTTTAGACCATCGTTTCGGGGCGGACTAAGCGATCGAACGTCTCGGCATCGACCAGTCCGAGCGCTAGTCCTGCTTCCTTGAGGGTCAGCCCTTCATGGTGCGCGTGTTTGGCGATCTTGGCGGCATTGTCATAGCCGATTTCGGGCGCGAGTGCGGTGACCAGCATCAGCGAGCGCTCGACCAGTTCGGCGATCCGCGCGCGATTCGGTTCGATCCCCTCGACACAGCGTTCGGCGAAACTCGCCATCCCGACGCTCAGCAAATCGATCGAGCGCAGCAGCGCCGCCCCTAGCATCGGCTTGAACACGTTGAGTTCGAGATGCCCCTGTAGGCCGCCAATGGTGATCGCCTGATGATTGCCGATGACTTGCGCCGCCACCATCGTCAGCATTTCGCACTGCGTCGGATTGATCTTGCCCGGCATGATCGAGCTACCGGGTTCATTCTCCGGCAAATGCAACTCGCCCAACCCCGAACGCGGGCCTGAACCCAGCAAGCGAATGTCGTTGGCGATCTTGGTCAGCGCGACCGCCAGCGTGTTGAGCGTGCCCGACACATGCACGATCGGATCGTTCGAGGCGAGCGCCTCGAACGCATTCTCGGCCGGGTGGAACGGCAGGCCGGTAATCTCGGCAATCGCGCGGCAGACATCTTCGGCAAAACCGACCGGGGCATTCAGCCCGGTGCCGACCGCGGTGCCGCCCTGCGCCAGCCGGTTAGTGCCATGCGTGATTGCCGGGTCGATCCGTCGGCGGCAGCGATAGACCTGGTTGGCGTATCCCGAAAATTCCTGCCCGAGCGTGACCGGTGTCGCATCCTGCAAATGCGTGCGGCCAATCTTGACGATCTCGGTCCAGTCGCGCGCCTTGCTGTCGAGCGCCGCATAAAGCCGGTCGAGCGCCGGATAGAGCCGCTCGGTCACGCCCAACGAGGCCGCAATGTGCAAAGCGGTCGGGAAGCTGTCGTTCGACGACTGGCTCATATTGACGTGATCGTTGGGGTGGACCGGCACCTTGCCGCCGCGCGTCCCGGTCAGCAGCTCATTGGCGCGCCCGGCGATCACTTCATTGACGTTCATGTTGGACTGGGTGCCGCTGCCGGTCTGCCAGATGACCAAAGGAAATTGATCGTCGAGCTTGCCCGCCGCTACCTCCGCCGCCGCCGTCTCGATCGCATCGGCAATCTCGGCGGGCAGGCCATGCTGGCGGTTCACCCGTGCCGCCGCCTGCTTGACGATGGCGAGCGCATGGATGATCGCGATCGGCATCCGCTCGGTCGCGGGAAACGGGAAATTTTCGATCGAACGCTGCGTCTGCGCGCCCCAATAAGCGGATGCGGGGACTTGGATGCTCCCGAGCGAATCGGTTTCGGTGCGGGTGTTCTGAACCATGCCAACTCCGTCATGCCGGGCTTGTCCCGGCATCCACCGGGCTGCAAAGCCGATCGGGTGCGATGTGCGGCACGGTGGACCCCGGGACAAGCCCGGGGTGACGAAAATGGTCGTGTAACTGAGAGCCGCCTATCCGACCGGCTTATTTCTTCCGCTTGAAATCCACCGCGACAACGTTCGATCCATCCTCGACCGGCTTGATCGTCGGGCCGTCATTTTCCGCCTCCTCATGCGGCTCGGGCCCTTCGGGACCCTCTGCTGCCTGGAAGCGCAATTCGAAATTGACTGCGGGATCATGAAAGCCGGTGATCGCCGAATAGGGAATGACCAGCTTGGAGGGCACCTGGCTGAAGCTCAGCCCAACCGAGAATTTGGTGTCGTCGACCAGCAGATCCCAATAGCGATTCTGCATCACGATCGTCATTTCATCGGGAAACCGCTCGATCAGGCGCTGCGGAATGTCCACGCCGGGTGCCTGCGTTTTGAAGGTGATGTAGAAGTGATGCTCCCCCGGCAGGCCGCCATTGCTGGCAACCGAACCGAGCACGCGGCCAACCACGGCACGCAACGCCTCCTGGACGATCTCGTCATAGGGAATCAGACTATCGGGAAGGCCATCGCTCATGCGCCCTTGGGTAGCGGGCTTTGCGTCGTCGTCAAGATTGGGGAGTCAACATAGGCAGCAAGATTGCATGAGTTCCCAAGCGCGTTATGGGGAAACCATGCGCACCGCCACGATCAGCCGCCACACCAGCGAGACGTCGATCGACGTCACCGTCAACCTCGATGGCACGGGGGCGTACACCGTCTCCACCGGCATCGGCTTTTTCGATCACATGCTCGAACAGCTCAGCCGCCATTCGCTGATCGACATGGACATCAAGACGGTGGGCGATCTGCATATCGACCAGCATCACACGGTCGAGGATACCGGCCTTGCGATCGGCGAAGCGGTGCTGAAGGCGCTGGGCGAGAAGCGCGGCATCCGCCGTTATGCCGATGCGCTGTCACCGATGGACGAAACGCTCACCCGCGTCGCGATCGATATTTCGGGGCGGCCCTATCTGGTGTGGAAAACCGCATTTTCGCAAAAACGCCTCGGTGAAATGGACACCGAAATGTTCGAGCATTTCTTCCATTCCTTCGCGCAGACCGCAGGCATCACGCTGCACATCGAAACGCTGTACGGCACCAACAACCACCACATCGCCGAAGCCGCCTTCAAGGGCGTCGCGCGGGCATTGCGCGAAGCGGTCGAAATCGACCCGCGCAAGGCAGGCGTGATCCCCAGCACCAAGGGGACGTTGTGAAACTCCCCTCCCGCTTGCGGGAGGGGCTGGGGGAGGGCCTGTCCTCCCGGCCCGCTATCTTGCCATCCCCTCCCCTAACCCAGTGCCGGGTGAAGAGCGCCCCGCGCTCTTCAGGTCATGCCGGGGGCATGACCGACCCGGCGCTCGCAAGCGGGAGGGGAATGTGACCCTCGCCCTGATCGATTATGGCGCGGGCAACCTGCATTCGGTCGCCAATGCCCTGAAAGCAGCGGGCGCGCGCGACGTGCTCATCACCGCCGATGCCGCCGCCGTAACAACCGCCGACCGCATCGTCCTGCCCGGCGTCGGTGCGTTCGGCGCGTGCGCGGCGGCTCTGCGCGCGGTGCCGGGCATGGTCGAGGCGCTCGAACAGCGCGTGCGGCGGAACGCCGTGCCCTTTCTCGGCATTTGCGTCGGGATGCAGTTGATGGCCGACACCGGCGAGGAACTGGGCACGCATCAGGGGCTCGGCTGGATGCGTGGTACGGTCCGCCACCTCACCCCCGCCGACCCATCCGCCAAGGTGCCGCACATGGGCTGGAACGATGTCGTGCCGAGCGTCGCGCACCCGCTGATCGTGCCCGGCGAGGCGTATTTCCTGCATTCCTACGCGTTCGAGGGCGACGATGTAATCGCCGGCACCGATCATGCCGGCCCGGTCACCGCCGCCATTGGCCGCGACAACATGCTGGGCGTGCAATTCCACCCCGAAAAGAGCCAGCGTTACGGGCTCGATCTTCTCACGCGATTCTTGAGCTGGAAACCATGAGCCTTATCGTTTTCCCCGCCATTGATCTGAAGGGCGGCCAGGTCGTCCGCCTGGCCGAAGGCGATATGGACCGCGCGACCGTCTATGGCGACGATCCCGCCGCGCAGGCGATGCTGTTCGCACAAGCGGGCGCGGAGCATCTCCACGTCGTCGATCTCGACGGCGCGTTCGCGGGCGAATCGGTCAATGGCGAAGCGGTGCGCGCGATCGTCGAGCGCTTCCCCGGCCATGTGCAATTGGGCGGCGGCATCCGCGACCGCGCCGGGATAGAGCGCTGGTTCGACCTCGGCGTGTCGCGCGTGGTGATCGGCACCGCCGCGCTCGAAAACCCCGATTTGGTGCGCGAAGCGGCACGCGATTTTCCCGGCGGCATCGTCGTCGCGGTCGATGCGCGCGACGGCTTCGTCGCGACCAAGGGCTGGGCCGATGTCTCGACCGTCGAAGTGATCGACATGGCGCGCCGCTTCGAGGATGCGGGCGTCGCAGCCCTCCTCTTCACCGATGTCGGGCGCGACGGTTTGCTGAAAGGCTGCAATGTCGAGGCAACGGTCGATCTGGCGCGCGCGGTGCGCATTCCGGTTATCGCCAGTGGCGGCGTGAAGGGCATTGCCGAAATCCACGTGCTCGCGCTGCATAACCGCGATGGCGTGGAAGGCGTAATTACGGGCCGCGCGCTGTATGACGGGCGGCTCGATCTGGCGACGGCGCTGGCTGTGGCGGCGGCGGCGGCGGCGTGAGCGCTCTTCTTTCTCCCCTCCCGCTTGCGGGAGGGGTCGGGGGTGGGCTCCCGGCCACAACAAGCGGTATCTTTCGTGGTGAGCGCGCGCCCACCCCCAGCCCCTCCCGCAAGCGGGAGGGGAGGAACATATGACCGTCCGCGCGCGCGTCATCCCCTGTCTCGACGTCGCCAATGGCCGCGTCGTCAAGGGCGTCAACTTCGTCGAACTGCGCGATGCCGGCGACCCGGTCGAGCAAGCGCGCGCTTATGATGCGGCGGGGGCGGACGAACTGTGCTTCCTCGACATCACCGCCAGCCATGAAGCGCGCGGCACGATCCTCGATGTCGTGCGCCGCACCGCCGAAGTGTGCTTCATGCCGCTGACCGTCGGCGGCGGGGTGCGCTCGGTCGAGGATGCGCGCGCGCTGCTGCTGGCGGGCGCGGACAAGGTTGCGATCAACAGCGCGGCGGTGGCGCGGCCCGACCTCGTCGCCGATCTTGCCGATCGCTTCGGCAGCCAATGCGTCGTCGCCTCGGTCGATGCGCGGCGGGTGGAGGGCGGTTGGGAAGTGTTCACGCATGGCGGCCGGCGCGCGACCGGCATCGACGCCGTCGCCCACGCGCTGCGCCTGGCCGAACTCGGCGCGGGCGAATTGCTCGTCACCTCGATGGACCGCGACGGCACGCGGCAAGGCTTCGACCTCGCGCTCACCCGCACCATTGCCGATCAGGTGCGCGTGCCGGTGGTCGCCTCAGGCGGGGTCGGTGGTTTGTCCGATCTCGTCGCGGGGATCAGCGAGGGCCATGCCAGCGCGGTGCTCGCCGCCTCGATCTTCCATTTCGGCGAAGCAAGCATTGCCGACGCCCATGCCGCGCTGGCGGCAGCGGGCATCCCGGTGCGGCGGCCGGTTTCGGGCTGAGGTCCATCCTTCCCCGGCGCAGGCCGGGGAAGGAAAATGCGGAAGAAGCAGGAAAGAAAAGAGAGGCAAGACGCCACGCCGCGCCCTATACGCATCGCATGCGCTTCCTCTTCGCTCTGTTGCTCGCCACCCCCGCCCTCGCCGCCCCGCATAGCGGCGTCGTCACCCCGCGTACCGGGCCCGAACTGTCGGACGTCGCTTTGTTCGTGGTCGCCGCAATCGGCGTGTTCGTGGTGCGCCGCGCGCTTCGCAAACGCTTTATGAAGCGCCCGCCCAAGGATTGACGCGCGGCAGCACTTGCGCCAGCCGTGGCGCATGGCCCAAGACCCGATCGATCAGCTCGAGCGCACGATCCACGCCCGCAAGGGTGCCGATCCCGCAACCTCCTACACCGCCAAGCTGTTCGCGCGCGGCCGCCGCAAGATCGCGCAGAAGGTTGGCGAGGAAGCAGTCGAGACCGTCATCGCCGCTTTGGTGGAGGACAAGGCGGCATTGGTGGGTGAAGCGACCGATCTCGTCTTCCACCTGCTCGTGCTGCTGGCCGAGTGCGACGTCACGCTCGACGACATCCGTGCCGAAATCGCACGGCGCGAAGGCGTATCGGGAATCGACGAAAAGGCCGCGCGCACCGCGTAAATCTCCCCTCCCGCTTGCGGGAGGGGCTGGGGGAGGGCATGAACCTCCAGCACCGCCGGGAGCTCCAGGAGGACAGCCCCTCCCCTAACCCCTCCCGCAAGCGGGAGGGGAATTTATGCCCGTCGACGCCACTTTGCCCTATGACGACCAGAACGTCTTCGCCAAAATCCTGCGCGGCGAAATTCCCGCGGCGCGGCTGTACGAGGACGACTACGCCCTCGCCTTTCCCGACATCAACCCGCAATCCCCCACGCACATCCTGGTGATCCCCAAGGGGCGCTACGTGTCGTGGGATGATTTCAGCGCGAACGCGTCCGATGCCGAAATCACCGGCTTTGTCCGCGCGGTCGGCAAGGTCGCGCGTGATGCCGGGCTGGTCGCGCCCGGATATCGGCTGCTCGCCAATAGCGGCACCGATTCGCATCAGGAAGTACCGCACCTTCACGTCCATATTTTCGCCGGACGCGCGCTTGGGCCGCTGCTCGCACGCTAAGGGGATTGCGCGCGCCCGTTTTGGCTTTAGGCTCGTATATCAAGCGCGCGTATCGCTGGATCGCGCAGCACACACGTGGGGATCCAACTGCATGATTTTTGACAGGGTGAAATCTCTGGACGCGATTCTCGCGACCGCCGAAAAGAAGGGTCTGCATCGATCGCTGGGCGCGTTCCAGTTGACGATGCTCGGCGTTGGCGCGGTGATCGGCACGGGTATCTTCGTGCTGACAGCCGTTGCCGCGCAAAAGGCCGGACCGGGCATGATGCTGAGCTTCTGCATCGCAGGGTTCGTTTGCGCGGTTGCCGCGCTATGTTATTCCGAACTTGCTTCGATGGTTCCGGTCGCCGGATCAGCCTACACCTATACCTACGCGGTCATGGGCGAACTGCTGGCATGGATGGTCGGCTGGGCGCTCGTCCTCGAATATGCGCTGGGTGCCAGTGCGGTCGCGGTGGGGTGGTCGAACCATCTTGTCGGCGCACTCGCGGATGGGGGAATCCATTTTCCCGCCTTGATAAGCAATGCGGACGGCCTGATGGCCAAGGTCGCGCTCGCGTTCGGCAGTGCGCCAACGCCCGATTTGCTGGCGGCTGCGCATAATGGGGGCTACATCAACGTGCCCGCTGTCCTCATCGTCTTCGCCGTGACGGCCTTGCTGATCAAGGGCACAACCGAGAGCGCAATCTTCAATGCGGTGTTGGTGGTCGTGAAGCTCGTCGCGCTCACCGCCTTCATCATCATCACCCTGCCGCAGATGCATCCGGCCAATTTCCACCCGTTCACGCCAACCGGCTTTGGGAATCTCACCAGCGGAACCGGCTATGTCGGTGCCGCCGCGTCGATCTTCTTCGCCTATGTCGGCTTCGACGCCGTTTCGACCGCGGCCGAGGAAACGCGCAATCCGCAGCGCAATGTGCCGATCGGGTTGATCGGTAGTCTGGTGATTTGCACGGTCATTTATTTGCTGGTCGCGGCTGGCGCGATCGGCACGATGGGGGCGCAACCCGTAACATCTGCGGCTGGCGCGTTTCTGGCACCCGGCTCGCCCGAAATGGCCGGGCGGTGCGCCGCAATCGTCGCCAGTGGCGCGACCGAGCCGCTGGTGTGTTCGAAACACGCGTTGGTCCACGTGCTGCAGACCATTGGCTACCCCTATATCGGTTGGCTGGTCGGGCTTGCGGCAATCGTGGCTTTGCCGTCGGTCGTGCTCATGATGATGTTCGGCCAGACGCGCGTGTTCTTCACGATGGCGCGCGACGGCTTGCTTCCGTCTTCGTTCGCGAAGGTCCACCCGAAGTTCAAGACGCCCTATGTCGTGACCGCCGTGACCGGCGTATTCGCGCTGGTGTTTGCAGGGCTGCTGCCGGTCGGCAGTCTTGCGGATTATTCGAACTCGGGCACGCTGTTTGCGTTCGCGATGGTCGCTCTCGCCGTGTTGGTGCTGCGGATCAAGGACCCGTCACGCAAGCGTAGCTTCCGCACACCTGCGGTGTGGCTGGTCGCGCCGCTGGCGATCATCGGCTGCATCGTGCTTTACGCGGCATTGGATACGACATCGAAACTGGTGCTGGTTGGCTGGGGCGGGATCGGCCTGATCGTCTATTTCCTCTACAGCCGCTCGCGCAGCCATGTCGGTCGCGGCATCGTCGATGGGCCGGAACCGGACATCCTGCCATATCCGCCGGGTTCGATCTGAGCCTGGATCCATTACACAGGAAAAAGGCCGGGGATCACTCCCCGGCCTTTTTTGTTTGTGTGGCGAACCGACTGTCGCGCCTCCCCTCCCTTCAAGGGAGGGGAGGCGCGCGTTCAGCCGAGCTTGCTTGCGATCAGCGCCTGCAAATCGACCTGCGCGCGCGCGCCGTAATGCGAGATGATTTCGGCGGCGCAGATCGCGCCCATCTTGAGCGAGGCTTCGATGCTCTTGCCCTGCGCCTGGCCGCGCAGGAAACCGGCGGCGAATAGGTCGCCCGCACCGGTGGTGTCGACCACACGCTCGATCGGCTCGGCTGGAACCGCGACGGTTTCCCCGCCCGAGACCGCGATCGCGCCATGCTCGCTGCGCGTCACCACCAGCATCGGTACTTCGGTAGCAGCCGCTGCTACCGCCGCGTCGAAATCCTCGGTGCCCATCAAGGCGGTGATCTCGGCTGCATTGGCGAACATGATATCGATCAGACCATCGGCCATCAGCTTGCGGAAATCGCCACCGTGGCGCGAAATGCAGAACACGTCGCTGAGCGTAAAGGCGACCTTGCGCCCCGCCTTGCGCGCGACCTCGATCGCGGCGCGCATCGCCTGGCGCGGCTCTTCCGGGTCCCACAGATAGCCTTCGAGATACAGGATCGCGGCGCTCGCGATCAGGTCACGGTCGAGCGCGGCCTCGGGCAGGAATTGCGAGGCACCGAGGAAGGTGTTCATCGTGCGCTGGCCATCGGGCGTGACGAAGATCAGGCAGCGCGCCGTCGTCGGTGCGCCTTCACGCGCGGCGGTGGTGAAATCGATGCCGACCGCGCGAATGTCATGCGCGAAGATGTCGCCCAGTTCATCGTTGGCGACCTGGCCGATAAAGCCGCATTTGCCGCCCATCGCGGCGATGCCCGCCACGGTGTTGGCGGCAGACCCGCCGCTCGCCTCGATTCCCGGCCCCATCTTGGCGTAGAGCGCGTCGGCTTCCTCGGGCGAGAACATCAATTGCATCGAGCCTTTGGTCATCGCCGCCTCGGCGAGGAAGGCGTCGTCGGACTGCGACAACACGTCGACGATGGCATTGCCGATCGCGACGACGTCGTAGGTGGGCTCGCTCACAAATGGTCTCCGGTCAAAAAAGGTTGCTGCGCCGTACCGGGGCCTCGGCCACGACGCAACCGCCCGCCGGTCAGAGGTCGAGCGCCCAGCCGTCGCGGCCCTTGGGGTCGATCGGCTTGGTCGGCACATAGCGCACCGCCCCCGCGCTCAAGCGCAGGATCGACCAGTCGCCGCGCCGGTCGACCGCGTCCAGCGTGCAACCGCATTCGCCAAACGCCGCGACCACATCGCCGCGTTGCGTTTCCAGCAAACCCGCCAGCACGATCGTCGCGCCGGGCGCCGCGATTGCGGCAATCTCGGGTGCCATCGACACTAGCGGACCCGCCAGAATGTTGGCGATCAGCAGATCATACGGAGCACGCGCGGTGATGCTGTCATCAAGCGCGCCATCGGCGACGATCAAATCGATCGCCGGAATCGCGTTCAGTTCGGCATTCTCGCGCGTTACCACGATCGCGCGGGGGTCGATGTCGGTGGCGACAATCTCAGCCTCGGGCCACAAATGCCGCGCGGCAAACGCCAGCAGGCCGGTGCCAGTGCCGACATCGATGATCCGCGCGAACGATTGCCCCGCCATCTCGTCCAGCATTGCGAGACACCCAGAGGTGGTCGCATGATGCCCTGTCCCGAACGCCTGCCCAGCCTCGATCAGAAAAGCACGCCCGCCCGGTGGCGGCGCGACCGGGTGCGCGCTGGTGTGGACGACGAAGCGCCCCTCGGCGATCGGTTCCAGCCCTTGCTGGCTGAGCGTCACCCAATCCTCGTCCGCCAGCATCTCGATCACGGGCGGCGTGGTGGCGGCACTCGGCACCAATGCACAGATCGCGGCGATCGTCTCGGGCGAGGGTTCGGCCTCGAGATAGGCGTCGAGCCGCCAATGCTCGCGGTCATCTTCCTCGATTTCGGTCGTCATCAGCACGACGCCCTCCGCCACATCCTCGGCAGCATCGATCGCCTCGGCTTCGGCGCGAGTGCACGGCACGCTCAATTTCCAACTGGTCATGCCAGCCTCCTGCCCATCCCCTTTACCCCGCGCAAGCGGGCATCATATTCTTCTCTGCGTCCTCCGCGCCTCTGCGCGAAAAAAAGAAGATTCTGTTCGCGCAGAGGCGCGGAGGACGCAGAGGAAGTAGGAGCGAGAGAAGTGCGCTGCACGCCTATTCGTGGCGGAGCGCGTCGATTGGGTTGAGCGAGGCCGCGCGGCGCGCCGGGAAATAGCCGAACACCACGCCGATCAACGCGGAAATGCCAAAGGCGATCAAATTGATCTGCGGCACGAACAGGAAATCTACCTTCATCACACCCGACAGCCCGAACACCGCCAGTTGCGCCACGATCAGCCCGATCACGCCGCCCAGCATCGACAGGGCGATCGCCTCGACCAGAAACTGCATTAGCACCTCCTTCGCCACCGCGCCGATCGCCAAGCGGATACCGATCTCGCGCGTGCGCTCGGTCACCGACACCAGCATGATGTTCATGATGCCGATCCCGCCCACGATCAGGCTGATCGCCGCCACCGTGGTGACGATGCCGGTGAGCAAGGTCGTCAACTGCGTCAGCGTCGCCGCGATCTGTGCTGCATCGAAGATGCTGAAATCATCGTCCTTGCCGCCGTTGATGTTGCGGCGCTCGCGCAGGAGATTTTCGATCGATGCCTGCACCGCCGAACTGGCATAGGCTTGGTCGACGCCGACCAGCATCAGCTTCAGGTCGGTCGAACCGGTAAAACGGCGCTGCACTGTCTTCAAAGGCATAATGATAACATCGTCCTGGTCACCGCCGAACCCGCCCTGACCGCGCTTCGACAGCAGCCCGACCACATCGCACGAAATTCCCGCGATGCGCAGCCGCGTGCCAATCGGCGAGCCGCCTCGATAAAGATTATCGTTGACGGTGTTGCCGATGATGCAGACCGATTTGCCCGCCGCTTCCTCGGCTGCGGTAAAGATGCGGCCCTGCGCGAGCGGCCAGGACTGGACTTGGAAATAGGCGTTGGTCGTGCCGTTGACGGTGGTTGACCAATTGGCCCCTTCGTAGATCGCGGTGCCGCTCGTGCCGGCCTGCGCGGCGACTGCGGTGACGCCGGCGATCTGGTCGCGGATCGCGATCGCATCAGCCGGCTTGAAATCGGGCGGGCGCGGTCCGCCGCCGCCGCGGCCGAAGCCCTGCCCCGGGCGCACCTGCAGGATGTTGCTGCCGAGCGCGGAGACCGATTTTTGCGCCGCGATCGTGGTCGCCTGGCCGAGCGTCACCATCGTCACCACCGCCGCCACGCCAATGATGATGCCAAGTGTCGTCAGGAACGAACGCAATTTATGCCGCGAGATCGACCGCAATGCGAGGATGAGCGTGGTGCCAAGCATCAGATCAGCGCCGGAACATCGCCGACGGCGTGCTGCGTGTCGACGCGCTCCACCAGCCCATCCTTGAAATGCACGATCGTGCGCGCGAACGCCGCCATGTCGGGCTCATGCGTCACCATGATCACCGTGATCCCATTGTCGCGGTTAAGCCCCTGCAGTAACCGCATGATCTCCACCGAGCGCTCCGAATCGAGGTTGCCGGTCGGCTCATCCGCCAGCAACACTGCCGGGCTGGTAACGATCGCCCGCGCGATGGCGACGCGCTGCTGCTGGCCGCCCGATAGCTCCGCCGGGGTGTGATCCCACCAATCCGCCAGCCCGACTTTGTCGAGCGCCGCCATCGCCGCCGCGCGGCGCTCCTTGCGCGGATCGCCGCGATAAAGCAGCGGCAGCTCGACATTCTCCAGCGCGGTGGTGCGCGCGAGCAAGTTGAAGCCCTGGAAGACGAAGCCGAGATAGCGCCGCCGCAGCAAGGCGCGCTGGTCGCGGTCGAGCGTTTCGACATGCACCCCCTTGAACTGGAAGGTCCCCGCGCTCGGCACGTCGAGACAGCCGAGAATGTTCATCGTCGTCGACTTGCCCGATCCACTCGCCCCCATCACCGCGACAAAATCACCAGCCGCAATATCAAGGTCGATGCCCTTGAGCGCGAGGAAGGCGGTCGCGCCTTCGCCATAGCTCTTGGTTACCCGGCGCAGCGCGATGATCGGCGCGCCTTCGTCCGGCACATAGGATGTGCCGGCGCTGTCGGCGGCGTTACTGGCCATTGCCCTGCTCGCCAGCCTTGCGTTTCGCGGTAGCGCCCGTGGCGAGCTGCCCGGTGATCACCTTGTCGCCAGGTTTCAGCGCGCCGCCGATCACCTCGGTCATCGTGCCGTTGCTCTCCCCGGTCGTGATCTGCACTGGCTGCGGGGTGCCGCTCGCATCGGCGACATAGACCGTCTGCGATCCGCCACGCTTGACCGTTTCGCCCTTGCCCGTTCCGGCCCCGCCGCGCTTGGGTGGACGCGGCCCGATCTGGAAACCCTTGCTCGCATCCGCTGCCGTAGACGCGGGCGCGAAGCGGAGCGCGGCATTGGGCACCAGCAACACATTGGTCTTGGCGGTGGTGACGATGTCGGCGGTCGCGGTCATGCCGGGGCGCAATTGCAAGTCGGCATTCCCAACGCTCAACGTCGCGCTGTACGAGACCACCTGGCCTGCAGCGCTGGTCGTCGTCGATGCCGTGGTCGCCGTGCTCAGATTCGAGCCGAGATCGACCCGGGTGATCGTGGCGGGAAAGGTCTTGCCGGGAAATGCATCGACGGTGAAGGTCGCCTTCTGCCCCTGCTTGACCGATCCGACATCGGCTTCGTCGATGGCAACCTGCAATTTCATCGCCGACAAATCCTGCGCGATGACGAACAGGGTCGGCGTGCTGAAGGAGGCGGCAACGGTCTGGCCCGGCTCGATCTGGCGCGCCAGCACCACGCCGTTGACGGGCGAGCGGATCACCGTTTTCACCAATTGCGTGGCGTTGGACGACAGCGTTGCGCGCGCCGACACGACATTGGCCTCAGCCGCCTTCACATTGGCAATGGCGCGGTCGCGATCGGCGATCCCCTGTTCAAGCTCGGTCTTGGCCGGTACGCGCCCGCCCGACAGGCGACTGACTTCCTGCAAGCGCGCAAGCTGCGCTGTCGACTGCGCCAGCGTCGCCTGGTTTTGCGCGACCGCTGCCTCCGCCGCGTTGAGTGCAGCTTGGCTTTGGTTGACCGTATCCTGGAATCGCGACGGATCGACCAGCGCCAGCGGCTGCCCCTGCGTTACGCGATCGTTGACATCGACCAGCACTTTGGTGACCAGCCCCGACAATTCCGAACCGACTTGCACCTGATTGGTGGGCGCAAGCTTGCCCGTCGCCGAAACGCTGACGGACAACGTCCCGCGCGCCACGGTTTCACTGGCATATTCGGGTTTGACCGGCCCTGCAAAACAGCTCTTCAACGCCAAGAGCAGTAGGATTACGCCCATCGCGATCGCACCCCATTTGGCCCAGCGCCGCCATGCAGGCACCGGCTTGGCCCCCAGGAAGACGTCCAGATCGGGACGAGCGGTGGAGGTGGCGGGATTAGCCATTTATCGTACCTGCGCGGGAGAAGGAGGGGTCGGGAGCGTCGTCGGGTCGGCGGTACTGTCCCAACCGCCGCCGAGCGCGAGATACAGTTGCACCAAGGCGTTGGCGCGATCGGACTGCGCCTGCGACAAGCCGTTGCGCGCCGACAACAGGCTGTTTTCAGCGGTGTTGAGCGTGGTAAAATCGGTCAGCCCAGCGCGATACTGGCTGCGCGACAGGATCGCGGTGTTGTTGGCGGCGTCAAGCGCGATGGTAAACTCCGCCGCGCGGCGCTTGGCACTGTCGAGCGCGACCACGGCATTTTCGACATCTTCCAGGCCGGTCAGCACGGTCGATTTATACGCAGCCAGCGCGCCATCGGCGGCGGCTTCATTGGCGCGCACTTGCGACCGCAGCCGCCCCCCGTTGAAGATCGCCTGCGTCAGCCCGGCAAAGGCCTGCCCCGCAATCGTCTGAAACAGATTGCCGATCTTGGAGGCGTCGGTCGAGAAGCTGCCGCTGATCGCCAACGCCGGGTAAAGTTGCGCCTTGGCCACGCCGATTTGCGCGGTGGCGGCGGCCAGCGTGCGTTCAGCGGCGCGCACATCCGGGCGCTGCCGCAGCGTATCGACCGGAATGCCAGCCGCGACCGAATCCGGCCCGGCGGGAATCGGCTTGACCGCCTCCAGCTCCGCCTTCAGCGCACCCGGCGCCTGTCCCGTCAACACGCCGAGCCGCGACACCGCCGCATTGTAATTCTGCTCGAGCGTCGGAATGGTCGCGGCGGTGCTTGCGCGCTGCGAGCGCGCCTGTTCGGCGTCGAGCGACGACACCAGCCCCGCTTGCACGCGGAACCCGGCAATCTCCAGATTGTCATCCTGCAGCGCCAGCGAGCCCTTCGCGTTGGCGAGTTGTGCCTGATACAGCCGCGCCAGCATGTAATTGCGCGCGGTTTCCGCCTCGGTCGACAGCAGCACTGTCGCGTAATTGAAGCCCGACGCCTGATATTGCGCGCGGTTGGCATCGACCGCGCCGCGAATTTCGCCGAACAAGCCGACCTGATAGGACGCGTTCAACCCCAGCGACAGCGTATCGCCCGATCCACGCCCGGTGATGATGGTGGCCCCGCCCGGAAGGGTGGTGGTGCCGCCGACAATGCGTTGCGAGCGCGTATAGCCCCCCGATCCGCTCACCGTCGGCAGCAGTTCGGCGCGCGACTGTACCAATGCCTCGCGCGCCTGCCGCAACCGCGCGACCGCTTGCGCAATATCGAGATTATTGGCGCGCGCGCGTTCGACGATGCTGACCAGCACGGGATCGTCGAAATGGGTCCACCAGGTCGTGAGCTCTGCCGTTGGCCGCGTGTCGGCGGCGACCGAATAGCCATCGGGCACGCCCAGCGCAGCCGGGGTCGCCGGATGATAAGCGGGCCCAACGGAACACCCCGCAATCGGCAATGTCAGGGCGAGCAGCAGGACGATTGGGGAGCGCATGGGACCTATTTGACTAATACACCGCGCGCGGTCCACCGAAATTTGGTCGCAATTTGTCGCGGAAACTACGCCTTGCGCTATTCCATTTCCAAGATGACCGCATCGACCGCGAGACTGTCGCCAGTTTTGGCGTTGATGGCCTTGACGATGCCCGCTTTTTCGGCGCGCAGGATGTTCTCCATCTTCATCGCCTCGACCACGGCGAGCGGCTGGCCCACTTCGACCTTGTCGCCCGCTGCGACATCCAGCCGCATCAGCAGGCCCGGCATCGGGCACAGCAGGAACTTCGACAGATCGGGCGGGATCTTCTCGATCAGATGCTGCGCATAAGGCGCGACATGCGCGGGCAGCACCCGCGCAATATGGCTCGCGCCGCGCGTGGTCAGCTTGAAGCCGGTGCGCGTGCGCGCGATCTTCACCGTCAGCGGGGCATCGTCGAGCTCGGCCTCGACCACGCGGTCGCCCGGCGTATATTCGAGCGCAATGTCGAGATCGGCGTCGTCGACGGTGATGCCGGTCGTCGAAATTGCCACCAGATGCTCAGCACCGCCAATCTTGACCGACCAGTCCGAAGGTGGCCGCAACCGTTTGCCAAGCTGCCCGTCGATCCGCCGCGCACGATCGGCCTCGGCGGTGGCGGCAAAGGCCGCGATCGCGGCGAGTGCTTCGGACAATTCGGGCGAGGCAGGCGCGCCGTGGAAGCCTTGCGCATATTCCTCGGCGATGAAGCCGGTGGTAATGTTGCCCGAGCGGAAGCGCGGATGCTGCATCAGCGCCGACAGGAAATCGATATTGTTGCCCGGCCCCTCAATCTCGAACGCGTCGAGCGCCGTGATCTGCGCATCGATCGCTTCCTCGCGCGTCGGCGCCCAGGTGATGAGTTTGGCGATCATCGGGTCATAAAACATACTGACCTCACCGCCCTCGCGCACGCCATCATCGACGCGGACATAAGACTCCCCTCCCGCTTGCGGGAGGGGTTGGGGGAGGGCATTTCCGGAAGACGCAGAGTTCATCAGCAGCCCCTCCCCTAGCCCAGTTTCAGGTGAACGATGCCCCGCATCGTTCAGGTCCGTCTGGGGGACGGACCGACCTGAAACTCGCAAGCGGGAGGGGAACGTGTACGGCGTGCTCTTACTCTCGGGCGGATTATACCGAACCAGCCGCCCGATGCTCGGCAGGAACCCACGATACGGGTCCTCGGCATAGACGCGATTTTCCACCGCCCAGCCGGTGAGCGTGACGTCCTCCTGCGTAAACCCTAGCGGCTCCCCCGCCGCAACGCGGATCATCAACTCAACCAGATCAAGCCCGGTCACCGCCTCGGTGACGGGATGTTCGACTTGCAGGCGGGTGTTCATTTCGAGGAAGTAGAAGCCCTCTCCGCTGGTATCCGCGCCCGACACGATCAGTTCGACCGTTCCGGCAGAATAATAACCAACCGCGCGCGCCAGCGCGACCGCCTGCTCACCCATCGCCTTGCGCATCTTCGGGGTGACGAACGGCGACGGGGCCTCTTCCACCACCTTTTGGTGCCGCCGCTGGATCGAGCATTCGCGCTCGCCCAGATAGACGATATTACCGTGCTGGTCGCCCATCACCTGGATTTCGATGTGACGCGGGCTTTCGATGAACTTCTCGATGAACACGCGGTCGTCGCCGAACGACGCGAGGCCCTCGCGCTTGGTCGCCTCAAAGCCCTCGCGCACATCCTGTTCGGAGTAAGCGAGCCGCATCCCCTTGCCGCCGCCGCCCGCGCTCGCCTTCATCATCACCGGATAGCCGATGTCGCTCGCGATCCGCACCGCTTCCTCGGTATCGGCGATTTCGCCCAGGAAGCCGGGGACGACATTCACCCCCGCCTGCTTGGCCAGCTTCTTCGATTCGATCTTGTCACCCATTGCGGCGATCGCGGCGGGCGGTGGCCCGACAAAGGCGATCCCCGCCTCGGCGCACGCCTTGGCGAAGCTCTCGCGCTCGGAGAGGAAGCCATAGCCCGGATGGATGCAGTCCGCGCCAGTGTCTTTCGCCGCCTGCAGGATCAGATCGGCGAGCAAATAGCTCTCCCCAGCCGGCGGCGGCCCGAGCCGCACCGCCTCGTCCGCCATCAGCACATGCGGGCTGCGCGCATCGGCGTCCGAATAGACCGCAACCGTCGCGATCCCCATCTTCTTGGCGGTGCGCATCACCCGGCAGGCGATTTCGCCGCGGTTGGCGACGAGGATTTTCTTGAACATTCTACTCTCCCCTCCCGCTTGCGGGAGGGGCCGGGGGGAGGGCCTGTCCGCAAGGGGGTTGATGTCATTTCGCTTGGAAGGGTTCACCCCTCCCTTAACCCCTTCCCGCATATGAGAGGGGAATTACGCCGCCCGCTCCCGCGCCATCTCGTCCTCGACGAAGCGGCGCAGCGCGGCGTTGATCTTGGTCTGGTAGCCGCGCTCACCGTCGGCATGGGTCTTGAACCAATGCACCACATCGGCGTCGAGCCGCAGCGTCAGTTGCTGCTTGACCGGGCGATAGAATTTACCGCGCACGGCGTTCGACCAGTCGGTCACCTCGGGCATGTCGGACAAGTCGATGCTCGCGTCATCCATCGCCTCGATTTCGGCAAGGTTGGCGGCGATCTCGGGGGTGATGCCCTTAGACACGTGACGCTTCATACACTCTCCTTTCCCCTTTCCATCGGTGTCGCCCGACGCGCGCTGATGATCCGACCCACCCCGTTCTCGTCGATCACCGTGTGGACCACAAACAAAGCACTCGACCCGACCACCCCGATCGTTCGCCACCGGTCGTCATCGGGATGCGGGTCCGGGACACTAAGGAACATCGGATCGTCGAATACCAGCATCGCGGTCTCGAACCGAACGCGATGCTTCCGATAATTCACGGTCGCCTTTCGCTCGTCCCAGACCCACTCCACAAATGTAACTACAAAACTGTAACTACGTCAAGCGCCCGCATCGGTTCCGCCTCCGTCATCGGCACGAGCCCGAGCTTCGCTATAAGCGCCACATCCTTGTCGTCCCCGGCATTGCCCGTGGTGAGCAACTTGTCGCCGGTGAAGATCGAGTTCGCGCCGCCCAAGAAGCACAAGGCCTGCGTCGCCTCGGACATGCTCTCGCGCCCGGCCGACAGCCGCACCATGCTCATTGGCATGGTGATGCGCGCCACCGCCACCGTGCGGACGAACTCGATATCGTCGATCTTGGCGAGCGGCGTGTCGGCCAGCATATTGCCGAGTACCGTGCCCTTGACCGGCACCAGCGCATTGACCGGCACGCTCTCCGGGTGGCGCGGCAAGGTCGCCAGCGCATGGATGAAGCCGACCCGGTCGCCGCGCGTCTCGCCCATGCCGACGATACCGCCGCAGCACACGTTGATGCCTGCGCTCCGCACATGATCGAGCGTGTCGAGCCGGTCCTGGAAGGTGCGCGTGGTGATAACCTCGCCGTACTTTTCCGGCGAAGTGTCGATATTGTGGTTGTAATAATCGAGCCCCGCCTCGGCGAGCTGCTCCGCCTGGGTCGGCGTCAACATCCCCAGCGTCATGCAGGTTTCCATGCCCATTTGGCGCACGCCCTGCACCATCTCGATGATCGCGGGCATGTCCTTGTCCTTGGGGTTGCGCCATGCCGCGCCCATGCAGAAGCGCTGCGACCCCGCATCGCGCGCCTGCGCCGCCGATTGCAGCACCGCGCGCACGTCCATCAGCTTGCTGGCCTTCAACTCGGTGTCGGCACTGGCCGACTGGTTGCAATAGCCGCAATCCTCGGGGCAACCGCCGGTCTTGATCGACAGTAGCGTGCAAAGCTGCACCTGCCCCGCCGCATGATGCGCGCGGTGGACGGTCTGCGCACGGAACATCAGTTCGTCGAAGGGGAGGTCATAAAGCGCCGCGATTTCCGCGCGGGTCCAGTCGTTCCTGACTTGCTCCCCTCCCGCTTGCGGGAGGGGTTGGGGGTGGGTCGGCCCGTTGGGCGCGGTCGGCTCTTCATTGAGAGCAACCCACCCCCGGCCCCTCCCTTCCAGGGAGGGGAGATTCAAAGTCTCGTTCATTCCACACTTTCCTCAACCGGGGGCATGTTATGCCCCAGCAATCTGAGCACCTCGCCCGCCGCCTCGACCAGATTGGTGCCGGGCCCGAAAATCCCCTGTACGCCTGCATCGCGCAGGAACTGGTAATCCTGCGCCGGGATCACCCCGCCCGCGATGACCTTGATGTCGCCGCGTCCGGCACCCCGCAAATGGCCGATCAGTTCGGGGATCAGCGTCTTGTGTCCCGCAGCCAGGCTGGAGGCGCCGACCACATCGACATCGCGCGCAATCGCCAGCGCAGCCGCCTCAGCCGGCGTCTGGAACAGCGGACCCGGCACGACATCGAAACCAAGATCGCCGAATGCCGACGACACCAGATTCGCACCCCGGTCATGCCCGTCCTGCCCCATCTTGGCGACCAGCATCCGGGGCTTGCGGCCATTGCGCGTCTCCAGCGAAACGACGCCCTCTTTCAGCCCCTGCCACGCCGCGTCAAATTCATGCGCGCCGCCGTAAATGCCCGAAACCGGCGTCGGCACGGTGTCGTAGCGCCCGAACACATCCTCCATCGCCGAGGAAATCTCGCCAAGTGTCGCGCGCTGGCGCGCGCATTCGACCGCGAGCGCGAGCACATTCGTCGTGCCCCGCGCCCCCTCGCGCAACGCGTCGAGCGCCGCCTGGCACTTCGCCTCATCGCGCCCGGCCTTCACCTTCGCAATCCGTGCGATCTGCGCCTCGCGTACCGCCACGTTATCGACGTCGAGAATGTCGATCGGGTCCTGCTCGGCGAGCTTATACTTGTTGACCCCGACAATGACGTCCTCGCCCTTGTCGACCCGCGCGGCGCGCGCAGCCGACGCTTCCTCGATCATCGCCTTGGGCCAGCCCGCCGCGACCGCTTGCGCCATGCCGCCCTCGGCCTCGACGCGCTCGATGATCTCCCACGCCTTATCGACCAGTTCCTCGGTCAGGCTCTCGATATAATAACTGCCGCCGAGCGGATCGACGACCTTGGTCATCCCCGTCTCTTCCTGCAGCACGATCTGCGTGTTGCGCGCGATTCTCGCGGAAAAATCGGTTGGCAGCGCGATCGCCTCGTCCAGCGCATTGGTGTGAAGGCTCTGCGTCCCCCCAAGCATCGCCGCCATCGCCTCGACAGTGGTGCGGATCACATTGTTATACGGGTCCTGCTCGGTCAGCGACACGCCCGACGTCTGGCAATGCGTGCGCAGCATCTTCGAACGCTCGTCCTTCGCGCCAAGATCGGTCATCACGCGGTGCCAGAGTTTGCGCGCAGCGCGCAATTTGGCGACTTCCATGAAGAAGTTCATGCCGATCGCGAAAAAGAACGAGAGTCGGCCCGCGAAAACGTCGAGATCGAGCCCGCTTGCCATCGCGGCTTTCGCATATTCGCGCCCGTCGGCAATGGTGAAGGCGAGTTCCTGCAACTGCGTCGCCCCGGCTTCCTGCATGTGATAGCCGGAGATCGAGATCGAGTTGAACTTCGGCATATGCGCCGAGGTGTAGCCAATAATGTCCGAAATGATCCGCATCGAGGGCGCAGGCGGATAGATATAGGTGTTGCGGACCATGAACTCCTTGAGGATATCGTTCTGGATCGTGCCGTCGAGCTGATCCTGCCGCACCCCCTGCTCCTCGCCCGCGACGATGAAGAAAGCGAGGATCGGGATCACCGCACCGTTCATCGTCATCGAGACCGACATCTTGTCGAGCGGAATGCCGTCGAACAGGATCTTCATGTCGTCGATCGTGTCGATCGCCACGCCCGCTTTGCCGACATCGCCGGTCACGCGCGGATGGTCGCTATCGTACCCGCGATGCGTCGCCAGATCGAACGCGACCGACAGCCCCTTCTGCCCGGCGGCGAGATTGCGCCGGTAAAAGGCGTTGGAGGCCTCGGCGGTCGAGAACCCCGCATATTGGCGGATCGTCCACGGACGGCCTGCATACATGCTCGCACGCACGCCGCGCGTGAACGGGGCGAAGCCGGGCAGGCCCGGATCGATCCCTTCCACATCGGCTGCGGTATAGAGCGGCTTGACCGCAATTCCCTCGGGCGTGTGCCAGCTAAGGTCTTTTCCCTTAACCTCTTTTGCGGCAGCCGCCTGCCAGTCGTCCAGCGTCGGTTTCTCGGTCATGCCGTTCCCCCTAGACCCGGGCAGGCCGCCAAGTCGAGACCCGGCTGAAGCGCCCTTTACTCAAGCCCCTTTGAACACCGGCTTGCGCTTTTGCAGAAAGGCGATGCCCCCCTCCATCGAATCCGCGCTACCACGCACCGTGCGCTGGTTTTCGGCCTCTTGCAGCATCGCGGTGGCATAATCGACCTCATAGGCATGGCGGATTTGCCGTCGCATCAACCCCAGCGCAACGGTCGGCCCCGCCGCCAGCCGCTCGGCGAGCGCGAACGCCTCCGCCTCGAGCGCGTCGTCGCCGACAACCTTGTGGATCATGCCCCAGTCGAGCGCCTTGGCTGCCGTGACGCGCTCGCCCAGCAGCATCATCTCGGTCGCCCGCGCGCGCCCAATCAGGCGCGGCAACATCCAGCTCGCGCCGCCGTCGGGCACCAGCCCGATATTGACGAACGCCTGCAGGAAATAGGCCGTCTCGGAGCCCACGCAGAAATCGGCGGCGAGCGCCAGGCTGCACCCGATCCCTGCCGCCGGCCCGCGTACCGCGCTAACCACCGGAACGCTGAGTTCGGCAAGCGCCGCAATCGTCGGGTTATACGCCTCGGTCAGCGCCTTGAAGGTGGCGTTGCCCGGATCCTCGCTGCCCAAAGCGCCACCCGCGACATCCGCGCCCGAGCAAAACCCTCGCCCTGCCGCCGTGATGAGCACCGCGCGGGCGCCGTCGAGCGTGCCGAGCGCGCTCCGCAATTCCACGAACATCTCAGGCGGAGCGGCGTTCAGCCGCTCGGGCCGGTTGAGCGTCAGCACCAGCACATCGCCGCGCCGGTCGGCCTCGATCATCGTATAGCTCATGGCATTCCTCTCCTGTCCCCGGCACAACGCGGTGCCAAGGTATCAATGGCCGTTGTTTGGCGTCTCCATCAGTTCGACCAGCACGCCGCCCATATCCTTGGGGTGGACGAAGACGATCGGCGTACCGTGCGCGCCGATGCGCGGTTCGCCCAGAATCGTCGCGCCCTTCGCCTTCAGCGCAGCGACCGCCGCATGGATTTCGGGCACTTCGAAACAGACATGATGTTGTCCACCCGCCGGGTTCTTGCGCAAAAAGCCCGCAATCGGCGAGTTGTCGTCATACGGCTCGATCAATTCGATCTGCGTGTTGGGCGTGTCGATGAAACACACTTTCACGCCCTGTGCGGGCAAATCGAATGGCTCGCCGATACGGGTTGCGCCCAATACATCGCGATACAGCGCAATCGAACGCTCGATCGAGGGGGTCGCCACCCCGACATGGTTGAGACGCCCCAGCGTGAAATCGGTCATCGGCGATCGTTCCTTTCGAACGGCGGCGTTATTCGTCTGTCGCGTCGGGATTGGCCGGAGCTGCGGTGGCGGTGGTGGCGGGCACGCGCGGCGGGGCCTTGCCAAATTCATAGCCACAGGCCGACAACACTTGCCGGATCGGCGCTTCGCCCGGCCCGACGAACTGCGCCTCAACCACCTTTTCTTCGGGATCGATCACGCGGACACGGATCGACTTTCCGTGCGCAATCGTCACCGCCAGATTGCTGACGATCACATCGTTGCTGATGAAGGCACCCGTACCGGGAAATTGCCAGTTGGTGCCAAGCCAGCCGCCATCATCGACATTGATCGACACCGGGCGCGGCAAGGCCGCCGCAAAGCCGGGCTTGGGGATGAACTGGAGCGACACGATCTTCTCGTTGGTCACATCGCAGCGCACGACAAAACGCGCCTTGGCGTCGGTCGACCACGCCGAACTCGACGTTGAGGTATTTCCGCCATTGGCGTGAGTCTGCACCGCCCAGGGTGCGCTGACCGGCGCGGCGGCGGGGGCGGGCGCTGCCGCCTGGAGCAGGAGCAGCGCGAGCATCACTGCGCCACCACGCTTTCGGGCAGATCCTTGCCGAACACGCGCTGATAATATTCCGCCACCAGGCTACGCTCGGTTTCATCGCACTTGTTGAGGAAGGACAGGCGGAAGGCAAAGCCGACATCGCCGAAGATCAGCGTGTTCTGCGCCCAGGTGATGACGGTGCGCGGGCTCATCACGGTCGAAATGTCGCCGTTGATGAAGCCGCGCCGCGTCAAATCCGCCACGCGCACCATATTCTCGACCTGTTTCTTGCCCTCGGGCTGGTCATATTCGCCCGATTTGGCGAGCACGATCCGCGCCTCGACCGCGGCGGGCAGATAGTTGAGCGTGACGACGATGTTCCAGCGGTCCATCTGGCCCTGGTTGATCTGCTGCGTGCCATGATACAGGCCCGAGGTATCACCCAACCCCACCGTATTGGCGGTGGCGAACAGGCGGAAATAGGGGTTGGGGCGGATCACGCGGTTCTGGTCGAGCAGCGTCAACTTGCCCTCGGTTTCCAGCACGCGCTGGATCACGAACATCACGTCGGGGCGGCCCGCATCATATTCGTCGAACACCAACGCCGTCGGCGTCTGCAACGCCCAGGGCAGCAGCCCCTCGCGGAATTCGGTGACTTGCTGCCCATCCTTCAGCACGATCGCATCGCGCCCGATCAAATCGATGCGGCTGATATGCGCGTCGAGGTTGATGCGGATGCACGGCCAGTTCAATCGCGCGGCAACCTGTTCGATATGCGTCGATTTGCCGGTGCCGTGATAGCCCTGCACCATCACGCGGCGGTTGTGCGCAAAGCCTGCGCAAATCGCGAGCGTAGTGTCCTTGTCGAACACATAGGTCGGGTCGAGATCGGGCACGCGTTCATCGGCTTCGCTGAACGCCGGGACTTCCATGTCCGAATCGATCCCGAACAGGTCGCGGACCTTCTTCATCTGGTCGGGCGCGTCGAGGATCGTGGTCTCGCGACTGTCGGGCTGGGTGTTCGGAATCGTGGTCATTGCTGAATGCTCTGCAAGGTGGTTACGCCCTCCCTAGCCGTTCGTATCGCGCGAAGTCGAGACGTGAGTTTCATCCGATCTTGGGCGGCAGTTCGAACAATGTGCAGAAGCGCGCGGCGAGCGCAACATCGCCGCTGACCACCAGCCGCCCCCACGACACCACCTCCTCGAGCGGCGTCGTGCCGAACAGCGCGGGCAGAAAGGCGTTGGGTTCGCCGGCAAGCGTCGCATCGGCATCCGCCCGTTCGCCCCGGCAGACCGACAGCACCCCATCCGCGATCCGCGCGCCGTAGCGTTCCCGACCGAGCACGAAGCCGACCGTGCCACTG
Organism: Sphingomonas sp.; assembly: GCF_041661885.1. Classification (GTDB taxonomy): domain Bacteria; phylum Pseudomonadota; class Alphaproteobacteria; order Sphingomonadales; family Sphingomonadaceae; genus Sphingomonas. The sequence goes on along the minus strand of NZ_JBAZTL010000003.1, from coordinate 311,096 downwards.
AACGCGTGGGCGCGCTCGGGGTGAAACAGCATTCGCAGCGCAAGCATCAGGGCGACGCGCGAAAAGGGCAGCGACGGATCATGCGCGGGCGAGCGCAACGCCCAGCGCCCGAGCGCCATCACGATCGGCTCGGCCTCATACCCCCACGGAGTCAGCGCATAGACCTGGACATTGGCAGGCGGCGGCAGCGTCTCGCGCGTCAACACCCCCGCTGCTTCGAGCCCCTGCAGGCGCTGCGTCAACACATTGGCGCTCAGTCCCGGCAAGCCGCTTCGAATTTCGCCGAAGCGCCGTGGCCCCAGCAGCAATTCACGGATAATCAGCAGTGACCAGCGCTCCCCGACAAATTCGAGCGCGAGCGCGGTTCCACAGGCATCGTCATACCAACGCTTCGTCACGCCGGGCGCGCTATTGGTCACTTTTTCTAACTTCATGGTTGTTTTATGTAACTTAACGCGGCATCAAACTCAAACAGCGAGTCGCAAAAAAAGAGAGGTGTGCCGTGGCCAAGGCCGTCTTCATCAACTTGCCCGTCGCCGACGTTGCGGCGTCCACTGCCTTTTACGAAGCGATCGGTTGCATCCGGGATGCGCGCTTCTCGAACGACGCCGCCTCGGCGATGATCTGGTCGGATACGATCAGCTTCATGCTGCTTGGCCATGCTTTCTACCAAGGCTTCACGCCCAAGACGATTATCGACGCAAAGACGACCAGCGGCGCGCTGTTCGCTTTGCCTTTCGATACGCGCGAAGAGGTTGATGCCTTTGCGGCCAGGGCGCTCGCCGCCGGGGGACACGAGGCGCACGGCGCCGAGGATCTGGGCTTCCTGTATTCGCGCGGGATCGAGGATCCCGACGGCCACGGGCTCGGGCCGTTCTGGATGGACCCGACGCACGCCGGAGGGGAAACGGACCCAACCCTTGCCGAGACAAGCGCCTGACCCGACACGAGAGGAGCGAGATATGACCAACCCCCACGGCACGCCGATCTGGTATGAATTGCAGAGCGCCGATCCGGTCGCCTCGAAGGCGTTTTACGATCACGTCCTTGGCTGGACGATTGCCGAACCCACCCCTGCAATGGATTACCGTATCATCGAAACCGGGCATGGCGCGGTTGGCGGGATCATGCGGCTTACCCCCGAAATGCAGGCTGGCGGGGCCAAAGCCGGTTGGCTGTTCTATATCGGCGTGGACGACGCCGACGCGAGCGCCGAAGCGATCAAGGCTGCGGGCGGTACGGTGCTGATGGGCCCGTGGACCATGCCGGGTGTCGGTCGCATGGCCGTTATCACCGATCCGCAAGGCATTCCCTTCTACATCATGCGCGGCGAGAGCGACGAGAGCAGCACCGCCTATGAGCGCACCGGCATGGGCAAGTGCAACTGGAACGAGTTGATTACGCCCGACCAGGACTCCGGCGACGCCTTTTACCGCAGCGTCTTCGGCTGGAATTATCCCGACGTGATGCCAATGGGGCCAATGGGCGAATATCGCTTCATCGCGGTCGGCGACCAGACCTTCGGTGCGACGATGCGGCATGACGGCTCGGGGCCGCCGCCCGGCTGGCGCTTCTATTTCCGCGCCCCCGATATCGAGGCAGCGGCAGCCAAGGTGACCGAGGCGAGCGGCAGCGTGATGATGGGGCCGATCGAGGTCCCCGGCGGCGACCGCATCATCGTCGCGAGCGATCCGCACGGCGTCGTCTTCGGCGTGGTCGGACCGGGTGAGGCCGCAAGCGCATGACCAAGATCGTCCCCTGCATCTGGTATGACGGCACCGCCGAGGACGCCGCAACCTTCTACGCCGCGACCTTTCCCGACAGCCGCGTCGATGCGGTCCACTGCGCGCCGGGCGATTATCCTGCCGGACATAAGGGCGACGTGCTCACGGTGGAATTTACCGTCTGCGGCATGGCGTTCCTCGGCCTCAACGGCGGGCCGGGGTATCCGCACAGCAACGCGGTGTCGTTCATGGTCTATACCGACACGCAGGAAGAGACCGACCGCTATTGGGACGCCATTGTGGGCAATGGCGGCAGCGAAAACGCGTGCGGCTGGTGTCAGGACAGATGGGGCCTGTCCTGGCAAATCACCCCGCGCACGCTGATGGCGGCGCTGTCCAACCCCGATCCTGCGGCGGCAAAGCGCGGCTTTGAAGCGATGATGACGATGCGCAAGATCGACATCGCCGCCATCGAAGCGGCCATACAAGGATAAACGCATGGCGAGTTGCCCCCCTCCCCCGAGCGCATTGCATGAGTTGCGCATCACCCGCCTGATCGATGCCCCGCGCGAGGCGGTGTGGCGGGCATGGACCGATCATCTCGCCGAATGGTGGTGCCCCAAACCCTGGACGGTCGAGATCGTTGAACAGGATCTGCGCCCCGGTGGCCGCTCGGCGATGATCATGCGCGGGCCGAATGGCGAGAAATCGCCGCAGGAAGGCGTCTTCCTCGAAATCGTGCCGATGGAGCGGATCGTCTTTACCGACGCCTTCACCCACGGCTGGCATCCGGTCGGGCCGTTCATCGTCGGCATTCTGGAATTCAGCGAGGAGGACGGCAAGACGCGCTACACCGCCAGCGCGCGTCACTGGAGCGCCGAAGCCAAAGCGGAGCACGAGGCGATGGGCTTTACCGAAGGCTGGGGCACGGTCGCGGCGCAATTGGAGGAGGTCGCCCGGCGGATCGCGTGACGCGGGGCGAGGCGCGTCACGCGAACGCCGCAGCCCCCTTCAATTGCGTGTAGGCTGCGATCACGTCCTGCAGCTTGCTCTCGAAACTACGGTCACCGCCATTGCGATCGGGGTGATATTTGCGCACCAATTCGGCATAGCGTTCGCGCAAACCCCGCCGGTCGACATCGGGGGCGAGCCCCAACACCTTGAGCGAACGCCGGTCGACCTCCGACAAAGGCCGCCCGTCCTTGCGCTCGGGCTCCATCTTGCGCCGGAAACGCGCGCCGATCGCGTCGAGCGGATCGCTGAAATCGGACCATTTCGGCGGCACGTCGCCACCCGAATGCGCGAAGGCGCGCGTCTCGCGCTCCCATCCGGCGAACGGGCGCTGTTGCGCGTGGATTTCCTCGGGGCTCATACCGCTGAAGAAATTGTAGCGCGCGTTGAAGGCGCGGACATGGTCGAGGCAGAACCAGCGATAGCCACGCGGGCCATCCGCGCCGAAGCGTGATCCGTCGCCGGCCGGCGCGCGAAATTCACCGGCCTCATCGCAGCCCGGTTCCTCGCACACGCGCCCGCTTCCCTCCACGCGTCCGTGGAAGCGCGGGGCAGGCCGCTCTCTCGCGCCATCTTTCTTGTCGTCGTCGCGGGCCACGCGGCTCCCTCAAATGCAAAAGCGGTCTATATAGGCGCGATGACAGACCCTGCCACCGCCCCCCATCCGATTCCGCGCCCGATCGTCGACGAGATTCGCGATCGTCTCGTCGCTGCCCTCTCCCCGAGCGCGCTCGATGTCTCCAACGACAGCGCGCAACATGCCGGACATCTCGGCGACGACGGCACGGGCGAATCGCACTTCACGGTCACGGTTGAATCCGGGGCCTTTGTCGGCCTGTCGCGCGTTGGGCGGCAGCGTCTGGTCAATCAGGCGCTGGCGGACCTGCTGCGGGACCGCATCCACGCCCTCGCGATCCGCGCCCGGGCTCCGGGAGAATAAGCGATGCGCTACGGTCTGTGGTATTGGCCCGGAATCCAGGGCCGGGGCGAATTTATCCGGCTTGCGCTGGAGGCCGCAGGGGTTGCCTATGTCGAATGCGGACGCGTCAAAGGTGCGGATGCCCTGGTCGCCAATATGGCCGAACATGCCACCAAGCGCGGGCCCTTCGCTCCACCCTATCTCGAACTCGACGGCATGGTGATCGCGCAGGTCGCCAACATCCTGCTTTTTCTCGGCGACCATCACCAGGTCGGCGCATCGCGTATTGCCGACCGGTTGTGGCTCAACCAGTTGCAATTGACGATCGCCGACATGGTCACCGAGGTCCACAGCGTCCACCACCCGGTCGCCGGGTCGCTGACCTATGAGGCGCAGAAGGACACCGCGCTCGCGGTAGCCAGGGTGTTCCGCGAGGAGCGTATGCCCAAATTCCTCGATCACTTCGAACAGGCGGCCAATAGCGGTTCGGGCGAATGGCTGATCGACCATCACTGGACCTATGCCGACACCTCGCTGTTCCAGTTGGTCGAGGGGCTGCGCTACATGTTCCCCAAGCGCATGGCCGCGCTCGAGTCTGCGTATCCCGGCTTGATCCGCATCCACGATCTCGTCGCCGATCTGCCCGGCATCCGCGCCTATCTGAAGAGCGAGCGCCGCTTGCCCTTTTCGCAGAGCGGCATCTTCCGCCATTATCCCGAGCTCGACGCCGCATGACCCGCACCCCGCGTCCCGCCGCACGCATCGTGCTGCTCGATCCCGAGGGCCGCGTCCTCTTGTTCCGCTTCGATCCCGACGATCGCCCGCCCTTTTGGTGCACGCCCGGCGGCGCGCTCGATCCGGGCGAGGACTACCCCGCCGCCGCCCGACGCGAATTGCTGGAGGAAACCGGGCTCGATCTCGACTGCGGGCCGGAAATCCTACGCCGCGTAGTCGATTTCATCACGATCGAGGGCGTTCCCGTCACCGCCGACGAGCGCTATTTCCTCGTCCGTGCGCCGCACGACCGGATCGAGACGCACGGTCACACCGCGCTCGAACAGCGCGTGATGACGCGCTGGCGCTGGTTCACCCGCGCGGAACTGACGCAAGCGAGCGAACCCTATTTCCCGAGCGACCTGCTCGCCCTTCTCGCCGATCTGGAGGTGCTGCCATGACCAATGACGATCTGATCCTGCAGACGATCACCCCCTCGACCCACGATCTCGGCGGCTTCAAGGTGCATCGCACGCTGCCGTCGCGCCCGCGCACGATGGTCGGCCCGTTCATCTTCTTCGATCAGATGGGCCCGGCACGGCTGGAGGTCGGCACCGGCATCGACGTGCGCCCGCACCCGCACATCAATCTCGCCACGGTCACCTATCTGTTCGCGGGCGCGCTCGGCCACCGCGATTCGATCGGCAGCGACGTGGTGATCGAGCCCGGCGCGGTCAATCTGATGACGGCGGGGCACGGCATCGTCCATTCCGAACGCTCGCCCAACGCCGAGCGGGAGACGGGCCCCGAACTGTCAGGCATCCAGACCTGGCTTGCCTTGCCCGAGGCGGATGAAGAGCGCGATCCCGCCTTCGAACATGTCGCCAAGGCCGATCTGCCGACGGTCGACGCCACCAACGCCCGCGCCCGCGTCGTGATGGGCAGCCTGTGGGGGCAGAGCGCGCCGACCACCACCTATGCCAGCACCATCTACGCCGACATCGTGCTCGATGCGGGCGGCGCGGTGCCGATCGACGCAGAGGCCGACGAGCGCGCCATCTACATCGCGATCGGCGCTGCGACGCTCGACGGCATGACGCTGGAGCCGATGACGCTCTATGTACTCAAACCCGGCGTCGCCGCGACGCTGCGCTCGGCGACCGGTGCCCGCGCGATGCTGTGCGGCGGTGAGGCGTTCACCACCCCGCGCCATGTCTGGTGGAATTTCGTCTCCTCCAACCGCGACCGCATCGAAGAAGCCAAGCGCGCCTGGACTGCCGGGGAATTTCCCAAGGTGCCGGGGGATGAGAAGGAATGGATTCCGATCCCCGGCGTGCCGAAGACAGTGAGTTATCCGTAACGTACCTCCCCTCCCTGGAAGGGAGGGGACCGAGGGGTGGGTCGGCCCGCAATAGGGCGAATCGCCAGCCTCAGACCGACCCACCCCAAACCCCTCCCTTCCAGGGAGGGGAGGACACGGAGACAGAGATGCCCAATTTCAACCTCACCAATATCCCCCTCCCCACCGGCGTAACGCTCGACGTCGCGACCGCAGGCGACCCGGCGCACCCACCGATCCTCCTGCTCCACGGCTTCCCCGAATCGCACCGCACCTGGCGGCATGTCATCCCGCAGCTCAGCGCCGATCATTTCGTCATCGCGCCCGACCAGCGCGGCTTCGCGCGCTCGTCCAAGCCGGCGAACCTGTCCGATTACACCCCCGACAAGATGGTCGCCGACCTGCTCGCGCTCGCCGATCATTTCGGCCTCACCACCTTCACGCTGGTCGGGCATGACTGGGGCGGCGCGGTCGCGTGGATGGCGGCGCTGCAGAACCCTAAGCGGATCACGCGGCTCGTCATCGTCAACGCGCCACATCCCTTCGTCTTTCAGCGCACGCTGTTCGACGACATGGCGCAGCGCGCGGCGAGCCAATATATCCGCGCCTTCCGCAATCCCGATTTCGAAAAGCACGTTGCCAGCATCGGCCTGTCGGCGTTCTTCGACGGCAGCTTTGCCCCACACACCGATCTGGCGAAGATGGCCGAGGAAAAGCCCATCTATCTTGACCAATGGGGCCAGCCCGGCGCGCTCACCGCGATGCTCAACTGGTATCGTGCCAGCCCGATCCTCGTCCCGGCAATGGATGAAACGCCCGAGCGCCCCGCCTTTCTCGACGGCCCCTTCCCGCCGATCCAGCAGCCGACGCTGGTGGTGTGGGGCCTGAAGGACGCAGCACTGCTGCCAAGCCAGCTCGAAGGGCTCGACACGCTCGTGCCCGACCTGACGCTGGTCAAGGTCGATGCCGGGCATTTCGTCCCCTGGGAAAACCCTGACGCGATCGTAGCGGCAATCCGGGAGTGGGAAGCCTAAACCCTCCCCGTGCCGGGGAGGATCAAACCCGCACCTCCGCCGCCTCGGGCAGCGCTACCGGCGGCGCCGCATCGCCCGTCTCCGCGCGCGTATCGATCCACGTGCCATGCGCATGGCTGGTCGCGAGCGTGGTCCACTCGCCCGTCCCCGGCCACGACCGCGCCCGCACCACCTGGTGCCCCAGCGCCCGGTCTGGCTCCATCATCACCCAGCCGAGTGGCCGTTCCGCGCTCGCCCGCGCGCCCGCCGCCTTCATCGCGGCGCGGATACGCTCGGCCACCGGCTCGGGCAGATATTGCCACACCACCGAATGCATCAGCACGCGCGTCACGCCCGCCGCTTGCGGCTCGGCCAGCCGCGCCTCGATCCAGTCGGCGGCATCGGCCTGCACCAAATCGACGCCGCGTTCGACCTGCATCGCGACCGCCGCACGCACGCGTACCAGCCGTTCGGGGGTCTCGGGCCAGACATAGGCCGCCAGCCGCGCCGCCACCGTGGGATCGGTCGCATCGAGTGGTTGAACATCACATCCGCGCACCGACACGATCTCCAGCGGCACCACCGGCGCCGGCGGCCCGCTCCACACCGGCGTGATCGTCACCGGCGAGTCGCCAGGCCCATAAAAGCTCCCGCCCAGATCGAAGCGATAGCGGTCGATCAACACATTGAGCCCCGCGCTCGACCCGATCTCGAGCAGCTCGATCCTCGGCCCATGCCGCCGCGCCAGCTCGATCAACCCCAGCAGCAACGCCGCCGATCGCCCCGGCTCATTGGTCTGCGGCGGCCCGTCGAGCCACGGCAGCAGCGCCGCTTCGTGTTCGGCCAGCACGCGCTCCAGCGTGGCGAGGATCTCGGCCTGCTCGGTCACCACGCCGGCAAAGACCGCCGCCAGCCCGTCATCCTTGCCCGCCTGCACCAGCGCATGCAGCCCGCCAAAGAAGCGCAGCGGCAACGCATCGCGCGTCGGCTCACCCGGCCAATCGAGGATGCGCGCGCCCATCGCGGTGTCGCGCGTCAGCCCCGCCGCCACCGCCGCGCACATTCGGCCATAGATGGGCGCGGCATTGGCGTCGCAATAATGCTGCTGGATCAGGAACGCCCCGCGATTATTCTGCTCGCTCGCCATCTGCCATCTCCGTTTTCCTGTCCGTTCGTTTCGAGCGAAACGAACGGGGGTATCGTCGGCCCCGTTGTTGCGCCCACCCCCGCCCGCAAGTAAAGCCCCGCGGATATGGCCGATCCTATCATCATCGCCGTGCCCAAGGGCCGCATCCTCGCCGAGGCTGTTCCGCTGCTCGAACGCGCCGGAATCGTTCCCGAAGCCGCCTTCCGCGACGAGGATTCGCGCGCGCTTCGCTTCTCGACCAACAATCCCGGCATCGACCTGATCCGCGTCCGCGCGTTCGACGTCGCCACCTTCGTCGCGCACGGTGCCGCGCAGCTCGGTATCGTCGGGTCGGACGTGCTGGCCGAATTCGATTATTCCGAACTCTACGCCCCGGTCGATCTCGGCATCGGCCATTGCCGCCTGTCGGTCGCCGAGCCCGCCGACATGGCCGCCAATGACGATCCGCGCGGCTGGAGCCATGTCCGCGTCGCCACCAAATATCCGCACGTCACCGAAGCGCATTTCGCCGCGCGCGGTGTTTCAGCCGAATGCGTCAAGTTGAACGGCGCGATGGAACTCGCGCCCCTGCTCGGCCTTGCCCCGCGCATCGTCGATCTGGTGTCGTCGGGCCGCACGCTCAAAGAAAATGGCCTGGTCGAGGTCGAAGTGATTTGCGAGGTCACCAGCCGCCTGATCGTCAACCGCGCCGCCTTCAAGACGCGCGGTGAAGTGGTGCCGCTGGTCGAGGCGTTTAGGCGGGCGGTTGCGCAGGAGGTGGCGGCGTGAGCGGGACTATTCCTCCCCTCCCTGGAAGGGAGGGGTCGGGGGTGGGTCGGCCCGTAGTCGGGCGTAACCTCCACCATCAGCCAACCCACCCCCAGCCCCTCCCTTCCAGGGAGGGGAGGATCTAATGCTAAAGCTCACCACCACCGCCCCAAGCTTCGCCGCCGACTTCACCGCGTTGGTCAATGCCCGCCGCGAAGCCGATGCCGATGTCGCGCGCGACGTAACCGCGATCATCGCCCGCGTCCGTGACGAAGGCGACGCAGCGGTGCGCGCCTACACCCAAAGCTTCGACCGCCACGATCTCGACTCGACCGGCTGGCAGATCGCGCCCGAAGAATGGCGCGCCGCCTATGACGGCCTCGCCCCCGATCTGCGCACCGCGCTCGATCTCGCGGCTGAGCGCATCGCCACCTATCACGAGAAGCAGCGCCCACAGGGCAGCGACCTGACCGACGCGCACGGCATCCGCACGGGTGCGCGCTGGAACGCGATCGAAAATGCCGGGATTTATATCCCCGGCGGGCGCGCGGCCTATCCCAGCTCAGTGCTGATGAACGCCATCCCCGCCAAGGTTGCGGGCGTCGGTCGCGTCGTCATGGTCACCCCCACCCCCGATGGCGAGATCAACCCGCTGGTGCTCGCCGCCGCGCATATTGCCGGCGTCGATGAAGTGTGGCGCATCGGCGGCGCGCAAGCCGTCGCGGCGCTGGCCTTTGGCACCGATCGCATCGCGCCCGTCGACGTCATCACCGGCCCTGGCAACGCCTGGGTCGCCGAAGCCAAGCGCCAGCTTTACGGCGTGGTCGGCATCGACATGGTGGCGGGTCCGTCTGAAATCGTCGTCGTCGCCGATGGCCACAATCGCGCCGACTGGATCGCCGCCGATCTGCTCTCGCAGTCCGAACATGACCCGACCAGCCAGTCGATCCTGTTCACCGATGACGCCGCTTTCGCCGACGCTGTCGCGGCTGAGGTCGACGCGCAGATCGCCACGCTCGCCACATCCAGGGTCGCGCGCGCGGCGTGGGATGCAAACGGCGCGATCATCGTCACCGCGTCGCTGGAGGAAGCGCTCCCGCTGGTCGACCGCCTCGCGCCCGAACATCTCGAACTGGCGTGTGATGATCCGCAACCCTTGTTCGACAAGGTGCGCCATGCCGGATCGGTGTTCCTTGGCCGACATACTCCGGAAGCGATCGGCGATTATGTCGCCGGCCCCAACCACGTGCTGCCCACCGGCCGCCGCGCGCGCTTCGCCAGCGGCCTGTCGGTGCTCGATTTCATGAAGCGGACGAGCTTCCTGCAATTGGACCCCAAGGGTCTGGCGGCGATCGGCCCGGCAGCGGTGGCGCTCGCCGAAGCCGAGGGCCTCCCGGCGCACGCCAGATCGGTGGCGCTGCGGCTCGACTAAATTCCTCCCCTTCCACACTTCCTCCCCTCCCTGGAAGGGAGGGGCTGGGGGTGGGTCGGCTGATGGCGAGTGTTACGCCCAATTACGGGCCAACCCACCCCTCAATCCCCTCCCTTCCAGGGAGGGGAGGCAAGAAGCCCCCCAAAAACACCCAACTTCCCGTTCTCCGCTTTTTCGCTTAAGGGCCGCGCAATGTCTTCCCACGCCACCCCCCGCACCGCCGCCCGCTCCAAAGCGCGCGCCGCCGCCCGTCTCGCCGCCGTCCAGGCGCTGTATCAGCATGATATGGAAACAACGCCGGTCGCGCAGTTGCTCAACGAATTCCACAATCACCGCCTCGGCGCGACGATCGAGGATGCCGAATATGCCGAGGCCGAAGTCGGTTTCTTCGACGATGTCGTAAAGGGCACCGAGGCGCGCCTCGGCGAAATCGACACCGCCATCGCCGGAAAGCTCGCCAAGGGCTGGAACCTCGCCCGGCTCGACAAGGCGATGCGCGCGATCCTGCGTGCTGGCACCTATGAATTGCTGGCGCGCGCGGACGTGCCGGTCGGCACCGTCATCACCGAATATGTCGATGTCGCGCACGCCTTCTTCGACAAGCGCGAGGCGGGTTTCGTCAACGGCCTGCTCGACGCCATCGCCAAGGACGTGCGCGCGTAGAGATGGCGGAGGTCATCAACCTCCGCCGCGCCCGCAAGGCGCACACCCGCAAAGCAGCGGACGCCACCGCCACCCTCAACCGCGCCGCCTTCGGGCGGAGCAAAGCCGAGCGCGAGGCGGCAGCGGTGGAGGCAGCGCGGCTGGAGCGCGGACTGGACGGGGCGAAGCGGGGGGAATGAGCGAGGACGATTGTCCGCTCTCGCCCAATAGCCGACGTCGCCGGGATAGCGTAAATAACCATTTTAAGAGGCGCGGGATGATAGAACCTTTACAGATGTATACGGCTTTGGCTTCATCGGCGGCAACTCCGTTGGTTTTTTCGCTCGGACTGCGGCTTCGTCCCACGGCATCGATACTAGCATCAATAGCTACATCTAACATATTGACACATCTAGTTTTTTATATATTTTACCCGGAGCTTCGTCATGGCTCTACCTATTCGATAGCGATTATAATGTATCTGTTCATTACTGGTATTATCAGCGCAATCGTGGTCGCAATTACTGAAAGCGTGAGAAGAAACAGGGGTACGCGACCCTAGGGTTGGTTGTGGCAGCTAACCACCACTCGCAGACATCCACCCGCGCGGTGACTGTCGATCCGGCATGAATGGCAGGTGGCCAAGCGCATGGCAGACATCCGCCCCCGCCCCCGCTAAACCGTCCCACATGACCGAAGCCGATTTCCTCGCTGCCTTGCGCGCGCTGCCGCTGCATTCGGGTGCGCAGGATTTGCGCGACGATGCCGCGCGGCTCGGGCGGTTGGTGCTGACCAGCGATACCTTGGTCGAGGGCGTGCATTATCTCGCCAGCGATCCGGCGGCGGATGTTGCGTGGAAGCTGGTCGCGACCAACCTGTCCGATCTCGCTGCCAAGGGTGCGGTGCCGGTCGGGGTGATGCTGAATTATCCGCTGCGAAATCCTACTCCTTCCCCGGCGCAGGCCGGGGCCCAGTCGTGGGCGGCTGATGGCGAAGGCCAGCGCGCGACCATCACCACCGTCGCCACTGGGCCCCGGCCTGCGCCGGGGAAGGGAAATGAGGGGAAGGAGAAATGGGGGGAGGAACCCGTCGAAAACTGGGACACCGCCTTCCTCACCGGCCTCGCCGACGCCCTCACCCGCTTCGCCGCGCCCATCCTCGGCGGCGACACGGTCTCGCTCCCGCCGCACGCCCCGCGCGTGCTCACGCTCACTGCGCTCGGCGACAGCGCGCACGCGCCCTCGCGCAGCGGCGCGCAGGCGGGGGATGCGCTGTACGTCACCGGGACGATCGGCGATGCCGGGGCCGGGCTCGCCATCGCGCGCGGGGAAACCGGCCCGGCCAATTTGCTCGCCGCCTATCGCCGTCCGCAGCCGCGCCTCGCCGAGGGGCAAGCGCTCGCGCCGCTGGTTAGCGCGATGATGGACGTGTCGGACGGCCTGCTGATCGATGCGCACCGCATGGCCCAAGCGAGCGGCCTCGCCGTTACCATCGACCTCGCCACCGTGCCGCTCTCCGACTCTTACCGCACCTTCAGCGGCGACACGCTGCCCACGCGCCTCGCCGCCGCCACCGCAGGCGACGATTATCAATTGCTGTTCGCGCTTGCCCCCGACCAGACTCCCCCCGTCCCCGCCACGCGCATCGGCACCTTCGCGCATGGGGAGGGCCTCACCCTCAGCGACGGCGGCACGCCGGTCGAACTGCCGCCCCGGCTCGGCTTTCAGCACGGATAACAACCGCCGCTTGCCAAGCCGTTCCCCGGCGTTAGTCTGACGGCCAAGCGTGGGGGCGCAAGGCGTGTGAGTCCGGGCGACCATCCCACCGGAAACTATGGGAAAGGATATGCATGACGATCGTCTATGCCGCCATCATCTGTGGCCTGATTGCCGTCGCCTACGGCATCATCACCAGCGCCCAAGTCCTCCGCGCGCCGCCCGGCAACGAAAAGATGCAGGACATCGCCGCCGCCATTCAGGAAGGCGCCAAGGCCTATCTCGGCCGCCAATATCGCACCATCGCCATTGTCGGGCTGATCGTGCTCGCTTTGGTGTGGGTCTTCCTCGACGGGATGCGCACGCCCATCTCCGCCGTCAGCTTCGCGCTCGGCGCGGTGCTGTCGGGCGTGGCGGGCTATGTCGGCATGAACATCTCGGTGCGCGCCAATGTCCGCACGGCGGAGGCCGCGCGCACGTCGCTGCAAGGCGGGCTGACGATGGCGTTCCGCTCGGGCGCGGTCACCGGCTTGCTGGTGGCGGGGCTCGGCCTGCTCGCGATTTCGGGCACCTTCTGGTATCTGGCGGGCGCGAACGGCGTCGGCGCGGGCGGACCCGTCGTGGTCAAGGCGCTGACGGCGCTCGCGTTCGGCGCGTCGCTCATCTCGATCTTCGCGCGCCTGGGTGGCGGCATCTTCACTAAGGCCGCCGATGTCGGGGCGGATCTGGTCGGCAAAGTCGAGGCGGGCATTCCCGAGGATGACCCCCGCAACCCCGCCACCATCGCCGATAATGTCGGCGACAATGTCGGCGATTGCGCCGGCATGGCCGCCGATCTGTTCGAAACCTATGTGGTGACGATCGGCGTGACGATGATCTCGGTCGCGCTCGCACTCAAAAATGCCGATCATCTGCTGCAAGTGATGACATTGCCGCTCATCGTCGGCGGGGTGTGCATCCTCACCTCGATCCTCGGCACCTTCTTCGTGCGGCTGGGCAGCAGCGGCTCGATCATGGGCGCGCTGTACAAGGGCTTCTGGGTCAGCGTGGGCCTGTCGATCCCCGCTATCTATTTCGCCACCCAATATACGCTGGGCGACATGACTGCGCCGATCGGCGGCAACGCCTTTCTCGGCGATACCGGCACCTATACCGGCATGAAGTTGTTCTGGTCGATGATGATCGGTCTCGCCGTCACCGGGCTGCTGGTGTGGATCACCGAATATTATACCGGCACCAACTTCCGCCCGGTGCGCAGCATCGCCAAGGCGTCGGAGACGGGCCACGGCACCAACGTCATCCAGGGCCTGGCGATCAGCCTCGAATCAACCGCTCTGCCCACGCTCGTCATCGTCATCGCGGTGATCGCGGCCTATCAGCTTGCGGGCGTCATCGGCATCGCCTTTGCCGCGACGGCAATGCTGGCGCAGGCCGGGATGGTGGTCGCGCTCGACGCTTATGGCCCGGTTACCGACAATGCCGGCGGCATCGCCGAAATGGCGGGCCTGCCCGATGACGTGCGCCACCGCACCGATGCGCTGGACGCGGTCGGCAACACCACCAAGGCGGTGACCAAGGGCTATGCGATCGGCTCGGCAGCCCTCGCCGCCCTCGTGCTGTTCAACGCTTATACCTCGGACTTGGGCCGCGATTTCCCCGATCTCACGGTCAATTTCCAGCTCTCCAACCCCTATATCATCGTCGGGCTGCTGCTCGGCGCGCTGCTCCCCTATCTGTTCGGCGCGATGGGGATGACGGCGGTCGGTCGCGCGGCGGGCGCAGTGGTCGAGGAAGTGCGCGCGCAGTTCCGCGACAATCCCGGCATCATGGCGGGCACCAGCCGCCCGAACTATGCCCGCACGGTCGATCTCGTCACACAAGCCGCGATCAAGGAAATGATCGTGCCGAGCCTGCTGCCGGTGCTCTCGCCGATCCTGGTCTATTTCGTCATCACTGCGGTCGCCGGCCAGGCCGAGGGCTTTGCCGCTTTGGGCGCGATGTTGCTCGGCGTGATCGTCTCGGGCCTGTTCGTCGCGATTTCGATGACGTCTGGCGGCGGCGCGTGGGACAATGCCAAGAAATATATCGAGGACGGCCATCACGGCGGCAAGGGCAGCGAAGCGCACAAGGCCGCGGTCACCGGCGACACCGTGGGCGATCCGTATAAGGATACCGCGGGCCCGGCGGTGAACCCGATGATCAAGATCACCAATATCGTGGCACTGCTGTTGCTGGCGGCCCTGGCAGCGGCGGGATAATAGCGGCGATTTAAAAGACACCTTTATGGCCCTGCCCGGCACCACCGGGCAGGGCTTTTTCTTTACGCCCCCTTGCCAGCGCAACGACGAACAATAAACTACGGTTAAGGTTTGGGGGGAAATCACGATGGAATTGTATAATTATTTGAGGATTCTAGCCGTCAGCACCGCAATGCTGGCGACCGCCGCCTCCGCTGAATGGAAGCCTAGCAGTGCATGGACGACAAAGACCGTACCCGTTGAAGTGTTCGCACAATTCCCGATGATCGCAGACCCAACCATTACGCCGGACGGTAAGTGGATTGCAACTAAGGTTCGTGCAAACGGACAGCAAGTACTGGCGATTCTCGCCGTTGGCCAGGCCAACGTCGCACCGCAGATCATCGCTCGAGATGCCGATTTCAGCACTGACAAACAGGGCGAACAACAAATTATCGGTTATCGGTGGGTTGATTCGGATCATTTGCTGATCGAGATCGATTCGCGCGACAATTTTGCCGGAGAGTGGTTCGACAACATCCGCTACGCCGCCTACAATCGCGCAACCAGGAAGGTGGTTCCACTCGGTTGGGACAAGGCGTTTACCGGCACCGAGGCGCTGTGGAATTCGCGTAGCGGCCCGCCGCACATTCTGCTCCAGCGCCGCAATCTCGATTATGGCACCGAATTGGCGGACAAGCCGGAAGTAATCGACGTCGATCTGGACACCGGCAAATATCGCGCGGTGATGCGCCCAAATGCGGAGGTGGAAAGCTGGGTTGCGGACGAGGACGGTGTCGTCCGCATGGGTTCGAAACGCGATGGTGAGACGGGCAGGGTCGAGGTCTATTACCGTCCCGATCGCGATAGCCCGATTAAATCCATCTACAGCGGAGTGCCCGACCGCGAGACCGGGTTGGCGCTGCCCGAGGTGTTCCTGAGCGGCAGTTCCAAGGCTTACACCACCAATCGCACCGACGGTTTCACCGCAGTTTATGAATACGATCTCTCCACGATGAAGCTGGGCAAGCGTGTCTATGGCGTCACGGGCTACGATATCGACGGCCTTTCGCTGACGCCCGACCGCACTAGGATCGAAGCGGTCGAAGTGACTCGCGCCCGTGCCGAACAGCATTTTCTCGATCCGCGCATGAAGGAGATTCAGGGCCTGCTCGAGGAAAGTTACGGCAAGGGTAATGTCCATATCGCCACCGCCGACGCCGCGCGGGAAACTATCGTGTTCAGGGTTGCTGCGCCTGGCCAGGCTGAGAGCTGGTATGTGTTCGACACGGTCAAGGGCGGCATCGCGCGCATCGCTTATGCCAACGATACGCTACAGGACGCCCCGCTCAACCCGGTGTCGGTGATCCGCTACCCGACCTCCGACGGCAAAGAGATCGAAGCGGTGCTGACGATGCCGCGCCACCGCACCAGCGAGAAGAACCTGCCTCTCGTCATCCTGCCGCATGGTGGCCCGTGGGGGGTACGCGACAGCGCCGATTGGGATGCTTATGGCTGGGCTCAGGCTTTGGCCGAGCAAGGCTATGTCGTGATCCAGCCCAATTATCGTGGCTCGGGCGGCTATGGCATCGGCTGGGCGAAGGCGGCGAATCGTAATTGGGGTTATCGTATGCAGGACGACCTGAACGATGCGATTCCATATTTGGCGGGCAAAGGCATCGTCGATGCCAAGCGCGTGTGCATGATGGGCTGGTCCTATGGTGGCTATGCGGCGAGCCGAGCGGCCGAGCGTGACGGCGACAAATATCGCTGCGCGATCAGTGGCGCAGGCGTCCACGATCTTCCAGCGATGATCCGCTACGACAAAAATTATCTCGGCCGGTACGGCGCCAAGACCGGCTTGGGTAGCGCGAGTGCCGACTTGGTCGATGCATCGCCAGGCCTCCATCCGGAGAAATATTCAACGCCGATCCTCATCATCCAGGGCGCGCGCGACAAACGCGTCCCTCCCGCCCAATCACGCGATCTGGTCGCGCGGCTGCGCAAAGTGGGCAAGGTCGAAGGCAAAGACTTCGTCTATATCGAACAACCGCTCAACACCCACAATTTGCTGCGCGAGGCCGATCGCATCCAGGTGCTGACCGAAACAATCAAGTTCCTGAAGGAGCATAACCCGGCGTAAGCGGAAGGCCCGCCACCAACGGCAACACCGTTGGTGGCCGATCGACCGAATACAGGATAGCGCGCCCACGGACTTTCCGCGTGATCGGTCCGGCAAAGGGACATTTCCGCTGCGTTACTTCATAACCGGCCGGACGGTTGACGCCTTTTTCTTTACACCGTCCCCTTGCCAGCGCCAGCGCCAGCAATGATGGTACCCACAATCTTTGGGGGAAATCATGACGATACTACAACGCTATTGGCGCGCACTCGCTTTGGGTGGCGCGCTGTGCGGCAGTTTTGTGTCCGCGCAAACCCCTGCCCCGGCCCCCACCTCAACCCCCGTCCCAGCTCCCACGCCCGCCGAAATCCCCGCCGAGGCGTTCGCCACGTTGCCCTTTCTGCAGGGCCCCGAATTGTCGCCCGATGGTACGCGCGTCGCGGTCAAGCTCGCGATCAACGGACAACAGCGCTTCGCCATCGTCTCGCTCGATGCACCCGACAAGGTCGTGCAGGTCGACCCCGGCCCCAACGATCTCAACAGTTGGGCGTGGGTCAATAATGACTGGTTGGTGGCCACTGTCGGCACGACGGCACCGGTCGAGGGCGATAGCTGGTATCTGCGCCGCACGCTCGGCATCAGCGCCGATGGCAAGAAGATCAACATTCTCGGTCGCGACCTTGCCGCGCAATCCGCCGACGATATTTTGTGGATTGCGCGCGATGGCCGCCCGCACGTCCTGATCGCGCTGCAAACCTCGATCTATTCGGACCATGTCGGTTTCTGGCCCGAGGTACGCGATTTCGATGTTACCACCGGCAAGAACGTCCGCGTACAAAGTTCGGCTGAAAATGTCTTCAACTGGTATGCCGATCCGGCCGGCACCGTGCGTTACGGCATTGCTTATGACGATGACGTGCGCTCCTACCGCTTGCTCTACCGCGACACCGCCGCCCAATCCTTCCGCACCGTCAGCCGCGCGCGCGGCAAGGATGCCGATCTCGGCAACACCCCCGCCATGTTCCTGCCTGAACCCGGCAAGGCGCTCGCTTATGACGATGCCGAGGATGTCACCGCGCTCTATCCGCTCGATCTGGCGACGCTCAAGACCGGGCCAAAGCTGTTCGGCGTGCCGGGCTATGATATTGACAGCATCCTCACCACCGATGGCGGCACGCGCCTTGCCGGGGTGCGCTATACCGACACGCGCCTGCGCACGCACTGGATCGACCCCGTTCTCGCCGATGTGCAGACCAAGGTCGATGCCGCCATCGGTACGCGCGTCGCGCATATCGTGTCGTGGAGCAGCGATTTCAAAGTGCTGATCCTCCAGGTCGGTGGTGCCGACCGGCCCGGCGCCTATTACCTGTATCGCCCGGCAGAAGGCGTGATGCACCTGATCGCAATGGTCAACGACACGCTGGGGCTGAAGGCCTATGCCCCGGTGCGCACGATCAAATACAAGGCGCGCGACGGGCTCGAAATCTCCGCCGTGCTCACCCTGCCGCGCGGCAAGGACCCTAAGAACCTGCCGCTGATCCTGCTGCCGCATGGCGGCCCCTATGCCCGCGACGATGAAAGCTGGGACTGGTGGACGCAATTCCTCGCCAGCCGCGGCTATGCCGTGCTGCAACCCAATTATCGCGGCTCATCGGGCTTCGGCAAGGCCTTCACCAACAAGGGGCGCGGGCAATGGGGCCTGGCCATGCAGGATGATTTAACCGACGCGGTCAAATGGGCGGCGGATAGCGGCATCGCCGATGCCAAGCGCGTGTGCATCATCGGCGGCTCCTATGGCGGCTATGCCGCGTTCCGCGCGGCGCAGCGCGATGGCGCGGTGTATCGCTGCGCGGTGTCCTATGCCGGGGTGTCGGATATGCCGGCGATGCTGCGCTATGACGGTGCCTTCCTCAATGGCGGGCGCAGCAAGGATTATCTGCGCGACCAGGCGCCCGACCTGAAAGGCGTTTCCCCCATTTACGGCGCGGCGCAATTTTCGATGCCGATCCTCATCATGCACGGCAAGAAGGACACCGTCGTCCCCGTCAAGCAATCGCGCGAGATGGCGGCGAAGCTGAAGGCGGCGGGCAAGCCTTATGTCTATATCGAGCAACCGCTGGGCGACCACCATTTCACCCGCCAGGCCGACCGGCTGGAGTTTCTGAAGGCGATGGAAGCGTTTTTGAAGGAGCATAATCCGGCGTAGCGCCCAAGGCTAACGGCGCAGCCGTTAGTCGCGGATCAGCGCAAGCCCGGCCGGCGGACGGGCGGGCCTTACCCGCCCGATCCGACCGACGACGCGGCTTCGCCGCGGCGCTGGCCTCCTTGCCGACCACCGCCCAACACGCTACCTTAGCTAAGTCTAGCCAGGAGGCCGCTTATGGAATCCGTCAACATGCATGACGCCAAGTCGCGGCTGTCGCAGCTCGTCGATGCCGTCGAGAGCGGAAGCGAAACCGAGATCGTCATTGCCCGCAACGGCAAGCCCGTTGCGCGCCTGGTTCCGGTCGCCCCGCGTAAACCGATCCGGCTCGGGCTCGCCAAGGGCCAATACGCCATCCCTTCGCTGGAGGAATGGAACAAGGACGATGCGGAGACTGCCGCCTTGTTCAACGGGGGGCCGCTCTGGCCGGTGCCGAGCCCCGAATGAGGCTGCTGCTGGATACCCACATCGCCTTATGGGCGATCGGCGACAAAGACGTATAACCCGGAAGGAGCGCCCGTCGCTGACGGAGCAACCGCTGGCGGCGATGCGCGTGAGCTTGGCCGACGGACGCGGCCTTGCTGCGGCACTGGCCCCCTCGGCCTTTTTTCTTGCGCACCCACAAGCGCTTGTCGCATCGTGATCCGACAGGGGACGGACCATCAGCAAGGCACTCATCAACGACACCAGCGGCGTCCATTCTCAATTCTTTCGTGAAGAAGGACACATCCACTATTGGGAACCAGCGCGATGAGCCTCGCAAACGCCCTTGCGCGGACGCGAACCGAAGAGGACGTTAAGGACGCCTACATCAAGGCGCTCGGCCTGAAGTCCTATTTCAAGGGACTGGTCGACATCCAAACCGAGGAAGTGTGGTTCGAGGCGAAGGACGCGCCAACGCCGCCCATCGTTATGTTCGGGCAACTGCTCGTCTATGTGCGCGCGGCGAAGAAGCGTGGCGAAGCCATCCCGGCCTTTCTCGCCGTGATCGATCGCGAGAAGGCCGCGATCATGCCAACCGAGCGCGCGCTGCCCTTGCTCGAAGACAAAAACATCGTTTGGCCCAAATCAGGGTCGGCGGCGGGGCGTCCGCTCGCCGCGCAGATCGCGCCCTATGTCCAGACCCACATCGTGGAATATGAGATCGCTCACGACGAGGCTGCCTTCATCAAGGCGGTGAAAGACGCGATCCGCGAACGGCGAATCATCCGCACGCCGATCACGCCCGACAATCTGCGTCAGGTGTTCGATCGCTGGGTTGAGATGATCGGCAGCGAACTCGGCACGGTAAATCCATCAGACTATGCCGTGCTGTTCTTCGCCGACATCATGCACGACGGCCACAATGAGGCGATGACCAACCTGCCCGCGCGGTTGCTGTTCAATGGCGAAAATCCAGTGTTCCTGCTGAACGGCCAGCAATATGAACTGGCGAGCCAACGCGGCTACCGCAACTTCTGGGCGATCTATCACCGCCCGCCCGAGGTAAAGCACCGCCACTATCTGCTCGAACGGCGCGACAGCTTGCTCCCGCTCGACGAGCAGAAATTTAAGGGTGCCTATTACACCCCGCTGCACATCGTCGACAAAGCCTATAATGAACTTAAGGCAACACTCGGCGACAATTGGCAGGACCGCTACATCGTGTGGGATATGTGCGCGGGCGTCGGCAACCTCGAAGCAAAGCACAGCAATTTGCGAAATGTGTTCATGTCGACTCTCGATCAGGCCGACGTGACCATCATGAAGTCCAATCCCGCCTTTGCAGGTGCCGAGATTTTCCAGTACGATTACCTGAACGACGACGTCACCGATTTCGGAGAGATAGATTACAGCCTGTCGAACAAGCTACCTGCCGCCCTACGTCAGGCGCTCGCAGACGCGAAATCAGGGACGAAGGGCGCGAAGTCTATCCTCGTTCTGATCAACCCTCCTTATGCGGAGAGCGGGTCGGGAATCGCAAAAGGTGACACGAACAAGATTGGAGTCGAGAAGACCCGCATCAACGCTTGGATGCGGGAGATGAACGTAGGATATGCCAGCAAGGAGTTATTCGTTCAGTTTCTCGTTCGTATAGCGCGCGAATTGCCTAGTGCTACGCTAGCGATGTTCAGCACCCTTAAATATGTAAACGCTCCTAACTTCGAGCCCTTTCGTCGGGTCTGGCAGGCGAAATTTCTTGAGGGATTCGTCGTGCATAGTCGCGCGTTCGACAGTTTAGAGGGAGATTTTCCGATTGGCTTCTTAATTTGGGACACCCGTCAAAAATTATCTATTTCTGAGATAGACGTCGGGGTCCTAAATCGCAATGGCGTATTTATCGGGGAAAAACGGTACGCAGCACACCCGACAATTTTACTTTTAAATACATGGATCGCAAAAACTCCGGCAAATGGCGGACCAGCCCTACCTTTATCTAACTCTCTAAAAATTTCAAAAAATCCTAGACCTAAGCGCGACTATCCTGGATCGATCGGTTACCTTTACGCAAGCAACAACGATCTTCAGCATTCCGCGATAGAAACATTGATAACATCTTCGATTTACACTGGAGGCAACGGTGGCGGAATTTATATTCTTCCCCAAAATCTTTGGAAAGCGGCGATCGTCTTCGCCGTCCGAAGGCTCATCAAGCCCACTTGGCTTAACGACCGTGATCAGTTCCTCCAACCCTCGCAACCGCTAACAGACGACTTCAAATCGGATTGCCTCGTCTGGATGCTGTTCAACGGCAGCAACCTCACCGCCGGTGCCGATGGCTTGCATTGGAACGATCGCGACTGGAGCCTCGTCAACCATTTTATCCCTTTTACCGAAAGCGAAGTCGGCGCGAAAGGGCGGTTTGAGTCCGACTTTATGGTCCGCTACATGGCGGACATGATGTTCTCGCCCGAGGCGCAGGCCGTGCTTGATGCAGGACGCACATTGTTCCGGCGTTTCCACGCGACGCAGTTTCCGCGCAAGATCAGGGACGAGTTCAAGCTCGGCCGCCCCGACGCTGGCTGGTATCAAATCCGCCGCGCGCTTGAGGCGTATCAAGATACCGAACTAACCGACTTCGAACCAATGAAGGCGGCTTACGCTGCGCTGTCCGAAAAACTTCGCCCCCTGGTCTTCTGGCTTGGCTTTTTGCCGGAATAGCGTGGCGAGGACTTCGGATCCCAAAATGGTAAACCCGCTCGCCACCACCGGCGTAAAAGCCAATAAGCGCGTCGCTCGCAAAAACGCCGCCCAGCAGAAACCGGACGCATGAAGCCCGCGCCCGCCGCGAAGGCTGCGGGCGGCACACATGCCAATGGCTGGAATTTCTGGGAGGTCGAAACCCGGGGCAAGTGGATCAAGGCCACGTCGTTGCGTCAATGAGGATGCTTGGCACCGCCGCCATTGTGTATTATATACACATCGGATGCCGCCATGCGTAGCGGCGATGTGATCCGGAGGCTCGAAGCGGCGGGATGGTTCGAAGTGCGCCAAGCCGGCAGCCACAAGCAGTTCAAGCACCCCGCTTTGCCGGGGCGCGTTACCGTGCCGCATCCCAAGAGCGATTTGCCGATCGGCACGCTCAAGAGCATCGAGCGGCAATCGGGCGTCAAACTGCGCTGAGCAAGGCGCGGCGATGACCGCTGTCTATTTTCCGGCGATCATCGAGCGCGGGGAGCATGGCTTTGGCGTGTTCTTCCCCGATCTGCCCGGCTGCGTGTCGGCGGGCACCACGATCCAGGACGCGGCGCGCAATGCCGAGGAAGCGCTCGACCTGCATTTGAGTGGGTTGGCCGAGGACGGCGCGGTCTTCCCCGTACCGAGCGACCTTGACGCCATTCCCACCGATCCGGACATTGTCGAGGCGGCGCGCATGTTGGTCCGGGGTGAACAGCCGGGTCGATCGGTACGCGTTCAAGTGTCGATCGACGAAGGTTTGCTCGCCCGCATCGATCGTGTCGCCCCCAATCGTTCGGGCTTTCTCGCCGATGCCGCCCGGGTCGCTCTGGCCGCCCGTAACGCGTAAAACGCGCCGCGTACCCGCCTACCCTGCGCGCGGCTTCCCTTTTGGCGCATCATCGGCTAAGGCGCGCCCTTCAAGAATTCCCCCAAAATCCCCAGAGGTTTGTTTGGCAAAAGAAGAACTGCTCGAAATGCGCGGCCAGGTGGTGGAGCTTCTGCCCAACGCCATGTTCCGCGTGAAGCTTGAGAACGATCATGAAATTCTCGGTCACACCGCCGGCAAGATGCGCAAGAACCGCATCCGCGTGCTCGTCGGCGACGAAGTGCTGGTCGAACTGACGCCCTATGATCTTACCAAGGGGCGGATCACGTACCGGTTTAAGTAAGCGCGGGAACTTCCATTTCATCCGCCTCCCCGGCGAAGGCCGGGGCCTAGTCGCGAGCGCTTTGAAGTCGTCCGCTGCGCTCCGTTACCTCGACCTGTACAACTGGGCCCCGGCCTACGCCGGGGAAAGGAAATACGCCGGGGAAGGAACACCGTGCAGTTAGTCCTCGCCTCCACCTCCCCGCGCCGCGCCGATCTGCTCGCGCGGCTGGGGGTAGTGCCCGCCCGCATCGCCGCGCCCGACGTTGACGAGGCGCCGCTCAAGGCCGAGCCGCCGCGCGTTTATGTCGAGCGGGTCGCGCGCGCCAAGGCGCTGGCGGTCGCGCGTGCGCCGGGCGAAGTCGTGCTGGCGGGCGACACCACCATCGCGCTTGGCCGCCGCATCCTCGGCAAGGCGGAGGACGATGCCACCGTCCGCGCGATGCTCGGCATGCTC
This sequence comes from Sphingomonas sp., assembly GCF_041661885.1. GTDB lineage: Bacteria > Pseudomonadota > Alphaproteobacteria > Sphingomonadales > Sphingomonadaceae > Sphingomonas. Next base: position 287,368 of record NZ_JBAZTL010000003.1, on the reverse strand, counting down.
TCGGGCCGCCGCCACCATTGCCTGAGCGCGGTGTGCGTCATCGCCGCCGATGGCACGCTGCGCACGCGCCTGTCGGACACGATCCTCGCCTTCAAGCCTTTGTCCGCCGCCGAAATTGAGGCGTATGTCGCCAGCGGCGAGGGGTTGGGCAAGGCCGGGGGCTATGCGATTCAGGGCCGCGCCGAGGCGTTCGTGCGCTTCCTGTCGGGCTCGCACTCGGGCGTGATCGGCCTGCCCTTGTTCGAAACGCGCGCGCTGTTGCTGGCGGCGGGACTCGCGCTTGGCTGAATGGCTGTATGAGGCCGGGATCGGCGAAGCGCGCGCCGCCTTGGTCGAGCATGGCACCATATTGGAAGCGCGACTCGCCCCCGATCGCCCCGGCCCGGCGCTGGGCGCGGTGCTGGCGGCGCGGCTGGTCGAGATCACCGCAAAGGGCCGCGAGGGCCGCGTCAGCTTCCCCGGCGGCGAGGCGATGCTCTCGCCTCTGCCCCCCGGCATCACCCAAGGCGCCGCGCTAACGGTCGAATTGGTGCGCGAGGCGATCCCCGAGCCTGGCCGCCACAAACTCCCGCGCTGCGCCCCCGCCGACGGGCCGGAACGCGCCGGACCGACCCTGCTCGAGCGCATCACCGCGACCGGCGTGCCGGTACGGATCTGCCACGCGCATGAACCCGACCATCTCGAAGCGGCGGGCTGGTCGGAGGTGCTGGAAGAAGCGCTGACCGGCGACATCGTCTTCAGCGGCCCCGTCGGCGGCGCGCTCCGGATGAGCCCGACGCCCGCGATGACGCTGTTCGATGTCGATGGCTACCCCCCGCTCGATCCGCTCGCGCTCGCCGCCGCCCGCGCCGTTGCCGCCGCGATCGGGCGGATGGACATTGGCGGCTCGATCGGGGTCGATTTCCCGACGCTGCAAGGCAAGGCCGCGCGCGCCGCCGTCGATGCCGCACTCGACGCCGGCCTCCCACAACCGTTCGAGCGCACCGCGATGAACGGCTTCGGCTTCGTCCAGATCATCCGCCGCCGCCCGCGCGCCTCGCTGCCCGAACTGCTCCGCGCCGATCCTGCTGCAGCGCAGGCGCGCGCGCTGCTCCGCCGAATCGAGCGCACCCCGCCGCCGGTTCCGGCACACAACCGCGTGTCGGTCGTGGTGCAAAAAGTGCTGACGGCCAATCCGCACTGGATCGCCGAGCTTGCCCGGCGTACCGGCGTGACCCCGATCTTCGAGGTGGCATGATGGCGCGTTCCAAACCCTGTCCGCTGTGCGGAAAGCCCCCGGTGGCCGCGCACGCGCCGTTCTGCAGCCAGGGCTGCCGCGACCGCGACCTGCTGCAATGGCTGGGCGAAGGCTACGCGCTTCCCGTATCGACACCGCCCGGAGAAGAACAAGACGGGCTAGACAGCACGCCAGAGCGCGATTAAGAGGCCGCTTCCCCGAGCAACTTCGGGTGTGCCCGAGTAGCTCAGTTGGTAGAGCATGCGACTGAAAATCGCAGTGTCGGTGGTTCGAATCCGCCCTCGGGCACCATTTTCTCACACAGCGTTGGAGAGATGGTGATGCGCACGGCCTTCATCACGGGCGGAACCGCCGGAATTGGCGAAGCCGCAGTGCGCGCCTTTGTCGGGGCCGGGTGGCGCGTCGTCACCACCGGCCGCCGCGCCGAGCGGCTCGCCGCTTTGGCCGAATCGCTTGGGGATGCGGTTCACACGCTTGCCTTCGACATTCGCGATCGTGCCGCGCTCGACGCCGCCATCGCTTCCCTGCCCGCCGACTTCGCCAATATCGACCTGCTCATCAACAATGCCGGGCTCGCGCTCGGCACCGCGCCCGCGCAGGAGGCCAGCCTCGACGATTGGCAGACGATGATCGACACCAATGTCTCGGCGTTGGTCACGCTCACGCGAAAGCTGCTGCCGGGGCTGATCGCGCGCAAGGGCGCGATCATCAACCTGTCGTCGGTCGCCGCGACCTATCCTTATTCGGGCGGCAATGTGTATGCCGCAACCAAGGCGTTCGTGCGCCAGTTCAGCCTCGGACTGCGCGCCGACCTCCACGGCAAGGGCGTGCGCGTCACCTCGATCGAACCCGGCATGGTCGAAACCGAATTCACCGTCGTGCGCACCGGCGGCAATCAGGCAGCGTCCGACGCGCTCTATGGCGGGGTCAACCCGATGACCGGCGACGACATTGCCGAAACGATGCTGTGGGTGGCGCAATTGCCGCCGCATCTCAACATCAACACGCTGGAACTGATGCCAGTCAACCAGTCGTTCGCCGGTTTCGCGGTGGCGCGCGAAGGTTGATTGGTGCGGCGCACGGGCGCAAGCGTCCTGAAAAGTGCAGTCGGCGTAACGAGATTTTAGGGGGCGGTGCATCACAAGCCGCGGGGTCGCACACCATTCAGGCCCGCCCGTATGCGCTATCCGTTGATCGCCCCCAACCCGCCCCGGCTGAGCACCCAGCTCGAAGCATTGCGGCGCGTCGAAGCATCGGGTGTGTTCAGCAATAACGGCCCGGAGGTGCGCGCGTTCGAAGCGGAAGCGACCGCCACGCTGTTCGGCGGGCGCGGGGCCAGTCTGGCGGTTGGCAGTGCCACGCTCGGCCTGATGATCGCGCTGCGCGAAGCGGCGGGGGATCAACCAGCGGGGCGCTATGCGCTGATGCCCGCACTGACTTTCGCCGCAACCGCCCAGGCTGCCTTGTGGGCAGGGCTTACGCCGTTGATCTGCGACATCGATCCACATGATTGGAGCGCGAGCGCAGAAGCCGAAGAGCGCCTGCTGCGCGAATATGGTGATCGCATCGCGGTGCTGCTGCCCTATGCGACCTTCGGTAATGCGATCGATCTCGATCGCTACGCCTGGTTGCAGCGGCAACATGGCGTTGGCGTGGTGGTCGATGCTGCGGCTTCGCTCGGTACGCGCGATGAGAGCGGGGCGGGTTTCGGCGCCGACGCCCCCTTCGCCGTGGTGCATTCGATGCACGCGACCAAAACCTTCGCGGTTGCCGAGGGCGGCCTGATTCACTCCGGCGACGAACGCCTGATTGATCGATTGCGCGCGATGGCGAATTTTGGCTTCGAGACGGGGCGCTGCGCAACGCTGCCCGGCCTCAATGCCAAATTGCCCGAGGTGATCGCGGTGATGGCGCGCGCCAAACTGGCCGAAATCGAGGCGGTGTGCGATCATCGCGCCGCGCTCGAAGGCGCTTATCGCGACCAGCTTGTCGGCGTCGATTTCCAGCAAGTCGAGGGCCAGCGTCGCGCCAGTCAGTTCATGCCCATATTGTTGCCAGAAAACATGGCCGCGCGCCGTCCGGCGATGTGCGCGGCGCTGGCCGCCGATGGGATTGGCTGCGGTTGCTATTTCAGCCCGCATCTGGGCGAACAACCGCTGTTCCAGCGCGAGGGCCGCATATTACCGACACCTGTCGCCAATTCGTTGGCGGCGCGGATGCTGTCCCTTCCTATCAACGATGCGCTGAGCGTGGCCGATGTCCGCGCCATTGCCGCGACCTTCAATCGCATCGTCGCCGCAGAAGCGCGCGTGCCCGCCACGCCGCGCACCCGCCCGGTCGCGTCGCTGCTGCTGGTTGGGGGCGGGCCGGCTGGCACTGCGCTGCTCACGGCGGCATCGAAGCAGGGACGTCTGCCCGAACTCGCGGCCTCGGGTTTGGTCGTTGCGGAACGCAGCGACGTACTCGGCGAAGGTACGCTTGGTCGCTATGCCATCACCTCGGACACCACGGCGGAAACCTTTCTGAGCGCGGTCGAGCGCTCGCCCCACCCGGAACTCGCCGCGATGCGCGATCACCCGACCGGACGCGCGGTCGCCCGCTATATCGGCGCGCTCGGCGTGCCGCTCACCGAAGCGGGGCAGTTTGTCCGGGCGACCGGCGAGCGCCTCCATGCGTTGGTAACGCAAAATGGCGGCACCGTGCTCACCGGCCACGAGGTTCTGGGCACCACCCGCATCGGCGGTGGCCTCTGGTCGAGCCGACTGCGTCGCCGCAGCGATGGGGTTGAATTTGACCAGCTCTCGCGGGCGGTCGCCATCGCCACGGGCGGATATCAGCCGCTTGACCGTCTCGTAACGCAGCGGGTCGGTGGCGTCGCCTTGGCCAAAGAGGTCGGCGACCGGCTGATGCAGTCCGACGAAGCCCTGTCGCTGGGGGGCGCCGCCAAGATCAGCGATCTGCTCTCCACCCGCCGCAATCCAAAGATCGTCGTCATCGGCGGTTCGACCAGCGCGGTTGCCACTATCGTGCTGTTGCTCAAGGCCGCCAATCTTCCGTTCGGCGCGGGCGCAATCACCCTCCTCCACCGCGAGCCGTTGCGGCCTTTCTATCCGACCCCCGAAGCGGCACATGCCGAAGGCTTTACCGATTTCGGCCCCGACGACATTTGCCCGGTCAGCGGCTTTGTCTATCGTCTGGCGGGTTTCCGGCTCGAATCGCGCGAACTGGTGCTGCGCATGTTGCGCATCGGCGGACGCGTACCCGATCCGCGCGTCACCCAGCATCGGATTGCGGGCGAGGACGATCCCGTTACCCATGCCCATCTCGCCGAGGCGGACCTTGTTATCGCCGCCCTGGGCTACCGCCCGCGCGCGCTGCCGATCCACGAGGCCAACGGCCAAAGCCTTGCGCTGGCGGCTGATAGCGGGGCGGCGATGGTCGATCGGCACAGCCGCATCGTCGACGCGCGCGGCGCGCCAATCCCGGGTCTTTATGGCATCGGGCTTGCGGCGGGTTTCGTGCCGTGGGGGAAGCTGGGCGGCGAGCCAAGCTTTTCGGGCCAGGCCAATGGCCTGTGGCAATGGCAGAACGACGTCGGTGCCATGATCGTCGATCAGGTGCTGGGCGAGGCGGCGCGGGCGGTCGCGTGAAGCAGGAGCCGTCCTCTCCCACCGTCAGCGTGGTGATGGCTACCTATAATGGTGCCGCGCTGGTCAGCGAAACGATCGCATCGCTGCAAGCGCAGACCTTCGGCGACTTCGAACTAATCATCGTCGATGATTGTTCGACCGACGACACCGTCGCGGTCATCCGCAGTTTTGATGATCCGCGCATTCGCCTGTTCCCCTCTCCGGTCAACCGCCGCGTCGTGCTCAGCCGGAACGCAGCCATTGCCGAGGCGCGTGGCCGCTACATCGCGGCGCTCGACCATGACGATGTGTGCCACCCGGACCGCTTCCGGCGCCAGGTTGCCTATCTCGAGTCGCATCCCGAAATCGTGCTCGTCGGCGCTGCGGCAAACGTGCTGGAGGATGGCGCGATCGTCCCATCGTCGCTCGCGCCGCTTTCTACCCCGGCGGTGATCGCGTGGTTGCTGCAAATCGAGAATCCGCTGGTGTGGTCATCGGTCATGATGCGCGCAGACGCGGCACGCCGACTCGATCCCTTCATGCGGCCCGAAATGGTCTATGCCGAGGATTTCGACCTGTATCACCGGATCGCGGCGTTTGGCGGCATCGCCCGGCTTGACGACGAATTGCTGACCTATCGTCGCCATAGCGGGAGCGCATCCCAAACGCAGGCCAGCGCCATGCGCGCGCGCGCCACCGACATATTGGCCGCCGTTTACGCCGACACGTTTGGCGATGCAGCCGTTGACACTGCCGACTTGATTGTCCGCCATATTATGGGCCAGCAACCAGTGCCAGACCGCGCGACGCTTGAGCAGGTCGGGTCAGCACTCGTGCAATTGCAAGACGCCTTTTTGGAACGCCATCGCCCCGACCCCGAAAGCCGCAGCCTGATCCGGTGGGAAACCGCGCGACGCTGGGCGCGCGTCGGTCGTGCCGGGCTGCGCACCGGTACGCTGGGGTTGGGCGATGCCGCCACGGTGCGCCCTCCCCATCTCGGGCTCGGCTATGCCGGGATCGAAGATCTCATTCTGTCGCGGCTTGTCGGATCGGTCCGCGCGATTCGCCGACGGCAGACGAAGCGCGACGCTGCTTAATGTTGAAACCCGCCCGCCTATAGTAATTAATCCAAAGTGCGACTTTTTCGCAACGACGGTAGTTTCGCTCCTCTTTCAAGCGAATGCCAACTGCGCCACGTTAGTTCATGACAAATTTGTGACGTTTTGCGCTACTTTTCATGACGCAGACTGTAACATTCCTGACCCAATCGCTGTGTAGCGGCCCGAGTCACCAGGACGACCGGGTCCAAAGGTTCAGGGGATTCAAAATGACTGTTCGATCGGGCTTCCGCCTGCAGCTCCTCATGGGTGGCGCTGCTCTCGCCATCAGCGCCGCACCTGCGTTCGCGCAGACCGCGCCCGCCGCCGCGACGGCTCCTGCCGCTGCGCCAGAAGATCAGGGCCTCGGTGACATCGTCGTCACCGCCACCAAGCGCGAAACCAACCTGCAAAAGACGCCGATCTCGATTTCAGTGCTCAACACGCAGGGCCTGACCGATCGCCACGTGCTCAGCCTGTTCAACCTCGCCGACGGCACGATCCCGTCGCTGCGCGTTGCAACCTTCGAAGCGCGCCAGTCGGCGCTGACGATCGGCATTCGCGGCATCGTCCCCTACGATCAGAACCAGACCGCCCGCGACGGCGGCGTCGGCGTGTACATTGACGGTGTTGCCCTCGGTAAGACGCAGGGCCTGAACGCTGCACTGTTCGACATTGAGCGTATCGAAGTGCTCAAGGGTCCGCAGGGCACGCTGTTCGGCCGTAACACCGAAGGCGGCGCGCTCTCGCTCGTCTCCAAGGCACCGACCGGCGTCTTCGGCGGCCGCATCACCGCCGGCGTCGGCAATTTTGGCAGCCGCAATACCGACGTCCACCTCGACTTGCCGGCCTTCCACGACATTTCTCTGAAGTTCGATGGTGTCTATCAGCACCAGGATCCGACTGTGACCGATCCGCTCTCGGGTTCGACCGGCTGGAATTATTATGACCGCACGGGCGGTCGCGCTGCCGCACGCTGGCAGCCGGTCAACGGCTTCACCGCCGACTTCGCCTATGATTATGCGAAGGACGAAAACACGCCAAACTTCAGCCAGTTGCTGAGCTACAATCCGAACAACTATGCGGTCGGCACCTATATCAATCCGCAGACCGGCGCACTCGATGCGACACCGGTGCTCTATCTACAGGGTACGCCCGCAGGCACCGCAGGAACAAGGTGTGGCGGCACCAGCGCTACTATCTGTATCGCTCCCAAAGCTCCCATTCAGGGGGTCCATCCCGAACGCCAGACGGTGTCCGAAGTCGGCGTACCGCAGCAGCCGAGCGTGGACATCACGCACGGTTTCAGCTCTAACCTGAAGTATAAAGTCGCGCCGTGGCTCGAACTGCGCTCGATCACCGCGTGGCGCGGCGTCTCGACCGATCAGTGGGATAACTCGGGCGGCACCGCGCGCAGCACTTTCGTGCCAAACGCCAACGTCAGCCGCTACAGCTTGTCGTTCCTGCGGCAGAACCAGTTCAGCCAGGAATTCCAGGCAGTAGGCAGCATTCCGCAGTTCGATTATGTCGTCGGTGCCTATTACTTCACCGAACATGCCAGTGAATATGCGGCCACTCCACTGACCAATCAGTTTAACGCAACCGGCACCGCTACGACAATTCGCAGCCCAATCTTCGCGGGTAACGTCAACTCGGGCGCGAATTCTGGCTATCAACAGTATGATCCGTCGTGCATCAATGCGCTCAGTGCAACGGTGCCGCAGTTCAGGAACAGTTGCCAGTTCATAACCCGTGCAAGCGCCGCAGCCGACCACAACTACTCGCTGTTCGGGAACCTCACCTATACGCCGGAAGGCTTCGACGCGCTCCACATCACGGCCGGCGGACGCTGGACTAAGGACAAGCGTCGTGGTCAGTTGTATGTTGTGAATAACAATATCGTCGGAGGTGTCTTCAACGCGTCGTTCGTGCCGTTCACCTTCCGGAACAGCGTCAGTCGCTTCGACCCGATGATCAACATCGCGTTCGACGTAACGCGCGACGTCCACCTCTATGCGAAATATGCCACCGGCTTCCGCGCTGGCGGCGCGAACGACCGTTCGCAGACCTTCAACGCGTTCGGTCCGGAAGCGGTCAAGGCGTACGAAGTCGGTGCTAAGCTGGACTTCTGGGATCACAAGGCGCGCTTGAACCTGGCTGGTTACATCATGGACCGCAGCAACACGCAGTTCGACTTCGACTTCTTCGACACCAACAGTGCCAGCCCGACCTCGGGTGCGCATATCGAGCAAACCCAGAATGCCGGGAACAGCAAGATCCGCGGTATCGAGGCCGATCTGACCGTGAAGCCGATCCCCGAACTAACGCTGACGGCCTCTTATGCCTACACCTACTGGAAGGCACCCAGCGCGTCGTATTCGATCACTTCCAACGGTACGACGGTCGCCAGCCCGGCGCAGCAGCTCTATATCGTGTACACGCCGACCAACGCGGCTTCGGGTGCGATCGATTATGTTCTGCCGGTCAGCATCGCTGACGCGAAGGTCCGTCTACATCTCGACGGCAACTATGCGAGCAGCCAGTACAGCTTCCAGCTTGAACCCACCAAGACCGACGCCAGCTTTGTCGTAAACGGTCGTCTCGCGCTGGCCGACATTGCGGTCAACGACCACAACAAGGTCACCGTATCGGTCTGGGCGCGCAACCTGCTCGACACCACCTATGTCTATCGCCGGTCGGCGGCGAACTCGTCTCCGGTGACCAACTTCAACGGTACGACGAACCCGACCACCTATGCAGGCGTTCTGGGCGATTATGGCAACTTCAACCCGCCGCGCACTTGGGGTCTGGAACTCGCCGCCAAGTTCTGATCCTGTCCGCTATCGTGAGAGAGAGCCCGGTTCGAGCAACGCTCGGGCCGGGTTTTCTTTTGATGGCACGATTTGCCGACGCCGAGTCTCTCGTTACACCGCAACACGGTTCCCGATCAGATCACGTTACGGGTGCTGATGGGTTCGGTGCGCACCTTCAAACGCTGATGCTTGCAACCACGCGCCCGCGAAACCGCACCAGCAAACCAACTTGGATCTTAAAACACCGCCGCGACGATAGCGGCGACGTCCGCAGGGTTGCGTCCGTCGATCGCCACTTCCAGTTCGGGATTGACGCTGTAGCCGGTCAATACCCCGTTCCGGTCGATCGTAACGGCAACCACACGCCACGCCGAACCTTCCCGAACTGCCGCCAGTCCACCGGCGCTCGGATAGCGGCCCGGATCGACGACGACGATGGCATGTCCGGGCAAACCGCCGCCAAGCGTTGCGCGGCAAACGCGCAGCCCAAAAGCTGCCGCGCTGACATCGCGGGGCGCATCGATCCTGTCGCCGGTCACCACGAAATCTATCAGGCCATCCGCTAGCGGCGCACCATAGACAGCCAGCGCCATCGGCCCTGCCGGGCGAACCGGTTCAGCAACCGCGTCCTCAAGATGCGGCGCGCGGACGATCGCGGGTCGCACGGCTGGCGCAGGCGGCGTCGGCTGCGACTGTCCGGCAAGTTCCAGTGCAAGGCTGGTAATGCGCCCCCGGCTACGCGACCGCCGGTGTTCTGGGTCCAGGATTTGGGCAAGAAACGGTGCCAGCTTGCCCTCGCCATAGGCTGTCAGAACCGCCTGCCGCAATGCCACTTCATCCGCCACCCCGAACAGTCGCAAAAGCGCCGTCTGGACCGACGCATTCCAGCGCCCCCACGGCTTTACTGCATTCTCGACCCGCGACAGATTGACCTGGGCCAACCCGAATCGTTGTTCGACCGTCGCAATCGTCAAGTCCGGATCGAGCGACCGCCGTGCCCGCACCGCCGCGCCCAACACCAGCGCAAAGCGTTCCTCGTCGCCATCAACGGCTTTGCCATCGGCAAAGGGCTGCGCCCATTCGGCAAGCTCGAAGGCTGGATCGTCAACATCCACCAGCAAATCAGCGGGAACGATGCCAAGCGCCTGTGCGATCCGAACAAGTTCGTCAGCGCGAGCGACGACTTCGCCGCGCTCGATCTTGGACAGGCGGATGTAGGGAATTTCGGGCAAAACCGCCGCAAAGCGAAGCAATTTCAAAAAACCCGCAGCGCGGCGCTTGTCCCGCAAACGATTGGGGAACACGATATTGCGATAAGGATCGACCGGGATATCAGACAGATCGCCCAGAACGGCGTCTGTGTCTGCATCGTGTTGTGTTGTGCCCTGGATCGTTGATTCCATCGCTCGCTCCGCCGGAATCCACTGCCCTGGCCACCTCGAGAGGCGAGCTTGTAGGCAGCGCGAGCGGAGCGGTCAACGCATCGGCGGAGCAAGAGGCGAGTCTCAGTGCAAGCGCGCGCGCCCATGAATCTGCTGGTCGAACAGGCTGCCGTCACCGAAGGGGAGCAATGTGATCGTATAAGCGCGACCGCTGCCGTGAAGGTTCAGCCAGCCGGGAGTACAGGGCGCCGGATAATTGGGGGAAAAGGCGACCCCGATCCCATCGGTGACGACCCCAAGCGCGGGCGGGCTTGCCCCATCGGGCCAACGTCCGGCGAAATAGTCGAGCAAGGCGTTACCCGCGCGCTGCAGCGCTCCTTCGACCGAGGTCGCTGGCGAAAAGGCCGGGGCGCCGGCGGTGATCTCGGCCCACACTTCCATCCGGTGGTTCCACCAGGTCAGGCGGACGGTATCGCGCTCTGCGGTTACACCGATCAGCGCGGTCTGATCGCCAACTTCCATCACCCGCCCCGCACAGCGCGCAAGCCGTACGGCAAGGGCGGTGAGGCGGCGGTTGGGCCGGGGAAGCGGGCGTTGTGACCACTCGGTGCGCGCGTGCTCAAGGTTGATGTGCATGGTTCTGCCGATCATTATTGGATCATGGGACCACCGAGGCGCGCGATATGCCTCGGGCGAAACCACCGTCAGTGTGTCGTGCGCGAACCACGCGACAGCATCTCTTCCGCCGCCAGATGCATCGGGAACGGCTCGCCCAGCGTGGGCCGTCCGGCATCTGCAATCCGGCCGCTCGCCGCATCGGCAGCGTGTACGCTGTCGAAGGCCGTAACTTGCACCAGCCGATTGTGCGGTGCCGATGGGTCCGGCAGCAGCGAAACCGGGGCGGTGCGCAGCGGCGGAGGCGACTTGGGCTTGCGCGGGGCCGGCGTGGCGTGACGCTGACGCAAACCTTCGGTCATCAGCGCGAAACGCGGGTCGCGCGCGGTGAGTTCGACGATCGTCCGCGCCGCCGATTTAGTGATTTGGCGGACACGCTCCTTGGTAACACCGGTTTCGTTGGCGAGATCATCAAGCGTTGCCGTTTCAAAGATGCGGCGCGCGACGATTTCGCGATCACGCGAAAGCTTTTCCTCCAGCTTGTCCAGTTGCTCCGGATCAATGCCGTGCGTGGCGGTCTTGAACCGGGGTGCTCCCTCGATGCGGACGGGCGCGGCGCGCTTCGCACGGGGACGGCGGCGGAGTTGATCGAGCGAGACCTGCCGCAGATGATCGACATAGGCATCAATCAGCGTGTTCATGGCGGATTCGGCCAGATAGTTGGACGCGCACGCTTCGGTCTGCTCCAGCGCGAATTCGTCCTCGATCGTCACCTCAACCGAGCCGTCCTCATTTTCGGAGCGGGCGGTGAGCGCATCGAGTGACACCGTCATCGCACCAACCTTGCGCGCCGACGGGCGCTGATCCGCCATCATCCGGAAGCGCAGGCTCTGCAGTTCGCCGCGGATCTGCCAATTTACGAAAGTGGTGAATTGCGCCTTGGTCGGATCATACGCTTCGATCGCACGGTGGACCGCAATCGCACAGCACTGCTCTGCGTCGTCCCAATGTGCCGCGAGACCATATTGGCGAATGAAATGCCGGATGCGCGGGGCGATCAGCTTCAAAATGCCCGCAAAGGCGCGATCAACGGCAACGCGCTGGCGCGCAGTCTGCTTGGCATCGCGCGGCGTATTTTCGATGATAGCGGCGACTGCGGCTTCCAATGCTGCGGTGGTCTTCGACATCGATCTTTCCCCATAAACGGGCAGCCCCTACTGCCCTTCGTTCCGGGGACCGATTTGGTCCATAAATCCTAACAATGAGGAAATGATCCTATACGTAAATCTACAAAGCGCGGATTTTCGGTCGTTACAAGGATTTTTTATTTATATAAATCAATGTTATAGATGGTTATCAAAAATATCACTACATATATAGGATGATATCGCAATTGTTATCGGATATGCGCTTCCAGAGGGAGCTGGTGGCCATGATGGCCGCCGCACCGATGAATCAGATGGCAAAATTGGCGGGCTGAATCCGGCGATCGATATAGGCCAATAGCCATTGTTGATGCGCTCGCGTCGGGTCCCCCGCCTGGGCGATCCTTTTCTCCGCGTCGGCGGCTCCCACTTGTGCGCGCAACAGCACATGCGCGCGGGCGGGCAAAATTCCACCCTTCAAGAAGCGTACCGCATCGCCCAGCCCCAAATGATGCGCAAGGTACGCCGCACGGGCCGTGGTGTTGACGCTGTCGTTGGTGCTGATGCCGCGTCGCTGCAATTGTGACAAATTTTGTCGGGCGTAATCAGCAATGCCATCGATGGCGGTTGCCGGATCATACCGCAGCGCAAGCAAAGCGCCGCGCGCTGCGCCGCTGACCTTGCCATGCGCGTCGAGCCAGCCCTTGGCCTGCGCCGTTGCGTTCAGCGCGGTGCCCGGTGTCTCGGCAAGCCCCTCCCATGTCGCGTTGAGGAATTGACCGAGCCCCGCCGCACTCGACCGTGGATTGCGCGAATGGCAATTCCAGCTCCCGTCGCGCCCCTTGGCCGCCTCGGCATCGACGATGGTCGCGAGCGCGGTTGCCGGGATGCCGGTCCGCTGCGCGGCTTCGCACAACGCCGCGCGGAAACGGGCATTGGGCCCAAGGCCACCATCGGCGCCCGAGACGGACGCCGACGCGCCCGATACCGGGGCCGGTGCGGCGGAGGCTGGCTGCGCGGCAGCCGGCGCAATATCATCGCACGGACACGGAACCGCGTCTGGCGGAGTGCTATCCTGCTGGTTTGCGGGCGGTGCAAGCATTTTGAGGAGCGCGTCCATGTCGCTGCGCGTCAATGCGGGATCGGCGGCGGTACGCTCGGGCGCGCTGCTATCGCCCAGCGCAGCGCGCCACAGCGTATTGGCCAGTTCGGATTGCGCCGTGCGATAGATCACATTGGCGCGCTGCGTCGGTGACAGCGCAGCGAGGGCGGCTCGATCGATCATCAGCGCGCCGCCTTGCTACGCATGAGGCGGGCCGCGGCCATATCGTCCAACCGCCCTTGCTCGCTGACCTCCTCGATCCGCAGCGCCTCCTCCTGGTGACGGTCGACCGCGCCATCGATCACGCGCATTGCACCATAAGCCTCGGCGGCTTGCGCGCGGAGCGCCGCGAGCCGCGCCTCGGCACTGCGCGCTTCATTTTGCAGGCGCGCGCGTTCGGCCCGCATACGCGCAAGCCAGGCATCGGTTGAAATCCATCCCGCTGCATGTCCCATCGCGCGCTCGCGGGCGATCGACTCGACCAGGGCGTCGGATTCGCTTTCGATCCTGCTGTGCCGTTCCACCTCCACGCTGATTGCGACGCGGACCGTTTCGACCGCGCGGTGTTGCACGCGCTGTGCGGTGTCGAACGGCGTTCTCATGCCGCTTCCTCCACCAGAGCCGCCAGCGTGGCAAAAGCGGCAGCGCAATCGCCCCGATCGTCCTTGCCCTGGCGCAACATCGCTTCGATTTGCGGAGCGATGGCCACGGCGCGGTCAATCTCGGCGCTCGAACCCGCTTTGTAGGCGCCAAGGCGGACGAGTTCTTCCATATCGGCATAGGTCGACAGCAGCGCGCGCGCGCCGATGCGTGTCTTGTTTTCGGCGTCGTTCAGGCAATGCGGCAGGGTGCGTGACACCGATTTTAGGACATCGATCGCCGGATAGCGCCCACGCTCGGCGATCTTGCGGCTCATGACGACATGGCCATCGAGAATCCCGCGCACCGCATCCGCGACCGGTTCATTATGGTCGTCGCCATCGACAAGCACCGTGAACAGCCCGGTGATCGAGCCTTGGCCAGGCAAGCCGGGGCCCGCGCGTTCGAGCAGACGCGGCAATTCGGCGAACACCGTCGGCGTATACCCCTTGGTCGCGGGTGGCTCCCCCGAGGCAAGGCCAATCTCGCGCTGCGCCATTGCGAAACGTGTGACCGAGTCCATCAGGCACAACACGTTGAGCCCCTGGTCGCGAAAATGCTCGGCAATCGCCAGCGTCGTCCACGCCGCCTGACGCCGCATCAACGCCGGAGCATCGGAGGTTGCGACCACGACGACGCTGCGGGCCAAGCCTTCCACGCCAAGATCGTCCTCGACAAATTCCTGCACTTCGCGGCCACGCTCACCAACCAGCCCGATCACCGCGACATCGCACTGCGTCCAGCGCGCCAGCATCGACAGCAAAACCGATTTGCCGACGCCCGAGCCCGCAAACAGGCCAAGGCGCTGCCCTTCGCAAAGCGGGGCAAACACATCGAGCACGCGCACGCCCGTTTCGACGCGGCTGCCAACCCGCGCTCGATCGGCGGCAGGTGGCGGCGTCGCCTTGATCGGGCGCGGATCGGGTCCGAGCGGAAGCGGCCCGAGCCCGTCGATCGGGCGACCTAGGCCATCGACCATGCGCCCCAACCAGCCCGTACTAGGGCGGATCGAAACCTGGCCGGCGGTCAGATCCGCACGCATACCAAGCCCAACACCCTGCGGATCGGTAAAGGGCAAACAGAGGGCGATGCCGCGATCAAGCGCGGTCACCTCGGCTTCGATGTCGCCCCCGGCGATGCGAACGCGGCTACCGATATGGGCCGCGCCTACCAACCCTTCCACCTCGATCAACGCGCCGCGCACCGCGACAACCCGCCCGAACCGGGTATCGGGTGAGAGTGCGCGGATCGCCCGCGCCGCGCCCGCCAACGTTGGCATGGCCGGCTCAGGCCTCTACGGTTTCGACGGAAGGCGAAAGCGCCTCAAGCGCCATCAAATCACGTGCCGGTGCCAGCGCGCGGTAAAATTCGGCCTGCGCAATGTCGGTGGCGAAGCGCACGCAGGCATCCTTGGCCGCAGCCGATGCGTGGGGATGCAGGATCTCGCGCAGCGCGACCAATGTCGCTTCCTGATGCTTTTCGCGATCGTCCGGGTCGATATAGGCGAGCATACAGGAGAAATAGAGTCGGCGTGCTGGTGTGGTCGCCTCCTCCGGGCGCATAACTTCCCGACCGCGCAGGATCGACACCGTATTTTCGATGCGCAACTGCGTTCGGCCAACGGCGCTGATGACGGCGCCATTCAGGATGGCCTTCTCACCATCACGCAATGTGATCCTCAACATGGTCGTCGTGTCCTCCAAATCTCCAACCGTTATAGGATCATTGACGACGAACCGCTCGAACAGGGCGGCAAAAATTGCCGCCTTGCCCATATAGCAGAAATTCTTGGCTGTTGATCGGTCTCTGCGGCGATGTCTTCCTATAACAAAACGAGCGTGCCGTGTGCTGCGCGCCACAAGGAGATCCGCATTGAGCCTCTATTCCGCCCTGTACGCCGGCGTTTCCGGTCTGAATGCTCAATCCAGCGCCATGGCGACGGTTGCTGACAACATCACCAACATCAACACGGTCGGTTATAAAGGGTCCGAAGCGCAGTTTCGCACGCTCGTGACCGATGGCCGTGCCCAGGCTAATTATTCTGCGGGTGGCGTCGCCGCCGTCTCGGTCGCGCAAGTGTCCAAGCAGGGCTTGATCCAGTCCTCCAGCAGCAACACCGACCTCGCGATTGACGGCGGTGGCTTCTTCGTAACGCGCACCTCCACCAGCAGCACCGCCGATCCGGCCTTTACGCGCGCCGGGTCGTTCCGGCCCGATTCCGAGGGCTTTCTGCGCAATGCAAGCGGGCTCTATTTGCAGGGTTGGCGACTTGATGCGCAGGGTGGCTTCACCAACACCGGCGGCCTGAACGGGCTGGAATCGGTCCGCGTCAGCGATCTTGTTGGAACCGCGCTGCCGACCACGCGCATCCAGGTCCGCGCCAATCTGCAATCGACCACCGCAGTCCATGTCGGCGCGTACACGGCGGGCAACCTTGCCAGCGGCACCGTCACGCCCGATTTCAAACGCTCGTTCGACGTTTACGATTCGCAGGGCGGATCGCACCGCTTGACGATGGCCTATCTGAAAACCGGTGCAAACCAGTGGGCAGCCGAGACCTATGCCGAACCGGCCACCGATGTAACGGCGGCGGGCGGTGTGTTGTCCAGCGGAACGCTCGCCTTCAACCCCGACGGCAGCCTCAACAAGACCGGCTCGACCGCGAGCTTGTTCAACCCGCTCAGCATTTCCTGGACCAACGCTGCGGCCTCGGCACCCGTGCAACTGGCCATCGGCGATGACGCCGGCATCAACGGCATCACCCAGTTCGGCAGCGAATCCGCGCTGATTTCGTCCAACGTCGATGGCGGGATGCTCGGGCAATTGTCCTCGATCGACATTACCAAGACCGGCCAGGTCAACGCGGTGTTCGCCGACGGCACCACGCGCGCGGTATTCCAGCTCCCGATCGCCAATTTCCAGAACCCCGACGGACTGACACGCCTGTCCGGCAACGCGTATGCGAGCAGCAAAAATTCGGGCAGCCTTACCCTCAACAAGCCAGGCTCGCTCGCCGCAGGCACCGTCGCGGCAAGCTCGCTTGAAGCCTCGACCGTGGATTTGGCAGGGGAGTTCACCAACATGATCCGCTTTCAGCGGGCCTATAGCGCTGCATCCAAGATCATCACCACTGCGGATGAAATGCTACGCGAAGTCAGCGATCTGAAGCGTTGATCGGGGAATGATGGGGGCCGGTCATGTCGCTTGGTGAAATTCTGGGGTCGGCGACATCGGGGCTTGCGGCGGCGCAGGCCGGCTTGCGTACGATATCGAACAACATCGCCAATGTCGGCGTGGTGGGCTATGCCCGCGAACGGACCTCGCTGACGACCAGGGTCAATTCCGGAAGTGTTTCCGGGGTGGTTGTTGGCGAGCCGCAACGGATCGCCGACCGCTTTCTGGAAGCGTCGGTTTATCAACGCGGTGGCGATTTCGGGCGGGCTGACGTGACGTCGTCTTATCTCGATCGCCTGCAATCGCTGCTCGGCCAGCCCGGCGACGCCGCGAGCCTGCCTGGCAGGCTCGATTCGATCGCGGCCTCGGCGATCGCAATGACCGGATCGCCCGGGTCGGCCCAGACCATCGCCTCCTTCACCGGTAACGTGCAGGATGCGATTTCGTCGATGCAACAGCTCAACGGCGACGTCACCACCTTGCGCGCCGACGTAGAGGGCGAGGTCGGCACCACCGTCGACCAGATCAACGGTCTCCTGTCGCGCATCCACGATCTGAACGGTGCAGTCTCGCAGCAAGTCGGACAAGGCCGCAGCCCATCCGGTGCTGCCGACCAACGCATGGCAGCGATTACCGAACTCAGCAGCCTCGTCGCGGTGACGGTGCGCGATCAGCCCGATGGCCGCGTCACCATCGAAACCGCGGCGGGCGCCACGCTGCTCGATCGGCGGTTGCGCCAATTGTCCTATGCCGGTGCCGGCGGCGCGGGTGCGCAAGCCGCCTATCCCCCAATCGACATTCGCTTTGCCGACCCCGGCGGCGCTACGCCGGCAACCGGCGAGAAGATCGAAACCGCCGCCACCGGCGGCAAGCTTGGCGGATTGCTCGATTTGCGCGACCGGGCCCTGCCCCAGTTTCAGGAGCAGCTCGGCACCGTTTTCACCGGCATGGCCGAAGCGCTCAACTCGGTGTCGAATGCCGCGACGACCGTGCCCGCGCCAAACGAACTTGATGGTCGGCAAACCGGGCTCGTCGGGGGAGACCGGCTTGGGTTTACCGGCTCGGCCACGTTCGCAGTCGTCGCCAAGAACGGCACCCTCGTCGCCAGTACCAAGGTTGATTTTTCCAGTTTGCCCACTGGCGCGACAATCGATGACGCGGTTGCCGCGATCAATACGGGCCTGGGCGGTGCCGCAACCGCCAGCTTCACTGGTGGCGTGTTGACCTTCAAAGCGACGGCCAGCGGCAACGGTGTTGCCATCGCCCAAACGCCCGGCACACCAAGCGACCGCGCGGGAATTGGCTTTTCGCAATTTTTCGGCATGAACGACTTAATCCGGAGCGATTCCAGCGCGTTGACGCCAACCGGCTTCGTCGCCAGCGACCCGCACGGGTTCGGGTCCGGCGAAAGCACAAACGTCGTGCTGCGCGACGCGTCGGGTCGGGCCTTGACCAACTACACCCTCACCGGGTCGGTCGGGCCGACTTTTGGCGATCTCGTCACAGAATTGAACGCGTCGCCATTGGCGCAATATGGCAGCTTCGCGCTCGATCAGCGCGGGCGCGTGGAATTTTCACCCGCTGCCGGCCTGTCCGGTGCCGTGCTGTCCATACCCTCGGATTCGACCAACCGCTACGGCAGCGGGCGCTCCTTCTCGGCGTTATCGGGGTTGACCGGCGAAACCAGCGGCCTTGGGCAGGCGCAGGTGCGCAACGACATCAACGTCAATCCCAACAAATTGCCGCTCGCTATGCTCGATACGACTGCAACGGTCGGGGCCAAGGCGCTTGGCGCGGGCGACATCCGCGGCGCAACCGCCTTTGTCGATCGTCTCGGCAAAACCATCGATCTGGGCAAAGACGGCGTCGTCACGCTCGATCATGTGTCGAGCGCCTTGCTGGGCGGCGCTGGTTTAAAAGCCAGCCAGGCCAAGACCACGCTCGACAATGCCACGGCGCGCCGCGACGACGCGATCAATCGGCGCGACAGCTTTTCGGGCGTGAATATCGACGAAGAATTGTCGCAAATGGTCGTGCTGCAAAGCAGCTATTCCGCTTCGGCCCGTGTCATCACCACCGCCAACAGCATGTATGACGCGCTGCTGGCGATGATCCGATAGGAGCGAGACCCATGAACCGCATCGCCACCATCCCGCTGCAACAGGTGATGACCAACGCCATCCAGCGTGCGCAAGCCAGGCTCGCCACGTCGCAGCAAAACCTTGCCACCACCAAGAAGGCCAACACCTTCGCCGACCTTGGCAACGAATCGGTCCGCAACCTGTCGGCCCACAGTATGCTCGCCCGCCAGACCGCCGAAACGACCGTCGCCAAGCGCGTGCAAACGACGCTAAGCATCTATGACGCACAACTGTCGGGAGTCGAGACCTCGGCCGAGGGTCTTCGCCAAAGCATTCTGACCGCGCTCGGCAACGGCCAGACGAGCGGTTTGCAGGCGACGATCGACGGCGCGTTCGAACAATATCGCAACGCCCTCAATGCGACCGAAGGCGGTGTCGCCATGTTCGGTGGCACGCAGACCGACAGTCCGCCGTTCAAGGCCAATACCCTTAGCGACCTGGTCGGGCTGTCAGCGTCCGACGCTTTTGCCGATGATGGCGTCGTGGCGTCGGCACGCGTCGCGGATGGAGTGGATGTGCCCTATGGGATCGGTGCGACCGCCGCAGGCGGCGGGCTTTACACCGCATTCCAGTCGCTCGCGCAGGCCGGCACGATCGGCGCGACGCTGACCACCGCGCAGAAAACCGCGTTGAACACCGTCGTCGAACAGTTGCAAACCGGGCTCGGTTCGCTGCGCGCGGTTAACGCCGAGAACGGACGCCGGACATCGCAAATCGAAAATGTCATCAACAGCGGCGAGCAGCGCAAAACGCTGCTGACCGGAGTCATCGGCGCGAATGAAGATGCCGATCTCGGCCAGGTGGCGACCGACATTGCGCAACAGAAGATCATCCTCGAGGCGAGCTATTCGGTGTTTTCGCAACTCTCCGGCCTCAGCCTCGTCCAATATCTGAAATAAACGCGTCGGCCCGCCGCGCCCGCGAAAGGGTGCGCGGATCGACGCGCGCGCTTATCCCGGCGTGGAGGCGAGCAGGTCGGCATAGACGCCCGCCGGGCTGGCTGAGGGAATCGCCGCCATTGCCGAACTGATCTTGGCGGAATCGACCGTGCCGACCGGGCTGGTCAGCACATCGAATACCGAGGCGCTGGGAAGCATCGCGAAGGCACCCTGATAGCGCGCACGCAGGGCCTGCAGCTTATCCTCCCGCCCGATCATGGCGAGCGCAATCGCATGGCGGAGGATGGTGGCCTGCGCCACTTCGCTCAACCCCGCTTTGGCCGGCAACGACGCACCGGTCGCGGTTGCCAATCCATTCCAGTCCCGCCGCCGCCACAGAATTTCGGCGCGGATCGCAGCACCATCGGGCACATCGGCCAGCGCGGCAAAGGCGGCGTCGGTCTTGCCCAATAGCGCCAGCGCCACCGCCTCGACACGCTGCCGATCCCAGATCATCGGCTGCGGATATGTCGGCCCGCTGCTGTCGCGCAGCGCCTCGATTGCCTTGGCCGGATCACCCGCCAGAATCCGCAACATGGCTACCCGCACCGATAGCGGCCCTTTCGCGACGTCGGTGGCACGCGCGGTGAGCTGATATTGGAGCAATTCCGCCGCCCGTGCATACAGGCCCGCAGATTGTAACCGGTCGGCGAGGTGAAGTGCCAGGAGATCCCCATCGGCACCGGCTGGCGTTATTTCGCGATAGTCCCAAAACAGCCCGGCCACGTCAGGCAAGGGCATTTTCGAATCCGGGGCCAGTGCCGCAGAAAGCGATTGCTGGAGCTGGGATAGAACCGGAGCGGCACCGGCACCGAGATTGCAATAGCGCAGCAACGTCGACCCCGTCCGCAAAATCACCACCGGATCGTGCGTTGCTTGCGCTTGCGCCAATTCCAGCAGCAGAACGCGGCGCTCGAAATCTCCTCCCCGCCAGCCGAAGCGGATCGCGCCGAGCTGTCGCACGGCGGCGGCGGGCGCAAGGCGGCGTTGCGCAATGCCGATCGTTGCCAGGCCCAATGCGGCCTCCGCGCTTTCCCCGCGCCCTGCCGTGGTGCTCACCTTGGTGAACTGCGCACGGGCGTTGGCATAATCGCCCAGGCCCAGATACGCCCGCCCCCGCAGCACGCGAGCATCGTCATCATTATTCTGCCGCTTCAACCAGTGCAGCGCCTGCGACCAGCGACCAGCGGCCAGCGCCGCCCGTATCGCCGCCACGGCAAAGGGTCGCCGCTCGTCGGGTGGACGATGGTTGATTGCCGGCAACGCACAATGCACCTGCCCCAGCGCTTCATCGCCCTTGCCGGAATCCGCCAGCGCGCGCAGCCGCCAGGCACAGGCTTCGGCATTGCCCAGCAGGGCGGGGCCGGACAGCACGGACAGCGCGGCGCTCGCTTGGCCAAGCCCCGCAAACGTCGCGCCACGCGCGAGCTGAAACGACGGGACTAGCAACAAATCGGGATCATCCGCCGCCATGACCTGCAACACGCCCAGCGCCTCGGAAAAGCGATCCTTGCCAATCAGACTGCGCGCCAATCCCCAGCGCGCGGCCTGCCGCGTGGCAGGGGTAGTGCGGGCCAGCGCCGACCACGCATCGGAATCCGCCAACACAACCCAGGCACCGCCATTGTTCAGACCGGGCTGCGCCGTCAGGATCGGCGCAAACCCCGGAAAGCGGGGACGTTGCGGCAAGGGCGCGGGGGCATTTGCGGCGGCGACAACGGCGGCAGAGGGCGTTGGCGACGGAATCGCGGGCGCGGATACCGTCGCCGCCGGCGCAGGAGCAATGGCGGGCTTGGTAGAATGGGGCGCGGCGGTGGCAGAGGCGAGCGCGACGAGCGAAACCAGCCGCATCAGCGCGCCAACATCGCGACGCCAAGTCCGGCCCCGCCAAGGGCACATCCCAGGCAGAACATCAGCGACGGCAGCAGCATCCCTGCCTTGGCGGGGGGAACGTTGGTTTCGGGGGATGGCGTTGCGACGACGTCCCCTGCCCGCAACGCACCCGTGGGTGCCGCACCCACATCGCTGCTGGCGACAACGCGAACGCGGGCGCGACTAGGTCGCTGATCGTGGCTCATGGTGATACGCCTTTTCCTCTATTCCTCTATTATAGAGGGAGTGCCCCGCCGATGACCGTGATGGCGCACCACACTGGAGACATCATGCGCCCTCGCTTCGTCCGTGCCATCGCCGCCTTGCCGATCCTGATCGCCAGCACCGGGGCCTCCGGCGGCGAAAGCGAGTCCGCGCACCCGGCGCCGCAATATGTCGCGCTCGACGGCTTCGTCGTCCCGATCGTCGATTCCAATCGGCTGACGGGAAACCTGCGGCTCAAGATCGTGCTCGATGCCGGCGACGCCGCCAACGCGGAAAAGGTGAAGCTGCGTTTGCCCATATTACGCCAGGCGGCGATGGGCAGCGCGATCGACTTTGCACGCCTGCACGCCTCCCCTTTCCTGCCGGTCAATGCCGAATTGCTCGAACAGAACCTGACCACCGCAATGGCGGGCCCGGATCTTGGCCAGGCCCACGTGCTGATTACGGAGGTGTCGGCGACGAACGGCTGACCGGTTGCGCAGGGCGAACCGGCGCTCTGGTCACGCCGCTTCCCGGCTTCTTCCCGGCATTTGCGTTACGACGGGCCAAGGCCATGCTGAGATTGGCCGCGCCCTGCGGCGTCATGCTGGCCAGGATCAGCGCGGTCGACCGATCGCGCATTTTCTGCGCAACCTGCATCTGCACGTCCATTTCGAGCTGCTCGAAAACCGCGGCCGCGCGCGCGGGCTTCATTGCCTGATAGATCCGCGCGAGATTGTCATATTGCGGATCGCTCGGTTCCGCTGCACCCGCTACGGGCTTGGCGACGGCGGCGGCATCCTGCCGCGCGGCCATATCGGCCTTCAGCCGGGCCTCGGCGGCGCGCGCCGCCTGTTCGCGCATGTCGAGCGCACGATTGCGCTTCTTGGTTGCGGCATCGCGCGCGCCAAGATCTCCCTCAATCGCGCTGCCCAGCCGCGTCGGTTGCGGCTGATCGGCGAGTGCCGGCAATGCGGCGGTGACACCGTTGGCAAAAATCGAGAGTCCGGCGGCAACCGCCGTCATCACCAAAAGCGAGGGGCGACCCATTATGCGTCCGCCCCGATATAGGCCGCCAGCGTGCGTTCGGCATGGGCACGCGTATTTGCGGCAGACGTGGCCTCGACGATCCGGTCGGCGGCGGCATCGGCGATCTCGATGATGATCCGCAACTCGTCGCTCAGCTTTCGCGCATCTTCGGAACAACGCCCATTGGCGGCAATCCCGTGCGCCAGCATCGTCTTCATCTCAGACAACACCGACTTGGCGCGCTCGGTCGATTCATCCAGCGCGGCAACCACATCGGACAAAGGAGCGTTCCGCATCGCCTTCAGGCTGCGCATCATCCGCACGCTCTGGATCAGCACCGCTGCGCAAAACAACGCGGTGGCGATATTGGTACAAGCGACGAAGTTCATGACGCGCTCTCCTGATAGGGGTTTTTGGATATGCCGGTGATGAGGCGCACGGCCATTTTGCCGCTGCGTTGGCCGATTTGCGCACGACCGAGCGGCACCCCGCCGCAGCGCAGCTCAAGCGGGGCATCCGGGCTTTGCGAAAGATTGACGACATCGCCGACCGCGAGACTGCGCAATTTGTCGAGCGACATCGCGGTCTCGCCCAACACCACGTCGAGCGCGATGTCGGTCTTCTTGATTTCGGAGACCATATGTTCTTCCCAAATATGGTCGCGACCGCTCTTCTCGCCCATGAAGCGCTGCAGCAATTTCTCGCGCACCGGCTCGAGCGTGGCATAGGGCAGCAGCATCGAGAATTTGCCGCCACGCCCGTCCATGTCGACACGGAAGGTCGCCACCGCGCAGATGTTGCTGTTGCCGGCGATCGCGGCAAAGCGCGGGTTGGTCTCGATCCGTTCCAGATCCATCGTGATCGGCTCGATCGGGGCGAAGGCTTCGGAAAAATCCGACAGCGCGAGTTCGAGCATACGCGACACCAGCTTGGTCTCGATCGTCGTAAACGCGCGACCGTCGATCAACACCGGCGCGCTGCCGCCGCGCCCGCCGAGCAGCGCGTCGACGACCGCGTAAATCAGGCCGGATTCAACCGTAACGAGCCCGTAATTCTCCCATTCCCGGATGTGGAATACGCCGATCATCGCCGGCAATGCGACGCGCCCGACAAATTCGCCGAAACGGGTTGAGGTAACCTCCTCCAGGCTGACCTCGATCGCATCCGAGGTGAGGTTGCGCATCGAGCTGGAAAAGGCCCGGACCACGCGGTCGCACACCACCTCCAGCATCGGCAGGCGTTCGTGCGCAATGACGCGCGATTCCAGCACCGCGCGCAGGCCCTTCTTGGCCTCCTGCGGAACCCCGGTGTCGCCGAACATCGCATCGATGGCCGCCTGATCGAACGTGCCATCCCCCAATATGGCACCACCGATCGGCACATCGGGCAGATCAAATTCTTCGAAATCACTGCTCATTGCTGCACCAGATCCTGGATCAGAACGTCCTTGACCGAACCTTCGCCAAGCGCGGCGACCGTGCGCACCAGCAACTCTTCCTTCACGCGGAACACCGCTGCCGACCCGGCGAGATCTTCCGGACGCAGTTCGCGCAGAAACGGCTGATACGCATCGAGCACCAGCGGCAGTCCCTCCTTGATTTCTTCTTCCTTCATCGTGCCCGGCACGAGCATGACATGCACCTTCAGGAAGTGGGCCGCGCCGTCGGGTGAGCGGATGTTGACGACCATCGCGGGGATATCGACGAACTTCGCGCCCTCTTCCGAACCCTCGCCGTGCTTTGCCGTTTCGGCCTTCGCAGTCTCCGCTTTGGCCGCCTCCGCCTTTGGATCGCCTTTGCCGCCAAGGAAGAAGAAGGCCCCGCCGCCCGCCGCCAGCAGCAACAGCACCGCGGCAGCGACGATAATCAGCAGCTTCTTCTTACCCGCCTTGGGCGGTGCGACGACTGCGCCGTCCTCGCCCTCTTCGTTCAACGTGTCGGTTGGCTCTGACAAGGCCCAAATCCCCATGATTGTTTCACCGCGCGATCAACCTGCGGGGTGATTTCATCCTATTATAGGATCAATGGGCGGCAAATTCTGCCTAGTGACCCAGATCGACAAAGATTTCGAAAGCAACCGCCGATGGATGTCTCTTCCTATGTGCTGCTGAGCCACGAGCAGGCGTTGCGCCGTCGGCTCGACGTGGCGGCGAACAACATGGCCAACATCTCGACCGTGGGATTCAAACGCGAACAGCCTGTCTTTCACGATTATGTCGAGCGTAGCGACACCGCCATCACCGAGGATGCCAAGACGACGGCTTTCGTGCTGGATTACGGGGCCACGCACGACGCCAGCGCTGGCGCGTTTCAGGCGACGGGCAACCCGCTTGACGTGATGATCGACGGTCCGGGCTATCTTTCCGTCGAGGCACCTGGCGGGGCAACGGCTTATACCCGCGCCGGGCTGATTCAGGTGCTGCCATCGGGTGACCTGGCAACAGTCGGCGGACAACGTTTGCTCGGCGAAGGCGGCAAGCCCATCAACATTCCACAACAGGATGCTGGCAACCTGTCGATTGCGACCGACGGCACCGTGTCCGGCACCACCGGCCCGCTCGGACGCCTCGCCGTCACCGTTTTCCCGAGCGAAGCAGGGGTAACCCCACGCGGCGACGGGCTGATGGCGGCAAGCGGCGGGCGGGAACTCACCGCCGCCGAGACCAAAGTGCGCAGCGGCGGAGTCGAGGGATCGAATGTCCAGCCGATCAGCGAGACCGCCGACATGGTCGAGATCCTGCGCGCCTATCAGGCGAGCCAGCAAATGACCCAAAGCATGGCCGATCTACGCCGCAAGGCGATCGACCAGCTCGGCAAGGTCGGTTGAACCCAATCCGCATTTCCCAGCATTTCCATTGTGAAGGGCCCTTATCATGCGTTCTCTTTCCATCGCGGCGACCGGTATGCTGGCGCAGCAAACCAATGTTGACGTCATTTCGAACAACATCGCCAACATGAACACCGCCGCCTTCAAGCGGCAGCGGGCCGAGTTTCAGGACCTGCTCTACCAACAGGTTTCGCGCCCCGGCGCGGCCTCGGCCGGCCCCGATGCCAAGGTCCCCTCGGGCATTCAAATCGGCGCCGGCGTCAAGACAGGCGGCGTCTACCGCATCCTGGAACAAGGTGCGCTGACCCAGACGAGCAACCCACAGGATGTCGCCATTCAGGGCAAGGGCTATTTCCAGGTGACGCTCCCGTCGGGCGAGACCGGCTATACGCGCGACGGCAGTTTCCAGATTTCCGACCAGGGCGAGTTGGTGACGCAGGACGGCTATGCCGTGCAGCCGGGCATTACCATCCCCCAGGGCACGGTCGATTTCAACATCTCGAAGACGGGTGAGGTGCAAGTCACGCTCGCGGGCAATCCGGCACCGCAAACCGTCGGTCAAATCCAGCTTGCGTCGTTCATGAACGAATCCGGGCTGGAGGCGAAGGGCGGCAATCTCTTCCTGGAGACCAGCGCCTCGGGCAAGCCGACCGCCGCCAACCCCGGAGAACCCGGTTTCGGCACGCTGAGCCAGGGCTTTATCGAGGCGTCGAACGTCAATCCGGTCTCGGAAATTACCGCGCTGATCAGCGCCCAGCGCGCCTATGAAATGAACAGCCGCGTCGTGAAGACCGCCGACGAAATGCTGTCCACCACGGCGCAAATGCGATGACCTCGCTTTTCGGCCGCGCCGTGCTCGCCGCGCTGTTTGGCGTGATGCCTGCGATCGCCGTGGCCCAGCCACCCGAGGCGGTCCGCGTCGCCGTGCTCGACCATCCGGTTGCGCGCGGCGACGTGCTCACCCCCACCGACTTTGCCGAGGAAGAGCGCAGTGTCGCGCAGGCCCGTGGTGCCCTGTCAGCGCGCGACTGCGTCGGCATGGAGGCACGCCGCGCGCTACCCACTGGATCGGTTGTCCTGAGTTCCGATCTTATGCCGCCGCAACTCGTCCGCCGCGGCGAACCGGTGATGATCCACGTCGTCAACGGTGGCCTGACGATTGCCGCAAGCGGTCGCGCACTCTCCAGCGGGGCAAAAGGCGACATGGTCCGCGTGGTTACCAACACCACCAGCCGCACGATCGACGGTATTGTCGACGCGGCGGGCACGGTGCGCATCGTCGCGCCCTGAAATCAACGCTCCACCCGACGCATCCATCGGCCCAAACCGAGAGAACCTTTATGAAAAAGACCCTAGCGCTGCTTCTGCTCGCCAGCACCCTCGCCGGTTGTGGCATTCCGGGCCGTCTGGCGAGCGTCGGCAAGCCGCCGAAGCTGAGCCCCTCCGGCACCGATGACGGTGCCGCGATCGAACCATCACTTTCGGCCCCGTCCGATCGTCGCGGCCCGGCACGCTCCGCCGTGAACCCCGCGCTCGCGCCCGCCCCCAACGCATCGCTGTTCCGCACCGGCGCGGGCGCCTTTTTCCGCGATCAGCGCGCTTCGCAAAAAGGGGATATTCTGACGATCCGTATCAACATTTCCGACAAGGCCGATCTCGGCAATTCCACCACGCGCACGCGCGGCGGGACCGAAACCAGCGGGATCAGCGCGTTGCTCGGGCTGCAGAACCCCCTCACCAAGATTTTGCCGGGGCAGGTCGACCCGTCCAAGCTGGTCGATACCAAATCGGCTTCAGGGTATAATGGGGCGGGCACCGTCGCGCGGTCGGAAAAGATCAATATGACGATGGCCGCGATCGTCACCGACGTCATGCCCAACGGCAATTTGATGATCCGTGGGCGACAGGAAGTGCGCGTCAATTTCGAAATGCGCGAATTGATCGTCACCGGCATCGTCCGCCCCGAAGACATTGGCCGCGACAACAGCATTGCGCACACCCAGATTGCCGAAGCGCGGATCATCTATGGCGGGAAGGGGCAGTTGACCGACGCGCAACAGGCGCGGTGGGGGCAACAAATTTACGACGCGCTCTTCCCCTTCTAAATTTCCTTATAATATCGGATACTTATCAAACGAGCTCCACATATTCGGCCCGCTTTCCCGACCCGGGGAAAGCGGGCCGCCTGCGTTTAATCGTGGGCGAACATATCGTTACCGTCCGGTAACCTTGAATAATCCGCCAATCGATTTTGGTAATCCAATAACTTTCCCAAAATGAACAGGTGAGCGGCATTTTTTCGCCGCGCATCGCCGGGGCGGCGTCCAGCCCCAGGCCGCAGAACGTGGCTCTCAATCCTAGAAGGAAATATGTATGAGCTTTTCGGTAAACACCAATGTCGGCGCGATGACGGCTCTCCAGAGCCTGAGCCAGACCGGCAAGTCTCTCTCGATGACCCAAACCCGCATCACGACCGGCCTGGCCGTTTCCTCGACCAAGGACGACTCGGCTTCCTTCACGATTGCTCAAGGGCTTCGTGGCGATGTGGGTAGCCTGAAGGCCGTCAGCACCTCGCTCAGCCGCGCCAAGAGCGTTGTTGACGTGGCAACTGCCGGTGCCGAGCAAATCTCGGATCTGGTCAACCAGATGAAGGCCAAGGCAACGACCTCGAGCGACACGGGCCTTGATGCCGCCAGCCTGACCGCCAACGCGAAGGATTTCACCGCGTTGAAGGATCAGATCAAGACGGTCATCGATTCCTCGTCGTTCAACGGTACGAACCTTCTGTCGAGCGTTGCTGGCGGGACCGTCAAGGCGCTGCAGTCGACCAGCACGACCGCAGCCACCCTCGACGTTGCCAACCAGGACTTCGAGACTGGCGTCACGACGGCGATTGGCGCCACCTTCACGACCGCAGCGGGCGCGAAGACCATGGTCGATACGCTCAACACCGTGTCCGATACGATCAACGCAAGCTTGAGCACGCTCGGTTCGGCGTCGCGCAAGATTGACAGCCAGACGAGCTTCGTCAGCAAGCTGTCGGACACGATCAATACGGGCATCGGCAATCTCGTCGATGCGGATTTGGCCAAGGAGTCTGCAAGCTTGCAGGCGCTGCAGGTCAAGCAGCAGCTCGGCGTGCAGGCGCTTTCGATCGCCAACCAGGCCCCGCAGGCGATCACGTCGCTGTTCCGTTAAGAGAGATCAGCAACCGCGTATCTGGTTGCTGCACTGGGGTCGGCACGGGAAACCGCGTCGGCCCCTTTTCTTTTACCATCTGCGTTTCATCGGGCACCGCGACCGAATGCGGTCGCGATCCCCGCTATAATGGAACAAGGATAACGGGAGTTGAGCATTGTCGCTGCGAATTAGAGAGATAGCCGACGGGCTGGGCAGCAGGCTTCGTGTAACGGCCGAAGATCGCCATGCGGGTAGCCTGGTGATCCTGGAACGGGGTGACCTTGGCAACGGCACACGGGCGCTGCTCGATCGTTATGGTGCCGAAGTATTACGCGCCTTTCTGATGGCGGCGCGGTTGTCGGTGACAGGCGGCCTTCCCGACGAAATCGTCGGCGGCCCCTTTGCCACGCAATTCCGGCTGGTGGTCGATCCAGTCGTCAATCTGGCGTTGACACAGGATGGCGGCCTCGTCGCCCTGGATATTCCCGCGTCGCTGTGGGACCGGCTCTATGCCGAGCTTTGCCTGATTTCGGCCCATACCAGCGAAGGGCTGCGCACGCCTAACCGACCGATCCGCTACAATTAGCGTCCCACCCGCTGCGCTGCGGGCTGGTTTCATATTTTGTGATTTGCCCGCTAAGACAGCGCACATGCTGCGCGCCTTCCTTCTTTCGATCGGCCAGATCGGCGACCGCGCCTTTGCTGCGGTCTTCCTCAAGTCGCTTGCGGTGACATTGGCGCTGCTGGCCGCCTTGGGAGGCGGGCTATGGTATGGTGCAGCCCGGCTGACGGCGTGGCTCGGCTGGGGCGCGGGTGCCGGCGGGCTGCTCGGCGCGGTGGCGCTGTTGGCGGCGTTCGGGCTTGGCTGGCTACTGTTCCGCGCGGTCGCGGTCGGTGTGATGGGGGTTTTCGCCGATGCTATCGTGATCGCGGTGGAGGCCAAACATTATCCCGCCGCCCTCGCCACGGCGCGCGATGTGCCGCTGGCACGCGGTATCGCGCTCGGTCTGCGTTCTGCGATGCGCGCACTCCTCGTCAACTTCGCGCTGGCGCCAATCTACATCGCCTTGCTGGTCACCGGGGTGGGCACATGGCTCCTGTTCTTTCTGGTCAATGGCTGGCTGCTTGGGCAGGATCTCGGCGCGATGGTTGCCGCCCGCCACATCCCCAATGCGATGATGCGAGACTGGCGCAAGACGGGCGCGGTCGATCGTTTTGCGCTGGGGGTTGCGGGCACCGCGCTGTTCATGGTTCCGATCCTCAATCTGTTCGCGCCAATCCTTGGCGCGGCGATGGCCACCCATCTGTTCCATTCGGGGCGAAACACATGAAGGTTCTTGGCGCTTTGACGGCGGGGTTGCTCGTTACAGGCTGCGCGACCACCGGGGCACCGGTCCCCAGCACCGTGCGCCCGCCCCTTATCCCGATCCCGACCGGAACCACCGGGCTTGACCATGTGCTGGGGGCGAATGCGGCCAATTTGACGCGGATGTTCGGCCCGCCCGTCGCCGATATTCGCGAGGGCACCGCGCGCAAGCTGCAATTCGGCAACGCGACCTGCGTGCTCGACACCTATCTCTACCCCAAGGGTAGTGCCGAGCCGGTGGTTACCTATCTCGATGCACGCCAGACCGATGGATCGCCGATCGACCGCGCGAGCTGTGTCGGCGCCTTGCAGGCCGGACGACGGAAGTAGCGCGCGCCTAGGCCAGCCGCGCCAGCGCCCACCCCGCGGCTTCCGCCACCACCGCATTGGCATCGTCGAGCAACCGCTCCACTGGCGCGCGCAGCGCCGCGTCGCCGCTATTGCCCGCCGCGATCAGGCAGTTGCGCATCATCCGGTCGCGCCCGATGCGCTTGATCGGCGAACCTGAGAACACTTGCCGGAATGCGGCATCGTCGAGCGCGAGCAGGTCGGCCAGCGCCGGTGCTGCGAGTTCCGCGCGCGGGCGGAAAGCGCGGTTGGCATGCGCCGCTGCGGCGAACTTGTTCCACGGGCACACCGCCAGGCAATCATCGCAGCCATAGATACGATTGCCGATGCTCTCGCGAAATTCGAGCGGAATGGGCCCGGCATGTTCGATCGTGAGGTAGGAAATGCAGCGCCGCGCATCGAGCCGGTAGGGTGCGGGAAAGGCATCGGTCGGGCAGGCGCGCTGACACGCGTCGCACGAGCCGCAGCGGTCGATCGGCGCATCTCGACCGCCCCCTTCCCGCTTCCCCGGCGAAGTCGAATCCGCGAATGCCGTTACCTCCAGCGTCGTGTAAATCGCCCCCAGGAACAGCCAACTCCCCTCGTGCCGGCTCACCAAATTGGTGTGCTTGCCCTGCCAACCCAACCCCGCCGCCGCCGCCAGCGGCTTTTCCATCACCGGCGCGGTATCGACGAACACCTTAAGGTCGATCCCCGGCACTTCCGCCACCAGCCAGCGCGCAAGCGCCTTGAGCGCGCGTTTGACCACGTCGTGATAATCGCTGCCCTGCGCATAGGTCGAAATCCGCCCGATGCCCCCTTGCCCGGCCAGCGCCAGCGGATCACGCGCGGGGGCATAGCTCATCCCCAGCGCAATGACGCTGCGCACTTCGGGCCACAATCCGGCGGGCGATTCGCGGTGATGCGCACGCGCCTCCATCCAGATCATCTCGCCATGCCGTCCTTCGGCCAACCACTCCCGCAGCCGCGCCGCCGTCTCGGGCGCGGCATCGGCGGAGGCGACACCGCAAGCGGCGAACCCACATTCGGACGCCTTCGCCACCAGGCGGGCATGGAGTGACTTGTCGAACTGCACCACCACCCGCTACCACGGGCACCGCCCAACAGGGAATTGGGCTGGAACAGGGAATTGGCGTTGGAGCAGGAATTCGCGGTCCACGCATCGGGCCTGGTCAAACGCTTCGGCGACCGGCGCGTCGTCGACGGGGTCGACATCGCGGTGCCAGCGGGCACGATCTACGGCGTGCTCGGCCCCAATGGCGCGGGCAAGACAACGACGCTGCGGATGCTGCTCGGCATTATCGAGCCCGATGGCGGCACGCGCACGCTGCTCGGCCATGATCGCCCGCGCGACGCCAGCGACCGCGTCGGCTATCTGCCCGAAGAACGCGGCCTGTATCCCGCGATGCGCGCCAAGGATGCGATCGCCTTTATGGGCGCTTTGCGCGGGCTAGACCTCAAGACCGGGCGCAAGCGCGCGGTGGCGCTGCTCGAAGCCACCGGGCTTGGCCATGCGGTCGATACCAAAATCCGCAAATTGTCGAAGGGCATGGCGCAACTCGTGCAATTGCTGGGTGCTGTCGTGCATCAACCCGATCTGCTGGTGCTCGACGAACCCTTTTCCGGGCTCGACCCGGTCAATCAGGAACGGCTGGAGGCGCTGATTCTCGCCGAGCGCGATCGCGGGGCGACGGTGTTGTTCTCCACGCATGTCATGGCCCATGCTGAGCGGTTGTGCGACCGGCTCGCCATCATCGCGGGCGGAAAACGCCGCTTCGAGGGCACCGTCGCCGAGGCGCGCGGCCTGTTGCCGATGCGCGCGCATTATGTGCCCGAACGCGACGACGCCACCATCGCCGCGCATTTGCCGCAAGACGCCACGCATGATGCACAAGGGTGGCATTTCGAAGTGCCCGATGGCGGGGTCGAGCAAGCGCTCAGCCGCCTGATCGGCGCGGGCCACGGCATTGCCGGTCTCTCGATCGAACGCCCCGGCCTGCATGACGCGTTCGTCCGCATCGTCGGCAAGGCCGCCCTGGAGCAAGGCCAATGAGCAAGCTACCGCGCATCATCCGCCAGACCTTTACCATCGCCCGGCGCGATTTCGTGGCGACGGTGTTCACCCCCACCTTCCTGCTGTTCCTGCTCTCGCCGCTGTTCACGATCGGTTTCGGCTTGGTCGGTGGAATGGGCGCGTCGAGCGTGGCCAGCGGATCGACCGACAAGACGCGAATCGTCGCGATCGTCGCACCCGCGCAGCAAGCGGCGATGCGCGCCGCCGACGCACGGCTGCGTGCGATGTTCCCGCGCGGGGATCGCCCTGCCACGCTGACGCTGGAAAATCCGACCGCCGACCCGCAGACGCAGGCGCGCGCGGCCTTCACGGTACGCAAGGGGACGGACGTTTCCGCAGCCCTGTTCGGCAATCTCGCCCATCCGACGATCCTCTACGATGGCCAGGGGCGCGGCGATGCGCGTTATATGGCGGCACTGGCCGAGGCGACACTGCGCACCGATCCCGCGCAGACCGCACCGCTCAGCACTGCGACATTAACCTCGATCGCGCGCGCCGCGCCGACTGAGGGTGGCCATAAACAGGCGGCGTTCATCGCCGTGATCGGCATCTTCTTCCTGACGCTGCTGCTCGCGGGCCAGGCGGTTGGCACGATGATGGAGGAACGCAGCAACAAGGTGATCGAAGTGCTCGCCGCTGCCGTTCCGCTGGAGGCGGTGTTCTTCGGCAAACTGCTTGGCATGTTTGGATCGGCGCTGCTGTTCGTCGCTTTCTGGGCGACTTTGGTCAGCCAGGTCGGCGGCATCCTGCCCGCGCAATATGCCAGCGCGATCGGCCAGATTGGCCCGGCGGTGGGCGTGCCGATGTTCTTCCTGCTGTTCTTCGCCTATTTCGCAATGGCCTATCTGTTGCTCGGTGCGGTGTTCCTGGGCGCAGGCGCGCAGGCTTCCACTCCGCGCGAATTGCAGATGCTGTCGCTGCCAATCACCATCATTCAGGTCGCGATGTTCGGGCTTGCGCTGAAAGCAATTGGCGCGCCCGATGCCGCCTCGACGCGCTTTATCGAGCTGTTTCCGCTGAGCTCGCCTTACGCAATGGCGGCGCGCGCGGCCGACAAGCCCGAATTGTGGCCGCATCTCGTAGCGCTTGGCTGGCAAGCTTTGTGGGTGGCGATCGCGATCACAATCGGCGCGCGGGCGTTCCGGCGTGGCGTGCTCAAATCGGGTAGCGGACGGCCGCTGTTCCGGCGGCGAAACACTGTTGACATGAGTGTCAGTTAAGGCTCTTCTCTCTCCATAAAAAGACAGGAGAGTGATGATGGCGACTCTGGCACCCGAAGCACCCGTGCGCGCGGTCGATCCGCTCGATGTCAGCCGTCCCGAACTGTATCGCGACGATGTGTGGCAAGCGCCCTTCCGCGAATTGCGCGCGACATCGCCGGTCCACCGCGTCGAGCATTCGGACTTCGGCCCCTATTGGTCGGTCTCCACCTACAAACCGATCATCACCGTTGAATCGCTGCCCGATCTCTATTCATCGCAGGCCGGTGGCATTACGCTGGCCGACTTCATCGAAAATAACCCGACCGACGTGCGGATGCCGATGTTCATCGCGATGGACCGGCCCAAACATACCGGGCAACGCCGCACCGTCGCCCCTGCCTTTACCCCTTCCGAAATGGTGCGGATGAGTGACAATATCCGCACGCGCACGTCCGAAATTCTCGACTCACTCGACTGGAACACGCCGTTCGACTGGGTCGACACGGTCTCGGTCGAGCTGACCACGCAAATGCTGGCGATCCTGTTCGATTTTCCGTGGGAAGAACGTCGCAAGCTGACCTTCTGGTCGGATTGGGCGGGCGACATCGAACTCGCCAAGAATGACGAACTACGGCTCGAACGGCTGAAGCACATGTACGAGTGCGGTGCCTATTTCCAGAATTTGTGGAACGCCAAGGTCGGCAAGGATCCGACCCCCGACCTCATCTCGATGATGATCCATTCCGACGCGATGGCCGAGATGGACCAGATGGAGTTTCTCGGAAATTTGATCCTGCTGATCGTCGGCGGCAATGACACCACGCGCAACACGATGAGCGCGGTCGCCTATGGACTCGACCTGTTTCCGGACCAGCGCGCGAAGCTCGAGGCCAATCCATCGCTGATCCACAATGCCGTGCAGGAAGTGATCCGCTGGCAAACGCCCCTCGCACATATGCGCCGCACCGCCACCGCCGATACCGAATTGGAGGGGCAACAGATCAAGGCCGGGGACAAATTGGCCCTATGGTATTTGTCCGCCAATCGCGACGAGAGCGTGTTCGAAAACGCCGACCAGATCATCGTCGATCGCGCCAATGCCCGTCGTCATCTGGCGTTCGGCCACGGCATTCACCGCTGCGTCGGCGCGCGGCTGGCCGAATTGCAGGTTTCGGTGCTGCTGGAGGAAATGGCCAAGCGCCGGATGCGCGTGAACGTGCTGGGCGAACCCGAGCGTGTCGCCGCCTGTTTCGTCCACGGCTATCGCAAGCTGCCGGTGGAGATCAGCCGCTACTGAGCGTGGCTCGGTTCGGCTTGGGCATTTCTGTGGCGAGCGACTCCGTATCGCCCGCGCAATCGCCACGCTCGGGTGCGATTGCAGCGGGCTTTTTGCGCCCCATCGTCCAATTCGCCTGCATCCGCACGCGCGGATTGGGCGCGCACCAGATTTCACCGGTCTCGTTGATCGCGGTGACCCAGATAAGGTTGTGCTCCCGACCGTAATCGATCACGGCGAAGGCGTAGCCCGCGCCCTTGTCGAGCACATGGACCGGGAGCGGTGGATCGAGTTGCTGCATCGTCATATGCCAGAAGCGCGCGAAATCACATCCGGTTCCGGCCTGCTGCATCCGCCGGGAAGGCAGGTGCGTAACTATTGCGTGCCGACCAGCGTATAACGGCATGAAGCCCGAAAAAGGACCCACCGATGCAAGCCCTGTTGCCCCACCGTCGCCAATTCCTCACCCTCGCAGGCACTGGTGCCGCCGCCGTCGTCTTGTTCGGTTGCAAAGGCGCCTCGGCCACCCCTCCCGAGCATTTCGAAGTGGTGTTGAACGACGCCGCCTGGCGCAAGAAACTGTCGCCAGCCGCTTACGCCGTGCTGCGCCATGAAAACACCGAAACCCCCTTCACCAGCCCGCTCAACAGCGAACATCGCGCAGGGGTTTTCGCGTGCGCGGGCTGCGCGCTCCCGGCCTTTTCGTCCAAGACGAAATTCGACAGCGGCACGGGCTGGCCAAGCTTCTGGGCGCCGCTCGCCAATGCGGTGCGCACGCGTGAGGATAGCTCGCTTGGCTTCACCCGCACCGAAGTCCATTGCCGCCGCTGCGGCGGGCACCTCGGTCATGTGTTTGATGATGGCCCGCAGCCAACGGGCAAGCGCTATTGCATGAACGGCGTGGCGCTGAGCTTCACGCCCGGCAAGGCATAACGCCTGCCGACGCAGCGGGGTCGGCGGCTTAGAAGCGCGTCGACCCCTGGCTGAGCGAAGCCAAAATGATCGGCGCCTTGGCGGCGGGATCGATCACATCATCGCCCTGATCGTTCAGCGGCGCATGTCCAGCGTAAATGAAACCCTTGGTCGGATAGGCCGACGTACCGAGCCCCCCCTGCGGGCCGTACCAAACCTTGACGCGGGTCCAGTCGCCGTTCTCGGAGATATCCACCGCGCGCACATCGCGCTCCACGCCGCCGCGGCGCGACCAATTGGCGTGGGTCAGCAGAACTTCACGATCGTTGATAACTTCGCTGACCATCGCGACATGGCCAAGGCGCATCCGGCTGGTCGAAGCGAAGGCCAGTACCGCACCGACCTTGGGGGCATGACCACGCGCATAGCGACCGGCAGCCTGGCCCCACCAGGTATTGGCATTGCCGCGAAGTTCGATACCGGAAATCATCCGCGCATAAGGCGCGCACTGCCAGAACTGGGCCATCGCCGGGGTCGCCGTCATCAGGGCGCAAGATACCACCAGCGCAAAACGCGCTGCCAAAGTCCGGATTGTCATGTGACCCCCTCAGGTCGCGATGAATTCGTTGAGTGTCTCAAAGCAGTTCATAGCCGGGTTGGAAACCCCGCCACGCGCCGAACGGAACCATTTCCGACGAAGTGAGTTTGTCGCACGATGGGTGGCTTGTTGCCGCCACCGAAACTCTGCTTTCGGATGATGCCCGCTCGCCAACCGGCCAGCACTCCGCTAAGAATCAACCATGAACCGCAGCATCCTGGCGATCACCCTGCTTTTGACCGCTTGCTCGCGGGAAGGCGCGTTCAGCAACGATCCGTCGCTTTATCAGAGCAATACCACGACACTCACCCCAGGCGTGCAAGCCGTGCGCGTCGGCGAAGGTGGCCCGGCGTATCCAGCCTGCGCCAGCTCCGGCGTGGTGGTGAACCTGTCGCCCGAGGGCGAAGCGTATCTTCCGCTGCGCGCCGCCCCCTTTGCCGAGGCGGAGGAAGTCGCCCGGCTTGGCGAGGGTGCGAAACTGTTCCTGTGTCAGCGCTCGCTCGACCAACGCTGGCAGGGCGTCGTGGTCCCGCCTGCGGATTCACCGCAGCTTGATTGCGGCGTCGGCGCAACGCTGGCCAGTGCGCGGGCTTATACAGGGCCTTGCAAATCGGGCTGGGTGTTGAGCGGTTTCGTCCGCCCCGTCGCCGGCTAACCCCGCGCCGCCGAAGCCAGCCGCGCATCATGATCGGCGCGCCCGAACGGAAAGCGCGCGTAGCAAAGCCCCGCCATGCCGTAAAAGGCGAGCTCCAGTATGATAAACACGATCGTCAGCCGGTCGAGCGTCTCGGTCGGCACCATTCCGGGGCGCGCGCCCTGTGGAAATTGCGCAAACGCCAGAATTGCGCTGGCCATGAAGATGCCGAGCCCGCCGACGAGCTTCTGCACGAAAAACCCGCCAGCAAAGAACACGCCTTCCGATCGTTTACCGGTGCGCACTTCGGATTCCTCCACCACATCCGACAGCATCGCCGCCCCCAGGATGAAGGCCGACACAGCGCACGCCGTATTGGCCGCAAAGATCGTCAGCAACACCGGCAGCAGCAGTGGCGAGCCCGGCTCCGGAAACCAGCCCGCCAGCCGCAGCACATAAGGCGCCACCAGCAGCACCGCGCTACCGAACGACGCGATCATGCCGATGCGGGGTTTGTCGCCGCCCTTGGTCAGCGCAGGGGCCAGAAAGAACGCTCCCAGTGCCCCGATCATCAGCGCCAGCGAAAGCCAATTGAAATCGCCGCCCGCAAATTGCCAGACGAACTGATACATATACGTCGACAGCGCGAACGACACGCCTTGCGCTGTATAGGCGAACACGCCTGCCGCCATCAGGATCAAAAAACCCCGATTGCGGACGGTCCGGAGAAAGTCGGCAAAATGCTCGGCCAGCGTCTCCTGCGATTTCGGGATTTGCGGCAGCAGCGGGATTTCGTGGTGCAAGCCAATCGACGACACCACGATCGATACCGCCATCACCACCGCCGCCAGCGTCGCCATACCGGCATAGCCATTGCGGTTGAGGGTCCCCACCGGATGCGTCGCGTCGGGCACCAGGAACACGCCATAAGCCAGCGCTAACATCGCCAACCCGCCGCCCCAGCCGAACAGATAGCGATAGGAGAACATCCGGGTGCGCTCGTCATAGTCCGAACTGAGTTCGGGCCCGAGCGCCGAGGACGGAATCTCGAACGCCGACAAGGCGATCCGCACCAACAGCGCGCTGCCAAACACATAGAAACCGAGCGCGGTCTGTGACCAATGCGGCGGGTTCCACAAGAGCAGCCATCCGACCGCCACCGGCAGCGCCGAGGCGTACATCCACGGATGCCGCCGTCCCCAGCGCCCGCGCGTATGATCCGACAGATAACCGACCAGCGGATCGACAAACGCCTCGACCACCAACGCCGCCATGATCGCCACGCCCACCAGCCCGGCGGGTAGGCCGATCACCTGATTGTAGAACAGCAGCAGGAAGGTCGCGAAGCCGCTGTCCTTCACCCCATAAGCGATCGAACCGAGCCCGAACGACCAGCGGCTACGCGCGCCAAGGCGTCGCGCCGCCGGGATCGCGAGCGGCGTGGTCACGCGGTAAACGCCTCAAGGCTGGAAAAGAGTGATGGCGTTTTCGGGTCCCAACTGTGGCGCGGGCCGATCGTCATGCCACCATCGACGACGATGCGCGTACCGGTAACGAAGGCTGCATCGTCGCTCGCCAGATAGGCGACGGCGGCGGCGATGTCGTCGGCGGTGCCCGCCCGTTGCAAGGGCTGCGCGTGCGCTGCAACCTGTTCGATCATGCCATTGGCCATCACGCGTTTTTCGCCCGAAATGCCGAGTGCCGAGGTGAAGATGTTGGTGGTGATGAAGCCCGGGCACACCGCGTTGACGCGGATGTTATGCTGCGACAAGTCAGCGGCGGCAAGCGTCGTCAAATGCAATACGCCGGCTTTCGCCACCGAATACGCGGTCGGTGCTGCGCCGGTCTGGAGTGCTGCGATCGACGACGTGTTGACGATCGCCCCGCCCTTGCCGCGCGCGGTCATCAGCGGGGCGGCATAGCGGATGCCCATCGCGACCGAGCGCAGCAGCAGGCTTTGCGTGCGATCCCAATCCTCGGGCGAAATCGCGTCGATCGTCTCGCGCGCCCCGCCCGCCCCGGCATTGTTGAACAGCACATCGATGCCCCCGGCATCGTCCGCAGCCTGCAGCAAGGCGGCGATGTCGGCAACCTCGGTCACGTCGGTGCGGAGAAAATGAATGCGCCCGTTGGAGGTTTCGGCGAGGTCCTGCCCACCGGTGACATCGACATCGCCGATCCACACCTCCGCCCCTTCGCGCACCAGCCGCAGCGTGGTGGCGCGTCCGATTCCCGAAGCTCCGCCGGTGACGACGGCGCGCTTGCCCGCAAAACGCATCTCACTCTCCTGTATTTTTTGTCACCTTAGTACGGGCTATGGGCCGGTCAATCCGTGCTGCCGTGGTATTTTTGGAATTTTGGGTTTGGTGCGGCCTTGCGACGATCCCGGCATTTCCCTACCACTGCCGCCAAGCCCCGTTCCGCAATGATGGCGCAGAGAAGAGAGATCATGGCACTCGACCCCGAAACCTTCGACGCGCTGATCGAAACCGTGCGACGCTTCGTCGCGGAGCGGCTCCGGCCGCTCGAGGGCGCGGTCGAGGACGCCGACGCGATCCCCGCCGACATCGTCCACGAAATGCGCGACATGGGCCTGTTCGGCCTGTCGATCGCCGAGGAATATGGTGGCCTTGGCCTGACCATGCTCGAAGAAGCCAAGGTCGCGATCGAGCTTGGCCGCACCACCCCCGCCTTCCGCTCGACCTTTGGCACCAATGTCGGGATCGGCTCGCAAGGGTTGGTGATGGCGGGTAATGCGGCGCAAAAGGATATGTGGCTGCCGCGCATCGCAAGCGGCGAGATCATAACTAGTTTTGCCCTGACCGAGCCCGATGTCGGCTCGGATTCGGGCGCAGTGAAGACGCGAGCGACCTTTGACGGCCAATCCTATCGGCTGAGCGGCACCAAACGCTACATCACCAATGCCGACAAGGCGGATCTGTTCACGGTGATGGCGCGGACCGGCGACGATCCCGGCGCACGCGGCGTGTCGGCGTTTCTGGTGCCGCGCACGCTGGCGGGCGTGAGCATCGGTGAGCCCGAAAAGAAGATGGGGCAAAAGGGCGCGAAGGTCGCCGACGTGCATTTCGACGATGTCGTGGTGCCGGTGGAGAACCGGCTCGGGGCCGAGGGCGAAGGCTTCAAGATCGCGATGCGCGTGCTCGATCGCGGGCGGCTCCACATTTCGGCGGTGTGCGTCGGGGTGGCCGAGCGGTTGATCGCGGATTGCGTGGCCTATGCCACCGAGCGCAAGCAGTTCG
This sequence comes from Sphingomonas sp., assembly GCF_041661885.1. Lineage (GTDB taxonomy): Bacteria > Pseudomonadota > Alphaproteobacteria > Sphingomonadales > Sphingomonadaceae > Sphingomonas. Next base: position 246,675 of record NZ_JBAZTL010000003.1, on the reverse strand, counting down.
GCAAGCCCATCGCCGAGCATCAACTCATCCAGGGCATGATCGCCGACAGCAAGACCGAAGCGCTCGCCGCGCGCGCGCTGGTGCTGGAGACGGCGGCGGCCAAGGATGCGGGCAAGGACGTCGTCATGGAATCGGCGGCGGCAAAATATTATGCGAGCGAGATGGTCGGGCGTGTGGCGGACCGCGCGGTGCAGATCTTCGGCGGGGCGGGTTACATCGCCGATTACGGGATCGAACGGCTGTACCGCGACGTGCGGCTGTTCCGCATTTACGAAGGCACCAGCCAGATCCAGCAACTCATCATCGCGCGCGAAACGATCAAGCGCGGAGGATAAATCAGCAATCACATTCCCCTCCCGCTGTGCGGGAGGGGTTAGGGGAGGGCAGTATTGCGAGCGCCACGCTTGTGGGACGCACTCCCCTCCCCCAGCCCCTCCCGCGCAGCGGGAGGGGAGCCATCAGGAGAAAAAAATGGACACCAATACCCTGTTCCGGCTCGACGGTCGCATTGCCCTCGTCACCGGCGGCTCGCGCGGCATCGGCAAGATGATCGCGACCGGCTTCATCGCCCAAGGCGCGACCGTCTACATCTCGTCGCGCAAGGCCGATGCCTGTTTCGAAACCGCCAACGAACTGGGCGAAAAGTGCATCGCGTTGCCGCAGGACGTGTCCACCGTGGCCGGGTGCAAGGCGCTTGCCGCGCAACTGGCCGAGCATACCGACCGGCTCGACATTCTGGTCAACAATGCGGGCGCCGCCTGGGGCGAGCCGTTCGAGGTGTTCCCCGAAAAAGGCTGGGACAAGGTGATGGACCTCAACGTCAAATCCCCCTTCTTCCTGACTCAGGCGCTGCACGCCCCGCTGAAAACCGCCGCCAGCGCCGGGCGACCCGCCAAGGTCATCAACATCACCTCGATCGACGGCCAGCGGCTCAACCCGTGGGAGACGTACAGTTACCAGGCGTCGAAAGCCGCGCTGATCTACCTTACCAAGCGGATGGCGGCGCGGCTCATTACCGATCACATCAACGTCACCTCGATCGCACCCGGAGCGTTCGCCAGCGAGATGAACAAGGCCGCGCGCGACCACGGTTCCGCGATCGCGCAGAGCATCCCCGCCAAGCGCATCGGCGTCGATGAGGATATGGCGGGTGCCGCGATCTACCTTGCCAGTCGCGCGGGCGATTATGTGGTGGGCGATACCATCACCGTCGATGGCGGGCTGGTCCACGCCGCGCTCGGCACGAGCATCGACGCCTAATCCTTCCCCCGGTGGGAAGAATACATCAGGCCGTTTGGGGGTGGTGGGGTTGCAGGATCATCACCCCGTCCTCCACGCGCCAGGATTTGAGGCGCGAGAGGAAGTTCATCCCCACCACGTTCATGTCGCCAAAGGCGGGCGACACCACCACCGGCAAATCGCGCGCAACGACATTGCCGATGCGCAGTTCCGGCACGGTCGCGGCTTGCGCCGTCACCGTGCCATTGGCGGTCTGCATCATCACCGGCATCAGCGAATCGCTCGGCTCGATCCCCGCTGCGGCGGCGGTGTCGGCTGAAATCGCGGTGACCGTGGCACCGCTGTCGACCAGCATCCGCCGTTCGATCCCGCCGAGCTTCACGCGCACCCAGAAATGCCCGTCCGCCGCCATCGGAACGCGCATCTCCTTGCCCACGACACGCTGCCCGCCAAGATCGAAGCGTTGCGCCACGCGGGCGAAGGTCGGGTCGAGCGGCGCGCGCTCCATCACCAGCAAAGCGACCAGAACCATACATCCAGCGGTCACCACAAAAGCGACAAACCGCCCAACCACCGGCACGCGCCGCGCCAGCACCATCACCGCCACGACGCCGGCGACCAGCAGATAAAGCGGGCCGTGGGGCCCAAGATCAGGAAACGCGTTCACCACCCGAATATAATAGCGGGCGCAGCTTTATGAAGGCTGACTAAGCCATCGCCGCAAGCAGCCGATCAACCGTGGTCGTCGCAAACGCCGTGAAATTGTCGGCCACGCCATAAGGGATCAGCAGATCGCGCCCTTTCGCCAGCACGCCGCAGCTATACACCACATTGGGCACATAGCCGTCGCGCTCGAGCGGGCTTGGTGTCAGAATCGGCGCGGGCGTGCGCGCCAGCAGGCGCGACGGGTCGGCCTTGTCGAGCAGGCAAGCGCCGACACAGTAATTGCGCACCATCCCCACGCCGTGGGTGAACACCAGCCAGCCCTCGTCGATTTCGATCGGCGAGCCGCAATTGCCCATCTGCACAAACTCCCACGGGTAGCGCGGCGAGACGATCTTGCCCCCGCCCGCCCAATGCAGAATGTGGTCGGAGGCATGGAGCCAGATGCTTTCGCTGTCCTGCCGCCCCAGCATCATAAACCGCCCGCCGACGCGCCGCGGGAACAGCGCCATGCCTTTGGCACCTGCTGCATCACCCGTCAGCGAGCGCATCGTGAAGCTGCGAAAATCATCGCTCGACAGCAATTCCGGGCGCGCCGCCGCGCCGCTGAAGGCGGTGTAGGTGCCGTGATACGCGGTTGTGCCATCTTCTTCGGTAAAGTGGACGAGCCGTAAATCCTCAATTCCCTGGCGTTGGCTCGGCAGCACCGGGAACAGCACCGTCTCCGAAATATCGCGGCTGCCGCCACAGTGGAGCATCACCACCCCGCCTGCCTCGACATCCGTACCATCGATAATCGGCGGCACCGCGACCAGGCTTGGCGGATCGATCTTGAGCGCGCCGCCCGGCACCCAACTCCCGGTGCGAAAGGCGACCGAGGAGGCATGCCCCTCCCCGATCCCGCGCAGCGACAGCACGAAACGCACGCCGCCGTCGGGCACATCGGCCTGATCGGGCGCGATAACGGCGCTGGGGTTGAACAAAGCCGCCGCCTCATAGGAGAATTCTTCGCTGAAATACGCGCCGATCAGGCGGCGCTGCCCCTCACAGGCGACAGGCGGCGACGGCAACGCTGCAACCACCTCATCATAGCGCCGCAACAGCATGGCATCGACATCGCGATGACGTTCATCAAGCGAATCGACGATGCGGGCCAATTCAGCGGCGAGAGCATCCCCGCTCAATGTCAGCACGCGATCGACGATCACTTGCGTCCGACTATGCCCTTCTGTTTGAAATGTAACAGGATAATCCAACGAAAATGGTCGTACCACGGTGCGCGACGGATCGGGCCGCAAGATGATGCTACTATGGTCGAGACCGGGTTGAGCATCCGCCATTACATTCCTTTCGTCTGGATCATAGGTTCGCCTTCCGGCCCGCCTGAACGCCCAAGCGAGCCGGACGATCCAATCACCTTCGCCGCGCTGTCCTGTCCTCGCCCCCCCCCACGACAGGAGCGCGCCGCGAAGCCTCGATCACGGGGTAACCGCGCGAACACGCGAATGGGTGCAAGGATATCCAGCAGGCGTGCTACAGTCGAACTGAGGTCAACTTTGACCACCCGAACCGCTTTCGCAAGGAAAGTCCGGGACCGAAAGGGTTCCGATGCAATCTTCATACGATCCTAATGCCGAAATCGGCCTCAATCTCGCGTTGGCGGTGGTTGGTTCTTCCCATGCCCCGGTCCTGCTGCTGGATGGGGATCGCGTGGTCGTCGCCGCCAGCGATGCTTTCTGCCACGCGTTCGAGATCGACCCGACAACGATTGTCGGCATGACGTTCTCCGCCGTCGGGCATGGCGAGTGGGCGATCCCGCAGCTTCAATCGCTCTTGAAGGCGACGGCCTCCGGCTTGGCCGAGGTCAAGAATTACGAATTCGACCTAAAGCGCGAAGGTCGCGAAACCTTATGCCTCGTGCTGAACGCCCACAAGCTGAGCTACGGCGCGGGCACCGAACCGCGACTGTTGCTCGCCATTTCCGACGTGACCGACGCCCGCATCGCCGAAAAAATGACCGACGATCTGGTCCGCGACAAGAGCGTGCTGCTGCAGGAGCTCCAGCACCGCGTCGCCAACAGCTTGCAAATCATCGCCAGCGTATTGTTGCAAAGTGCCCGCAAGGTGCAATCCGAAGAGGTGCGCGGCCACCTGCGTGATGCGCACAGCCGTGTCATGTCGGTCGCCGCGATTCAGCGCCAATTGGCGGTGGCCTCGGTCGATAAGGTCGACATCGGGCCTTATCTCCAACAACTGTGCGAAAGCATCGGCGCGTCGATGATCCACGATCACGACCAAATCTCGATCGAAGTGAGCAGTGCCCGCCAGCAGGTTCAGGCCAACATTTCGGTCAGCTTCGGCCTGGTCGTTACCGAACTCGTCATCAACGCGCTCAAGCACGCTTTTCCGGGCGGACGTCACGGTACAATTGCGGTCGATTATACCCGTAGCGGAGCCGATTGGTCGCTATCGGTCAGTGACGATGGCGTCGGCATGTCGGCGGAGCCGACCGAGGCCAAGGCTGGGCTTGGCACCAATATCGTCCAGGCGCTCGCCAAGCAGTTGGAAGCCATCGTTACCGTATCGGATACGGCCCCCGGAACACGCGTTACCCTCGCGCACCATCCTGCGTCGGTTTCATCAACCAATCCCGCATCGACACCCGTGCCCGCCATTTAAGGCGTGGGGGCCGCCCCGGACGTAGCCGGTATGGCCGGCAATCGCGCGGTGCGATGCTTGCCGTGGAGGCCATCGATCTCGGCCTGACGCCGCTGCAGATAAAAGGCACGCGTCGCCAGATAGGGATCGGTCGGGCCATCGTGCAGCCGATGCAGTTCCTCATCATGCTCGGCACGCCGGTCGACGACACCCAGGATACTTGTTGGTAGCGTGAAGGCCAGCTTGTTGAGGGGCTTGCCCACCGCCAGCGGCAACACAAACCGATCCACTGTATCGCCCACGAAATCGCGCAGCGTGGTCGGCCCGATCAAGGGTAAAAACAGGAACGGCCCCGGCTTGACGCCATAAAAGCCCATCGTATCGGCAAAGCCATTCGGACGGCGCGGCAAATGGACCGGGCGTCGCCTGGCCATGTCGAACACGCCGCCAACCCCCACCGTCGAATTGACCACGAAGCGACCGACCGTTTCCGCCGCCTTGCCGGGCTTGTGCTGCAGCATGAAGTTCAGGAACACCACGGGTTCGCGCAGATTGTACAGGAAATTGCGTATGCCGCTGCGCACGGAGTCCGGCATCGTGCGCTTATACGCCAGCGCAAGCGGGCCGACCAACGCCCGGTCCACGGCTTGCGTAGCGGCGAAGGACTCGCCATTGATGGCCGCGATCGGATCATTGGGTGCGCTGCGCGAGCGCGCGGTAACGACGATGTCTTGCGGTTCCGCGCCGGCTTGCAGCGGTGCAGAAGCCGGGTCGGTTGCCAGGGACAAGCCCGCTGATTCAGCCGGCGGAGCGGGCGCTCGCTGCATAGTGGCAGGCATGGCGGAGGTTGGCGGGAGGATCGCCACCACACTGCCATCCTCGACCGGTGCCCCTGCCCCCAGCATCGCCGCAAACCATATCGGAACGCTCACGAAACCCCTCCCGCCGGGTGCCGAAACGGCATGTGCCAAGACCGACGAGTCTGGCAATCAGGATACCCCCTCTGTCGCAGTTCTTGGGAAGACGCCAATTGTCGTTTCCTAATATACAGTCGACAGGTCGGTCTGGAATATCGTCGGGATCATTATCTCTGTGACGACGCCAGGGATGAAATTCCTCACCTTTCTTTTGAGTAATGTCTGCGCCCGTTGGGCGAGATGGTCAGCCAAACCCGCACAGGGTATCGACCACCTCGGTTCGAACCTGCCGACGTGCTCCTTGCTGCGGACACAAACCTCGCAGCGGTCAGCGGGCGATCCCGCCCGCAGCCAGCACCGCCAGGGTAACGAGCTCGCTCGCGGTCGACGTCATCGGCGCAATCTGTACCGATTTCTCCATGCCGACCAGCATCGGCCCGATCACCGCATCACCGCCCAATTCACGCAACAGCTTGGCCGAAATGTTGGCCGATTGCAGCCCCGGCATGATCAGCACATTGGCCGGGCCCGACAGGCGCGCAAACGGATAATTGGCAAGCTGTTTGGGGTTTAGCGCAACGTCGGGTGCCATTTCGCCTTCATATTCGAAACTGACCTGCCGCTTGTCGAGCACCTTCACCGCCGCGCGGATATCGTCGAGCCAATTGCCTTCGGGGTTGCCAAAGGTCGAATAGCTGAGGAAGGCGACACGCGGCTCATGCCCCATGCGCTTGGCGACCAAGGCGGTCTGCTCGGCGATGTCAGCCAGTTCTTCGGCATTGGGGCGTTCGTTGACGGTCGTATCGGCCATGAACACGGTGTGGCTTTGCCCGACCATCAAATGAATGCCGAACGGCGTCCGCCCCACTTCGGGATCGATCACGCGGCGTATTTCGCGCATCGTATGCGCGTACGTGCGCGTGATGCCGGTGATCATCGCATCGGCTTCGCCCAATTGCAGCATCACCGCGCCGAAGATGTTGCGATCCTGGTTGATCATGCGTTCGCAATCGCGACGCAGATAGCCGCGCCGCTGCAGCCGCTCGTACAGGAAATCGACCATGCGCGGCACCAGCGGCGAATTGCGGCTGTTGTGCAATTCATAGCTGTCGGGATCATTGACGCCGAGCGCGCGCAACCGTTCAGGCACATCGTCGCGGCCGACCAGCACCGGCGTGCCATAGCCGCCATCCTTGAACGCGATTGCCGCACGCAGCACGACTTCTTCTTCACCCTCGGCGAACAATACGCGCTTGGGATGCGCCTTGGCGCCTTCATAAGCCAGCGTCAGCACCGAAGTGGTCGGGTTGAGCCGTGCCTTCAGCGTCTGGCGATATGCCTCCAGATCGAGGATCGGCTTGGTCGCGACGCCCGAATCCATCGCCGCCTTGGCGACGGCAACGGGAACGATCTCCATCAGGCGCGGATCGAACGGCGCGGGGATGATGTAATCGGGGCCAAAGGTGTGGCGCACGCCGTAAGCAACCGCGACTTCCTCGGCGACCTGCTGCCGTGCGAGCGCCGCGAGCGCGCGCGCTGCGGCCAGTTTCATCTCGTCGTTGATCGTCGTCGCGCGCACGTCGAGCGCACCGCGGAAAATGAAGGGGAAGCCGAGCACGTTATTGACCTGGTTCGGATAATCCGAACGCCCGGTCGCGATGATCGCATCGGGTCGCGCCGCCTTGGCCTCGGGCGGGGTGATTTCGGGATCGGGATTGGCCATTGCGAAGATGATCGGCTTGGGGGCCATTTTCATCAGCGCCGAGGCGGGCAGCGCACCCGCAGCGGACAAGCCGACAAATACATCGGCGCCATCGAGCGCCTCGGTCAGCGTGCGCTTGTCGGTGGCGACGGCGTGGGCGGATTGCCATTGGTTGATGTCGGCACGCCCCTGATAGATCACTCCGCCCAGATCGACCATCGTCAACTGGTCGCTCGGCAAACCCATCGCCTTGATGAGTTCGGCACATGCAATCGCCGCTGCGCCCGCGCCGTTCATCACCACCTTGGTGTCCTTGATGTCACGCCCCGTCAGGAACAGCGCGTTGATGAGGCCCGCCGCACAAATGATCGCGGTGCCGTGCTGATCGTCATGGAACACCGGAATGTTCATGCGCTGGCGCAAGGTCTGTTCGATGATGAAGCATTCGGGAGACTTTATGTCTTCCAGGTTGATGCCGCCAAAGCTCGGTTCCATCAACTCGATCGCATCGATCAACCGGTCGGCATCCTCGGTCTTCAGCTCGATATCGATCGCATCGACATCGGCGAAGCGCTTGAACAGCACCGCTTTGCCTTCCATCACCGGCTTGGACGCCAGCGCGCCGAGATTGCCGAGACCAAGGATGGCGGTGCCGTTCGAGATCACCGCGACCAGATTGCCCTTGGCGGTATAATCATAAGCGAGGCTTGGATCCGCGGCGATCGCCAGCACCGGCACCGCGACGCCGGGCGAATACGCCAGCGCCAGGTCGCGCTGCGTCGCCATTGGCTTGGACGCGACGATCTCGATCTTGCCCGGTCGACCTTCCGAATGGAACAGCAATGCCTCACGCTCGGAAAATTGGACGTTCGAGTCTTCGGTCATGCGGGCGGCCTCCTGGATCGGCGTTGTCTTAGAAACAGTTTGGGCGAATGGAAACGCCCCTAGTCGCGGCTACGACCATCGAACGATCGACGCGCCTCGGTGATGCGATCGACATTATGCGCAGCCCACACCCACACCCCGCAAAACGCCTCGGACAACGTAAACCCCAGATCGGTCAACCGATATTCCACCTTGGGCGGGATGACGGGATGGACCGTGCGGATTACCAGGCCGTCGCGCTCCATCTGGCGCAAGGTCTGGGTCAACATCTTCTGGCTGATTCCCTCGGCAAGCTGCGCCAGGCGCGAGAAACGCAGCTCGCCATGTTCGGTCAGCACCTCCAGCACGATCATCGTCCATTTGTCGGCGACGCGGCCGATCACCTCGGTGACCAGCGCCTCGACGCGTGGATCGAGATCTTCAGGATATTGGTGCGAAACGGCCATTGGTTTCCTGTTGGTAAGTACCGCACTTTTACGTGCCTACTTTCCAATGGAAAGCGCAGTTTTTATGCCGCCTGTCAACCAAGCAACGGGAGCAGCAACCATGAACATCAGCGGCAACACCCTCCTTATCACCGGCGGCGGCACCGGCATCGGCCGCGCGCTCGCCGAGCACTTTCACGCGCGCGGCAACCGCGTTATCGTCGCTGGCCGCCGCGCCGAGCCGCTCAAGGCGCTGGCGCGCGACGTACCCGGCATCAGCACTGCCTTGCTCGACGTCTCCGACGCAGCCGACATCGCGCGGTTCGCGGCTACCGTCGCGGCCGACTATCCAACGCTCAATGTCGTGATCCACAATGCCGGGATCATGCGTGCCGAGGACATGACCGTGCAGCCTTATGACCTGAACGACGCCGAAGCGATGATCGCGACCAATTTGCTGGGGCCGATCCGGCTGACTGCCGCCTTGCTGCCGCACCTTCGCAAGCAGCCCAACGCCGCGATCCTCACCGTGTCCTCGGGCTTGGCATTCGTGCCGTTGGTGGCGACGCCGACCTATAGCGCCACCAAGGCGGCGATCCATAGCTGGTCGCAGTCGTTGCGCACGCAACTTGCCGATACGGGAATCGATGTGATCGAAATCGCGCCCCCCGCCGTCGCGACCGATTTGATGCCGGGCCATGCCGAAAACCCCAATTCGATGCCGCTCGACGCCTATATCGCCGAGACAATGGCGCTGCTGGAGGCCAATCCGCATGGGCCCGAGAACACGGTGGCGCGCGTCAAATTCCTGCGCGATGCCGAGCGTGAGGGGCGGTATGACGCGGTCTTTACCGCGCTCAACCAGCAACACTGACGCGGCGGTTTCCTTTCGGCAGGGCGGGCGGTATCAGACGGCGATGGCGCCAGCACCGACCCCCGCTCCCACCCCGATGATGGCGCAGTATTTCGCGCTCAAGGCCGAGGCGGCGGATTGCCTGCTGTTCTACCGCATGGGCGATTTCTTCGAATTGTTCTTCGACGATGCGAAGGTTGCCGCCGCCTGTCTCGACATCGCGCTGACCACGCGCGGCGAGCATCACGGCGTGCCGATCCCCATGTGCGGCGTGCCAGCCCATGCTGCCGATGCCTATCTAGCGCGGCTCATCAAGGCCGGGCACCGCGTCGCCATTGCCGAGCAGACCGAGAGCCCCGCCGAAGCCAAGAAGCGCGCGGGCAAGACATTGGTGTCGCGCGCAATCGTCCGCGTGGTCACGGCGGGCACGCTGACCGAGGAGGCGCTGCTCGACGCGCGCACCGCCAATTGGTGCGTGGCGATCGGCGAAGCGGGCGGCGCGATCGCGATTGCCGCCGCCGATATTTCGACCGGGCGGTTCGAGCTGATCGCCTGCGATGCCGCCGGATTGAGCGCCGAACTCGCCCGCCTCGCCCCGGCGGAAACCATCGCCTCCGAAGCGAGCGGCTTTGCCGAAATGGCGACGATGCTGCGCCCGCGCGGCGAGTTTGACAGCGCGCGCGGCGAGACGCGGCTGAAGGACCTCTATGCCGTCGCGACGCTCGACGGTTTTGGCCAGTTCGACCGTGCAGCCTTGTCGGCGGCGGGCGGGCTCGTCGCCTATCTCGATCACACCGCCAAGGGCGCAATGCCCTTCCTGCGCCCGCCACGCCTGGGACAGAGCGCGCAGCATATGGCGATCGACGCTGCCACCCGCGAGAGCCTGGAACTGACCCAGACGACGAGCGGCGCGCGCAAGGGCAGCTTGCTCGACGCGATCGACCGCACGGTAACGGCGGCAGGCGCACGCCTGCTCGCCGCCGATCTCGGCGCGCCGCTGATGGAACGCAGCCGGATCGAGGCGCGCTACGATCTGGTCACGCTGCTCGCCGAGGATAGCGGCTTGCGTGAATCGCTGCGCGGCACGCTGCGCAGCATGGCCGATATCGGGCGCGCACTCGGGCGGTTGGCGGCGGGGCGCGGTTCGCCGCGTGATCTCGGCCAATTGCGCGACGGGCTCGATGGCGCATGGCGGCTGGGCGAGCGGCTCGACCGGATCGATCAACCGCCCGCGCTGCTGAAGGACCTTGCTCCGCGCCTGCGCGGGCATGGCGCGCTGATCGATCTATTGTCGCGCGCGCTCGTCCCCTCCCCGCCAATCGATGCCTCGGATGGCGGCTATATCGCTGCGGGCTATGACGCCGCGCTCGACGACCTGCGCGATGCGGGCGCGGGCGGCAGGCGCGCGATCGCAGCGCTTGAGGCCGACTATCGCACACGCACCGGCGTCGCCCAGCTCAAGATCCGCCACAATGGCGTGCTCGGCTATCATATCGAGGTGCCCGCACGCGCGGCGGACGGGTTGATGAAACCCGAGAGCGGCTTCATCCACCGCCAGACGATGGCGGGCGCGGTGCGCTTCAATGCGCCCGAACTGCACGAAGTCGCCGCCAAGGTAACGCAGGCGGGCGCACACGCATTGGCCGCCGAGGCGGCGCATCTCGAAGACCTCATTGCCGCCGCGCTCGACCGGCGCGAGGCGGTGGCGGCGACGGCGGATGCGCTGGCGCGGCTCGATGTCGCGGCCAGCCATGCCGAGCGCGCAGCGGAGGGTGATTGGGCGCGGCCCGAGCTGATCGAACACGCCGGTTTCGACATCATCGGTGGGCGGCACCCGGTGGTCGAGGATGCGCTGGCCAAGCGCGGCGAACGCTTCGTCGCCAATGATTGCCGCTTGTCGGAAGACTCGCGGCTATGGCTCGTTACCGGCCCCAATATGGGCGGTAAATCGACCTTCCTGCGCCAGAACGCCGCCATTGCCGTGCTGACGCAAGCGGGTAGCTATGTACCCGCGACATCAGCAACACTAGGGCTGGTCGACCGGTTGTTCAGCCGCGTCGGCGCGTCGGACAATCTCGCACGCGGTCGCTCGACCTTCATGGTCGAAATGGTCGAAACCGCCGCGATTTTGGCGCAAGCGACGCCGCGCAGCTTCGTCATCCTCGACGAGGTCGGGCGCGGCACCTCGACCTATGACGGGCTCGCGATTGCGTGGGCGGTGGTCGAGGCGATCCATGACGATAATCGCTGCCGCTGCCTGTTCGCCACACATTATCACGAACTGACTCGGCTCGCCGAACGCTGTGACGCGCTCACCCTCCACCATGTCCGCGCGCGCGAATGGAAGGGCGAGCTGGTGTTGCTGCACGAAGTGTCCGAAGGCCCGGCCGATCGCAGCTATGGCCTCGCGGTCGCGCGGCTCGCGGGGCTACCGCCTGCGACGATCGCGCGCGCCAAGGCGGTGCTCGCCAAGCTGGAAGCGGGCCGCGCCAAGACCGGCGGGCTGGCCGCCGGGCTGGACGATCTCCCCCTCTTCGCCGCCGCGATAGAGGTCGAGGAAGAGCCAGCCGACACGATCCGCGCCGAAGTGGAGACGCTCGATGTCGACGCGCTCACCCCGCGCGAGGCGCTGGAAACACTCTACCGGCTGAAGGCGCTGGCGCGAGCGTAAAACTACGCCCGTGCGATCACCGTATAGGTCATCTCCCGCCGCGTTTCGAAACCGAGCGCGCGGTACAGCGCCACCGCCGGATTGTCGGGATAGCTGTGGAGGAACACCCCCTCGCCACCCGCGATCAGCGGCGCGATCACCGCTTCCATCAACACGCGGGCGAAACCCTGCCCGCGAAAATCGGGGTGGGTGCAGACCGCGCTAATTTCGCTGAAACCGGGCACCTTCATCCGCTCGCCCGCCATCGCGACCAGCCGCCCGCCACGTCGCACGCCGACATACCCGCCTTGAAGATGCGTCGCCGCGAAAAACGGCCCCGGTGCGGTCAGCGTTGCCAGCGCCAGCATCTCGGGCGCATCGCCGTCGCCCAAGCGCACAATCTCGATGGCGCGCGCCGCACGGTGCAGCCGCGTCGCGACCATCTGGTTGATCCACCGTTCGGAAACGACCGTCGTACCAGGCAGCGGCACAGCCGGCCCCGCGCCGATCAGGCCGAGCGTTCCCTCTTCGGGAATGAGCGCGGCCAAAGCCGCCAGCGCCTCGGGCGAATCATCGGCAGCATCACCAAACAGATTGACATCGGGCCGGAACCGCAGCGCGCGGGCATCGCCGGTCGCGAGCGCAGCCTGGCGGCCAGTGAGACTGTGCCAGACCGGGCGGTCGAGCGGCGTAAACGACATATTGGTCATCGGTCCCTTACACACAGAAACAACGCGTGGCGCATCCCGCCAATTGCCGCCAAACCACGCTGTCGTCATTGCCTGCCCATGTGCATCATCGCGCAATGGCGCGACAAGGCTCAGGCGCGGCCTCCCCACTCCCGGCGCATCGCGCGTGGACGCGGATCGCACGACCCCCTATCTGGAGCGGATGCCACCACGCTTTGAATCCCTGCCGCAACGTCGTTCGATCATCGATCGGCGTACCGTCGCCGATGCGCTCGCCGCGTTGGAGGGGGATCGCAATGCGCTGCGCAACGCCGCCACCGGGCTGCTCAAACACGCGCTCGACGCCGGGCGTACCGAGATCGGGCGACGGCTGATCGAATATCCCTCGCGCGGGCTCGAAGCAGCGGCGGGCCAAGCCTTCCTGATCGACCAATTGTTGCGCCTGTTGTACGATTTCACGGTCCAACGGCTGTATCCGGCCAGCAACCCGACGGCGGCAGAGCGCATCACGATCATCGCGGTTGGCGGCTATGGACGCGGCGAGATGGCCCCTTATTCGGACGTCGATGTCGGCTTCCTTACCCCGGGCAAACAACCACCCTGGGCCGAGCAAGTGATTGAAACGATGCTCTATGCCTTGTGGGATCTCGGCCTCAAAGTCGGTCACAGCAGCCGCTCGCTCGACGAGATGGTGCGTCAGGCGAAGAGCGACGTAACGATCCGCACTGCTTTGCTCGAGGCGCGCTATGTGTGGGGCGACCAGGCGCTGTATGACGAGGCCGCGCGCCGCTTCAAGGCCGAGGTGCAGGCCGACACCGCGCGCCAGTTCATCGCCGACAAGCTCGCCGAGCGCGACGTGCGCCACCACAAGATGGGCGACACGCGCTATGTCGTCGAACCCAATGTGAAGGAGGCGAAAGGCGGCCTGCGCGATCTGCACACGCTCTTTTGGATCGGCAAATACGCCTATAACGTCACCGAACCGGCGGAATTGGTCGAAGCGGGGCTGCTCAGCCGCGACGAATATCGCCAGTTCCACCGCGCCGAGAATTTTCTGTGGGCGGTGCGCTGCCACCTCCACGCCATTTCGGGGCGCGCCGAGGACCGGCTGACCTTCGATTTGCAGCGCGAGATTGCCGAGCGGATGCGCTTTGCCGACCGCCCCGGCAAATCCAAGGTCGAGCGCTTCATGCAGTATTACTTCCTGCAAGCACGTACCGCGGGCGATTTGACGGGCGTGTTCCTGGCGCATCTCGACGAGAAATTTGCGGCACGCGGGCGACGCTTTGGCTTGCCGGTACTGCGGCGCTCGCCGCGCAAGTTGAACGGCTTCACCGTCATTCGTGGTCGGCTGGCCATCCCCAATGACGCCTTTCTTGCCGAAAAACCCGTGCGGCTGATCGAGCTGTTCGCGCTCGCCGACAAGCACGGGCTGGAAATCCACCCGCTCGCCATGCGCGCCGCTGCACGCGACGCGAAGCTCGCCGACGACATCCGGCAGGACCCGACCGCCAATGCGCTGTTCCTCGATGTGCTTACCTCGCCGCGCGACCCGGAAACGGTGCTGCGCTGGATGAACGAAGCGGGCGTGTTTGGCCGGTTCGTGCCCGATTTTGGCCGTGTCGTCGCGCAGATGCAGTTCGACATGTACCACCATTATACGGTGGACGAGCACACCATTCGCGCGATCGGGCTGCTCAGCCGGATTGAACATGGCGAACTCGATGCCGACCATCCGTTGTGCGCGGCAGTGCTCAAGCAGATCGTCTCGCGCCGCGCGCTGTACGTCGCGGTGCTGCTGCATGACATCGCCAAGGGGCGCGGCGGCGATCATTCGGTGCTGGGTGCCGAAGTCGCGCACCGATTGTGCCCGCGTCTCGGGCTGAGCCCGGCGGAGACCGAAACCGTCGCCTGGCTGGTGCGCTATCACCTGCTGATGTCGGCGACTGCGTTCAAGCGCGACCTGTCGGACTTCAAGACCATCCTCGATTTCGCCGAAGCCGTGCAAAGCCCCGAGCGGCTGCGGCTGCTGCTGGCGCTGACGGTGGTGGACATCCGCGCGGTCGGCCCCGGCGTGTGGAACGGGTGGAAGCGGCAATTGCTGTCCGACCTGTATGAATCCGCCGAAGAAGTGCTGCGGCTGGGCCACAAGCAAAAAGGCCGCGGCGAGCGTATCGCCGCCAAGCAGGAGGCGTTACAGGCGCTGCTCGGCTGGGATACGGGGCACTTCGAACGGCTCGTTCGCCGCTTGCCCGAACCCTATTGGGTGGCCGAACCCGAGGACGTGATCGCACGCAACGCGCGGCTGATCGCCGAAGCGGGTGACGCACAACTCTCGATCAGCGCGCAAGTCTATCCCGAGCGCGGCGCGACGCTGGTCACGGTCTACGCCGCCGATCATCCGGGGCTGTTCTACCGCATTGCCGGCGCGATCAGCGTGGCTGGCGGCAACATCATCGATGCGCGCATCCACACCACGCGCGACGGCATGGCGCTCGACAATTTCCTGGTGCAGGACCCGTTTGGTCGCCCGTTCGACGAGAGCGCGCAGCTCGCGCGGCTGAAACAGGCAATCGAGGACGCCCTTGCCAATCGCGGCAAGATGATCGACCGGCTGATGGCCAAGCCGCTGTCGCGCCCGCGCGCGGAAGCGTTCGCGATTGCCCCCAATGTGCTGATCGACAACAAGGCGTCGAACCGCTTTACCGTGATCGAAATCAACGCGCGTGACCGACCGGCCTTATTGCATCAACTGGCGCACGCGCTGTTCCAGTCCAAGGTCACGATCCATTCGGCGCATGTCGCAACCTATGGCGAGCGCGCGGTCGATACCTTCTATCTGACCGACCTGACCGGCGACAAAATCGCTGCGGCAAGCCGGTTGAAGACGATCGAGCGACGACTGCTCGGCGCGGCGGCGGGCGAACGCATGGCGGACGCAGCCTGACCCTGCGGGCAACGCCCGCGCACCGCCAGGTCAAACCCGGGCGTAAACCTCGCGCGCCGCGCTCGCATTTGGTCGATGATCGCGTGTCGTTGAGGTAGCGGGGCGGGCCGCCCGAACAGCCGTTGTTCCAAGAACCAGCGCATCCTCACCGGTCTTGAACCGGCTGGCACTGCGATTGAGGCCATCGGCTTCGGTGGCGAGGTTGCGCGCCGCGGCGGACGTTTCCTCCACCATCGCCGCATTCTGCTGGGTCGCGCGATCGATGTCGTTGACCGCCCCGGCAATCTCCTTGATCGTCGATGCCTGCGTGCGGTTGTCGGTCGCCATGCGCGATACCAGCAGCAGCACCTGCTCGACGCTGCCCGAAATGCCGGC
The DNA here is from genome assembly GCF_041661885.1 of Sphingomonas sp. GTDB lineage: Bacteria > Pseudomonadota > Alphaproteobacteria > Sphingomonadales > Sphingomonadaceae > Sphingomonas. Next base: position 230,672 of record NZ_JBAZTL010000003.1, on the reverse strand, counting down.
GAGCGCGCCGTCAACATCCCGCACCGCGCCGACGGCAGCGCCGATATCCTCTTGCGTAGAGGTCAATTGCCCCCGCGCACGCTTCGCTTCTTCTTCCGAGCGCATCGCCAGTGCCGAGACAAGATCCGCGACCACTGCGAACCCGCGCCCCGCATCACCAGCGCGCCCCGCCTCCACCGCCGCGTTCATCGCCAGCACGCGCGTCTGGAACGCGATCTTGTCGAGCCCTTCGATCACGCTGTCGATGCCCTTGGCGCTTTCCGACACGCGGCCCATTGCCGCCATCGCATTCTCGGCGATGTTGCGGCCGGCGACCACGGTCGAAACGGCCTGCTCGGTCTGTTCGACGGTCTGGCCCGCCGATTCTGCGGTGTGAACGAGCGTCCCTTCCATCTGCGACAAGGACGCGGACGCCTGCTCCAGGCTGGCAGCATTGCCCTCGGTACGCCGTGCGAGATCGTCGGCGGCGCGCGCAATTTCGTCCGATCCGGTGCGGATGCCGTGGCAAGCTTCGGTCACCGACGCCATCAATTCGCAAAGATCGCCGAGCGCGCTATTATAATTACCCTTAAGCTCCTGATAATTAGTCGGGAAGGTCTGCTGAATCTGCGCAGTCAGATCGCCATCCGACATCGCCTTGAGATGGCGCGAGAGCGTGCTGACCACGGCGTGTTGCGCCGCATCCTCCTCGGCCTTGATGCGATCCGCCTCCGCTTTGTCTTTGGCGACGTCACGAAAAGTGCCGAGCGCACGCGCCATGTCGCCCAGCTCATCGGAGCGGGCCAGGCCTGGGATGTCGGTAGCGGTATCGCCTGCCTGAAGCCCCTCCATGCGCACCGTAAGCGCATTGAGCGGCTGCGTGATCGAGCGACCGAGAAACCATCCGAGCGCCGCCATCCCTACAATTCCGCACAGTGCCAGGCCGACCAGCAACGCCGCTTCGCGCCAAATCGCCGCCCAAATGTCGGTCTGATAGGCGCCCGTGCCAATCACCCAGCCCCACGGCGCGAATTTCTTCACGAAGGAGACTTTGGGCTGCGGTGTATCGGATCCCGGCTTGGGCCAGCGATAGGCGACAAAGTCCCCGTCGGGGTTGCGCTCCGCCGCCTTCACGAACTCGACGAAGGGAAAGCGACCGTCGGGGTCAGCGGTCTGGCGAAGATCCTTGCCATCAAGCTCCGGCTTGGCCGGATGCATGATCATGCGCGGCAGCAGATCGTTCACCCAGAAATACTCTTTGCCGTCATAGTGCATCCGCTTCAGCGTCGAGAGCGCCGCTGCCTGCGCCTGACCTCGCGTCAGGTGCCCAACGGCCTCTTCCGCCTGATAATGTTCAACGACGCCATAAGCGGTTTCCAGCGTTGCACGCGTCTGCATTGTGCCATCGTGCAGCATCACATTACCCAGCCGCAGCAGCGCCATAGCGAGCCCGATGGTCATCGCGCACAAGGCCGCGAGCGTGAGCAGATTCAGCCGCCTCCCAATATTCAAACGCATCGCGTGGTCCTTCTTGCCTTCGCTCATTATAGGAGGCAGCAAGGTTTCGCGGACCAAAAGCCTGTGGATTGATTGGATATTTCGAGCGTGGCCGAAACGGTTGTTTGCAAGACCGATCGGCGCAACGGCTGAAAACCGTGCCTCCTTCTCCGAAGGGGCTACTCCAAATAGTTGCTTTCCCGCCGCGCATCGCGTGATACACTCGACCGTGCCTTGCCCGCGCGCTGCGTAACGATCCCGCAGGAGGATATGATGCCCGTACTCGGAATTGGCGGCCTGTTCTTTCGCAGCTCCAACCCCGACGCGCTTTCGACATGGTATCGCGAACAGCTCGGCATCGGCGCGGGATGCGTATCGGTCGAGGGCGCAGCGGAAGATCCGTGGGCGTGGCAGGCTCAAGGCGGGCCGGTGGTGTTCGCGCCGTTCGCCGCCGACACCGATTATTTTCCAGCGGACCGGCAATTCATGCTCAATTTGCGCGTGCAGGATCTCGACGGGCTGATCGCGCGACTCAGCGCAGCGGGAATCGCCATTATCACCAAGCCCGAATGGGACGATCCCGCGACGGGTCGCTTCGCCCGAATCCATGATCCGGAGGGCAATCCGATCGAATTGTGGGAAGCGCCCGCCGCCTGACCGCAAGCGCCGGGCAAGCCCCGCCCGCGCTTATTTGGGGGCAAGCACCATCAGCATCTGGCGACCTTCCATGCGCGGATAGGCTTCGACCTTGGCGGTTTCCGCCACGTCGGCCTGCACGCGCTGGAGCAAGATCATGCCAAGCTGGCCGTGGCTCAACTCACGACCACGGAAGCGTAGCGTGATCTTGACCTTGTCGCCTTCGTCGATGAACTCGAGCACCTTTTTCATCTTGGTGTCGTAATCGTGGTCATCGATATTGGGACGCATCTTGATCTCTTTGATCTCCTGCGTCTTTTGCGACTTGCGTGCGAGGTTCGCTTTCTTCTGCGCCTCGTACTTGAACTTGCCGACATCAAGGAACTTGGCGACGGGCGGATCAGCGTTGGGCGACACCTCGACCAGGTCCAAACCGACCTCGCGCGCCTGCTCCATCGCCTCGCGCGTGTACATCACGCCAAGATTTTCGCCATCCTGATCGATCACGCGGACCTTGGACGACACAATGAATTCGTTGAAGCGAGGGCCGTTCATTGGCGGCGCCTGCCGGGTCATGGGAGGACGGATAGGTGTAGCTCCTGTCGTTGTTGATGGATTGATATAGGGGATTTTCGGGCAAAACGAAAGGTGCAGCGCGCACTGCATTGACCGCTTCCCCGGCGAAGGCCGGGGCCCAGTTGCGAAGCTGGTGGTAAGCGGGCGTGGTGCCAGCCAATTCCGCCTGCGCTCCTGGGCCCCGGCCTTTGCCGGGGAAGTGCAAGAACGATTACAGGTCCGGGGCCTTGGCCGCCTCGGTCAGCATCGCAATCGCTTCGTCCAGCGGCAGGAACTGCTGCCGGTCGCTACCCAATTGGCGCAGCGCGACCTTACCTTCCTCAGCCTCGCGCTTGCCGACGACGAGCAAGTTCGGGACCTTTGCCAGCGAGTGCTCGCGCACCTTGTAGTTGATCTTCTCGTTGCGCAGATCGGTCTCGACGCGAATGCCCGCCGCCGCCAGTTTCGCGGCCACTTCGGCGGCATATCCATCCGCATCGGACACGATCGTCGCAACCACCGCCTGCACCGGCGCCAGCCACAAGGGGAAGCGCCCGGCATGATGCTCGATCAGGATGCCGATAAAGCGCTCGAACGTGCCGAGGATCGCGCGGTGCAGCATCACCGGGCGGTGGCGCTCGCCATCCGCGCCGACATAGCTGGCATCGAGTCGTTCGGGCAGCACGCGGTCCGACTGGATCGTGCCGACCTGCCACGTCCGCCCGATCGCATCGGTCAGGTGGAATTCGAGCTTGGGCGCGTAGAAGGCCCCTTCGCCCGGCAGTTCCTCAAAATTGGCCTTGATCGTCTCGCTGAGGTTGGAGCCGAGCACCGCCTGGCGCAATTCGTCCTCAGCCTTGTCCCACATCTCGTCCGAACCGAAGCGCTTTTCGGGGCGCAACGCGAGCTTCACCGCATAATCGGAGAAGCCCAGGTCCTGGTACACGCTGTCGAGCAATTCGCAGAATTGCTGTACTTCGGCGACCAATTGATCCTCGCGCACGAAGATATGCGCGTCGTCCTGCGTGAATTGGCGCACGCGCATGATGCCGTGCAGCGCACCATGCGGCTCGTTGCGGTGGCAGCAGCCGAATTCGGCCATGCGCATCGGCAAGTCACGGTAGCTCTTGATGCCCTGGCGGAAAATCAACACGTGCGCCGGGCAGTTCATCGGCTTCAGCGCCATCAGATCGGCGGTGCCGCTGAAAATCGCCGCGTCATCCTCGGTATTCGGGATTTCGTCGGGCACGACGAACATGTTCTCGCGATATTTGCCCCAATGGCCGGACTGCTCCCACTGGCGCGCGTCCATCAATTGCGGGGTTTTCACCTCGACATAGCCCGCCGCGTCGAGCCGACGCCGCATATAGGCCTCGAGCTGACGCCACAGCATATAGCCCTTGGGGTGCCAGAACACGCTGCCTTGCGCTTCGGACTGGAGATGGAACAGGTCCATTTCCTGGCCGATCTTGCGATGGTCGCGTTTTGCGGCTTCCTCCAGCATCGTCAGATGCGCATCGAGCTGTTTCTTGTTCAGCCAGCCAGTGCCGTAAATGCGGCTGAGCATCGCATTCTTCTGGTCGCCGCGCCAATAAGCACCGCTCACGCGCGTCAGCTTGAACGCCTGCGGGTCTAGCTTGCCGGTCGATGCCAGATGCGGCCCGCGGCACATGTCGAGCCACGCGTCATCACCCTTGCCCGCCTTATAGACCGTCAGGTCCTCGCCCTCGGGCAATTCGGCGGCCCATTCGGCCTTGAAGCTCTCGCCCTGCGCGGTCCAGCGCGCGATCAGATCGGCGCGGCTCCACACTTCGCGGATCAGCGGTTCGTCCTTGCCGATGATGCGGCGCATCTCGGCCTCGATCGCGGGCAAATCCTCGTCGGTGAACGGACGATCTTTCGGCGCGAAATCGTAATAAAAGCCGTCATCGGTCGAGGGACCGAAGGTGATCTGCGTCCCCGGAAACAGGGTCTGCACCGCTTCGGCCAGCACATGCGCGAAATCATGCCGCGCCAGTTCCAGCGCATCGGCTTCATCCTTCGCGGTCACCAGCGCGAGCGCGCTGTCACCCTCAAACGGCCGCGTGATGTCGCGCAATTCGCCATCGACGCGCGCGGCGATCGCCGCTTTCGCCAGGCCCGGCCCGATCGCCGCAGCCACATCCGCGGGGGTAGTCCCCGGTGCTACCTCACGGACGGAACCGTCGGGCAGCGAGATGCGGAACAGGGCGGACATCGGGATGGGACTTTCTTGGCTATCAGGAGCCCGGCGCTTAAGCCGGGGCCGCCGATATAAGCAAGCGCGGGCGTTCCGTCACCCTCTGCCAGCCACCGCTGTCAAGCGGGCGGGACGGTCATACCGCCCCACCCGCCTGCGCTCAGCAATGACCGCTGACCATCGTTTCCAACCGCACCTTCGGCGGGGGCATTCGCCGGCCCTGCTCGACCTGGAAGCGGTCGGCCTGGGCAGACAATTGCCCGACTTCGCCGGTCAGGTTGCGCGCGGCAGCCGAGGTTTGCTCAACCATCGCGGCATTTTCCTGCGTCGATCGGTCGATCGCGTGGACGGCACTGCTCACTTCGGTGATCGCGCCAGCCTGCGCCTCGTTATCATGGGCGATTTGCTTTGCGAGCACCGCCACCCGGTCGCCCGAGTCGAGAATGACGCCGAACGCCTCGTCCACCTGCTGGACCGCGTCAACCGCCGCGCCGATATCGATCCGCGTGACGCCCAACTGGTCGCGCGCACGCTTGGCCTCTTCCTCGGCGCGCATCGCGAGCGCCGAGACGAGATCGGCCACCACCGCAAAGCCGCGCCCGGCATCGCCTGCACGCCCGGCCTCGACCGCCGCGTTCATCGCGAGAACGCGCGTCTGGAACGCGATCTTGTCGAGCCCGCCAATCACGTCATCGATGCCCTTGGCGCTGTCGAGCACGCGCGTCATCGCCTGCACGGCAGCATCGGTGCGACCGCGGCCTTCAAGCACGGCGGCATTGGCCTGTTCCGAGGTTTCCACCGACTGCGACGCGGCAAGTGCCGTCGCCTTGAGGCGGGAATCGACTTGCTGGATCGCGGCGGTGGTCTGCTCCAGGCTCGCGGCGGTGCTTTCGGTGCGGCGGGCAATATCGTTGGCCGCCTGGGCGATTTCGTTCGAGCCGCTGTGAATGTTGCTGGCGCTCGATTTCACCGAGGCAAGCAACTCGCGGAGATTGCCGAGCGCCTCGTTGAAGCTGCTCTTCATCGACGCATAGGTGCCGGGGAAATTTTCGGTGATATTTGCGGTAAGGTCGCCATCGGAAAGCCGCCCGAGCTTTTCGACCATCGTCCTGGTCACCGTCGCGTTGACTTCCGAATTACGTTCCAGCTCCGCATTCATGACGACTTGCTGCTGCGCATTTTCGCGGAATGCGAACATCGCCTTGGTCATGCGCCCTACGCAATCGCTGAATTCGGTGAATTCAATCGGTGAATCGAGATCGCCGGCGGCGAGCCCCTCCATCCGTACGACCGTCGCGACATAGGGGCCGGCAATGGCCTCGCGGAAGAGATGCGCCATGACGAGGCCGACCGTGGTCGCAACCACACCGACCAGCAACGCACCCTTGGGATTCAACCACATAGCGCAGGTCGTTACGGCCAACAAACCAACGAACAACCCGAAGGCAACAAGCAATTTCAACCGGATGGGAGCTGACGATTTAAACCAATACACGGGGGGGCCTCCTGAAATCATACTTTAGAATTAGAAAGACCATCCTCGCGCACGGTGCGAAGACGCCTGCATCGATATTATAGGAAAAAATTTTGTGAAATTTCGCACGTCACGCCAATTCCGCGTCGGCGATGAGCTCTTCGCGATTGCGGATTGCCGACGCGGCTGACTATGTTGCGGACGGGTTTCGACAAAATCGCGGCCTCATCCAGCAGGGAACAGAATGATGCTGACCGGATTGCTGATGTACACAATCATTGTACTCCGGCTTTTCCCCGAAACGGCTGCGGCGCGGTGGCTGGATCGTATCGTGGGGATCACCCGCGATGCGGTTGGCAGGATCGAGCGTCGACACCTCATCTTTCTGGCACTGATGGCGGCCATCCTGATCGCGGGTGCCGAAATGCTGGCGGTGGCCGGGCCGTTCGACATGGCGCTGGTCCTGTTGTGGGACGTGTCGACCTATATCGACATTGTGCTGACGACTGCAGTGGTCGCGACCGCCACGCGCGGTGGCGCGGGCTGGCGCGCGATCGTCGCACGCTTTCTGCCACGCCGTGCGCCGCGCGCGCGGCGGCGGCGGCATGGCAAGCGGGCCGCCCCGCCCACCGCCAATGACGACGACCGACCCGCCCTTGCCCGCGCGGCTTAGGCCACCCCGAACGGCACCACGCGATTGCCGCGATAATGGCCGATTTGGGCGCGCCCGAGATAGGGCACGCGCATCTCGCCGCACCAGCGCGCGATCATAGTTTCAAGGCTTTCGCCCCAGGGCGGATCGTTGTCCACCACTTCGCTGACTTCGCCCAGACGAACGCCCGCCAGCCCTTTGAGCTGCGTCGCGTGTGCCATCGTGAACAACATGCGATCGACACGGTAGAGCGGCTCGGACACTTCCTCGACGATCAGCACATGATCGGTGAGATCGGGGAGCCACGGCGTGCCGATCAGCGCGGTCAGGATTGCAAGGTTGAACGCCGCTGCCGGTCGCCCGTCCAGGCCGGGCTCAAGCACGGAGCGATCCTTGCGCACAAGCCACAAGAGCGACCGCGCAAAGGCGGCACCACCGTCCCCGCTCGCCGCAACCGAGGCCATCGGGCCGTGCACCGGATGCCCGATTCTGGCGGCGTACAACGCGCCGAGCAGGAAGCCCATGTCGGAAAAGCCAAGATAGGTCTTGCGGCGCGCGGCCTCGCCCAAATGCGGCATCACGCTGTGCAGGATGCGGTTGGAGCCATAGCCGCCGCGCGCGAACCAGATCGCGTCAAAAGCAGGATCGTTGGCGACCTCCAGAAACGCCGCCGCACGCACCGCGTCCGACCCGGCGAAATGCCCTTCGCTGAGGAAGCATTGCGGATGAAACACCAGATCGACCTCCGGCGTCGCCACCGCCGCCAGCCCGAGCGCACGCGACGCCAGCGCTTCATCGATCCCGCGTGCCGGTGCCACCACCCCAATTCGCATTGCTATCACCGTTCGTTTCGAGCCCATCTCTGTCGAGCACAATCGAGAAACCTGCCCCCCGCCCCGTCGCCCGGTTTCTCGACTGCGCTCGAAACGAACGGGAGGGGTGGTGCTTTCCGACAACCCGCGATAGCCCGCTGTCATGAGCAACGGCAAATCCTACTTCTCCGCCCCCTATTTCTTTGTCGGCATTGGCGGCAGCGGCATGATGCCCTTGGCGATGATCCTGGCCGGGCGCGGGGCCAGCGTCGCCGGATCGGACCGCACGCTCGATGCCGGGCGTTTGCCCACCAAATTCGCCGATCTCGCCGCCAAGGGCGTGACGCTGTTTCCGCAGGATGGCTCCGGCGTCACTTCGACCGAGCAGATCGTCGTTGCCTCGGCGGCGGTCGAGCCGAGCGTCGCCGATATCGTCGCCGCCGATCGCGTCGGCGCGCGGCGGTTGAGCCGCCCCGAACTGCTCGCATCGTTGTTCAACGCGAGCGAACTGCCAATCGGCGTGGCCGGCACCAGCGGCAAATCGACCGTGACGGGGATGATCGGCTGGGTCCTCCACGCCTGCGGGCGCGACCCGACCGTGATGAACGGCGCGGTGATGAAGAATTTCGCTAGCGCCGACGCGCCCTTTGCCAGCGCTTTGGTCGGCGATGGCGCGGCCTTTGTCAGCGAAGTCGATGAGAGCGACGGGTCGATCGCGCTCTACACGCCCAAAATCGCGGTGCTCAACAATGTCAGCCTCGACCACAAATCGCTGGAAGAACTGCGCGCGCTGTTCGCCGATTTCGCGGGCAAGGCCGAAACGACCGTCCTCAACCTGGGCGATGCCGAGACGGCAGCACTGGCGGCAAAGCTTGATCCCGCGCGGCTGGTAACCTTCGCGGTCGAGGCGGCTGCTGATCTCAGCGCGCGCAACCTCCAGCCCGAACCCTTCGCGATCGGTTTCGATCTGTTGGTCGATGGCGCGACGCATCCGGTGCGGCTGTCGGTGCCGGGGCAGCACAATGTCGCCAATGCGCTGGCGGCACTGGGCGCAGCGCGCGCGGCGGGGGTGCCGCTGGCCGAAGCGATCCCCGCGCTTGCGGGCTTTACCGGGCTCAAGCGCCGCTTCGAACTGGTCGGGACCAGCGCCGACGTCACCGTGATCGACGATTTCGGGCACAACCCCGACAAGATCGCCGCGACGCTGGCGACGCTGCACGCCTTTCCGGGGCGCTTGCTCGTGCTGTTCCAGCCGCACGGCTATGGTCCACTGAAGGTGATGCGCGCCGAACTGGTCGCGATGTTCCAGCGGATGCTCGAAGACGAGGACCTGCTGGTGCTGCCCGATCCGGTCTATCAGGGCGGGACGGTGGCGCGCGAGGTGACCAGTGCCGACATCGCCCGCGACATCGGCGCGCAGGCGCACCACATCGCCGATCGCGCACAGGCCGCCGCCTGGCTGGTCGAGCAAGCGCGACCCGGCGACCGGATTGTGGTAATGGGCGCGCGCGATGATACGCTGAGCCAGTTGGCCGCCGACATGCTGCCACAAATCGCGCGCAGGTTCGCCTGAACTACCAAGGAGCCGCTTTATGTTTCGCCGCCTGTTCCTCGATCACCCCGCCGCAGTTGGCGAGAGCTATACCGAGCATTTCGGCGTCGCCTCGCGCTTTGGCATGGCGCTGGTTGGCGGCGGACTCGCGTGCCTTGTTCATGCCTTCGTACCCGCCGCGTTCAAAACCACCGGGAGCCAGACCGTGCTGCGCCTGAACAAGCGCATCGTCGAAAAGCGCGCGGCGGTGATGGCGGACGAACTGCAACGCCGCACGGTCGAATATGTAATCTGAATCTGATCCTCCCCGAAACGGGGAGGATACAGAGCCCCGGTTCCCGAGACCACGCTTCCCCGCTATGGCGGCGCGATGCTGCGCATCACCGATCTCAAGCTCCCGCTCCACCATGCCGACGAAGAACTCGCCGCCGCGATCCGCCAGCGGCTGCGCATCACCCCGCGCGATCTGGTGCGCTACACCATTGCCAGGCGGGCGCATGACGCGCGCGACAAGACCGACATCCAACTGGTCTATTCGGTCGATGTGAATGTGCGCGACGAAGCGCCGGTGCTGGCGCGCTTCAGGAAGGACCGGCATGTCCAGCCCACCCCCAACACGGCGTACAAATTCGTCGCCAAAGCGCCCGAGGGCTGGAGTGGCCCGCGCCCGGTCGTCATCGGGGCGGGGCCGTGTGGGCTGTTCGCCGGGTTGATCCTCGCGCAAATGGGCTTCCGCCCGATCATCCTCGATCGCGGCAAGGTGGTGCGCGAACGCACCAAGGACACCTGGGGCCTGTGGCGGCGCAGCGTGCTCAACCCGGAAAGCAACGTGCAGTTCGGCGAAGGCGGTGCTGGCACCTTCTCCGACGGCAAGCTCTACAGCCGGATCAAGGACCCGCGTCATCTCGACCGCAAGGTGCTGACCGAGTTCGTCAAGGCCGGTGCCCCGCCCGAAATCCTGACCGAGGCACACCCGCATATCGGCACCTTCCGCCTCGTCACGATGGTCGAAAGCATCCGCGCAACGATCGAGGCGCTGGGCGGCGAATATCGCTTCGAAACGCGCGTCGATGGCATCGATGTCGCCACCGACGAAAACGGCGCGCGGCGGATGCGCGGGCTGCATTTGCATAACGGCGATTATCTTGCCGCCGAACAGGTCGTGCTCGCGGTTGGCCATAGCGCGCGCGACACCTTCCATATGCTCCATGCAGGCGGCGTGCATATCGAGGCCAAGCCCTTCTCGATCGGCGTGCGCATCGAGCATCCGCAATCGTGGATCGACCAGGCGCGCTTCGGCCCCAATGCCGGGCACCCGATTTTGGGCGCGGCGGAATATCACATCTCGCACCATGCCAAGAACGGGCGCACCGCCTACAGTTTCTGCATGTGCCCCGGCGGCACGGTGGTGGCGGCAACCTCCGAGGAGGGCCGCGTCGCCACCAACGGCATGAGCCAATATTCGCGCAACGAACGCAATGCCAATTCGGGGATGGTGGTCGGCATCGACCCCGAGCGTGACTATCCCGAGCATCCGCTCGCCGGGATCGCGCTGCAACGTCAGATCGAGGAACGCGCCTTCGTCGCGGGCGGCTCCAACTATCACGCGCCCGCGCAACTGTTGGGCGACTTCCTCGCCGGGCGGCCCTCGACCAAGCTTGGCAGCGTCATCCCCTCCTATCGCCCCGGCGTGACGATGACCGACCTGTCGCTGTGCCTGCCCGAGTTTGTCATCACCGCGATGCGCGAGGCGCTGGTCCAGTTCGGGCGTGAAATTCCGGGCTACGACCATCCCGACGCCGTGCTGACCGGCGTGGAGACGCGCACCTCGGCCCCGGTGCGCATCACGCGCGGCGACGATTTCCAGAGCCTCAATACGGCCGGGCTGTTCCCGGCGGGCGAGGGCGCTGGCTATGCCGGGGGGATTTTGTCGGCGGCAGTGGACGGGATCAAGGTGGCGGAAGCGGTGGCGGCGCAGATCACGGCGTGAGCGGACTCGCTACCGGCCCTATCAGGGCTCCTTGACAGACAAGGAAACTTGACTGTAAAGCTTCCTTCACAAGAGTGAAAGGATGCTTTCCATGCAGAAGCGCAATCCCGCGCAGCAGCGCTACGTCGTGCGGTTTATTCCAACGATGTTCAGCTATGGCGTTGTGCTGTTCGCCGCGACCTATCTAATCCGTTTGTGGCACCCCACCGGCATTACACTGGCAGCGCTTGCGGTTGCCCCGTCCCTGCCCTTGCTCGGCGTGATCGCGATCATGGGTCTGTACCTGGCCGAGGAACGCGACGAATTTTTGCGCCAGCGCCTGGTAAAGGCAATGCTTGGGGGGTTAGCGATATTGCTGGCCGTGCTGACGGTCTGGGGCTTTCTCGCCAATGGCGGGCTTACCGACCAGCCACCCGCCTTCCTCGCCTTCCCATTGTGGTGCGGTGCCTTCGGATTGGTCCAATGCGGGATGGGTCTGCGCGACCGCCTGACGTCGCGCGCCGCAGCATGATCAACCGCCTCAAGGTGCTGCGCGCCGAGCGGGGCTGGAGCCAGGGCGACTTGGCCGAGCGACTGGAGGTGTCGCGCCAGAGCGTCAACGCAATCGAGACCGGGCGCTACGACCCCTCGCTCCCGCTCGCCTTCCGCATCGCCGAATTGTTCGCGCTTCCGATCGAAGCGATTTTCGTTAGCCCCTCCAAAGGAGACGCCGCATGATGTCTGCCCGCAAAACTGCTTTGATCGCCGCGCTGGCGCTGTTGCTGCCCGCCGTGCCGACCCACGCCGCCCCAACCGTCGCACAGGTGGCGACGACAGCCGAGCAGCGCCTGCCGCATATTTCGATCGTCACGATGGGCAAGGGCAGCCCGGTGATCCTGATCCCCGGCCTCGCCTCCCCGCGCGCGGTGTGGGACGATGTCGCGCCGGAACTGGCCAAAACACACCGCGTCATCCTGGTGCAGGTCAACGGTTTTGGCGGGGACAATCCCGGGGCCAACCTCCAGCCCGGCGTGCTCGACGGCATCGTCGCCGACCTCGATGGCTATATCGCGCGCGAGAAACTGCACGGCACGCTGGTGATCGGTCATTCGATGGGTGGGCTGGTCGGCATGATGCTGGCGAAGGCGCATCCGGAAGACCTTGCGCGGCTGATGATCGTCGATTCGCTACCGTATTTCGCGGTGCTGATGGCTCCACCGGGCGTCGATCCCACTCCTGCGCTGGTCGCGCCGCAAGCCGCAAAATTGCGCGACGCGATCGCCGCCAGCTATGGCACCGCGCCAAGCGACGCGGCGCTGGCGGCACAAACGCGCGGTTTGGCGATCAAGCCTGCCAGCATCGTCCGGATGACCGCCTGGGCCAAGGCCGCCGACCCCCGCGTAACCGCACAAGCGATGTATGAGGACCTGACCACCGACTTGCGTCCGGTCCTGGGGTCGATCACGACACCAATAACCTTGCTATACCCCTGGAATGCAGGCGGACCGAGCAAGGCGATGGCCGATCCGTTCTACCGCAAGCAATATGCCGCAGCGCCGCACATCAGCTATGTCGATATTGGCGACAGCGCGCACATGGTGATGCTCGATCAGCCAGAGGCATTCAAGGCGGCGGTGGTCGCGTTTGTGGCGGGGAAGTAACCCTCCCTTCCTCCCCGGCGAAGGCCGGGGAGGAAGAAGGGGAAAACAAACGCCCGATTTCCCCTCCCCCGATCTTCGGCTAAGCCCGCCGCCATGACCGACGCCCCGCCCCCTGCCCGCCCCGCGCTCGCTTATCATCTGACCGAGGGCACCGGCCCGACGGTGGTGTTCCTGCCCGGTTATGGCTCCGACATGGAAGGGACCAAGGCGCTGACGCTCGAAGCCTGGGCGAAGCGCAGCGGTCGCGCCTTTCTGCGCTTCGATTATGGCGGGTGCGGGCAAAGCGAGGGCGATTTCGAGGACCAGACGCTCACCGGGTGGCGCGACGATGTGCTGGCGATGCTCGATCAATTGGTCGAAGGGCCCGCCGTGCTGGTGGGATCGTCGCTTGGCGGCTGGCTGATGTTGCTGGTCGCGCGCGACCATCCGCACAAGGTGGCGGCGCTGGTCGGCATCGCGCCCGCGCCCGATTTCACCGACTGGGGCTTCACCGTCGATGAGAAACTGCAGATCCTCTCCGAAGGGCGGCTGGAGAAGGTCGGGCGCTATGCCGATCTGCCGATGGTCTATACCCGCGCTTTCTGGCAATCGGGCGAGGCCAATCGGGTGCTGTTCTCAGGCCTGCCGATCGACGTGCCGGTGCGGCTGCTGCAGGGCCTGGCCGACACCGAAGTGCCGTGGAATCGCACCTTGCGCCTCGCCGAGCTGCTCCGTTCAGGCGATGTGCAGCTAACGCTGGTCAAGGGCGGGGACCACCGCCTGTCACGCGATGCGGATCTCGCCTTGCTGATCGCCGCGGTTGAGGATGTGACGCGCGCCTTATGATCTTGCTGCCTCTGCTTGCCGCCGCTGCGCTTGTGCAAAGCACCACCACCGGGCCGACTGGCCCCGCCGCCCCGAGTGGCGACCGCTATGACCGGTGCCTGGCGCTGTCGACCACCAACCCCACCGCCGCCGAGGCCGAGGCGGGGCAATGGGAATTGGCGGGCGGCAGCTTTCTTGCCAGCCAGTGCCTGGGCATGGCCTATAGCCGCGAACAACGCTGGTCCGCCGCCGCCGCCGCGTTCGAGAAAGCGGCAACCGGCGCGGAACGGGCCAAGGACACACAAGCCGCCAATTACTGGGCACAGGCGGGCAATGCTTGGCTGGCGGCGGGCGATGCCTCCAAGGCGCGCAGCGCACTCGATGCCGCGCTGGCGACCGGCACGCTGACCGGCCTGTCGCTGGGCGAGGCGCATCTCGACCGCGCGCGCGCGATGGTGGCGGGCGACGACACGGAAAATGCGCGCGACGACATCGACCATGCGCTGGGCGAAGTCCCCACCGACCCGCTGGCATGGCTGTTGTCGGCAACGCTCGCGCGGCGGATGCAGGAGTTGCCCCGCGCCAAGAAGGATATTGCCGAGGCTTTGCGCCTGGGCGGAGACGATCCTGCGGTACAATTGGAGGCAGGCAACATCGCCGCACTGGCTGGCGATGAAGCCGGGGCCAAGGCGGCCTGGCAGCAGGCGGTGTCGCTGCGCCCCGACAGCGTGCCCGGAAAGGCAGCGGCGGCGGCCTTGACGCAATTCGACGCCAAACCGTAGCTGGCGCTTGCCGCCGGGCACGCCTATTTGGGCGGCAAAGCCTGCAGGAGTGCGTCGATGAAATACCTCCACACGATGATCCGCGTGACCGATCCGGTTGCGACGGTCGACTTCTTCAAACTGCTCGGCTTGGAGGAAGTGCGCCGCTTCGACAATGAAAAGGGCCGTTTCACGCTGATCTTCCTCGCCGCGCCCGGCGACCATGACGCGCAAGTTGAGCTCACGCACAATTGGGACCCGGAACCCTATTCGGGCGGGCGCAATTTCGGCCACCTCGCCTATCGCGTCGACAATATCTACGAGACGTGCCAGCGGCTGATGGACGCCGGAGTGACGATCAACCGTCCCCCGCGCGACGGCCACATGGCCTTTGTGCGTACCCCCGACAATATCTCGATCGAGCTGCTGCAAGATGGCGTGCTGCCGCCTGCGGAGCCCTGGATGTCGATGCCCAACACTGGAGAATGGTAATGACGACCACCCTCGACATCGTCCGCGTGCCCGCGCTTGACGACAATTATGTGTGGCTGGTGCACGACGCCGTTTCCGGCGAAACCGTGGCGGTCGATCCAAGCGAGGCAGCGCCCGTTCTAGCGGCGGCGAATGCGCGCGGCTGGAAGATTTCGCAGATCTGGACGACACACTGGCACCCCGATCACACCAATGGCAATGCCGAGATCAAGGCGCTGGGCGCGACCGTCAGCGGCCCCGCCGCCGAAGCCGACAAGATCCCGACGCTCGATTATGGTCTGCGCGAGGGCGATAGCGTCAAGATCGGCAACCATGTCGCGCGCGTGATCGAAACGCCGGGGCACACCGCCGGGCATATCGTGTTCCACATGGCCGATGATGCGCTGCTGTTCAGCGGCGATACGCTGTTCGCAATGGGCTGCGGGCGCTTGTTCGAAGGGGGGCCGGCGCAGATGTTCGCCAATATGCAGCGGCTCGCCGCACTGCCGCCCGAGACGATCGTGTTCTGCGCGCACGAATATACGCAGTCGAACGGCCGCTATGCCGCCGCCGCCGAGCCCGACAATGCCGCCATCACCGAACGGATGAAGGACGTCGATGCCAGGCGTGCGGCAGGCGAGCCGACCGTGCCGACCACGATCGCGCTGGAACTGGCCACCAACCCGTTCCTGCGCGCTTCCTCCGCTGAGCAATTGGCCGAACGACGCGCGGCAAAGGATGTTTTTTGACCGCGAAATAGCGTAAAGACACTTCGGGGGTAGATGCTGTGAAAAGGACCGTTGCCATGTACCGCTTCCTTCTACCCGCCGTGCTGCTGATCGGCGGGACCGCTGCACTTTCCGCCGATACCAAGGGCTATGCCGCGCGCCAGGCCGCGCAGGACAAGGTCGAACTCGACAAGCAGCTTGCCGGGCTGGTGCCGGGCAAGCCGCAGACCTGCATCGACCCGATCCGCTACCGCGACACCACCCGCGTCGGCGACACGATCCTGTACAAGAACGGCCGCAACGACATCATGCGCACCGATACCGGCGGCGGCTGCTTCGGGCTGCGGCGCGGTGACGCGATCGTGAGCAAAACCTTCGGCAGCCAGTTCTGCCGCGGCGATATCGTGCACACGGTCGATCTCGTCAGCCATATCCCGAGCGGCAGTTGCAGCTTCGGCGACTTCATCCCGTATCGCAAACCGTGATCCGCGCCGCCCTACTCGTATCCGTGCTCGCCACGATGGTGGCGTCGGACAGCAAGGCGCTCGACAAGGCGCTGGCCGGGCGCGCAGCGGGCAAGCCCGAGACGTGCCTATCGACGAGCCGGATCGGCAGCCCGCAAGTGATCGACGATCACACGCTGCTGTACCATGATGGCAGTCGCATCTGGCGCAACGATCTACCCGATGCGTGCCCGGGCCTCCACGACGATGCGATCGTGGTGAACGAAGTGTTTGGCGGGCAGGTCTGTCGCGGCGACCTGTTCTACACGCTCGATCGCTCCGGGCTTGGCATCCCTGGCCCACGCTGTCGCCTGGGAGCCTTCGTGCCGTGGGACAAGGTTAAGAGCGGGGTTAAGTAAAGCGGGAGGGCCGGGGCACCCTCCCCTCCCTTACAGCACGAACCGGCTGAGATCGGTATTGCGCGCGATGCTCGCCAGATGCGTCTCGACATAGGCCGCATCGACCACCACCGTCTCACCGCCGCGATCCTCGGCGTTGAAGCTGACATCTTCCAGCAGCTTTTCCATCACCGTCTGCAAGCGCCGCGCGCCGATATTCTCGATCTCGCCATTCACTTCCGCCGCAATGCGCGCGACCGCGCGGATGCCGTCTTCGGTAAATTCGACCCCGACATTCTCGGTCGCGATCAGCGCGACATATTGCTGCGTCAGCGATGCCTTGGTGTCGCTGAGGATCGCGACGAAATCGTCCTCGGTCAGCGCCTTCAGCTCGACCCGGATCGGCAAGCGGCCTTGTAGCTCGGGCAGCAAATCGCTCGGCTTGGCGACGTGGAATGCGCCGCTGGCGATGAACAGGATGTGGTCGGTCTTCATCGGCCCATATTTGGTCGCGACCGTCGTCCCCTCGATCAGCGGCAGCAAATCGCGCTGCACGCCCTCACGGCTAACCGATCCACCGCGTACGTCGCTGACCGCGATTTTGTCGATTTCGTCGAGGAACACGATCCCGTTCGCCTCGGCATCGGCCAAAGCGGCACGGCTGACCTCATCCTGGTCGAGGCGCTTGTCGGCCTCTTCCTCGACGAGCTTGTCCCATGCGGCGGGCACGGTCAGCTTGCGGCGCTTCAACTGGCCGCCGCCGAAAGCCTTCCCCATCATCTCGGACAGGTTAATCATCTGCGCACCGCCACCGGGCAGCTCGAAGGGCATATTGGGCTGCGCCTCCAGCTCGATCTCGATTTCGGTGTCGCGCAAATGGCCGTCGTGCAGCCGCTGACGGAACGCCTCGCGCGTCGCCTCGCTCGCGCCCTTGCCGGTCAGCGCGTCGAGCAGGCGGCCCATCGCGGCCTCCTCGGCCTTGTCCTTCACCGCGGCGCGGCGGCGTTCCTTTTCCAGCCGGATCGCTTCCTCGACCAGATCGCGCGCAATCTGTTCGACGTCGCGACCGACATAGCCAACCTCGGTGAATTTGGTCGCCTCGACCTTGATGAACGGCGCATCGGCGAGCTTGGCGAGGCGGCGGCTGATCTCGGTCTTGCCGCAGCCCGTCGGCCCGATCATCAAGATGTTCTTTGGGCTTACCTCGTCGCACAGCTCCGGGCTCAGTTGCTGCCGCCGCCAACGGTTGCGCATCGCGACTGCAACCGCACGCTTGGCGTCGGCCTGGCCGATGATGTGCGCATCGAGCGCTGCGACAATGGCTTTGGGGGTAAGGGCTTCGTTCATTTTGGGTCTCTTCTTCTCCCCTCCCGCTCGCGGGAGGGGCAGGGGGAGGGCTCGCGCTCGCCACCCGCGTTAGCATTGGGAAAGTGGTCGCCCCTCCCCCAGCCCAGTTTCGGGTCGGTCAGGCTCCCAGCCTGACCTGAACGATGCGGGGCATCGTTCACCCGAAACTCGCAAGCGGGAGGGGAGGGCATTTAGGCAGACGCCGCAAGGCTCTCCACGGTCAGCCGGTCGTTGGTATAGACGCACACCTCCGCCGCAATCGCCATCGCCTTGCGGCAGATCGTCTCGGCATCGGCTTCGTAATCGACCAGCGCGCGTGCGGCAGACAGCGCGAAATTGCCACCCGAGCCGATCGCGGCGACGGTGCCGTTGGCGCTCGCCTCGGGCTCCAGCACATCGCCATTGCCGGTCAGGATCAGCGTCACGTCCTTGTCGGCGACGATCATCATCGCTTCCAGATTGCGGAGGTATTTGTCGGTGCGCCAGTCCTTGGCCAATTCGACTGCGCTGCGCAGCAATTGTCCGTGATGCTGCTCCAGCTTTCGCTCAAGCCGCTCGAACAGCGTGAAGGCATCGGCGGTGGCACCGGCAAAGCCGCCGATCACCGATCCATCCCCCAAGCGGCGGACCTTCTTCGCATTGGGTTTCATGACGGTCTGTCCCTGCGTCACCTGGCCGTCTCCGGCGACGACGACGCGGCCATTCTTGCGCACGGACAGGATCGTGGTGCCGTGCCACACCATTTTGTTCTCGCTCATGCGCAGCGATATGGGATGCGGATTACGGCTGCGCAATCCAGCCGCACAAGTTTGCGCGAGCCGGACCAGGGAACCCCCTCGCCCGGCCCAATCGCCTCAGCGGCAGCGCACGTCGCGATTGTCGCTCTTGTCGATCGCCTGGCCCGCGAGCGCCCCGCCAATGCCGCCGAGCAACGCACCAAGCACGCCCGAACCGCCCGGCGCGATCGCCGCACCCAGCGCACCACCGGCAACGCCACCGACGATCAGCCCGGTCGTCCCGTCATTGCGACGGCAATAATAGCGCCCGTCGCTGCCGCGATAGACGCGGTCATTCGCGCTGAGCTGGCGTTCGCGATAGCGGCGGTTGTCCTCGCGATAGTAACGCGACGCGTCATAGCCGTTATAAGAGGGGTCCGGCCGGTCGTAATCATAGCGCGAATAGCCGCCATTGCCGTAACCGCGACGCGGCCCGTCGCCATATTCGGTGCAGCCGGCGACCAAGGTCGACGCGGCGATCAAACCCAGCGTGAATGCGCGCATTTCGAAATCCTCCTGATATGGATCCAGAGGTAATGCGCGGATCGCGAGAAGGTTGCGATCCGGCCCTTTCGCGCACGCCGTTTGCGTAGTTTCCGAGGCTGCTCGCGCGCGCGAGGCGGCTGATAAACGGCGGTCCGACATCCCGAAAAAGGACCGCCAGCATGAGCACCTATACTTTCGTCGGCAGCGGCATTGCCGCGCTTGCCGGTGCGGTTTTCCTGATCCGCGACGGCGGCGTGGCGGGCGAGGACATTGTCATCCTGGAGGAAAGCCACAAGTTCGGCGGTGCGTTCGATGCGCATGGCGATGCCGAGAACGGCTATTTCATGAGCGGCAGCCGCATGTTCGAGGCGATGTATCAATGCACCTTCGACCTGCTCGATTCGATCCCCTCGGCGAGCGACCCGAGCATCTCGGTGCGCGAGGAGACCGACCGCGCCAATGCCGCGTGGCCGTGGCACAACAAGGTGCGGCTGGTGAACCGCGACGGCAGCATCCCCGATTTCCATACGATGGGCTTTACCGAGCGCGACCGCATCGACCTGGTCAAGATCATGGCCGAGCCCGAGCATCTGCTCGACGGCAAACGCATCGTCGATTGCTTCCAACCGCATTTCTTCCAGAGCAATTTCTGGTTTGAATGGTGTACCTTGTTCGCCTTCGAACCGTGGCACAGCGCGATCGAGTTCAAGCGCTACCTCCAGCGCTTCGTCCACCATTTCTCGACGATCGACACGCAGGAGGGCATCTATCGCAGCCTGCTCAACCAATATGACAGCTTCGCCGTGCCGATTGTCAACTGGCTGAAGGAGCGCGGCGTGAACTTCCGCTTCGGCGTGCGGGTCGAGGATCTGGGCTTTGCGAGCGGCGAGGCGATCACCGTCACCAGCATCGCCACGCTTACCGACCACGGCCCCGAGGCGATCCCGGTCGCGCCCGGCGACTGCGTGTTCGTCACCAACGGATCGATGACCGCCGACAAGGCGTTCGGATCGATGACCAAGGCCCCCGGCCTCGACGCCAGCAACCATTCGGGCGCGTGGAAACTGTGGGAGAAGCTCGCGCAAGGCCGCCCCGCCTTCGGCAACCCCGCCGCGTTCAACGGCAACATCGCCGAAAGCTCGTGGATTTCCTACACCGTCACGGTCAAGGACCCGCTGTTCCTGCAATTGATGGAACGCTTCAGCGGCAGCGCCCCCGGCACGGGCGGGCTGATCACCTTCAAGGATTCGAGCTGGCTGATCACGCTCTCCATCTACCACCAGCCCTTCTTCGCCGATCAGCCCGAGGGCGTTTCGGTATGGTGGGGCTATGGCTTGTTCCACGATCGCGTCGGCGATTACGTCAAGAAGCGCATGGTCGATTGCACCGGCGCGGAGATACTGGAGGAAGTGCTCGGCCATCTGCACTTCAGCGCGGCCGACCAGGCGGCGGTGATGGCGGCATCGACCTGCATCCCCTGCGCGATGCCCTATATCACCAGCCAGTTCATGGTGCGCACGGCCAAGGACCGGCCCAAGGTGGTGCCCGCGGGATCGACCAACCTCGCCTTTCTCGGCCAATATGCCGAGCAGCCCGACGACGTGGTGTTCACCGTGGAATATTCGGTGCGCTGCGCGATGACGGCGGTGTACACGCTGCTCAAGCTCGATCGCACCCCGCCGCCGGTCTATAAGGGGCTGCACAGCCCGCAAGTGATCGTGGATGCGATCAGGACGCTGCACCGGTAGGACGCGCGGATGGCCCCTCCCCTTCACCCGGCGCCGGGTTGGGGTGGGGCCGTGGTGCGGTGGTGTCAAAGGACGTCGGCGGGTCGCGGGGAGCTGCGGCTTGAGTTCATGGATATTTCTGGCGGGCGTGGAGGACGGTGATCACCTCGACGGTGTCCGCCAGAACCCGATAGATCAGAATGTAATTGGGGTGGACCACCGCCTCGCGCGTGCCGGGCACCCGGCCGGGGCGGTGGACGTACGGATGTTCCGGTAGGCGCTCGGCGGCGTCGCGGATCAGGGCGGGCAGGCGCTGCGCTGCCAGCGGATTGCGCTGGCGGATGAAGGCGGCGATGTCGAGCAGGTCACGGCGCGCCTTTGGACGCCAGACCAGCCGCAGCATCAGCCGGGCGCGTGTCCGTCGAGAACGGCTTGGAGGTCGGCCATCACCTGATCGTGCGGGATACTGGGTGCTGGGTCGGCGAGCGCCTGCTCCACCTTCTCGCGTACCCAGCGATCATGCGCTTCGGCCGCTTCGGTCGACTCGAACTCGGACACAATGGGCGAGAGCTTGGGCATGTGGGGAATATAGCGCGAAACGGAGGAGGGGAGAAGGGTTCCGCGCCGCAAACGATGGGATGTGTGGGGGAGTTGGGTATTATGTCCTCAGAATTGCGGTGTCCCCGGAACTGCAGTCGGGGCCGCTGAACGCGGGCTTGGCGCGAGCGCTGGCGAAACATCCGAGATGCGCGGAGTTGGTGGGGAGGTGGCGCATGGTGGAACTATGCCTATGAAGGTGTAGGCTGTATGGCTGCCAGCTTATCTAAAGCTGACGCAAACTGCTTACACCCGGATATTACCCTAGAGGCTCCGCCGGCATGTCTTTCGCAGAACCTTTTTCTTCGATTATTATCTTTGTCTACATTTGTATATTGATCTTGAGGTGATCTACTCTCTGACATTTCCAAGGCGGCCATAAACCTGTTTGTCAGTTCATTGCCCCTGATAAGCTCGAAATTTTCAGGTTGCCCATGGAAGGCTGCCACACACCAATTCTCAGTCGACTCTACCGCTGGAGTCGGCACATGTCGCGACTGATCACGTTGCGTCATGGAATTGAAATCCGCAGCTATTTGAATCACTGCGGATATCTCTGCCGCCCGCGCCTCGCAGTCACCACCGGTTGAGATATTGTAGTTATAGCTTTCACGTGCAAAATTTATGAACGATTCGTGTTCTATGATGTCCGTGTCTAAGTGAATTATGATCGCATCATACTGTTCACCTGACAAATTTCCTCCAAACAGCCCGCCTCCGAAGTATTGCTGGATCCGTTTCGCTGGCGGGTTATTTTTTAGCCAAAGGAGCACGTTGGCCCATCCTGCCTCAGGCCTTGTTCGGTCCATTTCGGGGAATAAGGCGTTAAAAGTTGCGTTTATGTCGCGAGCCTTCAAGGCCTCCCCAAAGAAGCAAATTATTGCCGGGTAATCAGTCGGTCCTTCGCAAACAACGCCAATGTGCATTTCAGATATTCCCCAAGGCGCCCGGTATGTCTCCATCAAGCCAAAGTTGGGAGAGATTTCTTCCCGCCTTCATTAGCTCCCAATCTTCTCGCGACGCACCTTTGGGTTGCGTTAGTCGGTCGGCGACCGTATGCCCCTTGTCATTTCTTCTTACGACGAAAACCCTTTGGTCGTCGTCGAATATGTCAAATGCATCGAGCGCGGTCGGGTTGTGGCTTGTGAGAAATACTTGCTTGGCACCCACATCACTCGATTGATTTTGACTTCGGCTACATACCTCAATTATCGTCTCAACTAACTTGCGTGTAAGTTTTGGATTAAGGGCATTGTCTACATTGTCTAAAGCGAATACTTTAGGAGAAAGCGGGTGGGATAGGATTATTGCCGCGAACAATAGGAAAAGAGAACCCTCGCTACTGTCATAGACTGATAGTCTATTCCTGCTCCCATGCATAAATCTGTCTAGAAAATATACGGTTTCGCTAGCGCGATCAACTACATCTCTTGACGTTAATAGTGGCTTCGCAACATGGGTGCCAAACGTTGAGGCCCAGCCTGGGAGCCAAACCAGTCTAACGCAAGCATCAAGAATGTTCCATGCGGCAGTAGGCGTCCTGCCTCGGGTCGACCGCCGATGCGCGGCGTACGTCTCTAAGAAAGTTGAGACGGCCTGAGGCAAGCCTTCTCCATGGAGCCCGACGGGTGGAACGTCCACCCGTCCTGCCTGCTTTCCCCTCAAAAAGTCAGTTTGCGGTGTATAGATCACATAGCGAGCAAATTCAGAAAATTCTTGATCAATCTCGGGCGCGATTTCGTACGTCGCTTTGATCTGATCCCAAATACCGCGATTTTTTTCCAGCCTAGTTGCGTGTGATACACCAGTCGCGCTAGCGCCGCGATTGCTCCTCCCAAATATCTTGTGGGTTTGCGAGTAGCACGATTCTGAGAAGATGCTTAATAGAGGGTCACGCGCGTTGCTTTGGAGTACGACTTTGTAATCGAGGCCGTTGCTGAAGCAGGCATCCAGCTCAAGGGTCTTTGGAAGGCTTTCGTTCTTGAACGAGGACTTCATGAGTTCTGGTGGTGTGAGGCGAAGCCCCTTCTGACTGATATCGCTATCTCCAAGGCCTCGGCCTAGGCATGCCGAGGTCAGGCCGATGGCCTCCAACAAGCTTGACTTACCCGTGCCATTGCCACCAATAAAAAGATTGACACGTCCAAATTCGAGCTGCTGGTCCCTGACGGACTTGAAGCGCGTAATGGATAACCTCTTGAGCATCTGGCGTGCTTTCCCGAACCAATTCCCTAACGCAACCCCAAAACGCGTTCTGTCCAGAGCGCGCATAACGAGAATGGCGAAATTCGCCCGCCCGGTTGAAGACCGTGTTACGCCACCTTCGCCGCTTTTCCCAACTTCAGCAACGGCTCCAGGTACCGCCCCGTAAAGCTCCCCTCAGCCTTCGCCACCACCTCAGGCCCTTCGACTACGCCTGCGCTTACGCTTCGGCTTCGCTCAGGACAGGCTTGTCCCGGGTCTTCTTTCCCAACAACGGCTTCAGATAGCGGCCAGTGAAGCTCCCTTCCGTCTCGGCGACCTTTTCCGGGACACCCTGCGCCACGATCTCCCCGCCCTTCACGCCGCCCTCCGGCCCCAGATCGAGCACCCAATCCGCGGTCTTGATCACATCGAGGTTATGCTCGATGACCACCACTGTATTTCCCTGCTCGACCAGTTGGTGCAGCACCTCCAGCAGCTTGCGCACGTCCTCGAAATGCAGGCCGGTGGTCGGCTCGTCCAAAATGTACAGCGTCTGCCCCGTCGCGCGGCGCGACAGTTCCTTGGCGAGTTTGACGCGCTGCGCCTCGCCGCCCGACAGCGTCGTCGCCTGCTGGCCGACCTTGACGTAACCCAAGCCCACTTCGGCGAGCATTGCCATCTTGTCGCGGATCGGCGGCACCGCCTTGAAGAATTCGACCGCATCCTCGACCGTCATGTCGAGCACGTCGGCGATCGACTTGCCCTTGAACTTCACCTCCAGCGTCTCGCGATTGTAGCGCGCGCCGTGGCACACGTCGCACGTCACATAGACATCGGGCAGGAAGTGCATTTCGATCTTGAGCAGCCCGTCGCCCTGGCACGCCTCGCAGCGGCCGCCCTTGACGTTGAAGCTGAAGCGGCCGGGCTTGTAGCCGCGCGCCTGCGCCTCGGGCAGGCCTGCGAACCAGTCGCGGATCTGGGTGAAGGCGCCGGTATAGGTGGCGGGGTTGCTGCGCGGGGTGCGGCCGATCGGCGACTGGTCGATATCGATGACCTTGTCGAGATATTGCAGGCCGGTGATCTTGTCATGCTTGCCCGCCAGCACCCGCGCGCCGTTGAGCGCGCGCGCGGCGGAGGCATAGAGCGTGTCGATCGTGAAGCTCGATTTGCCGCTGCCGCTGACCCCGGTGATGCAGGTGAAGGTGCCGAGCGGCAGGCTGGCCGTCACGCCCTTCAGATTGTTGGCGGTGGCGTTGTGGACGGTCAGTTTCTTGCCATTGCCCTTGCGCCGGGTAGTGGGCACCGCGACCTCGCGCCTGCCCGACAGATAATCGGCGGTGATGCTGTCGGGGTTGGCGAGCACTTCCTCGAAGGTCCCTTGCGCGACGATCGCGCCGCCGTGGACGCCCGCCCCCGGCCCCATGTCGATCACATAATCGGCGGTGCGGATCGCGTCCTCGTCATGCTCGACCACCAGCACGGTGTTGCCGAGATCGCGCAGGCGGCGCAGCGTTTTCAGCAGCATGTCATTGTCGCGCTGGTGCAGGCCGATGCTGGGTTCGTCGAGCACATAGAGCACGCCCGACAGCCCGCTGCCGATCTGGCTGGCGAGGCGAATGCGCTGCGATTCCCCGCCCGACAGCGTGCCGCTGGTGCGATCCAAGTTGAGATAATCGAGCCCGACATTGTTGAGGAAGCCGAGCCGCTCGAGGATTTCCTTGAGGATACGCTCGGCGATCGCGCGTTGCTGGTCGGTGAGATCGGCGGGGACGGATTCGAACCAGGTCAGCGCGTCGACCACCGACAGGCGGGTGACGCTGGAAATATCGCGCATCCCGATCTTGACCGCGAGCGCCTCGGGTTTGAGCCGCGCGCCGCCGCACACTTCGCACGGCGCGCTGCTTTGATATTTGCTCAGTTCCTCGCGCATCCACGCGCTCTCGGTCGACAGCATCCGCCGGTTGAGATTGCCGATCACGCCCTCGAACGGCTTCTTCACGTCATACGACTTCTTGCCGTCGATGAAGGTCAGCGTCACCGGTTTGCCGCCGGTGCCGTGCAGGATGATGAGCTTCACCTCGCCCGGCAGATCCTCCCACGGCGTATCCAGGCTGAAACCAAATTCGCGCGCCAGGCTGCCCAGCACCTGCATGTAATAAGGCGACGGGGGGTTGCTCTTCGCCCACGGCACGACCGCGCCCTTCTTGATGCTGAGGGCATGGTTGGGGACGACGAGGTCCTCGTCGAACAGCAGTTTCTCGCCCAGGCCGTCGCACGCCGGGCATGCGCCTTGCGGGGCGTTGAAGGAGAAGAGGCGCGGTTCGATTTCGGCGATGGTAAAGCCTGATACGGGGCAGGCAAATTTTTCGCTGAACACGATGCGGTTGGCGGGGATGCCGGTGCCGACCATACCCCCCTCCCGCTTCCGGGAGGGGCTGGGGGAGGGCATATCGCCTGAAAATGATTGGCGCGCCTCTTTGTCAGCCCCTCCCCCAGCCCCTCCCGCAAGCGGGAGGGGAGCAGAAAGCGCGGCCACGGTTGTGTCCACCAAATCGACATAGGCCAGCCCCTCAGCCAGCTTCAGCGCCGCCTCGAAGCTCTCCGCGAGGCGCGTCGCCATGTCGGGGCCGACGACGAGGCGATCGACCACCACCTCAATGTCGTGCTTCAATTTCTTGTCGAGCGCGGGTGCCTCGTCAATCTCATGGATCTCGCCGTCGATACGGACTCGGGTGAAGCCCGCTTTCTGCCATTCGAGCAGCTCCTTCTTATACTCGCCCTTGCGCCCGCGCACCACCGGCGCGAGCAGATAGAGGCGCGTGCCCTCAGGCAGCGCCATCACGCGATCGACCATCTGGCTGACGGTCTGCGCCGCAATCGGCAGGCCGGTCGTGGGCGAATAGGGAATGCCGACGCGCGCCCAGAGCAGGCGCATATAATCGTAAATCTCGGTGACGGTCGCCACGGTCGAGCGTGGATTGCGGCTGGTGGTCTTTTGCTCGATGCTGATCGCAGGGGACAGGCCCTCGATATGGTCGACATCGGGCTTCTGCATCAGTTCGAGGAACTGGCGCGCATAGGCGCTCAAGCTCTCGACATAGCGCCGCTGCCCCTCGGCATAGATGGTGTCGAAGGCGAGGCTCGATTTGCCCGATCCCGACAGGCCGGTGATGACCGTCAGCGTATCGCGCGGAATATCGACGCTCACGTCCTTGAGATTGTGCTCGCGCGCGCCGCGCACCGAAATATGAGTCAGCATAAGGGCGATCTGTTCCACATTTGTTCGGAAGGTGCAAGCGAGGCCTTGCAGGTGCCAGATGGTACGTTATGCTTCCCGCCGCAAGCTTCGGGGGTAGGTAATGAAAACGATCGTATTGGGGGCATTACTGGTAACGTCCGCGCCAGAAACACCAGCGGCACCGCTCGCGCCGACTACGCCCTGGACTGTCGAATATGCCGATAATCTTTGCGTGTTGTCGCGTGACTATGTAACCGATAAGGGTAAAATTACGTTCGGCGTAAGACCGTGGCCGATGGGAGACTCGGTCGAAATCGTCCTGCTTCAGCCTGCAAGCTATGGCGTTGGCATTCAGAACGGCAAGGCCACAATTACGCTGATGCCGAGCATCGTAGCCATTCCCGCTACCTACAGCAGCTATGTCACAACAAAATCGAGGATGCGCATTGCAACCGTGGACATCCCTTCGACCGCATTGGGCCAGCTCGGTAGTTCGACCGGGATCGAGATTGCGATCGCCGGAAAGCCGCCCGTCTCGCTCACGCTTGGCAAAATGAAGGGCGCGCTCGGCGCACTGTCGATGTGCACCGACGACTTGCTACGGAGTTGGCATCTCGATCCGTCGGAGCAACTACGCATCGCCACACCCGCCCAACCAATTCAGAGTGTGAACGATTGGATCGGTACCGACGATTATCCGCCAGATGCGCTGTTGCGCGAGTCGCAAGGCGCAGTTACCATCACTTGGACAATCGACACAGAAGGCAGGATCACAAATTGCGGTGTCGCAGCAACGAGCGGCGACCCGGCACTTGATAGTGCGGCCTGCGCAACGATCACCAAACGCGGTCGATACAAGCCAGCGATCGACAAAGACGGTAAGCCAATCGCGGTCCACAGCACACGTCGCGTCGTGTGGCTTTTGCCCTGAGCCCCCTCACGACCTCCCATAAGCTGGCAACCCCAGCTTCCAGCGGATTGCCGCCGCGCGCAACGCGAAGCCGCAGCTTGCGGCGACGCCCGCCGCGACCGTTGGCGATACGCCCAGTGCGACCAGCACCACATATAGCCCCGCTGCCAGCGCTGCTGCCGTGACGTACAATTCAGGCCGCATCAGAATCGAGGGTTCGCCCGCCAGCACGTCGCGGATGATGCCGCCGACGCACGCCGTCACCACCCCCATCAAGGCAGCGGGCACCGGCGGGATGCCGAACGCCAGCGCCTTCGCCGCGCCGAACACCGCATAGGCCGCGAGGCCAACCGCATCGAGCCAATCGAGCGCCGAAGTCGGCGCGTCCGCGCCCTGCCACCAACCACGCGGCGTCGTCCACACCAGCACCGCCACCGCGAGACAAATGGCGGCGACCAACGGATCATGCACCCAGAATACCGGCGCGCCGATCAACAGATCGCGCACCGACCCGCCGCCGACCCCGGTAATCAGCGCGAAGAAAGCAGCGGTGACGAAGGTCTGCCTGCGCCCCGCCGCCGCCAGCGCTCCGGTAATGGCGAACACCGCGATCCCGAACAGATCGAGCCACGGCAGAATCGAGCCGAATTGCCAGGGGGCGAGGGGGAGCATCCGCACTCGTGTAGCGCGCCTGCCCGAGGAAATGAATGCTGGGGCGGGCTTATCATGGACGCGGCCCAAACTGGCATGGGCAAAGCCCATGCCGTCGGTCGGCGCCGTAGCGCCGCCGGCCGGTCTGATCGCGGCAAGCCTCGGCCGTAGCTTTCGCTACGGCCTCGGGCGATCAAACGTGAATCGCTTTCCCGCGTACCGCCATCGCCGCTTCCTTGATCGCTTCGCTATGCGTCGGGTGGGCGTGGCAGGTGTAAGCGATGTCCTCGCTGGTCGCGCCCATTTCCATGCCCAAAGCCGCCTCGGCGATCATCGTGCCGGCCGGCACCGCGATCGCCCATACGCCGAGCACGCGATCGGACTTGGCATCGGCGATGATCTTCACGAAACCGTCGGGCTCGTGATTGGTCTTGGCGCGGCTGTTGCCTGCCATCGGGAACTTGCCGACCTTGATCTCGCCCTTGGCCTTGGCCGCTTCCTCAGTCAGGCCGACCCCTGCGATTTCCGGCCAGGTGTACACCACGCTCGGGATAACATCGTGGTTCACGATGCCGGTCAGCCCGCCGATATTTTCGGCAACGGCAATGCCCTCATCCTCGGCCTTATGCGCGAGCATCGGGCCGGGGATGACGTCGCCAATCGCCCAGATACCGGGCACGCTGGTCTGGAAACGGTGATCGGTGTTGATCTGCCCGCGCGCATTGGTGGCAAGCCCCGCCTTGTCGAGCGCCAGGCCATCGGTGTTGGGACGACGACCGATCGCAACCAGTACGCAATCCGCCGTGATCGTCTCGGCAGCACCACCTGCTGCGGGCTCGACCGTGATGCTGGCAGTGTCGCCGCTCACCGAAACACCGGTGACCTTGGTCGAGAGCTTGAATTCGATGCCCTGCTTGCGGAAGATCTTATTGGCTTCCTTGCGGATGTCGCCATCGAAGCCCGGCAGGATCTGGTCGAGATATTCGATGCAGGTAACCTTGGCCCCCAGCCGACGCCACACGCTGCCCAGCTCAAGCCCGATCACGCCGCCGCCGATCACGACCAGATGCTCGGGCACCTTGGCCAGTTCGAGCGCGCCGGTGGAATCGACCACGACCTTCTGGTCGACCGTTACGCCCGGCAGCGGGGTGACCGAGGAACCGGTCGCGATCACGATGTCCTTGGCGGTGACGGTCTGCTCGCCGACCTGGACGGTGTGCGCATCGACGAACGCGCCGCGACCCTTCAGCCAGGTCACCTTGTTCTTCTTGAACAGGAAAGCGATGCCACCAGTTAGTTGCGTGACGGCGTCGATCCGCTGTGCGTGCATCGCGGGGAGATCGAGCTCGGGCGTGACCTTGATGCCCATCTTCGCCATCGTGCCATTAGCCGCCGCATCGAAATATTCGGAAGCGTGCAGCATCGCCTTGGACGGGATGCAGCCGACATTGAGGCACGTCCCGCCCAGCGTCTCGCGGCTCTCGACGCACGCGGTGCGCAGACCCAACTGCGCCGCACGAATCGCGGCGACATAGCCGCCGGGGCCCGAACCGATGATGAGGACGTCGTAATCGTAAGTTTGGTCAGCCATTTCACACCTTCCGTGCTCCGGCGAAGGCCGGAGCGTTGGGTCACTGGGAGCATCGCATGTCGCCAACGCTCCGGCCTTCGCCGGAGCACGGCCTAGAACACAGTATCGTACAAGTCAGCCCAATCGGGGTTTTGCTCCTCGATAAGCCGAATCTTCCAAGCGCGTTTCCATTTCTTCATGCGCCATTCGCAGGCCCGCGCATCCTGCAAGTCTTCAAAATATGTGAACCAGACGAGAAGGACGCAATCCTTGGCCTTCGAGTGGCCATCGATAAGCTTGTTGCGATGCTGGTAAGCACGCTGGGGCAAGTTGCTGGTCACGCCGAGGTAGGTCTGGCCTCTGCGGTGGTTGGCCATCAGGTAGACGCAACCCGACTTCATCGCCCTCCTCCCAAGGCTCCGGCCTTCGCCGGAGCACGATTAGGGATGCGCTCCAGCGAAGGCCGAAACGCACTGCCGCCCCTCACAAATCGATCAAGATCCGCGTCGGATCCTCGATCGCATTTTTCAGCGCCACCAGGAACGTCACCGCTTCGCGGCCGTCGATCAGGCGGTGGTCGTAGCTCAAAGCCAGATACATCATCGGGCGGATCACGATCTCGCCGTTGACGACAACCGGGCGGTCCTCGATGCGGTGCAGGCCGAGCACGGCGGCCTGGGGCGGGTTGATGATCGGGGTCGACATCAGCGAGCCGAACACGCCGCCGTTCGAAATGGTAAAGGTGCCGCCTTTCATCTCGTCCATCTTCAGCGTGCCGTCCTTGGCGCGCTTGCCGAAATCGCCGATCGTCTTTTCGACCTCGGCGACCGACATCTGGTCGGCATCGCGCACCACCGGCACGACGAGCCCGCCCGGCGACGACACCGCGACCGAAATATCGGCATAATCGTGATAGACGATCTCGTCGCCCTCGATCGAGGCATTGACGCTGGGAATGTCCTTCAGCGCGAGGCACGCCGCCTTCACGAAGAAGCCCATGAAGCCCAGGCGGACGCCATGCTTCTTCTCGAAGAGATCTTTGTACTTGGCGCGCGCCGCGATCACCGCGCTCATGTCGACATCGTTGAACGTCGTCAGCAGGGCGGCGGTGTTCTGCGCTTCCTTCAGGCGCTTGGCGATCGTCTGGCGCAGGCGCGTCATGCGCACGCGCTCTTCCTTGCGGCCAGTAGCGGCGGCGACCGAGGGGGCTACCGGGAGCGGTTCGCTCGGCGCGGCAACGGGTGCTGGCGTCGCGGCGGCGGCGAGGACATCGTCCTTGGTCAGGCGACCGTCCTTGCCAGTGCCCTTGACCGTCGCCGGATCGACGCCGTGTTCGAGCACCGCGCGGCGCACCGACGGGCTGAGCGCGGCGGGCGTGTCCGCCGCCGGGGCCACGGGCGATTCGAGCACGGCCGGCTGCGGTGCAGCGGCAACCGCAGGCGCACCGTCACCCGCCTCGATCGTCGCGATCATTGCGCCGACGAGGACGGTGTCACCAACCTGCACCGCATGTTGGCCCATCACCCCCGCCACCGGCGAGGGAACCTCGACCGAGACCTTGTCGGTTTCCAGGCTCGCGATCGGCTCGTCAGCCGCGACCTTGTCGCCCGGCTGCTTGAGCCATTCGCCGAGCGTCGCTTCGGTGATCGATTCGCCGAGTACCGGTACTGTGACTTCGGTTGCCATATCTTGCTTCTTCCAACTGTGCTCCTGCGGAAGCAGGAGCCTAGGGTTGCTCTGCGGGAGCCTGGGTTCCTGCCTGCGCAGGAACACAAGCGCCGTCGTTAAACCTTGCGCGTCCGCCGAATTTCCTCGCGAACGCTATGCCCCAGCGCATCGGCGACCAGCGCCGCCTGCTCCATCTGGTGCCGCTTCATCAGCCCGGTCGCGGGCGATGCCGAGGCTGCCCGCCCGGCATAGCGCGCGCGCGTCGAGCGCACGCCCGCTTCGACCAGGCATTCCTCAATGAACGGATCGACGAAGCTCCACGCGCCGTTGTTCTTCGGCTCTTCCTGCGCCCAGACCACCGTTTCGAGATTGGGCATTTTCTTCAGCCGTTCGACCAGCGGTTCGCCGGGGAAAGGATAGAGCTGCTCAAGCCGGACGATCGCGGTGTTGGTGTCCCCCGCAGCATCACGCGCTTCGATCAGATCATAAGCGACCTTGCCGGTGCACAGGACGAGACGCTTCACGTCGGCATCAGCCGGAGCGGAAGGATCGCTCAGAATGCGCATGAAGTGGCTGTTGCCGAGGAAATCCTCGGTCTGCGACACCGCCAGCTTATGCCGCAGCAGCGACTTGGGCGTGAAGATCACCAGCGGCTTGCGGAACGAACGGTGCATTTGCCGCCGCAGCAAGTGGAAATAATTGGCGGGCGTGGTGCAGTTGGCGACCTGCATGTTATCCTGCGCGCACAATTGCAGGAAGCGCTCGACGCGTGCCGAGCTATGCTCAGGCCCCTGCCCTTCATAGCCGTGCGGCAGCAGCATCACCAAGCCGTTGGCGCGCAGCCACTTGGCCTCTCCGCTGGCGATGAACTGGTCGATCATGATCTGCGCGCCGTTCATGAAGTCGCCGAACTGCGCCTCCCAAGCTACCAGCGTCTTGGGGTCGGCGAGCGCATAGCCATATTCGAAGCCGAGCACGCCATATTCGCTAAGCGGTGAGTCGAGCACTTCGAAGCGACCATGCGGGATCGTCTCGAGCGGGCGGTACTTGTGTTCGTCGGTCTGGTCGACCCAAACGGCGTGGCGCTGCGAGAAGGTGCCACGGCCCGAATCCTGGCCCGACAGACGGACGCCATAGCCCTCCGACAGCAGCGAGCCGAAGGCCAGTGCCTCGCCCGTCGCCCAGTCGAAATTCTTGCCCGACTTGAACATTTCGCGCTTGGCGTCGAGCACGCGGTTGAGCGTCTTGTGGACGGTCAGCCCCTCGGGAATCGTGGTCAGCGTGCGACCAAGCGAATCGAACAATTTCTGCTCGATGCCGGTGTTGACGTTGCGCCGCGCGGTCTCGGCGTCTGCGGGTGCGTGCAGCCCGGACCAGCGCCCGGCGAACCAGTCCGCCTTATTGGGCTTGTAGCTCGCGCCTGCCTCGAACTCGCCCTCGAGCAGCGTGGTGAATTGCTGGATATTGTCGTCGATCCAGGCGCGGTCGATCACCTTTTGCGCGATCAGCTTCTGGCCGTAGATTTCGCTGACCGGGGGATGATCCTTGATCGCCTTGTACATTAGCGGCTGGGTGAAGCCCGGCTCATCGCCTTCGTTATGCCCGAACCGGCGATAGCACCACATGTCGATCACAATGTCGCGGTGGAAGCGCTGACGGAACTCGATTGCCATCTTGGTGGCGAAGGTCACTGCCTCAGGATCATCACCGTTGACGTGGAAGATCGGGGCCTGCACGCCCTTGGCGACATCGCTCGGATAGGGCGAGCTGCGCGCATATTGCGGGCTGGTGGTAAAGCCGATCTGATTGTTGATGACGAAGTGGATGCAGCCGCCGGTATTGTAACCGCGAATGCCGGAGAAACCGAGGCACTCCCACACGATCCCCTGGCCCGCAAACGCCGCGTCGCCGTGAATCAGCACGGGGAGCGATGCCTTGTGTTCGGTCAAGTCGTTGGCGATCGTCTGAATCGCGCGGGTCTTGCCGAGCACGACCGGGTCTTCGGCCTCGAGGTGCGAGGGGTTGGCGACCAGCGACATATGCACGCTGATCCCGTCAAATTCACGATCGGTCGAGGTGCCGAGGTGGTACTTCACGTCGCCAGACCCGGCCACGTCATCGGGATTGTCCGACCCGCCGCCAAATTCGTGGAAGATGATGCGGAATGGCTTGGCCATCACGTTGGTCAGCACGTTCAGGCGACCGCGATGCGCCATGCCGAACACGATTTCGCGCACGCCGAACTGGCCGCCATATTTGATGACCGATTCGAGCGCGGGGATCATGCTTTCGCCGCCGTCGAGGCCGAAGCGCTTGGTCCCGACATATTTCTTGCCGCAGAAGCGTTCCCACTGCTCGGCCTCGATCACCTTGTTGAGGATCGCCTTCTTGCCGAGATCGGAAAACTCGATCGCCTTGTCCTTGCCCTCCATGCGCTCCTGCAGGAAGCGGCGCTCCTCGACATCGGCGATGTGCATATATTCAAGGCCGACATTGCCGCAGTAATTGGCACGCAGGATATCGACGAGTTCGCGCACCGTGGCCCATTGCAGCCCCATCGTGCCGCCGAGATAGACCGGGCGATCGATATCGGCATCGGAAAAGCCGTGATATTCGGTCTTCAGATCATCGGGCATCTCGCGCTTGGACAGGCCAAGCGGATCGAGATTGGCGGCGAGGTGACCGCGCACGCGGTAGGTGCGGATCAGCAGCATCGCGCGGATCGAATCGCTCGCGGCGCGTAGAATGGCGTCCTGCGACGGGGCAGGAGCGGCAGCCGCTGGCTTCGCTCCGCCCTTGGACGGCTTGGGCGCGGGCTCCATCTGGGTTGGATCGAGCGCGGAGGTCAAGTCATCGGTGGACGAAAGCGGCCAATTGGCCTGCTGCCAGGATGCGCTGCCCGCGCTGCCTTCCAGCCCTTCGAACCACGATCGCCAGGACGGCTCGACACTGTCGGGCGACGCCTTGAAGCGTGCATACAGCGATTCGATAAAAGCCGGGCTTACACTGCCCGCCACATCCGCGAAATCCTGGCCTTCGAAGCCCATAATCGTCTTCCTTCTTCCCCTCTCCCCTTGTGGGAGAGGGAGGGGCCCACCCGCTTTTGCGGGTGGGAGGGTGAGGGGGACCAAAGCAGTCCCTTACTCCCCCTCATCCGGCCCTGCGGGCCCCCTTCTCCCACAAGGGGAGAAGGGTTAGATTCAACCGTTCAACACCGCCAACAAAGTGGTGCCGAGTTCGCTGGGCGAGTCCGCGACGCGGATTCCGGCGGCTTCCATCGCCGCGATCTTGTCTTCGGCACCGCCCTGCCCGCCACTTACTATAGCACCGGCGTGGCCCATGCGGCGGCCCGGAGGCGCCGTACGGCCTGCAATAAAGCCCGCCATCGGCTTTTTGCGGCCGCGCTTGGCTTCATCGATCAGGAACTGCGCCGCTTCTTCTTCGGCCGAGCCGCCGATTTCACCGATCATGATGATCGACTTGGTCGCCTCATCGGCGAGGAACAGCTCAAGCACGTCGATGAAGTTGGTGCCGTTGACCGGATCGCCACCGATGCCGACCGCGGTCGTCTGACCGAGACCTGCATTGGACGTCTGGAACACCGCTTCATAGGTCAGCGTGCCCGAACGGCTGACAACCCCGACCGAACCCTGACGGAAAATGCTGCCGGGCATGATGCCGATCTTGCATTCGCCGGGCGTCAGCACGCCGGGGCAGTTCGGGCCGATCAGCCGCGACTTGGAGCCCGACAGCGCGCGCTTGACGCGCACCATGTCGAGCACCGGAATGCCCTCGGTGATCGTAACAATCAGCGGAACCTGCGCATCGATCGCTTCGAGAATCGAGTCGGCCGCGAAGGGCGGCGGAACGTAGATCACCGATGCGGTCGCGCCGGTCTTGGCGACCGCCTCGGCCACGGTGTCGTACACCGGCAGATCGAGGTGCGTCGTGCCGCCCTTACCGGGGGTAACGCCGCCCACCATCTGCGTGCCATAGTCGAGCGCCGCCTTGGTGTGGAAGCTGCCGGTCTCCCCGGTCATGCCCTGGGTGATGACCTTGGTATTCTTATCGACGAGAATGCTCATAAGGGTCCTGCTCTTCGTTCAAATCCACCCCGGCGAACGCAAAGGCGGATGCCTCCGATATTAGTTCAAGCTCTCGTCGATCGCCTTGCACGCGACCAGCAGCTCCTTGACCGCGTCAACCGACACGGCAAGGTTCGCCTTGGCTTCATCATCCAGCGCGATCTCGACAACCTGCTCAACGCCGCCAGCACCGATCACCACCGGCACGCCGACATAGAGATTGTCGATGCCGTATTGGCCGGTGAGGTGCGCCGCCGCCGGCAGCACGCGCTTCTGGTCGTACAGATAGGCCTCGGCCATCGCGATGCCGCTGGTCGCGGGCGCATAATAAGCCGATCCGGTCTTGAGCAATGCAACGATCTCGCCGCCGCCGCCGCGCGTGCGCTTGACGATCGCGTCGATCTTTTCCTGGGTCGAACGGCCCATCGCGATCAGATCCGGCACCGGAATGCCCGACACCGCCGAATACTGGATCACCGGGACCATCGTGTCGCCATGCCCGCCGAGCACGAAGCTGGTGACGTCCTTGACCGAAACGTCAAACTCCTCGGCGAGGAAGTGGCTGAAGCGCGCCGAATCGAGCACGCCGGCCATGCCGACCACCTTATTGTGCGGGAGCCCTGAAAATTCGCGCAGCGCCCACACCATCGCGTCGAGCGGGTTGGTGATGCAGATGACGAAGGCGTCGGGCGCGTTGGCCGCGATGCCCTCGCCGACGGCCTTCATCACCTTGAGGTTGATACCGAGCAGATCGTCGCGGCTCATGCCGGGCTTGCGCGCGACACCGGCGGTAACGATGATGACGTCCGCGCCCGCGATGTCCTTGTAATCGTTGGTGCCGGTGATCTTTGCGTCGAAGCCCTCGACCGGCGAGCACTGGCTGAGATCGAGCGCCTTGCCCTGCGGCACGCCTTCGACCACGTCGAACAGGACGACATCGCCCAAGCCCTTCAGTGCTGCGAGATGGGCGAGCGTGCCGCCGATGTTGCCGGCGCCGATCAGCGCGATCTTCTTGCGAGCCATCGAATGTCCTTCTTCGCTGTGGCCGCGTGCGGCCGACCTGTCTCGGGCCGCGTTCGGCCTGAACGCGCGCGGCTTAGGCCCGTTTTCCCTGCGGGGCAACCCGAAAGAGAGGGCCTTTGTCAAGGGTTATTGCACATGGTTCGCAAGTGCAATTATTCGCCATTGCGGTCTTCCATTGCCACATAGCGACGCTCCCCGGTCCTGGCGTCGAACCATACCGTCACCGGCTTGCCCGAGGCATCATCGATGAAACGCTCCGAGGTTTCGCGCCAGTTGGGCCCTTCGGGCGCGCGCTGCACCGCGCCGTACCGCACGCGCTCAAACGCGATTCCGACGACCAGCAACGCCGCCGCAATCACCGTTGGCCATGTCCCCGGATCAAGTACCGCGCCAATCAGCGCCGCCGTCAGAAACAGCGCAGCGGCGACCAACACGAAGGTGCGCAGCAGCATCGCCGGGCGCTCACTCAGGCGCGGGATCGAGCAGCACGGCAGTGCCGTAGGCAACGACTTCGTTCATCGCCTGCGCGATTTCACCCGAGTCGAAGCGCATCATCACCACCGCATTCGCCCCCATCAGCGTGGCGTTCGCCACCATCCGGTCGATCGCGTGACGCCGCGTCTCTTCGACCAGCCTGGTATATTCGGGAATCTCGCCGCCGATGATCGAGCGCAGGCTGGCGGTAATGTTGCCGCCAATCCCGCGGCTGCGCACGACGACGCCGAACACCTGGCCAAGCGTCGCGCGGACAGTGTGGCCGGGGACATTCTCTGTGGTGGTGACAAGCATGGCATCGGTCCCCAAGAGCGGTAGCCGCACTGTAACGCGCCCGCGCGGCGCTGTTAAGCGGGCTCAGTCCCCGCCATGCCCCTGCGCGAGATAGGTTTCGGATCGCATCTCCTCGAGGCGGCTGATGGTGCGGTCGAATTCAAAGCGACCGTCGCCGCTTTCATAAAGCTGCGCCGGTTCGGCATCCGCCGCCGCGAGCAATTTGACCTTCTGCTCATACAAAGCATCGATCAGGGCAACGAATCGCGCCGCCTCATTACGGTTTTCCGGGCCCAATTTGGGGATGCCGACCAGAATAACGGTGTGAAAACGCCGCGCGATCGCAATGTAATCGGCAGCACCACGCGCTTCCGCGCACAATCGTTTGAAGCTGAACACCGCAACGCCTTTCAGCGCCTTGGGCACATGCAGCGTGCGGCCCTGCACGGTCAAATCCTCGGAGGGCACATGCGCGCGATCTTCGACCGGAAAGTCGGTCAGGCGGAAGAAATCGCCCGACAGGATTCGCGTTGCCTCGGGGCCATTGGGGACGAGCCAGGTATCGACTTGCCCCAACCGGTCGCGTCGATAATCGGTCGGGCCGTTGAGCGCGATCACGTCGAGCCCCGATTCGATCAGCGCGATGAAGGGCAGGAAATGCTCGCGGTTGAGACCGTTCTTGTAGAGATCGACCGGCGGACGATTGGAAGTGGTCACCACCGTCACGCCTTCCTCGAGCAAGTGCGTGAACAGCCGCGACAAAATCATCGCATCGGGGCTGTTGGTCACCATCATCTCGTCAAAGGCGAGCAGCCGCGCTTCCTCGGCCAGCGCGCGGGCGAGGCCTGGAATCGGATCGCCCTGTTCCTTGGCGCGCTCGATGGCGAGACGCTGGTGCACCTCCAGCATGAATTCGGCGAAATGGACGCGCCGTTTCCGGCGGATGTCGA
This sequence comes from Sphingomonas sp., assembly GCF_041661885.1. Lineage (GTDB taxonomy): Bacteria > Pseudomonadota > Alphaproteobacteria > Sphingomonadales > Sphingomonadaceae > Sphingomonas. Next base: position 192,082 of record NZ_JBAZTL010000003.1, on the reverse strand, counting down.
GGCTGGCGTAGAACAGGTCCATCAGCATCGATTTGCCGCGCCCCACCCCGCCCCATAGATACAGGCCGCGCGGCGGCACGGGCTTGCGGCCCAGCGCCCGCCACAGCGTGGAGCCGCGTTTGGGTGTCGCCTGCAACGCGATTGCAAGATCGGCCAGCCGCCGCGCCGCCGCCGCTTGTTCGGGATCGGGCTTGAGTTCGCCCGACGCGAGCAGCGCGTCATAGCGCTTGAGAATGTCGGTCATCTTTTCCCGCGCAGCGTTTGCACAAAGCGGAAGCGCGCTACACTGTTCACCGAGTGCCCCCGGGCGGGGTCGATTTACGCAGCGTGCCGGTAAAGCTGGCGATCGTCGGCGTGTCGTCCTGAACGATCAGCCCACGCAGGAACAGCATGTTGCGTGTTTCGCGCAGCAATTCGACATGCGCCTCCAGCGGAACGCCGATCGCGCCGCCCCCGATGAATTGCGCCGACAGATCGAGCGTCACCGCCCCGCCCGCCTGCAACACGCCAAAGCCGCGCGCCGCTGCGAACAAGGCGACATCCATGAAGCCGAGTAAGGCCCCGCCATGTACATCACCGCGCATGTTGGAATGTTCGTGGCGCGGCAGCATCCGCACCCGCGCGATCGGGCCTTCCACCTTGACCAGCAACGGCTCGATAAAGCTGTTGAAGCGCGTCGGATCGCGGAACTGCCAGCGTTTCCATCCCGGCAGATCAGGGTCGTCTTCGTATGAAAAAGGAGCTTCCGTCAAAACGTGCCGATCCCCGATGGCCTTTTCCCCAGGAGACGGTGGCGCGAAGCGCCCGATGGGCGTGACGCGCACAACCGCGCGCGTCACCGTCATCCTCCTCCTTAGGAGCGGGCGTTATACGATCCGTTCGACTTCCAGCTTCTTGATCTCGGCAATCGCCTTGGCCGGGTTCAGGCCCTTGGGGCAGACGTTCGCGCAATTCATGATCGTGTGGCAGCGGTACAGGCGGAACGGATCCTCCAGTTCGTCAAGCCGCTCGCCGGTCATTTCGTCGCGGCTGTCGGCGAGCCAGCGATAGGCCTGCAACAGGATCGCCGGGCCCAAAAACTTGTCCGAATTCCACCAATAGCTCGGGCACGACGTCGAGCAGCACGCGCACAGAATGCACTCGTACAAGCCATCGAGCTTTTCGCGGTCTTCGGGCGACTGCAACCGCTCCTTGCCCGAGGGCGGTGGGGTAACGGTTTGCAGCCACGGCTTGATCGAACTGTATTGCGCGTAGAAATGCGTGAAATCAGGGACAAGGTCCTTGATGACTTCCATATGCGGCAGCGGCGTGATGCGCACTTCGCCCTTCACGTCCTCGATCGCCTTGGTGCAGGCAAGCGTGTTGGTGCCATCGATATTCATCGCGCACGACCCGCAAATCCCCTCGCGGCAGGAGCGGCGGAAGGTGAGCGAGCTGTCCTGCTCGGACTTCATCTTGATGAGCGCATCGAGCACCATCGGCCCGCACGAATCAAGATCGACCTCGAACGTGTCGTAATGCGGGTTCGTGCCCGCGTCGGGATCGTAACGGTAGATCTTGAAATTCTTGATCCGCTTGGCGTCCGCCGCGGCCTTGTGGACCTTGCCGGTCTTCTTGATCTTAGAATTGGCGGGAAGAGAGAATTCGGCCATCGCTTGCTCGCGCTTTCCATCCGTGGGGGGCGGCGCACCGCCCGAGACTGAACAGGCCGTACACAAGCAGGGGCCCACTCGCAAACCCCTATGGCGACGAATTGCTGCATCCGCGATTGTCCGTATCGGTCATGCCGCGCACCAATCTTGGACGATGCAAAGAAGAACTAGCCGCACGCCGCGTTGAATGCGCGCGGTGCAACGCCATTTGCGGGTTAGCGCAGAAGACCCGCCGGTACGGGTCGCGCCGAGGGAATTTGCAGCATGACCACCAAACTCGAGGGCAAAAAGGCGATCGTCACGGGCGGATCGCGCGGTATCGGCGCGGCGATCGCGCGGCGGCTTGCCGCTGACGGTGCCGACGTCGTCATCACCTTCGCCGGCAACCAGGACGCCGCCAACCAGACCGTCGCCGCGATTTCCGCCGCCGGTCGCAAGGGCTTTGCGATCCAGGCCAACAGTGCCGATTCAGCCGCACAGCGCGCCGCGATCAAGGAGGCGACCGAAAAGCTCGGCGGGCTCGACATCCTTGTCCACAATGCCGGAATCGCCGACTTCGCCTCGATCGAAACCGATCCCGCCGACGCGTTTACCCGCCAGTTCGGCGTCAACGTCGAAGGCGTGTTCGCCGGGACGGCGGCGGCAGTACCGCTGATCGCCGATGGCGGGCGGATCATCGTGATCGGCAGCATCAACGCGCACACGATGCCGCTTCCGGGCGGCGCCATCTATGGTGCGACCAAGGCGGCGGTGGCCGGGCTGGTGCGCGGCTGGGCGCGTGACCTCGGCGCGCGCGGCATCCTCGTCAACGTCATCCAGCCGGGCCCGATCGACACCGACCTGAACCCCGCCGACGGCGATTTCGCCAAGCTGCTTACCCCCGGCATCGCGCTCGGGCGTTATGGCAAGGCCGATGAAGTGGCAGCGCTCGCCGCCTTCCTCGCCAGCGACGACGCGTCGTTCATCACCGGCGCGGCGATCGACATCGACGGCGGCTTCTCGCTGTAAACAAACAGGTGGTGCCGGAGGCTCCGGCACCACTTCCCATCGCCAGCACAATGCGCGGCGAGACCACATTCGGTGCTTCGACATATGCGCGAGTTCCCGCGCGATGCCGAAAATCCCGGCCCTCGGCAGAGGGCCGGGACGCGCGATCAGTAAACGCGCTTCTTTGGCTTGATATATTCGACGTCGTCGGTGAGCGTGTAGTCGTGCACCGGGCGGAAACCGAGGTCGACCGTGCCGTCCTTGCCGCCCCAACCGGTGAAGGTTGCGGTGGTGTGCTTCATCCAATTGACGTCATCGCGATCGGGATGATCCTCGTTGACGTGTGCGCCGCGGCTTTCCTTGCGGTTGGCCGCCGAGTTCATCGTCACCACCGCCTGTGCCAGCAGGTTATCGAGTTCGAGCGTCTCGACCAGATCGGTGTTCCAGATCAGTGAGCGATCCTGCACATCGACATCGGCGAGGCGGCTATAGGTCGCACCGATCTTCTCGACGCCCTCGCTGAGCAGCGCATTGTCGCGGAACACAGCGCAATTCTTCTGCATCGTGCGCTGCATCTCCAGCCGGATCGCCGCCGTCGGCGACCCGCCCTTGGCGTTGCGGAAATGGTCGAGACGGCCAAGCGCCAACTCTTCCGAGCCCTTGGGCAGCGGCCCGTGCGGCGTGTTGGGCTTGAGCGTTTCCTTCAGGCGCAGGCCGGTCGCGCGGCCGAACACCACCAGATCGATCAGGCTGTTCGAGCCCAGCCGGTTCGCACCATGCACCGAGACGCACGCCGCCTCACCCACTGCGAACAGGCCCGGCACGACGCTGTCGGGATTGCCATCCTTCAACTGCACGACTTCGCCGTGGAAGTTACAGGGGATGCCGCCCATATTGTAATGCACCGTCGGCGTGACGGGCAAAGGCTGGCGCGTCAGGTCGACACCGGCGAAGATCTTGCCGGTCTCGGTGATGCCGGGCAAGCGCTCGTGCAGCACTTTCGGGTCGATATGGTCGAGGTGAAGGAAGATATGGTCCTTCTCCTTGCCGACGCCGCGCCCCTCGCGCATTTCCATCGCCATCGAGCGCGACACGACGTCGCGGCTGGCGAGATCCTTGGCGCTCGGCGCGTAGCGCTCCATGAAGCGCTCGCCCTCGGAGTTGGTGAGATACCCACCCTCGCCGCGCGCACCCTCGGTGATGAGCACACCGGCGCCGTAAATGCCGGTCGGGTGGAACTGCACGAATTCCATGTCCTGCAGCGGCAGCCCGGCGCGCAGCACCATCCCGCCGCCGTCGCCGGTGCAGGTATGCGCGGAGGTCGCCGAGAAATAGGTACGGCCATAGCCACCCGTCGCCAGCACAACGGCATGGCTGCGGAAGCGGTGGATCGACCCGTCATCCATGCACAAAGCGATCACGCCACGGCACACGCCGTTTTCCATAATCAGGTCGAGCGCGAAATACTCGATGTAGAAGTCCGCGTCATACTTCAGGCTCTGCTGATACAGAGCGTGGAGCATCGCATGGCCGGTGCGGTCGGCGGCGGCGCAGGTGCGCTGCGCGGGCGGGCCCTCGCCCATATTCTGCATCATGCCGCCGAACGGGCGCTGATAGATTTTGCCTTCGTTGGTGCGGCTGAACGGCACACCGGCATGTTCCAGCTCATACACCGCCTGCGGCGCTTCGCGGACCATATATTCGATCGCGTCCTGGTCGCCGAGCCAGTCCGACCCTTTGACGGTGTCGTACATATGCCAGGTCCAGTGATCCGGCCCCATATTGCCGAGGCTGGCGGCGATGCCGCCCTGCGCCGCGACGGTATGGCTGCGCGTCGGGAACACCTTGGTGATGCACGCGGTCTTCAGCCCGGCTTCGGCGCTGCCCATCGTCGCGCGCAAGCCCGAACCCCCGGCACCCACGACAACCGTGTCATAGGTATGGTCGATGATCTTATAGGCCTCAGGCATGGGGCGCTCCGGTGGTGACGGTGAAGGCGACCTTGAGGATCGCGAAAAGGGCGATGGCGGCGGTGCCGAAGGTGAAGAAATTGAGGGCCAGCAACCACGCGACGCGCGCCGCGCCGTGAACATAATCCTCGATCAGCACCTGCAGGCCGAGTCGGAAATGGTAGAAGACCGAAACGATCAGCAAGCCCATCGGAATCGCCGCCCAGGGCGATTGCAGCCAGTTACGCGCCGTGTCGTAATCATACGCCGGCATCCGCGCGATCGCGACGAAGAACCACACCATCAAAAACAGGTTGGCCGCTGCGGTGACGCGCTGCGCCCACCAGTGATGCGCGCCTTCCTTGGCGCTGCCCAGGCCGCGCACGCGGCCGAGTTCGGTTCCATTGCCCATCTTATTTCACCATCAGCAAATAGGCCCAGAAGGCCGCGGTCGCGAGGACCGAGAAAACCATCGTCGCGATCGACCCGACGCGATTGCCCTTCAGTTCATACCCGGCTCCGGTATCCAACACGAAATGGCGAATGCCCGTGGCGAGATGCTGAAAGAAGCACAGCGTCAAGCCGATGCCGAACAGATAGCCGAGCGCCCCGCCCAGCCATTCCCCAAACACGAAGGTGAAGGTCGCATAGCTCTTGGCACCCCCGGCGAGCGCCGCCAGCCACCACACCAGCACCACCGTGCCGACCGTCGCCATGCCATCGCCGGTGATGCGGTGAAGGATCGAGACGATCATGTGCGGCCCGGGTTTCCAGATCGACAGATGCGGGCTGAGCGGGCGGGCGCGGGGAGCAGAGCTGGCCAAGGCGGGACGTCCTCGTCGATGGGTGGTTCGAATGTACGGTCTGATACAGGTGTGCCCTCTTAGACACCGAAGCGCGCGATGCAAGGTTTGTGGGACGCTTCTGCACATGCAATCAGTGCAGCCAGCCACCCGCACAGGTGGCAAGCGGGCTGGCACCGCCTGCCGCGGGCAGCGCCTGCCCCCCGCGAAAACACGATCGTCACAGGAGGATCACCGTAGTTACCGCGCATTAACCAAATCGCGCTAGGCCGTGTGTCAGACCGTCGGCTTCATCGGTCCTGTCAAACACGGAGTTCTCGCCTTGACCGTCAATGAATTGCCCGCCCCCGGCACGGTTGCTGCGACGATCGACATCCGGGCGCGGCTGCGCGCATTCGATTCCGACAACTCGCTGGAGAGTGCGGCGCGCGAGGTATGGACGATCCTGGAGCCGGATGCCGCAGACATCGCGCTGGCGTTCTGGGAGCAGTGGCGTCGTGCCAGCCCGGGCGCGCAAAGCTGGCAACCGCATGAGGAAGCCAAAATGATCGAGCTGGGCGTAACCTATCTGCGCCATCGCTTCTGTGACGTATCGGGTCGGCTGTGGGTCGAATCGATGGAGCGTTCGGTCGCCTCGGGCTATAAGGCCGGGGTTTCGACGATGGCCCTGCTGTCGATGACCTGCGCCAGTGACCGCGCCGCGCTCGAGATTTTGTTCAAGCGCGTAGAATCGAATGATCCGCGCTTGCCAACCTTCATCGATACCGTGATGCGGCTGACCGGGCTCGAAGCCGAGATCACCGTTGAAATCTACAATGCCTTCCGCGCCCACTCCGCGCGCGGCGAGCGCGACCGGCTGGCGCGTGATTTCCGCGAAGGCATCGCCGCTACGGTCGAACAGGCGACACAGGAATCGGAAGTGCTGCGCGGCCAGTCGGTCAAAACCTCGACCTCGGCGCGCGGCATGTTGGGCAAGACCAGCGAAGTCGCCGCCGCCGCCGAGCAATCGGCGATGGCGATGCGCGAGGCGGCACAGACCGCCGCCGGGCTGATCCGCGCGATCGAGGATGCGCGCACCGAAGTGGAAGCCGCCGCCGAAATCGCGACGCGCGCCTCGACTCAGGCGGGCGCCGCCGTCGGCATGTCGGAGACGCTCAGCGACCATGCGAAGTCGATCGAATCGATCCTCGGCCTCATTCGCGATATTGCCGGACAGACCAATTTGCTCGCGCTCAACGCCACAATCGAGGCGGCGCGCGCGGGCGATGCCGGGCGCGGTTTCGCGGTCGTCGCGCAGGAAGTGAAGAGCCTCGCCAACCAGACCGCGCGCGCCACCGACGACATCGCCGCCAAGATCGCCGCGATCCAGTCCGCCACACGCTCGACCGTCGAGACCAACGCCTCGATCAAGACCACCGTGGCCGAAGTCCAGGAAAGCGCCAACCGCATCCGCTATGCGATGGAAGCACAGGCGCAGACCGTCACCGCCATCACCGCCGCCGTCGATGAAACCGCGCTCGCCGCCGATTCGATGTCCAACACCATCACCGCGATCCGCGAGGACACCGAATGCGTTGCCTCCGAGATCGACCGCGTCGGGCGCGGTTTCGACTCGCTCGATACAAAACTTGGCATGCTCAAGAACAGCGCGAGCGAATTCGTCGCGAAAGTCGCTGCATGAGCCCTGGAGAGGATCTGACATGGCTGAAAGCGGGACGTCCGAGGGCGGGACCGCCGGCGGGTGGAGCGGCGTAAGCCGCACCGCCGCCGCGCGCGTCGCGGAGTATGATTGGGATGGCAGCGTCACCGCCGCGTCCGCCGAAATTGCCGAGGCCATCGCCGGGCATGAAGGCGAAATCGCGCGCGCCTTCTGGGAGTATTATCTCTCGCTGCCGCAGACGGCGCATATTCGGGGGTTCTTTACCCCTGATTATCTGTCCACGCGCGTGGCGCACAGCGCCAAATATACCCGCACAAAATATGCCGCACCGCTGGACGATGATTGGATGCGCATGGCGATCCGCCACGCCACCGATTCGCAAAAGGCGAACATTCCGCTTCCGGCATTGCTGACGTCGCTGAGCTTCGCGCACAGCCGCACGCTCGAACGGATCGAGGCACGGCTCGGGGTTGGTTCCCCGCGGTTGCGCGCGCTGGCGGATTGCGTGCAGCGGCTCGGGCTGGTCGAAGCCGATGTCATGGCATCGCATCTGGGCGCGCGCGATGCCGAACGTGCCCGCAACGAGCGCCGTATGCGGTCACGCGATTTCAGCGCGACGATCGCCAGCTCGATCGAGGGCACCGCCGCGCTCGGCAACCGCATCCGCATCCAGGCGCAGGGCGCGGCACAATCGGCGCGCGGCATGTTGGGCAAGACGAGCGAAGTCGCCGCCGCCGCCGAACAATCGGCGATGGCGATGCGCGAGGCGGCACAGACCGCCGCCGGGCTGATCCGCGCGATCGAGGATGCGCGCACCGAAGTGGAAGCCGCCGCCGAAATCGCGACGCGCGCCTCGACTCAGGCGGGCGCCGCCGTCGGCATGTCGGAGACGCTCAGCGACCATGCGAAGTCGATCGAATCGATCCTCGGCCTCATTCGCGATATTGCCGGGCAAACCAATTTGCTCGCGCTCAACGCCACGATCGAGGCGGCGCGCGCGGGCGATGCCGGGCGCGGCTTTGCCGTCGTCGCGCAGGAAGTGAAGAGCCTCGCCAACCAGACCGCGCGCGCCACCGACGACATCGCCGCCAAGATCGCCGCGATCCAGTCCGCCACGCGCTCGACCGTCGAGACCAACGCCTCGATCAAAACCACCGTGGCCGAAGTACAGGAAAGCGCCAACCGCATCCGCTATGCGATGGAAGCACAGGCGCAAACCGTCACCGCCATCACCGCCGCCGTCGATGAAACCGCGCTCGCCGCCGATTCGATGTCCAACACCATCACCGCGATCCGCGAGGACACCGAGAATGTGGCGGGCGAAATCGAAACGCTCGAACAGGATTTCGGCGAAGTAGACGACCGTCTCGGTGGCCTGAAACGCGCGGCAGATACCTTTTCGGCCAGCGTCGCCGCCTGACCACGTGCCATCGTGGCGTTTGGGGGTGTGGCGGCGATCATGATCGCCCGCTACACCGCGCCCATGACCAACATTCTCCTTACCGGCTCCTCGCGCGGAATCGGCGCCGCGACCCTGACCGTTCTTGAGAAGGCCGGGGCGACCGTTATCGGACAGGGGACCGCAAGCGGCATCCCCGCCGACTTTGCCGATCCGGCGGCACCGCGCGCGCTATGGGATGCAGCGTTCGCGGCGCATGGCGGGCGGATCGACGTGCTCATCAACAATGCCGGGGTGTTCGAAGCCAATCCGATCGCGCGCGACGATGCCACCTGGGTGGCGGAATGGGAGCGCACGATGCGCATCAACCTGACCGCCGCCGCCGAATTGTGCCGCCTCGCCGTGCTGCACTGGCAGGACCGCGCGAGCGGCGGGCGGATCGTCAACATCGCCAGCCGCGCCGCCTATCGCGGCGATTCGCCGCAGCATTGGCATTATGCCGCGTCAAAAGCGGGCATGGTCGCGATGACCAAGAGCATCGCGCGGGGGTACGCCAAGGACGGCATTCTCGCCTTCGCAATTTGCCCGGGCTTCACCATGACCGGCATGGCCGAGGAGTATCTGGAGAGTCGCGGCGGCGACACACTGCTCGCCGACATTCCGCTCGGTCGCGTGGCGATGCCCGAGGAAGTGGCCGAGGTTGTGCGCTTCCTCGCGCTCGATGCGCCGCCCTCGATGACGGGCGCGGTGCTCGACGTAAACGGCGCGAGTTACGTGCGATAACTCAGCGCAACGCGCGCAAGCGTTCGAGATCCTCGGGCCGGTCGATGTCGAGCAATTCGGCTTCGGGCGCGATCACATGTCGCCCGGCGCGCACCATCGCGCGACCGCCCTCGTCGCCGGTCAGCGTCATCAACGCGTCGAACTGATCGACCCCGAACACGGCGGGCGGGCAGCTATGCACGCCGTTGCTCGACGCGACCACTGCGTCAGGGCCGCTTGCCGCCTCCAACAAGCGGTGGATGTGCGTCGCGGTTACGCGCGGCATGTCGGCCAGCGCGATCACCACCCCCGCGCAACCGATGTCGCGGGCCGCCGCGACGCCGAGCTTCACCGATCCCGACATGCCGTCGTCAGGGTTGTGATTGTGGAGCACGGCATAGCCCCGGCTGGCGAAATCAAGCTCGGTGCCCGAACATACCACGAAGCGCGTCCTGAACGGCACGTCCTCCAGCGCGGTGACGACATGATAAGCGAGCGGCTTGCCGAGAAAGAGCTCCTGCAACTTGTCCGCATCGCCGAAACGACGCGATCGCCCGGCCGCGAGCAGAATCAGCACGCACTCTTCGACCGCGATCATCGCTTCAGTCCTTCCGGTTGAACGCTCCTACCATAGCCGCCGCGATCGACAGCGCGATTTCGGCGGGGCCGATTGCGCCGATGTCGAGCCCGACCGGGGCATCGATGCGATCGATGTCCGTATCTGCAACGCCCGCCGCCGCCAAACGCTCCCGCCGCGCGGCATGGCTGCGGCGCGAGCCCAGCGCGCCGACATAAGCGGTCGGTCGCGCCAGCGCCGCGATCAGCGCGGGATCGTCGATCTTGGTATCGTGGCTGAGCGTCACCACCGCGCTCGCCGGGCCGGGGCCGAGCGCTGCGATCGCCTCGTCGGGCCAGCGATCGTCGAGCGTGACGCCGGGGAAACGCTCCTCGGTCAGGAAGCGCGCGCGCGGATCGATCACCGTTACGGCAATGCCGAGTTCGCGCGCCAAGCCGGCAAGCGCTTGCGCGATCTGCACTGCGCCGACGATGAACAGCCGTCGTGGCGGATCGTAGCGATTGACGAACGCCGCGCCCTCCAGCGGGCGCAGCGAGCTTTGCCCGCTGCCAAGATCGGTCGACACCGCCAACGCCTTGCCCGCCGCTTGTGCCTCGGCGATACGGTCGAACAGTTCGGGATCGAAGCCTTCCGCCGACACCGGCTGCACCAGCACCGAAATCTCGCCACCGCACGGCAGGCCGACTTCCCAGGCGGCGGCATCGGCCACGCCATAGTTTTTGAGCTGAAACGGCGCGCCTGCAATCACCTCGGCGGCGGTCGCCAAGATGTCGCTTTCGACACAACCGCCCGAAACCGATCCCTCGAACCGGCCATCGCCGTGGACAATCATATGGCTGCCGCGCGGGCGCGGTGCCGATCCCCAGGTCGATACCACGGTCGCGAGCGCCAGCGGCGCACCCTTCCACTGCAGGGCGGCACTCAGCACGGAATCGTTATCGGCCATCATCTTCTCCTAATCCTCCCCGTGCCGGGGAGGATTTACATCTCCGGCAACCCTGCCAGAATCTTGTCGAGCGTCAGCGGAAAGTCGCGCACGCGCACGCCGCAGGCATTGTAGATCGCATTGGCCACCGCAGCCCCCGCGCCCGAAATCGACAATTCCCCCAGCCCCTTCACCCCAATCGGGTTGGCATGGGTATCGATCTCTTCGAGGAACAGCACGTCGAGCGGTGGGACATCGGCGTGGCTCGGCACGTGATATTCGCCCAGGTCATGGTTGACGAACTGGCCGTGGCGCTGGTCGAGCACCGCTTCCTCCATCAGCGCATAGCCGATGCCCCAGATCATCCCGCCAATCGCCTGACTGCGCGCCAATTTGGCGTTGAGGATGCGCCCCGCCTCGAACACACCGAGCATCCGCCGCACGCGCACTTCGCCCGTCACCCCGTTCACCGCGACTTCGGCGAATTGCGCGCCATGCGCCGCCTGGCTGAAGGTCCGCGCGTTGGAGCCTTGCGCAATCTTGCCCATCGCCACCAGCGGCTCGACTCCGACCAGTTCGGCGAGCGGCACGCGCCGGTTACCCGCGACGGCATGGCCGTCCTTCAACGTCATGTCCTGCGCCGTGGCCCCCATCCGCTCGGCCAAGGTTGCGACGATATCCTCGCACGCCAGCGCGACCGAGGACCCCGCACTCGCCGCACCGAACGACCCGCCCGAGCCGGCACCCGGCGGCAAATCGGTATCGCCCAGGATCACATCGATCCGCTCCATCGGCAGCCCCAGCGCTTCGCCCGCAATCTGCGCGAGGATGGTATAGCTGCCGGTGCCGATATCGGTCATGTCGGTCTCGATCCGCGCGCGACCACCCGGCGACAGTGTCACCCGCGCCTCCGAATCGACCAGCAGATTGATCCGCACCGCCGCCGACACCCCCATGCCGATCAGCCATTCACCCTCGCGCACCTGCCCTGGCCGGGCCGAACGCTTGGCCCAGCCAAAGGCCTCCGCCCCACGGTCGAGACAGGCGACCAGCCCGCGCGTCGAAAACGGCGCGCCGGTCATCGGATCGACCTTGGGCTCGTTCAGCTTGCGGAAATCGATCGGATCGCGGCCCAGCGCCTCGGCCATTTCGTCCATCGCGCTTTCGAGCGCGAGCGTGCCGACCGCTTCGCCTGGTGCCCGCACCGCGCCCGCCATCACCATGTCGAGCGTGACGACCTTGTGGCTGAAATGCCGGACGGGTGCCTCGTAAAGCGAGATCGACCCCAATGCGACCGGCTCCATGAAGCCGCCATCGGGGCCCTGGCTGATGACGCTGTCATGCCCGACCGCCAGCAGCTTGCCGTCTTCGGTGGCGGCGAGGCGAATGCGCTGATGGGTATCGGTGCGGCGATAGACATTGTGGAACAATTGCCGACGCGCCATCGCGATCTTGACCGGTCGCCCCAGCTTCTGCGCGGCGATCGCGGCGAGCACCGCATCCGGCCCCAGCATCTTTCCGCCGAAGCCGCCGCCAATATAGGGCGACAGGATACGCACCTTGTCGTCGGCAACGCCGAGCGATTTGGCCAGTACCGGCCGCGCGACCTTCAGGATCTGCAGGCTGGAATGCAGCGTCAGCGCATCGCCATTCCAAATCGCGACTGAAGCGTGTGGCTCCATCGCGGCATGGACCTGGTTAGGCGTGGTATAGACCTGGTCGATCGTCACCGCCGCCTGTCGCATTGCGTCATCGATGTCGCCCTTGGCAATGTCCTGCAGCCGCGAATCCTTGGGCGGGCCACTCGCCTTGGCGATATCGGCCATCGTGTCGAAATGGCCGGGTTCGATGGCGACTTCGACGCGCACCGCTTTCGCCGCTGCCCGCGCCGCCTCAAAACTGGTCGCGACCGCGACGCCGACGACCTGGTCCCAATGGTCGATCGCGTCATTGCCTGCATGGGCCGGACCGAACGCCGCCGCCTGGCGCGGGATACGCGGATCATCGACGATGATGTCGAGCACATCGGGCAGCGCGCGCGCAGCCTCGGTGTCGATGCGCGTTACCTTACCCTTCGCGGCGGGCGCGGTGATGAGATAGCCATAGGCCACCTCGCCTTCGACCAGATGCTCATAACCATAATGCGCCGCGCCACTGACCTTGAGCGCGCCCTCGCTACGGTCGAGGCCCATACCGAGCACGCCCTGCACCCCGCGATCCATTGCGAGGCCGGGATGATCGGCATTCATCGTGAAGTCGCTCATGCACCGGCTCCTGTCAGCGTGCGCAGCGTCGCGATCAGCGTCCGGCGCGCGAGCGGGATCTTGAAATCGTTCGCGCCGTGGCCCTTGGCCTCCCCGAGCAACGCATCCGCCGCCGCCGCAAACACGGCGTCACTCGGCACTTGCCCGACCAGCGCCGCCTCCACCGCCGGGTCGCGCCACGGCATCGGCGCAAGCCCGCCAAACGCCAGCGCTGCGGAGGCGATCTTGCCCTCCACAACCGCGACCACCCCTGCCACCGATACCAACGCAAAGGCATAAGAGGCGCGGTCGCGAACCTTGCGATAGGCGTGCACACCGGCAGGCGGCGCGGGCAGCTCGACATGGGTGATGAGCTCGCCCGGTCGGAGCACCGTCTCGATTTCGGGCGTATCGCCCGGCAAGCGATAGAAATCTCCGATCGCGATGCGGCGCTTGTCGCCATCAGAACCGAGCGTGACGATCGTCGCATCCAGCGCACGCAGCGCCACCGCCATGTCGCTGGGGTTGGTGGCGATGCACTGCTCGCTCGTTCCCAAGATTGCGAGATTGCGGTTGAACCCGTCGATCGCCGAACACCCCGCACCGGGATTACGCTTGTTGCACGCCATCGCCGTATCGTAAAAATACGGGCACCGCGTGCGCTGGAGCAGATTGCCGCCGGTCGTCGCCTTGTTGCGCAATTGCCCGGAGGCCCCGGCCAGCAAAGCACGGCTCAGCACCGGATAATCCGCAATCACCTGAGGATCGGCGGCAAGGTCGCTATTGGGCACCAACGCCCCGATCGTCAGACCGCCATCGCCGCGCCGCTCGACCCGCGCGAGATCGAGCCGGCTGATATCGACCAGCTTTTCGGGCGTCTCGATCTGCAGCTTCATCAAATCGAGCAAATTGGTGCCGCCGGCAATGAAGCGGCCATCGGCGGCGACGGCAGCTTCGGGGCTTTCGGCACGGCTATAGGTGAAGGCCTTCATGCGCGCTCGGCCCCGGCGACTTCGGCAATGGCATCGACGATGTTGGGGTAAGCCGAACAGCGACACAGATTGCCGCTCATCCGCTCCGAAATTTCACGGCCATCGAGCGTGACCGTTTCCAGGTCAGCACTGACATGGCTAGGCCAGCCCTTCGCCACCTCGTCGAGCATCCCGACCGCCGAACAAATCTGCCCCGGCGTGCAATAGCCGCACTGATATCCGTCATGCTTGATGAAGGCGGCCTGCAGCGGATGCAGGTTCTCTGCGCCGCCAAGTCCTTCTATCGTCAGAATGTCATCATCCTGATGCATCACCGCCAGCGTGAGACACGCATTGATCCGTCGGCCGTTGACCAGCACCGTGCACGCACCGCATTGCCCGTGGTCGCAACCTTTCTTGGTTCCGGTCAGCCCGAGATGCTCGCGCAGCACATCGAGCAGCGAAGCACGAATATCGGGCTCGGCCGTATGGGCCGCGCCGTTGATGGTGAAATGCATTGGGGCTCGCCTCCCGTTGAGCTTGGGGTAACGATTATGAATGTTTTGGTTTCCGTATATCGGCGTACGACTGCGCTTCTTAAAGGGATCGCGCGCACGCGAATAGCCAGTATGGCGGCGCTTATACTGGTATCGCCCGGCGCGATGGCGCAGACTGTGCCGGTGAAGCCGCTCTCCTCCCCCATCGTCATCGCGCATCGCGGCGCGAGCGGGCTGCGGCCCGAACACACCATCGCCTCTTATACGCTGGCGATCGAACAGGGCGCCGATTTCATCGAGCCTGATCTGGTGCTGACCAAGGACGATGTATTCGTCGCGCGCCACGAAAACGACATTACCGGGACCACCGATGTCGCCAGGCATCCCGAATTTGCCGCGCGCCGCACCACCAAGGTGATCGACGGCGAAACGCACACCGGCTGGTTCACCGAGGATTTCACGCTTGCCGAGCTGAAGACGCTGCGCGCGATCGAGCGGCTGCCCAAGGTGCGGCCCGACAATGCCAAATATGATGGCCAGTTCGAAGTGCCGACGCTCGCCGAGGTGATTGCGCTGGCCAAGAAACATTCGGTCGGCGGTCGCGTCGTCGGCATCTATCCCGAGACCAAGCATCCGACCTATTTCGCCAACATCGGCCATCCGATGGAAGCGCGCCTCGTCGCGCAGTTGCAGGCGGCGGGCTGGTCCAAGCCAAGCGACCCGGTGTTCATCCAGTCGTTCGAGGTCAACAACCTCAAACAGCTCCACACCATGACCGGCCTGCGCCTGATCCAGTTGATGGACGCTGCCGGCGCCCCCGCCGACAACGCCGCGCCAAGCTACGCCGCGATGACGACGCCCGAGGGGCTCAAGGCCGTCGCGGCGTATGCCTATGGGATCGGCCCCAATAAGGACATGATCCAGCACGGCGACGCCGCTCCCTCGACGCTGGTCGCCAATGCCCATGCGGCGGGGCTGCGGCTCCACCCGTGGACGTTCCGCGCGGAAAACATGTTCCTGCCGCCATCGCTGCGCGTCGGCGCCGATCCGGTTGTGCATGGCAAGCTGGCCGAGGAGATCACGCGCTTCCTCAATCTCGGCATCGATGGCTTCTTTACCGATTTCGCCTATATTGGCGTCGATGCGCGCAACGCCCAGCGTGCCAAGACGAAAGGCCAGTAATGCGCAAGTCCGTCATCGCCGTCATCGCCTTGCTCCCGCTACTCGGCGGCGGCTGCCTTGCCAAAACGGCGGTCAGTCTGGCCACGCTTCCGGTCAAGGCGACCAGCAAGGCGGCTGACTGGACCACCACCAGCCAGTCCGAATCGGACCGCAATTACGGCCGCAAGGTACGCAAGCAGGAAGCGCGTGAGGGGCGCGAGCTGAAACGCCAGTTTGAGGAATGTCGTGCGCAACATCGCGACGATTGCGACCAATATCGGCCCCACGCCGAGCGATAAGTCCTGATCGGCGGCGGGTGCGCTAGGTCGCCTCGCCGCCCAGCACCCGCGCCACCGCCAGCAAGACGGCAGGGCGCACCTGCACCCCGATATGGCTGCTGCGCACTTCGATCGCACGGCTGGCGGCATCATGACAAATCATGCCGTTGACCAGCCCGTCGCTGCGGCTCCAGATCGCGGTGCTCGGCACGGGCAGCGGCTTCGCGACGAGCGCGCTTTGCGCGCGCACATGCGGCGCGTCGACACGCTCCCCGGTCAGCAGTTCGAACGCGCGCCACACGTTGGTGGCCCGCGGGTCGCCAGCGAAGGGGGAACTGATCGTCACGACCTCGCGCACCATGCCGGGCAGACGGTGCGCGGCGAAGCGCGCCATGATTCCGCCCAGGCTGACCCCGACCAGCGTCACCGGCGCACCGGTTTCGTCATGCAGCGCGCGGATCCGCGCGAACAGGCGCGCACCATCCGGCCCAATCGTCCGCGCGCCGAGATTGCGCCCGAGCCCCCAGCCCTCGGCGCGATACCCCAGCCCGCGCAGATATCGCCGCAGGAACACCCCCGAAGCATCGCCGTTGAACAACCCTGGCAGCAGCAAGATCGCTCGCCCATCACCGCGCGGGGCCTGCGCCAATGTCGCGCGCCCGCCTGCGAGCGAGGCGAGGCCCCATGCGCCACGCGGCACTTCCAACGCCCAGAGCAGTTTCGACGGCGGCTTCATCGGCGATTCCGGTGGTGCAGCCCGCTCACAAGTCGTTTCATCTGCAACCCGTTTCCTGCCCCGCCACGCCTGTGCTACCCTGTTCCAATGATCGAAGAAACGCATGTTCTTGACCACCCACCCGCCAATGCGGCGGAAGACTGGACGATCCCGCAGGACTGGGCGCACTTCACCCAGGAGGAGCACCGCGTGTGGGATACGCTGTTCGCGCGCCAGGCCAAATTGCTGCCCGGTCGTGCCTCCGACGCGTATTTACGCGGGCTGGATGTACTGAAGCTGTCCAAGCCCGGCATCCCCGATTTCGACGAACTGTCGGAACGGTTGATGAAGCTCACCGGCTGGCAAGTGGTGGCGGTGCCGGGGCTGGTGCCCGACGACGTGTTCTTCGATCACATGGCCAATCGCCGTTTCGTCGCGGGCAATTTCATCCGCCGGCCCGACCAGCTCGATTATCTGCAGGAACCCGATGTGTTCCACGACGTGTTCGGCCATGTGCCGATGCTCGCCGACCCGGTCTTTGCCGATTATCTCGCGGCTTATGGTCGCGGCGGGCAGCGCGCGCAGGGGCTCGATGCGCTCAAATATCTCGGGCGGCTATACTGGTACACGGTCGAATTTGGCTTGATCGCCGAGCCCGAGGGCTTGCGCATTTACGGCGCGGGGATCGTCTCCAGTTTCGCCGAAAGCCGCTTCGCGCTCGACGATGCCAGCCCCAACCGTATCGCCTTCGACCTCAATCGCGTGATGCGCACCGACTACCGCATCGACGATTTCCAGCAGAATTATTTCGTCATCCCCAGCTTCGATGAATTGCTGCGCGTAACGGTCGAAACCGATTTCGCGCCGCTTTACGAGGAATTGGTCGGCATGTCCGACATAGCGGTCGCGACGCTGTTGCCCGAGGATCGCGTCCTCACGCACGGAACGCAGGCCTACGCGCTCGGCAAGCGCTAAACGCGACGCCGCGCGAGTTCTGCGGGGCGGGGACTCACGCGACCGGGTTGGGAGACGCCATTACCAGCGGAGCCGCGCCGTGCGCGACCGGATCGGTGAACGATTCGGTGCCGCTCTCCTTATGCCCGGCAAGCCGAACGTGCTCGGTCGCGCTGGTAACGAGCATATCGTACCAACCGTGGCTGCCCGACAGATCGACCGGCACGACGCGTTCGGCGTGCGCGGCGACCTCCAGCGTGCGCGGCGGCTGGCCATAAGCGAGATCGCGCACCGTCAGCGTCAACCGCGCATCGCTATGGTTGCGCACCCGTAAGCGCACCCGCTTGCCTTCACCCTCCAGCACCGGCGCGAAGCCCGCATTGCGCCCGGTAAAGCGCCGATGGAACCCGGCGGGCCCCAGCAGGAACGCATCATACGCCCCATCGGCGCCCACCGGCAGCTCGGCCGCGAGCGATTGCCCCGCGCCAACGGTATAGCGGCGCGGCCCGCCCGCAAGATCGGTCAGCGGATAGAGGTGGAACACCGCTGCCCGCTCGCGCCCGGTGTTGGACAGCAGCAAACTCGGTGCTTGCCCTGCCGCAACCGCCAGCGTCACATCGAGCCGATAAGGCGTCGCGCGGCGGCGGCGGATACCGGCTTCTTGCACCGGGGCGGTGAGCGCGGCGGGTGGCAGCGGGCGCGTTTCCTTGAGCGTGGCCGCACGCTCGGACAGCGCGCGCGTCGGCGGCAAGGCCTTGGCGAACGCCCGGCGATCGGCACGCGAGAAATCGAAGCAGGAGGTTAAATCGCCGCACACCGCGCGCCGCCACGCGCTGATATTGGGTTCGGCCACGCCGAAGCGCGTTTCGAGGAAGCGGATCACGCTGGTGTGATCGAACACTTCGGACGCAACATAGCCGCCGCGGCTCCAGGGCGAGACGACATACATCGGCACGCGCGGCCCCAGCCCATAAGGGCGATCGAGATACGCCGCATCCGCCTCATCTTGCGAATGGCGGTGATATTCGTCTTCAGCGGCCACCGTGGTGCCACCGAGCAAGCGCGCCGGATCGCGCGGATCGTGCGCCGGCGGCGCGGGCGGCGGGACATGGTCGAACAGCCCGTCATTCTCATCGAAATTGAGCAGCAGCACCGTCTTGGCCCACACCTCGGGATTGGCGGTCAGCGCATCGAGCACTTGCGCGGTATAATCCGCCCCCTGCAGCGGCGTGGAGACGCTCGGATGTTCCGACGCCGCCGTCGGCGCGATGATCCACGAGACCTGGGGAAGTTTGTCGGCCAGCACATCGGCCTTGAGCAGATCGAGCCCGCGCGTCGTCAGCGTCCGCCGGATCAAATCGGCGCCAGGCCCCGACGTCGCCGTGCGCGCATCGCGATAGCGGCGGAAGCCGATCAGCGGATTGTCGCTGAAATTGTCTTCCATCTGCTGATAGATCTGGAAGCTGACGCCCGCCGCCTGCAGCCGCTCGGGATAGGTCGTCCAGGCATAGCCGCCGTGGCCACGCGGATCTTCCAGCCCGTCATAACCATTGTCGATCGCGGGGCCATTGGCCCGCGCCTGCGCATCATGCGTGCCGGTCCAGATATAGAGCCGGTTGGGATTGGTGCTGAGATGCAGCGCTGCGTGATAGGCGTCGCACAGCGTGAAGGACTCGGCCAGCGCATATTGGAACGGAATGTCCTCGCGCGTGAAATAGGCCATCGCATGGTCGTGCTTGGCCTTGGGCCAGCCGCCCATGCGGCCATTGTCCCACGCCGCCTGACTGTCGGGGAATCCGTGCGGCGTGCCGAGCGGACGCATCAGCCGGAAATCGCGCTTGGTGTCGAGGTGGAAGGGCGCGATCCAGTCGGGCGGCCCGGCATGTTCGCTCGGCTGCACGAACACCGTCGCCCCGCGCCGCTCACCGACATCGGGCACGGGAATGGCGAAGCGATCGCCAAAGCCGCGCACCCCCGGCATCGCGCCGAAATAATGGTCGAAGGCGCGGTTTTCCTGGGTGAGGATCACGACATGCTCGACATCCATCACCGTTCCCGTGCGGCGATTGGCCGGGATGGAAAGCGCGCGCGCGATCGACGGAAACATGCCCCCCGCCGCCGCGCCACCACCGGCCATCAAGGTCTTCAGAAAAGCGCGACGATCGGCAGGCGGCAGCGACATGGGCGGTTCGTCCATTCACAAAAGACGGCGCGCCGGACAAACCCGACGCGCCGCCCGAAGGGGTCTTTAGAATTTCAACGTAACACGGGCAAAAACGGTATGGTCACGCTCGAATCTCGTTAAACAGGCGGTGGTGGCACCCGTTATACCGGACCGTGGCGGCCTTGGCGATGGCTACTGCCCAACCAATCCCCGACGTAAGATGTCGCTTTACCCGCCGTGACCAAGCGCGCTTTTCAGCATCGACAATTGCTTGCGATAGATGTTGGTCACCGCCGCGAAATCAGCCTGGATCTGCCCCATTTTGAGCAATTGATCTTCCAGCGTGACGTTATTCCCGTCGGGCTTGGTTTCGCTGACATCGGTATCGAGAATCGACGACGCCCCCAGCGGCGCACGCGCGCCAAGCGCGGCCATGCTGGCGGTCAACTGCACCGTCGGCGTTGCGACGGCTGGCACGCCGCCCCCCGCGCCCCCTTGCTGCGCCGCGAGCAGCGCAGAGAAATTGGGGGCTGCCACATCGCGCGCCTTGAAGCCCGGCGTTTCCGAATTGGCGATGTTCTGCGAAATAACGCGCTGCCGATCGGCCAAATGCTTCATTTCGGTGCGGATGCCCGCCAGGATCGCAGGAACGGTCATAGGCTAGGCTCCGAGCAACGATGCGACGGTAAGGGTGGTATCGGTGGCGGCAGGAGTCAGGCGCGCAAGCGCGGACTGGTAACCGGCCAGTTGCGCCTGCTGATAGGCGGTTCCGGTGCCGGTCCTTGCCTTCTTCGTATTGTCCACAATGTTGGCCTTGCCATCGTCCCAATAGAGCGAGCGATAAGCAGTCTGCGTCATCGACACCGCCTGTTTGATCTTGCCGAACGCCGCCTTGGCATCGGCAGCCGTTGTCAGATTCAGCGCCGTGCTCAGGTCCAGGCCATATTGCCCCCCTGGCCGCACGACGGGCGCATTTGTGGCCACCGGCAGCGGCGTTTCGATCCGCTGTGGCTCGATGCCCAGCTTCGCCAGTGCATCGCGATCGCCCGTGCCGGGGATGATCTCGATCGAATGCCCCGCTGCGGCATCAATCCGCAGGCTCTTCATGCCGCTGATGCGCGGCGTGCTCGAACTGCCCTTGGTGCCGGTGAGCTTGCCGATCCGATCGGACAGCGTCTTCATCGTGTCATCGGCGGTGATGGTGATCTTCTTCGCCGTGCCGCCATCGATGCTGATCGAGAAGGAATCGCCTACCCGCAGCGCGGTCTGCGTCACCAGCTTGGGCGAAACCTCGGGGTTGATCGTCCCGCTGCCAAAGCCGAGCGCCCCCAGGCTGTTGGTGCCCGTCGCCGCGACGGTCAGGCGCACGGGCTGCGCGGTTTGCCCGCTTTGGCCGAACTGCGTGGTGCTGGCGACCGCGCCGGTCGTACCGTCGATCCGCGTTACGAACGCATCGACCGTGCCCGAGCGTGCCGCGCCGATCGCCCCCGCCGTGCGGCCACCCGCATAGATCGCGCCATCCAGGAAAGCGACGCTGTCGACCTGATCGTCCTGCGCGCTGCCGACATAGGTGACCGCGGCGCCGCTCAGCGCGCTGTCGATCCGCGCGACAAAGCCATCGCGCCCGCCCGACATGGCGTTGACTTGCGTGCCCGACAGCGCCCCGCGCGCCGCACCGCCGACCGCGATCGTGCCGTCGCTCGCCACCGCCAGCGCGCGCGCATCGGCCTGTCCCAGGTCGATCGTACCCAGATCGTTGGACAATGCTCCGGCGTCGAGCTTGCGTACTTGCGCGGTGCCACCGTTGTTCATCAACGCCAGCACATTGCCGTCATTGCCGATCGCCAAAGCGGAGATCGATTCGCTTCCACCCGAATCGATCGCGCGGCGATCGGCAACGTGGCCCGTCGAGTCGAGCCGGGCGACAAAAGCATCGCCGCCGCCCGTCGCGCTTTTACCCCCGACGAAGATCGAACCATCCGCCCCGACTGCAACCGCCTTGGCGACATCACCGCCAACGCCGGGAACAACGGTCGTAAATGCCTCGTCGCCAAGCCCGTTATAGCGCGCGACGAACATGTCGCCGTCATGCTTTACCCCGTCCAAACTGCCGGTAACGGTGCCTGCCACCACCACATCGCCATTGGCAGCGACGCTGACCGCAGCGCCGGTGGACGCCCCCGCCGCGCCGAGCCCGCGCTCCCAAACGACCTTGCCCGCACCATCGAGCTTCGTCAGGAACAGCGTATCCGACCCGTTCGAGCGGTCCGAACCCAGATCGCCGCGCGTCGTGCCGACGACATAGGTGTTGCCCTGCGCATCGGTGGCCATTGCCGCCGCATCGGTATTGGCCTGGACGGCGGTCGTCTTGGTCGTCGTCGCAACCCTCGCGCCGTTATAATCGGTCTTGAAGGTGGTGGTGGAACTCGTGGTCTTGCCGAGAATCTTCGCCTGTTCGGTGGCGACGCGGTCGAGCGCGCTGACCGTGGCGAGCGATTTTTGCGACATCGCGCCCGCCGGATCGTCGAACCGGAAGACCTGGGTCGCGGTCGGCGTTGTTACCACCGGCTGACCCGGCACCGCCGTCTGCCCAAGCGCGAGCGGGACGACGCTGGATTGCCCGGTCGCGACCAGCAATGCGGGGGCGGCATTGACCTGGTCGATCGAAACCCGGTCCACACCGTTAGGCGATTTGAGCGTCAGCCCCCATTTATCGGTGCCGCGATCGGGCACGAAATGCACCAGCCAGCGCGGCTGCGGCTGACCATTTTCGTCGAGCCGCACGCTGCCATCGGGGTTGCGCAGCGGAATATCGCTGATCGCCTTGTTCATCGCATCCGACACCGAATCCAGCGTCGGCGGCTGTATCCCCTGCGACAGATCGATCGTGACGGTATCGCTCGCACCCGGCTTGTTGAGCGTGATCTTGAACTGCTCCTGCCCGGTCATGCCGGGCAACGGGTCCGACCGGCTCGCGGCGACTTCGGGCCCCTTGACGGTATAGGCATCGGGTGCCGGAACCCCCACGCTGGTGACGCTGCGCGCGGGCTGCGCGAACGACAGGTCCATCGCGGTGCCATTGGGGGCGTGCGCCAGAAACGCCTTCAGGTCGGTCAACCCTTTGGCAAAGGCGGTTTGCAGCGAAGCGCGCTGGGCATCGTTGGTGGTCTTGGCGGCGGCCGTCTCCGACAGCAACCGCAGCCGGTCGAGCGCTTTGTAGGCCGTGAAGCTGGTCTGCACATCGGGGGGCAGCGCGTCCGCGCCGGTGGCAGGCTTGTCGACGATCGTCTTCATCGCCTTGATCGCCGAAACCTGTGCCGAAACGGGCAGCGTGGTTGCGGTTTCCTTCCACGGCGGTGTTGTCGCGGCGGTGGTGAATTGCGCCTTGGCGACGCGCACGGCTTTGGATTCGACGGTCGGCGCCGCGCCAAAACTCGTAAAGGAATTGGTGCCTGTCATGACACTCAGTCCGATCAGGCCACTCGATAAATCCGCCGACATCTCCGCCGTCCCTATAACACTCTTCCTATAATAGACGGGAGAGACACTCGAAGGCTGTGCTTTCGACGAATTTTCTGGGGAAAATTGGTGAACATGATGGCGCAAATAGGCGAACCGCCTGAGATGAAACGATTCACCGGTCAGCAACGCGCCGCTGCCTTGATGCTCGCACTCGGAAAAGAGCATGGCGCGCCCATCTGGGAGCAGCTTTCGGTCGACGAAATCAAGGAATTGTCGGCAACGATCGCCGGCCTTGGCCGCATCCCGGCGGTGGTCGTCGAATATCTGCTGGTGCATTTCAGCGGCGAAGTCGCCAGCATGGCCTCGCTGCACGGCTCCTATGAATCGACCGAGCGCTTGCTGTCGGGCATCCTGCCCGGCGAGCGCGTCAAGGACATCATGGAGGACATCCGTGGCCCGTCGGGCCGGACGATGTGGGACAAACTCTCCAACGTCAGCGAAACCGTGCTCGCGCAAGGGTTGCGCCATGAATATCCGCAGACCGTCGCGGTGATCCTGTCGAAGCTGCGCTCGGAACATGCCGCGCGCGTCTTGTCGGAATTGCCGAGCGAATTTTCGGTCGATGTCATCATGCGCATGTTGCGGATGGAGACCGTCCAGAAAGAGGTTATCCTGGAGATCGAACAGACGTTGCGCACCGAATTCATGGCCAATCTGTCGCGCTCCAACAAGCGCGATCCGCATGAAGCGATGGCCGACATGTTCAACGCGCTCGACCGCTCGACCGAGGAAAAGATGCTCGCCGCGCTCGACGAACGCGCGCCCGAATCCGCCATCCGTATTCGCGCGCTGATGTTCACCTTCGAGGACCTTGGCAATCTGCTGCCCGCCGCGATTGCCGTGGTCGTGCGCAATGCCGACAAGCGCGAAATGGCGCTGGCGCTGAAGGGCGCGCCCGAGGAAATGAAGAAACTGTTCTTCGGCACCATGACCGAACGCGCCGCCAAGCTGCTGCGCGAGGATATGGCGGGAATGGGCCCGGTGCGCGCGCGCGATTGCGAGGAGGCACAATCCTCGCTCGTGCGGCTTGCCAAGACGCTGGCCGATGCCGGCGAAATCACGCTTGTCGATCCCAAGAGCGACGACATGATGATTGTGTGAAGGAAATACGCGCATGAGTTTTCACAGCGTCGAGCGCTTCGCCTTCGACCGTGTCTTCACGGCGGGGGCGCCAACACCGTTCGACATCCCCGATTCCCTGCTCGATCAGGCCGCGCTGCGCGCCGAACTCGACGCCCGCAACGCCGACCATGAGAACGCGCTGTCAATCGCGCGGGCGGATGCGTTCGAGGCGGGGCTTGCCCAGGCGCGTACCGAACGCGACGCGGCCTTGCTGTGCGCAATCGATGCGTTGCACGGTGCGATCGACGCCATCGACGCGCGCTTTACCGACATGACGCGCCGCTTCGTCGCCGATGCGACCGATGTCGCCCTGGCGGCGGCTGCCTTCATCGCGGGGCGCGCGCTCGCTTTGGATCCTGCCGCGCTGATCGATGACGGTATCGGACGGGTCTTGCAGCAAGTCGCGCGCGGCACCGAATTGCAGGTGCGCGTCCACCCCGATTTGGTCGAAGCGGTCGAGGCGCGTGTCGCCCAGCGCCAGGCGGCCGACCGCCGCAAGCTCCATCTGGGGGTCGTGCCCGATGCCACGCTCAATCCCGGCGATGCGTTGATCGATTGGGAGCAAGGTGGCCTCGCGCTCGATCAGGCCGCCCGGCGCGCGGCGGTGGAAAACGAACTGGCCCCCTTGCTCGCGCCGCCGCCCGTCGCCTGACCCCTCCGCCTGACGCTACGCTACCCGGACACCATCACCCGGCAATTTTTTCCGCCCGGCAGAAATTGCCGCCCGTCTCCATCCTATAAGATAGTCATGGGGGTTCGCCCCGACGATCAGGATCGGGACACACTTTGGACGCAGCGCGCACTCTCTTTTCGCAATTGGGCGTAAGACGGCTCGCCGTAATGGCCGGTGTGGCGCTGGCCGTGCTGGCCGCGCTCGCCTTCGTCGCAACGCGCGGATCGACGTCGTCGATGGGCTTTCTGTTCACCGATCTTGACCCCGCCGCCGCCCAATCGATCACCGAGAAGCTGAAGGCAAAGGGCGTCGACTATCGCCTGTCCGCCGACGGCACCTCGATCCTCGCGCCGCAGGACAAGCTCGCCGAATTGCGCATGACGATGGCGGGCGATCGCCTTGGTGGCAAGATCGGCTATGACGTGCTCGACAACGAACAGAGTTTCGGCGTTTCCGCCTCACGCGCCAAGTTGAACGAAACGCGCGCGATCGAGGGCGAACTCGCCAAATCGATCGAAAGCCTGGATGGCGTATCCAAGGCACGCGTCCACATCGTAATGCCCGAGCGCGCGATGTTTGCGACCGAAAGCCGCAAATCGACCGCCGCCGTTACCGTCAAGACCAAAGGGCGCCTGTCCTCCGAAGCGGTTGCCTCGATCCGCTATCTGGTGGCGTCGTCAGTGCCCGAACTCGCGCCCGAAGCGGTGTCGGTGGTCGATCAGACCGGTGCCCTGCTTGCCCGCGCGGGCGACACCGGGTCAGCAGGCGGTGCCGAAGCCGATGAGCGCCAAACCGCCACCGAAGCAAAATTGCGCGACGAAATCGAATCATTGCTCACCCCGATCGTCGGCATGGGCAAGGTCCGCGCGGAGGTTTCCGCGCTGATCGACCGCGACCAGACGCGCGAGGAAACCACCGCGTTCGACCCCGACAAGCAAGTCATCGGCCACCAGACCACGGTCGAATCGGGCGATCAGAATGCCGAGAATAACGGGGTCGCGCCGCAGGCTTCGGTCGGCGCGCAATTGCCCGACGCACAGGCCACCGCGACGGGATCGGGCACCACGCGCAAGACCGCGAGCACGCAAAACTCCGAAGACACCACCTATGAGAATAGCAGCACCCACACCGTAACGGTACGCGTGCCCGGGCAGATCAAGCGGTTGTCGATCGCGGTGATGGTGGATGGCGGCCCCAAGGGCCTGCCCGCCGCCCAGATCCAGCGGCTGACGCGTATCGTCGAAAATGCCGCCGGGATCGATGCCAAGCGCGGCGACAGCGTTGTGGTGGAAAGTATGCCCTTCACCGCTGGCGATGCACTGGCTGAAAACAAGAGCGGGATCCTCTCGCTGCTGCCGATGGACAAGGTCTTCTCGCTGCTCGAACTGGTGGTGATCGCCGTGGTCGGCATCATTGTCCTGCGCATGTTGCGGCCCAAACCCGCCGCCGAGCCGGCCATTATGGCGAACCAGGCACCGCAGCTTGGCAATGATCCTGAACGCCTGGCGCTCGCCGCACGCGCGGCCGATGGCGACGCCGAAGCAATGCAGCAAATCGCCGCGCTGGGCGGCGAACAGCACCTGCTCGATCAGGAAATCGCGCTCGCCCAGGTCGATGGCCGCATCAAACTTTCGGCACTCAAACGCATCGGCTCGACGATCGCGGAGAGTCCGCCCGAATCCGCCTCCGTAATCCGGCAATGGATGAACTCATAAGATGGAACAGCCTATGGATTCCGAACCCTCGCTGGTCGCGATCGATCAGCCTGCGCAGACCGAACAGCCCTTCATCGCCGACTTTGACGATGAACCCAATCGCGCGCCGGGCGGCAACAGCACGGCCGAAGGTCTTGAGGCCGTCTATGACGTGCCCGTCAAAGTGCAGGCCGTGCTTGGCCGGTCGCGTATGCCGGTCGGCAAGCTGCTTCAGCTCGTCGTCGGCACCGTCGTCGAACTCGATCGTCGCGTCGGGGAGCCGGTTGATATCTTCGTCAACAACCGCCTGATCGCGCGTGGCGAAGTCGTGCTGATCGACGGTTCGCTCGGCGTGACGCTGACCGAAATCGTGCGGGGTGAACGATGAAGGGAATGGCTCCCGCGGTACGCCTGCTGCTGGTTGGGGCGCCGGGTTCGGAATTTCGCCTCGCCGCCGATCTGGCGCGCGCGGCAGGCGCTGACGTGACGATGGCGGACGACGCTTCCGAAGCGATTGCGCTGTTGCGGATGAGCGGTGGCGATTTGGTGATGATCGACGTCGATGCCGATATTCGTGGCTTCCTCCAGCATCTGCGCGAAGAACGTTTCGCGGTCCCCGTCATCGCCTGCGGCATCAACGCCTCGGCCCAGCAAGCGGTTGCGGCGATCCGGGCGGGTGCCCGCGACTATCTGCCGTTGCCGCCCGAACGCGCGCTGATCGCCGCCGCCATCGCCTCGGTGGTGGCACGCGGATCGGTCGAAATTCTCGGCGACGCGCCCGATCTGGTGCGCGCGCGCAACCTGGCGCTGGCGGTCGCGCCGAGCGCGTCGCCGGTGTTGCTGGTCGGCGAAACCGGCACCGGCAAGGGCCTGATGGCCCGCGCCATCCATGAGGCATCGGGGCGGCTCGGCCCGATCCTGGTCGTGGAATGCGCAGGCGTCGCGCCTGAAATCGTCGATTCGGAACTGTTCGGGCATGAGGAAGGTGCCTTTGCCGGCGCGCTCGGGTTGCGGATCGGTCGCTTCGAAAAGGCTGGCAACGGCACGATCCTGCTGCGCGAGGTTGGTGCCCTGTCGCCAGGGACGCAGGCGCGGTTGCTCTCGGCATTGCAGGAACATCACATCCGCCGTGTTGGCGGCAACCGCGCGGTGGCGGTGCAGGCGCGCGTTCTCGCCACCTCCACGATCGACCTGCATCAGCGCGTCGCGGCGGGGGCGTTCCGTGCCGACCTGCTCGCGCGCCTCGGCCTTGCCCGGATCGAAATGCCCCCGCTGCGCGCGCGGCGCGGGGATATCGCTCTGCTCGCGCGGCACTTTGCCCACCGCCTCGCCGACGCCGATGGCCTGTCCCCGCGCCCGCTCAGCGATGCGGCGGAAGGCGTGCTGCAGGCTTATGGCTGGCCCGGCAATGTCAGCGAACTCGAAGACGCCATCCACCGCGCGGTCTTGATCGCGCGCGGGGCGCGGATCGAGGCACGCGACATCGTTTTGGTCGACGGGTCGCAACTCGCGCAGGACCATAGCGCCCACGAAGGCCGACTCGAAATCGAAGGGCTGGTCGGGCGTACCGTGGATGAGGTCGAGCGCGAACTGATCCTGCAAACGCTGCAACGCTGCCACGGCAACCGCACCTCGGCCTCGGGCATTCTCGGCATTTCGGTGCGCACGATGCGCAACAAGCTGAAGACCTTCATCGAGGCCGGTATTGCCGTGTCGCCCGCTCCGTGAACATGGTCCTGCCCGAACCGATTACCCGCCTGCTCGAACGGATTGGCGCCGGACGCGATCTGGCGCTGGCGTTCGGCGTCATCGCCATCATCGGGATGCTCATCCTGCCGATCCCGGCATGGCTGCTCGACATTGGTCTCGCTTTGTCGATCACCTTGTCGGTGATGATCCTGATGACCTCGCTGTTCATCGAAAAGCCGCTGCAACTCTCGGCCTTCCCGACGATCCTGCTGATCGCGACGATGCTGCGCCTGGGCCTCAACCTCGCCTCGACCCGATTGATCCTGGGCCACGGGCATGAGGGGCCGCAAGCGGCAGGCGGCGTGATCGGCGCGTTCGGTGAATTCCTGATGGGCGGCGAGACGATCATCGGCCTGACCATCTTCGCCATCCTGATCGTGATCAACTTCGTCGTCATCACCAAGGGTGCGGGCCGAATCGCCGAAGTCGCCGCGCGCTTCAGCCTGGACGCCATGCCCGGCAAGCAGATGGCGATCGATGCCGATCTCTCGGCCGGCATGATTTCGGAAGAACAAGCCAAGGAGCGCCGTGCCGAGGTGGAGGCCGAAAGCGGCTTTTACGGCTCGATGGACGGTGCCTCCAAATTCGTGAAGGGCGATGCCGTCGCCAGCCTGCTGATTACTGCGATCAACATCATCGTCGGGCTCGG
This sequence comes from Sphingomonas sp., assembly GCF_041661885.1. Classification (GTDB taxonomy): domain Bacteria; phylum Pseudomonadota; class Alphaproteobacteria; order Sphingomonadales; family Sphingomonadaceae; genus Sphingomonas. The sequence continues at coordinate 162,976 of NZ_JBAZTL010000003.1, read as the reverse complement.
CATCGGCGTCTTCTCGCACGGCGTGCCGGTTGCAGAGGCGTTCCACAGCTATACCGTGCTCACCGCAGGCGATGGCCTGGTCAGCCAGATTCCAGCGCTGATCGTGTCGGTCGCGGCGGGCATGTTGGTGTCCAAGGGCAGCGCGCGCGGCAAGACGGGCAATGCGCTGGGCGAACAGCTCGGCCGCTTCCCCAAGGCGTTCGGCATGGTCGCCTTCCTGATGGGCGCGCTGGCGCTGATGCCCGGCCTGCCGTTCGTGCCGTTCGCCGCCTTTGCCGGCCTGTCGGGCTGGCTCGCCTGGAGCATGAGCCGCAAGGCAATCGCCACCGCCAATGCCGAGCGGATGGCCGAAGCGACCGAAGCCGCGACGGTCAAGATCGTCGAGGAACCGATCGCGCAGACGTTGGCGATCGATGCGCTGCGCATCGAAATCGGCTATGCGCTGCTGCCGATCATCAACGATGCGACGCGCGAACCCCGCCTTGACGATCAGGTGCGCGCGCTCCGCCGCCAGATGGCGACAGATTACGGCTTCGTGCTGCCCGCCGTGCGCATCATCGACAATATGGCGCTGGGGGCGAGCGAATATGTCATCTACATCAAGGAGAGCGAAGCCGCGCGCGGCGAGGTGCGGCTCGACAAATTGCTGCTCATCAACCCCGGCGGCGGCGCGCCCGGCCTGCCCGGCGAACCGACGCGCGAGCCGGTGTTCAACCTGCCTGCTTTGTGGATCGACCGCGAATTGCGCGAGGAAGCGGGCTTTCGCGGCCTGACGGTCGTCGATTGCGGCACCATCATCACCACGCACCTGACCGAGCTGGTGAAAGACAATATCGCGGATCTGCTCTCTTATACCGAAACGCAGAAGCTGCTCGGCGACATCCACAAGGACGCCGCCAAGCTGGTCGCCGACATCGTGCCGTCCAAGGTTTCGGTGTCGAGCGTGCAGCGCATCCTGCAGAACCTGTTGTCGGAGGGGATTTCGATCCGCGATATCCCAACCATCCTGGAAGGGATTGCCGAGGCCTCCCCCTCGACCAGCAACCTGACGATGCTGACCGAACATGTCCGTTCGCGCCTCGCCCGCCAGATTTCGGTGGCGCAAACGCGCGACAACGCCATTCCGGTGGTGACCTTGTCGCCCGAATGGGATGCCGCCTTTGCCGACAGTATCGTCGGGACGGGCGACGACCGCCAGCTCGCTATGGCCCCTTCGACGTTGCAGGGTTTCGTCTCGGCGGTGCGCGAAACCTATGATCGGCTGGCCGAGAGCGGCGAGATTCCGTGCCTGCTCACCAACCCGAGCGTGCGCCCGTTCGTCCGCTCGATCATCGAGCGCGTGCGACCATCGACCGTGGTGCTATCGCAGAACGAAATCCACGCCCGCGCCCGCATTCGCGCACTCGGCACTGTCAGTTGAGCACGCTTCGCCCGCGACCCGCCTATAATGGAGGGAAGGGCACGCCGTGAAAGGGACTGCATGGAGATCGTCGGAAGCGGAATGGCCGGATTGCCCGGCGCGATCGGTCGCCCCAACGTCGTAGCGCAAGGCTTTGCCGCCACGTTGGGCGATGTGCTTTCGCTTGCATTTTCACCCGACGCATCCGCCACCCCGGCGTTACCGGTCGCCACCGCCACCGGGGACAGCAGCGCAATGGCATTCACCGCGCTGGCAATGCTCGGCCACGCGCCCGCGACCGTGCTCAAGCCAGCGCTGCCCGACCCAGCAATCTCGACGATTCCCATCACGCTGACCGCTGCGACCGGAGCTGCGCCAACCGTGCCCGCCACCATCATGGCAACCCCAGCCGCAGTCCTCACCGCTGCGCCCACGGTGGCGGCTGCGAACGGCGACACTCTCGCGGTGCCCGCCACGACGCCGCTCGCCCCGCCCCCTCCCGCGCCGACGCCGCAATCGCCCAACGCACGCCCGCTGCCCAGCGACCGCGCGGCCAGCCCCGCACAACCCGCCATCACCATCGGTGCCAGCGGCCCGATCGATGCCGCCCCCTTACCCTCGCCCACTCCGGCTGGTGCCAACGCATCTGATACGCCCGCAAAGCCGCCGGTCGCCGAAGCGTCGGTCGGCGTTCAGCAACAGGCCCAGATCGCAATACGCGGCAGTGTGGAAGCTGTAGCCGAGGGTCCGGCCCCGGAAACAGCCAATCCGGCCACCGCCACGCCGCGATCCCCCAAAATTAAAAGCGGCGGACCCCGCGTCGCCACGCCGGATCCCGCCATAACGGCGACACCGATCCCGACGGCGGCGCCCTCGACCATCACCGCGCCGGTGCCGGTGTCCCCCGACACGCCCGCCCCCCTCCCGACTCCCGTTGCGGTGGAGGCGACAACGACACCGACCGCGCTTCCCGCCGTAGCCACCAATGCGGCCCCGCCAAGTCCGACCGTTTCGGTAGCAACCGCCGCGTCCACGCCGCCGGTTCGCAAGAGCGAGGCCGCGCCCGACGCATCCGCACCTTCGGCCCATCTGCCCACGCCATCGGCGGACAATAGCGCCACGGTGGCCACCGCACCCGCACCATCATCGCCGTCGCCCGCCCTGCCGACCCCGCCCGTGCCGACCACGCCGGTTGCGGAAAGCGCTGCCCCGACTCTGGATCAGCCACCCGCCCCTCCCGCCCCCGCAATCGCGGTGCAGACCGTTGCGTCACTCCCTCAGGGCACGGCGATGGCAGCCACGGCCCCGGCAGTCGCGGTTGTAACGGCGCTGACGGAAGCTCCTGCGTCCCCCGCCGCGCCCCAGGCGTCGCGCCCGGCGCGGCGTGGACACGTCACCGCTCCCGCCGAGACGGTGGCCGCAAGCGACCGCCCCGCGCCGAGCACCACCAATCCGCAGGCCATCGCGTCGGTCCCTGCGGCAAGCGCGCTCCCGCTCGCCGCGACGGCATCGCCAGCACCGCCAACCGCACCGCAAGACACGCCCGCATCGTCGCCCAACACCCCCAATTCGCGCGACATCGCCCCTCCCGCCATCGTCCCGCCCGGTGCTGGCACCGTGCCAGCGTCCCCTGCCGGCGCCAGCCCCGCTTCCGTCGCGACCGCCGCCCCGGCATTTGCCCCCGCACCACCCGACACCGCGCTGACTGACCGCGCCGCCACATCGGCCCCTGCCACCACGATGATCCCCGCCTTGCCAGTCACCGCGCACGGCCCGATCGTCGCGCCAGCGCCGCGCACGATAATTTCGGCGCAGCCCGGGCGGATCGGGCGCGAAACCGGCGTTGCAATCGCGCATCGCGTCGGCGCGGGCGGGGACGAAATGACGCTGCACCTCAGCCCGGCCAGCCTTGGCCGGATCGAGGTCAAGATCGCGTTCGAGGATGGCAATTTACGGGCGACATTGCGCGCGGAAAACCCCGCCGCGCTCGATTTGCTGCGCCGCGACAGCGTCGATCTGTCCCGCGCGCTCGATCAGGCGGGGGTCCGCTCCGACTCGGGCAGCCTCAATTTCCAGGGGAGTGGCGCCGGTGGCCAGACTGCCGGATCGCGCCAACAGTCCCCCTTTGCACCCTTTAACCAGCGCGGCGAGCAACGCGACTCCGCGCCCCCGCCCATTCCCGATTCCTATCAGCCGCTGCGCACCAGCGGTCGTGTCGATTTCCTAGCATAAGGCCCCAGACCGATGACCACGACAACTGCCGTTGGCGCCACCACCCCATCCGCCGCCGCTGCGGTCACCGCCGCCGCGCCAGCGACGGGAATCAAGGCGGACTTCAATATGTTCCTGAAGCTGCTCACCACCCAGATGCAGAATCAGGATCCGCTGAGCCCGATGGACACCTCGCAATATACCCAGCAGCTCGTGCAATATTCGCAGGTCGAGCAATCGGTGCAGCAGAACGCCACGCTGAACTCGATCCTCACCAACCTTACCAGCCAGGGCCTGACTCAGGCTTCGGGCATGATCGGACGCAGCGTCACGCTCAATTCGGATGTCGCCGGCCTCGCCGCAGGTACGCCCGCCGCCTGGACCTATACCGCCGACCGCCCGGTCTCCGCGGTCACCGCGTCGATTACCGATTCCACCGGCAAGGTTGTGATGACGGGCCCGATGGCCGCGAACATCCAGGGTGCGCTGTCGTGGGACGGCAAGCTCGCCGACGGATCGACCGCCGCGCCCGGCAGCTACACGCTGGCGATCGCCGCGACCGATGCGGCGGGCAATCCCGTGCCCGTCACCATCCACTCGCACGGAACCGTTCAGGAAGTGAGCGCATCCAACGGTACGTTGACGCTGAACGTCAACGGGGCGCTCTACGGATCGGACAAGTTACTTGGCGTTGCCGCAACAGGTGCCTGAATAAAATAATTTTCGCTGTATTTGAAAATTTAACAAATTGCTCTATAGTATAAGAGAGATCTGCCCGCATCAGCCCCCAATGGTCCCGGCAGATCTCACCCTAACTCAGCTTGTAATGGAATTATTGTCGGAAATTTCCGATAGTGTCGGGCGAGGCGACTCGCCACGCCCGACCACGCAGTTCAGCGTGCAGTGGCGGACAAGCCGGCCCAGGACACCGATGGATCGGCGATTCCGCGCGAAATCGCCGCGTCGATCGTGAAATCCTCGATCGAACACCCTTTCAAATCGGCGGGCAAAGCAAGCATCGCCAGGCAGTCCACAATCGCGGGATCGTCGCTCGGACCGATCGTATCGACCACATCCTCAAACGTCGCACCCGGTGCCATCAGGCCGCGGCTCAACGCCGCGTTCCACAGCGCACGCGCGTTCACTACATCGATCGCAATGCTGATACGGTACCGATCACCCTGGCCAACACTCGGATTGGCACAAACTGACATGGATTGATGGTCGCTTAAGTCCACGCGCGCTTCTCCCCCCAACGCGCCCGCTGCAAACCGCAACGGACCATTGCTATCTACCGAATGCGCGCATCCGGCCGAATTGAGGGCAACTCCTTAGGTGGGAAACCCGGTATTTCCCTCGATACGATTCTGTACTATTATAGGACGCTTTCGGTCCTGATGGCGCAGATCGATCGTATCCGGGACGATAAAGCGCCATATCCGGCACTGCATCGGGTGTGGAACGGCTCCGCCTGACGCCTTAGGCGCGACCGGCCAATTCCCGGTTCAGCCACAAGGCCGCCAACGTCGCCAGCGCGCCCGACAGCAAATAGGCACCCGCCGCCGCCAGCCCGAATTGCGACGACAGGAACAGGCCGACCAGCGGCGCAAAGCCCGCGCCGACCAGCCACGCCAGATCCGACGTCAGGGCCGCACCGGTATAACGAAAATCGCCCGAGAAATTGGCCGCGACCGCGCCCGACGATTGACCGAACGACACGCCGAGCAAACCGAAGCCAAGCGCCATGAACAGGACTTCGCCAATTTCACCCGCGCCCAGCAATTGCGGCGCGAAACCCGAAAAGACCGCGATCGCGGCAGCCGACGCCCCGAGCAGATAGCGCCGCCCGACCCGGTCCGCGAGATATCCCGAGGCGACGATGGCAAACACGCCGATCGCACCACCCAGCACTTCGATCACCAGGAAGCGCTCAGGCCCACCGCTGGTGTAAAGAAACACCCAGGACAACGGGAACACCGTGACCATATGGAACAAGGCGAAGCTCGCCAGCGGGGCGAACGCGCCGATCACGATCGTGCGCCCCTGGCCACGAACCGTTTCCATCACCGGTGCGGGTTGCAACGCACGGCTTTCGAACATGTCCTGATAGGCGGCGGTGCTGACGATGCGCAGCCGCGCAAACAGCGCCACGACGTTGATCGCAAACGCGACGAAGAACGGATAGCGCCAGCCCCAATCGAGGAAGTCCGCCGCCGACAGGCTGCTCGTCAAATAGGCGAACAACGCGGCTGCCACCATCAGGCCAAGCGGCGCGCCAAGCTGCGGAATCATCGCATACCAGCCACGGCGATTCTCGGGCACATTGAGCGCCAGCAGCGAGGGCAAACCGTCCCAGGCACCGCCGAGCGCAACGCCCTGCCCGACGCGAAACAGGCCGAGCAGGATCGCGGCATAAACACCGACTTCGGCATAACCGGGCAGAAATCCGATCGCCACCGTCGAGCCGCCGAGCAGGAACAGGGCGATGGTCAGCTTCGTGCCGCGCCCAAAGGCCCGGTCGATCGCCAGGAACAGGAACGATCCGATCGGACGCGCGATGAAAGCGAGCGCGAACAACGCAAAGGAATACAGCGTCCCCGTCAAACGATCGACATAAGGGAAGACCAGCGTCGGAAACACCAGCACCGAGGCAATCGCATACACGAAGAAGTCGAAAAACTCGGACGTACGCCCGATGATGACGCCGATCGCGATTTCGCCCGAGGTGATTTCGCCATGCTCGGCATTGATTCGGCCGGCATCGGCTTCGATCGCGCGCGAGGTTGGCGTGGTGGCTGCAGTCATCGGTGTTCGAACTCCCGGCATGATCGCCGAACGCCCCCTCTAAGCGTGCTGCACTGCAGCGGGGATTGGACAAAGTGTCCAATGGGAGGCCCTGTGTCCCCCGCGTATCTGCGCCCGCATGACCCGAACCCCCTTACTCCGCCCCTTGGCGCTGCTTGCGCCTGCCTTGCTCGGTGGGTGCAGCGCCGTTGTGCTGGATCCGGCGGGCGATCTTGCAGTGCAGCAAGGCAACCTCGTGATTTTCTCGACGGTGCTGATGTTGCTCATCATCGTTCCGGTGATGGCGCTGACCGCTTTGTTCGCCTGGCGCTACCGCGCGACCAACAAGGACGCGCCCTATTCGCCCGAATGGCACCATTCGACCGCGCTTGAACTGGTCATCTGGGCGGCGCCGTTGCTCATCATCATCTGCCTTGGCGCGGTGACCTGGACCAGCACGCATCTGCTCGACCCGTATCGTCCGATCGGGCGACTCGATTCGGCGCGGCCCGTCGCCGCTTCGGCCAAGCCGGTGCGCGTTCAAGTGGTCGCGCTCGATTGGAAGTGGCTGTTCATCTATCCCGATTACGGCATCGCCACCGTCAATGAGCTGGCCGCACCGGTCGATCGCCCGCTCCAATTCGACCTGACCGCCTCCAACGTGATGAACGCCTTCTACGTTCCGGCGCTGGTCGGCCAGATTTACGCGATGCCGGGCATGACGACCAAGCTCAACGCGGTCGTCAACCACCCCGGCAACTATGCGGGTTTCTCGTCCAATTTCAGCGGCGACGGCTTTTCGGGGATGCACTTCCGCTTCCACGCGGTGTCGCAGGGTGCGTTTGACCAATGGGTCGCGCGCGTTCGTGCCGGTGGCGGAAAGCTCGACCGGCAGGGGTATCTTGGTCTGGTCAAGCCCAGCGCCAACACGCCGGTGATGCGTTTCGCCAGCGTTACCCCCGGCCTGTTCGATGCCGCCGCCAACCGCTGCGTCGCCCCGGGCGAGATTTGCATGAGCGCGATGATGCAGGCCGATGCCGGTGGGCATCACACCGCTGGCCATCCGACCCAGACGATGACCATGCCGATGGCGGCATCGACTCCGATCCCCGCCACCACGCAACCCGGCGCACGCCTGACCGGTGCCGGAATGGCCATGCCCGGCACCCGCGCAACAGACGTCCCGGCGACCGCCGGCGACCGAAGGACTTTCTGACATGACGTCCCCGCTTCCCCTTTCGTCGCCGTCGATCAGCCCGATCTTCGGCCGCCTGACGCTCGATGCGTTGCCGCTGCATGAAATCCCCGTGCTCGTCGCCTTTGCCGGCACCGCCGTTGGCGGCCTCGCGCTGCTCGCGGTCATCACTTATTACAAAGCCTGGGGCATGTTGTGGCGCGACTGGTTCACCAGCGTCGACCACAAGAAGATCGGCATCATGTACATCATCCTGGGGTTGGTGATGTTCGTGCGCGGCTTCTCCGACGCGCTGATGATGCGCGCGCAGCAGGCGATGGCCTTCAACGGCAACCCCGGCTACCTGCCGCCCGACCATTACAACCAGATCTTCACCGCGCATGGCGTAATCATGATCTTCTTCGTGGCGATGCCGCTGGTGGCGGGCCTGATGAACTTCGTCGTGCCGCTGCAAATCGGCGCGCGCGACGTGTCGTTCCCCTATCTCAACAATTTCAGCTTCTGGATGACGACGGCGGGCGCTGTCATCACGATGATTTCGCTGTTCGTCGGCAATTATGCCCGCACCGGCTGGCTCGCCATGCCGCCGCTGTCGGGCATTGCCGCCAGCCCGGACGTGGGGGTCGATTATTATATCTGGGGCTTGCAGATTGCCGGTGTCGGCACGCTGCTGTCGGGCGTCAACCTGATCGCGACCATCGTCAAGATGCGCGCGCCGGGCATGACGCTGATGAAAATGCCGGTGTTCGTGTGGACGTCGCTGTGCACCAACACCCTGATCGTCGCCGCCTTCCCCGTGCTCACCGCCGTGCTCGCGCTTCTGTCGCTCGATCGGTATATCGGGATGCAGTTCTTCACGAACGGCCTGGGCGGCAACCCGATGATGTACATCAACCTCATCTGGATCTGGGGCCACCCGGAGGTGTACATCCTCATCCTGCCCGCTTTCGGCGTGTTCTCCGAAGTGGTCGCCACCTTCGCCAGCAAGCGCATCTTCGGCTACACCTCGATGGTCTATGCGACGATCGTCATCACGATCCTCGCCTATCTCGTCTGGCTGCACCACTTCTTCACGATGGGCTCTGGCGCCAGCGTCAACTCGTTCTTCGCGATCACCACGATGATCATCTCGATCCCGACGGGCGCGAAAATCTTCAACTGGCTGTTCACCATGTATCACGGCCGCATCCGCTATGAGCTGCCGATGATGTGGACCGTCGCGTTCATGCTCACCTTCGTCATCGGCGGCATGACCGGCGTTCTGCTCGCCGTGCCCCCGGCCGATTTCGTGCTGCACAACTCGCTCTTCCTGGTCGCGCATTTCCACAACGTCATCATCGGTGGCGTGGTGTTCGGCATGTTCGCCGGCATCAATTACTGGTGGCCCAAGGCGTTCGGCTTCAAGCTCGACCGTGTATGGGGCAAGCGGCAGTTCTGGTTGTGGGTGCTGGGGTTCTGGTTCGCCTTCGCCCCCGTCTACGTGCTCGGCCTGATGGGCGTGACGCGCCGCCTCAGCCAGTTCGACGATGCGTCGCTGCAGCCCTATTTCCTGGTCGCGGGCTTCGGCGCGCTGTTGATCCTGGCGGGTACGGGCGCAATGTTCGTCCAGTTCTACGTCAGCTTCCGCAACCGCGAGGCACTGCGCGACGTGACCGGCGATCCCTGGGATGGCCGCACGCTCGAATGGTCGACCGCGTCGCCGCCGCCCGACTACAACTTCGCCTTCACGCCCGTCGTCTATGACAATGATGCGTGGTGGGACATGAAGCGGCGCGGCTATGTCCGCCCGACCACCGGCTTCCGCAAGATCCACATGCCCAAGAACACCGGCACCGGCGTCATCCTCGCGGGGCTCAGCGTCGCCTTCGGCTTTGCCATGATCTGGTACATGTGGTGGCTGGCGGTCATCTCGGTGGTTGGCATCTTCGCCTTCGCGATCGGCCATTCGTTCAACTACAAGCGCGATTTCTACATCCCGGTCGAGGATGTGATCCACGCCGAGGACGAACGCACCCGCCTTCTCGCCAGCGAAGGAGTTTCGGCATGAGCGCGCAAACCTTCGAAGCGACCGCGAACGGCGAAGCCCCGCTGTTCTACGAAGTCGAAGAGCATCATCATCCTGAGGGCGCCAGCACGATGCTGGGCTTCTGGATGTACCTGATGAGCGACTGCCTCATCTTCGCCATCCTGTTCGCCTGTTATGCCGTGCTCGGTCGCAGCTATGGCGGTGGCGAAGGCCCCAGGGAGCTGTTCGAGCTGCCGCTGGTCGCGCTCAACACCGCGATGCTGCTGTTCTCCTCGCTCACTTATGGTTTCGCCATGCTGACGATGGAGCGGCCCGGCGCCAGCGTCCGCGCGGTGCAGGGCTGGCTGATCGTCACCGGTCTGTTCGGCCTCGCCTTTCTGTGCATCGAGCTCTACGAATTCTCGAACCTGATCCATGAAGGGGCGGGTCCGTGGCGCAGCGCGTTCCTGTCGTCCTTCTTCACGCTGGTCGGCACGCACGGACTGCACGTCACCGTCGGCTTGATCTGGCTGGTCACGCTGGTCGTGCAGATCGGGATGCACGGTCTGGGCCAGGCCAACCGCCGTCGCCTGATGTGCCTCAGCATGTTCTGGCACTTTCTCGACGTCATCTGGATCGGCGTCTTCACCATCGTTTATCTCATGGGAGTGCTCGGATGAGCGCCGATACGCTGCACACCTCGGCCAATGGCCACGACCACGGCCATGACGATCACGCACACGGCGATCATGGGCATGATGGAGCCCCGCACGGCTCGTTGCGCGGTTATCTGATCGGCTTCCTCCTCTCGGTGATCCTGACCGCGATTCCCTTCGCACTCGTCATGACCGGCAAACTCGATGGCACCACCACCGCCGTCATCGTGCTCGCAATGGCGGCGATTCAGGTCGTCGTCCACATGGTGTTCTTCCTGCACATGACGACCACCGCCGAAGGCGGCTGGTCGTTCCTGGCGCTGCTCTTCACCGTCATCGTGATCGTCATCACGCTCGCCGGGTCGATCTGGGTGATGTACCACATGAACGCCAACATGATGCCTGCCGCCATTGCCGAGGCCATGAGCCAGCAATGAGACGATCCCCTGCGACGATCGCGCTGCTGCTGATCGTCGCGGGGGCGCTCTGCGCCGCCCTGTTCGCGCTCGGCATCTGGCAGATCGAGCGCCGCACCTGGAAATTGGCGCTGATCGCGCGCGTCGAACAGCGCGTCCACGCCCCCGCTATCGCCGCTCCCGGCCCGCAACGCTGGCCCCATGTTACCGACGAGAGCGACGGTTACCGCCACATCACCGTCACTGGCCGTTACCGCGACGACCGTGCGACCCTGGTACAAGCCGTCACCGAACGCGGCCCCGGCTTCTGGGTGATGACCCCGCTCGTCACCGATCACGGCTTTACCGTCCTCGTCAATCGCGGCTTCGTGCCCCGCCGCGACGCGGTTTTACCGGGCGGCACCGCCACCGTCACCGGCCTGTTGCGGCTGACGGAACCCAAGGGTGCCTTCCTGCGCTATAATGATCCTGCGACGAACCGCTGGTATTCGCGCGACGTCTCGGCCATCTCCACGGCGCGCGGGCTCGGTCCTGTCGCGCCCTATTTCATCGACGCCGATGCCGGGCCGGCCACCACAGCCCCGGTAGGAGGCCTGACGGTCGTGCGTTTCACCAACAACCATCTGGTTTATGCGCTGACATGGTTCGCGCTGGCCGCGATGGTGGCTGGTGCTGCGGCGCTGCTGCTGCGTCCGTCGCGGCGCAGCGTATGAGTCCCCCCGCCCCCTTCGACACGACCGAACGCGACAATATGCGTCAGCTCGTCAACCTGCGCTGGTTGGCGGTGTGCGGGCAATGCGCGACGATCCTGTTCGTCCGCTTTGGCATGGGGATTCGCTTGCCGCTCGTGCCGATGCTGTCGGTGGTTGCCGCGCTGGTCCTGCTCAACCTCGTCAGCCTGGCGCAATTGTCGCGCCGTGTGACCAATTCCAACAGCGCGCTCTTCGCCAGCCTGCTGCTCGATGTCGCCGCGCTGACGGCGTTGCTGTACCAAAGCGGCGGCGCGACCAACCCGTTCATCTCGCTTTATCTGCTGCAAGTGGTGATGGGCGCGGTGCTGCTGGAAGCATGGTCGAGCTGGGTGCTCGTCGCCATCACCAGCGCCGCCTTTGTCCTGCTGGTCGAAGTCCACGTTCCACTCACGCTGCCACCGCGTTTCGTGTCCGATTGGGGCGATCTGTATATGATCGGCACGCTGATCTGCTTCGGGCTGGTTGCAGTGCTGCTCGTCGCCTTCGTCACGCGCATCAACAGCAATTTGCGCGCGCGCGATGCCCGTCTCGCGACGATGCGCCAGCAAGCCGCCGAGGAGGACCATATCGTGCGCATGGGCCTGCTCGCGACCGGCGCCGCGCATGAACTCGGCACCCCGCTCGCCTCGCTCTCGGTGATCGTCAACGATTGGCGCCACGCCCCGGCATTGATGGCACAGGAGAGCTTTGCCGAGGAAATCAGCGAGATGCAGGTCGCGCTCGCGCGCTGCAAGGCGATCGTCACCGGCATCCTGCTCGCAGCGGGCGAGGCGCGCGGCGAAAACCCGACCATCACCAGCGTGAAGCGCTTTTTCGACGAAGTCGTCGCTGAATGGCGCGCGCAGCATTCCGCCGAAGCGATCGCTTATGACAATCGCTTCGGGGTCGATATGGCGATCGTCGCCGATACTGCGGTGAAACAGGTGATCTGGAATGTGCTCGACAATGCCGCCGAAGCATCGGGCCAGCCCATCGCGCTCGACGTGACGCGCGACGGGGCATCGCTGGTGCTTGCGGTGCGCGATACCGGCCCTGGTTTCACCCCCGAAATGCTCGCCAACCTCGGCAAGCCATATCATTCCACGCGCGCGCGGCTCGGCAGTGGCCTCGGCCTGTTTCTCGTGGTCAACGCGATGCGCAAGCTTGGCGGCACGGTCGATGCCCGCAACCGCGCCGAGGGGGGTGCAACGGTTACCATCACGCTGCCGCTCTCGGCCATTGAATGGGGCGAACGATGAGCGAAAAGCATCTGTTGATCGTCGAGGACGACGCTGCTCTGGCCAAGACACTCGGGCGCTCGTTCGAACGGCGTGGCTATACCGTTGAATTGGCTTCGGATCAGGCGGCGGTCGAAGCTGCGCTTGCCGTGCGTACCCCTGATTATGCGGTGGTGGATCTCAAGCTCGGTGCCACATCCGGGCTGGTTTGCGTCCAGGCGATCCACGCACACGATGCGCGCACCCGGATCGTGGTGCTGACGGGCTATGCCAGCATCGCGACCGCGGTTGAGGCGATCAAACTGGGGGCCTCTAATTATCTGCCCAAACCGTCCGATACCGACGATATCGAAGCCGCCTTCGCCAAAGCCGAGGGCGGCTGCGCTGGGGACGTGGCGATCCCGCTCGGCAACCGCCCGACCTCGATCAAGACGCTCGAATGGGAGCGGATCAACCAGACGCTCGCCGAGAACAATTTCAACATTTCCGAAACCGCACGGCAATTGGGGATGCACCGCCGCACGCTGGCGCGAAAGCTGGAAAAGCAGCCGATCAAATAGCGGCGGAGCGTGGGCGGGGGTTAGACGAAATCCTCCTCCTCATAAAGCGGGCGAATTTCGATCTCGCTTGGCCCCGGCATCGGATTGGGGCAGCGCTTCACCCACGCCACCGCCTCCGCCATATCCTGGACGGTCCACAGCCAGAAACCGGCGACCAATTCCCGTGGCTGGGCGAACGGCCCGTCGATGACCGTGCGGTCCGCACCGTCGAAAGCGACGCGCTTTCCCGCAGCGGACGGCTTCAGACCATAGCCGCCGCCCGGCTGGAGGATACCGGCCTCGACCAGCGCCCGATTGAAGCTGTCCATATCGGCCATTGCCGCTCTGGTCGGCAAAAGGCCGGATTCGCTGTCTTCGGTCGCCTTCACCACCACCATCACGCGCATCGTGTTTCCCCCCGCCCGAGTCCGCCGTGTGTTCCGCAAATGAAGGTGTCGCGCGGTTGCGCCGATCTTTGAAGGGGGAACCGCTCCGTCGGTCAAACAAACCGGCGGCACGGGCCGCATCGACAGTTGCAAAAATTGCATGTGCCCGCGAATCCGGGGCGCTTGCGCTCACCGTACTTTGCGCGTGTAGCCGACGGCGTCACGACAATCGTTGAAAAGGGGATGGAATGAGCACCAGCCGTATCGCTTGCGAAGCCTTGCGCTCGCGCGTGATGAGCGCGGATCAAGCCGCCGCCTTCATCACCTCGGGCAGCACGGTCGGGATGAGCGGCTTTACCGGCTCGGGCTATCCCAAGGCGGTCCCGCTGGCGCTCGCCGCGCGGATCGAGGCGGAACATGCCGCCGGCAACCCGTTCCGCGTGCGCATCTGGACCGGTGCCTCGACCGGGCCCGAGCTCGACGGCGCGCTGGCCAAGGCCGACGGCATCGAATTCCGCCTGCCGTACAATTCCGACCCCGTGGCGCGCGAGAAGATCAATCGCGGCGAAATGGAATATTTCGACATGCATTTAAGCCAGGTCGCGCCGATGGCGTGGCAGGGCTTTCTCGGGCCGCTCGACACCGCCGTGGTCGAAATATCGGGCATCCGCGCCGATGGATCGCTGATTCCCTCCTCCTCGGTCGGCAACAACAAGACCTGGCTCGACCGCGCGAGCAAGGTGATCCTCGAGGTCAATAGCTGGCAGAACCCCGCTTTGGAGGGGATGCACGACATCTATTACGGCACCGCGCTGCCGCCACATCGCGTGCCGATCCCGCTGGTCCGCGCCGATGATCGCATTGGCGATGCCTATTTCCGTTGTGACCCCGACAAGATCGTCGCGATCGTCGAGACCGAAGCGCCCGACCGCAATCTGCCGTTCGCCGCGCCCGATGCAGCCGCCCATGCCATCGCCGGGCACCTGATCGAATTCTTCACCTATGAAGTGGCGCGCGGGCGCCTTCCCGCTTCGCTGCTCCCCTTACAATCGGGCGTCGGCAACATCGCCAATGCGGTGCTGACCGGTCTGGTCAACGGCCCGTTCAGCGACATGACCTCCTATACCGAGGTGATCCAGGACGGGATGCTCGACCTGCTCGATTCGGGCAAGCTGCGCATGGCCTCGGCCACTGCATTCTCGCTCAGCCCGGAGGCGGCGGCGCGGCTCAATGCCGATATGGGCCGCTACCGCGACAAGATGATCCTGCGCCCGCAGGAGATCAGCAACCATCCCGAACTGATCCGCCGACTCGGCTGCCTCGCCATGAACGGGCTGATCGAGGCCGACATTTACGGCAACGTCAATTCCACGCACGTCATGGGCTCGCGCATCCAGAACGGCATTGGCGGATCGGGCGATTTCGCGCGCAACGCCTATGTCTCGATCTTCATGACGCCATCGACCGCCAAGGGCGGCAAAATCTCGGCGATTGTGCCGCAAGCCAGCCATGTCGACCATATCAGCCAGGACGTGCAGGTAATCGTCACCGAACAGGGCCTCGCCGATCTGCGGGGCCTCAGCCCCAAGCAACGCGCCGCGCTCATCATCGAGAAATGCGCGCATCCCGATTATCGCCCGATGCTGGCGGATTATTATGCGCGGGCGCGGGTGGGTTCCTACGGCCAGCAGTCGCCGTCGCTGCCCGGCGAAGCGCTGTCCTGGCACCAGCGCTTCATGGAGACGGGATCGATGCGGATTTGAGCCTGGGCTTGGTGCTCCTGCGCAGGCAGGAGCCCAGGATTGCTGGCGCGGCGTTTGTAACCCTGGGCTCCTGCCTGCGCAGGAGCACAGCGCCTCACCCCCGCAACGCGGTGATGATCGCCGAGAAATCCAGCCCGCCATGCCCGGCCTCGGCAAAGCGCTGATACAGTTCCGCCGCCTTCGCCCCCATCGGCGTGTCCGCGCCCGTGTCGCTCGCGGCAGCGGCGGCGAGTTTCAGGTCCTTCAGCATCAGCGCGGTCGCAAAGCCGCCCTGATAGCCATGATCGGCGGGCGTATCCGTCCCGACACCCGGCACCGGGCAATAGCTCGTCATCGACCAGCTCTGCCCTGACGACACGCTCGAAATATCGAAGAAGGTCTGGGGCGCGAGCCCCAGTTTCTCCGCCAGCAGGAACGCCTCGCACGTCGCCACCATCGTCGCGCCGAGCAGCATGTTGTTGGCGATCTTGGCGGCCTGCCCCGTGCCGTTCGCCCCGGCATGGATCACCGCCTTGCCCATCGCCGCCAGGATCGGCTGCGCGCGCGCGAACCCCTCCTCGCCGCCGCCAACCATGAAGGTTAGCGTGCCCGCATTGGCCGCACCGATCCCGCCCGACACCGGCGCATCGACCGCCATGATCCCCTTGGCGCGCGCCGCCTCGGCCACGCGCTTGGCGGTGGCGACATCGATCGTCGAACAATCGATCAGGATCGCGGCGGGTGACAGGCTGGCGGCGAGCAGATCGCCATAGACCGCCTCGACATGCGTGCCTGCCGGCAGCATCGTCACCACCGCCTCTGCCCCGTCCGCCGCCTCGCTTACGCTCGCCATAGGCAGGCATCCGGCCGCCTTGGCGCGATCGAGCGCGTCCTGCGACAGATCGAAGGCGCGGACGTCATGCCCCGCTTTGGCGAGGTTCGCAGCCATCCCGCCGCCCATATTGCCGAGCCCGATAAAGGCGATCCGTGTCATCTCTCTCTCCTGATTTTTTCTCACTCCCCTCCCGCTCGCGGGAGGGGCTGGGGGAGGGCAGTATCGCGCACTAGACCGGGCGCTTTTAACCGGACGCCCCTCCCCCGCCCCAGTTTCAGGTGAACGCTGCCCCGCAGCGTTCAGGTCCGTCCGGGGGACGGACCGACCTGAAACTCGCAAGCGGGAGGGGAGCAGAAGCTACTTCCCCGTCCACACCCCTTGGCGCTTCTCGACAAAGGCGGTCATCCCCTCGCTCTGGTCGTCGGTGCCGAACAGCGCGTGGAACAGCCGCCGTTCGAACTGCACGCCCGTCGTCAGCGTGGTGTCGAACGCGGCATTGACCATTTCCTTGTTCGCCTTGACCGCCAACGGCGCCATCGCCGCGATCGTCGCGGCGGTCTTGACCGCTTCCTCGACCAGATCGGCGGCGGGCACGATGCGCGAGACGAGCCCGGCGCGCTCGGCTTCGGCGGCGTCCATCATGCGACCGGTCAGGCACATCTCCATCGCCTTCGCCTTACCGACCGCGCGCGTCAGCCGCTGCGATCCGCCCATGCCGGGCGAGACCGCCAGCTTGATTTCGGGCTGGCCGAATTTGGCGGTGTCGGCGGCGAGAATGAAGTCGCACATCATCGCCAGTTCGCACCCGCCGCCCAGCGCATAGCCGGCGACCGCGGCGATGACGGGTTTGCGCGTCTGGGTGAAGCGATCCCAGCCGACGAAGAAATCATGGGCATACATGTCGGCAAAGCCCTGCGCCTGCATCTCCTTGATGTCGGCGCCCGCCGCGAACGCCTTCTCGCTGCCGGTGATGACCGCGCAGCCCTGCGACGGATCGGCATCGAACGCCGCCATCGCGCTAAGCATGTCGGCCAGAATCTGGCTGTTGAGCGCGTTCAGCGCCTGCGGGCGGTTGAGCGTCACCAGCGTGACGGCACCGCGCTGTTCGACAAGGATCGTTTCGTAATCGGTCATGTCTTCTACCTTTTCTCCCCTCCCGCTTGCGGGAGGGGTTGGGGGAGGGCTTGTAGGGTCGAGCACCGCACAGGCCCTCCCCTAGCCCCTCCCGCAAGCGGGAGGGGAATTCAATGCGGCGTCCACGCCTCCGCATCGGACAGCGGCGCAAAAATCTGGTCGAGCACATGGGGCGTCACGCCCTCGGGTGTTGCCGGGTCCCAGCGCGGCGCATTATCCTTGTCGACGATCACCGCGCGCACGCCCTCCAGAAAATCATGCCGCTGCACCACGCGCGCGCCGACCGCATATTCCTGGCGCATTTCGTCCTCGAAGGTCGGCATCATCGCGCCTTCGTGCAGCAGGCGCAGCGACACCTTCATCGTCTGCGGGGATTTGGTGGCGAGCGTGGCAAGCGTCTGCGTCGCCCAGTCCCCGCCCTTGGCGGTGAGCGCGGCGAAAATGTCCTCCAGCACGTCCGACGCGAACAAACGGTCAATCGCCTCGCGCTGATCGAGCAACCGCGCAGGCGGCGCTTCGACCGACAGATCCACCAGAATCTCGGCAATCGCCTGCGGGTCCGCCGTGATCCTCGCCTTGGCTTCTGCCAGCGCGGAGCTCGGCAGATAATGCGTCGCCAGCCCCAGCGCGAGGCATTCCGCGCCATCGAGCCGGTGCCCGGTCAGCGCCAGATATTGCCCGATCCGCCCCGGTAGCCGCGACAGATACCAGCCGCCGCCGACATCGGGGAACAGGCCGATCCCGGTCTCCGGCATGGCGAATTTGGTGTTCTCGGTCGCGACACGGAAATCGCACGGGCAGGCGAGCCCAACCCCACCGCCCATCGTGATGCCGTCCATGAAGGCGACCGTCGGCTTGGCGTAGGTGAACAGCCGGTGATTGAGCCGATATTCGGTGTGGAAAAACGCCCGCGCGTCGACCCCGTCCTTCGCCCCGCTTTCGGCGAGCATCCGAATGTCCCCGCCCGCGCAAAACCCGCGTCCCTCGGCATGGTCGATCACCACCGCTTCAACAGCAGGATCGGCCCGCCAAGCATCAAGCGCCGTCAGCATCGCCGCGCACATATCGATGGTCAGCGCATGCAGCGCCTTGGGCCGGTTCAGCCGAATCCGGCCGACAGGCCCTTCAACACTCGTCTGAACATCGCTCACGCCGCTTCTCCCATTCGCATCATCTCCGCGGCTCCGCGCGAACAAATCTTTCCGTTCACGCGGAGACGCGGAGCCGCGGAGAAGTGCATGATCGGCGCTACGCGGGCTCATTGCCGTGTCAGCTCCCGGCCGATGATCATCCGCATCACCTGGTTGGTCCCCTCCAGGATCGAATGCACGCGCAAGTCCCGCCAGAAGCGTTCGATCGGGTAATCCATCAGATAGCCGTAGCCGCCATGCAGTTGCAGTGCGCGGTCGGCCACCGCCGAACCCGTGTCGGTCGCCAGCCGTTTGGCCATTGCGGCAAACTTGGTCTTGTCGGGCGCGTTCGCCGTCACCTTGGCCGCCGCCATATAGAGCAGCGCGCGCGCCGCCTCCAGATCGGTCGCCATATCGGCCAGCATGAACTGCGTGTTCTGGAAATCGGCAATGGCGGTGCCGAACTGCTTGCGGTCGCGCGTATAACCGATCGCCTCATCCAGGCAGCGCTGCGCACCGCCGAGCGAGCAGGCGCCGATATTCAGCCGCCCGCCGTCCAGCCCCATCATCGCGATGCGGAAGCCCTCGCCCTCGCCGCCCACAAGGTTATCCACAGGAACACGCACATCCTCGAAGATAACCTGGGCGGTCGGCTGCGAATGCCAGCCGAGCTTGCGCTCATTCGCGCCGAAGCTGACGCCGGGCATGTCCTTTTCGATCACCAGGCACGAAATGCCCTTTGGCCCCTCCGCCCCGGTGCGCACCATCGTGACATACACCTCATTCTCGCCACCGCCCGAGATGAACTGCTTGGTGCCGTTGACCACATAATGGTCGCCGTCTCGCACAGCGCGCGTCTTGAGCGCGGCGGCATCCGAGCCCGAGCCCGGCTCGGTCAGGCAATAACTGGCGATGCGGTCCATCGTGACAAGCGACGGCAGATATGTGTCCTTCACCGCTTGGCCGCCAAAGCGATCGATCATCCAACTCGCCATATTGTGGATCGAGATGAACGCGCTGGTCGACGGGCAGCCATAGGCCATCGCCTCCATAATCAGCGCCGCCTCCAGCCGCCCGAGCGCGATGCCGCCCGATTCCTCGCTGACATAGATTGACGCAAAGCCAAGCTCCGCCGCCGCCTTGATCGTGTCGCGCGGGAAGATGTGCTTCTCGTCCCATTCCGCCGCAAATGGCGTGATGCGGTCGGCGGTGAAGCGCCGGGCGAGCTCCTGAATCTCGCGCTGGTCGTCGGTTAAGTCAAACTGGTCGGTCATGCGGCAATCCCTGGGGGTAAAGGTCGGCGCGGCGCAAAGGCCGCCTGGAAACAGACGCGCCGCCACGGATGGCGTTTCACCTGGCAGCGCGGCGTGGCGACGGGCGTGCGGTGCAGCACGCGTTCGGCGAACAATCGGTCGGCAACCAGCTTGTCGTTGCGCGCATAATATAGCGGACCGGACACGCGCTGCTGCCACCCGATCGCCTCGGGCAAAGTGCCGTTGGCGCTGTCGAAATCGCCGGTCTGGCGATAGATCGGGTCGGCATAGGCCGCATCCGCCGTGACGATCGTCCAGCCATCGCGGCGCAAAGCAGCGACGAGATCGCCGATATAGCGCGCCGCGACATCGGTTTCATGCAGCAACAGCACTTGCGGCGGGCTGCGCCCGGTGATGCGGCGCATCAACGCATCGGAGAAATCGGCCGATTGCACCATCGTCTCGACATAGAGATCGCGCAGAGCCGCCTCGTCGATCGCCTGGCCCGCCTTGCGCGCGGCGATCGTCTGCCCCTCGATATTCCAGTCCGACCCGTCCGCCGTCACCCACGCGACGCTCAAGCCTCGCGCGGCAAGCCCATCGAGCACCGCGCGCCGTTTGGCATGATCCCGCCCGCCCTGGTTGAGCCCGGGAAAGCGAAACCACGGGCGATAGCCGGGCTTGCCCTTCAACCAGCCCTCCGCCCGATCGACATCGGCCAGAAACGCGCCTGCCGAAACCGAACGCAAGTCGCGATGCGAAAAACTGTGGTCGGCAATCACATGCCCCGCCGCCGCATAAGCCGCCAGCCGCGCAGCGCCATCGTTGGACGCGCCGATCCGCCCGGGATTGGCAAAGAACGCCGCCTGCTCCACCCCGCTCGCCCTGAGCGCCGCGATCAGCCGCGCGGTGCGCTCGGAGGGCGTGTAGAAAGCGCCCGGCCCGCGCGGGACATCATCGAAGGTGAGCGCGATGCGCTTGCCAACCGGCGCCACCACCGGCTGCGCCACCGCCACCGGCACCGTGGCGCGCGGCAGAAACGCCCAGGCCAGCGGCAACGCGACCAGCACGATGCCGCCCACCAACATGGCCTGGCGCAAGAGGTTCATCGAGCAGCGCTCATGGTGCGACCGTGCTACACCAATTGCAGACGCATGTCCGCATTCCACAAGGTACGCCAAGCGGCGCGCAGGAATTCCGGTGCAAGGTCATTCCCCTGCTTTCACTCCCAGGAAAACACGGTCCGAAGGTTGCATTTGCCAGGATCTTCTCCTTCCTGGAAAAGCGCAACGCGGTCGATCGCCGCCATTTGCGCCGCCGTAAAAGGCGTTGGCGAAGAGAAATAGGCCGCGCCAGCCCTGCCATTCCAGATCGCGATCCGATAGCGCCCATCGTCGAAGCGCGGACGATAAACCATCGCCCCTGCGCTAGAACGGTGATCAAGCTTCGGTCCTGTGGGAGGAGCAGCCCATCCAATTCCGAGCACTTCAAGCGTCCCGAAGCCGCCCTCCCAGCGAAAGCTGCCGCCGTGAATGCCGCCTTGCAGAGGCGTGATTCGCTCACCCTTTTCAAGGTCGATGATCGGAGAATAGCCGCAGAAGCGGCCCGGCCCCACCAATTCACTCGCCGATGCGGCACTCGCGCCGCAACACAGGGCGATCAACAAGAAGGGCAAGGCCGCACGCCGCACCCGCCTCACCCCATCGTCGGAATGACGAAGGCGTTCGCCCCATCGCCAACCCCGCCATCGGGCCAGCGCTGCGTCACGGTCTTGACCTTGGTCCAGAACTTCACGCCTTCCATGCCGTGCTGGTTGGTATCGCCGAACGCCGAGCGCTTCCAGCCGCCAAAGGTGTGATAGGCGACCGGCACCGGGATCGGCACGTTGATGCCGACCATGCCGACATTCACCCGCGCCGCGAATTCGCGCGCGGCGTGGCCGTTGCGGGTGAAGATCGCGACGCCATTGCCGTACTGATGCTCGCTCGGCAGCCGCAGCGCATGTTCGAAATCGTCGGCGCGGACGATTTGCAGCACGGGGCCGAAAATCTCTTCCTTATAGGCCGACATGTCGGGCGTGACGTGATCGAACAGCGACGGGCCGATGAAGAAACCTTTCTCATGCCCCTGCAGCTCGAACCCGCGCCCGTCGACGACCAGCTCCGCGCCCTCATCGACACCGGTCTGGATCCAGTTTTCGATGCGTGTGCGGTGCGCGGCATTCACCACCGGGCCGTAATGCGCCTCGGCATCGGTCGACACGCCCACGCGCAACGCAGCGATCGCCGGGATCAGCTTTTCGCGCAAGGCGACCGCGGTTTTCTCGCCCACCGGCACCACCACCGGCAGCGCCATGCAGCGCTCACCCGCCGAGCCGAACGCCGCGCCCGACAGATCGGCGACGACCTGGTCGAGATCGGCATCGGGCATGACGATGCCGTGATTCTTGGCCCCGCCCATCGCCTGCACGCGCTTGCCCGCCGCGACGCCGCGCTTGTACACATAATGCGCAATGTCGGACGACCCGACAAAGCTGACCGCGCTGATCGCGGGATGATCGAGGATTGCGTCGACCATCTCCTTGTCGCCGTGCACCACTTGCAAAATGCCCTCGGGCAGCCCCGCCTCGCGGAACAGTTCGGCCAGCCGCACCGGCACCGACGGATCGCGCTCGCTGGGTTTCAGGATGAAGGCATTGCCCGTGGCGATGGCGACGCCGCTCATCCACAAGGGGATCATCGCCGGGAAATTGAACGGCGTAATGCCAGCACCAATGCCAAGGGGTGTACGCATCGAATAGACATCGATCCCCGGCCCGGCTCCTTGCGTATATTCGCCCTTCAGCACATGCGGAATGCCGCAGCAGAATTCGATCACTTCCAGCCCGCGCTGAATGTCGCCCTTGGAATCGGCGATCACCTTGCCGTGTTCGGACGACAGCAAGTGCGCGAGTTCGTCGATATGCGCTTCGACCAGCGCCTTGAACGCGAACATCACGCGCGCGCGGCGCTGGGGATTGGTTGCGGCCCAACCCGGCTGCGCGTTTTGCGCGGCGGCGACGGCAGCGTCGAGATCGGCCTGCGTGCCGAACGTGACCTGGGCCTGCACCGCACCGGTGTTGGGATCGAACACCGCGCCCGTCCGCGCGGCGGTGCCGCTCGCTAGACCCATGATGTGGTGGTCGATGATCCGCATGGCGCTCTCCTAAAGCTTATACCCCCCTATCCCACCCAGCATTTTTGCATTCAACCCTCCATCTTTGCTGTTAGGCAGTGCATTTTTGCATGAGGATAGCGATGGAAAACTGGGATGATCTGCGCATTTTCCTCGCCGTCGCGCGGGCGCAACGCATGGCGGGCGCGGCGCGCGCGCTGGGGGTGGACGTAACCACCGTCGGCCGTCGCCTCGCTCGGCTGGAGCAGCGGCTCGGCACCGCCATCTTCGAGACGATCGGCGGCGAACGGCGCCTGACCGAAATCGGCCAGGCGCTGCTGGTCCACAGCGAGACGATCGAGGCTGCGGTACTCGCCGCGACCGAGGTCGACCCCAGCAGCGCGGCGCTCGCGGGCCAGGTGCGCCTGAGCATCGCCGAGGGCCTCGCCACGCATATCGTAGCCCCCGCTCTGCCCGCCTTTCGCCGCGACCAACCCAATTTGCGGATCGACCTGATCACCGCCTCGGGCTTCCTCAACCCCTCCAGGCGCGAGGCCGATATGGCGGTGATGCTCGCGCGCCCGCGCAACCGCCAATTGCGCGCGACCAAACTCTCCGATTACCGGCTGCGGCTCTACGCCACGCCCGGCTTCCTCGCCGATCACGCGCGGGTCGCCAGCGCCGCCGACCTGCACGGCCACGCGCTGATCAGCTATGTCCCCGAACACGTCCACGCGCCCGAACTCAATTATCTGTCGGAAATTCAGGACGGCCTCGTGGCGCGCGCGCGCAGCACCAGCATCACCGTGCAGCACGCGATGATCCGCGCGGGCGCGGGCATCGGCGTGCTGCCCGATTTCATCGCCGCGCGCGATGCCGCATTGGTGCCCGTGCTCGGCGACAGCGTACATCTGACGCGCACCTTCTGGCTGGTGACGCATCAGGACACCCACGCCACCCCTCGCATCCAGGCGGTCGGCGATTGGCTGCGCGGCCTGGCGGAAACACTCGCTTAGAGTCTGTTTGGAAATTCGCGAAAGAGCGAATTTCCAAACAGACTCTTGGAGTGTGATGACGTTTGACGGACTCCCCCCTCCCCTTCAGGGGAGGGGCTGGGGGTGGGGCGTATCCGTCTCACCGAGACCGACGCACGCGGGGAGAGGCCCCACCCCACCCCCTCCCCCGAAGGGGAGGGGCTTGCCGGATCAACGTAACGTCATCCCGCCCTAGTCGCCGGTGAACGCCGCAACCGCATCCTGGGCGTGCGCGGCGTGGCGCGCCGCAGCGACTTCGCTGCAAATCTTGCGCGCCTGCGTTTCCACCTCGAGCAGGCATTCGGCGACGAAACGCGGCTCCATATCCTCGACGATCGCGCCGAAATGGACGTGGCCCGCATCGCGCAACCCGAAAATGCCCATCAAATAGCGATCGAACGCCTGGCGGATCGATTCCATCTGCCCCTGTTCGTCCAGCCAGATCCGCGTCGTCGCCGAGCTCGAAAAGGTCGCGAAGGATTTGCCGACCAGCACCGAATCCGGGCGATGGTCGCGGATCGAGGACGGCGTCTGCGCCACACCCAGCACACGGTCGACATAGCCCTTGATGATCGCGGGCGGCATCCCGAACCAGATCGGATAGACGAACACGATCACCTGCGCCTGCCGCAACAAGGCCAGTTCATGCGCGACATCGGCGGACATGCCGCTGGCATGTCCGGGCAGGCGACCGACGCGCAGGCACGGATCGAAATCGAGCGCATAGAGATCGCGCACCACCGCCTCCTGCCCGTTTTCGTGGACCGTTGTGCAGTAACGCTGGACGACTTCATGGTTGAAGCTGCCGGGCGATGGATGCCCCAGCACGACGACATGGCGGATCGGTTGGTTCGCAGGCATGATCGTTCCCCGGCTGGCGATTTGGACACAAGGATACCCGCCATTGCCGGGCTCCGGCAGAGTCGGGAATTACCTACAAGCGACGGCTATCAACCATGCGTACCCCCGCGAAAGCAGAGGCCCGGGGTTGCAGGCGCGTGCCGTGTTGCTCTGGGCTCCTGCTTTCGCAGGAGAACCAAGGGCACATGTAGCCACCTCAGGCCAGCACCGCCTCGACCGGCCGCCGCGCGGAAAAGGGCAGCCCTGCGCCATAGCCGAAGCGCATCACCAGATCGGGCCGTGCGCCCGGCGCGCCGATCAACCGCGCCAGTTCGGGTCGCAACCGCGCCACCTCGACTGGCTGGTTGATCATCGCATGGCGCAGCCCAAGCGCGGTCGCCTGCAACGCGAAGCGCTGGCACACCCGCCCCACCCGCACCCAATGCTCGGGATCGGCACGATCGCCGACGAACACCGCCACCCCCGCTGTGGACGCCATCTGGCGCGCATATTTGGCGTTTTCCGAAGACGCGGTGAACACTTGATCGAGCAGCAGTGGCACCAGCCATTCAGGCAGCACCGGCGCGCCTGATGTCACACTGAACAACCCGTCGCCGGTCGCCAGCGCGCGCTGCGGGGTGAAGCGCATCCAGCTTTTGAGCTCGCGCAGAAACGCAGCATCGGCCAGTTGCGCACTGTTGCCCGTCACCACCAGATCGCGCATTTGGTTGAGGCGCGGGCGATCGGTCAGCAACACCAGCGACACCCCCGGCTCCACCGCCGCCTGCGCCAGGTGCCGCAGCACCTCCGGCGCGACTGCGCGCCCATCATACACCGCGCGCGTCGATTGGCGGTGCGGGATCGCGGCGAACAGCGGCGACGCGACCGGCGCGCCGCGCTGCTGCCGCACCGACAGCGTACCGCTCGCGGTATCGAAACCGATCTCGCACGGCAACCCCGCCGCCGCCGAGGCCAGTGCCAGATTTTCCGCCGCACAGCCGAGACTCACGAACAAATGATGGTCGTCGGGGTCCACCACCGGCGTCCGGCGTGATCGATCGGGCAGGATGTCGATGCGGTTCTCGCCAATGCGGAACAGCCACGGCTGGGTATTGTGCCCATTGGCGGCAAGTGTCGCAAACCGCACCAGATCGCGCGCCACCGGCTGCGCCGCCAACGCGGCGCGGCTCTGCGCGACCGCGGCATCATAGCCGTCGAGCGACGCCAGCTCGCGATAGCCAAGCGCCGCCGCCCCCACTCCGGCGAGCACGACCGCCCCGCCCCCGATCAAGGTGGCACGACGACTGAAGCGGCGTTCGACGGTCATCGGTTGGCTCCCGGGTGCGCGCTGTGTGGGATGCAACGGGGCTGCGATGGGGTCGAGGGGCGGGAAGTACCTAGGGCACGCCTGTACCGCGCGTTGCGCAACGCTTCTACCTGTGGTGAAAACGGGCAAAATTGCAAAAGGGTGTTCATGCAAAATTTCGAAACCGACCACGGGCTGCTTATTGGGTCGATCACCCCCAATCCCGACATGCTGTCGACCGAGCTCGATGGCGATGTCGTACTGATGAGCGCCGAACAGGGCCGCTATTATGCGCTGGATGCAGTGGCGAGCTCGGTCTGGCGGAGGCTGGATGCGGGGCTGACGGGCGAAGCGCTGATTGCCGACCTTGTCGCCGATTTTCAGGGAAATTCGGAACAGATCCGCGCCGACGTGCTGGCGTTGTTGCGGAATTGGCTGAAGGAAGGGCTGGTTCGCGTCGATGCCTGATCCAATGCCCGCCCCGACGCAGGTGGATCGCGGCATTTTCCGACGCTACCGTATCTTCGGATGGCGAGTGGCAAGCGCCCTCGAGCTGCCCGGTTTGCCAGGCGACGACCCGGCGAACCCGGTCGATATCACCTTCCGTTTGGGCGAAGCGGCGCCGCTGGAAGATGCGGTGGCGCTTGGCGCGCTGGTTGCGCATGACCGCAACGGCTGCGCCCGTATCGAAATTCCGGGCGTCGCCGCGTTCGTGGTGCGCGATGGGCGCGAAGTCGAGATCGCGCCGCAAATGGCGCCCGGCGCGCCGGACATCGGTGTGTTCTTGCTTGGCAGCGTGATCGGCATTTTGTGCCATCAGCGCGGCGAGTTGCCGCTGCACGCAAGCTGTGTCGAAATCGACGGTCGGGCAGTGGCGTTCTCCGGCCTGTCGGGCAGCGGCAAATCAACGCTGGCGGCGGCGATGGTTGGGCGCGGTGCCCGGCTGCTGGCCGATGATGTTGCGATCGCCGCGCGCACCGCCAACGGCTTTCAGATCATGCCCGCCTTTCCGGGCCAAAAGCTGTGGCGCGATGCGCTCACATCGCTGGGTCTGCCGCCGGGACGCAAGCTGCGCAGCACCGGCGATGCCGAGAAATTCGAACATCTGGTCGGCAACGCGTTCTGCCCCGATCCGCGACCGCTGGCGGTGATCTGCCACCTGCGCCGCGAGCGGCACTCCACCGCACAACCACTGCTATATGCCGACCGGTTCCAGGCGCTGCAGGCCGTGAACGAAGCCGTCTATCGCTTGCCCATCGGCCAGGCGCTTAACGGACACGCGATGTTTAACACCGTTGGCGCGCTGGCGACATCGGTGCCGCAATTGTCGCTGCCGGTGCCGGACGATCTGGCCGAATTGCCGTCATTCGCGGCAGGCCTGTCGGCCTTGCTGCGCCGCTATGGCGGGGTGTGAAGTGCCGGAACACGCGGCAGCGCGGCTATATTGGGTCGCCTCCTACCCGAAATCGGGCAACACCTGGATGCGCGCGGCGCTGACCAGCCTGCGCCGTGGCGGCGCATCGGTCGATATCAATCGGCTGGACGGCGACCTGATTGCATCATCGCGCACGGTGTTCGACCGATATGCCGGGGTGGCGGCATCCGACCTTACCGATGCGGAAGTGCAGCGCCTGCGCCCGGCGGTGTTCCGCGATCTGGCACGGGCGCAACGCACGCCATTGTTGTGCAAGGCGCACGAAGCCTATGTCCGTGCGGGCGATGAGCCGCTATTTCCAGCCGACGCCACCCTGGGCGCGGTGTATATCGTGCGCGATCCGCGTGACGTGGCGGTGTCGATTGCCCATCACCGGCAATGGCCCTTGGCACGGGCGGTGGATTTCCTATGCACGCCGGGTGTCGACATGGCGGCATCGCGCGATCGGATGAACCGCCAGCTTTGCCAGCCGCTTGGATCGTGGAGCCAACACGTCGAAAGCTGGATCGCCCCGGACGGTGCGGCGGGTGCCTTCCCGGTGCGCGTCGTGCGGTATGAGGCGATGCACGACGACTTGTCGGCCATTTTGGAGGACATCGCACCGACGCTGGGCTTAAACGCCGACACTGCCCACCTTGCCGGGGCCGTTGCCGCCAGCCGGTTCGAGCAGTTGCAGCGCCAGGAAATCGCCAAGGGCTTCACCGAACGGCCTGCGACGATGCAGATGTTTTTCCGCACGGGAGGTGTCGGCGGCTGGCGCCACACGCTCTCCCCGGCGCAGGCGGCGAAGATCGAGGCGTGCCACGCACAATGGATGGAGCGACTCGGCTATCGCTGACCCCCACCCCGGTCAGAGCGTGGCGCCAAGCTGCTCCAGATAATCGAGGAAGCGCACCTGTTGCAGCGCGCGGTGCAGATACTGGACCCGCGCCACCTCGCCCGGCACCGTATCGCCGATCCGGCTCAGATGGGCACGGATTTTCACCACATCCAGGCAATGCCGCACCAGGGGCGATGCGATATACCGATCCAGTTCAGCCAGAAGGTGCGACGCCCGCGCCGTAACGCGCTGCACGGCTTCTGGGCATTGACGCCCGCGCAGCCGGTTTTGCACGATTGCTGCGGGTAACCGGTCCGACAGCACGCGCCGGGCGAGATAGCGCGTTTCGCCACCTCGCAAAAATTGTTCCAGCGGAATCGCCATGCAAAATTCGATCAAACGCTGGTCGGCAAGCGGCTGCGCAAATTCGGCACGCCAATAGCGCTGCAACGGCGCGTGTAGATGGCGTTGCCGCTGGCTGCGGCTGATATGCCAGGCGCGATGATCGGCACCGTTTGTGGGAATCGATGCCTCGTCTTCCAGTTGATAGCGCAGCCAATCCACGCTTTCGGCAAAACCGTCGGCCAGAAAGGCCCATTCCAGGCGCTGACGCGGCCACAAGCCGGGATCGCGACGCATCTTGCGATATCGGCTGAAATAGCGGCTGTTGCCGATCGCGCTGCGTGCAAGGCCGTAGGCGGAATTCCCGCCCCGCCGGGCGAGCCCCGCCAGCTCCGTGGCAAAGCGGATCAGCCTGCCCTGGTCGAGCAACGCCGGCAGCAGCGAGGTTCCGTCATAGCTGAGCGTGATGTTGCCAAAGCTGCCGGTCAGCACGCTGTGTACGCCGCGCTGCGCCGCCGCCGCATAAGCCGGGCTGAGCCACGCGGCGTTCAATGTGTTGTTCAGCGGCATCCCGGCAAGCCCAACGATTGCGGCATTGATGTCCTCTTCGACATCCACCGCACTCGAGGCATAAGCGACCTGCAACGCGGGAATCCGCTCGCTCAACGCCTGAACATACGGGCGTTCGTCAGTATATTGATGCGGCCTGTGCGGCAGCACCACACCGGGCGCCGGCACGCCGGTAAAGCCGAACACCGCAGTATCAGGCGCGACCGCAGCCGCCGTCGCCGCCAGCCCGGCACTGTCGAGACCGCCGCTAAGCGCGATGCCGACCGCACCGTGCGTCGGCAAGCGGCAGCGCACGGCTTCGTCCAGCAACGCGCGCGCGGCGTCGACATAGTCGTCGTCGCGGGCAAAGCGCAGGCTGGTTTGCGGCAACTGCCAATAGCGTCGTGTATCATCGCCACCGCGCGCGAAGCCCGCAATGCTGGCGGGGGCGACGGCGTGGATATCGCGCCAGATCGTGCGACCAACCGGGGGCAGACCATCGACCAGCACGTCAACAACCACGCGCGGGTCGAGCCGACGCACATCGGGGGCAAGCGCGAGCAGCACCGGAAGCGAATCGCTGAACACTACGCGATCCGCCTGTCGCAAATAATAAAGGATGTGCCATCCGCCGACATCGCGCGCGAGGTGCAGGCGGCGGTCCCGCGCGTCCCACACCGCATAAGCGAAATCACCCAACAGGTGCGCCGGTGCCTGGTCGTTCCAGCGCCGATGCGCGTCGGCGACGATGGTAGCCGGGTCCGTGGATTGGTCAGGCTGGGTCGGGAGCGCCGCGACATTATCGAGGCGCCCGACGAAAGCGGTCAACCGGTCGCCATCGTTGGCAAGCGTCGCCGATTTGCGACACCCCGCCACCCACGCATCACGCGCGACCGCAAAAGTGGCGCCGGCGTGGGTGCGGGTCTCTATGGTGGGATAGCCAGCCCCGGACAAGGCGCGACGCAACGCCTCGCCATCCGCTTCGGCGTTGGCGACGGCACCGGGATCAAGATGAACGATGCCCGCGATCGCGTACACGGCGACTCCTTATTCGCAGGCGCCGTGCCGACGCGCCCATTGTCTGCAGGTACGGGCGAACCCAGTCCCATCCGTTACAACCGAACCGGGCCTCCCTTCAGCTCAGGAGGCCCCACATATAACGGAAAAGGGAGTATCGGTATGCAAACGCCGTGCGCCCCACCACTCAATGCTACTGTCCGTGGCTAAGCAGCACATTCGCTCACACGACAACGCGCTGGTAATTTACTACGAAGCGTTACCGAACGAAGTCGGTGCGTCGAAATCAGGAAACCCGGCGGTTTGGGTGAGCGTGTTGATGTCCGCGACCACCACTGTCGGCGTGTTCCAGACCGGGCGGGTGTCGACGGCGCTTTCGCGATCCAAGTCCTTCACGTTGAAATCTGACATTACTTTCTCCCTTAACCCAGGATTTGTACATAAATGTCATTCGTTGCACCACCGCAAAATGTGGGTCGCAACGTTCGGCCAAACCCTGTGCCTCCTCCCGCCCGCGTATTTCCCGAAGCTGCCGCCCCGCGCGCCGCGAGGGCATAAACGCCGCCAGACCGCGCGCAGCACAGGAATTTCCATGACCAATCCGCTCCCCGCCTCGCCCGGCCCCGGCGCGCCCGTTGGCGCTCCGCCAGTCTCGGGCCCGCTCTCGCCCGATCTGCTGCGGCGGATGCACGGCTATTGGCGCGCTGCCAATTATCTGTCGGTCGGGCAGATCTATCTGCGCGCCAACCCGCTGCTCGATCGCCCGCTGGCGCTGGCCGACGTCAAGACGCGGCTGCTCGGCCATTGGGGCACCACGCCGGGGCTCAACCTGCTCTATGTCCATCTCAACCGGCTGATCGTCGAACACGATCTCAACATGATCGCGGTGATCGGACCGGGGCATGGCGGGCCGGGGCTGGTCGCCAACACGTATCTCGAAGGCTCCTATACCGAGCGTTATCCCGCGATCGAGCGCAGCCGTGGCGGCATGGACCGGCTGTTCCGCCAATTCTCCTGGCCGGGCGGTATCCCGAGCCATGTCGCGCCGGAGACGCCGGGGTCGATCCATGAAGGCGGCGAGCTCGGCTATTCGCTCGCCCATGCTTACGGCGCGGTGTTCGACAATCCCGATCTGATCGTCGCCTGCGTCGTCGGCGATGGCGAGGCCGAAACCGGCGCGCTGGCGACGAGCTGGCATTCCAACAAATTCCTCAATCCCGCGCGCGATGGCGCGGTGCTGCCGATCCTGCACCTCAACGGCTTCAAGATCGCCAACCCCACGCTGCTGGCGCGGATCGGCCGCGCGGAGCTGACCGAGCTGCTGCGCGGCTATGGTTACGATCCGCATTTCGTGATTGGGGATGATCCCGAGACGGTCCATCAGGCGCTGGCCGCAACGCTCGACGCGACTTTGGCCCAAATCCACGCGATTCAAAAAGCCGCGCGCGACGGCACCGCAGGGGAAGAGCGCCCGCGCTGGCCGATGGTGGTGCTGCAAACCCCCAAGGGCTGGACCGGCCCCAAAATGGTCGATGGCAAGCGGGTCGAAGGTACGTGGCGCGCGCACCAGGTGCCGATCGCCGATTTCAAGGACCCGGAGCATCTCCGCCAGCTCGAAGAGTGGCTGCTGAGCTACCGCCCCGCCGAGCTGTTCGACGAGACCGGCAAGTTCCGCGAGGACTATGCGGCGCTCGCGCCGACCGGGCACCGCCGCATGGGCGCCAACCCGCACGCCAATGGCGGGGAATTGCTCGTGCCGCTGATCCTCCCCGATTTCCGCGCCCACGCCGTCGCGCAAAGCGGGCATGGCACGGTCAAGGCGGCGGCGACGGCGGTGCTCGGCGGTTTCTTGCGCGATGTGATGGCGCTCAATCTGGAGGCCGCCAATTTCCGCCTGTTCGGCCCCGACGAGACCGCCTCCAACCGGTTGCAGGCCGTCTATGACGTCACCGGCAAGGCCTGGATGGCCGAGGTCGAGCCGGTCGATGAGCACCTCTCGCGCGACGGCCGGGTGATGGAGGTGCTGAGCGAGCATCTCTGCGAGGGCTGGCTCGAAGGCTATCTGCTCACCGGGCGGCACGGGCTGTTCTCGTGCTACGAAGCCTTCATCCACATCATCGATTCGATGTTCAACCAGCACGCCAAATGGCTGAAGGTCACGCGTGGCATCCCGTGGCGGCGGCCGATCGCCTCGCTCAATTATTTGCTGACCTCGCATGTCTGGCGGCAGGACCATAATGGCCTGTCGCATCAGGACCCGGGCTTCCTCGATCATGTCGCCAACAAGCGGGCCGAGGTGGTGCGCATCTATCTGCCCGCCGATGCCAATTGCCTGTTGTCGGTCGCCGATCACTGCCTGCGCAGCCGCAATTATGTAAACGTCATCGTCGCGGGCAAGCAGCCCGAGTGGCAATGGCTCGGCATCGAGGACGCCGTGCGCCACTGCACCACGGGGGCAAGCGCGTGGGAATGGGCGAGTGATCCGGGCGACCCCGATGTGGTGATGGCCTGCGCCGGTGACGTGCCCACGCTGGAGACGATGGCGGCGGTGCAGTTGCTCCGCCAATTCGTGCCTGACATCCGCATCCGCGTCGTCAACGTCGTCGATCTGATGGTGTTGCAACCGCAATCGGAGCATCCCCACGGCCTCGACGAGCGCGCCTTCGATGCGCTGTTCACCACCGACAAACCCGTGATCTTCGCCTTTCACGGTTATCCGTCGCTGATCCACAAGCTCGCCTATCGCCGCGCCAACCACCGCAATTTTCATGTGCGCGGCTATAAGGATGAAGGCACCACGACGACGCCATTCGACATGGTCGTGCTCAACGATCTCGACCGTTATCGCCTGGCGCTCGACGCGATCGAACGCATCCCGCGCCTGCGGGAGCGCGTGCAGGCCGAGACCGAACGCTATTGGACGATGATCGAGCGCCACAAGCTCTACATCGCCGAACATGGCGAGGATCTGCCCGAAGTGCGCGACTGGCAATGGACGCGGTGAGCAGCAAGCGCGTCCTCACGCTCAACGGCGGCTCGTCCTCGGTTAAATACGGCGTTTATGCGGTCGGCGATGCGGTGGTCGAACTGTCCACGGGCGAAGTCGAACATGCCGATGTCGATGCCGCCGTGTTCGCTGAGATCGACGGTGGGCAGCCCGATGCGATCGGCCACCGCATCGTGCATGGCGGCATCGACCTGTTCGCGCCGGTGCTGATCGATGCGGGCGTACTCGTGCGGTTGCAGGCGGCAACCGCGTTCGCGCCGCTGCACGGCCCGGCCTCACTGCGGATGATCGCGCTGGCGCAGGCGCGCTATCCCGGCGTGCCGCAGATCGCGTGCTTCGACACCGGCTTCCACGCCAGCCTCCCCGCCATCGCCGCCACGCTGCCCATCCCCAAGGCGCTGCGCGATGCAGGCGTGCGGCGCTACGGCTTCCACGGCCTGTCGTGCGAATCGATCCTCGCGCAACTGGGCGATGCCGTGCCCAATCGCCTCATCATCGCGCATCTCGGCAATGGCGCCAGCGTCACCGCTGTGCTGGGCGGGCAATCGGTCGACACCAGCATGGGGCTCACGCCCTCGGGCGGCGTGGTAATGGGCACGCGCACCGGCGATATCGATCCCGGCCTGTTGCTCTATCTGATGCGCGAACGCGGCCTGGATGCAGCGGAAATCGAAACGCTGATCGATCGCCAATCCGGCCTGCTCGGCCTGTCGGGGCGCTCGAGCGACCTGCGCGTGCTGCACGCAGCGGGCGATGCCGCCGCGACGCTCGCCCTCGCCATCTTCTGCCGCTCGGTCGCCAAGCAGATGGCGGGGATGCTGGTGGTGCTGGGCGGTGCCGATCTGATCGTCTTCACCGGCGGCATTGGCGAGCATGACGCAGCGGTGCGCGCCGCTATCTCAGCCGATCTCGCCTTTGCCGGGCCGATCGCGCAGCGCGTGCTGCCCTCGCACGAAAATACGCAGATCGCGCGGCATGTCGGCCAGCTCCTGGGCTGACGTGCGCGGCGGTCGCAGGAACGTCGGCTTTCATTCGACCGACGGCGCATGGAGCCGCGCGGCAAACGCCAGCCGCAGCACATCCGAAATCGAACGCACGCCCAGCTTGTGCGTCAGGTTTGCCCGGTGCGCCTCCACCGTGCGCGTCGAAATGCCAAGCTTGTAGGCGGTGATCTTATTGGGTTGGCCGTTGACCAGCCCATCGAGCACGTCGCGCTCACGCGGCGTCAACGCGGCAAGGCGAACGCTCGCCTCGATCGCGCTCAACTGCTGCGCCTGCGTGTTCGCCAACCGCGTGAAGGCTTCTTCGATCGCGTGCAACAGCGCGGTCTTCTCGAACGGCTTCTCCAGGAAATCGACCGCGCCCGCCTTGATCGCGCGCACCGACAACGAGATATCGCCATGCCCGGTCAGCACGATCACCGGAAAGGCGATCCCGCGTTCGTTGAGCAGGCGCTGGACCTCAAGCCCGTCTATCCCCGGCATCCGAATATCCAGCAACACGCACCCCGGCATGGCATGGCCTACCGCCGCGAGGAATGCGGTGCCCGACGCATAGGTCTGCACCTCGAATCCCGCGGTCCGCAGCAGAAACCCGGCCGAGCGCCGGATCGCATCCTCATCGTCGACCAGATGGATAACGCGCTTGTCTGGGTGCCTATCCGGCATGAGGCATGCTCCGCATCAAGGTGAAATGAAACGCCGTACCGCCCCCCATCACGGGATCCGCCCCAATATACCCGCCATGCGCCTCGACGATCGTCTGGCAAATCGACAGACCCAGCCCCATACCATCCTGCTTGGTCGAGGCAAAAGCCTGGAACAGCCGATCAGCCATTTCTGGGGCAATGCCGACCCCGGTGTCGGCGACGGTCACCTCAAGCAAATCCTTGGAAACGAACGCAGTCGTGATCGTCAATCGCCGGCGCGGCGAATCCGCCATCGCCTGAAGTGCATTGCGGATAAGGTTGACCAGGACTTGCTGGATCTGGACGCGGTCGACATGCGCGCATTCGCTGTCCGCGGCACAGGTCATCACCGTTTCAACGCCCGCCTGATCGGCACCGATCAAGCCAAGACTGGCGGCTTCGCGTACCAGGGCATTGCGCGGTTCGGCCTGCTGCGCGACATCCCCGCGCGCCACCGGTGGATAGAACAGTCCAAAGTGCCGACCCAGAATTTCGGCCTGGGTCCACCCCTTGACGCGCTCGGCACCACGATTCCAGATCGTCACATGCCCGCCGGGATCGAGCATATAGATCGCATGGTTGGTCGCGCCATCGATCAGCAAGCCAAGCTCTTCGTTGAGCAGAGCGAGATCGCGCGCATCGCTGCCTTGGGTTTCGGCGAGCGTCATGGGCAGTCGTACCACGCCATCGCGCCAACCCGGTCACGAATTCGACGACAACGATCCCGGCAAGCGTTGCGCTCTTCGCACCCCTTACATCGGGCGGTTGGGCATCCCCGCACGTGGCGCATCGTGGGCAAGTTTGCGGCTGACCAGCAACAGGCTCGAATCCCCCGGATAGCATTCGACGGTGAAGCCCATTTCGCGCTCCAGCTCGATCGCGGCGTGATTTTCGCGGCTTTCGATCGCCTCGAGCACCTTGACGCCCTTCGCCTCGGCGAAGCGGGCGACATAAGCGAGCAATTCCCAGCCCACGCCCTTGTTCTTGAAGTCCTTGCGGATCGCGATCGCGACCTCGCCATGATCGAAATTCGCGTCGCACGCGAGCATCGCGGTGGCGATCATCATCGACCCGTCCTTGGTGAAGGCGAGGAAATTCTCCGACCAGCGATGATCGACATGCGTCAACGCGGCGACTTGGTCGGGGCGCACTTCGTCGATCCCGGTCAAAAAGCGAAAGCGCAAATCCTCATGCGTTACGTGCGTGAAGAACTCGGCGACCGTGCCATCATCGTCGGGGCAGGCCGGACGTACATGAAATTCGAAACCCGTCCGGGTCGTGAGATGCTCGCTCGAATGAATCATGGGACGACCTTTCGTATAGGAGTCGGTCGATCGGCGACACGCTCCGCTGCGCGCCGAATACGGTGAAGGCGGGTGCCAAGGTAGCTGCGGAAACTACCTATTCGGGCAGCAAGCGGCATTGCCGGGATTGATCCGCAAGGAAGGGTCTTTCATGGCAGCGCGACAAACGATGTGGAGATCCGCCATGACCGACACCGCTATGACGTTCGACGTGCTGATCGTCGGCGCGGGGCATGGCGGAGCCCAGGCGGCGATCGCGCTGCGTCAACGCAAGTTCGCAGGTACGATCGGCTTGCTCGGCGACGAACCGGAGCTTCCCTATGAGCGCCCGCCTTTGTCGAAGGAATATCTGGCCGGCGACAAACCCTTCGATCGCATCCTGATCCGCCCGGCAGCCTTTTGGGTTGAGCGCGAGGTGACATTGTTGCCCGGACATCGCGTAGCTTCGGTCGATTCGTCCGCTCACACGGTGACCATCACGGACGGTAGCACGATCGGTTATCGCACCTTGATCTGGGCAACCGGTGGCGCGCCCCGACGATTGACCTGCGCCGGGCATGATTTGCGCGGTGTCCACAGCGTGCGCACGCGCGCCGATGTCGACCAGATCATGCGCGAACTCGCCTCGGTCGAGCGCGCAATCGTCATCGGTGGCGGCTATATTGGGCTCGAGGCCGCCGCCGTGCTGACCAAACTTGGCAAACACGTCACCGTACTGGAGGCGGCGCCGCGCGTGCTGGCGCGCGTCGCGGGCGCACCGCTCTCGCATTTCTATGAAGCTGAGCACCGCGCGCACGGTGTCGATCTGCGCACCGGCGTCTCGGTCGAGTCGATCGTCGGCAAGGACGGGGCGGCGTGCGGCGTGCGGCTTGCCGACGGCACGATCCTGCCCGGGGAACTCGTCATCGTCGGCATCGGCATCATCCCCGCCGTCGCGCCCCTGCTTGCGGCGGGCGCGGACGGCGGCAATGGGGTGAACGTCGATGCGCTATGCCGCACCAGCCTGCCCGACATCTTCGCGATCGGGGACTGCGCGGCGCACCCCAATCCTTACGCCGATGGCGCTATAATCCGGCTCGAATCGGTGCAAAATGCCAATGACCAGGCAACCACCGTCGCCAAGCTGCTGACCGGCGAGGAAACCCCTTATGACGCCGTACCGTGGTTCTGGTCCAACCAATATGATTTGAAGCTGCAGACCGTTGGCCTGTCGATCGGTTATGATGCGGTCGTGCTGCGCGGCGATGTGGCGACGCGCAGTTTCTCGGTAACCTACCTCAAGCACGGCCACGTTATCGCGCTCGACTGCGTCAATGCGACCCGCGACTATGTGCAGGGCCGCGCTTTGGTAATGGCGCACGCGGTGATCGATCCCGCGCGGTTGGCCGATACGGCAATCCCGTTGAAAGAGATGCTGTCCGTTTAGACGCCCACGATCTCGCGGAGCGCCGCCGCCAGCCCGCGCGTTTCCGCCTCGGTGCCGATCGTGATGCGCAAGCCGTTCGCCAGCCCCTGCCCCGGCAACCAGCGCACGATATAGCCACGCTCCAGCAGCGCTTTATACGCCGTCTCGGCAGTCACCGCGCCTTCGAACAGCACCAGCAGGAAATTGGCTTCGCTCGACACCGCGCGCAAACCGGCATTGCCAAGCTTGGCGATCTCGTCCTTGAACCAGGCGCGCCACACACGGTTATGCTCGCGCGACGCGCTGATGAAGTCGGCCGCACCCAGCGCCGCAATCGCCGCTTCCTGGCCCGCCGTGGTGCAGCAGAACGGCGCGCGGATGCGGTGCATCGCCGCAATCGCCTCGGCAGAACCATAGGCCCAGCCGATCCGTTCGGCAGCAAGCCCGTGAATCTTGGAGAAGGTCCGCGTGACGATTACATTGGCGGCGGTCCGCGCCAGTTCCAGCCCGCCATCGTCATCCTCAGGCGCCAGATATTCGGCATAAGCCTGGTCGAGCACCAGCATGACATGCGCGGGCAAGCCGGCGTGCAGCCGCGCAATCTCGGCCTTGTCGGCAAAGGTGCCCGTCGGATTGTTGGGGTTGGCGACGAACACGAGGCGGGTACGATCGGTCACGGCGGCGTGGATCGCATCGACATCGGTCGCGTAATCGCGGTCGGGCGCGACCACCAGCGTCGCACCGACGCGGCGCGTGGCGATTTCATAGACGGCAAAGCCATAGCGAACCTGGATCACTTCATCGCCCGGCCCGGCATAGGCTCCGGCGGCGAGATGCAAAATCTCGTCCGAGCCGGTGCCATAGATTACCCGTTCGGGATCAAGCCCGTGATGCGCGGCAACCGCATCACGCAGCGCCGCCGCGCCCGCATCGGGATACCGCGACAGATCGCCCACATGCTGCGCGAACGCAGCTTGCGCCTGCGCACTGGTGCCCAGCGGATTCTCGTTCGACGACAGCTTGACGACCGGGGCGTCACCATCGGTGGTTGACCGCCCCGGAACATAAGGAGCGATCGCCATGATCCACGGCTTGGGTTGGGGTGCGTTCATGCCCCGCGCGTTAGCGGAGAAGCCACGCAACTTCAAATCCTCCCCGGTACGGGGAGGATCGCATTACCGCTGCGGCCGCTTGTTCGCGCCGCCGGGCCGCAGCGTCGGGCGCGGGTTGTGTCGCACCGGAGCCGGGCCATTGGCGCGGCGCGGGCCACGCTCGGCCTCGACCGGTCCACCCTGTACCGCCTCGAACTGCACGCCGCCCTCGGCCTCTTCGCCCGCGGTGCGCTTCACCGCTGCCATAAACTTCGCGGCAATCGCGCTTGGCACCTGGAACATCGTCTCATTGGCGGCGATGCGGATCGCGCCGACTTCGTTCTTGGTGATGTGCCCGCGACGACAGATCAACGGCAGGATCCAACGCGGATCGGCATTCTGCCGCCGCCCGATATCCATGCGGAACCATTTGATGTCGTCAAAGCCTTCGCGGTGATGCTCCTTGCCGGGCTCGCGCTGGTTCGCCCCACCCTGCTCGATCATTTCCTCAGGCGCGGGCATCCGCGCGCGATAGCTGCGCACCAGCGCCGCCGCGATATCCTCGGGGCTCTTCTTCTCGAGCAATTGCTGCGCCAATGCGCGATCGTCCTCGTCGACTTCGACGTCATCCATCAGCATCGTCATCAGTCGCGACTTGTCGGCCTTGCGGATGTCGTCGACGGTCGGCGCGTTCATCCATTCGACCGCGATCCGCGCGCCGCGCAGCATCATCTCGACGCGGCGCTTGCGCTGATACGGCACGATCAGGATCGCGGTGCCCTTCTTGCCCGCGCGACCGGTACGGCCCGAGCGATGCTGCAGCGTCTCGGCATCGCGCGGCAGTTCGACGTGAATGACGAGGCTCAGCGACGGCAGATCAAGCCCGCGCGCCGCAACGTCGGTCGCCACGCACACCCGCGCGCGCTTGTCGCGCAGCGCTTGCATCGCGGCGTTGCGCTCATTCTGGCTATGCTCGCCCGAGAGCGCGACCGCAGCAAAACCGCGCTCGATCAACCCGGCGTGCAAATGCCGCACATTGTCGCGCGTCGCGCAGAACAGGATCGCGGTTTCCGCCTCATGCAGCCGCAACAAATTGACCACCGCATTCTCGATATCGGCGGGCGCAACGGTCACCGCTTGATAGCTGATGTCGCCATGACCGCGATCCTCGCCCACGGTCGAAATGCGCAACGCATCTTTCTGGTAACGCCGCGCCAGCGCCACGATCGACTTGGGCATCGTCGCCGAGAATAAGAGCGTACGGCGCTCGGACGGCGACGCGTCGAGGATCAGCTCAAGATCCTCGCGGAAACCCATGTCGAGCATTTCATCGGCTTCGTCGAGAATGACCGCCTTGAGGTTGGACAGATCGAGCGCGCCGCGTTCGATATGGTCGCGCAAACGCCCCGGCGTGCCGACGACGATGTGCGCGCCGTGGCTGAGCGAGCGGCGTTCGCGGCTGGCGTCCATGCCGCCGACGCAGGTTGAAATGCGCGCACCGGCCTTGGCGTAGAGCCATTCGAGCTCGCGGCTCACCTGCAACGCGAGTTCGCGCGTCGGCGCGATGGCGAGTGCCAGCGGCGCGCGCGGCGGCGGCAGGCGGCCTTCGTCTTCGGTCAGCAATTGCGGGGCGATGGCGAGGCCGAAAGCGACGGTCTTGCCCGAGCCGGTCTGCGCCGAAACGATCAGATCGCGGCCCTCGGCGGCGGGTTCGATGACCGAAGCCTGAACCGGGGTGGGAGCGGCATAGCCACGAGCGGAAAGCGCTTCGGCAAGAAGCGTGGGGAGGTGTGAAAAGGGCATGGTATTCCGGATATGGGGGCGGCGGAGGCGCACGCCAAAGCGAGCGCTTAGCACGGGTGCGCAGGAAATGCACGGGGGGTGCGCAATTGGTATCGCGCGGGCGGGGTTTCGGGCGGCTGGCGTGAGAAGATACGGAGAGCAACCCACCCCCGACCCCTCCCTTTCAGGGAGGGGAGCGACACTACTTCTTCCTCCCCTCCCTGAAAGGGAGGGGCTGGGGGTGGGTCGGCCCGCAAGCGCGCGCGACTTCGATCAAAATCGCCTCCGCCACGCCATCAGGATTGGCGGTCACCTCAGAATTCCAAAACCGCATCACCCGCCACCCGACACTTTCCAGAAACGCCGTGCGCTCCGCATCATAAGATGAGTCGAAGTGCTGGCTGCCATCAAACTCCACCGCCAGCCGAACTTCGCGACAGGCGAGGTCGAGGATATAGCGCCCGACCACCAACTGCCGCGTAAAACGCGGTCGGTATGCCCGCAGCCGCAACCACACCAACCGCTCCGCCTCGGTCGCGTTGCTGCGCAACGCGCGGGCGCGACGAGTCATTTCAGGCGGGACGCGCAGCACCTTTGAAGACTGCCGTGCCATGATACGGAGAGCAACCCACCCCCCAAGCCCCTCCCTTCCAGGGAGGGGAGAAGAATGTTGCGCCTCCCCTCCCTGAAAGGGAGGGGTTGGGGGTGGGTCGGCCAGCCGCAGCGCGACCTCGATCAAGCGCCCCCTAAACCACCATCCCAGCCGCCCAACCGCTCGCCCAGGCCCATTGGAAATTATACCCGCCGAGCCACCCCGTCACATCGACCGCCTCGCCGATCGCATATAGGCCCGGCACCTTACGCGCTTCCATCGTTTGCGACGAAAGCTCCGCAGTCGAAATCCCGCCCGCCGTCACTTCGGCCTTGGCAAAGCCCTCGGTGCCATTCGGCGTGAACGCCCAGTCCGCCAATTGCCGCGCCGCCGCCTCGACCGCTTTGTCGGTCGCCGCGCCCAATTCGCCCTCGATGCCCAAACGGTCGGCGAGCGTCTCGGCCAGCCGTCCCGGCAAATGGTTCGACAAGGCCGAGGCCAGCGACACGCGCGGCCGCGCATGTTTCGCCGCCACCAGCCAGCCCGGTTTCAGCGCGGGCAGAAAATCGATCGCGACTGGCTCGCCGTGCCGCCAGTAAGACGACACTTGCAGGATCGCCGGGCCACTCAGCCCCTTATGCGTGAACAGCGCCGCCTCGCGGAAGCGTGTCTTGCCAACGCGCGCGACCACCTCCGCCGCCACCCCCGACAAAGCCCGGAACAGCGTTTCCTCGCCCCCCAGCGTCAGCGGCACCAGCGCCGGGCGCGGCTCGACCACTTTCAGCCCGAAACGCCGCGCCAGATCATAAGCAAAGCCGGTCGCGCCCATTTGCGGGATGGACGGA
Organism: Sphingomonas sp.; assembly: GCF_041661885.1. Lineage (GTDB taxonomy): Bacteria > Pseudomonadota > Alphaproteobacteria > Sphingomonadales > Sphingomonadaceae > Sphingomonas. The sequence goes on along the minus strand of NZ_JBAZTL010000003.1, from coordinate 121,113 downwards.
CCGCCCGTCGCGATTACCAGAGCGGGCGCGCTGGCGGTACGGTTGCCGAAGGTGACGCGATACTGCCCGTCGGCGTGTGCGACATCGCTGATCGGGGCTCCCAGTGCGATCTCCACCCCACCCCGATCGCATTCGTCCTGCAACATCGCGACGATCTGCTTGGCCGAGCCATCGCAGAACAATTGCCCCAGCGTCTTTTCGTGCCAGGCGATGCCGTGGCGTTCGACCAAGGCGATGAAATCGGCAGCGGTGTAGCGCCCCAGCGCCGATTTGGCGAAATGCGGGTTGGCCGAGAGATAGCGATCGGCGGCGGTATGCACGTTGGTGAAATTGCAGCGCCCGCCGCCCGAAATCAGGATCTTTTTGCCGATCGCCTCAGCATGATCGATCAGCAGCACGCGGCGTCCGCGTTGTCCGGCGGTGGCGGCGCACATCAGGCCCGCCGCGCCCGCGCCTAGGATGATGGTGTCGTAACAAGAGGTCGTCATCGGGCGGCTGTACACGCTTTTGCGGAAATATCTCTGGGGAAGGCGAGGAATAGGGTTTCCACGCGAAGACACGAAGAAGGTGTTTTCGCGCAGAGGCGCAGAGGAAAAGGAGAGAGCACAAATGAGCGCGACAGCGCTCCCCAAACGCGCTCTGGGTCTCCCGGCATCAGCCCCGAGCATACCCCCTCCGCGTCCTCTGCGCCTCTGCGACAATATCTTCTTCCTCTTCGTGGCTTCGTGGCTTTGTGCGAACAACCCTTCTCCCCAACGCCCAAGTGCCCCACCGACCAGTGCCACCAGCGCTCGGAAATTTTCTCGCACAAAGCCACAAAGGCACGAAGGAAGAAGGTGTCTCACGCCGAGCCGCGGAGGCGCGGAGAGAAGAAAGAGCAGAAAAACGAGCGCGCAGCGCTCCCTCACTGCCTCTTTTGTCTCCCGACATTAACCCCGAGCACACCCCCTCCGCGCCTCCGCGTCTCCGCGCGAACACCCCTTCTTCGCGCCTTCGCGTGAAAACCCTTCTTCGCAGCCGCCCCCCTCAAGCGCGCAGGAGGCAGATCCGAAAGCACGCCCCCGCCGCCACCGGTTCGGCGACGATCGTGCCGCCGCTCGCCGCCAGCAAGGAGCGCGCAATGGCGAGGCCAAGGCCAGCGCCGCCTTCCTCGCGCCGCCCGGTGAAGAACGGCTCGAAGATGCGCTCGATATCCGCCGCCGCGATTCCCGGCCCGTCGTCCGCCACCGTCAGCCGCACGCCGCCAATGTCCTCAACCCGGATCGTCACCAGCGAAGCCCCCGCCTGCCGCGCATTTTCAACGACCGTTTCCAGGATCGTCTCGATCGCAGCACTCGTCACTCGCGCCTCGGCCACGGCACCCGCCTGCACCTCGACCGCAAAGCCTTCCCCCCGAAAGGAATCCGCCACGCGCCACGCCGCTGCAACGATATCGGCGCGCGCATCCGCATCGATTGTCGCCATGTCGGCGCGCGCCAGGTCCAGCAAACGCTGCACCAGGCGCGCCAACCGATCGGCATCCGCCGTCGCATTGCCGATAAAACGCGCGCGCTCGGCCGTACTCATCCCCGCGCCATGCTCGTCGAGCAGTTCCAGCGCACCGCGAATCCCCGCGATCGGCGTCTTGAACTCATGCGCCACCGCCGCCGCGACATCGCGCAAATAGCGCTGCCGCCGCTCGATCCGCTCGGCCATCGCACGGAAATTGTCGTAGAGCTGCGCGATCTCGATCGCCGCGGTCACCGGCGTTTCCGGCACCACCGGCACGCCGCGCGCCACCTCGTCGCTGGCGCGCGCCAGCGCCATGATCGGCCGCGCAATGCCGCGCGACAACAACCCTGCCAACGCCAGCAGCGTCACGAAGATCAGCCCGGCGCCCAGCAAAATCGCGAAACGGTCCTGCCAGATGCCGATGAACAGCCCGCGCGGCGAGCGCGTCACCATTACCACGCCGATCACCTTGCCATCGGCAATCACCGGGCGCGCGTGATGCACGCGGATCGCATAAGCGCGGCTGAGCGCGGCGCGCCAATCGGCCATTTCGGCGGCGCTGCGTTCGCGCAGCACCGTCGCGCTGTGTCCGGCCAAAGCCGCACGCACTTCGGCCAGCCCGGCCAGACCGCGCCCGGCATCACCGCGCCCCAGCACCACAATCCCTTGCGCATCCAGCAGACGGGTTCCGGTCAGCGTCACCGCCACCGCATCGCCGACCATTGGCCGCAGCCGCGCCGCGACCTGCAGCGCGCGCGCATCCGCCACGCCTGCCCGCACCCCAGCCGGTGCGCGCGGCAGCACCGGCATGGTACGCAAATCGATCGCAGGCGCTTCGGGCGCGAGCGGGCGGGCCGATGGATCGGGCTGCGCGGCGTGCGCGGCGTCATACCACGCCGCTTTATACGCCGCCGCCAGCACCACGCTTTGTGCGATCAGTTCGGACTCGGTCTGCTGGACGAGCGTATTTTCATAAACGCGCAGCGACAGCGCGGCGACGCCCGGCAGCGACGCCACGAACAGCAAGGTGCCGAACAGAATCGCGCTCAGATGCAGGCGCGGCCAATGCGCCTTGGCCAGCGCCTTCAGCCAGCCGATCACCCACAGCGACCGATGCGATAGCCGATCCCCGCGCGCGTCTCGACCAGATCGACGCCCGGAAACTTGCCGCGCAAATTGCGCACATGGCTGTCGATCGTGCGATCGGTGATGGCAAAGCCCGGCCCGTGCAGCCGATCGATGATCGCATCGCGCGAGAACACCTTGGCCGGGCTGGTCGCGAACAACAAAAGCAACTGGAATTCGGTCGCGGTCAGCGCGACCGGCACCCCGTCCCAGCGCGCCTCCCAGCCATCGGTGTCGAGCGTCAGCCGGTTGTGCGTAACCGTCGTCGCCCCCACCGCCGCGCGCGTACCGCGTTTCAAAATCGCGCCGACCCGCGCCACCACTTCGCGCGGCGAGAACGGCTTCACCACATAATCGTCGCCACCAATCTCGATCCCGACGATGCGGTCGATTTCGTCATCGCGCGAGGACAGGAACAGGATCGGCAGCGCCGCCGCCGCCCCGCCCTCGGCGCGGAGCGCGCGGCACAGATCGAGGCCGTTCAGCCGCGGCATGTTGATATCGAGCACCATCAGATCGGGCATCCGCCTGGCGATCGCTGCCTGCGCCTCCTCGCCATCGCTCGCCTCGGCCACGCTCATCCCCGCCTTGCCCAGCGCGAAGGCGAGCAGGTCGCGGATATGCGGGTCATCATCGACGATCAGGATGTGGCTCATAGGCGGCATTGTGGCTCCGGGATGCGACCGGTCAACCGTGTAGCACACGACGCGTCCACGCATGATCCGGCGCTTGTGGAGAAAGCGTGCAGGCTCTACACCTCCATTCCATACCCAAAGCTCGAAAGACCCTGCCATGCGTGAAGCTGCGATCGTCTCCACCGCCCGTACCCCGATCGGCAAGGCCTATCGCGGCGCGTTCAACGCGACCGAAGCACCGGTGCTCGCCGCGCATGTGATGAACGCCGCAGTCGCGCGCGCGGGGATCGACCCGGTGCGCATCGACGAGATTTTCTGGGGAGTCGGCAATCAATGGGGCAGCCAGGGCGGCAATGCCGGGCGCATGGCGACCTTCGCGGCGGGCTTGCCCGAAACCGTCCCCGCCTTCACGCTCGATCGCAAATGCGGTTCAGGACTGACCGCGATCGCACTGGCCGCGCGCAGCATCCTCTGCAACGAAATCGACGTGGCGTTGGCGGGTGGCATGGAATCGGTCAGCCTCACCGTCACCAAGGATGCGCCACGCTTCATCAATCAATCGGTGATCGCGCGCGAACCGGCGGCCTATGTGCCGATGATCGAAACCGCCGAGATCGTCGCCGAGCGCTATGGCATCAGCCGCGCCGCGCAGGATGCTTATGCCGCGCAAAGCCAGCAGCGCGCGGCGCGCGGGCTCGAAACCGGGGCGTTCCGCGAAGAGATCGCGCCGATTACCGTTGAAAAAGCGCTGTTCGACAAGGAGGGCAATCGCACCGGCAGCGAGACCGTGACGCTCGCGCAGGACGAAGGCATTCGCGCGGGCACAACGGCGGAAGCGCTGGCGGGATTGAAGACGGTATGGCCCGGCGGCGACTTTTCCGGCCCCGGCCAGCATGTGACGGCGGGCAATGCCAGCCAATTGTCGGACGGTGCCTCGGCGCAGATCGTGATGGACCATGCGACGGCGCTTGCCGAGGGGCGCGAGGTGCTTGGCCTGTATCGCGGTTTCCAGGCGGCGGGCTGCGCGCCCGATGAAATGGGCATCGGCCCGGTCTTCGCCATCCCCAAACTGCTCGCTCGCGCCGGGCTGTCGGTCGCCGACATCGGTTTGTGGGAACTCAACGAAGCGTTCGCCTCGCAATGCCTGTATTGCCGCGACATGCTCGGCATCGATCCCGATCGCTACAACGTTAATGGCGGCGCGATCGCGATCGGCCATCCCTTCGGCATGACTGGATCGCGCCTCGTCGGCCACGCGCTGATCGAGGGGCGCAAGCGCGGCGTGCGCTGGGTGGTGGTGTCGATGTGCACCGCAGGCGGCATGGGCGCGGCAGGCTTGTTCGAGATCGTGTAAGCGCCCGGCTTACCCCACCGCCACCTCGCGCAACGTCCCCGGCGCCAAGCCGTCGAGCGTCCACGCGCCAATGCTCCAGCGCACCAGCCGCAACGTCGGGTAACCCACCGCCGCCGTCATCCGCCGTACCTGGCGATTGCGCCCCTCGCGGATCGTCAGCCGGAGCCAGCAATCGGGCACGCTCTTGCGGAACCGTACCGGCGGATCGCGCGGCCACAGTTCGGGCGCGGCGATCCGCTCAACCTCGGCCGGGCGCGTGATGCCATCCTTCAACTCCACCCCCTGCCGCAGCCGGTCAAGGCTGGCGGCATCGGACTCCCCCTCAACCTGAACGAGATAGGTCTTGGGCAATTTGAAGCGCGGATCGGCGATGCGCGCCTGCAGCCGTCCATCATCGGTCAACAGCAACAGCCCCTCGCTATCGCGGTCGAGCCGCCCGGCCGGATAAACCCCCGGCACCGCGATGAAGTCCGACAGCGTCGCGCGTGCCGCACCGATGCTGCTATCGGTGAATTGCGACAGCACGTCATATGGCTTGTTGAACAGGATCAGCCGCGCCATCGCCTCGTGTCTTTCCGCCCAGGGCCCAGATGCCCGCACGGGGCTTTGCGCAGCGGCGCGCGCGCTGTCCAGCGGCGGTATGCGCTACACCAGCCGGGTCTCGATCACCGGCGCGCTCTCCAGCGTGCGATGCACCGGACATTTGTCGGCGATGACCAGCATCCGCATCCGCTGTGCCTCGGTCAGATCGCCCTGCAAGGTAATGCGCCGCTCGATCACTTCGATCTGCGGCCGCCCTCCGGCTGCCGCGGCGCAATCGTCGGCATGGCGGCGGCTGTGGTGGAGCACCACCGAAACGCCGGTCAGCGGGATGCCTTCCTTCTCGGCGACCAGTTTCAGCGTCATTGCGGTACAGGTGCCTAGCGCCGACAACAGCAAGTCATACGGCGTCGGCCCGTAATCGCTGCCCCCCGCCGCCAGCGGTTCGTCGACGAGAAAGCTGTGGCCCGAGGATTCGACGATCTGGACGAATTTGGCATCGGTCGAACTCACCCGCACATGGCCCTCTGGCACGGCATCAGTCGCCATCGCGGGTCCAAGGAAGGGCTGCACCCACGCCGCGATGATCTGTGCGACGTAGCGCGCCTGTTCGGCGTCGGTCAGCAAATGGTCCGCCCCGTCGAGCGCGACGAAGCTCTTGGGATGTTTCGCCGCCTCGAAAATCGCGCGCGCATTTTCGACGCCAACGGTCGCGTCGGTGGCCGAATGCAGCACCAGCAGCGCGCGTTTCAGCCGCGCCAGCCGCGCCGCCTGATCCTGCCCCTCGACCGAGGCAAGAAACTCGCGCCCGATGCGAAACGGGCGCCCGCCGATCGAAACGTCGCGCGGTGTGTCGGCAATGTCGTGTACGCCCTGAATCAAATGCAGCACATGGCGCGGATCAAACGGCGCGGCGATCGTCACCACCGCCTTGGCCGAGGGGATGCGTTCCGCCGCCGCAATCACCGCTACCCCGCCCAGCGAATGCCCGATCAGGATCGCCGGTGCGCCCACATCCCCTTCCAGGAACGCCGCCGCCGCGACGAGATCATCGACATTCGCGCCGAAATGGCTGTCGGCGAACGCGCCCTCGCTTTGGCCGAGCCCGGTAAAATCGAAGCGCAGCGTGGCAATGCCCTGTTCGGCGAGCGCCAGGCTCACCCGCCGCGCGGCATGGCTTTGCGCGGTGCAGGTGAAGCAATGCGCGAACAGGGCCACCGCACGGATGCGACCCGGCGGAATTTCCAGCGATCCGGCGAGGTGGACGCCCGCTGCGTTGAGGAACCGTACGTCGCGTTTCATCGCATCCTCCAGCCGAGCATAGCGATTGCCCGTTATCGCGCCGCGCTATAGCATCAACCTACCTCTCAGGAGCAACAGGATGCGCGACGGCACCGTTCTGATCACCGGCGCGTCCGCCGGGCTTGGCGCACGATTCGCGCTGGCACTGGCGGCGGAGGGGCGCGACGTGCTGCTCGTCGCCCGGCGTGCCGATCGCCTTGCCGCGCTGGCCACGGAGATCCGCGAAACGCATTCGGTCGCGGCCCACGTCATTGCGTGCGATCTCGCGCTTCCCGACGCCGCCGCGATCCTTTTCCGGGAGATTGCCGCGCGCGGGCTGACGGTCGATACGCTCATCAACAATGCCGGCTTTGGCGCGCGCGGCACCTTTGCCGAGATCGATCGCGCGACGCAGGCACGCATGGTGGATCTCAATTGTCGCGCGCTGATGGAGTTATGCCACGCCGCCTTGCCCGCGATGATCGCGCGTGGCGGCGGCAGCATCCTGAACGTTGCCTCGACCGCTGCCTTTCAACCGGGCCCGTGGATGAGCGTCTATTACGCGACCAAGGCGTTCGTGCTGAGCTTCTCCGAGGGCTTGCACGAGGAAGTAAAGGGGCAGGGTATCCATGTCTCGGCACTGTGCCCCGGCCCGACGCTGACCGAATTTGCCGAGGTCGCCGACATGGCCGACAGCGACCTGTTCAAGCGATTTGCCAGAGACCCCGATGCGGTGGTGCGCGACGGATTGCGCGCCTTGTCGGCCAATCGCGCGGTCGCAGTGTCGGGCACGCTGAACCGCGTGACGGCAGGCGCGGTCCGCTTCCTCCCGCGCCGCATCGCGCGAACGCTGGCCGGCTCGCTGCAACGGGTGCGCAGGGCCTGAACGGGTGATCGGTCCATCGACCGCACGACGATGTGCGGTTCAGGCGGCGATGCGCAGCCAGAGCGCGGTCGCGTCATCCGATCGTTTGAAGCGGGGAAAGCGGGTAAAATCGGCGTCGGCCTGTTCGATCTCGCGTAACCGCAAGGCAAGCCCGGCCAAACCAAGCGTGGCAAGTTCTCCGAACAGCCCGTCCAGATCGCAGGCCGTATAAACATCGACCAACGCGGCGAAGCCGTCGCTCATCAACAGCAGTTCGTCTCCGGCAGCGCACGGCAACACCGCGCCGCCGAGATGCTCCACCGCCGCCGGATCGACCCCGAGCGCGTAGCGCCCGACGCGTCCGCGCGAGCGGCGCAATGCATCGAGGATCGGCTGCGGCCGCTGTTTCAGGCCAAGCCCATGCTCGGCGAGCGCGGCGGCACTGGCATTTTCGTCGTCCTTGCTGGCGGGCGGGCCGATCCGCTCGACGGTATCACCGCGCTTGAGCAACCCCGCACAATCCCCCAGCCAGCGGCAGGCAAGACCGTCCTTGCCGACGCGCGCCGCCAAAAACGAGGCGCTCGGCAATTCCCACGCGGCGATGGGCGCGCGCGTCCGCTGCGCCGCGAAGCGCCGCGCGAGCCGGGCGAACACCCCCTTGCAGATCGCATCGATCGACGCGTCGCCCGCTGCGGCAAAGGCAGCATCGGCCTCCAGCGCCAACCACGCCGCCCCACCGCGCGACCCGACCAATCCCGATTCCCCCAAATCGGTCGCACCATCAATCACCCAGGCGAGCACGTCGCTCGACCCGGTGCGATCGTCATTGGCGACCGCGATATCCCCGGCAAGACTGATCGACTGGAGCAAATCGAAGCGCATGAGACCCTCCTACCAGCCGATCATGACGGATTTCAGTCGGCGAACAACAACACCGGCGTTTCCAGATAGCGCTTGAGCGCCTGCACGAAGCTCGCCGCATCCCAGCCATCGACCACGCGGTGATCGCAACTGATCGACAGGTTCATCAGCTTGGCACGCACGATCTCGTCGCCGACAAAGATCGGGCGTTCGACGATCTTGTTGGGGCCGATGATCGCGACCTCGGGCCGGTTGATAACGGGCGTCGTCGCGATCCCGCCAAGGGGCCCGAGCGAGGTGACCGTCAGCGTGCCGCCGCCCATCTCATCGGGCTTGAGCTTGTTGGCGCGCGCCGCTTCGGCCAGGCGCAGGATTTCGGCGGCCAATTGCCAGACATTGCGGTCCTGCGCATCGCGGATCACGGGGACGGTCAGCCCGGCATCGGTCTGCGTCGCCATGCCGAGATGCACCGCGCCACGCCGCGTGACCACGCCCGCTTCATCGTCATAGCGCGCGTTAATCATCGGGAAGGCGGGCACGGTCTTGCAGATCGCGGCGATCAGCAGCGGGAGCATCGTCAATTTCGGCCGTGACCCACGCGCGCCATTCAAATCGGCGCGCATCGCCTCCAGCGCGGTGACGTCGATTTCCTCGACATAGGTGAAATGCGGGATCGCGCGCTTCGACACCGCCATATTCTCGGCGATGCGGCGGCGCATCCCGATCACCTTGATCGCCTCATCGGCGCGCGCGTGGCTGATATGCGGTGCGTGATATCCCTGCCCCTGACCATAGCGCAGGAACGCATCGAGATCGGCATGGCGCACGCGGTCGCCCTCGGTCCGCACCTGGGCGAGATCGATGCCGAGATCCGCCGCGCGTGCGCGCACGGCGGGGGAAGCGAGGACATGCTTCATGGCTCCCCTCCCGCTTGCGGGAGGGGTTGGGGGAGGGGAAGCAGGTCCAGACGCGGATAGCGAACCGGCGTCCTGCCCTCCCCCAGCCCAGTTCAGGGTCGGATGTGCCCCCGGCACATCCTCGACAGCGCGGAGCGCTGTCGACCCCGAACTCGCAGGCGGGAGGGGAGCAGATTGGGTCGCCTCCACCCCCGGATTCTCCGCCTCATATTGCGCGGCCACCTCAACCTGCTCGGCGCTGGCCGGCGCGAGGTTGACCGTATCGGTCACCGGCTCCAGCGCAGGCGCTTCCGCTGCCGAGAAATCGCCCTCGGTCTCGATCACCACCAGCGCCGCGCCGATCGACACCTGGTCGCCGACCTCGCCCGCGAGTTCGATCACAATGCCCGTCACCGGCGATTCCATCTCGACCGTTGCCTTGTCGGTCATCATGTCGGCGATTTGCTGGTCCTCCTCGATCCGGTCGCCAACCTTGACATGCCAGGCGACGATTTCGGCCTCGGAAATGCCTTCGCCAATATCGGGGAGTTTGAACGTAAAACGCGCCATTATGCGTCCTTCATGATCTTCTTGAGCGCCTCGCCGATACGGACGGGCCCCGGGAAATACGCCCATTCCAGGCTGTGCGGATATGGCGTGTCGAAGCCGGTCACGCGCTCGATCGGGGCTTCGAGATGGTAGAAGCAGCGCTCCTGCACCAGCGCCGACAGTTCCGCGCCAAAGCCGCTGGTGCGCGTCGCCTCATGCACGATCATGCAGCGTCCGGTCTTCTGGACCGATGCCTCGATCGTCTCAATGTCGAGCGGCACCAGCGTGCGCAGATCGATCACCTCGGCATCGACGCCCGCTTCGGCGATCACCGCCAGCGCGACATGCACCATCGTGCCATAAGCCAGCACCGTCAGCGCCTCGCCTGGCCGCACCACCTTGGCCTTGCCGAGTTCGATCTTGTAATAACCCGTCGGCACGTCGCCCGCCGGATGCTGCGACCAATTCTGCGTCGGGCGGTCCCAATGGCCGTCGAACGGGCCGTTATAGATGCGCTTGGGCTCGAAGAAGATCGTCGGATCATTGTCCTCGATCGCCGCGATCAGCAGGCCCTTGGCGTCATAGGGCGTCGAGGGGATCACCGTCTTGATGCCCGAGACATGGGTGAAGATGCCCTCCGGGCTCTGGCTGTGCGTCTGCCCGCCGAAAATACCGCCGCCAAAGGGCGAGCGTACCGTAATCGGCGCGGTAAATTCCCCGGCCGAGCGATAGCGCAACCGCGCCGCTTCGCTCACCAATTGGTCGAGCGCGGGATAAATGTAATCGGCGAACTGGATTTCGGGCACGGGCCGCAAGCCATACGCCCCCATCCCCACCGCGACGCCGATGATGCCGCATTCGGTGATCGGCGTATCGAACACGCGGGTCTTGCCATATTTGGACTGCAAGCCGGCGGTCGCGCGGAACACGCCGCCGAAATAGCCGACATCCTCGCCCATCACGACAATATCGGGGTCGCGCTCCATCATCACGTCCAGGGCGGAATTGATCGCCTGGATCATATTCATGCGGGTGGATTTTGGTGTGTCGGTCATGCTGCTGCACCCGCCGCGACAGCGGCCTCAAAAAGCTTCTTCTCCGCGTCTCCGCGTCTCCGCGCGAACCAAACGCCGCTTTGTTCACGCGGAGACGCGGAGACGCGGAGAAAGGAAGAGAAATAAAGGATTGCGGCTGTACCGCTGAGCCTCGCACCCATCACTTGCGCGCCCACGGGCGGCCGCTGGCGGTTTCTTCGGCGATCATTTGCGCTTGCTGCTCGCGCAAATGCCACGGCATTTCCTCGAACACGCCATCGAACAGGCTGTCGAGCGGCTGGTGCAGGCCGTGGCCGAGCACGCCGTTCGCCTCGGCTTCCTTCTGCGCGGCCTTCACTTGCTCGGCCAGCTCCTTGTCCTGCGCGGCGTGGGCGGCCTCGTCCCATTCACCGATCGCGATGAGATGACCTTTAAGTCGCGCGATCGGGTCGCCCAGTGGCCACGCGGTCGGCTCGCCCGCCGAGCGATATTGCCCCGGATCGTCCGAAGTCGAATGGCCTTCCGCACGATAAGTGAAATGCTCGATCAGCGTAGGCCCCTGGTTGGTGCGCGCCCGCTCCGCCGCCCAGGCGGTCGCGGCATAGACCGCCAGCGCATCATTGCCATCGACGCGCAATCCCGCGATGCCATAGCCCACCGCGCGCGCCGCGAAAGTGGTCGATTCAGCTCCGGCAAACCCGGAGAAGCTCGAAATCGCCCACTGATTGTTGACGACGTTGAAGATCACCGGCGCACGGTAAACGCTGGCGAACGTGCAGGCCGAATGGAAATCGCCCTCGGCGGTCGATCCTTCTCCGCACCAGGTCGCGGCGATGCGGGTGTCGCCCTTGGCCGCGCTCGCCATCGCCCAGCCGACCGCCTGCGGATATTGCGTGGTGAGGTTGCCCGAGATCGAGAAGAACCCAGCATCCTTGACCGAATACATGATCGGCAATTGCTTGCCGTGCAGCCGGTCGGCGGTGTTCGAATAGATCTGGTTCATCATGTCGACCATCGACCAGCCGCGCGCGATCAGCAGGCCTTGCTGGCGATAGGACGGGAAGCACATGTCCTCGTAATCGAGCGCAAAGGCGGCAGCGACCGCGACCGCCTCTTCGCCGGTACACTTCATGTAGAAGCTCGTTTTGCCCTGACGTTGCGCGCGGAACATGCGCTCGTCGAAGGCGCGTACCAGCGCCATGCTGCGCAACATCGCGCGCAGCATATCGGGCGACAGGCGCGGGTTCCACGGGCCGACTGCCTGGCCTTGCTCGTCAAGCACGCGCACCAATTGATAGGCCAGATCGGTGAAGCTATCCGCGCGGTCGGCGGTATCGGGGCGCCGCGTCGCGCCCGCCGCCGGGATCGCCACCTGCGTGAAATCGACCGTGTCGCCCGGCCGGAATTTGGGTTCGGGCACATAGAGCGACAAAGGCGGCAAATTGGGCTTCAAATGCGCAGGAACGCGGTCGCTTGCCATGATCTCTCCAAACGGGGCGTGCCCTTATCAAGGCTTGGCACGCGGAATCGCTCTCTCGAATCCTTGTTATAAAATTTCGTGGCCTTTGGCGAGAGGGGGTTAGCAGCAGGAAAATGCGCATCGTCCTATTTGAGGGAAGGTGCCGCTTGACTCGCTTGGCACAAACGGAACAAAATAGGAACGAACCTATTGTGCGAGTCGTGGCCGTGTCCTGTCCTGCCATCCCCTCCTCGGCCAACATAGCCGAGCTTCGCGAAAGCCTGAAGAAGGTGGAACGCGACGGGTTGCGCCGTCGCCCGGTGCTGCCCTTTGGAATCGGCGCGATTGACGAGAAGCTGGCCCCCGGTGGCCTCCGGCTCGATTCGCTCCACGAGATTGCCGCCGCCAGCGCAGCCCCGTCAGACGATGCCGCCGCGACGCTGTTCATGGCCGGAATCGCGGCGCGTGCCTGGGGGCCGGTGCTGTGGGTGGTGCGGCGGCGTGATCTGTTCGCGCCCGGACTCTACCAGGCCGGGCTCGCGCCCGAACGGCTGATCTATGCCGAGGCCGCCGACGATGCCGAACTGCTCGCCTTGATGGAAGAAGGCCTGCGCCACCGTGGGCTGGGTGCCGTGGTCGGCGAAGTGAAGCGCGCGGCGATGCCCAATACAAGGCGGCTGCAACTGGCGGCGGAGGGCGGCAAGACCATCGCCTTGCTGCTCAAGCGCCATGCCCGCGCGGCGACCGATAAAGGCGGCGGAAATCCGCTCGCCGTACCGTCCGCCGCCGTGACGCGCTGGCGCATTGCGGCGGCCCCCTCCGCCCCGCTGCCGGTCGGCGCGGCGGGAGTCGGGCGGGCGCGTTGGCGGGTGGAGCTGGTCCGCCAACGCGGCGGCGAACCCGCCGACTGGACGATGGAGGCATGCGATGAAACGGGTCGCCTCGCTCTACCTGCCCGACTGGCCGATCGAACGGCTGGCGCAGGCCGAGCGTATCGCCACGCCGCCTGAGCGCGCGCCGGTCGACACCGCCCCGCTGAATGCCATCGCCGCGCAGGAACAAGCCGTCGCCTGTTCGGTGCCGCGCGGTGGTGGCTGGCGTCCCGCCGCGCGCTGGGCGCGGACCGAAAATGCCGATGCGTCCCCCCATAATCGTCGCGCCGGGCCCCCTTCTGCCTCCCCTCCCTGGAAGGGAGGGGCCGGGGGTGGGTCGGCTGATGGCAGTCCGTCCGCCCGCTTACGGGCCAACCCACCCCCTACCCCCTCCCTTCCAGGGAGGGGAGGAAAAGCCGCGCCTCCTGCCACCATGCCGCTCCGTCACCCCGACCTTGTGCCGGGGTCCACTCCGCTCCTCGGACGGCAGGATGCGGTGATGGGTGGACCCCGGCACAAGGCCGGGGTGACGGACAAGCCTATCATCACCAGCCTCCAATCCGGCAACGCGCTCCTCATCGCCGCCGCCTGTCCCGCCGCACGCGCGCTCGGGCTCACACCCGGCATGGCGGTGACGCAGGCGCGGGCGCTGGTGCCCGGACTCGACATCCGCCCCGCCGACCCGGAGGGCGACCGCGCCGCGTTGCTGCGCCTCGCCACACTCGCGGCGCGGCGTTGGTGCCCGGTGGTAATGCCGTCGGGCGAAGACGGGCTGTTCCTCGATATCACCGGCACTGCGCATCTGTTCGGCGGTGAAACCCGCATGGCACGGCGGATTGTGGCGTTGCTAAAGCGGCACGGCTTCACCGCGCGCATTGCCGTGGCGGATACGCCGGGCGCGGCCTGGGCGCTCGCGCGCTACGCCCCGCAGATTTGCCCGCCCGGCGCACACCTCGACGCCATCGCCCCGCTCCCAACCGCCGCGCTGCGGCTCGAACCGCGCGCCCGCGACGTGCTCAAGCGGCTGGGGATCGAGACGATCGGTCAGCTCGCCGCCTTGCCCCGCGCCCCGCTCGCGCGCCGGTTCGGCGGCACGCTCATCGCGCGGCTCGATCAGGCATCGGGGCGGCTGGCGGAACCGCTCGATCCCGTCATCCCGCCCGAAGCGATCGCCGTCGTGCAGCGCTTCGCCGAACCGATCGCCACTGCGGAAGCCATCGCGCATTGGCTGGACGTGCTGATGCCGCGCCTCGTCACCGCGCTCGCCCAAGCGGGGCTCGGCGCGCGCGTGATCGATCTGGTCGCCGATCGTATCGATGGCGTGCCGCAGCGCCTGCGCATCGGCCTCGCCCGCCCGACCCGCGACGGCGCGCATCTGTTGCGGTTGATCGTGCGCCGGATCGAGGAAATCGCGCCGGGTTATGGCATCGATGCGCTCGCGCTCCACGTCCGCCGCGCCGATCCGCTCGGGGCCGAACCCTTTGCCGAAACGCTCGAAGACCGCGCGCCCGATCTCGCACCGCTGATCGACACGCTCGCCAACCGCATCGGCCTGGGCGCGCTGTGGCGCAGCGTGCCGGTCGAAAGCGACGTGCCCGAACGCTCGGTCGCCGCCGCCCCGCCGCTCGATCCACCGCCCCGCGCCGCGTCCAAAAGCAAGCCCGACGATGTCCGCCAGCTCGATCGCTCGCGCGCGCTGCATCCCTGGGATCCGCGTTGGCCGCGCCCGGTGCGGCTGTTGCGGCGGCCCGAATTGCTCGACCATGTTCTCGCCGAATTGCCCGATCAGCCGCCCAAGCGCTTCACCTGGCGCGGCATGGCGTACCGCGTGGTCCGCGCCGACGGCCCCGAACGCATCCTCGGCGAATGGTGGAAGCGCGGCAGCGAGCGGCACAGCGTGCGCGACTATTTCCAGGTCGAGGATGAGGCCGGGCAGCGTTTCTGGCTGTTCCGTCGCGGCGATGGCGAACGCGGCGAGACGGGCGATCTCGCCTGGTTCATGCACGGATCGTTCGGGTGACGTGGTGCGAGCTTCAGGTGACGACGCATTACAGCTTCCTGCGCGGCGCGTCCTCGCCCGAGAATCTGTTTCAGGCCGCCGCCATCGCCGGAATGCCCGCGCTCGGCATTACCGATCGCAATTCGGTCGGCGGCGTGGTGCGCGCGCTGGTCGCGGCCGAACAGATGTCGGCGATCCGCCCAATCCGGCTGGTCGCAGGCTGTCGGCTCGATCTGGTCGATGGCACATCGGTGCTGGTCTGGCCCGAGGATCGCGCCGGCTGGAGCCGCCTCACCCGGCTGCTGACGCTCGGCAAGGGCCGCGCCGATCCGCAAAAGGGAGAGAAAGGGCAGTGCTTCCTGCATTGGGAGGATGTCGCGACCCATGCCGAAGGGCTGGTCGCCGCGCTCGTCCCCGGCCTGACCGAGACCTTCGCCGAAGACGATCAGGCGTTGCGCTGGATGGCGGACGTGTTCGGCACGCGCGGCCATCTCTGCCTGACGCAGCACCGCCGCCCCGGCGATGCGCAGCGGCTCCACACGCTCGACGCGCACGCCCGGCACTTCGGCCTGACTCCGCTTGCCACCGGCGACGTGCTCTATGACGTGCCCGAGCGGCGGATGCTGCAGGATGTCGTCACCGCGATCCGCCACCGCTCGACGATCGACGCGCTCGGCCATGCCCGCGAACGCAGCGCCGACCGCCATCTCAAAGGCCCCGCCGAAATGGCGCGCCGCTTCAGGCTGCACCCACGCGCGCTCGCCGCCGCCGCCGCGATCGTCGAGCGCTGCACCTTCAGCTTGCGCGCCTTGAAGGACCAGTATCGCTATCCCGACGAGATCGTAATGACCCAGCGCACCCCACAGGAGGCGCTGGCGACGATGGCGCGCTCCGCGCTCGCCGAGCGCTTCGACGGCACGCCCCCACCCGCTTATACCAGCTTGCTCGAACACGAACTCGGCCTGGTCGCGCATATGGGCTATGCGCCCTATTTCCTGACGGTGAATTCGATCGTGCGCTACGCGCGCAGCCAGGGCATTTTGTGCCAGGGGCGCGGATCGGCGGCGAATTCGGTGATCTGCTTCGTGCTCGGCATCACCTCGATCGATCCGGTCAAGCACAAGCTGCTGTTCGAACGCTTCATCTCCACCGAACGCCACGAACCGCCCGATATCGACGTCGATTTCGAACATGAACGGCGCGAGGAAGTGATCCAGTGGATCTACGACACCTATGGGCGGAACCACGCCGCGCTCACCGCCGTCGTCAGCCGCTATCGCTCGCGCGGCGCGGTGCGCGACGTCGGCAAGGCGCTGGGCTTGCCCGAGGACATGACCGCAGCACTCGCCTCGCAAATCTGGGGCTGGTCGAATGACGGCGTGCCCGAGGAGCATGTCGCCGCACTCAACCTCGACGCGAGCGAGCCGCGTCTTGCGCTGACGCTCGAGCTCGCCACGCAGTTGATCGGCACGCCGCGCCATCTGTCGCAGCACCCCGGCGGCTTCGTGCTCGCGCATGACCGGCTCGACGATCTGGTGCCGGTCGAACCCGCCGCGATGGTCGATCGCCGCGTGGTCGAATGGGAAAAGCTCGATGTCGAGGAAATCGGGCTGATGAAGGTCGATATCCTGGGTCTCGGCATGCTCGGCTGCCTGCGCCGCTGTTTCGATCTGCTGCGCGATCATAAGGGCATCGACCTGCGGCTCGACAGTGCCGAAATGCAGGAGGACGACCCCGCCACTTATGCGATGATTCAAAAGGCCGACACGCTCGGCACCTTCCAGATCGAAAGCCGCGCGCAAATGTCGATGCTGCCGCGGATGCGCCCCGAAAATTTCTACGACATCGCGATCCAGGTGGCGATCGTGCGTCCGGGGCCGATCCAGGGCGACATGGTCCACCCCTATCTCAAACGCCGAGAACAACGCCGCATCGGCAAGGTCGCGATCGACTATCCCAGCCCCAAATTGCGCGAAGTGCTGGAAAAGACGCTGGGCGTGCCGCTGTTCCAGGAACAGGCGATGCAAGTCGCGATTCTCGGCGCCGGGTTCAGCGCGGGCGAAGCCGACCGGCTGCGCCGCGCGATGGCGACCTTCAAGATGACCGGCGGCGTCGGCAAATTCCGCGATCCGCTGATCGAAGGGATGCGCGCCAACGGCATCAGCCAGGATTTCGCCGAGCGGCTGGTCAAGCAGATCGAGGGCTTTGGCAGCTATGGCTTCCCCGAAAGCCACGCGGCGAGCTTCGCCAAGATCGCTTACGCCTCGGCCTGGCTCAAATGCCACCACCCCGACATCTTCTGCGCGGCGCTGCTCAACGCCCAGCCAATGGGCTTTTACGCCCCCGCCCAAATCGTCCGCGACGCGCGCGAACATGGCGTGGTGATCGAGCCGGTCTGCGTGAATCGCAGCGATTGGGATACGATCTTACTGCCTTCTTCCTCCCCACCCGTATGCGGGAAGGGACCGAGGGGTGGGCACGCGCTATCCTCAAGCGCAGCGCTCGTGGAGGTCGGGCGCCCACCCCTCAATCCCCTCCCGCATGCGGGAGGGGAGGGAAAATACCCTCTCCGCCTGGGCCTGCGCATCGTGCTCGGCCTGTCGGGCGAGGATGCCGGGCGCATCCTCATCGCCCGCGCAACGCGCCCGTTCAGCTCGATCGAGGATGTTTGGCGGCGCGCGGGCGTCTCGCTGCTGACGCTCGAAAAACTCGCCCAGGCCGATGCGTTCCACGGCTTCGGCCTCGACCGCCGCCAGGCGCTATGGGCGGTGAAGGCGTTGGGGCAAAAGCCGTTGCCACTCTTCACCGCGATCGAATCCCCCCGCGAACCCAGCGTCACGCTCGCCGCGCTCACCGCAGGGCGGGAGGTGGTCGAGGATTACCGCGCGACGCAATTGTCGCTGCGCGCGCATCCGGTCAGCTTCCTGCGCGGCGCACTGGACCGCCGCCGCATTACCCGCTGCGGCGATCTCCCGCGGCTGAAGGACGGCACCCGCGTCGAGGTGGCGGGGCTCATCCTCGTGCGGCAACGCCCGGGCAGTGCGAAGGGCGTGGTGTTCGTCACGCTGGAGGACGAGACCGGCATCGCCAACGCGATCCTGTGGCCCGATCGCTTCGAAGCGCAGCGCCGCACCGTCATGGCGGCGACGATGCTCAGCGTCAGCGGCCGCGTGCAAAGCGAAAGCGGGGTCATCCACCTGATCGCGGACCGCATCACCGATCTCACGCTCTTGCTGCGCCAAATCGGCGAGAGCGACCCGCGCGAACGGCGGATGGCGGGCGGCGAGCCGGAACCGGTCATCCCGATCCGCAGCCACGATTTCCACTGAGCTTACGCGTTCACCCCACCGTCTGTTCGATCACCCCGAAGATCGGGTGATGCTTGTCGTCCTCGGCCCAGATCCGCACGGTATCGCCCGCTTTCAGGAACGGCGTCTCCACCGCGCCGCGCAGAATCGTCTCGACCGTGCGCAGCTCGGCGAGGCACGCATAACCAACGCCACCCTCGGCGATCGGCTTGCCAGGGCCGCCATCCGCATCACGGTTGGAGACGGTGCCCGAGCCGACGATCGTCCCAGCGCCCAGCGCGCGCGTCTTGGCGGCATGGGCGATCAGCGTGCCGAAATCGAAGGTCATGTCGACCGCGCAGGCGACCCGCCCAAACGGCTGGCCGTTGAGATCGACATTCAGCGTGCGGTGCAATTTGCCGTCCTGCCACCACTCGCCGAGCGCATCGGGCGTGACGAACACCGGCGAGAAAGCACTGGCGGGCTTGGACTGGAAGAAGCCGAAGCCCTTGGCGAGTTCGCCCGGAATCAAGTTGCGCAAGCTCACATCGTTGGTCAGCCCGACCAGTCGCACCGCCGCCAGCGCCGCTTCGCGACTCGCGCCCTGCGGCACGTCGCCGGTCACCACCACCACTTCGCCCTCGAAATCGCAGCCCCAGCTTTCGTCCGCCAGCGGGATTGGCGCGCGCGGGCCGAGGAACCCATCCGAACCACCCTGGTACATCAGCGGATCATGCCAGAAGCTGTCGGGCAGCTCCGCCGCGCGCGCCTGCCGCACCAAAGCGACATGGTTCACATAAGCCGATCCGTCCGCCCATTGATACGCGCGCGGAAGTGGTGACGCCGCCTGATGCTCGTGAAAACGCCGCATCGGGATCATTTCATGTTCCAGATCGGTACTCAAATTCTGCAAATCGGGCAGCAACCGGTCCCAATCGTCAAGTGCTGCCTGCAGCGTCGGCGCGATGTGCGCGGCATCGGCATACCAGGCGAGATCGTTCGACACGACGACGAGTTTCCCGTCGCGACCCGATGTGAGACTGGCCAGTTTCATGAAGCTCTCCCGTTTTGCCCGAACATAGCCGACCCACCGGGCGTGTCGAGCGCAACCCGCTTGACGAAAGCGTCACCTCACCGCACACCTGCGGAAAGAGTTGCAGACGACAACTGTTATCGGAGAGACCTGACATGACGCTCGATTCCGTCGCCGGCCGCTTTGCCTATACTGAGGATCATGAGGCGTTCCGCCAGACCGTGCGCAGTTTCCTGCAAAAGGAAGGCGTGCCGCACGTCGCGCAGTGGGAGGCGGACAAGCTCGTCCCCAAGGATTTCTGGATCAAGGCCGGCGCCATCGGGATGCTCTGCCCGACCGCGCCCGAGGCCTATGGCGGGCTCGGGCTTGATTTCGGCTATAACGCGATCGTCGATGAGGAGATGGCGTATAATGGCGTACCCGCAGGCTTCTCGCTCCAGTCGGATATCGTCGCGGGTTATATCGAAAGCTATGGCTCGGAAGGGCAGAAGAAACAGTGGTTGCCCAAGATGGTCTCGGGCGAGGCCATCACCGCCATCGCCATGACCGAACCCGGCACCGGCAGCGACCTGCAGGCGATCCGCACGACGGCCAAGAAGGACGGCAATCACTACATCATCAACGGCTCCAAAACCTATATCACCAACGGCCAGAATACCGATCTGACGCTGGTCGTCGCCAAGACCGATCCCGATGCCAAGCCCGCCTGGAAGGGCATGTCGATCATCCTGGTCGAAAGCGAGCGCGAAGGCTTCCAGAAGGGCCGCAAGCTCGACAAGATCGGGATGGACGCCGCCGATACCTCCGAACTGTTCTTCAACGACGTGCGCGTGCCGATGACCAATTGCCTGGGCGAGGAAGGCAAGGGCTTTATCTATTTGATGAGCCAATTGCCGCAGGAGCGCCTCTCGATCGCGGTTTCGGTCCAGGCCTCGGCGCAAAAGGCGTTCGACGAGACGGTCGAGTTCACCAAGACGCGCAAGGCGTTTGCCGGCATGGTGTTCGATTTCCAGAACACCCGCTTCGTCCTCGCCGGGTTGAAGGCGAAGCTGCAAGTCGGCTGGGCGCATCTCGACTGGGCAATCGCGCGCCATTTGAAGGGCGAGCTGACCAACGAAGAAGGTGCCGCCGCCAAATTATGGCACACCGATCTGCAATGGGAAGTGATGGACGCCTGCCTGCAATTGCATGGCGGGGCTGGCTATATGAACGAATACCCCATCGCCCGCGCCTGGCGCGCCGCCCGCGTAACGCGCATTTTCGGGGGGACCAACGAGATTATGAAGGAATTGATCGGGCGGTCTTTGTAGGGGAGCCACCGCGCCACAGCCGTCACCCCGGCCTTGTGCCGGGGTCCACCGCGCGGCTGGGCCCGACCGCCAGCGGAGACTTGCCCCGCATAGCAAGGGGAAAAGAATGAGCGTTTTCGACACCTTCGCGCGCCCGCCCTGTGCCGAAACACTGGGCTGGCAACTGATCGAAGCGGACCCCGACACCGGAACGGTGCGGGTCGCGATGGAGGGGAAGCCAGCCTTCTGCAATCCAGGCGGCACCATCCAAGGCGGCTTTGTCGCCGCGATGCTGGACGACACACTCGGACCCACGATTCTCGTAAAATCAAACGGCACGCAGTATTGCGCGACGATCGATCTCCACGTCAGCTACCTCGCACCCGCTCGCCCTGGCGCGTTTACGGGGGTTGGCCGCATTGTTCAGATGGGAAAAACGATTGCCTTCCTTGAAGGCGAATTGTTCGACGCTGATCATCGCTGCGTCGCCCGCGCAACCGCTTCCGCGCGCGTCATACCCACGACCAACGTGCCCCGCGCATAGCGCTGGCGAGCGGCCAAACCAACCCACCGCTTCCCCGGCGAAGGCCGGGGCCCAGTCGCATTGCCCACGCCGATCCTGCCGCGCCACGCGTGACGCGCATTTGCGGGGCTAGAACAAAATCGTAAAAGAACTGATCGGGCGATCTTTATAGGAGGAAGCCTCCCCCACAACCGTCACCCCGGCCTTGGGCCGGGGTCCACCGCACGGCTGCGACCCACGCCAGGGGGCGGATAGAAAAAGCCCTTTCGACGGCTCGAACGGCTGCTTCAAACTGTTTGATCGGGGTAAAACGGCCGTTCCGACGACTTGATTACAAACCTGAAGCTCCGCCAGACTTCTTATTTCTTTCCAAAGTCTTCTGCCCATCGTGCAACCCGTTGCACCGCTCAATCCTCGCGCGAAGTTACTTCGGTGTCATCCTCTGGGTCCTCGATCACGCCGTCCTCAGGCTCAGTGTCGGCTACGCCGACGAGGTCTTCCGTCTCGGGGTAGTAGCTCGCAGGCGGATAAGGGCGATCTTTGAACCAGTATCCCTTGCTGCCCAGCCGCACTATACGATCCTGTGAACGCCAGAGCATCGTACTGAGAACCATCACCGGATCTTTTCCGTACAAGCGGATACCGTGAGATTGCAGAGCATCGTACAGGTCGCTACGACTTACGGGCGTACCACGAGCTGAAATGATTTTCAGCACGACATCTAGGACTGCCTCGCGCGGTGGATTTTTCGGCTTTCGCACAGGAGGCGGCACTTCGCTTGAGACCTGGTAGATCGTCGCTTCCGTCCGGCCTGGCGGACCCTGTACGTTATTCGTACGCCTCCATACGGTGATGAACTGCTCCGTCACTTGGAGATCGCTCTTTAGCGTCTCGCGCTCATGATGAAGTTCCGAGATACGCTGCTCGACGACACGCAAACGCTCCGCGAGATGATCACGGAGTTGAACAGGGTTCTGGGCTGGCACGTCTTCCACATAGGCCTCCACGAGTAGGTTCACCGACAGAATACAATCCAGAACATACAAATCAAGATACAGTACTTGCCTTTGTATTCAATTGCTGTAGATTGGCACTACCACGTGCGGTGGGTTCATTGCACGGGGTGACGCCCGCAAGCCCATCAGGGCTTACGGGTCGTCATTTAAACTGTGTGTCAGCACAGCGGGGGTGCTCGGACCCCGCAGAAGGGTAAGATGGGATCTTAGTGCATCCCTTTGGGAAGTTAGTTCGGTTGCCGCCGATCCCCTTCCCACTGCTCTTATTAGGGCAGTGATACCGGTCACTGGGACGCCTTGCCGGGTGTCTCAGTGACCTTCTCTATAACGCAACTCGCGTTGCATGTCTAATTTGACGCTATAAAGAAGGTTCTAACAAATGCCTACCCCAAAGAAACAGACATCTCCGAAGGTCTCCACGCTGGCCTCGAACGTTCTCGCCGGACGGGTGACGCCGACCAAGGCGCAGATCGCCACGCTTGCGGGCGCAGCCCTCAGCAATGACGAAACCAAGGGCCAGGTTCGTCACCGTTAATCGACATCGATAACGTTATCGGAGGGGCGCGGCAAAAGCTGCGCCCCTTTTTTGGAGGGCACATCGCTCCCAAAAGGACGCCCCCACCGCCAAAAAACAAAAAGCCCGGCGGTGGTGCCGCCGGGCCTGAGGGTGCGCCTAGGGAGCAAACCCGGCGTGTCTGAATCCACTATAGGAGGAAAGTCAGGTCAGAGCGCGTTGCCCGCAACAGCCGCGGCATTGGTATCGGCTGCGTTTGTGTCGATCACCGCGTCATTGCCGATGGTGTCATTGCCGAACGCGTCATTGCCGAGCGTGTCGTTGAGCGCCAGATCTTCATTCGCCACCGCGCTGGTGTTGCCGCCACCGCCGCCGCACGCCGCCAGCGAAAGCGCCATCGCGGCCGTCAGCGTCAGGGCCAAAACCTTCTTCATTGTCGAATCTCCTTGAAATCTCGGCCCAGCCAGCGGCATCCGCGCCGCTGCCCCCCAGGCACCACATCAATCTCTACTAAATTAATATGCATTCAATTGCGTTGATCTTTAGCGCCGCCAAGTTTTCCTTTCAGCGCGAAAGCGATCCACGCCGCATCGGTCGCGCCGCCTTTGCGTGGTTGACAGGCTCCGACAATCCCGGAATGTTGCGCGAGAAAGTTGGGCAAAACCAAGCCGATCGCGGCGCAAAGGGGAATTTCATGGCGGATCGAATCCTGCCCGCGGGCCTGCGGGTGTTGCTGGGCGCGGTGGCGGCATCGGCGCTGCTCGCGGGTTGCGCCAGCGATGGCGGGGCAAAGCCTGGCAGCGCATCGGCGCCCCCGACCAAGGCCGGCCCTGGCGCGGGCAAGGGCTATGCGCACGATCCCTTCCCTTCGACCTACAAGGCCTATCCCGGCGTGCCGACGCTGGTGACGCATGTCACCATCTTCGACGGCGAGGGCGGGCGGATCGACAATGGCTCGGTGCTGTTCGCCGATGGCAAGATCGTGGGGCTCGGCCAGAGCGTCGAGGCTCCGGCGGGCGCGACCGTTATCGATGGCACCGGCAAGACGCTCACCCCCGGCATCATCGATATTCACAGCCATTTGGGGGATTACCCCTCGCCCGGCGTGCAGGCCAATTCCGACGGCAATGAAGCGACCAGCCCGGTCACCGCCGAAGTGTGGGCCGAACATAGCGTGTGGCCGCAGGACCCGGGCTTCAGCCGCGCGCTTGTCAATGGCGGCGTCACCACGTTGCAGATCCTGCCGGGCTCGGCCAATCTGTTTGGCGGTCGCTCGGTCGTCGTCAAGAATGTCTATGCCCGCACCGAACAGGGCATGAAATTCCCCGGCGCGCCTTATGGCCTGAAGATGGCGTGCGGCGAGAACCCCAAGCGCGTTTATGGCAGCAAGGGCCGCGAACCCTCGACCCGCATGGGCAACATCGCGGTCGATCGTCAGACCTGGGCACGCGCGGTGGAATATAAGCGCAAGTGGGACAAATATGAAAAGGACGGCGGGGAGCCACCCGCGCGCGACATTGCGATGGATACGCTGCGCGGCGTGCTGGCCGGCGAAATCCTCGTCCAGAACCATTGCTACCGCGCCGATGAAATGGCCATCGTCATGGATATGGCCAAGGAATTTGGCTATCATGTCAGCGCCTTCCACCACGCGGTGGAGGCCTATAAGATTGCTGATCTGCTGAAGGAAAACGGCACCTGCGCCGCCGTCTGGGCCGATTGGTGGGGCTTCAAGATGGAATCCTACGACGCAATCGGCGAGAACCTTGCGCTGCTGCAGAAGAACGGCGCCTGCGCGATGATCCACTCGGACGACGCCAACGGCATTCAGCGCCTCAACCAGGAAGTGGCCAAGGCGCTCGCCTCGGGTCGCCATGCCGGTATCGACATTTCGGATGCGGTCGCGTGGGAATGGCTGACCTATAACCCGGCCAAGGCACTCGGCATCGCCGACAAGACCGGCAGCCTGAAACCCGGCAAGATGGCCGATGTGGTGTTGTGGAACGGCAACCCGTTCAGCGCCTATACCCGGCCCGAAAAGGTGTGGATCGACGGGGCGTTGCTCTATGATGCCAATGATCCGAAACGACGGCCCGTTTCCGATTTCGAACTCGGCCAACCCGGTGCGGGAGATACCAAGTGAAGCGCCTCCTGCTGCTCAGCGCCGCCTTCCTCGCCGCGCCCGCCGCCGCCCAATCGGTCGCCATCACCAATGCCAAGCTCGTCATCGGGGATGGCTCCGCGCCGATCGAGGGTGGCACCGTCGTCGTCCGGGACGGTCGCGTGGTTGCCGCGGGCAAGACGGTTGCGGTGCCAACCGGCATCGCCACGGTCGATGCCGGTGGCCGCTGGGTCACCCCCGGTATCGTCGCGGGGTTCACGCGCATGGGCATCATCGAAGTCGATGGCGTTGATGAAACCAACGATGCCGGCGCACGCACCAGCCCGTTCCACGCCGCGATCGACATTGCGCCTGCCGTAAACCCGGCCACCTCCTCGATCCCGCTCAACCGCGCCGAGGGCGTGACGCGCGCGATCGTCGCACCCGACAATGCCGGGTCGATCTTCGCCGGACAGGGCGCCGTGATCGATCTTGGTGCCGACCGCACGCCCATTACCAAGGCGCGCGCTTTCCAGTTCATGGAATATGGCGAGAATGGCGGTCGCGCCGCCGGGGGCAGCCGCCCCGCCGCGCTCACCGCCTTCCGCAACGCCATCGCCCAGGCGCGCGCTTATGCCCGCGACCCAGCGCATTATGCCGATCAGGGCAAGGACGCGCTGCTGACGCGCGCCGATGCCGAGGCGCTGGTGCCGGTGGCGAGTGGCCGTGTGCCCTTGCTCGTCCATGTCGAGCGTGCGGCGGACATGCTGGCGCTGATCGAACTCCGGCGCGATTTTCCCGCGCTGAAACTGGTGTTCGTCGGCGCGTCCGAAGGGTGGCTGATCGCAGAGCAACTCGCCGCCGCGCGCGTGCCCGTCATCGCTTCGGCACTGAACGATCTGCCCGAATCGTTTGACCAGCTCGGCGCGACCCAGTCGAATGTCGGGCGGCTGAAGGCGGCGGGCGTGCTGGTCGGCATCGGCACGATCAACGACGACGAAGCGCGCCAGGCGCGACGCGAGAAGCAATATGCCGGCAACCTCGTCGCGCTGACCAGGGTGCCCGGCGCGACCGGGCTGGACTGGAACGCCGCCTTCGCGGCGATCACCTCCGCACCCGCCGAGGCGATCGGCCTTGGCGGGGAGATCGGCTCGCTCAAGGCCGGGCGGCGCGGCGATGTGGTGATCTGGGACGGCGATCCGCTCGAACTTGGCACCGCAGTGGCGGCGGTCTATATCGACGGCGTCAAGCAACCCTTGCGCACCCGGCAGGATGCTTTGCGCGAGCGGTATCTGGTGCCGCAGGAAGGCGCACTGCCCAAGGCGTATGAGCGGTAGGGCGCGATTGGCGCAGCACCACAACGCCCGCCGTCACCCCGGCCTTGTGCCGGGGTCCACCCGGCAGCGGCCGATACCGCCAGCAATGTAGGGCGCGGTCGCCGCGAAGTGGACCCCGGCACAAGGCCGGGGTGACGGCGATAGGACCAATCACAGGCGTTATTCGGTGCGATTGCCTAGAGCGCACCTCCGCGTTGCGCCCCAGCCTCCACCACCTTGACTTTCCGCACTGCAGCAGGCATAGGCGCGGCATCGAGGCGTCATGCAGCGTGATTAGGTATGCCGTTAACCGGCAGCCCAAGCTCCGCCTCGGTCGTTATCCAACGGACTTCCCTTTTCACGCGGGGTGTCATCCTCCCCCCGCCATCCGTGCGTCCAAAACGCGCGTCCGTGGCACATGCAATGGACTGAACCATTATGACTTTCGCACAACTCGGCCTCGCCGAGCCGCTCGTCCGCGCGCTCGAAGCCAAGGGCTATACCACCCCTACCCCGATCCAGAAGCAGTCGATCCCGATCCTGCTCGAAGGCGGCGATCTGCTCGGCATCGCACAGACCGGCACCGGCAAGACGGCGGCCTTCGTGCTCCCGTCGATCCAGCAACTCGTCAACAATGAAAAGCGCGTACTGCCGACGCATTGCCGGATGCTGGTGCTCGCCCCGACGCGCGAACTGGCCAGCCAAATCGCCGAGAGCGCCCGCGAATATGGCAAATTCTCCAAGATGTCGGTCGCAACCGTGTTCGGCGGCACCAGCATCAACAAGAATCGCCAGGATATGGCGCGCGGCGTCGATATACTCGTCGCCACGCCCGGCCGCTTGCTCGATCTGATCGAGCAGCGTTTCGTCAGCCTTGCGATGCTCGAAATCCTCGTGCTCGACGAAGCCGACCAGATGCTCGATTTGGGCTTCATCCACGCGCTGCGCAAGATCGTGCGGATGCTGCCCAAGCAGCGCCAGACCTTGTTCTTCTCGGCGACGATGCCCAACGCGATCCGTGAATTGGCCAACCAGTTCCTCAATGATCCCAAGACGGTGAAGGTCGCGCCAACATCGAGCACCGCCGAGCGCGTCGATCAGTTCGTCACCTTCCTCAACCAGGGCGAGAAGCAGGCGCTGCTGACGATCCTGCTGCGCGACGAGAAGGTTGAGCGCGCACTCGTCTTCACCCGCACCAAGCATGGTGCCGACCGCGTCGTGAAGTTGCTCGGTGCCAATGGCATTGTCTCCAACGCGATCCACGGTAACAAGAGCCAGCCGCAGCGCGAACGCGCGCTCGCCGAGTTCAAGTCGGGCAAGGCCAAGGTGCTTGTCGCGACCGACATCGCCGCGCGCGGGATCGACGTGTCGGGCGTCAGCCACGTCTTCAACTTCGAGCTGCCCAACGTGCCCGAGCAATATGTCCACCGCATCGGTCGCACTGCGCGCGCCGGCGCATCGGGCACCGCGATCAGCTTCGTGGCGGATGATGAGCGGACGTACCTGCGCGACATCGAGAAGCTGACGCGCGTCAAGCCCGAGATGATGCAGCTTCCCGAAGGCTTCCTTGCCGAAGCAGCGCGCATCAAGGCCGCGCGCCCGGCGGGTTCCGACACGTTCGAGCGCCGCGATGATTCGGGCCGTCACCGCGCACCGCCCAAGGCGACGCATACGGCACGCCCGACCGGTGACCGTTCGGCTGGCGCTGGCCGTCCGGCTGGCGCCCGTCCCGAAGGTGCCGGTCGTCCGGCAGGTGGTGGCCGCCCCGGTGGCCAGGGTCGCCCGGGTGGCGGCTTCGGTCGTCCGGGTGGCGGTCGCTCGGGTGGCCAGGGCCGTCCGGCAGGCGGCGGCGGTGGCCGTCGTTCGCCAGCGGCAGGCTGATTTCCCTTTCCCTCTCCCAAAGGGAAAGGGAATTAATCCCAGATCCTCAGCCACTCCCCTTCCGGAGCCCGTGCGCTGCGCAAGCGGTTCGCGGGCTCTTCTTTATCCTCGAACCCGATCGCCATGCCGCAGAACAGCATCCGTTCGGGCGGAATGCCGATCGCCTCACGCACCGTGTCGGGATACATCGCCCAGCATTCCTGCGCGCAGGTCGCCAGCCCCGCCTCGACCGCGAGCAGCATGACGTTCTGCAGATACATGCCGAGATCGGCCCATTGTGGCGGCCCCATTCGCCGGTCGACCGTGCAGAACAGTGCCGCGGGGGCCCCGAAGAACTGGAAGTTGCGCGCAAACCATAAGCGCCGCGCCGCCTTGTCCTCACGCGGGATGCCGATCTTGGCGTACATCGCCTCCCCCACCGAGAAACGCCGGTCGCGGTACGGTGCGACCAACTCCTTTGGGTAAATGTCATAAGCCGGGGTTTCGGGCTGACCCCATTGGAGCTTGTGCAGCACCGCCGCCTTAAGCCGGGCGAGCGGATCGCCGATCAGCACGTCGATATGCCACGGCTGCAAATTGCCGCCGGTCGCCGCGCGCGCCGCCTTGGTCACGATGCCGTGCAGCACCACCGGATCGACCGGATCGTCCCGAAAACCGCGCACCGACCGCCGCGCCGCGATCGCCTCGCTTACCTCCATTACCCCATCCTTTCGATCATCCGGTATGCAAACCACCTTGCCGAGAGCCGCGGATCACGGCAAGAGAGGTTGCAAATAACAACGGATATGGAGAGTCGAGCATGGCCGAGGCTTATATCGTGGACGCCGTTCGCACCGCCGGTGGCAAGCGTGGCGGCAAACTCGCCGGTTGGCACCCGGTCGACATGGCCGCCGCCGTGCTCGATGTCATCGTCACCCGCACCCGAATTGATGGTGCTGCGGTCGATGACGTCATCATGGGTTGCGTGATGCAGGGCGGGCAACAGGCCGGGCAAGTTGGCCGCAACGCCGTGCTCGCCGCCAAGAACCTGCCCGACAGCGTACCCGCCGTGTCGATCGACCGGCAATGCGGCTCCTCGCAGCAGGCGATGCAATTCGCGGCGCAAGCGGTGATGTCGGGCACGCAGGACATCGTCATCGCGGCGGGCGTGGAGAGCATGACGCGCGTGCCGATGGGCAGCACCGCAACCTTGTTCATGAAAGAGGGGCTGGGCCATTACAAATCCCCCCGGCTCGACGAGAAATATCCCGGCATCATGTTCAGCCAGTTCATGGGCGCCGAAATGATCGTCAAGAAACATGGTTTCGACCGCGACCAGCTCGACGCCTTCGCGCTCGAAAGCCACCGCCGCGCCGCCGCCGCGACCGAGCGCGGCGCCTTTGCCGATGAGATCATCGCGCTCGATATCGAGACGCCCGAAGGTGTCGTCGCCCATGCCACCGACGAAGGCATCCGCTTCGACGCGACACTGGAGAGCATCGGCTCGGTCAAGCTGCTGCAGGAAGGCGGCAGCATTTCCGCCGCCAATGCCAGCCAGATTTGCGACGGCGCGAGCGCGGTGATGATCGTCAGCGAAGCGGCGCTGAAAGCGCACAACCTTACGCCCATCGCGCGGATCGTGAATTTGACGGTGACCGGGGGCGACCCGGTCATCATGCTCGAGGAACCGCTGTTCGCCACCGACCGTGCCTTGCAGCGCGCGGGCATGAAGATCGACGATATCGACCTGTACGAAGTCAACGAAGCCTTCGCGCCGGTGCCGCTCGCCTGGCTGAAGCATGTCGGCGCAGACCATGCCAAGTTGAACGTCAATGGTGGGGCGATCGCGCTTGGCCATCCGCTAGGGGCCTCGGGTACCAAATTGATGGCGACCTTGGTCCACGCGCTGAAACAATCGGGCGGGCGCTACGGTCTGCAGACGATGTGCGAAGGCGGCGGCATCGCCAATGTGACGATCATCGAGCGGGTTTAATACCGTAAAGCCCCTCCTCTTCAGGGGAGGGGTTGGGGGTGGGGCATTTCCACGACTCCGGCCTTGCGTGTCAGGCACGGCCCCACCCCACCCCCTCCCCTGAAGAGGAGGGGCTTCTAACAAGGGAGAACCACCATGAATCTCGATTCCACCAAGGCCGCCGTCGTCACCGGCGGGGCCTCCGGCCTGGGAGCCGCGACCGCCCGCGCGCTGGCCGCCAAGGGGGTGAAGGTCGCGATCTTCGATCTGCAGACCGAAAAAGGCGAGGCCGTCGCCGCCGAAATCGGCGGTGTGTTCTGCGAAGTGAACGTCACCTCCGAGGAATCGGTCGACGCCGGTTTCGCCAAAGCGCGCGCCGCGCACGGCCAGGAATCGGTGCTGGTCTGCTGCGCTGGCACCGGCAATGCGATGAAAACCGCCAGCCGCTCCAAGGAAGATGGCAGCATCAAGCATTTCAGCCTGGCGGCGTTCGACTGGCTCATTCAGATCAATCTGGTCGGCACCTTCCGCTGCGTCGCCAAATCAGCCGCCGGAATGCTGACGCTGGAACCCGGTGGAGATGGCGAGCGCGGGGCGATCGTGATGACCGCCAGCGTCGCCGCCGAAGACGGGCAGATCGGCCAGGCGGCGTATTCCGCGTCGAAGGGCGGTGTCGTCGGCATGACGCTGCCAATCGCGCGCGACCTTATGGGCGAAGGCATTCGCGTCAACACCATCCTGCCCGGCATCTTCGAGACGCCGTTGATGCAGGGCGCGCCGCAACAGGTGAAGGACAATCTCGCCGCCTCGGTGCCCTTCCCCAAGCGGCTCGGCAAGCCCGAGGAATATGCCAAGCTCGCGCTGGCGATGGTCGAGAACAGCTATTTCAACGGCGAGGATGTGCGCCTGGACGGCGCGATCCGTATGGCGCCGCGGTAAGTCTCCCCTCCCGCTCGCGGGAGGGGCTGGGGGAGGGCAAAAAGGCCCTCTCCGCGCTTGCCCCCACGCCCCTCCCCTAACCCCTCCCGCAAGCGGGTGGGGAATAAGGAACTTTAATGTCCCGCCCCGCCCCCCATCGCCTCGATCCCGCCAGCTATCCACATTGCGAGACGATCCAGACGCGCTTCCAGGATCTCGACGTGCTCGGCCATATCAACAATGTCGCAATGGCGGGGTTGTTCGAAAGCGGGCGCGTGCGCTTCAACCGCGCGATGAACTTGACCGGATGGTCGGGCCATCGCTGGCTCGTCGCCAAGCTGGAAATCAATTATCTGGGCGAAGGTTTCTTCCCCGACGATGTCGAGATCGCCAGCGGGATTGGCGAGATCGGCAAGCGAAGCTGGAGCATCCTCGCCGCCGCGTTCCAGAAGGGCGAGTGCATCGCCACCGCCGACGTGGTGCTGGTGATGAGCGCCAGCGGCGGCCTGACCGAGTTACCGCCCGAATTCCGCGCCGGGCTGGAGGCGCACCGCATCCGCGCGTGAGGGGGAAGCTGCGGACGGTATTATTCCCCTTCCGTCGAGGGGAAAGCCGCCCTCTTCCCCGCTCGCCCTGAGCCTGTCGAAGGGCACCTCTCCCCCCGCGATCGCTGCGCCTGGGGAGAGCAGGGCTTCGACAAGCTCAGCCCGAACGGAATTTGAGGGGGCCTCCCCAAAAGGACATCGTCCCTAATCCGCGTCATGGAACACCGCCGGGCGCTTCTGGATGTTGGCGGCGACCTGCTCCATCATCGGCGGCTGGCCGATCACCGCGACCTGTTCGCGCGTCTCGGCCTCCAGCATCGCCAGCGGATCGGCATCGAACGCCATGTTGCACAGGCGTTTGGCGCCGCGGATCGCATTGGGGCTCTTGGCGGCGATATCGTGCGCCAGCGCCATTGCGGCGGCGTGCGGGTCTTCGGCAATGCGCGTGATGAAGCCGTGGTGCAGTGCTTCCTCGGCATCGAATTCCCGCGCGGTGTAAATCAACTCGCGCAGTACGTCGTCGCGCACCAGCCCACGCCAGATCGGGAAGCCGGCCATGTCGGGCACCAGCCCCCAATAAAGCTCGCGGATAGAGAAGCGCGTGGCCGGGGCCGCGATGCGGATGTCCGCGCCCGACATGATCTGGAAGCCGCCGCCAAAGGCGACGCCATGCACTGCCGCGATCACCGGCACCGGCAGATTGCGCCAACCCCAGGTCACATGCTGCGGCAAGATCGCGCCCTGCGCGTTGCGATCGACGCGCGACAGCCCAGAGCCACCGCCCGCCATGCTGGTCATGTCGAGCCCCGCGCAAAACGCCCTGCCCTCGCCCGACAGCACCACCGCGCGCACATCCTTGCGGGGGCCAAGCGCATCGATCGCCGCGCCAATTCCCTCGAACATCGCCGGGTCGATCGCGTTCATTTTGTCGGCGCGGGTGAGCCGCACATCGGCGATGTGGTGCGTGATGGTGGTCGTGACGCGGTCGTTCATACGATCTTACTCCCGGTTTCGCCCCAATAACGGTCGCGAAGCAGCCTTTTGTACAATTTTCCGGTGGCATGGCGCGGCAATTCCGCTGCGAAATCGATCTGGCGCGGGGTTTTTACGCCCGACAGTTCGGCGCGGCACCACGCGGTCAATTCCGCCGCCAATGCCTCGCCCGCCTCGACCATGTCGACCGGCTGGACCACCGCCACGACGCGCTCGCCCATTTCGGGGCAGGGCCCGCCGATCACCGCGACATCGGCGACGCGCGGATGCGTGATCAGCCGGTTTTCGATTTCCTGCGGATAAATGTTCACGCCCCCTGAGATAATCATGAAGCTCTTGCGATCGGTGAGGTAGAGATACCCTTCGTCATCGATCCGCCCGATATCGCCAAGCGTCGACCAGCCGCGCGCATTGCGCGCCTCGGCGGTTTTGGCGGGATCATTATGATATTCGAACGCGCCGCCGCCTTCGAAATAGACCAGCCCTTCGGCACCCGGCGGCAAATCCTCGCCTTGTTCATCGCAGATGTGCAGCACGCCGTACGCCGCCTTGCCGACCGAACCCTTGTGCGTCAGCCATTCGGGCGAGGCGATCGTGGTCAGGCCATTGCCCTCCGATCCGGCATAATATTCGTACAACACCGGCCCCCACCAGGCGATCATCGCTTCCTTCACCGGCACCGGGCACGGCGCCGCCGCATGGATCGCGACCTTGAGGCTCGACAGGTCATAACGGGCGCGAGTCGCGTCATCGAGCTTCAGCATCCGCACGAAATGCGTCGGCACCCATTGGCTGGCATTGACGTGATAGCGCTCGATCGCGGCAAGCGCGCGTTCGGGGTCGAAATGCTCCATCATCACCACCGTGCCGCCCAGCCGTTGCACCGTCATCGACCAGCGCAAGGGTGCGGCATGATAGAGCGGCGCGGGGCTGAGATAGATGCTGTCGGGGCCAAGGCCGTAAAGCCCGCGCGCGAGCATTTCGAGCACGGTCGCACCCGCAATGTCAGGGTCCTCGGGCAAGGCGACGCGCACGCCCTTGGGCCGACCGGTGGTGCCCGAGGAATAGAGCATGTCGATCCCGGCGCGCTCATCGGCAATCGGCGTATCGGGCATCGCGGCGACGGTGGCCTCCCACGCTTCCCAGCCCTCGATAACGCCGCCGACCGAAAACCGTTCGAGGTCGCTTGTCAGCCCCACCGCCACATTCGCCAGACTGGCTGACAGCACGATCAGCGCCGCCCCCGAATCGCGCAGGATATAATCGACTTCGGGCGCGGTCAGCTTGGTCGAGATGCACACGAAGAACAGCCCGGCGCGCTGCGCGCCCCAGGCAATGTCGTAAAATTCGGGTGTGTTCTCCAAACACAAGGCGATCGTGTCGCCAACCTTCAACCCGCGCGCGCGGAACACCTGCGCCGCGCGATTGGAGCGTGCGTCGAGTGCGCCGAAGCTGATCGTCTCGCCCGTCTCCGCGACGATCAGCGCCGGTTTCGCAGGATCGGTCCGCGCGTGAACGCTCGGGTGCGACATATCAGGGCCCTCTCACCGGCTATTTTGGTTTCGTTTTGAAACGCGAAGTTATACCGGGCTTTCGGGCACGGCAAGCCGATAGCCAAAGCCCTTTTCGGTGTGCAGCAAGGGAACCTCGAAACCCCGATCCAGCTTGGCGCGCAACCGTGACACATGGACCGCAACGACATTGGTGCCCGGATGGAAGGCCAGCCCCCATACCGCCCGGCGCAAATCGTCATGCGGCACCACTTGCCCGGCCCGTTCGGCCAAATGCAGCAGCAAGCGATATTCGCGCGGCAGCAGATCGAGCGTGCGTCCCGCGCGCGCCACACGCCGCTCGACTCGATCGATTTCCAGCGGGCCAAGCCGGACCCGACCCAATCCACGCCGCACCAGCGCCGCAAGCCGCGCCGCGATCAGCGAATCGCTCGAGGAAAGCGCCACCGCATCATCGGCACCAGCATCGATCGCCGCTGCCACCGCTGCGTCATCCCCCGCCACCACCTCAAGCACCGGTATGCCAGCCTTTCCAACGCTTGCGCTGGCAAAGCGCACTCCGGCGCGCGCCCGCGCGCCATCTGGCACGAAGCACAAGCCACGCTTTGCCGCCTCCGCCCCAAGGCCCGGACGGAGCGGCCCGAAAGCCAGAACGGGTTCCACCCCGTCGGTTTAGCAGGGGTCAAATATGCAAATGCTGTGATTTTAATCCGTTATGGACCAAATATCGCACGCCGCGCATAGCCCGCCACATAGCCATCCGGATCCTCCAGCCCGCGCGCCAGCACCGCGACCCGCCCATCCCGTTCGGGCGCACGCGATGCCAGCGCGCGCAGTGCGGTAACCCGCATCCGCGGTGCCGGGTGGCGCGTCGCCAGCTCCCCGGCCAGGGCGACACCCTCCTCCCCCGCAAAATGGACCGCCAGCGCGAGCAACGCCTCGGATGGAGCGGTTGTCAGCCCCTCCGCGATGGTGCCCGCCGCGACATCGAAGCGGAACTGGTCGCACCACGGCTGCGCACGATCATAAGTGAGGATATTGAGCGAGACCGACAGAGCGTCTGGCGGAAGCTGGACGTGGACGTCGCGGCGCGCGCGATACAGCAGCACCTTGCCCGATTCGAGCCGCGATCGCTCGACGAAGCGCAGGCCCGCGCTTTCGCCGGGCAACCCCGTCACCGCATCCACATCATATTCGTAATAATCGCTCCAATAGCCCGGCCCCTGATACCCCACGGTCAGGAACGAGAAATTATGGTCGTGCGGCAAATCGTAAAAGAACGGCGCGGTGCCGCTCGCCCGTACCACCGCATCGGTTCGGGCCGGCCAGAAGTTTGCGCGCACGACATAGCGGCCATTGGCGGGGCGCAACAGGAACACCTGCGCACCGTAACTGTTGCCGCTCGATTGCCCGGAACAACGGTCTTCCAGTTCGGCAATCACCAGATCGGCCAGAAAATCACGATTGCGCCCAAGCCGCGCCAAAAGCGGGCCAAGGGCTGCGAGCGAATCCTCGTCACGCGGATCGAACGGTGTCGTATCGAGCGCCGCGACCAGATCATCGAGACCAATCGCGTCCCCACCGCCCGAATCAAGCACGCGCGGCATCAGGCGGCCATCCGCTCGGCGACCAAGGCCAGGGTTGCGGTCGCCGCCGCGCGCACCTCGGCATGGGGGTCCGCCGCCGCCATTTCGCGCAGTCGCGGCAACGCGGCGCGCGTGTCGAGCGCCAACCACTCGCGCATCGCGCCCCAGCGCAGGAAAAACGCCGGGTCGCGCGTCGCCTCGGCAAAGCGTTCCTCGGCACCCGGGCGCTGCGCCAGCCGCAAATACGCCAGCAGCATCTGCGTGCGTGCCGCGCGATCATCATTGGTGGCAAGGCGCACCAACGCGCCGGTTTCGATCGCATATTCGCGCGCATAGGGCGTCGTCGCGGCGCGAATCGTCGCGTTCAACGTCACCACATCACCGCGCGCGTCGGTCAGAATATGCCCGCGCGTTCGCCCGTCGATCCGCACCACCGCCCCATCGACAAGCCCGACAGGCGGCACCGCACGGCATGGCTGCGCGGTTTCGGAAGAAAAATCCGCGCCCATCGGCTCCGCATCCCATAGCCTCAGCCGCGCGTCCCCGGCGCGAACGTACCGCGTCAAGGTCAGCCGTCCCGGCACCACCACCGTTCGCGGCGGCGGCAACGCCGCCAGCGCATCCGCCGACAGCACCGTCGCGGCAATCGAGACTGCTGCGTTTTCGAACAACACCGTCCCGATCCGCAGACCATCGCGGGCGACCCGAAAGGGAGGCTCAAACCACGGATCCTCCGCCAACGCGGCAACCAGCGGCGCGATCAGCGCGCCAACCCAGTCTGCATCCCCCAGCACCGTGGCGGCGACGTCTTCCCCCGCATTCCCTGAAAACGCGGCTTCCAGCGCGCGATAGGGTTCGCTCGCCCGAAAACGGGCGGCGGCTGCAAAAGACCGCGCCGCCGCCGCATCCAGCGCGCTGCGCTCACCCATTGGGATAGATTTCATAAATCAGGATCGCGACACCGATAATGTAGTCGAACACATCATCGCCGACCAATTCGAGTGTACGGATTGCCCCGCTCGTGCCGATCTGTGTTCCAAGGTCGACGATCTGATTGATATCGAGGTTGAAAATCTCCATCGCGCGTCCCCTTTTTGCCCACTCTGTTGTGCCGAACGTTTCGGCCGCACCGAGGCTAAACGCGCCAGCGCCTGCTGTCGGAGTTAATTCGATGTAACGTTGCGCGGCCTGTCACCCACCACGTCCTGCCCGCCAACATGCTTGCGCGGATGCTGCATTGCGGTACATCGCAGGGACGATGATGCCCGACCCCGCGCCCCTGTTCGATCCACAGCGCTTTATCCGCCACGGCGTGGGCGGTCATGGCGGGTTGCTCAAGCTCAGCTACCACGCGCATGGCCCCGATTGGGTCGAGCTTCAGCTCCCCTATCAAACCGCGCTCATCGGCGATCCCGATAGCGGCGTGCTCGCCTCGGGGCCGATCTTGACGATGATGGACATGGCGACGAGCCTGGCGGTGTGGACCAGGCTCGGGCGGTTTCGCCCCCATGCCACGCTCGACTTGCGAATCGATTATCTGCGCCCGGCGACCCCGGGCAAGACGGTGTTCGGGCATGGCGAATGCTACCGCATCACCCGCTCGATCTCGTTCGTGCGCGGGCAGGCGCATGATGGCGATCCCGCCGATCCGCTCGCCCATGTCGCGGGCACCTTCATGTTCACCGACGTGTCGGCGGAGCGCGCATGATGCTGCCGCCTTATGCCAATCTGCTCGGGATCACGCTCGCCGACGCGACCGACCCGACGCTGTTGCTGATGCCGAGCGCCGACACACTGCTCGGGCGGCCAGGCTATTTGCACGGCGGTGCGATTGGTGGCTTGCTCGAAATGGCCGCGATCGTCGCCTTGCGGTGTGCGCTAGCCGAGGACGGCGGTGGACAGATCAAGCCGATCAACGTGACTGTCGATTATATGCGCGGTGGCCGCGAAAAACCGACCTTCGCGCGGGGATCGGTCACGCGACTCGGCGGGCGCGTCGCCAATGTCGAGGCGACCGCCTGGCAGGACGATGTCGCCAAGCCAATCGCTGCGGCACGCATGAACTATCTGATCGTGCGCGCATGAGCGACGCCGCCGCCCATATCCGGGCGGCGCGGCAGGCGCGCGCGGCCGGCGATTATTATGACGCCGCCGTGCAGCAACGCCGCGCGATCACGCTGCTGCGCGGTGGCGATCCGCTCGCACTTGGCTATGCGCTCCGCCATCTTGCGGAAATTCTGATCGAGGCGGGCGAGCTCGATGAAGCGGATGGGG
This sequence comes from Sphingomonas sp., assembly GCF_041661885.1. Taxonomy (GTDB): domain Bacteria; phylum Pseudomonadota; class Alphaproteobacteria; order Sphingomonadales; family Sphingomonadaceae; genus Sphingomonas. The sequence goes on along the minus strand of NZ_JBAZTL010000003.1, from coordinate 83,414 downwards.
CGGTCCGCGAACTCCTCGCCCTTTATCGGCCGCATGGCGGCGTGCCCCCCTTGGAACATGCCAATGCACTGCGCTGTGCCGCGTTGCACGCAGCGGCCACGGGCGATGACGAAACTGCGCTTGCCTTTTGGGGGGAGGCCCGGACACGCTATCTGGCGCTGAACGTGGCCGAAGGGGTGGCTGAAGCCGACACCCGGATCGCGGCGTTGCGGCGCTAACCCTTCGGCGTCAGCCGCACCAACGCGCCGTCATCCTCCAGCAGCCAGATCGCACCATCAGGGGCTTGCGCGATGTCGCGAATGCGTGCGCCCATCGCCCATTGCTCCTCGACCTTGGCGGTGTCGCCCGACACCGAGACGCGAATCAGCGCCTCGCCCGACAAAGCGCCGATCAACACATTACCGCGATACTGCGGGAACAGCGCGCCCGAATAAACGATCATCCCGCCCGGTGAGATTGACCGATTCCACCACAATTTGGGCGCCTCCAAGTCGGGGCGGCTGGGATGATCGGGGATCGGCTTGCCACTATAATTGTCCCCGTTGGATACGATCGGCCAGCCGTAATTGCGCCCGGGCAAGATCAGATTGAGCTCATCGCCGCCCCTCGGGCCCATTTCCTCTTCCCACAAACGGCCATCGGCGGTGAACACCATGCCGTAAGGGTTGCGGTGGCCGGTGCTCCACGTTTCGGCGCGCGCGCCGCCCGCTTTATACTCGGGATTGCCCGGCCACGCCTTGCCATCGAGCGTCAGGTGCAAAACCTTGCCGAGCCGCTGCTCGGGGTCCTGCGCCGGGGTGAAGCGTTGGCGCTCGCCCGACGACAGATACAGCGACTGACCATCGGGCGCGAACAGGATGTTGGCACCGAATTGCCCGCCGACCCCGTCTGAGCCTGCGCGCCACAGCACCTGCACATTGGTCAGCGCCGTTTCGCTCCATTGCCCGCGCGCCAGCGCCAGGCTGCTGCCGCCAGGGCGCGGTTCGGAATAACTTATGTAAACCAGCTTGCTCGTCGCGAAATCGGGCGCAGGTGCGATATCGAGCAGCCCGCCTTGCCCCTCGTTCAGCACCTTGGGCACGCCGCCGATATCGGCGATCGTCCCGTCCGGGCGACGCCATTTGATCTTGCCCGCCTTCTCGGTCACCAGCGCCGAGCCGTCGGGCAGGATCGCAATCGCGAACGGCTCGTCAAATTGTCCGATGGTTTGCTTTACGAAGGGTGGCGCGGTCGGCGCCAAATTGGCGCGGCCAGTGGTGGCGCGAATGTTGGGGAGCGTCGCGTCGGGCGCATCGTCGGGGAGCGTGGTTACTGGAGGCGCGCTGGGAGATGGCGTCGAGATGACGCCCGCTTGCTCCGGCTGCGCCGAACATGCGGCGGCAGCGACAAAGGCGGCAAGGAGCGACAAGCAAGACGATACCATCCATATTTTCCGGCTTTTCAAAAACACGACCGTCATCCCTCCAAGATTGTTCCGTGGCGCGACGGCACCCCATCCGCGATGGCTTGCCAGCGTCACCCGACACGCCTATACGATACATATTCTCTACATCGCCAGGTGAAGAGGCTGGAGCCCCCCGGTTCCGGCAGCGAAGACCTTTGCATGGGACATATCTTGGCCGACACGCCCGACCTGACTGCGTTGATCGCCCCCGAAGCCGCAGCACTCGGCTTCGATCTTGTGCGCGTGAAGCTGTTCGGCGGCAAGGGCGACCTGACCCTGCAAGTGATGGCCGAGCGCCCCGATACGCGCCAGCTCACGATCGAGGATTGCGCCGATTTGTCGCGCCGTATCTCGGATGTGCTCGACGCGCTGGAGGCCGAAGGCCGCGATCCGATCACCGAGGAATATCGCCTCGAAGTGTCGTCGCCCGGCATCGACCGTCCGCTCACCCGACTGAAGGATTTCGCCGACTGGACCGGGCATGAGGCGCGCATCGTGCTGGCGGCCCCGATCGAGGGGCGCAAGGTGCTGACCGGGCTGCTCAAAGGCGTGACCGACGACCGCATCACCATTTACGTGCAGAAGCATGGCGAGATAGAGCTCAGCTTCGCGCAAGTCGGCACCGCCAAGTTGTTGCTAACCGACGCGCTGATCGCCGCCACCCGACCGCTGTCGCTCGACGGCGCAGACGAGATTGAAGACGAACTGGTGCCCGAAGGCACTGAAGACGAAGGACTGAACTGATGGCCACCGCAGGAACCTCCGGCGTTACCGCCAACCGCGCCGAGCTGATCGCCATTGCGAATGCCGTCGCGACCGAGAAGATGATCGACAAGGGCATCGTCATCGAGGCGATGGAAGATGCGATCCAGCGCGCCGCCCGCGCACGCTACGGTGCCGAGAACGACATTCGCGCAAAGCTCGACCCCGTCACCGGCGATCTGCGTCTGTGGCGCGTCGTCGAAGTGGTCGAGGCGGTCGATGATTACTTCAAGCAGGTCAACCTGAAGGAAGCGCAGAAGCTCCAGAAGGGCGCAGTCGTCGGCGATTACATTGTCGATCCGCTGCCCCCGATCGAATTCGGTCGCATCGCCGCGCAGGCGGCCAAGCAGGTGATCTTCCAGAAGGTCCGCGACGCCGAGCGCGAGCGCCAGTTTGAAGAGTTCAAGGACCGCATGGGGGAGATCATCACCGGCGTGGTCAAGCGCGTCGAGTTCGGCCATGTCGTCGTTGATCTCGGTCGCGCCGAGGGTGTCATCCGTCGCGACCAGCAAATTCCGCGCGAAGTGGTGCGCGTCAACGACCGCATCCGCTCGCTGATCCTCAACGTCCGTCGCGAAAACCGGGGCCCGCAGATTTTCCTCAGCCGCGCGCATCCCGATTTCATGAAGAAGCTGTTCGCGCAGGAAGTGCCCGAAATTTACGACGGCATCATCGAGATCAAGGCTGCGGCCCGCGATCCGGGTTCGCGCGCGAAGATCGGCGTCATCAGCCATGATTCGTCGATCGATCCGGTCGGTGCGTGCGTCGGCATGAAGGGCAGCCGCGTGCAGGCGGTGGTGCAGGAAATGCAGGGCGAGAAGATCGACATCATCCCGTGGTCGCCCGACACCGCGACCTTCGTCGTCAACGCATTGCAGCCGGCCTCGGTCAGCCGCGTGGTGATCGACGAGGAAGAGGACCGCATCGAAGTCGTCGTTCCCGACGATCAGCTCAGCCTCGCGATCGGCCGTCGCGGCCAGAACGTGCGCCTTGCCTCGCAGCTCACCGGCAAGGCGATCGACATCCTGACCGAGGCCGATGCCAGCGAGAAGCGCCAGAAGGAATTCGCCGAGCGCACCGAAATGTTCCAGACCGAGCTCGACGTTGACGAGACGCTGGCGCAGTTGCTGGTCGCCGAGGGCTTTGGCGCGCTGGAAGAAGTCGCTTATGTCGAAGTCGACGAAATTGCCTCGATCGAAGGCTTTGACGACGATCTCGCCGCCGAATTGCAGAGCCGCGCGTCCGAAGCGCTCGAACGCCGCGAAGCCGCCAATCGCGAAGAACGCCGCGCGCTCGGCGTCGAGGATGATCTCGCCGCGCTGCCGCACCTCAACGAAGCGATGCTGGTCACCCTCGGCAAGGCCGGAATCAAGACGCTCGACGATCTCGCCGATCTGGCGACCGACGAACTGATCCAGAAGAAGCGCCAGGAACAGCGCCGCCGCGCCGAGGATGCGCCCAAGCGCGCCGAGGACAAGGGCGGGGTGCTCGGCGAATATGGCCTGAGCGAAGCGCAGGGCAATGAGATCATCATGGCCGCGCGCGCGCACTGGTTCGCCGACGAAGAAACCGCTGGCGAAACGACGGAGGCGAGCGAAGCCTGATGCCGTTCGTCAGCATCCGTCTGGCCGGCACGGCGACCAAGGACCAGAAGTCCGCCATCGTCGCCGATGTCACCCAGTCGCTGGTGCAGCGGCTGGGCAAAAACCCGGCTGCGGTGCAGATTGTGATCGAAGAAGTGAGCCCGGAAAATTACGGTGCAGGTGGGCAATTGATCGCCGACCGTGATGCGCCCAAACCGCAGGAGGACGCTCATGCGGAATCCTCGCAATGACACGCTAGCGGTTCAGACACCGACGTTCGCACTTCGCGTCCTCCCCTCCCTTTCAGGGAGGGGAGCGCAATGACCGACATCATCACCGAAGTCGCAACCAACGACGATCCCACCGGGGCCATCCGCCGCTGTATCCTGCTCGGCGAGCGTGCACCGCGTGCGGCGTTGGTGCGGCTTGCGCTGTCTCCAGACGGGCAGGTTCTGCCCGACGTGCGTGCCAAAGCACCGGGACGCGGCGCATGGATCGGGGTGACGCGCGCCGAGCTCGAAACCGCCATCGCCAAGGGCAAGCTGAAGAACGCGCTCGCCCGCGCGTTCAAAACCGGCCCGGTGCTGATCCCCGACGATTTGCCCGACATGATCGCCACCGCGCTTGAACGCGCGACGCTCGACCGGCTTGGCCTCGAAGCCCGCACCGGAAACTTGCTGACCGGCGCCGAAAAGATCGAAACCGCGGCGCGGTCCGGCAAACTCCACCTGCTGCTGCACGCCAGCGATGCGGGTGCCGACGGCAACCGCAAGCTCGACCAGGCGTGGCGCATCGGCAACGATGAAGAGGGCAGTTCGCTCAGGGGCTTGGCACTACCGGTCAGCCGCACCATATTGGCCGTGGCCCTGGGGCGGCAGAATGTGGTACATATCGGCCTAACGGAGCGCGATGCGGCGCGGCGGGTGAGCGAAACGCTCGACCGCTGGCTGCATTTTATCGGACCCCACCCCGCCCTCGTGCCTTGCGAAACACCATCGCAGGGCGCATCGGCGCTTATATCCAACCCGGCGGGAAGTGGCGCTCCCGTTGCGGCTGACGAAGACACATGCGAGGAATTTGAGTGAGCGATACCGACAACGAAAAGCCGAAACTCGGAATGCGTCAGCCATTGGGGCTCAAGCGCACGGTCGAGACCGGCAAGGTCAAGCAGAGCTTCAGCCACGGACGGTCGAACACCGTTGTGGTCGAGGTGAAGCGCCGTCGCGTGCTCGGCCCCGGCGGTGCGCCGACCGAAGCCGCCGTTGTCGAGGATGCGGCTCCCGCCGTAGCCGCACCGCCTGCCCCGCCCGCGCCGCCGCCGCGCCCGGCACCTGCGCCGGTTTCGCCGGGCAATTCTTTGCTGTCGCGCCAGGAACTTCAGGCCAAGCTGCTGCGCGAGGCCGACGAAGCGCGCATGAACGCGCTCGAAGAAACGCGCCGCCGCGAAGAGCGCGACCGTCTTGAGGCGCAAGCCGAAGAGCGCCGCCGCGCCGAGGAAAACCGCCGCGCTGGCGATGCGCCGGACAGCCCGGCTGCGCCCGACCCCGCGCCGCAACCCGCGCCCGAGCCGGTCGCACCCGTGGCGGAAGCCCCGGCTCCGGTTGAGGCCGCGCCAGCCGCCGCGCCGACGGTTGCACCCGTTGCAGCCGCATCCACTCCGGCTCCGGTCGCAGCCGCGCCCACTCCGGCTCCGGTCGCCGCACCTGCTCCCGCGCCAGCAGCGCCACCGCGTCCGCTCGGCCTGCTGCTCGATCCGTCGCTGCCGGCACCACGCCTGTTCACGCCGGTGCCGCGCCCCGAGCGTCCGCGTCCGGCACCGCCGCCCCCGCCTGCCCCCGCAGCCGAAACCGCACCGACCCCCGCGAGCAGCGCGACGGGCGCACCCAAGCGCCCTGCCGTCGGCGTTGCCGCCCCTGCCAGCGAAGCACCCTCGCGTCCCGGCCAGCGCGACCGCAAGGGTGATGAGCGTCGCGGCGGCAAGCTGACCGTCAACCGCGCGCTCAACGATGGCGACGGCGCGCGTGCACGGTCGCTCGCCGCTCTGAAGCGTGCGCGCGAGAAGGAAAACCGCCGGATGGGCGGCCCGCGTGAAGCGCAGGCCAAGCAGATCCGCGACGTCGTCGTGCCCGAAGCGATCACCGTCCAGGAACTCGCCAACCGCATGGCGGAAAAGGGCGCTGACTTGGTCAAGACGCTGTTCAAGATGGGTATGCCCGTCACGATGACGCAGACGATCGACCAGGACACCGCCGAACTGCTGGTGACCGAATTCGGCCACAACATCGTGCGCGTCAGCGATTCGGACATCGATATCGCGGTCGAAACCGATACCGATGCCGAGGACACGCTGCGCCCGCGTCCGCCGGTCGTCACGATCATGGGCCATGTCGACCACGGCAAGACCTCGCTGCTCGACGCGCTGCGCGGCACCGATGTCGTGAAGGGCGAGGCCGGTGGTATCACCCAGCATATCGGCGCCTATCAGGTAACGTTGAAGGACAAGTCGAAGATCACCTTCCTCGACACGCCGGGCCACGAAGCCTTCACCGAAATGCGTCAGCGCGGTGCCAATGTGACCGACATCGTCGTGCTCGTGGTGGCGGCTGACGACAGCATCAAGCCGCAAACGGTGGAGGCGATCAACCACACCAAGGCGGCTGGCGTGCCGATGATCGTGGCGATCAACAAGGTCGACAAGCACGACGCCAATCCGCAAAAGGTGCGCGAAGCCCTGCTGCAATATGAAGTCGTGGTCGAAGAAATGTCGGGCGACGTCCAGGACGTCGAAGTCTCGGCGCTCAAGAAGACCGGGCTCGACGAACTGATCGAGAAGATCCAGCTTCAGGCCGAACTGCTCGAGTTGAAGGCGAACCCCGATCGCGCCGCCGAAGGCACCGTGATCGAGGCGAAGCTCGACAAGGGCCGTGGTCCCGTTGCCACGATCCTGGTCAACCGCGGCACGCTCAAGGTCGGCGACATCTTCGTCGTCGGTGCCGAGAGCGGCAAGGTCCGCGCGATGACCAACGACAAGGGTATGCAGATCAAGGAAGCTGGCCCGTCCATGCCGGTCGAAGTGCTCGGCCTGTCGGGCGTGCCGCGTGCGGGTGATCCGCTGTCGGTGGTCGAAAACGAAGCGCGGGCGCGCGAAGTGGCCGAATATCGCCAGGGCGTGATGACCAGCAAGCGCACCGGGGGTGGTCCGGCCAGCCTCGAGTCGATGTTCAGCGCGCTCAAGGAAAAGCAGGCGATCGAATATCCTTTGGTGGTCAAGGCCGACACGCAAGGGTCGGTCGAGGCGATCGTATCGTCGATCAACAAGATTTCGACCGATCTCATCAAGGCGCGCGTGCTGCATTCAGGCGTCGGTGGCATCACAGAGAGCGATGTGACGCTGGCGGGTGCCAGCGGTGCGCCGATCATCGGCTTCAACGTCCGCGCCAATGCCAAGGCACGCGAAATCGCCGAACGGCAGAAGGTCGCGCTCAAATATTATGACGTGATCTATGATCTGATCGACGAAATCCGCGCCGGCATGGCGGGCGAGCTTGGCCCCGAGGCGTTCGAAACGGTCGTTGGCCGCGCCGAAATCCGCGACGTCTTCTCGGCGGGCAAGCATGGCAAGGCGGCCGGTCTGCTGGTTACCGAAGGCAATATCCGCAAGGCGCTCAAGGCGCGTATCACCCGGGCCGATGTCATCATCTACCAGGGCGAAATCGCCTCGCTGCGCCGCTTCAAGGACGACGTTGCCGAAGTGCGCGCGGGTCTGGAGTGCGGCGTGACCTTCACGTCGAACTTCGTCGACATCAAGCCGGGCGACTTCCTGGAGACGTTCGAGGTCGAACTGCGCGAACGGACCTTGTAAGCACTTCTCCCTCTCCCCGCTTGCGGGGAGAGGGCCGGGGAGAGGGGCAGTCACGCGGGCTGTCGCTCGGTTACTGCCCCTCTCCCGCGCATCGCTTCGCTCGCTTGCCCTCTCCCCGCAAGCGGGGAGAGGGAAATGTAATGCGCCCTACCGAAACGCCCGAAACCCGTTCCGTCCGCCTGCTGCGCGTGGGCGAACAAATGCGCCACACGCTAAGCGACATTCTCGCGCGCGGCGATGTGCATGACGAGACGCTGGCCAAGCATCCAGTGACGATCACCGAAGTGCGCATGTCGCCTGACCTGCGCCACGCGACCGTGTTCATGAAGCCCTTGCTTGGCAAGGACGAGGAGGCGGTGCTGAAAGCGTTGCGCACCAACACCGCCTATCTCCAGCGCGAGGTCGCCGCCCGCGTTCAGATGAAATATGCCGCCAAGCTCAAATTCCTCGCCGACGAAAGCTTCGACGAAGGCAGCCACATCGACAAATTGCTACGCGACCCGAAGGTGGCGCGGGATTTGGGCGGCGAGGATTGACAGCCCCGCCGGTAAGACGCATCTTACCGTTATGAACACGCAAACGACTCTTTCGGGGAAAGGCCAAGTCGTCATCCCGAAGGACGTGCGGGATGCGCTCGGGCTTGTTCCTGGGCAAAAGCTTGACGTGGTGAAGGCAGGCAACGGCGTATTGCTTCGCCCGGTATTGCAGAAAAGCGGTCGCACGACGGAAGAGATTTTCGCGCATCTCCGCGAAATCGCGCCCAAATGGGAGGGGCCTCCTGTCTCAATCGAAGAGATGGACCGCGCCATCGATGCGATGTTCGCCGCACGATCCAAGGACGACATCTGACTGTCGCGGTCGATACGAACATCGTCGTGCGTATTCTCGTCGACGACGATGCACGTCAGGTCGCGATGGCAAAGGTCGTGCTATCGCGAGATTTCGCGTTATTGCCGAGCGTATTACTCGAAACCGAATGGGTGCTGCGGTCGAGTTACAAATGGCCGCGCGCCCGAATCGGAGAGGCGCTGGCGACGCTTATCGACCTGCCGACGTTGCGCGAGGCACCACCGGGTATTGGTTGGGCGATCGAGCGCTTCGCCAACGGCGCAGACTTCGCCGATATGCTGCATCTCGCCGCCGCAGGCTACGCCGAAGGCTTCGTTACGTTCGACCGCCGACTTGCCAAGGCCGCTGGCCAAGACACGCCCGTTCCCATCGAAACGCTCCCCTGATGGCTAAGCTCTATTTCTACTACGCCTCAATGAACGCGGGCAAATCGACCAACCTGTTGCAGGCCGATTTCAACTATCGCGAACGCGGGATGCGCACCGTGTTGCTCACCGCCGCGATCGACGATCGCTTTGCGGCGGGGACGATCACCTCGCGCATCGGCCTTGCCGCCGATGCGATTACGTTCGAACGCGATACCGATCTGGTCGCCGTGGTGGTCCGCGAGGGCGAAGCGCCTCCGGCCTGCGTGCTGGTGGATGAAGCGCAATTCCTGACCGCAGCCCAGGTCGACCAGCTCGCCACGCTGGCGGATTTCCACGGCATTCCCGTGCTGGCTTATGGCTTGCGCACCGATTTCCTCGGCAATCTGTTCGAAGGCTCGGCGCGTCTGCTGGCGATTGCCGATTCGCTCATTGAGATCAAATCGGTCTGCGCGTGCGGGCGCAAGGCGACCATGAACTTGCGCGTCGGGGCGGATGGCCGCGCGATTGCGGCGGGCGCGCAGACCGAGATTGGCGGCAACGACCTGTACATTGCGCTATGTCGTCGCCATTTCAGCGAAGCGCTCGCCGCCGCCTGATTTCGAACGGACCCCCATGACCGACCCCAATCTGCCCTACACCATCGCGGTGTGGCTCATTCCCCTCGTCATCGCGATCGTGTTTCACGAAGTCGCGCACGGCTATGTCGCGCGCATTTTCGGCGACCACACCGCCGAGCGGCTCGGCCGCCTGACGCTCAACCCGCTGCGCCATGTCGATCCGATCGGCACCGTTCTGCTGCCGATGGTGCTGGCGATCGCACACGTACCGATCTTCGGCTGGGCCAAGCCGGTGCCGGTCGATGCGCGGAAGATGCGCAACCCGCGCCGCGACATGATGCTGGTGGCGCTGGCAGGCCCGGCGACCAATTTCGTGCTGGCGACGCTGACCGCCTTCGTGCTGGCAGGGCTTCTGGTCGTGCTCCACGGTGTTCCGGCCCCGGTGCCACCCTTCACGCTTGCCCGCTTCGCAATGGATACCCTCGGAAATTTTTTGCAGGTCAACGTCTTTCTCGGCATCTTCAACCTGATCCCGCTGCCCCCCTTCGATGGCGGGCATGTCGTGCAAGGGCTGCTGCCGCGTTCGATCGCCGTCCAATATGCCAAACTGGCGCGTTACGGCTTTCCGCTGCTGATCGTGCTGCTGTTCGTCCTGCCGATGATCAGCCCGCAGGCTGACATCGTACGCCGCCTGATCGCGCCCATCGCGGGTGCCGCCACCGACTTTTTCTTCGGTATCGCCAATCTGGGCGCGGCATGACTGGGCTGCATGGCTGGCTAATCCTCGACAAGCCTTTGGGGCTTGGGTCGACGCAGGGCGTCTCGGCGGTAAAGCGCGCGCTGCGTGCCGCCGGTTATGATGCGAGCAAGCGCGGCATCAAAGTCGGGCATGGCGGGACGCTCGATCCACTGGCGACCGGCGTCCTGCCGATCGCGCTCGGCGAAGCGACCAAGCTCGCCGGGCGGATGCTCGACAGCGACAAGGTGTATGACTTCACGATCGGGTTCGGGGTGGAGACCGATACGCTCGACCTCGAGGGCAAGGTGATTGCCGAGAGCGCGGTGCGCCCCACCCTCGCCCAGGTCGAAGCGGTGCTGCCGCGCTTCACCGGCCCGATCGAGCAGGTGCCGCCCGCCTATTCCGCCCTCAAGATCGATGGCGAGCGCGCTTATGATCTGGCGCGCGCGGGAGCGGACGTGGTGCTGGCCAGCCGCTCGGTGACGATCCACGCCCTTACATCCTCCCCGGAACGGGGAGGGGGACCGCTCGGCTTCTTCAGCCGAGGGGTGGAGGGGGCTCTCAACGAGCGTTCCGCTAGCGGAGGCCCCCCTCCACCATTCGCTGAAGAAGTGAATGGTCCCCCTCCCCTGAACGGGGAGGATTTGGAGTCCATCACCCTCACCGCCCACGTCTCCAAAGGCACCTATATCCGCAGCCTCGCGCGCGACATCGCGCGGGCGCTCGGCACGGTCGGCCATGTCACCATGCTCCGCCGTACCAAGGCGGGCCCGTTCACGCTCGACCACGCAATATCGCTGGACAAACTGGCCGATTTCGGTAATGCGCGCACCCTTGAACACAATCTCCTGCCGTTGAGGGCGGGGCTGGACGACATCCCGGCTCTATCCCTCTCCCCCGATCAGGCAGGGCTGCTCCGACAGGGGCGGGTGTTGATCGGGACCGCCGCAGATGATGGCCATTACTTCGCGACGCTGGATGAAAGTCCGGTCGCTTTGGTGGAGGTCCAGGACCGCGAGGTCCGCGTCATTCGCGGTTTCAACCTGTGACGATGTCGAAGGAAAGAACATGACGATCACTGCAGAGCGCAAGAACGCGCTCGTCAAGGAACATGGCCGCGTCGAAGGCGACACCGGCAGCCCCGAAGTCCAGATCGCGATCCTCACCGAGCGTATTCGCAACCTGACCGAGCACTTCAAGGGCCACAAGAAGGACAATCACTCGCGGCGCGGCCTGCTGATGATGGTCAACAAGCGGCGCTCGCTGCTCGACTATCTCCGCCACAAGGACGGCGCGCGATATACCGACCTCATCGCTAAACTGGGCCTACGCAAGTAACCAGCCCGAACGGAAACGGCGCCCTCGCGGCGCCGTTTTCATATTCCCCTCTTTCGCCATTCCGCACTCCGGCGGCATGGCAGGGGAGCCACGAAAGGCTCCAAACCGCGCGGACCGGCTAGTCCGCACAGTGGCCCCGTCGGCATCCGGCCGGCGGTGTTGAAGGAAAAAAGATGTTCGATACCAAGACCGTGACCACCCAATGGGGTGGCAAGACGCTGACGCTGGAAACCGGCCGCGTCGCGCGCCAGGCCAATGGCGCCGTTATGGCAACGCTGGGCGAAACCGTGGTGCTCTGCGCTGTGACCGCCGCCAAATCAGTGAAGGAAGGCCAGGATTTCTTCCCGCTGACCGTTCACTATCAGGAAAAATATTCGGCTGCCGGCCGCATCCCCGGTGGCTTCTTCAAGCGTGAGCGCGGCGCGACCGAAAAGGAAACGCTGGTCAGCCGCTTGATCGACCGCCCAATCCGCCCGTTGTTCCCCGAAGGGTTCTACAACGAGATCAACGTGATCTGCCAGGTGCTCAGCTATGATGGCGAGAACGAGCCCGATATCCTCGCAATGGTCGCCGCTTCGGCTGCTTTGACCATTTCGGGCGTGCCCTTCATGGGCCCGATCGGCGCCGCGCGCGTCGGCTATGTCGATGGCGACTATGTGCTCAACCCGACGCTCGACCAGGTCAAGGAAGGCGATCTCGATCTCGTCGTCGCCGCGACCGGCGACGCCGTGATGATGGTCGAATCCGAAGCCAAGGAGCTTTCGGAAGAGGTCATGCTCGGTGCCGTGCAGTTCGCGCACAAGGCGTGCCGCGAAGCCGTCAACCTCATCATCGATCTGGCCGAACAGGCTGCCAAGGATCCGTGGGAAATGGCCGCCCAGGCCGATCTCTCTGCTGCCAAGGACAAGCTCAAGAAGCTGATCGGCAAGGACATCGCCGCCGCCTATAAGGTGACCGACAAGTCCGAGCGTTCGAACCTGCTCAATGCCGCGCGCGCCAAGGCCAAGGAAGCTTTTGCCGATGCCGCCCCGCAGGACCAGATGGCCGCGCAGAAGCTGGTCAAGAAGCTCGAAGCCGAAATCGTCCGTGGCGCGATCCTGAAGGACGGCCAGCGCATCGATGGCCGCACCACCACGCAGATCCGCCCGATCGAGGCGATCGTCCACTTCCTGCCGCGCGCACACGGCTCGGCGCTGTTCACGCGTGGCGAGACGCAATCGATCTGCACCACCACGCTCGGCACCAAGGACGCCGAGCAGATGATCGACGGCCTAACCGGCCTGTCCTACGAAAACTTCATGCTGCACTATAACTTCCCGCCCTATTCGGTCGGTGAAGTCGGCCGCTTCGGTGCGCCGGGTCGTCGTGAAGTCGGCCACGGCAAGCTCGCCTGGCGCGCGCTACACCCGGTGCTGCCGTCGAAGGACGAGTTCCCCTACACGATCCGCGTTCTGTCGGACATCACCGAGTCGAACGGCTCGTCGTCGATGGCGACGGTGTGCGGGGGTTCGCTGTCGATGATGGATGCCGGTGTGCCGCTCAAGCGCCCGGTTTCGGGCATCGCGATGGGCCTGATCCTCGAAGGCAAGAAGTTCGCGGTTCTCTCGGACATTCTCGGCGACGAGGATCATTTGGGCGACATGGACTTCAAGGTCGCAGGCACCGAAGCCGGCATCACCACGATGCAGATGGACATCAAGATCGCCGGCATCACCGAAGAGATCATGCGCAAGGCGCTCGAACAGGCCAAGGAAGGCCGCGCGCATATCCTGGGTGAGATGAACAAGGCGCTGGCCTCGACCCGCACCGAGCTTTCGGCCCATGCCCCGCGCATCGAGACGCTGCAGATCGACAAGAGCAAGATCCGTGAAGTGATCGGCACCGGCGGCAAGGTGATCCGCGAGATCGTCGCGCAAACCGGCGCCAAGGTCGACATTGACGATGAGGGTCTCATCAAGATCAGCTCGTCCGACACCGCGCAGATCGAAGCCGCGATCAAGTGGATCAAGGGCATCGTCGAGGAAGCCGAAGTCGGCAAGGTCTATGACGGCAAGGTCGTCAACCTGGTGGACTTCGGGGCGTTCGTGAACTTCATGGGTGGCAAGGACGGCCTCGTCCACGTGTCCGAAATCAAGAACGAGCGCGTCGAAAAGGTCTCGGACGTCCTCAAGGAAGGCCAGGAAGTCAAGGTCAAGGTCCTCGAGATCGATCCGCGCGGCAAGGTGCGCCTGTCGATGCGCGTCGTCGACCAGGAAACCGGTGCCGAGATCGAAGACACCCGCCCGGCGCGTGAGCCGCGCGAAGGTGGCGATCGTGGCCCACGTGGTCCGCGTCGTGATGGCGATGGTGGCCGTGGCCCGCGTGGCGATGGCGGCGGTCGTGGCGATCGGGGCCCGCGCCGTGATGGCGACGGTGGCCGTGGCCCGCGTCGCGACGGCGGCGGCGAGCGCGCACCCCGTGCAGAGCGTTCGGGCGGGAATGACGACGGCCCCGCGCCCGAGTTCGCACCGGCCTTCCTGACCGGTGACCGCGACTAAAACCTCCGCTTCTTACGGAGGAAGAAGGGGCTCGGAGGGATCCGGGCCCCTTTTCTTATGCGCTATCGCAGCGCCCGCCACGCAACATAGACAGCGGTCGCCAGCACCATCAGCGCAAAGCCGACGCGCGCGACCGCAACCCGCGTCGCCAACACGCGCCCAACCGGAATGGCAAGAACCGATCCGATCGCTCCACCGCCAACCAGTGCGGCGAAGACCGGCCAGTTGACCATGCCAGACGCGGCATAACTCGCGCTGGTCGCAGCCCCGAACAGCACCACCGATACCAGCGAAGAGGCGGCGGCGGTCGCCAGCGTCATGCCCGTCGTCGCCATCAAACCCGGCACGATCAGGAAGCCACCGCCAATCCCGAAAAAGCCTGCTGCCAGCCCGGTCACCGCCCCTGCCGGGGCAAGCTTCAGCGTCATGGCGGGGTTTAGCTGGACATCGGCATCCCCCTCTCCCTTGCGCGGTAGCAGCATCGATCCCCCCACCAGCGCCAGCGCCAGTGCAAACCAGATCAGCAATTGGCTGCCATCGATTTGCTTGGCGATATGGGCTCCAATCAGCGAACCGGTCAGCCCGGCCCCGCCAAAGACAAGCGCACACGGCCATTTCACTCGCCCGGCGCGCGCCTGCACCAGCAGCCCGACCGCCGCATTGACCGCGACCGCCGCCGCTGACGTACCGATCGCGACATGCGGATCGCGGATGCCGACGATATAGAGCAGCAAGGGCGTTGCCAGTACCGATCCGCCGCCGCCGAACACCGACAGCAACAAACCAATCACCGCACCACCGAGGAGTGCGGCGGGATAGGAGATCATGACGCTCTCCACCAATTACAGCGCAGCCGCCCGATTCCACGGCAGGAACGCCAGCAGCTTCGCCATCCCGCAAAAGCCGCTGATGCCCGCAAAGGTCAGGCCAGCCCCGACAAAGGCCGAGAGTGCGAAGAAGACCGGCGTTACCAGCCAGCCGAGGCATACCCCGATCAGCACCAGCGATCCGGCGACGATCTGTACCTGGCGCATCATTTCCAGCGGCGCCTTGCGATTCTCTTCGACCGCAAGCCCCGCACGAGTCCAGCCATCAATCCCGCCCTCCAGAACATAGCCCTGCCCCGTCAACGGTGCCGCCAGCCGCTCCGCATTGGTGGCAGTCCGCATACCCGATCGGCACAGGAACACCACGTCAATCCCCGAACGTTCGGGCAGCGCGGCAGCGCCAAAGCGCGACAACGGGCACGACACCGAGCCGGCGATATGCCGCCGGGCAAATTCATCATCCTCGCGAATGTCGATCAACAGCGCATGGCCAAGCCGCAATCGCGCTTCAACAGCCTCAGGCGTCAACGAAAGCAGGGGGTTCGGCATTGGGGATCTCCACATCATCGGAACAGAAAATCGTCGCGAGCGTCGCCAGCACTTGCGCCGCCGCCGGATCAGCGATGCGGTATCGGATCGACACCCCCTCGCGCCGGGTCGCCACCAAACCGTCGCTGCGCAAAACCGCAAGATGCTGCGACAACGCCGATTGCGACAGACCGATCAGCGGCAACAATTCACCGACCGAGCGCTCTCCACCCGTCAATTGGCACAGGATCATAAGTCGTCGCTCGTTCGCCAGCGCGCGCAGCAGCCGTGTGGCGGCGGTGGCGTTCGCCTCGAATCGGGCAGGGTCAAACGTGGACGGGTCAAGCATGGTCTCAATATATACGTTGAATCTAATTTAGCAATGCCTTATATATATGTGAGAAGGAGCCAAAGCGATGCCCCGCCCGAACCAGAATCCCCATGTGCAGACCTTTTTTGACCCAGCGACCTTCACCGCCACGCATCTGGTCAGCGACCCGGCGACGGGCGTGGCCGCGATCGTCGATCCGGTGCTCGATTTCGAACCCAAGAGCGGCACGCTTTCCACGGCTTCGGTCGAAGTCGTGCTGCAGGCAGTGGCGGAGCAGGGGCTACGTCTGGCCTATGTGCTAGAAACGCACGCCCATGCCGACCATTTGTCGGCGGCCGACCATATCCGTCATCGCACTGGCGCAAGGATCGCGATCGGGCGCCACATTACGGCGGTTCAGCACGTGTTTGCCGATCTGTTCGAACTTGACGATGTGCCGACCGATGGCAGCCAGTTCGACCTGCTGCTCAACGAAGGGGACCAGGTGCCGCTCGGTGACTTGTCGATCGGCGTGCTGTATACACCCGGCTACACCCCTGCCTGTAGTACCTATCTGATCGGCGATGCCGCCTTTGTCGGCGATACGCTGTTCATGCCCGATTACGGCACCGCCCGCACCGATTTCCCCGGCGGCGATGCCGCCACCCTATATCGGTCGATCCGCAAAATCCTCGCCTTGCCACCGCAAACGCGTCTTTTCGTGGGGCACGACTATTTGCCCGCCACACGCACCGCCTATCGCTGGGAAACCACCGTCGCTGCGGAAGCCGCCGACAACGTCCATGTTCATGATGGTGTAAACGAAGCGGCCTTCGTTTCCATGCGCGAAGCACGCGATCGAACGCTTGCCGCACCCACGCTGATCTTGCCATCGCTACAGGTCAACATTCGCGCCGGGGCCCTCCCGCCAGCAACAACAGCGGGCCACATCTTCCTGAAATTGCCCATTACATTTTCCAGTGACGCCAAACCCGGCACGGCGACCTGAGTGTCCGATCCAATTCGTCGGCTCCCCCCGATAGCCGCGAAACCTGGTTGGCTTATCGCATTTATCGTCCTATCTGGCCCTGCGCGGTGGAACCTTTTGGGGACCACCGCGCATTCGCGCCGGTAACGGGAACGCAGTGCGCACGTCTCGACGTGCAAGTCTGCGGCTGTCCCTGCAACTGTAAGCGGCGAGCATGACGCGCGGGCGGAATCGGCAACGGTTCCGCAGCCACTGGAGAACCACCGCCGTTTGAGTGGGGGAGATCTGGGAAGGCGCGCATCATGCGGTGACCCGTGAGCCAGGAGACCGACCGGCGCGGGTCGCTCTTGCCCGGCTCATGGGATTGGCCAGGCGCGAAACGATTTTCGTCTGAGCGACGAACGTGCGGCTGGGGCCGCATCGGTGCGGGTCGCCGGGCGCTTTTACGCGTCCGTCCGGTGGCGTGCGTCGACCGTTCGCAGCGGACGCCCCGGCCCTTGTCGCTCGACGCCCAAGGGAATCGTTTACGCCATGAAGACTTTGCTTTCCTCGGTCGCGCTGGCCGCGCTGCTGCTCCCCGCCGTCGCCCTCGCCCAGAACGCACCCGATGCGGCGCCCGCGCAGACGACGGATGATGATTCCATTATCGTCGTTACGGGCGTCCGCTCCACCGCCACGCCGCCGCGCGCGGATCAGATTGGCGGCTCGGTCACCGTGCTCGACGCCGATGCGCTCGGCCAGCGTCAGACGCGCGCTGTCTCCGACATTCTGCGCGACGTGCCGGGCGTCGCGGTTAGCCGTATCGCCGGCCAAACGCAAGTCCGCCTGCGCGGGACGGAGGCCAACCATACGCTGGTGTTGATCGACGGCATCGAAGTATCGGACCCCTATGCCGGTGAATTCGATTTCGGCACGCTGATCGCCGACGATGTCGCGCGCGTCGAGGTGCTGCGCGGGCAACAAAGCGCGATCTATGGCTCAGACGCGATTGGCGGCGTGATCCAATATATCACGCTCACCGGACGCGAAGCGCCGGGCGTCAGCGCACGGATCGAGGGCGGCTCGTTCGGCACGATCAACACCGCCGCGCGCATTGCGGGCGTGTCGGGCGCGTTCGATTATGCGCTGTCGGGAACGCTCAACACCACCGACGGCACCCCCAACGCACGCGGGGGCAAGCGCGATCTGGGTAATGACTCGGGCGCTATATCGTTCAAATCGACCTGGACCCCTGCACCCAATGCCCGACTCACCGCCGTTGCGCGTTATGCCCGCACCCAGGCCGACTTCAACGACAGCGACAGCAACCCCGCCAGCCCGACCTTTGGCTACACGATCGATACGCCGGGCGCGCATTTCATCAACGAGGCGATTTACGGCCTGCTGCGCGGCGAGCTTGACTTGCTCGACGGCAAATGGACGCAGGCGCTGACCGGGCAAATCGCCGCCACCACGCGCGATGGCTATAATGCGACCGCGCGGTCCTATGGCGATACGGGTCAGCGGTTGAAGGGCTCGTATGAATCGACGCTCAAACTCAACCAGGGCGCACTACATCACCAATTGACCTTCGCGGTCGATGTCGAGCGCGAGCGGTATCGCAATACCGACCCGACCGGCTTTGCCTTCACCGGGCGACGCTCGGTCAGCAATGTCGGCATCGTCGGCCAATATGACCTGACGCTGGGCGACCATGCCGCATTCGGCGCGTCGCTGCGGCAGGACCTCAACAATCGCTTTCAGGACACCACCACCTATCGCGTGCAGGGCAGCTATCGCTTCGACAGCGGTACGCGCATCCGCGCAGCGGCGGGATCGGGGGTGAAAAATCCGGGGTTTTACGAACTCTATGGCTATAGCGACGGGCGCTTCATCGGTAATCCGGGTTTGAGGCCCGAGCGCTCCGAGGGTTGGGAAGCGGGCATCGAGCAGAGCTTCGTCCAGGGCCATGTGCTGATCGGCGGGACCTATTTCGACAGCCGCCTGTCGGATGAAATCTTCACCACCTTCCCCGCGCCGACCTTCATCGCGACGCCTGCCAACCGCACCACCAAATCGCGCCAGCACGGCGTGGAGGCGTTCCTCAACGCCCGCATCGGCACCGCCTGGCGGATCGACGCGGCCTATACCTATCTCCATGCGCGCGAAAACGGCGTCGAGGAAGTCCGCCGCCCGAGCCATATCGCCAGCGTCGCGCTCGGCTGGCGCGCGCCGCACGATCGTTTCGGCATCACCGCCGTCGCCCGTTACAATGGCGATACCAGCGACGTGGCGTTCACCGATCCGAGTTTTGTGCCCGTCACGGTGCCGCTGCACGATTATGTGCTGCTCAACCTCAACGGCGACGTGAAGCTGACGGGGCATTTCACGCTGTTCGGTCGGATCGAGAATGTAAACAACGCCCATTATGAGGACGTGTTCAGCTTCACCAACCCCGGTCGCGCCGTTTACGGCGGCGTCCGCGCGCGCTTCTGATCGGGGGGCGCCGCGCCGCTGATCGCCCTCGCCACACCGCGACCATTGGTGTGGCTCCGATCAATCCCCCGGCGGGCATTTCGAGCATCGCAACTGCGGCTCGTTAAACTCAAACCTTCGGCAAAGCGGAGGGGGGCGACCGGCACCCCTCCGCCCTGTCATCAGAAGTTCGCCGTGAAGCCAATCGCGATGTTGCGACCAAGGCTGTCATAACGCGCAGGGATGGTGTTGTTGCGCGCCAGGCTGATGTTGTACGAATTCGCCAGGATCGGCGGCGCCTTGTCGAGCAGGTTGTTCGCGATAAGGCGCAGGCTGTAACGCTTGGCGATGTTGAAGGTCAGCGCGAGATCGAAATAGCTGACCGGCGCGATATGGCCAAAGGTCTGCTGCACGCGATCAGGCGTGCCGCCGATCGCCGGATCGCCCGAATTGTTGGCGCTGGTGAGCGACCCGACATAACGCCAGTTGAACGAAGCGTTGAAGCCCTCATCCGGCGTGAAGTAGGTTGCCCGCAGACCGTGGCTCCACTTCGGCAGCAACTGGCCGCAACCATTGCCATAATAACCCGCACAATTGCGCTGCGGCTGGACCGGAGAATCCTGCCCACCGGCAAAAGTCGTGAGCGAGCCGTTGAAGCTCAGATCCATCCGCCCGACCTTTCCGAGCCCCAGCGCATATTGCGACTGGAAGTCCCAACCGCGCGCGATCGAGAAATAATAATTGCTCGTGCCCGCGCGGATGAAGCCGCTGGTTGGGTTGGTGCCAGCGGCGGCATAGAGCGTGCCGTTGGCCGCGCGCACGATACCCGAGCAGAAGAACGGATCACCGTTGGAGCGCAAGCAGCCATCGGTATAATAGCTGTCGTCATTGTAACCGAGCGAATTGTTGATCTTGATCCGGTAACGATCGACCGACAGGACCAACCCCTTGATGAAGCGGGGCTTCAACACGACACCATAGGTCTGGGTATAAGCCGTTTCGGGGTCGGCGGTGAAGCCGCCCGAACGCACGGTGCACTGGTTGTCGGGGCACAACAACGTTGCGCTGCCGTAAAGCGAGTCAGACAGACCGGTCGCACGGCACACTTCACGCGACGCAAGCGGTGCGGTGGTGGTGATCGTCTTGGTTGGATCCGCAGGATCGACGATCTGGCGCGGCACCGGCGCGCAGAAATCGTTCTGCGATCCGCCCTGGCGCGAGAAACTGATGTTCCTTGCTTGATAGGTTTCTACAACCGTCGGCGCACGCTGCGCCTTGTTGAACGACGCCCGCAAAATGATGTCGCGGACCGGCGAGTACAGCCCCTCCAGCTTCCACGTCGTGAATTTGTCGGGATTGGTATTATATTTCGACAAACGCAGGCCCCCATTGACCTGCAACTCCTCGACAAAGGGCTTGTGCTGAACGAGCGGTGCCTGAAGCTCGAAATTGCCTTCCCAGACATGTTGACGCAGATCGGAATCCGATCCGCCATTGTCCGCACGGAACGCCGCGTTGGCGGTCGAGAATTGACGATCCTCACGATATTCTACGCCCGCCGCGAAAGCGACACCCTGCTCCGCAAAGGGCGAGGTGATGCCATATTTGCCGAGGTCGGCAGTCACGTTGGCAAGGACATCATACAGAATGCCAACCGTAGTCTGCTTTTCGGGGGCGGTGCCGCTGTACAGATAATTGATGAGCGCCTGATTTCCGTTTCCGGCCGTGAACGCGTCGAACGGAACACAGTTTCGGTCGGTGCCATCGACCACCGAAGCGCAGGTTGGCGTGCCGTTGACATTGACCACATTGAGCGCACGATTGACGTTGGCAAAAATGGGCAATGTTGCGGGTCGGTACTCCTGCTGGTTCCGCGCATAGACGCCACCAACATCATAGGTCCACGCATCGCCGAGCTTACCGCGGACCCCGCCCGTCGCGCGGATACCGGTGTTGACATAGGTATCCGTCAGATAGGGCGCGTTGAAACGATAGCGTACTTCAAGCGGCGCGGTCGCCGCCGTGCCGGCCGCGGCACCACAAATTGCCGATGCTTGCGACGCCGACAAGAACGGATTGTTGCAATTCACCTGATACGGGGTGGAACCGTAAGCGGTGTAGCTGAACGCCCGCGTCGGGAACCGGTTGGTCGACTTGTCGCGGAACCAGATTGCCGACCCGTAAAGCTCAACCTCGGGCGAAAGCTTGAGCGACGTGAAACCGCCTGCGTTCACGCGGTTGAACGCGCGCTGGTATGAATAGCCGTCATACGGGTTGGCCGCGTTCCCCGGGCCCACACCATAAGGAACGAACGTGCGCGAACCGGCGGGATCGTTGACATAGGCCGTGCCGTTATTGGCGCCCGAGCGCGGCGAAATGTAGCCGCTGGACGAATAGGTCGACAACGAACAGCTCAGCGGCCCATCGGTGCCGGTTTGCAGAAGTTGACACGCAGACGTGGAACGCGCGGCATACGGCACCAGATCCTGATGCTTGTAATTGACGAAGCCCGATATTTTGAGCTTGTCATCGAACAGCGAAGTGCCTGCCGTCAACGTTATGTCGGTACGGCCGCCGTCGTTGACCAAACCGGTATTGGCCGGAAAGCTCGACGCCAGGGCCTGTTGCGTCACGATGTTCGAGCGGTTCTGGTGGTTGTAGAAATTATAGTTGCCGTCGATGCGGATGCCTTTGAAATCGGGCTTCAGGACGAAGTTCACGACGCCCGCGACCGCATCCGAACCGTAAACCGATGACGCGCCACCGGTGAGCACGTCGACGCGGTCGATCAGCGATACCGGGATGATCCCCGCATCCTCGCCATTCTGGGTGCCGAGCCGCTTGCCATCGACCAGCACCAGTGTGCGCTCGAAGCCGAGGCTGCGTAGTTTGATCCGCTGGCGGCCATCCGAATCCTGATAATTTTGTTGGCTGTCGGGCGCGATCTGCGGGAGGCGGTTGAGCACTTCCTCGATGTTGGTCGGCGACTGTGCCTTGATGTCCTGCGCGGTTACGGTGGTGATCGGCGCGGCCGAAGCAATGTTCGGACGCAGAATGCGCGTGCCCGTGACGAGGATGTCACCATCCGCAGGCGTTGTCTCGGTCGCATCCGATTTCGAGACCTGGTCGTCACCGGCGGCACGGGTCTGCTGCGCCGCCGCAGGTGCGGCAAAGGCCAGCGCCGCGCCCAATGCGGCAAAGGATACGGAATGACGGAGCATCATGGAATTTCCCCTAATTACATATGCCGCCCGCGCTGTGCGTGACGGCATTGTTACAAGAGGTTCTATTCAAACCGGCGGTTCGTCAATACCTAATTGATACCACAACAAACCTATTTTGACATTTTATGCGGCCATGTCATGATCGCGCAGCTAGAATGAACCGGGGTGACCATGACCACTAGAAGATCCTTGCTCGCGATGATGGGGACCATTGCGGGGGCACTGCCCGCGACGAAGGCGTTCGCCGCTGCGGCGACGGGCCCTGCGGCGCAAATCGTCTCGACCTGGGATTTTGGCGCGGCCGCGAACGACGCCGCCTTCGCAAAATTGGCCAGCGGCGGATCGTTGCTCGACGCGGTCGAAGCGGGGGCGATGGTGCCGGAGGCGGACCCCGACAACCATTCGGTCGGCTATAGCGGTTATCCCGACCGGGACGGCCATGTTACGCTCGACGCGGTCATCATGGACGATACCGGGCGAGTCGGCGCGGTCGCCGCGCTGGAAGATACCATGCACGCCATTTCAGTCGCGCGCCGCGTGATGGAAAAGACCCCGCATACCATGCTGGTCGGCGAAGGCGCGACGCGCTTCGCCAAGGATCAGGGCTTTCCCTATTGCAAATTGCTGACGCCCGAAGCGGAAAAAGCGTGGCGCGAATGGCTCAAAACCGCTCATTACCAACCCGAAGCCAATAGCGAAAACCGCATCACGCGCACGCCCGGCGGTGCGCTCGATCACGATACGATCGGGTTGCTCGCGCGCGATACCAGCGGGCGCCTTGCCGGTGCCTGCACTACCTCGGGCATGGCGTTCAAGATGCGCGGTCGCGTTGGCGATTCACCGCAGGTTGGCAGCGGTTTGTTTGTCGAAGCGGGCGTTGGCGGCGCAACTTCGACAGGGCTGGGTGAGGAAGTAACACGGATTGCCGGTACCGCGCGCGTCGTTGCGTCGATGCGCGCCGGGAAATCTCCCCAGGCGGCATGCGAGGAAGTGGTGAAGCACATCGCCACGCTGCGCGGCGATGCAATTCGCGGGGTTCAAGTCGGCTTCTTGGCGCTTGATCCGCAGGGCAATATCGGTGCCTTCTGCCTATTGCCAGGCTTTACCTATGCCGTCACCGACATGGCGGGCCGCACCGTGGTGCATAAAGGAGCGTCGCTATTCCAGGCGTGACCACAACGGGCAGATTGCTGGAAGTCTGTGTCGAAACGATCGCAGGGTTGGAAGCGGCTGTGCGCGGTGGGGCCGATCGGATCGAATTGTGTGCGGCCTTGTCGGTCGGTGGGCTGACCCCGCCGAGTTCGCTGATCCGCGCCGCCGCGACATCGCCCCTGCCCGTTCATCTGCTGGCGCGCCCCCGGGCGGGCGGATTCGTCTACGACCGGGCCGAGCAGGCGCTGATCGCCGACGACATTCGCGCTGCGGCCGAGGCCGGGCTCGCGGGCGTCGTGATCGGGGCAAGCACCGGGGATCGGCGGCTCGATACCGCCGTCCTCGCTCGCTGGATCGATCATGCCCGCGCGCTCGGGCAGCAACGTGGTGCGGCGCTGTCACTGACGCTGCACCGCGCATTCGATTTGGTGCCTGATCCGTTGGCCGCGCTCGAGCAGGCAGTAGCATTGGGATTCGATCGCATCCTGACTTCCGGCGGCGAACCACGCGCGATCGACGGCATCGCGACGCTCGCCGCATTGCATCGGCAAGCGGCGGGGCGGATCATCATCCTCGCGGGCAGCGGCGTAAATGTCGAGACCGCGCCCACACTGCTGAAGACCGGCATTGTCGAACTTCACGCATCCTGCCGTACCACGCACGAGGTCGCGCCGGACTCGCCCGAACGCCGCTTCGGTTTCGTCGCGGCGCAGAACGGCGATACCGATGCCGATCGCGTAGCGGCCCTCGCGCAACGGGTGCATTTTGCGGGTTGAGTAATACCAATACAAAACCTATCCCGGCTGAGGTAGCAATCGGACCAGCCATGCACGAGACCATGCCCAATACCGCGTCACCCGTTTCGGGACCAACGCTGATGTTCCAGGAAGCGGCGGAAGCCAGCGGCGCGGTTGCGCGTATGCTCGCTGCCAATGTCGCAAACTTTGCCGCGCTCGGCCGCAGGTTGCGCGGCGCACCGCCAGCGCTTGTCGTGACCTGCGCGCGCGGTTCCTCCGATCATGCCGCAACCTACGCCAAATATCTGATCGAGACGCGCACCGGGACTCCCGTTGCTTCCGCCGCGCCTTCGGTCGCGTCGGTTTATGCCGCGCCCGCAGTCGCCGGGCACGCGCTGTGCCTCGCCATTTCGCAAAGCGGCCGGAGCCCGGACCTGCTCGCAACCGTCGCCGCGCAAAGGGCCGCAGGCGCGTATGTCGTCGCCTTGGTCAACGACACCACCTCCCCGCTCGCCGAAACCGCCGATACCGTGATCGCGCTATCTGCTGGAGTCGAGCGTTCGGTCGCCGCGACCAAATCCTATATCACCGCGCTTGCCGCCCTTGCCGCTTTGGTGGCGGAGTGGATCGAGGACGACGTGTTGCGGAGCGCAGTTGCGGGCTTGCCCGACGCGCTCGCGCGGTCATGGGTGCTTGACTGGGATTGTGTCGGCGCAACACTGCAGGATGCGAGCAACTTATTCATCATCGGGCGAGGTCTTGGCCTTGGCGTGGCGCAGGAAGCCGCGCTGAAGCTCAAGGAAACCTGTGGCCTCCATGCCGAGGCGTTCAGCTCGGCCGAAGTTCGCCACGGCCCGATGGCGATCGTTGGTGTCGGCTTCCCCGTCATTGCCTTTGCCACCTCAGACGGAATCGGCGATGATGTTCGTGCGGTTGCGGCGGAATTTGCAGCACGCGGCGCAGTCGTTCGCCTGGCCGATGCGCGCGCCAATGGAGCGGGCGATCCCCCCGCGCTTGCCGCCGACCCCGCAATCGAGCCGATTCTGATGATCCAGAGCTTCTATCGTATGGCCGATGCACTTTCGCGCGCGCGCGGGTACAATCCCGATACGCCGAGCCATCTCAGCAAGGTTACCCGCACGCTATGACGTCCCATGCTTTCGTCAACGGTCACATCGTAACACCGCGCGGGATACTATCTGCGGCGACCATCGACGTAGAGGGCGGTGTGATCGTCGCGCTGATCGACCGGGCAAGCCCGGGCGCGACCGATCTTGCCGGCGGCTGGGTGATGCCGGGCTTCATCGATACCCAAGTCAATGGCGGCGGCGGGATTCTGTTCAACGACGAACCAACTGTCGACGGCATTGCGGCGATCGGCGCGGCGCATCGGCCCTATGGCACCACCGCCTTCCTGCCGACGCTGATCAGCGATTCGGCGGCGGTCATCGGCCAGGCATTGGACGCGACCGACGCCGCGATTGCGGCGGGCGTACCTGGCGTGGTCGGCGTGCATATCGAAGGGCCGGTCATCAACGTTGCGCGCAAGGGCATTCATGATGCCGCGCGCTTCGTCACCCTCAACGATACGCTGATGGCGCTGCTGATGCGACCGCGGCGCGGTCGGGTCGTCGTCACGATCGCGCCCGAACTGGTCCCCGCCGATCGTATCGCCGCGCTGGCGCACGCCGACGTCATCGTCAGCCTTGGCCATAGCAACGCGACCTATGCCGAAGCGACGGCGGGGTTCGCCGCCGGAGTGACCGGGGTCACCCATTTGTTCAACGCGATGTCGCCGCTGATCCAGCGTGCGCCCGGTGCCGTCGGCGCGGCGCTGGATAACCAGACGGTTTATTGCGGGCTGATCGTCGATGGCTTCCATGTCGATGACGCCGCGCTGCGCATCGCGCTGCGTGCCCGCCCGGCGGATCGCATGATGCTGGTCACCGACGCAATGCCGTGCGTCAATACCGCCGAAACCGCCTTCCTGTTGCAGGGCCGCCCGATCCATGTCGAGGGCGGGCGGTGCATCGGCACCGACGGCACACTCGCCGGGTCCGATCTCGATATGGCGCGCGCGGTGCGCAACACCATCACTCGGCTTGGCATCGCGCCCGAACGCGCGGCGGCGATGGCGGCGACCAATCCCGCCGCCTTCCTCGGCCTGTCGCGGGATCGCGGTGCGATCGCACCGGGCAAGCGCGCCGATTGGGTGCAGCTCGACGCCGCGTTCCACCCAATCGCGACCATCATTGGCGGAGACGTTGCGGCAACGACCCGGTCCGAGCCCGTTCCCGCCTGATATTTGGCACCTTGTGCATCCCTGCCCCGCTTGAGGAGAAATCATGGCGTCGATCGTGCTGTCCGCACCGTTACAAGGCTGGGTCACTGCGCTGAACGATGTTCCCGATGCGGTGTTCGCCGGGCGGATGCTGGGCGACGGGCTGGCGATCGATCCCACCGGCACCTGCCTGTACGCGCCGTGCGACGGGCGCATCGTCAGCGTGCAAGCGACCGGCCATGCGCTGACGATCGAAGCCGATAACGGCGCGCAGATGCTAATCCATCTCGGCATCGACACGGTTGGACTCAGCGGACGCGGCTTCACTCCGCATGTGCGGGCCGGAGACCGAGTCACGGCGGGCGACGCACTGATCGACTTTGATCTCGATCTGCTGGTGCGCGAAGCCCCGGCCATCATCACCCCGATCCTTTTGGTCGAAAGCGAAGGTTATTCGCTCACCAATCGCGCGGCGACCGGACCAATCGAAGTTGGTGCGCCGCTGATGACGGTGCGCGCCATCGCCCCCTTGGCGACCGAGAAAGATGCCGACACCGATGCGCCCCGCGAAAACCGCACGCTACGCGTCGATCTGCCGCACGGCATCCACGCACGCCCCGCCGCGCGGATCGCCGCTTGCGCACGCGCATTCAACGCGACGATCGCGCTTGGCAAAGACGCACGGACTGCATCGGCGCTCAGCCCGACCGGGTTGCTCGCGCTCGGCATCGGGCAGGGAGACGCCATCACGCTGACCGCGCAGGGCAGCGACGCCACCGCCGCTCTCGATGCTCTCGTCGCGTTGATCGCCAGCGGCATGAACGAAGCGCCCGCGCCTGCCGCGCCGCGCCGCGCCGCTATGCGCGAGACCGACGTGCCGGAAGGCGCGCTGGCAGGCGTGACGGCAGCCCCCGGTCTTGCGATCGGCGCGGTGCGGCATCACCGCGCCATCGACCCCGAAGTCTCTCCGGTGGGGAACGGTGTGGCGCAGGAGGAAGCTGCCTTTACCACCGCGCACGCCGCGCTCGCCTCCGACATGATGCGTCAGGCTGAGACCGCGCATGGCCCGGCGCACGCTATTCTGGAAGCGCACGCCGCATTGCTGGCGGACCCGGCGCTGATCGACGCGACCCACGCCGGAATCGCGCGCGGCGAAAGCGCAGGCCATGCGTGGCGCGCTGCGATCCGTCCGCAAGCCGATGCACTGCGCGCCGGTGGCGACGCGCATCTGGCCGAACGCGCCGACGATCTGCGCGACCTTGAACGGCAATTGCTGGCGCGCCTGTTGGGCGGTGCCGCAGCCGCGCAACATTATCCCGTCGGCACGATCCTCATCGCCGAGGATCTGATGCCGTCCGACCTGATCGGATCGGCCGAGGGCCTTGCCGGATTGTGCATCGCCAAGGGTGGTCCAACCTCGCATGTCGCGATCCTGGCCGCGTCGATGGGCTTGCCCGCGCTCGTCGCGATTGGCCCCGACGTGCTGAGCATCGCCGACGACACGCGCGTTATCCTCGATGCCAGTAACGGCTTGCTCCATACCGCCCCCACCGCCGACCAATTGGCCGAAGCCGAAGCAGCGCAAGCCAAGGCCGCCGCGCGCCGCGCCGAAGCACTCGCCCGCGCCGACATGCTTTGCCACGCCGCCGACGGCACGCGCATCGAAGTCGTCGCCAATCTCGGCTCCGCTGCCGAAGCCGCCCCCGCCATCGCCAATGGGGCCGAGGGCTGCGGCTTGCTGCGCACCGAATTCCTGTTCCTCGAACGCGACACCGCGCCCTCGATCGAGGAGCAAGCCGCCGAATATCAGGCGATCGCCGCCGCGCTCGACGGGCGCCCGCTGATCGTGCGCCTGCTCGACATTGGCGGCGACAAGCCCGCCCCCTATCTGCCGATCGCGGGCGAGGAAAATCCAGCGCTGGGCTTACGCGGCATCCGCGTCAGCCTGGCCCACCCCGCCTTGCTCGAAGACCAACTGCGCGCGATCCTTAGCGTACAGCCCACCGGCCAATGCAAGATCATGCTGCCGATGGTCGCCCAGATCGAGGAATTGCGCCGCGTCCGCGCGCTGCTCGACCGGCTGTGCGCCGAGCTCGGCATCACCACAGTGGTGCAGCTCGGCATCATGGTCGAAACCCCCGCCGCCGCGATCACCGCCGATCTGCTGGCGCGTGAGGCCGATTTCCTGTCGATCGGCACCAATGACCTGACGCAATATACGCTGGCGATGGACCGCGCCAATCCGGCGGTGGCGAGCGCGCTCGACGGCCTCCACCCCGCCGTGCTGCGCCTGATCGGCGAGACCTGTCGCGGCGGCGCTGCGCATGGCCGCTGGACCGGCGTGTGCGGGGGCCTCGCCTCCGATCCGCTCGCCGTGCCGATTCTGCTCGGCCTCGGCGTCACCGAATTGTCGACCGCGCCCGTCATGGTGCCGACGATCAAGGCGTTGGTGTCGGACGTCACGCTCGCCGTGTGCCGCGATCATGCCGCCGCCGCGCTCGCTTGCGCATCCGCCGCCGAGGTACGCGCCCTCGCCCGAAGCTTCGCGACCAAGGAGATGTCGGTATGAAATCGATCCTGGGGGCGCTCCAGCCGCTTGGCCGCGCGCTGATGCTGCCGATCGCAGTATTGCCGATTGCGGGCCTGTTGCTGCGGCTCGGCCAGCCCGACCTGCACGGCCTGCCCTTCATCGGCGCGGCGGGTCAGGCGATCTTCGACCATCTCGGCTTGCTCTTCGCCATCGGTGTCGCCACCGGCTTCGCGCGCGACGGCAATGGCGCGGCGTGTCTCGCCGGCGTTACCTGTTTCCTGGTGACGACCGAGGCAGGCAAAACGCTGCTGACCGTCCCGCCCGAAGCCGTGGTCGGCTTCACCGGCGCCTCGACCGATCTCGCCGTCGCGGCATGGAAGGCCAAGGTAATGGCGCGGCTCGACGTTCCGATCGGGATCCTGTCGGGGCTGGTCGGCGGCCTGTTCTACAATCGCTTCTCCGCGATCAAGTTACCAGAATATCTCGCCTTCTTCGGTGGCCGCCGCTTCGTGCCGATCGTCAGCGGCGTGGCGGGCCTCGCGCTGGCGCTAGCGGTCGGGTTCGGCTTCCAGTCGATCAGCACCGGCATCGACACCCTCAGCGTCGCCGCGAGCCGCGCGGGCGCGCCGGGGCTGTTCGTGTTCGGCCTGCTCAACCGGCTGCTGCTGGTGACGGGGCTGCACCATATCCTCAACAACGTCGCCTGGTTCGTCGTCGGCGACTGGCACGGCACCACCGGCGATTTGCGCCGCTTCTTCGCAGGCGACCCGAGCGCCGGAAGCTTCATGGCCGGGTTCTTCCCGGTGATGATGTTCGGCCTGCCCGCCGCCTGCCTCGCCATGTACCACGCCGCCGCGCCGGATCGGCGCAAGGCGGTCGGCGGCATGCTGTTCAGCCTCGCGCTCACCTCGGCGCTGACCGGGGTGACCGAGCCGATCGAATTCAGCTTCATGTTCCTGGCACCCGTTTTGTTCGGTATCCATGCGGTGCTGACTGGCCTGTCGATGGCGCTGATGGACCTGCTCGGCGTCAAGCTGGGTTTTGGCTTTTCTGCCGGGCTGTTCGACTACGTCCTCAATTTCGGCAAGGCGACGCGCCCACTGCTGCTGCTGCCGGTCGGCGCGGTCTATTTCCTGCTTTATTACGGCATCTTCCGTTTCTTCATCAAACGGATGGACTTGCCGACCCCTGGGCGCGAACCGCTCACCGACAGCCCTGTGACATCCGCCCCAGTCGTCGCAGGCGGGCGCGGTGCGGCCTTTGCGCAGGCGCTTGGTGGGGGTGCCAATCTCACCACCATCGGCGCGTGCACGACGCGGCTGCGGCTGGTGGTGCGCGATCAGGCGCTGGTCGATGACGCCGCGCTCAAGGCGCTCGGCGCGCGCGGCATCATCCGCCCCTCGGCGACCGCGCTGCAAGTCGTGCTCGGGCCGATCGCCGATGTCGTCTCGGTCGAAATCCGCGACGCGCTGGCGCTGGGTGGCGGCGTGGTCGCGGCACCGGTTGCCGCCACGCCGACAGCGCAACCGGCGCTGACGCTCGCCGTACCGTTGATCGCGGCGCTGGGCGGCTCGGACAATATCGCCGACAGCGCACGCTATTTCGGGCGGCTGCGGATCAGGCTGCGCGATTCGGCCAAGGCCGATTCCGCCGCGCTCGACGCGCTCAACCTGCATGCGGTCGCGCGGCCTGCGCCGGGGCTGCTGCATTTGCTCGCTGACGAAGCCACACTCGGGCGGCTGATCGCCGCCTGAGCCCTACCCCGCCGCCAGCGTAACCGGCCCCAAAATCCCCGACTCCGCCCCCGCATCCGCATCGATCAACAACACGATCCTGCGCGCTCCCGCCCCGGCGGGCACCGGCGCGGTCAACGGGCCCACTGCACCATCGGCCTTGTCCGCCAGACGCTGCCCATCGACCCACACTTCCGCACGTCCGCCGATCGCGGCGAAGCGCAGCATCCCGCCTGCCGCCGCCACCGCGCGCCACGGTGTGATCGCCGCGCGATAGACGCGCCAGCGCTCGCTTGTTTCGACCGGCGTCGGCGTGCCGCTGCGCACGAACGCCCAGCTATTATTGTCGCCGTCGCTCGGTGCGAGCTCGGGCGAAGGCCGCGCGTCGAACGCTGCCGAGCGCCGCCATTGCGCGATGCGCTGCTGCGGGGCGATCGCCGGAACCTGGCCGGGCGGATCGATCGCCAGCCGGTCGATCGTCAGCCGCGCCGGGGCCAGGCCGTCCGCCTGTGCCGTCATCACGATCCGCCCACGCCCGGTCTCCGCGCGCACGATCACTTGCGCGAGACCGTTGAACAGCGCGCGTGCGCCCTCATGCGGCGGTGATTGTTCGGGCTCATGGCTGTTGGGGTCGCCATTGCCGAGCCCGATGATTGCCGCGCCCGCGACCGTGAAGCGCACCGGCAGATTGGCGGTCGGCACGTGCCGCCCCTGTGCATCGACCGCATCGACCGTCACCGGCTGCACATCCTCGCCATCGCCCGCCATCACGCTGCGGGCAGGCGTCAGGCGCAGCGCAACCGGTCGCCCCGCCGTTTCCTGCACCGCGCGCGCGACGATCCGCCCGTCGCGCCGCGCCACTACTTCGATCCGGCCCGGCGCATAGGGCACTTTCCAACTGTTCCCCAGCAACCGGTCGACGGCTTGCGTGCCGAGCTCGCGCCCGTTCAGGCTGAGCGTCACCTGTTCGGCATTGCTCATTACCACGACATCGATGCTGTGCCCCTCGCGCCCCGGCCATGTCCAATGCGGCGCGATGCTTACGACCGGCGCATCGTCGATCCATTGCGCGCTGCGCAAGCCGAACGCGGTTTTGGGAAAGCCGCACAGATCGAGAATGCCAAAGAAGCTCGATATCGTCGGCCATTCATACGGCGTCGGTTCGCCGTGATAATCGAAGCCGGTCCACACGAACCCGCCCGCGACGAAGGGGCGATCGGCGATCATCTTCCAGCTCGGCCCGTGCGGTGCGCCCCAGCCCGCCGCTTCGCGATCATAGGAGGTCGCGATATGCGCCTTGGGGTCGCTCTCGAATGCGCCGCGCGTCTGATAGGCGCTGGTGTCTTCGGTGCTGATGATCGGCTTGGTCGGAACCAGCCGATGATAAACGTCATATTGGTCCTGATAATAATTGAACCCGGTGACATCGACTTCGGTCGAGGTGTTGACCGGATCGTTGAACGCGCCATTCATCGCGACCGTCACCGGCCGCGCATCATCAAGCCGCTTCAGCACCGCCACCATCCGCCGCGTCATTTCGACACCCTGCGGCGTCGATTTCAACGGTTCCTCATTCCATAGCGTCCAGATGATGACGCTCGGATGGTTGCGGTCGCGCCGCACCAGCCATTCGAGCTGCGCCATATAATCGGGCGACGGGTTGAAATGGCGGTTCTCGTCCATCACCAGCAACCCCATGCGGTCGCAATAGTCGAGCAGTTCGGCGGTCGGCGCGTTGGATGACATGCGCACCGCGTTACAGCCCATCGCCTTCAACCGCTGCAACCGCCAATACAACAAGGCATCGGGCATGGCGGTGCCGACCCCGGCGTGATCTTGATGGATACACACGCCTTTGATCTTCACCGACCGATCGTTGAGGAAAAAGCCGCGCTCGGCATCGAAACGGATCGTGCGGAAGCCGATCGGGATTTGCCGCACATCCACCACGCCCCCGTCGCGCAGCACCTGCACGCGCAGCGTGTAGAGCGTCGGCGTCTCCACCGACCACAACCGCGCATCGCCAATGTCGAGCGTCAGCTTGGCATCGGCCTGTTCCAGCACCGGCACCGTCGCCGCAACACTTGCGCGCTGCACCGCATGGCCGTCGGGGTCGAACAGCGTCGCTTCGACCGTCACCGTCGCTGCGGCGCGCTCGCTATTGGCCAGCGTCGCGACGACGGGCACTCGCCAGCGGCCTGCCGCATCCCGGCGCGGATCGCAATGAACCCCGTCGCTGATGATGGCGACCGGCGCGCGGCGTACCAGCCAAGCGTGGCGGTACAGCCCCGCCCCTTCATACCACCAGCCCTCCCAGGCGGTCGCATCGACCCGGATCGCGATCACATTGGGCTCGTCGTCGCCAAAGGTCACGAACGGCGTGATGTCGGTATAGATGCTGGCATAGCCCGACCAACTATGCGCGACGACGCTGCCATTCACCCAGATCGTCGCATTAGTGGCGATCCCGTCAAAATGCAGCTCGATCGTCTTGCCGCGATCGGCGGGATCGAGCAGCAGCGTGCGGCGATACCAGCCGATCCCGCGCGGCCGATACCCTTGCGAGATGTTCGCGCTCTCGACGAACGGCTGCGCCGCCGCCCAATCATGCGGCAAGCGCACTGCGGCCCAGTCGCTATCGTCGTAGAGCACGGCTGCGGCACCAATCGCGTTACCGGCCATCGCGGAGAGATAGGTCTCGGCATGGTCCGCTGGCGCGGGTGCCGCAATGTCACCCTCATGGAAACGCCAGCCGAGCTCGAGCAACGTCCGCGCCGGGTCCTGGCGAGCCAGCCTCGGCGGCAGGCGGCTTTCGGGGCGCGGCATCGGAAAGCCATCGGCGGTTTGCGGCGCGGTGGCGGCGACGGCCGGAACGGCGCGCAAGGCACTAGCGCCCGCGCTGGCGAGCAGAAGCTGGCGACGGTTCATGACAACACTCCGGGGAGGAAAGGTCGGCGCGCGAACGCAGTTACAGGTCGGACAGTTCGGCGACGAAATCATAGGCGTCGCCGCGATAATAAGACCGCGTGAATTCCGCCGCGCGGCCATCCTTCAGGAAGCCGCGCCGTTCGATCAGCAAGCCCGGATGCCCGGCGCTGACCCCCAGCATCTTGGCGTGTTCGGGCCCAAACGGCACCGCGCGGAGCCGCTGCAGTGCGCGCACGGGCCGGCTGCCCGCCTTGTCGAGCGCGGTATAGAGCGAATCCTCAACCGCGCCGATGCTGGGCAGACAGTAACCGGCGATGGTCGAGAATTCGAGCGCCATCGGTTGATCGTCGGCATAGCGGATGCGGTGAAAACGATAAACCGGCGTCCCCGGCGACAGGCCGAGCGACATCGCCTCGTCGGGGTCGACCGTGCCCGCCGCGCGGCTGATCCAACTGCTCGACGCGGTCTTGCCCCGCGCCGCCATGTCCTCGGAAAAGGAGGACAGCTTCGAAAAGCTCTTCTCAACGCGCCCGGTGACGAAAGTGCCCGCGCCGCGCCGCCGCGTCAGCAACCCCTCTTCGACCAGCCCGCCAATCGCCTTGCGCACGGTGATGCGGGAGATGTTATATTCGGTGGCAAGATCGCGCTCGGCCGGAATAGCGTCGTCTTGGGCCAGCACATCATGCGCGATAGCCTCCCGAATGAGCTGCTGGAGCTGAAGGTAGAGCGGCGCCGGATTGCCTTCGCGAAACTGACCGATCTGCTGCGAAAACGCCAATGCCCATCCCTTTCGCCGCGACGCAGAACGCCCCGTCCTGCGCGTGCGTCGCTATGTGAGGACCCAGCCTAATCAAAGCTTCGCAGGTGAGCAATCGGGATTGTTCCGATTTCATATTGGTATGGTCGATGCAAACGCTCCGCACCTCCATATCGCAGTTTTATATCAAAAAACCGATATCTCCGCCGCTTGCAAGTGGACCTATATTGGTTACACTTCGCCCCAAAGATGCGCCCGAACGGCGGCAGGGAGATTCATGATGCAAAGCAAGCGGCGCGGCACGACCGAGCAGAATTTTCGGCGGTGCGGCGCGATGCTCGGGGTGTTGTCCGCTCTGCTGGTGACGACAGCGGCGACGGCGCAAACCTCACCCTCTCCTCTTCCGCTGCTCCCGCTTCCTGCCAAGATCACGCGCACGACCGACAGCATCACCATCGCCAATGGGGCGGGCATTGCGGTTCCCAGCGGCGATGCAGAAGCCCAAGCCGCCGCGCGCCTGCTAATCGCGCAAGTAGCCACCGCGCGCGGGCTGACGTTGCGCACGACCACCGCCAACGCCGCGATCCGCTTCGCGCGCGATCCGGCCATTACCGGCGCGGAAAACTATCGCCTGACGGTCGACGCGAGCGGCATTCGCATCGCCGCATCGGCGCGCAGCGGCTTCGTCTATGGCGCGATGACGCTGGCGCAATTGCTCAGCCCCGATCAGGCGTTCGGCAAGCCCGTCGCGGTGCCCGGGGTCGATATCAGCGATGCGCCGCGCTTCGGCTGGCGCGGGCTGATGATCGATGTTGCGCGGCATTTCCAGCCATTGCCCTCGCTCTACCAGATCGTCGACCAGATGGTGGCGGTGAAGCTCAACGTGCTGCATCTCCACCTGACCGACGATCAGGGCTGGCGCTTCGAGGTGAAGCGTTATCCCAAGCTGACCGAAATCGGTGGCTTCCGCGCGCCGCCCAGCACCGGCGGCCTGACGCCGACCACGCGCGTCGGCGGCTTCTACACCCAGGCCGAACTGCGCGAGCTGGTTCGCTATGCCGCCGAACGCGGCATCACCATCGTGCCCGAAATCGATCTGCCCGGCCACGCCCAGGCGCTGGTTGCCGCTTACCCTGAAATCGGCGTGTTCGGGGATCGCCCGGTCGTGTCGCACGATTGGGGGGTCAATCCCTATCTGCTCAACCCCGGCCCCAAGGGCGTCGCCTTTGTCGAAAACGTGCTCGATGAACTGATGACGGTGTTCCCCAGCAGCTTCATCCATCTCGGTGGCGACGAAGCGGTCAAGGACCAGTGGGAACGCTCGCCCGAAGTCCAGGCACAGATGGCCAAGCTCGGCCTCAAGACCGAGAATGCGCTGCAAAGCTGGCTGATCGACGAATTCGGTCGCTATCTCGCCAGCAAGGGCCGCCGCCTGATCGGTTGGGACGAAATCCTCGAAGGCGGGCTGCCGCCCTCGGCCTCGGTCATGTCATGGCGCGGCGAAAAGGGCGCGGTCGATGCCGCCAATGCCGGGCACGATGTCGTGCTGTCGCCCGCGCCGACGCTCTATCTCGACAGCCTGCAAAGTGACCAGCGCGATGAGCCCCCCGGCCGCCTGTCAATCCAGACGCTGGCCGATGTCTATGCCTATGATCCGCTGCCCAAGGGGATCGATGCCGACCGCGCGAAGCATGTGCTCGGCGCACAAGTGAATGCGTGGAGCGAATATCTCGTCACGCCGTATCAGATCCAACACGCCGTCTTTCCGCGCGCGGCGGCGTTGGCCGAGACGACTTGGTCAAACGCCCCGCGCGATCTGCCGGGCTTCGCCACACGCCTTGCCCCGCAAGTCGCCCGCTGGCGGCGCGGCGGGGTCGAGGTCTCCGACAGCGCCTTTGCGGTGGCGTATGCCTTGCAGGGTACGCGCGGCGATGCGTTGCGCGCCGGCAAGGTGACGATCGCGCTCGCCACACAGCTTCCGGTCGGCGCGATCCGCTATACGCTCGACGGAAAGGCACCGACGGCGTCTTCACCCGCTTATGTCGCGCCGCTCAGCCTCGTGCCCGGCGCGACGATCAAGGCCGCCGCCTTTGACACAGACGGCATCGCCACCGCGCGCATTCGCGATTTCGAAACCAGCCGCACCGCCTTGCTCTACCGTAACGCCTCCGATCTGGTGTCGTGCCCGCGCGGCGCGCTGGGGCTGCGCGTGCCACTGACCGCTGATGCCGAAAGCAACGGTCCTGCTTTCAACATCAACCTGTTCGACACGTGCAGCGCCTATCCGGCGGCCCCGCTGGACCTTGCAGGCGGCTTCACGATCGAGGTCGCCCGGCTCGCCCGCCATTACGGCCTGGCGCATGAAGCTTCGGCGGTGCGCGAACCCTATAACGTCACCGCGCATGGGGAATTGGTCGTGCTCGCCGGATGCCAGGCAGGCCGCAAGGGCGCGCCCGACAAAGACGCCCCCAAGCCCGTGGTGGTTGCGACCTTCCCGCTCCCCGACCCCGCAGCATCTCCCACTCAGATGACGTTCAAGGGTGCCTTGCCGATGATGAGCGGGGACCGTGACCTGTGCTTCCAGTTCACCTCGCCCGTCGCCGAGCCTTATTATGCCGTGGCGTCGATCCAACTGACCGAGCGCCGGTGATGCGCAGGACGCTGCGCCGCGCGATCCTCGCCGCACTTCTCGTGGGTGCGACAGCGCCGCTTGCCGCCGCACCGCGCACCACGATCAGCCTCGATGACGGCTGGCAGGCCCGGATCGCCCCATCGAACGGGGCCGCAATCGCCGCACACCGCGCCGAGGGGCGCTGGTTCCCGGCGCATGTGCCCGGCAGCATCCAGCAGGATCTGATCGCGCGCCAGCGCGTGCCCGATCCCTTCCTCGCCACCAACGAAGCCGCGATCCAGTGGGTCGGGCACAGCGACTGGCACTATCGCCGGACGCTGCAGGTGACGCCCGCGATGCTCGGGCGCGATCATCTCGATCTGGTGTTCGACGGGCTCGACACTTTCGCGACGGTGACGATCAACGGCCAGGCCGCGCTCACCGCCGACAATGCCCATCGCCGCTGGCGCATCGCCGCCAAGCCGTTGCTCAAAGCGGGCGCGAACGAGATCCTCATCACCTTCGCCGCGCCAATCAAGACGCTGCAACCGATGGTGCTGGCGCAAAAGGCGTCGCTGCCGGGCGAATATGATTCCGCATTCGGGGACGAACCCAAGGGTCGCCAGACCTCGCCTTATATCCGCAAACCCAAATACCATTATGGCTGGGATTGGGGGCCGCGCATCCTCAATGTCGGCCCGTGGCGCCCGGTGCGGCTGGAGGCGTGGGACAATGCGCGGATCGACACGCTGCGTGTCGAACAGGATGCGCTGAACGATCGCGAAGCGCGGCTCTCCGCCAAGGCCGCCATCCAGGCAGATCGCGAGACTGTGGCGCAAGTCCGCGTTACGCTGACCGCACCCGATGGATCGCAGCAGCATGTCGTGCAGCAAGTAACACTCGCGGCCGGCACCAACGCCGTCACCCTGCCAATCACCGTCGCCCACCCGCAGCGCTGGCAACCGGTCGGCTATGGCGCGCAACCGCTCTACCGCGTCACCGCAACGCTCGACCAGAATGGCGAGGCGACCGACACTGCCGAGCGCCGCATCGGCCTGCGCACGGTCGAACTGATCCGTGGCGGCGGCGCGATGGGCTTTCGCGTCAACGGCATCCCGATCTTCGCCAAGGGCGCGAACGTCATCCCGTTCGACAGCTTCCCGGCACGCGTCACCCCAGCCTCGATGCGCCCGTTGCTCACCGCCGCGCGCGACGCCAATATGAACATGGTGCGCATCTGGGGCGGCGGCTATTATCTCGACGATGCCTTTTATGACATGGCCGACGAAATGGGCCTGATGGTGTGGCAGGACTTCATGTTCGGCGGCGCCGTCACCCCGCCCGATGCCGCCTATCGCGAGAATGTGCGGATCGAGGCAGAGCAACAGGTCGAGCGGCTCGGCAACCATCCGTCGATCGTGCTGTGGTCGGGCGGCAATGAAGTGCTGTCGGGCTGGGAAAACTGGTCCGACCGCAAGGCCTTCAAAAAAGCGGTCGGCGCCGATGAGCAGGAACGCATTGGCACAGGCATGGCGGTGCTGTTCGATCGCGTGCTGCGCGATGCGGTGCTGACGCGCTCGCCCGGCACGCCCTATTGGCCGGGCTCGCCCTCGACCGATTATGAAGGTCCCGTCGATACCGATGCGTCGGGCGACCGCCATTTCTGGGATGTGTGGTCGGGCTCCAAGCCAGTCGAGCGCTATCTCGACGCGTGCCCGCGCTTCATGTCCGAATATGGGTTCCAGGCGATGCCCGACATGGCGACGGTGCGCGCCTTTGCCGGGAACGGCCCGCTCACCCCCGACAGCCCGGTGCTGAAGGCGCACCAGAAGTTTCTCGCCGGGGAAGGCAATGAACGGCTGCTGATGTATATTCGCGACCGGCTGGGCGAGCCCAAGGACATTGCCGACTTCGTCTATCTCAGTCAGGTCAACCAGGCCGAAGCGATCGCGCTCGCCGCGCTCCACCACCGTGCGTGCCGCCCAGTGACGATGGGGTCGCTCTATTGGCAATTGAACGACGTGTGGCCGTCCATCTCCTGGTCGAGCGTCGATTATGACGGCCGCTGGAAGCTGCTCCATTATGCCGCGCGTCGCTTCTTCGCGCCGCAGGTAATCGTCGCCGAACATAAGGACGCCGCCACCCGCATTGCGCTCGTGTCCGATGCAACCACGCCGATCGCGGCCCGCTGGCGCGTCCGCGCGTTCGATATGGCGGGCAAGCCGCTGGGCGAACAGGGCGCGGCGGCAAATATGCCCGCTTTGTCCGCCACCGATGTCGCAAAGCTCGACGATGCGACGCTGTTCGCCGGGGCCGATGCCGCCAACAGCTACGCCGTCGCCGAATTGCTGGTCGGTAACGCCGTGGTCAGCCGCGCCATGATCGAGCGCGGCGCGCCCAAGACGATGCACTATCCCGATCCCGGCCTGACCGCGACCTGGGATGGCAACAATGTCACCATCCGCAGCGCGGCACTCGCCCGCGCGGTGATGCTCGACTTCGGCCAAATCGGCGCGCATCCGTCCGATGACGGCTTCGACCTGCTGCCCGGTGAAAGCCGCACCATCACCGTGACGTCTACGGCGTCGCCCAAGGCGCTTGCCGCCGCCCTTATCCTCCGCTCGCTGGGATCGCGCCGATGATCTGGATGCTGCTCGCAGCCGAGGCAGCGCAAGTCGCGCCCATCCCAGAAACGCTGACCACCGAGCAAAAGGCCGCCCAGCTCCAAAGCAGCGCGCCCGCCGATCCCGCCGCCGGGCTGCCCGCTTATGACTGGTGGAATGAAGGCCTGCACGGTCTCGCGCGCAACGGCTATGCCACGGTATTCCCGCAGGCGATTGGCATGGCGGCGACGTGGGACGCGCCGTTGCTCAACCGCATCGGCGATGTTGTCGCAACCGAAGCGCGCGCCAAGTTCAACGCGCAACCGGTCTCGGCCGATCGCAAAATCTATCAAGGGCTGACGATCTGGTCGCCCAACATCAACATCTTCCGCGACCCGCGCTGGGGCCGCGGGCAAGAGACCTATGGCGAGGACCCGTATTTGACCGGTCGCCTGGGCGTCGCCTTCATCACGGGCCTGCAAGGGCCGGACCCGAAGCACCCAAAGGTCATCGCCACGCCCAAGCATTTCGTGGTGCATAGCGGCCCCGAGGCGGGGCGTGACGGCTTCGATGTCGATCCTTCGCCGCAGGATCTGGAAGCGACCTATTTGCCCGCCTTCCGCATGGCGGTAACCGAGGGCAAGGCGCAGTCGCTGATGTGCGCCTATAACGCCATCCACGGCGTGCCCGCCTGCGCCAATGCGCCGTTGATGGTCGATCGGCTGCGCCACGACTGGGGCTTTACCGGCTTCACCGTGTCGGATTGCGACGCCATCGCCAATGTCCATTTGTTCCACCATTACCGGCTCGACGCGGCGGGGGCGGCGGCGGCCTCGCTCAAGGGCGGGACCGATCTCAATTGCGGCACCACCTATGCGGCGCTGCCCGAAGCGCTCCAGCGCGGCCTGGTCACCGAACAGGACATCGATACCGCGTTCGACCGCGCGATGGCCGCGCGCAAGGCGCTCGGCACCGTTTATGGCGCAAACAGCCCGTGGTCGCGCATTTCGCCCAGGAACATCGGCACGCCCGAACACCACGTCGTCGCGCTGAAGGCGGCGCGCGAAAGCATCGTGCTGCTCAAGAACGAGGGCAACCGGCTGCCGCTTAAGGCGGGCACGCGGATCGCGCTGATCGGGGCCGATGCCGATGATATTGGCGTATTGCAGGGCAATTATCACGGCACCGCCGTCGCGCCGGTGACCCCGCTTGAGGGCCTGCGCCACCAGTTCGGGGCGGAAAACGTCCGTTATGCGCAAGGCTCGGTGCTCGCCGATGGCGCGCCAGTGCTCGTCCCCGAAACCGCCTTGCGCTGGAACGGCGCGCCCGGCCTTCAGGCCGAATATTTCGCCGCCCCCGGCCTTACGGGCGCGCCCGTCGTCACCCGGCGCGAACGCCATATCGACCATGACCTCAACCGCGCGGCCCCCGCCCCCGGTCTCGGCCCGCAGTGGAGCGCACGCTGGAGCGGCGAATTGGTGCCGCCCGGCCCCGGTGCCTACCGCCTCGTTATCGACGCACCCGCGTGCTGGAAATATTGCAAGGCGCACGATGCCGCGCGGCTGTGGATCGACGGCAAGCCGCTGGCCCGGGGCGAGATCAAGAAGGGCCGGATCGAAGTCGCCTTCGACAGCGACGGTCGCACCGTGCCGTTCAAGCTCGAACTCGACCATGTCAGCGATGATGAAGGCGTGCGTCTGTTGTGGCTGCCCCCCGCCGAACCGCTGATCGCCGAGGCGGTGGCCGCCGCCAGGGCCTCCGACGTGGTGGTCGTCTCGGTCGGCCTGTCGCCCGATCTGGAAGGCGAGGCCTTGTCGGTCAGCGTGCCCGGCTTCGTCGGCGGCGACCGCACCGACATCGGCTTGCCACTCGCGCAGCAACGCCTGATCGCCGCGCTCAAGGCGACCGGCAAGCCGCTGGTGCTGGTGCTCACCAGCGGCAGCGCGGTCGCGCTCGATCCGAACGATGCCGACGCGATCCTCGCTGCCTGGTATCCCGGCGAATCCGGCGGCACCGCGATCGCCGAGACGCTCGCCGGGCGCAACAATCCTTCGGGCCGCCTGCCGGTGACCTTCTACGCCCACACCACCGACCTGCCCGCCTTTGTCGATTACGGCATGAAGGAGCGCACCTATCGCTACTTCACCGGAACGCCGCTGTGGGGCTTCGGGTACGGCCTCAGCTACACCCGCTTCGCTTATACCGCCCCGGCCAACGCGGTCAGCGTCACCGCCGGGCAAAGCGCGAGCGTCAGCGTGCATGTCGCCAATGTCGGCGCGCGCGACGGTGAAGAGGTGGTGCAGGCCTATCTCGTCCCGCCTGCCGCCAAGGGGGTCGGCTTCACCACCCCGGTGCTCCAGCGCCAGTTGGTCGGCTTCCAGCGGCTGGCGATCGCGCGCGGCAAGGCGGGCGACGCCAGCTTCACGCTCGATCCGCGCAGCCTCAGCCTGGTCGCGCGCGACGGTACACGCGCGGTCGAGCCCGGCGCTTACCGCCTGTTCGTCGGTGGCGGCCAGCCGGGCAGCGCGCCCGGTAGCTGGATCGACCTGACGATCACCGGCACGCGGCAGGAGTTGCCCAAATGATCCTGACCAGGCGTGAAGCCCTCCTCGGCAGTGCGGC
The DNA here is from genome assembly GCF_041661885.1 of Sphingomonas sp. Taxonomy (GTDB): domain Bacteria; phylum Pseudomonadota; class Alphaproteobacteria; order Sphingomonadales; family Sphingomonadaceae; genus Sphingomonas. The sequence continues at coordinate 41,090 of NZ_JBAZTL010000003.1, read as the reverse complement.
GGGGGCGGCGCTCGCCGCCTCCCCCGCGCTCGCCGCGGCGCCGCTCCCCAGCAAGCGCCCGCCGTTGAAGGAACGGCTGTTCACCAGCCGCGCGGTCGAGCGCGAGATCGCACGCGTCTCGGCCAAGATCGGCGATCCCAAGCTGCGCTGGATGTTCGCCAATTGCTATCCCAACACGCTCGACACCACGGTGCGGATGCGCACGGTCGACGGCGCGCCTGACGCGTTCGTCCTCACCGGCGACATCCCCTGCCTGTGGCTGCGGGATTCCTCGGCGCAGCTCGCGCCCTATCTCCATCTCGCGCGCGACGACCCCGCTTTGCGCACGTTGTTCCACGGCCTGATCGCGCGGCAGGCGCGCTCGATCCTGATCGACCCTTACGCCAACGCCTTCATGGAAGATCCATCGGCCAGGACCAATCTCGGCTGGGCGAAGGACGACAAGACCGAGATGAAGCCCGGCGTCGCCGAACGCAAATGGGAGATCGACTCGCTCTGCTATCCGATGCGGCTGGCGCACAGCTATTGGCAGGCGACGCGCGACCCCGCGCCGTTCGATGCGCGCTGGGCGGCAGCAGCGCGCCTCAGCATCGCCACTTTCCGCGAACAGCAGCGCAAGGATGGCCCCGGCCCCTATCGTTTCCTGCGCGAATCCGAGCGCAATACCGAAACCCAGCCACTCGACGGTTATGGCAATCCTTCGCGCCCCGTCGGGTTGATCCATTGCGGCTTCCGCCCCTCGGACGATGCCTGCCTCTACCCCTTCCTCATCCCCGCCAACCTGTTCGCGGTGACCGCACTGCGCGAGCTGGCGGTGGTGGCGCAGGGCGCGCGCGGCGATACCACGCTGGCGCAGGATGCCATCGCGCTCGCCACCGAGGTCGAACAGGCGCTCGCCCAATATGGTCGGATACGGCTGCGCGACGGGCGCGAGGTGTGGGCCTATGAGGTCGACGGCTTCGGCAATGCACTCTTCATGGACGATGCCAACGTGCCCTCGCTCTCCGGCCTTGCCTATCTCGGCTGTGTTGCACAGAATGATCCACTGTGGCTGCGCACCCAAGCCGCTGCGTGGAGCCCGGACAACCCCTATTTCTTCAAGGGGCAAGCAGGCGAAGGCATTGGCGGCCCGCATGTCGGCTTACGCCAAATCTGGCCGATGTCGCTGATCGTGCGCGCGCTGTCGAGCGACGACCCCGCCGTGATCCGCGCCTGTCTCAAGACGCTGCGCGATGCCGATGCCGACACCGGCTTCATCCACGAAACCTTCGATCAGGACGACGCCCGCAAATTCACCCGCGCGTGGTTCGCCTGGGCCAATGGCCTGTTCGGCGAACTGATCGTGCGCCTCGCCAACACCCGTCCCGCTTTGCTGGAAGGCACTCTATGACCATCGACCGCCGTACCCTCCTCAGCAGTTCGACCCTCGCGCTGTTCGCCAGCGCGCTGCCGTGGCGGATCGACGCCCGCCCGACGGCGACCGCCCCCAATCTGTTCGTCGGCACCGGCGGCGATGGTCATACCTATCCCGGGCCATCGCTTCCCTTCGGCATGGTCCAGCTCGGCCCCGATACCGATGTTGAGCGCTGGGCGACCTGTTCAGGCTATCACCACGGGGACAGCTCGATCATGGGGTTCAGCCACACCCATTTGTCGGGCACCGGAATCGGCGACATGCTCGACGTGCTCGTCGTGCCGACCACCGGGCCGGTCAAACTGACACCGGGGCCACTCGACAACCCCGATGCGGGCTATCGCCAGCGTTATTCCAACGAAATCGCCGAGCCCGGCTGCTATCGCGTCGCGCTCGAATCGGGGGTGCGCGCCGAACTGACCACGACCGAACGCACCGGCTGGCACCGCTATACCTACCCGAAAGGGCCGGGCCATGTGCTGATTGACCTGTCGCATCTGGTCCTCGACACTTCCGACCGCGCCCCGCTGATCGATGAGGCGAGTCTTGCGATCGACGCCGATGGCACCATCACAGGCACCCGCCGTGTGTTTCGCTGGGCCAAGGGGCGGCGCATCCACTTTGCGCTGCAATGTTCGCGACGACCTGACCGCGTCGCTTTTTACGGCGATGGCGATGTGGAGCAGCCTGCGGGCACGACGAAGGTCTCCGGCAAGCGGCTGAAAATGGCGCTGCATTGGAACGACGCGGGCGCCGCGCCGATCCTGTTGCGCTGCGGTATTTCGGGCGTCGATATCGCGGGCGCGCGCGCCAACCTTGCCGCCGAGGCCTCGCATTGGGACTTTGACCGCGTTCTTGGTGCCGCACGCGGGCGTTGGGCGGAGGCGCTCGGCGTGGTTCAGGTTGAAGGCGGCACCGCCGACCAGCGCACCATCATGGCCTCGGCACTCTACCATGCGCAGCTTGCCCCAACGCTCTTCTCGGATATCGATGGCCGCTATGTCGGGCTCGACGGACAGGTCCACACCGTGCCGCCGGGCGGTGCCGCCTACAGCACTTATTCGCTGTGGGACACCTATCGCGCGCTGCACCCGCTGCTGACGCTGATCGCGCCCGAACGGACCAAAAGCCTGATCGACGACTTGATCCGCCAAACCCAGCAATCGCCCTACGGTCCCTTGGTATGGCCGTTGCAGGGCAGGGAAACCGGCACGATGATCGGCTGGCACGGCGCTGCTCCGCTGGCCGAGGCACAAGCCAAGGACATCCCTGCCGATTATGCCGCAGCCTGGCACGCCATCGCCAAGCGCAGCTTCGATTTCGAGGCACCCGAACAGGACAACAGCCTGGGCCGCGAAGTCTATGACAAGCTCGGCTATGTCCCCGCCGATCAGGTGTTCGAAAGCGTCAGCCGTACACAGGAATATGCCTATGACGATTGGGCATCCTCGCACCTCGCGCGCGCCGCCGGGGCCAGTACCGATGCCGACCGGTTGCTCAAACGATCAGGGAATTGGCGCAACGTCATCGACCGCGACACCGGCTTTGCGCGCCCGCGCTTTGCCAATGGCGCATGGTGGGCACCATATAACCCGGTCCAGCTCGGCCATATGCCAAAGCCGTGGTGGCGCGATTATACCGAGGCCAATGGCTGGCAGGCGACCTTCCTCAGCCAGCACGACCTCTATGGCCGGATCGCGCATGTCGGCGGCGATGCCGCCTTCGCCGCGAAGCTCGACGCCTTCTTCTCGGCGCCATCAACGCTACCCGACAATGCCCCGCCCGATATTTCGGGGTTGGTCGGCCAATATTCGCATGGCAACGAACCCGATCAACACGCCGCCTATCTCTATGCCTATGTCGGTCAGCCGTGGAAGACGCAGGCGCTGGTGCGACGTTTATGCACCGGAATGTACCGCAACGCGCCCGACGGCATCATCGGCAATGACGATTGCGGCCAGATGAGCGCGTGGTTCGTTTTCTCGGCGCTCGGCTTCTATCCGGTCGACCCGGTCGAGGCGGCCTATGTGTTCGGCTCGCCTTTGTTCGAACGCGCGACGGTGCGCGTCGGCAAGGGCCATACCCTCACAATCGAGGCACCCGGCAATCGCGCCGATACGCCCTATGTCGCGGCGGTCGCGTGGAACGGGAAACCGTGGACCAAGAGCTGGATCGACCACCGCACGCTGAGCGGCGGCGGCACGCTGCGCTTCACCATGTCGGCCACGCCCAACCCCAGCTTCGGCGCGGCGCACGCCGATCGTCCCCCCTCCTTTGGCCATTCGGCCTGATCCTGGAGCCCCAGATGAGCCATCCCTCGCGCCGCGGCGTGATCGCCTCCGGCCTTGCCGCCACCGCTTTGCCGACACTCGTAACGCCCGCTTTGGCCAAGACCGCGCCCAGCGGTGCGCCGCAGCCCTGGGGTGCCACCCCCGCGCCGCGCCAGCTCGTCTGGCACACGCGCCAGCAATATGCCTTCGTCCATTTCTCCATCAACACCTTCACCGACAAGGAATGGGGCTATGGCGACGAGGATCCGGCGCTGTTCAACCCGACCGATTTCTCCGCCGACCAGATCGTCACGGCGGCCAAGGCGGGGGGCATGACCGGCATCATCCTGACCGCCAAGCATCATGACGGCTTCTGCCTGTGGCCGACGCTGCTGACCGAACGCTGCATCCGCAACACGCCGTACAAGAACGGCAAGGGCGACATCGTCGGCGAAATGGCAGCGGCCGCCCGTCGTGCGGGTTTGTCCTTCGGCCTCTATCTTTCGCCGTGGGACCGTCATCATCCCGACTATGGCCGCCCGGCCTATGTCGATTATTTCCGCAAGCAGATCGTCGAGCTTTGCACGCGCTATGGCGAATTGTTCGAATTCTGGTTCGACGGCGCCAATGGCGGCGACGGCTATTATGGCGGCGCGCGCGAGACGCGGAAGATCGATGCCCCGGCGTATTACGATTGGCCGACCACGATCGCTTGGGTCCACAAATATCAACCGATGGCCTGCACCTTCGATCCGCTGGGCGCCGAAATTCGCTGGGTCGGCAATGAGGATGGCGTGGCGGGCGACCCGTGCTGGCCGACCATGCCCAACCACCCTTATGTCCAGTCCGAGGGCAATAGCGGCGTGCGCGGAGCACCCCTGTGGTGGCCCGCCGAAACCGACGTCTCGATCCGCCCCGGCTGGTTCTACCACGCCGACGAGGACGCCAAGGTCAAGACGCCCGAACGCTTGCTCAAGCTGTTCGACGAATCGGTCGGGCGCGGCACCAACCTCAACCTCAATTTGCCGCCCGACCGGCGCGGTCGCCTGGCCGATACCGATGTCGCAGTGCTGCGCTCGTTCGGCGATGCGCAAGCCGCAACCTATGCCCATGATCTCGCCAAGGGGGCCGTCGCCCATGCCAGCGCGGAGCGCGGGGTCGCGTTCAGTGCCGCGCGCGTACTCGACGGTCGGCCCGACACCTATTGGTCGACGCCCGATGCCGACCATACCCCGTCGCTGACGCTTGATCTGCCGCCTGCGCGCAGCTTCGATCTGATCCGCATTCGCGAATATCTGCCGCTCGGCGTGCGCGTCACGCGCTTTGCGGTCGATGCAGAGGTGGGCGGCGTGTGGAAGACGCTCGCTGAGCATGAATGCATCGGCGCACAGCGCATCATCCGCTTGTCCAAGCCCATCACCGCGCGGCGCGTGCGGCTGCGCATCCTCGAAGCGCCCGCTTGCCCGGCGATCAGTGAGATCGCCCTGTTCCGGCAAGTGGCCCCCGTCGCGGTCGCACCAGCGCGGTCGAGCGACCCGACGATCCTGTCGACCAAGGGCTGGCACATCGTCGCCGCCACCGCGCCGGGTGCCGAAGCGCTGCTCGATGACGATGCCGCGACCCGCTGGACCACCCCGGCCCCAACGCCCGGTGCCCCCGTCGGGGTGACAATCGACATGAGGCAAGTGGTTGCGTTGGCCGGGGTCAGCATCTCGCCGTCGCGCACGATCGCCAAGGATGTGTCCCCGCCGCGCGACTATCGTTGCGAGACCAGTGTCGATGGCGCGCAGTGGGAAGCGGCGGGCAGCGGCGAGCTGGCCAATATCGCGTATGCGCTCGCCACGCAGCGCCTCGCCTTCGATCAGCCCCGCCCGGCGCGATTCCTGCGCCTTACGTTCGGCGCGCCCGCGCTTCCGACGGGATCGATAGCGCTGGCCGGGATTGGAGCGTTCACCGTCAAGCGCTGACGGTCACGCCGCCCAGGCGGCGATGTCGTCCTGCTGGCCGATCAGCGCCAGGCCATGCGCGATCGAGGTGAGTTCGCCACCGGCGGCAATGCGGTCTTCACCGAAGCGTTCGACGAACAGCCGTCGCACGCGCGGGGTGAGCGAGGTGCCGCCGGTCAGGAACACACGGTCGATCGCGCTGGCGTTGGTTTCGGCGCGCGCCAGCGCCTGGTCGACCGCTCGCTCCATCTGCGCGATATCGGGGGCGATCCACGCCTCAAATGCGTCGCGCCGCACCTCCGCCGCGATCGACAGCCCCGCCCCCTCAAAGCGGAACTCCGCGATATCGCTCTGCGATAGGGCGCGCTTCAAGGTGCCGACGGCGTCGTAGAGTTGATAGCCAAGTTCCTGATCGATGATCGCGATCATCCGCTCAATCGCGGCGGGCTCCAGCGCGACGCGGCGCAACTTGTCGAGCTCCGCCATCGTCCGCCGGTTGCGCATCAACGCAAGCCGCGACCAATCGGCGAAATCGGTGAAATAGCCGCCGGGAATATCGAGCACCTTGTCGAACGAGCGATACGACCCGCCCTTGCCGAGCAGCGGCATGACGAGATGATCGACGATACGGAAATCGAACCGGTCACCCGCAATGCCGACCCCGGCATGACCGAGCGGGGTGCAGCGCCGCGCGGCGCCGGGCGCTTCGATCCGCACCACCGAAAAATCGCTCGTGCCCCCGCCGAAATCCGCGACCAGGATCGTCGCGGGATCGGCAATACGCGAGGCATAGCTGAACGCCGCGCCGATCGGTTCATAGACATAATGGATTTCATCGGCGAGGGGACCAAACATCGCATCATAGCGCGTCCGCGCCAGCGCTTCGTCGGGGCGGCTGCCCGCGAATTCCACCGGACGCCCGACCACCAGCCGCTGCGTCTTGCCGTTCAGCGCACCGCGCGCGCGCGCCGCCATCTTCGCAAGAAACAGGCGCCCCAATTCCTCAAAGCGAAAGCGCCGCTCGAACACGCTGGCATATTCGAAGCTCGCATTGGCCGCGACCGACTTGAATGACTGCAGGAAGCGGCTGCCCTGCGGGAAGGCGAGATATTCCGCAATCGCCCACGGCCCCGCCTCGCTCGCCAATCCCAGCGGCTCGCCCTCTTCTTCCCACAGGCACAAGGCCGAGCGGAACACCGCGCTTTGTGCGGCCGGACCATCGAGCAAGAGCATGTCGGCCTCGCCGGGCTGCTGCGCGACGGCCAGGACGGAATTGGTCGTGCCAAAGTCGAGGCCGATTGCGGACGGGGAATGTTGGATCATGGTCGGCGCGGCCTGTACGGGGAAAGCCGCATTTCCGCAAAACCGATCTTTGCGAAATGACGCGGGGCCGATCGCTTGGTCGCTCAACCTGTCCTGTCAGCGCGACGACCGGGCGGCTTCACCCACATTGCCCGCGGTGCAGCAACTTGTGATCGGCCAATACCAGCGCAACCATCGCCTCAACCACCGGTACGCCGCGAATACCGACGCACGGGTCGTGCCGCCCCTTGGTCATGATCTCGGTTGCCACCCCATCGCGGTCGATCGTCTCGACCGGTGTCAGAATCGAACTGGTCGGCTTGAACGCCACGCGCAGCGTGATCGGCTGACCCGTCGCAATCCCACCGGCAATGCCCCCGGCATGGTTGGCGAGGAATTCCGGACCATCGGCGCCGGGGCGCATCGGATCGGCATTGTCCTCGCCGCGCAGGCGCGCCGCGGCAAAGCCGTCGCCGATTTCGACGCCCTTCACGGCATTGATGCCCATGCACGCCGCCGCCAGTTCGGCATCGAGCTTGGCATAAAGCGGCGCCCCCCATCCAGCGGGCACGCCCGTCGCCGCACACGCCACCACCGCGCCCAAAGAGGACCCTGCCTTGCGCGCGCTATCGACCAAGCCTTCCCAACGCGCCGCAGCGTGCGGGTCGGGGCAGAAGAACGGGTTGCGGCCAATCTCGGCGGCATTAAAATGGGCGGGGTCGATCGCATCGCCGCCGATCGCCTCAACCCAGGCGGTGATGCGCACTTCGGGGATTACCAGCCGCGCCACCGCGCCCGCCGCCACGCGCGACGCGGTTTCGCGCGCCGAGGACCGCCCGCCACCGCGATAATCGCGGAAGCCATATTTGGCGTCATAGGCGTAATCGGCATGGCCGGGGCGATAGGCCTTGGCGACCTCCGAATAATCCTTGGAGCGTTGATCGACATTCTCGATCATCAGGCTGATCGGCGTGCCGGTCGTGCGCCCCTCGAACACCCCCGACAGGATGCGGACCTGGTCGGGCTCCTGCCGCTGCGTGGTAAAACGCGAGGTGCCAGGGCGACGCTGGTCAAGCCACGGCTGCACATCGGTTTCGGACAAAGCGATGCCCGGAGGGCACCCATCGACCACCGCGCCGATCGCCGGACCGTGCGATTCGCCCCAGGTGGTGAAGCGCAAGAGATGGCCGAAGCTGTTGAAGCTCATACGGTCGATACACCCGCGCCTGATCGATCAATCATGGCTGTCGCCCTCACCCTTCCCACGCCAACGGCGCGGGGCCCTTCCCTCTCCCCCTTTGGGGAGAGGGAGCTTTACACCAGTGCGATGTCCGGCGCGTCTTCGGCCTTCATGCCGATCACATGATAGCCCGCATCGACATGGTGCGTCTCGCCGGTCACGCCGCTCGCCAAGTCGCTCAACAGGTACAGCGCCGAGCCGCCGACATCCTCGATCGTCACGTTGCGCTTAAGCGGCGAGTTCAACTCGTTCCACTTCAGGATCAGGCGGAAATCGCCAATGCCCGAGGCCGCCAGCGTCTTGATCGGACCCGCCGAGATCGCATTGACGCGGATATTCTCTCGCCCGAGATCGACCGCCAGATATTGCACGCTCGTCTCCAGCGCCGCCTTCGCCACGCCCATGACATTGTAATGCGGGATGACCTTTTCCGCGCCGTAATAGCTGAGCGTCAGCAGCGACCCGCCATTGGGCATCATCGCCGCCGCGCGCTTGGCGACCGCGACGAACGAATAGACCGAGATGTTCATCGTCATCAGGAAATTGTCGAGCGTGGTGTCGATATAACCGCCGCGCAGCTCGTTCTTGTCCGAAAAGCCGATCGCATGGACCACGAAATCGATCGTCGGCCATTCCACCGCCAGCGCGGCAAAGGTCGCATCGAGCGCGGCCATGTCCGACACGTCGCAATCGAACAACCGCGCCACGCCGAGCTGTTCGGCCAGCGGCCGCACGCGCTTTTCCATCGCCTCGCCCTGATAGCTGAAGGCGAGCTCGGCTCCCGCTTCGCTCAGTTTCTTCGCAATGCCCCAGGCGAGCGAGCGATCGTTGGCGAGGCCCATGATCAGCCCGCGTTTGCCTGCCATCAATTCCATCACGCCGGTATAGACTCCTTAATTCCGTGTGCGCTCTCTACCCCCGCTTTGGGGGGTTCCGCCAGTGCTGCATTCAAATGCGCCCCGAATACGATACCCAAGCCCACCAAAAAGAAGAAAATCAGCGCCACGATCACCCCGGCCAGACTGCCATAGGTCAGGCTGTAGCTGCTCAACCGCGCCAGAATCACCGGCAGCACCGCCGTGATCGTTACCCACCACGCGCTGGTGAACAGCGCCCCCGGCCATTTCGGGCATTTGCTCAGGCGATATTTGGCGGGGGTCACCGAAAAAAACAGCATGTAGAGCGCGATGAACATCACCACCCCCGGCACCGCGCGCGACACGCCGACCCAGCCCGCGACATCGCGCGCCACCGGCAACACGTCGTAAATGAAGCGCTCCGCCGCCGTCAGCACGCCCTGTACCAGGAACGACAGCAACGCGACGACGACCGACACGATGATGACCAGCATCGAACTTAGCCGATAATGCCAGAAAGGACGGCTCATCTTCACGCCATACGCCCGTCGGAAAATGTCGCGAATCGTCTCGACGAAACTGCCGACCGACCACAGCCCGACAATCGCCCCCAGCCACAAAAGCGATCCGGTGCGCGCCGCCAGCACATCGGCAATCGGCTTGGCGAGCAATTCGCTGACATTGGGCGGCAGCACGTGCAGAAAGGAGGCGACCGCCCGCTGCGTCTCCGCGCTCTGCCCGATCAACGATGCAATCGCCGCCGCCAGGATGAAGAACGGGAACAGCGTCAGCAACGCAAGATAGGCGAGGTTGCCGGCATGGATGAAGCCATCCGAAAAGATACCGATCAGCACCCGCTGTACCACTTGCCACATACGCCGCGTCACCCGCGCGAACGGGGAGGCGTTGGCAAGAACCAGCGCTCCCCCCATATCGCCATGCGCCTCGCGTTCCTCGGGCGATACGGGGGAGATATGGCTCACGCGGTCGGCCTCCTGAAACGGATCAGACGCCCATTCCGCCGCGCGGGTTCCGCAAGTCCTTGTCTTTCCAGCCCTGGACGAACTCGATCAGCGCATCGTCATCAACGGGCAAATCAACCATCAGCGTCACGAGCTGATCGCCGCGCGTGCCGTCCTTGCGGTGGAACCCGCGCCCGCGCAGCCGCAGCACCTTGCCCGAATTCGATCCCTTCGGGATGGTCAGCATCACCGCGCCCTCGGCGGTCGGCACGCGCACGCTCGCGCCAAGCACTGCTTCCGACAAGCTGATCGGCAAATCGAGCCGCACATCGTCCCCGACCCGCTCGAAGAAGCGATGCGGCAGCACATTGATGGTGACGATGCCGTCGCCATTGCCGCCAGGCCCCACTTGCCCCTTGCCCGCCAGCCGCATTTGCGCGCCGCTTTCGAGGCCCGCCGGCAATTTCAGGTCGATCGTCTTGTTGTCGGCAAGGGTAATGCGCTGCGGCTTGGCCGCCACCGCGTCGACGAACGGCACGTCGAGCTTGTACAGCACATTCGCGCCCTTGGGCTGCTCGCGCCGCCCGAAACCGCCAAAGCCCCCGGCAAAACCGCCGCGCCCGGCACCGCCTGAAAACATGTTCTCGAAGATATCGCTGAGATCGGGGCCATCGGCCTGAAAACCCGCACCGCCGGGACCGGGACGGAACCCGCCGGTATTGCCGTTACCGCCCGCACCGAACCCGAACGGCGCCGCCGGATTGCCCTCGCCGTCAATCTCGCCCCGGTCGAAGCGCGCGCGCTTGTCCTTGTCGAGCAACAGATCATAAGCGCGCGTCACCGTACCGAACCGCTCGGTCGCCTTGGGGTTGTCCTTGTTGCGATCGGGATGCAGCTCTTTCGCAAGCTTGCGATACGCTTTCTTGATCTCCGCATCGGTCGCGGTGCGCGCGACGCCCAGCGTTGCATATGGATCGGCCACGAATGTCCCCGGTGTTCTGATCTGGTCTTATAGAAGGCCTATTTGGGGTATCGGGGGGGCGAGTGCAAACGCCGTCGCCTAGATTAGCGGGGCCACGTCGACGCTGACGTCCATTTTCTGCGCGCTGGAGCCGAGCACGACCCCGTCGATCGGCGCGATTTCGCCGTAATCGCGCCCAATCGCCATCACGATGTGGTCGCCCGCCATCCAGATGCCATTGGTCGGATCGACCCCGACCCAGCCAAGCTCGGCCCCGCACCACAACAGCACCCAGGCGTGTGTCGCATCGGCCCCCACCAGCCGCGGCTGCCCGGGCGGCGGGATCGTGCGGATATAGCCCGAGGCATAAGCGGCGGGCAGCCCGGCGGCGCGCAGGCCCGTAATCATGATCTGCGCGAAATCCTGGCAGACGCCGCCGCGCTTCATGAAGGCTTCATGCGGCGACGTATCGACCAGGGTCGCCTGCGGATCGAACGCGAAATCGTGCTGGATGCGCTGCGCCAGGCCAATAGCGGCATCGAGCGCGGGGCGATCGGGGTGGAGATCCTGTGCGCACCACTCGGCAATGTCGCGATCGAGCGGGATCAGCGGCGAGGGAAAAATGTAATTGGCCGGGCCTGCCGGCGACGGATCGCGGCTGGCGCGTGCAGCGGCGGCGATCTCCCGCAAGGCGGGCGAGCCGTTGGCGGGCATCGGCACCGGGCGATCGACCGAAATCCGCGACACGCTCTCGATCGTCAGATGTCGCACCGGCGCATCCACCACCATCCGCATCACATTGGCGAGCCCCGCCTCGGCGCGCGCGGGCGACACCCGGCCCGAGGGCGAAATGTCGAGCCGATAGTCGAGCAGATCCTGCCCCGACCAATGGATCGGCTTCAACCGCAAATTGCAGCGCGCGAATTTGACGTTCGCGCCGTAATCGAAGCGCGTGATGTGGCGGATGTCGTAGATCATTTTCTGCCTCCCCTCCCTGGAAGAGCATCAGGTGAACAGCGCCCCGCGCTGTTCAGGGCATGCTGGGAGCATGCCCGACCTGATACTGGGTTGGGGGTGGGTTGGCATGAGGGATGGACGGCATTACCGCTAGCCCGGACGCGGGAGTAAATCCCGCGTCGTCGGACGTCGCCTGCGCGACGCCGGCCGGCCTGGCGCGAGTCTTGGCGCGAGGCGCTCCAAGCCGCGCTGCGGCTCACGCCAGCACCATCCCCGCCGCGCGCAGTGGTTCGGCACCCTGCAAGAAATAGCGCCGCGCGATCGCTTCGGACAATTGGAACAGCCGCCGCTCGACATCGCCCAGTACATCGGCATCGAGCGCGGCGGCGGTGGCGGTCGAAACGATCGCGGTCAGCACCGTGCCCTGCGCCTGCTGAGGCTCCTCCATGCCGTCATCCTCCAGCACCGGCAGCGCCGCCAGATGCTCGCAAATCCGGCAGATCTGGAAAGCGAGCGAGCGCGGATTTCCGGGGTCGAGCGCAACCAGATCGACCACCGGCACGCGCGCAATGCCCGTCAGATAGCGCTGGCGATAGCTGATCTGGCTGTCGGCAAGGTCGAGCAGGCTCGACAAATCGTCGGCGCTCGCTTGCGCCATGCCAAACACGCGCAGCGCGCGCGTCACCGTCAGCGCGCGTTCCAGCCGCCGCCCAAGATCGTGAAAACGCCACGCGGCGGTGCGCCCCATATGTTCGGCGGACAGGCCCGACAAAGCGGCATAGCGGCGCTGCAGCGTGCCTGCATGATCGAGCATCCCGCCCTTGGTCGGATAGGGCGCCTCCAGCAAGCGCACGACATCCGCCGCCAGCCGATCGCGCGAGCCCTGCCCGATGCCGCGCGCCAGCCGGTTGATCGAGCGCACGCTGTGCCAGTCGCCATCCTCCATCGCGGTGCGCGCAAAGGCGGCAAGATCGGCGCGACGCAAGCTCGGCGGATGTGGCGCCGCCCCGGCATTGACCGCCAGCCCGACCAGCCGCCCGACCGTCTCGGGCGCCAGCGCCGCGCCGGCATCGGCATCGATCGAATTGCCCAGCATCACGCGGATGATCGCCAGCAGCGCCTCGCCGCGCTCGAGATAGCGCCCGAGCCAGAAGAAATTGTCGGCGACGCGGCTCGGCAAGGTGCCGGGGTTGCGCCGCACATGGATGGTGTCGGCAGCGGGCAAGAGCGATACCGGCGCGACCGCCTCGGCACCATGAATCGCGACATCGGCGGACCAGCACCCCTCCCCCATCACCGACGCGCGCGGATCGGGATGTTCGGCGATGCGTGCGAAACCGCCCGGCAGCACGGTCCACGCGCCATCGGGGCCCCGTGCCGCGAACACGCGCAGCGTGAAGGGGCGCGCGGCCAGCCCGGCGTCGGTCACCACCGGCATGGTCGACAGTCGGACGATTTCCTGACCGACATAATCCTGCGGCCGCCGCGTCATGTCGTCGAGCAGGGCGACGCGCGCCGCGCCGACAATCTCCGCCCCCGGCACCGCAACCGCGCCGGCGAGGCCAAGCGGGGCCACGCCAAAAGCGGGGCCGATCAGCATCTGGTCGAGATCCTCGATCACCGCCGCCCGCGCGTCATCCTGCCCGCACCACCAGGTTGCGATATTGGGCAGGATCAGGTCCGCACCGAACAGCCGCGTCGCCAGGCGCGGCAGGAACGCGCCGAACGCCGCCGATTCGAGCACACCCGCACCCGGCGCATTGGCGATAACGACATTGCCCGCCGCCGCCGCATCGATCAGGCCCGCAACGCCGATGCGCGAATGCGAATCAAACGCCAGCGGATCGAGCAAACGCGGATCGACGCGGTGCCACAGCGCATCGACACGTTTCAGCCCGCCGATCGTGCGGACATATAATTTGTCCTCCAGCGCGGCGAGATCGGCCCCCTCGACCAGCAGAAAACCGAGATAGCGCGCCAGATGCGCCTGCTCGGCATAGCTCGCGCTATATCGGCCCGGCGTCAGCAGCCCGATGCGCGGCTCGGCCCGGCGACACGCCGCCGCCAGCCCATCGCGAAACGCGGCAAAGAACGGCGCGTGGCGCTGCACGTTCAGCCGCGCCTGCAATCCGCCCAGCGTCCGCGCGATCGCCAGACGGTTCTCCAGCGCATAGCCCGCCCCCGCAGGCGCGCGCAGATGATCGGCCAACACGCGCCACTCGCCGGTCGGCCCGCGCCCGAGATCGACCGCAATGAACTGCAAATGATGCCCGCCCGATGGCACCAGCCCCGCCATCGGTCGCAGGAAGAAGGCCGATCCCCCGACCAGCGCCGCCGGAATGAGCCCGCGCGCCACCAGCGAGGCATCGCCATACAGATCGGCGATCACGGTTTCGAGCAAGTCGGCGCGCTGCACGATCCCTGCCGCGATCGTGCGCCATTCCTCGGCGGCGATCAGCAGCGGCACCGGCGACAGCGGCCACGGCCGTTCCTCACTTTCGCCGATGATGCGGAAACCCGTGCCGATATCCTCGGCGTGGCGCTGCACGCGTTCGCGCGCGAGGCCGAGATCGTCGCCCGCCGCCGCCGCCAGTTCCTCGAACATCGCCGCCCATGCCGGATCGGGATCGGCGGTGAGCACGTCACCGCTGACGGCGCGTGCGCGATACTCGGCGATCCAGCGCGCCGCGTGGATGCCAGGGTCAAGCAAGGACGGGGCGGGCGCGCTCGCCATCAGCAACCGCGCACCGGCATGTCGCCTTGCTGCCGGCGCGTTGCCGGGCAACGCTTGGTGGATGATGCGCTATCGATCACTCGGGGCCCCTTCGTCGCGCGCGACATGGCCACAATCGGCTCGCACACGCAACATGCGAGTGTGCGCGGTCGCCGCGTTTACGCCAGCGCCGCCGCCATCCAGCCGGGCACCAACGCGTCACCCAGCGCCTCCACCCGGCGCAGCTCGACCATCACCCCCAGATCGGGATAGGCCGCGCGCGTGCGCTCCCCCACGTCGCCCAAGGGCGCCACCACCAGCCGCCGGTTGACCTTGCTGCGATGGTGCATCCGCGCGGTATTCTCCTGCCCGACATAGCACCCCTTGGTGAAGCTCACCCCGTTCAGCTCGCGCGCATTGCATTCCAGCCACAGCGTCTGGTCGCTGCCGAGCTCGGCCACCCCCTCGGTCACGCCCAGCGACAACCGGTGTTCAAGCCAGCCCGTCGCCGCATCCCCCGCTTCGCCGATCCAGCGCCGCCCAAGCGCAGATAGGCGCGGATCGGGCACGCCCTGCCCGCCCTCGCGCGCCCAATGTACCATGCCCTCGCTGCGCTCGATCGTAATCGCGCGCCGCAAGCGATAGATCGACAGCCGCCGCGCCAACGCCTCGGCGGCGCTCGCTTCGCAGTCGACCAGGATCGCCTCACCCTCGGCCCACAGCACAAAATCGAACAGCGCCTTACCCTGCGGCGTCAGCAAGCCGCCCCATTGCGGCGCGCCGGGCACCACGCTCGTCATGTCCTGCGTAACAAGACCTTGCAGGAAGCCGCGCGGGTCATCGCCCGCGATACGAAGGAGCGCTCGGTCGGTCAGGGTGGTTTCTGGCATGGCTAACAGGTAGGAAGCCCGCGACTCTTTGTCATCCATTCGCTGGGCACATCGCGCCAGGCTGGCTTCGACAAATTCCGCCCGAACGGAGTACATGCAGTGACTTTCGATCTCCTCCTGAAAAACGGCACCGTCCATTTGCCCGCTGGCCCGGTGCAGACCAGCGTCGGCGTGATCGCAGGCAAGATCGCCGCAATCGGCGTAAGCGGCGATGCCGGCGAGACGATCGACTGCACCGGGCTCGACATCCTGCCCGGCGTCATCGACACGCAAGTGCATTTCCGCGAACCCGGCCTCGTCCACAAGGAAGACCTCGAATCCGGCGCGCGTGCCGCCGTGCTCGGTGGGGTGACGGCGGTGTTCGAAATGCCCAACACCAAGCCCAATACCGATTCAGCCGAGGCGATTGCCGACAAGCTCGCCCGCGCGCACCATCGCATGTGGTGCGACCATGCGTTCTATGTCGGCGCGACCAACCACAATGCCGCCGATCTCGCCGAGCTGGAGCGGATGCCCGGCACCGCCGGCGTCAAGATCTTCATGGGTGCCTCGACCGGCGATCTGCTGGTGTCCGAAGACGCCTCGCTCGCCGCCGTGCTCGCTTCGGGCCATCGCCGCGTCGCCATCCATGCCGAGGATGAGGACCGCATGAACGCCCGCGCCGATGAACGCGTGCCCGGCGACCCGTCCTCGCATCCGGTGTGGCGCGACGATGAAAGCGCGCTGCTCGCGACCAAGCGCATCGTCGCGCTCGCCCGCGCGGCGCGGCGGCGCATCCATGTGCTGCACATCACCACCCCCGCCGAGCTGGAATTCCTCAGCGCCCACAAGGACATCGTGACGTGCGAGGTAACCCCGCAGCACCTCACGCTGGCGGGTGAGGAGGCCTATCCCCGGCTCGGCACGCTCGCACAAATGAACCCGCCGATCCGCTCGGGCGCGCATCGCGACGGGCTGTGGCACTGGGTCGATCAGGGCGTTGCCGACATTCTCGGCTCGGACCATGCGCCGCATACGCTGGAAGAAAAAGCCAAACCCTATCCCGGCTCGCCCAGCGGGATGCCCGGCGTGCAGACGCTGCTGCCGCTGATGCTCAACCATGTGGCAGAGGGCCGCACCACGCTCGCGCGCGTGATCGACCTGACCAGCGCCGGACCGCAGCGCGTGTTCGGCATCGTCGGCAAGGGCCGCATCGCGGTCGGCTATGATGCCGATTTCTCGGTGGTGGATTTGAAAGCCCGCTGGACGATCACCGAAGACTGGCTCGCCTCGCGCTGCGGCTGGTCACCCTTCACCGGCATGGACCTCACCGGCCGGCCGATCGGCACCATCGTGCGCGGCCACCGCGTGATGTGGGACGGCGCGCTCGCGGCGACGGCGGTCGGCGAGCCGATCCGGTTCGAGGCGGTGGAGTTTGGGTGAGGAGGCGAAGGGATGGGCGGCGATTGCTCTTGGTGAAGATGGCCGCTTTGACACTGCCTGCGGCAAGCGCCGCGCGGATGGCGTCGGCGTCGTAGCCCTTGTCGGCGCTGGCATCGCGCTCCACCATCTCGGCCAACGGTTCCAGCAAGGCCCCGAAGCGACGCACTACCGCTCCGCCCAGGTGACGGTGATCGCGGCGCCAGCCGGCAATGTATAGCCGACCGGGCGATTACGCATACCGGTCGCGAGTGCTATCGCCTCATGCCCCCGGTTGTACGCCAGCAACACGACGCCGCCATCCGGGTTGCGAAATGCGACCGTTTCGACATCCGGAGTACCGCTTGAATCGATACGGACCGCCCCCGGACGGACGAAGCGACTGAGATGGCCCAGCGCGTAATATTCAAGTTCACGCGTCACCTGTCCCGTCGCGGGGTCGATCGTCACCACTCCGCGACAATTGCCACAGCCGCCCTTATGCGGCCCCGCAGTCGGATCGAGCGCGAGATTCCACAACAGCACGCCACGGGCCCAGTTACGCGTCGCCCCGATCATCAAATTATGCATCACGTCGGCAAAGCCGACCTTCCAACCCGGACGCCACCCACCCCCGGAACATTCGGTGAAGAAGCTCTGCTTGTCGGGGAAAGCGCGGTGCAGACGATCCTGCGCAGAAACATCCCCCGCGTAACAGTGCCACGCGACCCCCACTGTGTAGCGCGCGGCCTGCGAATCCGCGAGTGTGGTTTCGGGCTGTTCCGGCAAATCCCAATTGTGATCCCATTCGAGCACCCTGGTGCGCAACCGCGCCCGGTCGAGCGCGGGGCCGAGATCGTGCCCGACAAAGCGCGCGCGCTCGACTGCGGGCCAGATCATTCCTGGATAATCGCTGGGCGAAAAACCGGGTTCATTTTGGACCGTGACGTAACGGATGCCCACGCCCTGCGCCGCATAGGCCCGCAGGTAGCGCACGAAATAGCGCGCATAGGGGGCATAAGCCTCGGGCCGCAATCGACCGCCGATCATCGAATCGCTGGTCTTCATCCAACCCGGCGGGCTCCACGGGCTGGCCATCACGACAAGCTGCGGATTGATGCGCAGCGCAGCCTTGATCGTTGGCAGTACCGTCCTTCGATTGGGCGCGATGGAAAAATGCGCGAGCCCCGGATCGCGCTGCCCGGCTGGCATATCGTCGAAGCTGTACTGCGTTGGCGAAAAATCCGAGGCTCCGATCGTGAGGCGGACAAAGCCGAGCCCCAGAGCGCCATTGCCTGTCCCGAACAAGTCGCGCAGCAACGATGCGCGCGGAACGGGCTTCATCCCCTGGATCAAGATCGCCGACGCATCGGTGATCGCGGCGCCAAAGCCCACCATCGTCTGATACCGTCGGTTGGGATCGATCGTGATCGAGACCGCGTTGGCGGCGGGCCGCGCCGATGCCACGACCGGTGCGAGCCGCTGCGCCCCATCCGCACTGGTCTGCCACCCGCGCACCCGCGCCGCCTGTGGGGCAGGTGCAGCACCGATCGTGGCGAGCGCGGTGCACGCCAACAGCAGGGACCGCATCATGGCTTCATCCTTTGTTCGGCGAGCTTTGCCGTCCCCGTCAGCGACCGGTCACCGGCGAAATGCCCGACGGATACCGGATAGGAACCCGCCGCAACCCGCCACTGATGACCCGCTACATCGTAGTCGGCGAGAATGCGCGGATCGACCGTGACGCTGACCCGGCGCGTCTCGCCGGGTGCCAATGCCACACGTTCGAACCCGGCAAGGCGCGTCGTCACACCGGCGCGGCGCCCCGACGCGACATAAACTTGCGGAGTATCGGCCCCCGCGACATTGCCGCTATTGGTCACGGCAAAGCTGACGCGCAACGCGCGACCTCCCTCGATCCGCAAATCGCTATAGCGGAACTGCGTATAGGACATGCCGTATCCGAACGGGAACAGCGGCTTCTTGTGCGTCCTGAGAAACCACCGATAGCCAACCGCCGCCCCTTCGCTATACGTCGCGACAGGGGCAAGCTCACGCTCGACCATGCCATAGGTTCCGCCAGCTTTTTGCCTGGTATCTGCGGCCTTCATGTCGGCGAGCCCAGGAATGATTGGGCGCGGTGCCTGCCCCTCGTTCGCGGGAAAGGTCATCGGCAGCTTGCCTGATGGATTGACGATACCGAACAGGATGTTGGCGATCGCCTCGCCGCCACGCTGCCCAGGATACCAAGCCTGCAATACCGTGGGCACGCGCGAAAGCCACGGCATCAACACGGCACCGCCCGTTTCCAGCACCACCGCCGTATGCCGGTTGGCGTTCGCAACCGCGGTAATCAGCGCGTCCTGTTTGTCGGGAAGCGACAGCGTTTCGAGATCCTGTGCCTCGGTGCGCCATTGCCATGCGAAAACGATTGCCAGATCCGCACCGCGAGCAGCCGACGCTGCGGCTGCGGGGTCGCGCCCATCGACATAGCTGACCTGCGCATTGGGGGCGAGCGCGCGGATCGCCGCCAGCGGGGAGGATGCGTGCCAGGTAACGCGTGCGAACGATGCCGCTGCCCCCTCGGTCAACGGTATTTCGACCGGAGCACCACCAACCGAGCGGACCTGGCTCGACCCACCGCCGGACAAGACCCCAACATCGGCATGGGCACCAATCAGCACGATTCGCTTGGCGGTGCGCGCAAGCGGTAGCAGGTTGCCGTCGTTTTTGAGCAGCACACTGCCCTTTTCGGCAACCTCCTGCGCGACGTCAGCATGTGCTGCAGAGTCGATTGGCTGCGCGTTCGTCGGAACGGGGTGATCGATCAACCCGGTAGAGACCACCCCCCACAGGATTCTACGATTCATATCCTCAAGCCGCGCCGCGCTGACCGCACCGGACGCAACCGCCTCCGCCAGCGGCGCGCCGAAATACATCGCCTTGTCGAGCTCGCGCCCCGATTGCTGGTCGAGCCCAGCATTCGCCGCCTTGATGGTCGAATGGACGGCGCCCCAATCGCTCATCACCCAGCCCTTATACCCCCAATCGGTCTTCAGGATACGGTTGAGCAATTGCTCGTTCTCGCACGCCCAGTCGCCATCGATTTTATTGTACGAGCACATCACCGAGCCGGGGCGCCCGCGCTCGATCGCGATCTGAAAGGCGAGCAGATCGCTTTCACGCAGCGCCGCCTCGTCGATGCGCGCGTTCACCGTCGTGCGGAGCGTTTCCTGCGGGTTGAGCGCGAAATGCTTGATCGTAGAAACGATGTGGTTCGACTGGACCCCGCGGATCGATTCCCCCGCCATGATGCCGGACAGAAGCGGGTCCTCGCCAAGATACTCGAAGGTCCGCCCGCCCCAGGGATCACGCGTCAGATTGACTCCACCCGCCAGCAGGACGTTGAAGGTCTTGGCGCGCGCTTCACTGCCAATCATTGCGCCGCCGCGATAGGCAAGGTCGGGATCGAAGCTCGCCGCCAATGCAAGGCTTGCCGGCAACGCCGTCGCGGTGTCGCCCTTGCGCTGTTCGATCTGATTGGCCACGCCGAGCGACGCGTCGCTCTCGCGCAAGGTCGGGATGCCGAGCCGCGGGACACCGGGCACATAACCGGCGGACGGGATCATGTCCGCAGGGCGATCCTTGCTGAGCGGGGGGAAATAACCGAACACATATTGCAACTGTTCCTCGCGCGTCATCTGCGCCGCGAGCACCGTGGAGCGCTGATCCTCGGCTGCGCGCCGTTCCGCCAAAGGCGCCTCCTCCACCGACTGCGCGGTTGCGGGTGCGGCGATCAGCAACACAGCCGCCGTCGCGGCCAGTCGCGCCTTGGATAGCTCCATATTTCTCCCCCTCCGTAGCACGACCGATAATTGGAAGCGCTTCCAATTATCGGTCATCCGATGCCCCGGAATGTTTGTCAACGCTCCTTCGGCGCGGACACCGATGCGCGTTCAACGATTGTGAAAGGCAACCGCTCGGACGCCGCCGGGGGGGCAACGCCATTTGCGCCGCCAAAGCGGGCGGCCGCGATAATCTGAACGGCGCGAGCGCTCATTTCCTGGATCGGCTGATGAACCGTGGTCAGTGGCGGCCAGACCAGTGCCGACACCGGCGTATCGTCGAACGAGGCGATCGAGAGGTCGTTTGGCACGTCCATCCCCGCCCGATGTGCGGCGAACAGTGCTCCGACTGCGGTATCGTCGTTGGCGCAGATGATTGCGGTCGGCGCGGGCTCGGCGTTTACGAGCCCGGGCAGCAGATCAACCCCTGCCTTGAAGGTGAAGTTGCCACGCACAGCGACCAAAGCCGTCTCGTCGAGACCAGCGCTCCTCAGTGCGCGCAGCGCGCCGCGATACCGCTGTTCTGCGGAAAGATGCTCGGCCAACCCCTGGATAAAACCGAAGCACCGATGACCTGAATCGATCAGATACCGGGTCAACGCAAAGCCGGCGGCTTCATCGTCCATTCCCACACCGGGAACATCCCCGTCATGCGTCACGCCCGGCGAAATACGGACCACCACCGCGCCCGTCCGCCGCAAGGCGTCGATGCAATCGAGCCGATCCGAAAAGGGCGGCGTCAGGATCACGCCCGAACAACGGCTGTCCTCGACCAGTTCCACGATGCGCGCGTCGACTCCGGCACGCGATTGCACGAACGTATGCGTAACCAGTTCCAACCCGGATTGCATACAGACACGGAGCGCACCGATTTCGAGCGCCGCCTGATAATAGGAATTGGGTTCGCTCTCGGTGTCCGAAGACAGAATCAGCAGGACCGACCGGCTGCCGCCGCCCGCGAGATACCGCGCTTGCAGATTCACCTGATATCCAAGTGCTTCCACCGCCTCCAGCACGCGAACCCGCATCCGCTCGCTCACGTTCGGACCATCGTTGAGCACGCGCGATACCGTTGCGCGCGCGACACCCGATAGACGAGCGACGTCGTCAATTGTGGGCTTGCGTTCCGTCACCTGTCGCCCTGTTCCCTATCCTGGAAGTAGACGGGATGTGGCAGCGCGGCGAGGGCTACGCAAGCTGAGCGAAAACAACGGTTACTCCGCAGTCAGGAAACTGGCGATCGTCAAGCGTCCCGTGGCAGGATCGGCTGGCAGGATACAAGCATTGTCGATCGCCGCGCAATGCAACAGGTTGCTGCGATAAAGGACAGCGCGGTTGAAGCGCGCCGGAACGTGACCGATCGGCTCAAACAGCGCGGTCGCGCCAGCAATATAACCGGGCGGCGGTTCGCCACAGCGGCGTAAATCGTCGGCGAGTTGGTCGAGATAGGAACGATGGCGATCGGGTCCAATGGTTTCAAAACCGGTCGTGCGATGGCGATAGAAGCGTGTGCCACCCCAATCTTGCGGGCTGAGGTAATGAACAACCGCAAGCCGCTCGGGTGCCACGTCATCGATATGAGGGAGGCGTTGCGCAAGTGTCAGCTCGGCGGGCGGCGTCAGGGTTAGGGAAAACAGCGCACGATCAAACGAAAGCCGTTGTGTGAAGCCAAACACGCGCCGCGCAGCCCCTGCAAGGAGCGGTCCAACTTCGGCGCAATAATCCCGTCCGACCGGTGCGCGCACGCCGGGATAATAGGCCCCCAGCGTACCGAGCGGTGCAGCCAATGCGGTTGCGACCAAGCGTGCGGGATCCTGCGCGAACGCGTCGATCACAACGACCGGCTCTTTTTCCTTGCCCACGCGCTCCACACGAACTCGCGGCCCCGTCACGACCGACCTTGCCGCTTGACTTGCAGGGGATGACCGGCGACCCGTCCCTTATGGTGCCTCTTCCCGACCATGACAGCGTCGATGCCGCCCGCTTCGCTGCAATCCGTGGCGATGGCCGTCCTGCAGTATTTCGGGGGCTGGTTAGCCGCTGGCCGGCAGTTGTGGCCGCGCGCGAGGGACGTCTGTCTGGCTATCTGAACACGCTCGCGACCGACGAAACGATCCCGATCGTGCGCGCAGCGCCAGAAGAAGGCGGACTTCTGCATTACGAAGCGGCGTTGCGTGGCCCGAATTTTACGCGCGAGCCCGGCACGATCCGAACCTTTCTGGCGGACCTCGAGGTGGAACTCGGCAAACCGCAGCCGGACACACTGGCTGTTCAGGGGCTTGATGCCCGGGCCGCGCTGCCCGGCTTTCTCCCGACTCACCCGATGCCACTCCTGGCACCCGAAATCGTCCCCCGCGTTTGGATCGGAACCGCCGCCAAGGTCGCGATTCATAACGATCCTGCGGAAAACATTGCCTGCGTCGTCGTCGGTCGACGGCGCTTTACACTGTTCGCGCCCGAACAGCTCCCCAATCTCTACATGGGGCCATTCCACATCACGCCGGCTGGGACGCCGGTCAGCATGGTCCATCTTACAAAACCCGATTTTAATCGCTTCCCGCGCTTCGCCGATGCGTTGGCGACGGCTGAAACCGCAGAGCTGATGGCGGGCGATGCGATCTATATTCCCTATGGCTGGTATCATCACGTTGAAGCGCTCGATACCATCAACATGCTGGCAAATTATTGGTGGGATCCAGCGCGCGGCGACCTTGGCTCGCCGTGGGATGCGTTGATGCATGGTATGATGAGCCTGCGCCAGCTTCCGCCTGACCAACGACGGGTATGGCGGGCTATGTTCGACCAGTACGTCTTTCTCGCAAATGGAGACCCGGCGGCGCACCTCCCACCCGCTACGCACGGGATTCTCGCGGCCGATACGCCCGAGGAAATAGGCCAAATGCGCCGAGGTCTCATCGCTGCGTTGCAAAGGGGCCAGCCGACACGCTAGCCAGCCGGGGGGGCTGCGCAATGGTGCGCCACATACGCTTCGTGCGACGGCATCAGCGCAACGCATTTGTCGATCACCTCTGCGACATTGGCAAGATAGCGCGCAATCTCCGCGTCAGGGGTAACACCGACCAGCGGATCGGGCGCGCGCGGGATTACCCCCTGCCCGATCATCACCTGGATCCAGCTTTCCTCGGCGAACATTTCGTCATCCTCGCGGAAGATGCGGCCATTGGCGGCAAACAGCGCCATTTTCCGCGCGAGCGTATCGGGTACGTCCATCGTCCGGACATACCGCCAGAACGGTGTGTCATCACGCTCGGTCGCCTTGTAATGCAGGATGATAAAATCACGGATCCGCTCATATTCGAAATCGGTCTGCCGGTTGAATTCGGCAATCGTCGCGGGATCGAAGTCGGCATCGGGCATCAGGCGCACCAGCCTCAGGATCGCCGATTGGATCAGGTGAAGCCCAGTCGATTCGAGCGGTTCGAGGAATCCGCCGGACAGCCCGATCGCAACGCAGTTTTTGAACCAGCCAACGCGACGCCGCCCCGGCACAAAGCGCAGATGTCGCGGCGCGCCGACCGGCGGCCCGTCAAGATGGCCAAGCAGAAACGCCTCCGCCGCATCATCATCCATATATTTGCTTGAATAAACGTGCCCATTGCCAGTGCGATGCTGCAAGGGGATGCGCCACTGCCAACCCGCTGCCCGCGCGGTTGATCGGGTATAAGGCGTAAAATCGCCCGACCGTTCACTCGGTACGGCAATGGCACGGTCGCACGGCAGCCAATGGTTCCATGACTCATAGCCAACGCCGAGCGCCTGTTCGATGATTAGCCCACGAAACCCCGAACAATCGATAAAGAGATCGGCTTCGAGCTGCTCCCCATCGGCCAGTTTTACCGATCGGACAAAGCCTGTTTCGGCGTCGAGC
Source organism: Sphingomonas sp. (assembly GCF_041661885.1). Classification (GTDB taxonomy): domain Bacteria; phylum Pseudomonadota; class Alphaproteobacteria; order Sphingomonadales; family Sphingomonadaceae; genus Sphingomonas. The sequence goes on along the minus strand of NZ_JBAZTL010000003.1, from coordinate 16,446 downwards.
GCGACATCGACAATCCGCCCTTCACGCCGCACTACGCCCCTTTCGCGCGCATAGTCGGAGAGCAACGCGGCATAGAGACCCGCGTCGAAGTGAAAGGCATAAGCGATCTGACCGATCGGGCTTTCGGGCAGATCGGTGCGTGGCCGCATAAAGCGGTTGGCGAGTGCCGCCCAGGTGTTGATCGAATAGCGATCAAGCGTGCCCGTGCGCCCCTCCCCACGCAATTTCAGCCAATATTGATGACAGCGCAACCATTCGAGATCCTGGCCGATCACGCCAAATCCATGAACATAGCTGGAGCCCTGCCGCAGCCAGTCGTTGAATTGGATGCCAAGCTTGAAGCTACCCTGCGTCCGGCGGAGAAAATCGTTTTCGTCCAACCCCAGCAATTCGTTGAACTTCTTGATCGCCGGTATCGTGGCCTCGCCAACCCCGACGGTTCCGATTTCCTCCGACTCGACGAGTATAATCTCGTACAGGTCCTTGAAGAGCCTGGCGAACATTGCAGCCGTCATCCAACCCGCCGACCCGCCGCCAGCAATCAAGATCCGTCGCAACTGTCGCATACTCAAAATTCATCCAGCGGCGTGCCTTTTGGCGAGAGAACAACCTCCCTCGCCAAAAGGGACTTCAGTCAGAAACGATAGTTGAAGCCTAACAGGAATTGCCGCCCATATTGTTCATACGTCTCGAGCAACGACTCGCCGTTCTGCGTCTTGGTACCACCACCATCGATACCCAATCGTGTGCGATAGGGCGAATTGGTCAAATTGTTGACCTGGAACAGCACGCCCAACCCTTCCAGAGTACCATGCTGAATAGTGTAGCCAACCTGTGCGTCGACCTGCTTGTCGGCCAGAATCTCGGTGAAGCCGCGCGTGGCGAACAGTTGCACGACCTCTCCCTTGAAGCCCGACCGATACCGCTGGCTGATCCGCGCCTGGAACCCGTCACGTTCGTAATAGCCGGTGATGTTGTACACGGTTCCCGACAAGCCGGGAATCCGCACCGCCTGCGTCGGATCGGGGTTCGATGTAGGGTTGAGGTTGGACTTGGTTAGCGACAGGCTGCCCTGGACGCCGAGCCCATTGAGCACCTTGGCGATCGTTCCGAAGTTCAACGCTCCGCTAAACTCCAGTCCTTCGACGAACCCGCCCTTGCCGTTGGCGGGAAGCGTAATTTGGCCGATGTTGCTGATGACAACGCCCGGTGGAATCGAAGAGGCGGTCACCGGCAGCGGAATGCCCGAGAAATCGAATGTTCCGCTCTGTTGATAGATGTAGGTCTTGATGTCCTTATAGAAGCCCGCGACCGACAGATATGTCGTCGGGTTGATGTACCATTCATAGGCGACATCGACGGCATTGGCCCGCCACGGTTTGAGCTTCGGGTTCCCGCCAGAGGCAGACCAAGGATTGACGACCGTCCCGACCCCGCATGGCTGCCCGCTGCACACCAAAGCATTGAAGCCTGGCGAGACGTTCGCACGCAAGTCGTCCATGCGCGGTCGCGCGACGGTCTGCGACGCGGCCAGTCGCAGCCGGTGGCCACCGCCCAGCTCGAAGATCAGGTTCAGGCTTGGCAGTACGTCGGTATAGCTTGCCCCATCACGGATCCGCTGCGGGACGATAGGTTGACCGGGGTTGAGCCCGTTGATGATCACGCCGCTCGACGACTGCGTCTGGTTCAGCACCTGAACGCCGATATTGCCCTTCAACCGCCCCCAATCGATGTTCGCCTTGGCATGCCAGGTGATCACATCCTCGCGGATCGACCAGTTCTTGTCATAGTAATTCGCGTCACGGATTGGCGAGATATCGTAATATCGGCTCAGCAATGCGCTGGGGTTAAAACTCAATACCGGACCGAAGCCAGCAAAGCCCAGATCCGCTGTATTCTGGACAAAGCTTGAATCGACGAGCACCTGCTGGCGACCGTTTTTCAGGAACAGGTCGTTGTCATCGACCGTCTTCGCCTTGCTGCGGTGCGTCCAATTCACGCCCGCGTCGACGCCGCTGAAGAATCCGTCGAGCTCATGATTCAACCGTAGATCAAGCGCATAGACCTTTTCCTCCACGACCGGATAGCGGATCGCGCCGTCATGGCCCCATCCGCCCCACGGCGCACGATCGCCGAGCGACACCCGGCTGGCGTCGGCATAGTTCAGCCCCTCGCTATAAGTCGGGAAGCCGTCGGCAGGCGTCTGGAACCCGATAGTGTCCTGCGTCCGCCCGACATTCGGGGTCGCCGATGTCACGCCCCCCGTCCCCAACCCAAAACCGGCATAGGTTTCGAGAATCTGTTCTTTACGCTTGTTCGATGAATAGGACAGGTCTGCAAAGAAGTGGGTGCGATCGTCGAGCCCGAACTCGTTGTTGAGACCGGCGGAAAACAATTCATCTTGGCGCTGGTTATTGTCGTTGCGGATGATCGGCACCGTGCCCACTTGCGTTCCGCTTGCCGCCACGCCCGTTCCACCCCGATCCTCACGCGTAACGCCGGTGAAGGTGAGGCCATCCGCGAAAGGATTCGAGAACCACTGCGCCCCGCGCGTAATCTCGTTCTGGCGAAACTTCGAATAATAGACGTCGAGCGTGCTGTGTACCCGATCACTGGGGCGCCACTCGAGAATGCCGATGAAAGCATCCCGCACGTTGGTGCGCGAAGTAACGAATACTTCCTGCCCATTGAGCAGGAGCGATCCGTCCGCTGCGTCCGGACGGACGACGTTAACCGGCACGCCATTGACCGTTTGGTCGCCAAACGCTTCATACCCATAAGCCTTGAAGTGGCGGTTCCCCGATGGCGAGTCCAGCCGCGCATACCCCAGCGCAATCCCCAGCGTGCCGTTGGCGAACTGATCGATATAGCTCGCACTGACGCGATAACCGGCATTGCGGACGTCACTGTTCAGTTTGCCGCCTTCGGTCTTTTCCCCGCGTACGTTGAGCGCGATCGCCCGTTTGCCGAAAACCAACGGGCGGACGGTGCGAAGGTCGGCGGTTCCGGACAGTCCCAAGCCCGCAATCTGCGCATCGGGCGTTTTATAGACAACGACGCTCGACAACAGTTCGGAGGGATATTGGTCGAATTCGACCGCCCGGTTGTCGCCGGAACTCGCCTGTTGCCGCCCGTTGAGCAACGTCGTGGTGAAATCGGGGGCCAGGCCACGGATCGAGATCACTTGGGCCCGCCCGGCGACCCGTTGCGCCGCCAAACCGGGTAAGCGCGCAATCGACTCGGCGATGGACACATCGGGCAGCTTGCCAATGTCTTCGGCCGACACCGCCTCGACAATGGACGTTTCGTTGCGCTTCAGGCTGATCGAATCAGCGATACCGCGCCGGATACCCGTCACGATGATGTCGGCGCCCGTATCGCCCGCGTCTGCTGCAATTTTATCGTCCGGGGCAGCCGGCGTAGTCGGTTGTGTCTGTTGGTTTTCTTGGCTCCCAGACGCCGGTGCTGCAGCTTGCTGAGCGGCGACTGCGTGGGGCAACACCAACGCAGTGGTCCCGCACAAAAGCTGGATTAACGCCGACATGCGGCGCGCACGCAGAGATGCGATATTCATTCACCCTCCCCCTTGTTCCGATCCCTTCGGAACATCCTAATGCGCCGCCGCCGCATCAGTGCGGTCAATTGGAAGCGCTTCCAATTCTTGTAACAGAAACGACAGGAACTGCAACGGATTTTAGAATCGATGGTGGCAAGGCCGAATTCCGAGCGCAAATGCGACGACAGGGAGGTAGCAGAACGCTGGCGGCAATAACGCTGGCACCAGCCCAACCTGATCCGCCAGTGCCCCGTCAACGGCGGCACGGCCGCGCCACCGACGACGGCAACGCACAAGACTATTGCGCCAGACGTCGCCTGGTCGGCGCGTGTCGGTCGCGCCAGCACGTAAAGGGTCGGGTCCCGGATGGCAGTTGCCAGACCCACGCTAATCAGCCCCGCATTGGCGATGACGCCGTCCGCGAGCACAGCGACGACCAGCAAGGCGGCCAGCAGTGCTGCGGACGCCGGCAAACGCGCGGGGCTCACATGACGCAACACCAGGGAGCCGGTGAACGACCGACCTCATTGGGTCTACCCAGATATACTGCGACCTTCCACTTCTCGCAGCGGCACGATCAACCAGCAACAATCCACGTATCCAAGGCGCGATCCGCCTCGAACAAACCCAGCAATCTCGCAGTTCTGAATGCCTGTGTCTGGCTTTGTCGAGCCAATGCGTGGCGGAATAAGTTTCATCACAGGCGAACCTTGAACGATCCACCGAACAACGCCCGCCCGTCCGACGGCGTGCAGGCGACCGTCGATGTCAGGTCGCTCGGGCTTGGCTGTAGCGGATTGTCGTTGAGGTCGATGTCCGAGCATACTTTTTGCGAGGTCAAGTTATTGCCGAACACCGCCAATTCATAACGGTTGTCGCGGCCGAACTGATAGGCCGCGCGCAAATCCAGATAGAATTGCGCGTTCTTGGTCAGCAGAAAGTCATCTCGGAACCGCAACGAATCGATCGATCTGGCGACGTAGCGCACGGCCCCTTGAAGGTTGAGCCGAGATCCGTTGTTCAGCCCGAATTCGCGGGCGATGACGGCATTCGCCGACGTTCGGGGGGAATTGGGCAGGACATGTCCCTTGTCCAATCCGGCGACGCCGCCTGAATCGGTGATCTTGGTATCGAGCCAGCCGAAATCGCCGTGCAAATGCCACCCGTCGCCAGGATTGACATCGGCGGTCAATTCCAGGCCAATCAACCGCGATTTCGGGATGTTGATGAACGCCGGCGTACCGTTCTGCACGGCAAAGGTCTGCAATCCTTGCAGATTATAATAAAAGACCGCGCCATTGAGGCGCAGCAAACGCCCGAACACATCCGATTTCACCCCGGCTTCATAAGCGTTGAGCGTTTCGGGCGCGACCGGGTTGCGCCCGCCGCCCGAAAAGGCCGCAAGCGCGCGCGTGTCGAACCCGCCCGCCTTGAACCCGCGAGAATAGGACGCATAACCAAGGATAGCGTTGCTGAATTTATAGCTGATCGCGGCACGCGCGCTCAGCCGGTTGATCTCCTGGCGCGGGTTGAGCAGCGGCAACAGGCATGGCGGCGGTCCGCCGGTGACACGCCCGTCCGGCCCCACCACCACCGGCCCCGGCGGGCAGGTTTCGGGCGCACCGTTGGTCAGCGCCAGCGCAATATCGCGCGAGATGAAGGTGTTGACCGGAATCTGGCTTGCGGGGCTGTTGGCGACACCAAAGCGCGAGGTCGCGCTCTTGCTGTTGTTGGTGAAGCGCAAACCGGCCGTAACCGTCAATCGATGCGTGAGGTCGAAATCGCCCTGGCCGTAAACCGAAAGGTCTTCGTCCTTCTGGTTCAGGATGTTGAACGAAATCGTCTCGCCGCCCGGTTGCAGCGCGCCACCATTGTCGCGCCGCACGATCGTGCCTTGCACCAGATCCTCATGGAAATAGCCTGCCCCTGCGATCCAGCGGAACCCATATCTCTGTGGGGACGCTAGGCGGATTTCCGCCGCATAATCCTTGAACGTCGAATCCTGCTGCGTCTGGAACTGGAAGGTGTTGAAACCGGCAAAGTCATCCGCCAGTTGCACGCCCGTCTGGTCATAGGAGCCAATCGCGGTCAGCGTTGCAAATCCCAGTTCCTGATCGAGTTTGATGAAGCCACCACCGACATCGACATTGCTGCGCGCCGAGGTGGTGTTGTAAATTTGATAATAATTGCTCGTCGATGGGTTGAAGCCGGTAATGGTCACGCAATCGTTACCACGCTCGAAATTGCCGGATGTCGCAACGTCGGGGCAAGCCTGCGTTGGATTGGCAGGATTGCGCAGTCCCCGCGCCTTCACGCCGACATCGTTGCCGCGGTTCAGGCCGAAATGGCCGTTGAACAGGATGTCGGTGCCCGGCGCGGGCTGCCAGACGAATTGCAACCGCCCCGAATAACGCTCCCGGCGGCCAAGCTGCTCGCCTTCGCGTCCAGGCGCGACATTGGTGAACAGTCCGTCGCGCCGTTCGATCTGGAATGCCCCACGCGTCGCCAGATTGTCGGTCAGCGATCCGCCCAGCGCGCCTTCGGCATCGGCACGGTTATAACTGCCATAAGTGACGTCGAGATAACCGCTCAGCGGATCACCCGGTTTCGGTTTGTTCGACAGATAGCGCACCGCCCCGCCCGTGGTGTTGCGGCCCAGCAGCGTGCTCTGCGGCCCGCGCAGCACCTCTACCCGTTCCAGATCATAGACGCCCAACACGCCGGTATAAGGCGTCGCCAGATACACATCGTCCTGATAGATGCCGACCGCGCGATTGACGTTACCGTGGAAATTGTTGGTGCCAACGCCACGGATCGTGATCGAGGTGTTGATGCTGTTTGATTCGTTGAGTGACAGATTGGGCGCGAGGCGGACAATGTCGTCCGCCTGGATCACCCCGCGTCGGCGTAATTCCTCTTGCCCATAGGCTTGAAGGGCAATGGGCACGTCCTGAATGGATTGCGCGCGCCGTTGCGCCGTAACGACGATATCGCCCTCCGCCGCCGTTGCTTTATCCTCATCGGTGACCACGCCCGCCGCGACCGCAGTGCTTGACCGTTCCGTGGCATTAGCAGCCACGGGATAGAATGCGCCTGCGCCGACGCCGGAACAGGCCAGCGTAAGGAGCGCTTTTCTAATTCGGTTCGATTTCATCCGATCCATCCTTTTTATATCAAATTAGTAGGAATTATGGGCCTGCCGACACTGCTCATTGTGCCAGTCGGATTAGTTGGGGCGCGGCTCCTTTAAGAGCAGGCGATCGAGCAAGCGCTTCTCGAACCGGGCGCCGTCCGGCGCGCCATGCTGACGCGGATGCTCAAGCGTGATATCGATCGACATATCGATCCTGCCCTTGTCGAGCAGCACGACCCGGTCCGCCAGATTCACCGCCTCCGGCACATCGTGCGTCACCAGAATCGCGGTGAACCGGTGGATCGACCACAACCGGGCAATCAGATCCTGCATCTCGATCCGGGTCAGCGCATCGAGGGCGCTCATCGGTTCGTCGAGCAACAACAGGCGCGGGCGAGATACCAGCGCACGAGCAAGCGCGACACGCTGTCGTTGGCCACCCGACAATGTCGACGGCCACGCGGCAGCACGATCGGCAAGACCCACGGCCGCCAGCGCTTCCTGCACGCTTGATGAGGCGTCACGCGCCTTGCCGAGCCCAGCCGCGACCCCGACCGCAACATTGTCCGCAACCGACAACCACGGCAGCAGGCGCGCGTCCTGAAACATGATGCGCAGATCACGCGCGGCGACAAAGGGTTGCCCGCCGGTAAAGCGGATTTGCCCCGCATCCGGCCGGTCAAGCCCGGCGACCAGGCGCAGCAAGGTGCTCTTGCCCGACCCGCTCCGGCCGACCAGCGCCAAGAAGCCGCCGGGCGCGATCGTCAGATCGACGCCATCCAGCACCGTTTGCCCGGAAAAGCCGCGCGTCAGCGTCGACAGATCGACGCCGACCCCGTTGCCGGTTTCCACGACGCTCATCGCGCTTGCCCCTCGGCAGGCTGGAAATTGGGATGCCACGGCAGATAGGCATGTTCGAGCAAGCGCACCGCGCTATCCGCCAGCTTGCCGAGCAAGGCATAGATCAGGATGGCCAGTACCACGACGTCGGTTTGCAAAAATTCGCGCGCCTGCATCGCCATATGGCCGATGCCATCGGACGAGGCGATGGTTTCGGCGACAATCAATGTCAGCCACATCGTCCCCAACCCGTACCGAAGCCCGACGAAGATCGACGGCAGCGCCCCGGGCAGAATAACGCGCCGAAACAGCCGCCATCCCCCCATGCCATAAGCACGGCCCATTTCCACCAGTTGCGGATCAGCAGTGCGGATACCGTGATAGCTGTTGATATAGATCGGGAAAAACACACCAAGCGCGACCAGGAACAGCTTGGCGCTTTCCCCGATGCCGAACCACAGGATAACCAGCGGGATCAACGCCAGATGCGGAACATTCCGGACCATCTGCAACGATGGATCGAGCAATTGGCGGCTGAACGCCGACAATCCATTGGCGGCGCCAAAGCCCAGCCCCAGCCCGCCACCGATCAGGAACCCCAGCATCGCCCGCGAAAAGCTGATGCTGATATTGCTGACCAGTTCACCGGTGCGGAGCAGGCGCCATCCCGCCACCGCAACCGCGCTTGGCGCCGGCAGCAGCGTCGATGACAGCAAATGACCGCGAACCGCCGCTTCCCAGACGACAAGCAGCAGCACCGGAACAATCCAACCGATCAGGAAGCGCAAGCGCATCAAGAGTCCTGCGGGGCTGGAGCAGCTTTGGGCGCGGGTTGAACCGGGAACCGGTCAAACCCGATCACCTCCCCACGCGGTTGTTGCGTAGCGTCCGGCGTCCCCGACGAGCGTGTCGCGGGCCGGTCGATCGGCAGCAACGGAAACACCAGCTCGGCAAAGCGATATGCTTCCTCCAGATGCGGATAGCCCGACAGGATGAACAGGTCGACGCCGATGTCGCGATATTCCTTGAGACGTGCCGCCACGGTCTGAGGGTCGCCGACGATCGCGGTCCCCGCCCCGCCACGGACAAGGCCCACCCCCGCCCAAAGATTGGGGCTGACGACCAGCCGGTCCCGGTCGCCGCCATGCAGATCGGTCATCCGCTTCTGCCCGACGGAATCGTGATTGGCAAAGCTCGCCTGGGCCGACTTGATCGTGTCGTCATCCAGATATTTGATCAGGTCGTCCGCCGCTGCCCAGGCTTCGGCGTCGGTATCGCGGACAATCACGTGCAGCCGCATCCCGACGCGGATCGACCGACCACGCGCCGCGGCACGTTGGCGCACATCGGCGATCTTTTCAGCCGCAAGCGCGGGCGGCTCGCCCCAGGTCATGAAAGCGTCACCAATGTCGGCGGTGAGATCCAGCGCGGGATCGGACGATCCACCGATGTAGATGGGGGGATGCGGGCGTTGCACCTGGGGAAATACGATCCTTGCTCCTTCGACTCGCAAATGATCGCCCGCGAAATCGACTTGCTCCTCGGTCAGCAACCGTTGCCAGATTTCCATGAATTCGCGCGTCAAAGCGTAGCGCTGGTCGTGCGGGTGGAACGAGCCATCGCCCGCCAGTTCAACCGGGTCGCCCCCCGTCACGACGTTGATGAGCAACCGACCACCCGATATCCGGTCGAACGTCGTCGTCATGCGCGCGGCAACCGTTGGCGAGATGATGCCAGGCCGCACCGCGACCAGAAATTTGAGACGTTTGGTCACCGGCACCATTGCCGATGCCGTCACCCAGGGATCCTCGCAGAAGCGCCCCGTCGGCACCAATACGCCCGAATAGCCCAGATCATCGGCGGCGCGCGCGACTTGCGTCAAATAATCGAGCGTCACCTCGCGGCCGCCGATCGCCGTACCCAGATGCCGCCCATCGCCTTGAGTCGGCAGAAACCACAGAATTTCCATATTGATGCCTTCTGAAATTAATCGATGGACGCCACCGCGTCGGAAACTGTGACTGGTCGCTTCAGCAGCCCGGCGGCCAGAAACGTGTCGGCAATCCGTTGCTGCTCGACGATGGGAACGGCATCGATCGCCTTCGCGCCAAATCGTGCGTGGGAGAGGGCCTCCCTCCAGACCGCGGCAGCCAAGCCGGTATTCGCCTCGAGCACACTTGCCGCCTCGATCGGGTGATCGTTGATCCACTGGCCGGTCAGGTGCAATTCGTCCAAAATCAGCGCGACAAGCGGTTTTTCGGCGGCAAAGTCTGTGCGGGCGATATAGAAATAATGGTTGTTGCTCGCCCCGCGCGCATCGGCGAGAATGCGGGCATGGCCTGCGGCGATGGCCGAGGACATCAGCGGATCCCAGATCGCCCAGGCGTCGATACTGCCATTGGCGAGTGCTGCCCCGGCATCGGCAGGCTGCAGATAGGCAATGTCGATCTGCTCGGGGCTCAGTTGGTGACGCCGCAGCAGCGACAGCAGCAGATAGTGCGCGTTTGAACCCCGTGTGACCGCTACCTTCCCGCCCTTCAAACTCGCCAGATCGCTAACCGCAGACCGGGCGCCGACAAGCAGCGCCTCCAGCATCGGTGCGGCTGGCTCATAACCAACATATCGAATCGGCAGGCCATTTGCGGCAGCGAAAATCGGCGGCGTATTGCCTGTCATCCCGAAATCGAGCGCCCCCGCCCCCATTGCTTCCAACAGGTCCGGCCCGGCGGGAAATTCGCTCCAACTCGTGCCAATCCCCTTGGCCGCGAGCATGAGCTCAAGGCGACCGCGCGCGCGCAGGCCAATCATCGGTCCGGCCTTGGTATAGCCCAATCGAACGATCCTGCCGGACGTACCGCGATGCAAGAGCGACGGAACCGCCAGCGCCGCGATTCCAGCCGCAACGCCGCCTGACACCAGTGCGCGCCGGCCTAACTGCACCGTGCCCGCCCCGGTTGAAATCTCAAAGGAACCACTGCGTCGTCGACGACGGAAATGGCCGACATGCAGCACCGCAATCCGCCACAAAATCTGGCCGCTTCCAACCTTGCAGACACTGCCTATCACCCGACATTTGCTGCACAAAAGCTGGCTTCCAACTCCTACTATGTCAATGGGAATAGGCCGTTAGCTCATGCTCCTGCAGTCAAACGCAAACGGGGCCCCAAAGCACCTCGCGACGCGAACACTCTTCGTAAGAGGATAGATTTTATCGTTATATTACAACGTATAAATTGATTATCTTCCAACACGATCCGGCCGACGAGCGCGGCCTCCTTCTCGCAATCGGCCGGATGGCGCGGCACCAAATGGAACAGAGGGCACACCACCTTCCTGCCGACGAGAGCGATAGTCGACGCGGCCGTAGGAACGCTCCACCGCCGTAACGACCCCGTCGAGCAAGTGGCGCCCCTTCGACGAGCTCAGGAGGGGATTACCGGCATCGCCCCGATCATAGCGCCGCTTTGCCAATCGAAGCGCCGCCATCGACGTGGAGCGTCTGGCCGGTGATGAAGGCCGCTTCGTCGGAAAGCAAAAAGGCAATTGCGGCGGCAATTTCATCCGGCTTTGCGAACCGCCGCATGGGCACGCCCGCGAGGTAGCGCCGCTCACCTTCGCTGCCCGGCGGATTGTTGGCGCGGAACAGTTCGGTTTCGGTCGGCCCCGGCGCGACCGCGTTTACCGTGACGCCGGTGGTCGCGAGTTCGAGCGCCCAACTGCGGGTGAAGCTGACGAGCGCCGCCTTCGCCGCAGCATAGGCGGTGCGCTCGAGGCTGCCCAGGATGGTTAGGCTAGAGATGTTGACGATCCGGCCCCAGCCGCGATCCTTCATGCCCGGCAGGATCGCCTGCACGGCCTGGAGCGCCGGGTGCAGGTTTACCCGCATCACCTCCTCCAGCGCGGACAATTCGATTTCGCCGAGCCGCTGCGGGCGGACGAGCCCGACATTGTTGACCACGCCATCGAACGCAAAACGGCGCGTAAGGTCGGCGAGCGCCGCATCCGCGGCAGCCGTGTCTGCAAGATTGACGGGAATGAGCGTGCCGGGGAAATCGGCGGTCGCCTGTCGCGCAATTCCGACAACCTGATTGCCATTAGCGGCAAGCCGATGGGCGAGTGCGAGACCGATGCCCTTGCTGGCGCCGGTGATGAGGAAGGTTCGGCTCATGAACGTCTCCGGACGGGCGCGTTCCGGATGCGCTCGCATCCGGAACGGTATGGCGATTCAAGCGACGACGTTGGCGGCACCGCGCAATACCGGGAACATGTCTTCGGGCTCCGGGCGGCGGGTATAGTCGGGGTTGACCTCGGCATAACGGATCGTCCCGTCCTGGCCGATGACGAAGCGCGCCGGCATCGGCAGCGTCCAGCTCGGATCGCCGTTGAACGTCGGCAAATCGTTTTTCAGAGCCTTGTACAGGTCCACCAGATAGTCTGGCATCTCGAAGCGCAGCCCGAACGCAGCCGCCACCTCATTGCGTGGATCCGAAAGAATCGGGAAATCGAGGCCGTTCTGGCGGATCGATTTGCGGCTGTTGACCGCCGTCTGCGGCGAAATAGCGACGAGGCTGGCGCCAAGCGTCTCGAACTCGGGCAGCGCTGCCTGGAGCGCCTGCAGTTCCATGTTGCAATAAGGGCACCAGACACCCCGGTAAAAGCTGACGACCAGCGGCCCCTTCGCCAGCAAGTCGGCTGAGGCAACAGGCTGGCCGTCGGGATCATTGAGCGTGAAGGCGGGCGCCTGCTCCCCGGCCTTGAGCGCGCGCGCCGCCGCGCCGCTGGCAATCAGTTCCGCAGTTGCACGGTCCATCGTGTCGATCACCTCGCGCGGCACGGTATAGGGCGCCTTGCCGGCGCGGAAATCCGCTTTGAAGGCATCGAGCCTGGCTTGAAGGGTCATGATACGTCTCCTCGAATTGAATAGCCGTGAGATAAATCCTTAGCGGCGAGATGCGGCGGAACAGCCTGATCGACCATCCGCCATTCCCCGCCGGAAAGACGTTTCAGGCAGCGCGGCTGTGGATGGGATAATCGGTGTAACCGCGTGCATCGCCGCCGTAAAAAGTCGACCGGTCATATGCGTTGAGCGGCAGGCGGAGGCGCAACCTGTCCGGCAAATCAGGATTGGCGATGAAATTGCGACCGAATGCCACCGCATCGGCGTCACCGACGCTCAGGATCGCCTCCGCGCTGTTCCTATCGAAGCCGCCCGCCGCAATCAGCGTGCCGCGGAAGATGCCGCGCAGGTGCCTGGCCGCGACCGGTTCGGTCTCGGCTATCAGTTCGGTTCCCCTGATGCGCGGTTCGACCACGTGGAGATATGCGATGCCGAGTGCGTCGAGTCGGGCAGCGGCATAGCCAAAGGTCGTCTGCGGATCACTATCCGACATCGAGCCATAGGTGCCGCTGGGGCTGAGGCGTACACCCACCCGATCCGCGCCGAACGCATCGATCGCGGCTTGCGTCACCTCCAGCAGGAAGCGGGCGCGATTGTCGATACTGCCCCCATAATCATCGGCGCGATGATTGGTGCCGTCCTGCAGAAACTGGTCGGGCAGATATCCATTGGCGGCGTGTATCTCGACGCCATCAAAACCGGCGACCTTCGCGCGCGCCGCACCGGCACCGAATGCGGCGACGATGGCGGAGATTTCGTTCCGTTCCAGCGCGCGCGGCATCGAAAAGGGCACGGCACCTTTTGTCGAATAGCCATACCCCTCGGCCTGGAGCGCGGACGGTGCGACCGGTGCCTCGCCGTTCGGCTGGATGTCGGGATGCGACTGACGGCCGACATGCCAGAGCTGCATGACGATGCTGCCGCCGCGTTCATGGACCGCGTCGGTGATCGCCCGCCAGCCTTCGATCTGGCCGTCGTCATAGATGCCGGGTGCCCCGGCATAGCCATAGCCTTGGCGCGATATGGGCGTCGCTTCCGAGATGATGAGACCGCCTTTGGAGGCGCGCTGGCTGTAATACTCCCTCATCAGCGCGTTCGGCCGGTCGCCGGCACTGGAGCGCATCCGCGTGAGCGGTGCCATCACGACGCGGTGACCGAGCGAAAGCGACCCGGCGCGGAAGGGCGTAAACAAATGGGACATCGATGATCTCCAGCACCAACGGTCAGGACTGCGGGACGAGCGCGCCGACGCGTTCGATCGCGCGGAGAACGGCGGGGCGAGCCTCGATTTCGGCATACCAGCGCGCGACATTGGGGGCGTCGTCAAGCGCGACACCGGCGAACTCGCGCCGCCACAGCCAGCCGAAATGGGCAATGTCCGCAATCGTGAACGCATCCCCTGCAACGAAGCGATGATCCGCCAGGACACGATCGAGAACCGAAACGGTCCGCTTCGCTTCGGTCAAGAACCGCTCGATCGCGATCGGCTGCGGCTCGGCGGCGAAGCGCTGGAAAAAGCCCGATTGGCCAAATACCGGCCCCAGCCCCGAGGCATGAAAGAACAGTTGCTCGAACACCCGCGCACGACCTTCGCCGGCCGATGGCAGCAGCTTGCCGCTCTTTTCGGCAAGGTAAACCAGGATCGCGGCGGATTCGGTCAACACCAGCCGCCCATCGGGACCATCAGGGTCGATCAGCACCGGCACCTTGGTGTTGGGGTTGAGTGCCGCGAAGTCGGCCGCTTTCTGCTCGCCCTTGCGAACGTTGACGGCATGAAGCGCATAGTCGAGCCCCAGCTCCTCCAACGCGATCGGCACCTTGACGCTGTTGGGCGTCGCAAACGCATAAACTTCGAGCATCGTCACAATCCTGGTGCGCCCTGGTCCATCCAAGGGCGCTGCCATAAGATGCTTCTTCGCCGCTCGACATGGCAGCCGCCCCGGAGCAATAATGTTCATTCCCAGGAGGAATGACTTGGACCGATATCAAGCAATGGCGACTTTCGTTCGGGTGGTGGAAACGGGCTCCTTCACCGCCGCCGCCCGCCATCTGAACGTCGGCCAACCCGCCGTCTCAAAGACGATCGCGCAGTTGGAGAACCGGCTTCAGGTCAGTCTGCTGATCCGCTCGACGCACGGCCTGACCCCCACCGAAGCGGGACAGCGCTTCTTCGAACGTGCGCGCTCGGCGATCCAGGAAGCCGACGAGGCCGAACTTGCCGCGCGCGGCGCGGGGGCCGGATTGTCGGGCTGCCTGCGCATCTCGGCAGCAACGACGTTCGCGAGCTCGCACATCGTGCCGCTCCTGCCCCGTTTTCTGGAACAGCATCCCGAGTTGGAAATCGACGTAATCCTCGATGACCGCGTCATCGATCTGGTTGCGGAGGGGATCGACCTTTCACTGCGCATGGGTGCGTTGGCGGATTCCACGGCAACCGCGCGTAAACTCGGGAGCGGCGGCCGCTCGGTGATCGCCACGCCGACCTACCTCGCCCGCGCCGGAGAGCCGCAAAGCCCCGCCGAGCTCGCGGCGCACCAGGCGGTTATCTATAGCCAGCTCCCGAACACCTGGTCGTTTACGCGCGACGGTGCTGAAATATCGGTTGCGGTTCACGGTCGCCTGCGCGTCAGTGCGGCGGAGGGGCTGCGCGCGGCGGTGCTTGCCGACATGGGCCTTACGATCGCCTCCGACTGGATGTTCGCGGCCGAGCTGGCGAGTGGTGCCGTGCGCCGCGTGCTGGAGCCCTGGTCTTTGGCGCGTCTCGATTTGTGGGCCGTGTTTCCAGCAGGCCGGATGGCGAGCGCCAAGGCGCGCGAGTTCGCCCATTTCGTCGAGGCGGCGATGAGCGGCGACTATTCCCCGCAGGCATAAAGTATATTGCCTCATGCGATCGTCCACACTCGGCAGGAATGGCCTAGTTGATCTGCACACCGGTCAATGATGGCCGGCCCAAACCAAGGATCAGCAATCATGGCCAAGTTCGACACCTATCGCGATGCTTTTTCCAACGCCCGCCTGACCCGCAAGGATAACGGCGTGCTCGAAGTTGCGCTGCACACCGGCGGCGGCAAGCTCGTCTTCAACGGCCATACCCACGAGCAGTTCGTCGATCTGTTCCATGCAATCGGCGAGGATCGCGACAATCGCGTCGTGATCCTGACGGGTTCTGGCGACGCCTTCATGGATGCCATCGATCCCGAGGGTTTCGATTTCTTCACCCCGCGGGGCTATGACAAGATCCTGCGCGAAGGACGCAAGGTGCTGTCGAACATCCTCGATATCGAGGTGCCAATGATCGCCGCGCTCAATGGGCCGGTGCTGCTGCACAGCGAATATGCGCTGTTGACCGATATCATCCTCGCCACGCCAGAAACCGTGTTCCAGGATAAACCACACTTCGAATTCGGCATCGTGCCGGGTGACGGCGTCCATGTCCTGTGGCCGCACGTCATCGGATCGATCCGCGGGCGCTATTTCCTGCTTACCCGGCAGATTTTGGACGCCGAAACGGCGAAGGACTGGGGCGTGGTCAACGAAATCGTACCAGCCGACCGCCTGCTTGCCCGCGCACATGAAATCGCCGATGGCATTGCCGCACTGCCGCCACTCACTGGCCGCTATACCCGTATCGCGTTGACGCAAGGATTGCGCCGATTGATCGACGCGGACGGCGGCTATGGCCTCGCTCTCGAAGGCATCAGCGCTGCCGACGTTGCTCGCACAATGGCCGCTCAAGCCTGACCCTTACGCGGGACGCGTCGGCCGCGGCGTTATCACAATAGGGCATTCATGAAGGTCCGCTTCCGCCAGAAGCGGACCTTTGCCCAATTCTGGCCGGAAGACGTGCATATAGGCAGTCCTCTGACAGCTCAGCTTGACCAAAGCCTAAGCGCCTGATCGGAAATTAAGTTGAGTGGTATCAGTTGGTTAGCTTGACGTCTAACCAAGTCGTTGATTCAGGGGGTTTTGCTACAAACTTCCGGAGATCGACGATGTGGACCGACACCACTCGGGCGCAGT